>NZ_JARJHU010000009.1:600-211973 GCF_029269825.1 Pedobacter sp. JY14-1 | reverse complement strand
AAATGCCTGCCGACAAGGTTCATTATTCCAGGATATTGAAACGCAACACGGATGACCTGGGCTACTGGAACCTTGATTTCCAGGCTACGCGTTACGGGTCGAATGCCCAGCCGCTGTATGTTTTGGCGGACCATGAACTGAATGCCCTGACAGGACCCAGGGGAGCAATATTTGATGCAAAGGAATACGCTGCTTATCTGCAGAAAGGCCTGGATGAATTTAAACGAAAGCGTTAATGTCGACTTGACTGCCAAAATCACTGAATGATTTAACAAAATAGCAAAGTAACAGGGTTTTTCGGGAATTATCTTTGGGTAACACTATGTAAACCAAAACTGTATGAACCGAAAGTATGCATTTACTGCATTTGTGTCCGGCTTATCGTTGATGATAGGTTTGTCTGATACGAAAGCACACAGCCCATATAAAGACACCTTAACTGTAAAGTCTGTTAACCAACGGGCAATTATAGAAACATCAAGAACAACCTGGTGGGAAAAGGCACGCTTTGGGATGTTCATCCACTGGGGTGTCTATACCATCCCATCGGGAGTATATAACGGTAAGGACTACCCTGGACTTGGGGAATGGATCATGCATGACGCAAGAATCCCTGTAACAGTATATAAGGAATACGCAAAAAAGTTTAATCCTACAGCATATGACCCCGAAAAATGGGTAACTATGGCCAAGGCTGCAGGGATGAAATATATTGTGATTACAACCAAACATCACGATGGGTTTGCCTTGTTTGACACCAAGGCCAGCGACTGGAATGTAGTGAAGGCGACACCTTATGGGAAGGATCTGATCAGGCCGCTGGCAGATGCCTGCAGGAAGCAGGGAATGAAACTGGGATTTTATTATTCGCAGGCAAATGACTGGGGCAATAAGGGCGGCGCGGCCGCGGGTGGTCACTGGGATGATGCACAAAAGGGCAGTTTTGATGAATACCTGGACAGGGTGGCCATTCCTCAGGTTAAAGAAATACTGACGAAATACGGAGATGTTGCAGAACTGTGGTGGGATGTACCTACGGATATGACTAAGGAACGTGCAGATAAGTTTTTACCACTGCTGGCACTACAGCCGGGGATTATAACCAATGACAGGTTAGGGGGTGGAATAAAGGGGGATCTGTTTACACCAGAACAATATATACCGGCTACGGGCATCAGAGGCCTTTGGGAAACCTGTATGACGATTAACGATACCTGGGGATTTAAGGAAAAGGACCACAACTGGAAACCAGGTCAGCAGTTGATCCGTAACCTGATCGAGACTGCGTCGAAGGGAGGGAATTATCTGCTCAATGTAGGCCCCGAGCCATCCGGTAAATTCCCTGAACCCATTATAGCCCGCCTTGAAGAGATAGGCAGGTGGATGAAAGTGAACAGCGAGGCTATTTATGGTACAACAGCGAGCCCATTCAAAGTACTTTCCTGGGGAAGAGCTACGCAGAAGGCTGAAGGAAATGGGAACACTGCGTTATATCTGCATATCTATCAATGGCCTTCCAACGAGAAGCTGGAGGTGCCGGGACTTGGTAATACTGTATTGTCTGCGAAACTGCTTGCCGGCGGAAGAATACTGACGTCATCTCGTAAAGGTGACAATATACTGGTTAATTTACCGGAATCAGCACCGGATCCAGTAGCTACTGTGGTCAAATTGATCATTAAGGGAAAGCCAGATGTAAAACCGTTTATTCAATTACCGGAGGCCGATGGCAGCATTGTGCTTCGCCCGGAAGTAGCGGACCTGCATGTCGCCAGAGGAGGTCATAGTATGGGAACGGAAGGTGGCGAAAAACAGAATCTGGGTTTTTGGACTGATCCCAAAGCTTCTGCTTCGTGGCAGATTATGGTAAAAAAGCCAGGATCTTATACGATGGAGGCAGAGGTTGCCACACCAGGGAATACGGCGGTTTGCCTAAGTACGGGCCAGCAGAAGGTGAAGACAGCTATAGAAAATACAGGTGGATATGGAAATTACAGAAAGATCAACCTGGGAAGTATTGACCTGAAGCAGGCAGGAGCCACTGTAATTACGCTGACTGCAGGGACTCAGGACTGGCAGCCAGTGAATGTCAGAGCAGTTACATTACGCCAGTAAGGACAATAGCATGTCTTAATCACCCCCTTCTATTGTCGTTTAGTGCCATTACAAGGGTTTATTTTTTAGCCTAATTTTGGTATATTCAATAACCGTAAAACTAAAAAACGATGAAGATTACTGTGATTATTATCCGCTCACTTGCAGGGCTTCTGCTTTTATTCGCTTCTGTAAGCTATTTTTTTAAACTTTTTCCACAGCCTGAAATGCATGGCGCGGTAAAAACATTCAATATGGGTATCGCGGCTTCAGTATATTTGATGCCGTTGATCAAAGCAACAGAGCTTGTTTGCGGACTTGCCTATGTTACAGGACGGTATGTAACACTGGCCAACGTATTGATCTTTCCTGTAGTTGTCAATATTGTTCTGTTCCATGCCTTTTTAGCCCAGGAAGGTATAGGTGCCGGAGCTTTCCTGCTGGTCGCCGTTCTGATCCTTGCATGGTACCACAGGCGAAATTATAGTTCGCTTTTTCGGGCAAAATCTTTTGAATAGAGAATAATTAGTCTGTTAAAGGGCATTGATGTCCTGAAAAGGAAAAAGCCGAAATACCAATTTCGGCTTTTTGATTTGAAGAGCGCTTAGATATATAAACTATTATCTAACCTTCAGATTTAAACCCGGAAACAAAGTACAAAATTGAACCGGGTCGGACTTCTGTTGTCATGATGGCAGATGTAGAAGTCGTTATGCAAAGCTACTCCCGAAGTATATACAGGTCAACTGAGAAAATACGCAGGTCGCCATAGAAATTGAAAAATACCCTATATTAGTCCGATGGTCGAACATAATTATGAAGAAGATACTTTCTATTGACGGAGGGGGAATAAGAGGGATCATTCCCGGGATGATCCTGGTGGCGCTGGAGGAGAAACTAAAAAAGGAAAGTAAGAATCCCGATGCGGCAATTGTTGACTATTTTGATTTTTTTGCAGGTACAAGCACAGGTGGTATACTGACTTGCCTCTTGCTTTGTCCATCTGAAGACCATCCGGCAAGGCCTAGATTCTCTGCGAAGGCTGCACTTGATCTTTACCTGGAGCATGGTAATGAGATTTTTAAAATGAGCTTTTTTAAACGTTTGCGTGCAAAGCTTGGACTTGCCGGTGAGCGGTATAACAGTGCGATCTTCGAGGGGGTATTGGAAAAATACTTTGGAGAGACCAGATTAAGTCAACTGATCAAACCGTGTATTATCAGCGCCTATAATATAGAACTCCGGAAGACACACTTCTTCCGGCAACAGAATGCGATTTCAAGAGGGGCTTCTCGTGATTTCTATCTAAAGGATGTTTGCCGTGCTACGTCGGCGGCACCCACCTATTTTAGTGTGGCGGAGATCCATTCCCTTGCAAATGTAAGATATCCTTTACTGGACGGAGGCGTATTTGCAACCAACCCAGCATTAAGCGGACTTATTGATGTCACAAAGGCGTTTAACCAGACAAGAATCAACGATATTTACCTGTTGTCTCTGGGCACGGGAAGGTCGAGAAGGTCTTATGACTATGAATATTTCAAAAAAAGCAGTGCGATGGCCGTCGTACCGGCACTGATTGACATTATGATGAGTGGAGTAGCGGAAACCAGTGACTTCTTTTTGCAACAGTTATTTCAGTCTGTGGATAAAGAGAAAAATTATATCCGTATCGAACCGGGGAGCCTGGAAAGTATTCGGGAAGGGCTTGACGCGGCAAACCCGGCTAATATAGAAAAGCTCGTTGCCTTAGGTGACAGAACGGTAAGTGAAAATGAGCATCTTTTGAATGGCATTGCTAAATTCCTGGTTGACGAGCAAAAGAATTTCCGATCAAGATTATCCTGGAATTTTTTAAGACCGGAAAAATAGCGGTACTAAAAATAAAGGCACTTCTAAAAAGCGCCTTTATTTTTTAACTAGCTAATTTACTCCTGACTATTTTGGTCTTCCTGTGATTCTGAAGTCCGTCGGGTAGGATGTACGTCTCCAAGCAAGGCGGAAGTATAGTCTTCTATTGCAATGTCCCGTTGATGTCCTGGCTTTGCAGGTATAGCTGCACCAGTCAGGTTAGATCCAAGCTGTTTTTCCTCATTCGCATTCATAGCATTTACAGTTTTATTTATTGCATGTCACGTTCTACTTTACGTGCTGTACCCTGACCTGGAAGATAAATTTGGAAACCTACTCCCAGTGAAAGATGATGTGCATATGCACTGCTGCCAAATCCGACTACCCCGTTGTATTTCAATAAGGCTTCCAAACCTATCGAAGGTGTAACAAAATAGGTGAAACCAGGTCCGAAACTAAAGCCAAGCCCATTTGTGCTGCTGCCTACAGATGGATTGACACCAGAGACACCAACAGTGGCCTCACCGAAGAAACGCGAGTTCCTGACGACCTCATTGGCACCGGTGCTGCCATAGTAGCGCCCCAGGGCGCCGATACCATAACTAATGTCAGTGCCTGCATTTTTGGCGGTCGAGAGACCGAAAGAAACATCTCCTCCAAGTGCAAGTCCGTCTTGTACAAACCAGGCTGCTTTCGGATTAATTGACAGGCTAAAAACATTTGGCTTATCCAGCCCGAAGTTAATGTCAGAGATGTTTGCGCCCATCATGACATTTCCCTTCTGAATCTGGGCATTTGCACCGATCACGGTACATAGTCCTAAAATTAAGGTAAAGGTTAACTTTTTCATAATAAGATTTTTTTGTTAATTGTTTAACATAACTACTGCGTAGTTTGTTTAAATTAAAATCAAACCAGTTAGTGTCTGATCCGGCGAATACTAATCAGGGAAGAGGCGGAGCTGGCCATTAGGGCTGAAGGGTGCTGATCCTGTATATTCAAAATTAGATACTGAAATGCCGAGCAGGCGTATTTTTTTGTTTTCCAGGTCAAGGTTGTCAAGCAGATATTTTGCTGTATCCAGAATTTCATGGTAAGTACTTACCGGTGTAGCAAAGGACCGGTTACGTGTAATGATACGAAAATCATGAAACTTGACTTTGAGAGTGATCGTCCGTCCCCAAAGCTGCTTGCTTTGAAGCCTTGAAAACAATTTGTCAGCGAGCTTACCCAGTTCGGTATGCATTTCGGGGATGGTAAGGAGATCATGTTCAAAAGTGTCCTCTGCGGCCTGGGATTTAGTCTGGCGTCTGGGTTGTACTTCGCGGTTGTCTATGCCTCTCACAATATTGTAATAGAACTTGCCGGATTTTCCAAAATACCTGAGTATTTCAGCTTCTGAAAGTTTTTTGAGATCAGCCCCGGTGTGAAGGCCCATATTATTCATCTTTTTCGCAGTGACTTTACCAACTCCAAAAAAGCGTTCGACAGCTAATGCTTCCATGAACTTTTCGATTTTGGAAGGACCTATAAAGGTGAGTCCATCTGGCTTATTCAAATCTGAGGCTATTTTTGCTACAAATTTACTGGAGGATACACCCGCTGAGGCTGTAAGCCTGAGTTCCCGTTTAATGTCTTCCTTGATCAGTTCTGCAATTCTGATGGCAGAGCCTATACCTTGCTTGTCTTCCGATACGTCGAGATAGGCCTCATCCAGGGATAGTGGTTCAATAATATCTGTATAGCGGGAAAATATATTTCTGATCTGTTCAGAGGCTTTTTTGTAGGCATCGAACCGGGGACGTATAAAAATCAATTCGGGGCAAAGCTGTAACGCCTGTCTTGATGGCATCGCAGACTTTATCCCGAATTTTCTGGCTTCATAACTTGCTGTGGCGACAACGCCTCGACCATCGGGTGAACCACCTACGGCAATTGGTTTTCCCTGGTATTCAGGAAAGTCACGCTGCTCTACAGACGCATAGAAAGCGTCCATGTCGATATGGATGATTTTTCTGATCACATAGGCTTAGTGATGACCGCCACCTTCTGATTTGCGTTTTTTAATAAAAGACAGGTAGAAGGCAGTGAAAGCGATGATGATTACGACAGTTAATAATCCGACAAGTGTTTGAAAGCCTTCAGCTGATTGATGGTGCTCCATAATTTGATTTTTTTATGAAGGTAACAAATTCCCGAAAAACCTTAAAGAAATCATTACTTTTCTTCTGACCGCTGTATAGAACGTTGCCTTTCACCACATATAATCCTATCTTTCGACATGAACACACGACGATTCTTGCTCATGATATGCTTTTGCCTTCAGTGCTTTCAGGCAAAATCGCAGCATAATTACTTCATCGATGGATATCACGGAGGCATCTGGGGACATTATCCCTCAAATTATACCACTTTCATTAGTGATATGTTGGATAAACATCCTTTCTGGAAGATTAATCTTGAAATTGAACCCGTAACATGGGATTCTGTGCGTTTGCATGATAAGACCGGGTACGAGCGGTTGTCAGGATATATTAAAGACCAGTCTGTAGCCGGAAGAATAGAGTTTGTAAACCCCTCATACGGACAAAGTTATTTGTTCAATATACAGGGTGAATCTGTGATCAGACAATTTGAACTGGGCATCCTGAAGATCAGGCAACATTTTCCAGACGCTTTATTCAATACCTATTCTTCGGAAGAACCTTGCTTTACAAGCGCACTACCTCAGATACTGAAATCATTAGGATATAAAAACGCTTCTCTGAAAAATCCGAATACTTGCTGGGGCGGATACATAGCTGCATACGGAAATGAGCTGTTATACTGGAAAGGGCCAGATGGAAGCAAATTGCTTACTGTTCCCCGGTATGCTTCTGAGCGGCTGCTGCCAGGTTCCACCTGGCAGACTATTGCATGGAATAATTCGAAGGAATATCTGGAAGGCGCTCGTTTACAAGGTATAAAGAACCCTGTGGGAATGTGCATACAGGATGCCGGATGGAAAAACGGCCCATGGCTCGGACAGCCCAAAGACTTTGAATATGTGACCTGGAGCCAGTATTTCACCAATATCGCCGATAAGCAAAATGTACCGGAATGGGCCTTGACCCAGGAAGATATCCAGGTAAGCCTGGTTTGGGGTGCGCAAATATTGCAAAGACTGGCTCAAGATACCAGGAAAGCAGAAAATAAACTTATCATCGCAGAAAAACTTAGTTCCATAAACTCTGCCTTACTAAAACATAAACCGGTAAAGGGACAATTTACCGATGCATGGCAAAATCTTCTGCTTGCCCAGCATCATGATTCCTGGATCGTACCCTATAATATTGTAGATAAGAATAGAAAACTGAACTGGGCCGACCAGGTAAAGATATGGACAGGCGCTGCAACAAGGATAGCTGACAGTATATTATATAAAGATAGTATGGTCAGTGAGCTTAATTCAGCAAAGTTCAAGGTGTACAATACGCTTGCTGTCAGGAGAAAGGAGGCAGTAATGCTCCTCCCTGAAAGAAATTATAATAATCCCGTAATCTGTGATTATGCCGGGAAGGAAATTCAGACCCAGCAGATAAGGACAGAAGATGGCAGGAAAGGACTAGTGTTTAAAGCGGATGTAGCTCCTTTGGGTTTTGCCAGCTACCAGATAAAGGAGCGCAGCCATGCCGCCCAAAGCAATACACAAAGGCTGGTTTTTACTGAAGGTGATCGCTATCGCGTTAGCACATCCGTATATGAGCTGATCATTGATGCCCGGAAAGGAGGCACGATCGCAAGTCTGATATCCAGACCGGCAGGAAATAAAGAATTGGTTAATAAGGAAGCAGGACCATTTAACGAGCTAAAAGGGTATTTTTATAAGGATAGTACGTGGTTTACCAGTGCGGAGCGCAGAGCGAAACTGAGCATATTGGAAAATGGCCCGCTCAGGGCCAGGATAAAGGTGGAAGGCTTTATTGGCAAGCATCCTTTTACCCAATACCTGACGTTCGTTCAGGGGGAACCGCATATTGATATCCGTGCCAGGATAGACTGGCAGGGAAGTCCCGGTATTGGAGCGGATTACAGACAGCATGACCAGTGGAAGCCAGAACAATTACAAAAGGCGTTTTATAACGACCGTTATAAGCTTTCGGCATTGTTCCCGCTTCAGCTTAACAAACAGAATGTATATAAGAATGCGGCATTTGATGTATTAAAGAGCAGATTGAATAATACCTTTTTTAATAGCTGGGATAGCATCAAAAACAATATTATTGTCAACTGGATCGATGTGACTGAGGTCAATGACGAAAGGGGAGTGGCACTTTTGACTGATCATACCACAAGTTATTCGCACGATGAAAACGGTATACTTGGGCTCACCATCCAGTATTCAGGAATGGGCCTATGGGGACGGAATTACACTATTTCCGGTCCTACGGAAGTAAACTATGCACTGCTGCCGCATTCTGGGAAGTGGGATAAAGCAAATATCTGGACGGAAAGCCTGAAATGGAATGAACCGTTACAACTGGTTAATGGTTGGGCCGGTGCGTCTTCGGGATCGTTATTGAGCCTGTCTAAAACAGGGTATGAAGTTTCTTCGATTCAGCATAATAATAACGAATTAGTATTCAGGTTATTTAATGCGTCAGCTGATGACGGTCCCGTGGAAATGATCGCCAACGGGCTGAAAATAAAACAAGCAGTTCTTTCAGAATTGAATGGAAGGGAAACACAAACCTTTACGTTGAAGTCCGGTGATCGGAACACGCAAAGATTTAGCCTATCATTACCCCGATTTGGTATACGTACCATTAAGCTGAAATTATAGTGCGATACAGTGTGACGGGGTATTTCATTTCTTTACCGGTGGCACGTTACCTGTATAAGCACGGAGTCGTCCCTGCGAAATACCGAAAAGCAACTGATCATTTACCTGCGCAATACATCTTACATCTCCCGATAAGTTAAAACCTGACTGAAATTGAGGTACGTATATGTATGCACCTTTTCCATTTCCCTTGAGCAAAACACCATGATTAGCATCTGTGTTACCAAATTTTAGCCTGGCTTTGTTAATATTGCCGCAGAGCAACAGATCTTTATGGCCGTCTTTATCGTAATCAAAAGCGGCAATGGCATAAACGGGGGCATTTTGTGCAGCTAAAGGAATATCCGCAATACTGAATTTTCCCTTATCGCCGGAAATGAAAACGGCGGTTTTCAAATAGTTTGCACTAAGTTTTTTTGCATCTTTAAGTTCCTCAGAATTGAATAGGGTAGTTATGGTGCCGTCTGCGTAACTTTTGTAATCTGCATATCGCGTACGCATCATACTGATCTGGTCAAGCAATTCGTCCCTGGTCACATAGGGGTAGCTTTTCCCCTGTATGTATAAGCAAAGGATAGGGTCAACCGAGCCATTATCATCAAAATCCTTATAATATAACTCGGCGGGTTCTTTATCAGATGCCCTGCATTGTGTATTAAGTCCCATATTTCCGGCTACAATATCAAGTCGGCCATCATTATTCAGATCCTCAATAAGTAATGTATTCCACCATCCCCGATATGGTTTGTCAAAATAATCATTGGTTCTGTCGGCCAGCTTACCCCCCTGGTTGACCATTACCGTTATTGGCATCCATTCCCCGGTTAATACAAGGTCTGGCTTTCCATCATTGTTGAGATCCGCTGCTTTTGCAGCTGTAACCATGCCTGCCCGTTCCAGTGAAGGGGCGATGATAGAAGTACGGTCTGCAAATTGCCCTTTTCCGTTATTAATGAGTATATAACTTCGGGGTGTTTCCGGGTACCTGCCCGGTATTACTCTACCTCCTACAAACAGATCCGGAGCACCATCTCCGTTGAAATCGGCGGCAGTTACACAGCTTTTACTGCCAGTCATCGAGGGCAAAACAGCTCGTTGTCTCGTGAAATTACCCTTACCGTCGTTGAGGTATAACCGGTCCTGAAGTAGTGCATCATCGGGAAGATAATTGTCATAGCCGCCGCTGGCTACATATAAGTCCGCATATCCATCTTTATTTACATCCACAAATACTGCAGCAGCGTCAGGGAAAGCGCTATCTTCAACAAAAGCAGGGATTGATTTTTTGGTAAATACGCCAATTCTGTTCTGGACGTAAAGTTCACTCGGCTGACCCTTTCCAGCACCGATGTAGATGTCAGAGAGACCATCTCCGTTAACATCTGACTGTGCAAAACAAGGGCCATTAAAAGATTGTGGATTGACAATTAAGGGCTGTCGCTTAAAGTCGTTAATAGCGTTTTTCTGCTGGACAAAGTTGACGGGTGGTTTGATCTCTCTGAAAAGCTGTTGCACAGGCTGCTCCGGTTTCCAGCCGGTTCCAGCATCGGCTTCATTAAGTATCAGCAATTGATTGGCCTTAACATTTTTGAGCACCTGTTGTTTTCCACTTGGCCATACAATACGCAGGGAATCAATCTTAGTGCCTTGGGATATCCCGAAGTGCATAACTGGTGACACACTGGACTGGTATCCCCTGGAAAGGTTTTGCTCCAGGTATTGTTGTTTACCCTGGCTATATAACCATATCCTTGCACCAATGCCACATGTGTTACCTCCTTTACCCTTTAACCTGACTTTCAGAAATTGGTTCTTGCCTGATTCAGCTGTATGGTTCTGATAAATAAAGGCGGGCAGATTGATATTATTCACGATCAGGTCCAGGTCCCCGTCGTTATCCAGGTCAGCATAAGCAGCACCATTGCTGTTCGACGGTGAATCCATGCCCCAGACTGAAGTCTGATTGGTAAAGGTCAGATCGCCGTTATTTTTAAAGATGTAATTATTTACATTGGATGAGGGAATATTGCTGATTAATGAAAGTATATTATTTCTTACCTGTTCGTGGTCATTTTGCCTCAGAAAATCTCCTTTAAATTTCAGAAAGTCCATATCTGTATAGTCGCGCAGGTAACCATTGCTGATGAACAAATCTTTAAAACCGTCATTGTCGAAATCGGCGAACAGCGGTGCCCAGCTCCAGTCCGTGTTAGAAATCCCTGATAACTGGCCAGTTTCACTGAAAGTTCCGTCACCATTGTTAACCTGCAGCATATTACGCATATCCTGACGGTGAAAGCCAAGCTTGATACGCAAATCATAGTATTCGTAGTTATCGGGGGCAAACAGTTGTTTTTGCCGATGATTGTCTTCAGGCAGCATATCCAGGGTAAGGATATCCGGCAAGGCATCATTATTGACGTCGGCAATGTCATTACCCATAGAGTACAGGGAGGTGTGGCTTATTTTATCTTTTAACCGGTCTGTAAATGTGCCATCTCCATTGTTGATATAAAGAAAGTCCGGAGCGGAGTAGTCATTTGAAATATAAATGTCCTGCCATCCATCGTTGTTCACATCGGCTATCCCTGCTCCAAGACCGTAGGTAAAGGTAGAATTAAAAAGCCCGGACTGATCGGAAACATCCTGAAATTTACCATTTGTATTTTTAAAAAGTTTAACCCTGATATAAGGTGCCGGCTCAGCAAGTACAGTAAGCGAAGACTGTTCATCAAGTGTTGTAAATACCTTGGGATTATGGTTCAGTAAAAATAAATCCAGGTCTCCGTCCTTGTCGTAATCAAAAAAAACCGCATGTGTACTGTAGGAGTCATCATCAAGTCCGTAAGCAGCCGATTGTTCCTTGAAAACCGGGATACCCTGTTCGTTGTTGCCCTGGTTAACGTAGAGTTTGTTTTTCCTGTTCCTGGCAGGAAGCCCACCTGAAAAACATTGATAAATATCTAATTTGCCGTCACCGTTCACATCAGCCATGGTCACGCCGGTCTTCCAGGTGACCCCATCCTCAGTTATCCCTGAATGTAACGTAATATCTTGGAATTGCAGATTACCTTTGTTTAAGTAGATGCGTGCCGGAGTCATATTGCCCGAAAAATAAATATCATCGAGGCCGTCGTCATTCAGGTCTCCAACTGCCGTTCCGCCACCATTATAAAAATACTGGTATGACAGGATGTTCGCTCGGCTGTCTTCAGTAATTACATTATTAAAGTCAATATGCGTCTGGGCAGAGGGAACCAGGGTAAAAAGGGAAGCCGGGGTATCGGAGTTGTCAGGTGATTTGCAGGCAAATAACAGTGAGACGGATACAAATATCAGAAAACTGGCTATCTTAACAGGAGAGGACATTCGGTTTATTTGGTTATACCCTGTCAAATTAATACTTTTTTTCAGAAAAAAAAAGTATTAGGACCATATCCCGGCAACCATCAGATCATCTTGGAAACCGCAAGCCAAATGATCCTTAAACTCGAAAAAATCACAATACATCCTACGCCGATGAACATCTTTTTAATGGGAAGTTTACCTACCAGCCGGGCAGCGATCGGCGCGGCCAGAATACCACCGATGATCAATCCGATAATAGATTGCCAATGACTTACTCCAAGGAGAAAGAAGAAAGTGACGGCACTTGCCATAGTAACGAAAAATTCTGTAAGACTAACAGAACCGATCACATATTTTGGCGTCCGCCCTTTTGAGATCAGGGTAGAAGTGACCAGAGGCCCCCAGCCACCTCCACCGAAAGAATCCAGAAACCCACCGGCACCGGCAAGCCACCCTGCACGTTTTACCTTTTGTATTTTACGTTTATTCCTGAATGCATTGATAAGAATGCGTATACCAAGTAAGAGTGTATAAATAGAAATAACAGGACGTATATATCCAGAGAAGGCTTCACCTGCATAACTTAATAGTATTGCTCCGCCGATGGAACCCAAAACACCGGGAATAAGTAACGTCCTGAATAGTTTCTTATTCACGTTGCCAAAACGGTAATGACTAAATCCTGAAGCTCCGCTTGAAAACATTTCGGCAGTGTGGACGCTCCCTGAAATCACCGCCGGGTTAAGGCCGCCCGACAACAGCAATGTTGTTGACACGACACCGTATCCCATACCTAAAGCACCATCTACAAGCTGTGCAAAAAAGCCGACCGCAAGCATCAGGATAAATTTTTCATCAAGTTGCGTATACAGCTGCTGCCCGTATTTAACTATAGAATCGCTGTTGAAATAACTGTAAACTGAATAGGCAATAAACATAAACGCAATGATGAAAAGACACAAATAGGCAATTTTCCTCCACTTGATGATTTGTTTGTTATTTGCTATGGTCGGGGTTGTATGTTCAGATGCCGGCATTTTTGTAGCTTAAAGTCGCATTTTGACTTTTATATGTTTTATTATTAATCTATAGGATTGGTAGTCAATATTACTCTGTTTTTTGCTCTCCTGCAAAAAAATCTTTTTGACACATCTTAAGTGATTGCTTTACAGTGATTTAAAATTCTACTGAGTTTGTAGATTTAGTTAAGGGTCAAGGGAGCTGCTGAATATAAGCTGGATGACCGGCGAAACCGCATGTATAGCATAACCGATGCACTCAGGAGACCGAGCGTAAGACCGTACCAAATGCCATCGGCACCCAGATGCAGAAGTATTCCTAAGATATATCCCACGGGGATACCGATGCCCCAATATGCAGCGAATGTAATGATCGTAGGTATATTAACATCACCCATTCCTCTCAGGATGCCCAGCCCTACTACCTGGGTGCCATCGAACAACTGGAAGAAACCGGCGATGATCAATAATCTTGAGGCAACTTTGACGACTTCAATATCTTCTGTATAGATATAAGGTAAGAGTGGATTTGCGAAAATGAATATCAGTGCCGTAATGCCCATAAACATCAACACGACATGATAACTCGCCATAGCCTGAAGCATGAGCTTATTGATGTCACCCCGGCCTAAGTTATTTCCGGTTTTTATCGTTGCGGCTGATGCAATTCCGCTAGCCATCATATAGGTAATGGCGGCCAGGTTAATGGCTATCTGATGTGCCGCCTGCTCTGTTGTGCCTATTGTACCGATGAGGATGGCAGCTCCGCTGAAAGCGCTGATTTCAAACGCATACTGAAGCGCAACGGGTGCACCTATCTTTATGATTCTTGATATGCGTACCTTATCACAGATACGGGTACGAAAACGGTGGAGATATGGCTTAAAATGCGGGGTCCGCACGACATAGAATGTCATCACAGTTGCCATTAATAACCGGTCAATCAATGTACTCAGACCGACACCTTTTACTCCCATCGGGGTGATGCCAAACATCCCCTTCACAAAAACGATACCCAGGATGATATTGATAAGGTTTCCCCAAATGGAAATGTACATCGCTTGTTTAGTAAAACCCAGTCCTTCAGTAAACTGCTTGAAAGTCTGAAAGACCATCAAAGGCAGGATAGAAAAGGACAGATATCCGAGATATGGTTTTGCGTATGCGACAACGTCAGGAGATTGCCCGATATGGTCTATGATCGCGAGTGTACCAAAATGTACCAGTATATAGAGTAATAAACCCGTTGCAATATTTATCATAAGGCTGTTAGCGAGTAACTTTCCGCATTCCTCGTAATTCCTTTTGCCGTTTTCCCGGGCAATCAGTGGAGTTAATCCATAGGCTATGCCCAGTCCCAAAACAAGAATGAGCATAAAAAGGCTGTTGACTAGTGAAACGGCCGCAAGCTGAACAGTTCCCGCAAAGTGCCCGACAATTACACTGTCTGCAAGGTGTACCAGTGTGTGTCCGAGTTGGGAAACAACAATTGGCATTGCAAGGCGGAGATTTTCAGCATAAACCGGTTTATATAGAGTAATTATCTTGTTTATTTTCATTAAGTGAGTATGGGATGTATATGGCCGGTTTTCAGGCTATGGTATAAAATTCTTCTTTTTCGTTGATGTGCGGCCTGATGATACCCCCGATGATCATACTGACCAATATTTTTTGAGATTGCCTGTAGGAGTTTCTGGTAAGCTTACTGAATTGCTTTAATGTAATTCTACCCTGGTCATTAAGGAACTGAAGCAATTGTTTTTCCTGTTCATTATAAGTAATGACATTAGGCGTATGGTCATTACCTTTCCTGATTACATCAACGAGTACCTTGCTGGCAAGTATGCTCTTGTCGTTTACACGAAAATAAACCCACCACTTTTTATTTTCATCAAGCGCATAGTGAGGCTTTGTACCACTTGGTGCAATTTTTACAACCAGTACCAATTTGTCGTCTACATATACTTCTTCGAAGTCGGGTTCTATTGCCGGCCGGCAGAACTGATGAGCAGATTTGAGAATCATATAACGCTCCTCATCTTCAGACTTTACACCTTTTACAGAACCATCATCACCGACACCAATCAGTAATTGTCCGCCCTGGTTATTCGCAAACGCAACAAGACTCCTGGCAATCTTCTCATTGCTGGTTATCGTTTTTTTAAAGTCCAGGGTAGTGCCTTCGCCTTGTAAAATGAGCTTTTTAATATTCATATCCGGTTAGAGGTTAATAGGCTATACGCGGTTGCTCTCCCTGATGAAGATTGCGTATGTAAACTTCGTTAATTACAGTTGCACAGACCTGTCCCGAAAAATTGGTAATTTCCATTGGGTATGCCTTTACGAATTTACCATGGCCGTCATTAAGTGCAGCAACTGCATCGGCAATCATTTCATCTGTGATCTGTATAGTAAAATATAAATTTCCCCGGCCGGGTTTAAGGTATTGTATAGAAGCACTTTTAAGCCAAACTCTCGTTTTGTACCCCTTCCGTTGAAGCAACTGATCAAATAGTATCGCATAAAAAGGATCTGTAGCAGCGTAAATACTACCCCCAAAAATAGATCCATTATAGTTCCTGTTGAAGATACTCCTGATGATCTTCACATCTACGCCGCGGAATCCCTTATGAAATCTCGTCACCCAGATCCGTTGAAAAAATAGGGGAGGATATAAGCACAGTATCCATTTGAGGGTTTTTTCCGATACCACCATGATGCTTAAATATCTGAAAAGAATATTGATCCGGTGAAACTTTCCATGTCAAATTTCAAACTTTTATAAAGCAGGAGATGTTCTTTACCTGAACGTTAGCATTTTAGAAAACAACAAGAATCTATTCCTATGAAAAAGTTAATCTTAAGTCTTGCTTTCGCAGGCACGATATTAATCGGCGCGTCAGCATGCAATTCTACCAAAAGCGTCTCCGGATCGACGGACAGTACAGCTATTGACACTACAATGGCACCAACAGATACCACAACTACACCAATAGATACTTCCAGGAAAATGCCACCGGATACGACTGTAAAGCCTGTACAATAGGATTTATTAAGCCTTGCAACAGCATTTGTTAAATAAGTATTAGCCTTGCCGGAGTTTATCAGGAAAAGCCGGCAAGGTTTCTTTTTGACAAATTTTTCTATGTACTTGATTTTGTTTGTACTTTCATTGCCCAAATAAAACTGTATGAACAATAATCAAAAAAAGGGAAGCGTCTTCCTGCTGATCCTCGTAGCCGCGTTGGGTTACTTTGTGGATATTTATGATCTGCTGCTCTTTTTGATCATTAAAAATAAAAGTCTCGCCTCATTGGGTGTACCTGCAGACAAGATCACAGAGACCGGTCTAAGTCTGATGAACTGGCAAATGGCGGGGCTACTTCTGGGCGGTATCTTCTGGGGAGTGATAGGTGACAAGAAAGGCCGGCTATCTGTATTGTTTGGCTCCATCATTATGTATTCATTCGCCAATATCGCTAATGGTTTTGCGACCACTATACCTGTTTATGCAGCACTTAGGTTTATAGCAGGTATCGGCCTTGCCGGTGAACTTGGTGCCGGCATTACGCTGGTGAGCGAAACCATGAGCAAGGAAAAAAGAGGATATGGGACAATGTTCGTTGCAGGGGTAGGGCTTATGGGGGCAGTTGCCGCATACGTAGTAGGGGATTTTTTTGAATGGCGTACAGCTTTCTTTGTAGGAGGTGGACTTGGCATATTCTTATTGCTGCTCAGGTTCGGAGTCTTTGAATCTGGTATGTTTGAAAAAATGTCAGAACGAAAAGTAGAGGCAGGAAATTTCCTGATGCTGTTCACAAGTAAGGAGCGTTTTTTCAAATATTTGAATTGTATATTACTGGCGGTTCCGCTTTGGTTTGTTGTCGGGATATTGGTAGGCATTGCACCGGAGTTTGGAAAGGCACTTAATGCCAGGGAATACCTTGACAACGGAAAAGGAGTAATGTTCACTTATATCGGTATTTCCATAGGAGATTTTATTAGTGGTGCACTGAGCCAGGTATTCAAGACCCGGAAAAAAATTGTATTTATATTTATCTCCTTGATGTTCAGTGCGATGTTGTTTTATTTACTGAATACCGGATGGACTGCACAGGGTTTTTATGTCCTTTGTGTTTTCTTTGGGCTGTTTACAGGTTACTGGGTAGTATTCGTTACCATAGCCGCAGAGCAGTTTGGAACTAACCTCAGGGCAACCGTAACTACAAGCGTCCCCAATATGGTCAGAGGATCGCTTATTCTTGTAACCATTTTATTCCAGTTTTTGCTTCATCGTATCGGGATTATTAACGCAGCATTAAGCATTGCCATCCTTACCGTAGGACTGGCATACCTAGCGCTGTACAATCTGGACGAGACTTACGGAAGAGATCTCAATTTTATTGAGGAATAGTGTCAAAGCATTGTATTATATCACATGACTTACCTTTAAGGTATCTTTTTAAGGCTAGTTTTGCAATAAAGTTTTGAAGAGATGATTTTTAGAGATCGAGTTGTTGAAGCATATCAGCATGTACAGGATGAAATTTGCAAGGGCCTTGAATTAACCGATGGCAAAGCCACTTTTGAAGAGGAACTCTGGCATAGAGAGGGTGGTGGCGGAGGACGCACTCGCATTATGCAAGCCGGCAATGTTATCGAAAAGGGCGGGGTGAATTTTTCGGCTGTTCACGGCAAACTGCCTGAAGCAGTGAAGTCAGCTTTAAAGGTAGACAGCGAGGAATTCTTCGCTACCGGGGTGTCTATCGTGATGCATCCGGGAAATCCATTTGTACCGATCATCCATATGAATATCCGGTATTTTGAAATGGACGAGGGTACGAGGTGGTTTGGGGGCGGTATTGATCTGACACCGCACTATATCATCGATACAGATGTGCGCTATTTTCATCACCTGTTAAAGGAAACCTGCGCCACTTTTAGTCCTTCATTCTATCAAAGGTTTAAGTCCCAGGCTGATGATTACTTTTACATTAAACACCGTGAAGAAACCAGGGGAGTAGGAGGCATTTTTTATGACAGACTTAAGCCGGAAAACACCCAGCTCACTTTTGACGATCTGCTCAATTTTTCAGTTGCTGTCGGCAACACCTTTATTCCGGCCTATACAGAATTGATTGACCGCAACCGTGACAAAGAATTTACAGAAAGAGAACAGGAATGGCAGTATCTTAGAAGAAGCAGGTATGCTGAGTTCAATCTGGTATATGATGCGGGAACTAAATTCGGACTGGAGACTAATGGCAGGGTAGAGTCAATTCTGATGAGCCTGCCACCTTTGGCCAAATGGACGTACAATCATCAGACCATTCCGGGAAGCCCTGAACAGATCACACTCAGTAAGTTGAAAAAGGGGATTGAATGGGCTTAAAGAAACGCTTAAATTAGGCCTAAAATTTTCAACAATGCACCGCTATGGTGCATTTTTTATTAGATTCGCGAGGATATAACAATACCACATTTAAACCGTTCTTAACGAACATTAACATTTATGGCTGAAGATTTAGAAAATCAGGAAAATGACAAGATAATCAGAATTGATATCGACGAGCAGATGAGGTCTGCATACATTGATTACTCAATGTCTGTTATCGTATCCAGGGCTTTACCTGATGTACGGGATGGATTAAAACCGGTACACCGCCGCGTGTTATATGGAATGCTTGACCTGGGTCTGAATAACAACAAACCCTACAAAAAATCTGCCCGTATCGTAGGTGAGGTACTCGGTAAATACCACCCTCACGGAGATTCCTCGGTTTATAATACGATGGTGAGGATGGCCCAGGAATGGAGTTTAAGGTATCTGATGGTTGAAGGGCAGGGTAACTTCGGTTCTATTGATGGTGACTTTCCTGCTGCAATGCGTTATACTGAAGCCAGGTTCCAGAAGATTGCAGAAGAAATGCTGGCCGACATCAATAAGGATACTGTAGATTTTCAGCTAAACTTCGATGATTCATTGCAGGAACCTACTGTGTTACCTTCCAAGGTGCCCAATCTGCTCATCAACGGATCTTCTGGTATCGCAGTTGGTATGGCGACCAACATGCCGCCTCACAACCTTACAGAAACGATCAATGCAACAATCGCCTATATAGACGATAATGAAGTTACGGTTGCCGATTTAATGAAGCATGTAAAAGCACCTGACTTTCCTACCGGTGCTATTATCTACGGATATGCCGGGGTACAGGAGGCATTTGAAACAGGAAGGGGCCGGATTGTGATGCGTGCCAAGGCAGAAATTGAGACGGTAAAAGACCGAGAGGTGATCATCGTAACTGAAATTCCATATCAGGTAAACAAAGCACAAATGATCGAGCGGACAGCCGAACTCATAGGTGAAAAAAAGCTTGAGGGTATTTCAAATATCAAGGATGAGTCTAATAAAGACGGTATCCGCATTGTTTATGAGATAAAAAGGGACGCCAATGCCTCTATCGTCCTGAATAATCTGTTTAAACTGACTGCGCTTCAAACTTCTTTTAGTGTCAATAATATCGCGCTGGTGAACGGCCGCCCTCAATTACTTAATCTCAAAGACCTGATCAGGCACTTTGTCGAGCACAGACATGATGTGGTCATCAGGAGAACGAAGTTTGAGCTTGCTGAGGCTAAAAAACGGGCGCATATCCTGGAAGGATTACTCATCGCCCTTGATCATCTGGATGAAGTTATTAAACTGATCCGTAGCTCTGAGACACCTGAAGACGCGCGGACCGGATTAATGGAGCAGTTTGGCCTGACGGACATACAGGCGCGGGCTATATTGGATATGACCCTGCGCAGATTGACCGGACTTGAGCGGGATAAGATCAAAGAGGAATATAATGAATTGATGAAAACCATCGAATATCTTCAGTCTGTTCTCGATGACGAAGGTAAACGTATGCAGATTATCAAGGATGAATTGACGGAAATGTCCGACAAATACGGTGATGAGCGGAGAACTCAGATCGTACATGCCGCCGGCGATCTCAGTATGGAAGACTTTATTGAGGACGAAGAAGTTGTCATTACCATTTCCCATGAAGGTTACATTAAACGTACTCCTGCCACGGAATACCGTACACAAAGCCGGGGCGGTAAAGGCTCGAAGGGAAGTGATTCAAAAAGCGAAGACTTCATAGAACACCTGCTGATCGCTTCTAACCATAACTACATGCTTTTCTTTACGGAAGCGGGAAGGTGCTTCTGGCTCCGGGTTTATGAAATCCCTGAAGGTTCAAGGGTAAGCAAGGGAAGAGCAATTCAGAATATCATCAACATTCCTAAGGAAGAAAAGATAAAAGCGTTCATCAAGGTAAAAAATCTTAAGGACCAGGAATACCTTGAAAACAATTACATCATTATGTGTACCAAACAGGGTACCATCAAGAAAACCTCGCTGGAGGCCTATTCAAGGCCTAGGGTCAACGGTATCAATGCAATCAATATTAATGAGGGCGACCAGCTGCTGGAAGCCAGCCTGACCACGGGCTCAAGTGAGATCATTATGGCACTGCGCTCAGGAAGAGCAATCCGGTTCAACGAGTCTACCGTAAGACCTATGGGAAGGACAGCTACCGGAGTACGGGGCGTCACACTGGCTCACGAAAAGGATGAGGTTATTGGCATGATTGCTGTGGATGATCCTGATGCCACCATTCTTGTAGTATCTGAAAAAGGATATGGCAAGCGTACAGATATTGATGACTACCGGGTGACTAACAGAGGTGGTAAAGGTGTTAAAACCATTAACATTACGGATAAGACAGGCAATCTGGTAGCCATTAAGGCCGTTACGGACGGAGATGACCTGATGATCATCAACAGATCTGGTATTTTAATCAGGATTGTGATGAGCGAGCTTAGGGTAATGGGCAGGGCTACACAAGGGGTGAAGCTGATCAATTTAAAAGGTAATGATGAAATCGCATCGGTGGCTAAAATACAGCATGAGGATGAAGAAGAAGCGGGAGAATTATCAGATTCCGCTGCCGAAGAAACTAATCCAACTGAATAACGTATACAATGTTGAACAAATAATAAATTAAAAATGAAAAAAATATTCTTAAGTCTTTTATTTGCCGGCAGCGTACTGCTTGTAAATGCGCAGAAGAGCGAAGTGAATGCTGCAAAGAACGCATGGATTCTTATCGCCAATGGTGGCAATAAGCCACTTTCAGAGACCTTGAAGTTATTAAACGACGGTCTCGCCCATACAGATAAAGCTATAGCCGATGAAAAGACCTCTCAGTCTGCTGAAGCCTGGGGATACCGGGCATTGCTTTCCTCAAGGATTGCACTGATAGATACTACAGATCTTTCTAATTCAAAGGCTAAGCAAAAAATTGCTGATGAAGCAATTGAAAAAGGTAATGCCTTAAATCCAAAAGATCAGGATAAGAAGAACTTTGAGGACGCAAAATCTTTTGTCGAGGATGCAGTGCGTAACAGAGGTGTACTGGCCTATAAAAAGAAGGATTATGCAATGGCGCTGGATGCCTTTAACGAAGTGACCAAGCGTAATCCTAAAGATACTGCAATCTACGTCAATGCTGCTTTGATGGCAAAGCAGATCAACAATTATCCTGAAGTGATCAGAAATTATAAAGAAGCAATTGCATTAAATTATCCTGAGTCAGCACTATTATATAAAGATATGATTTCAATCTATCTTAAAGACTTGAAAGACAGTACCGCAGCGATCGCAATGATTCAGGAGGCGTCTGGTAAGTTTCCGGGAGACAATGATCTGATCGGTATGGAAACTGACTACTACATTAAAAAGGGTGATATTGCCAAATCACAGGAAATGTTGAAAAAGCTCATTGAAAAGAACCCAACTAATCCTACCTATAATATTATCATGGGGGATATCTATTTCAAACAAGCCACTGACTTGCAGGAACAAAAAAATAAACTTGACCCCAAGAAGGTAAAGGAATTCAATGAGTTGAGCGCTAAAATGAAAGCCGTGCTTAACCAGGCTATCCCTTATTATAAGGCTGCAGTCGCAACAGATGCTAAAAATATCAATGCACTGGAAAACCTGAAGTCGATTTATTTCTTCCTTGACGATAAAGCCAATACAGAAGTTATTCAAAAGCAGCTTGATGCTATAAAATAAACTCAATTAATGAGTTGTTGTTATAAAGAGGGATAGTTTATCCCTCTTTTTTTTTAAGTTTGTGTTATGAGTAAGAAAGCACTTCTAAGTTCAATCGCATTGATATTGGTGGCAGGTAATCTGACTTATGCACAAAGGAGCCAGGTCCAGATCGCAAGGAACAGCATTGGCAAGTTACATGTGGCCATTAACTCCAAGGCAGATGAGAAGAGCCAGTTAGGCATAGTAGGTGAGGGGATCAAGGCTTCCGAAGCGGCGCAAAATGACAGAAAAACTAAGAAATGGCCGGAAACATGGGCTATTAAAGCTTATTTAAGCTCGTATGTTTCCGTCATTGATGCTGACGAGGGCAATGCCGACAGGTATTTTTCACTTGCGAATGATGCAATTGATTCAGCAAGGAGACTCGATAAATTCCAGACCAATTCCCGGTTGATTGATGCGGCTATATACAATGTCAATATTCGTAAGCAAAACAAAGCCAATACTGCATTCAATAATAATGATTTTGCAACGGCTTACAAGTTGCTTAAAGATGTAAGTGATTTTTTTCCTAAAGATACCACACTTGCTATGAATACTGGCATTTCCGCCCAGAATGTACAGGATTACGATAATGCCCTGACTTACTTCAAACGGGCAAAGGACAACGGAGCCAGGAATTCAATCCTTTTTCAGAATCTTGCCAATATTTATACTTCCAAATTTGAAAATGAATTGGCTATAAAATCCCTGGAGGATGGTTTAAGACTGAACCCATACGATGCCAATCTAACCAATAGCTACATTAATCTCCTGATTGACAATGAGAAGTATGAAACGGCAATTAAGGTAATTGATAATACCCTTAAGATAGATACTAAAAACAAGCTGTTGTATTTTCTTTACGGATATCTTCATCAATACAATGCTAATTATACTACAGCCGAGCTGGCATATAACAAAGCGTTAAGCATCGATGAGAATTATTTTGATGCATTATACCAACTTGGACTGGCATATGTGAATTCTGCTAACAATGCATTGAAATCTTCTGAAGCAGATAAAAATCAGAAATACCAGTCTTTTATCAATCGTGCAGAGATTGCTTTGTTACAGGCACATGAGATCAATCAAAATGATAAGTCTACTGTACAATTGTTAATCGAGATTTATACCCGAAAAAACAAACTGGATAAGGTGCAGGAGCTAAAGTCCAAGCTGGAAGAATTCTAGTACACGGTATCTACCAAGGTCTAAAATAAAAAGCACACTAACAGGGTGCTTTTTTTATGATTTTTGATAACCTCGCATAGGTAAGTACAATTTATTACTTAACATAATATTAATTATAATAATATAACTATCATTTGTATTCTGTCATCAAGTTTATACTTTTTAATGTTATATTGATATAATCGTAAATTTGCACAATCATGTTAAGCCGCCCGGTCAGAAGCATCCAGGACTTTTTACTCAGTACATATTTTGCAGATGGATTGCGCATAACATTTGGTGTATTGTGCCCATCACTGATCCTCGCTCAGTTTGGTATGTTACAATACGGAATGACCTTGTCGCTTGGTGCACTTTGTACCAGTATTGCAGATTCGCCGGGCCCGATTGTACACCGCCGTAACGCGATGCTCATCACCACAGGAAGTATTACCTTAATTTCAATCCTGGTCGGGTTGACCAACAGCAATATATACTTTACTGCAGTTGTTCTGGTCGCGTCGAGTTTTATTTTTTCCATGTTTTTTCTTTACGGACTTCGTGCCGCTTCCATAGGGACTTCATCATTGCTCATCCTGGTATTGAGCATTGACGACATCAGACCATGGAATGAAGTCTTATTGTATTCGCTGCTTATTTTTGCAGGCAGTATCTGGTATGCACTATTGAGCTACCTCATCTACAGGTTAAGGCCATACCGGCTTGTCCAGCAAATCCTTAGTGATTCTATTCATGAAGTCAGTGAATTTCTCCGGACAAAGGCCAGGTTCTACCGTCAGCAGACAGATTATGATAAAAACTACTCGGAACTTCTTAAACTCCAGGTCCTTGTTCATGAAAAGCAGGATGCAGTCAGAGAGGTGCTGTTCAAAACCAGAGAGATCATCAGAGAGTCAACTCCAGAGGGCCGCTTCCTGCTGCTGGTTTTCGTGGATATGGTAGATCTGTTTGAGCAGGTCATGTCGACATACTATAATTACAGGCAGTTACACGAGCAGTTCGACCCATCCGGTATTTTATCAAGCTATGAGTCTGTCATTCTCAAAATTGCGGATGAACTCGATACTATCGGTTTTTCGCTGAAAACCGGGGGTACTCCTGCCCTTCCGACATCCCTTAATCAGGATGTTGAGAAACTGAAGCAGGAGATATTGACATTAGAGGCAAACAATGCCGGCGAAAAATACAGTACACTGGGTATCATTGCATTGAAAAATATAGAGGTTAATATAGAAAACATTATATCAAGAGTTAAAACCATCAATAGCTATTTCAATAAAAAGGAAAAGAAGAACCTGAAACCCCGTTCCATTGATGTAGACAAATTTGTCACCAGACAAAAAATAGACCTCGGATTGCTTACCGAAAACCTTACGTTTAACTCATCTACCTTCCGGCACTCTCTCAGGGTTGCCATCGTCATGCTTATTGGTTTTGTCGTAGCAAAGACGCTTAATTTCTCCCACAGCTACTGGATATTACTAACCATACTGGTGATCTCAAAACCTGGTTTCAGCCTTGCAAAGGAAAGAAATTACCAGAGACTCATCGGCACAGTCGTCGGGGCATTCGTCGGAATGGGCGTGCTGGTATATGTACACGACAAAAACGTTCTTTTTGTAATTCTTCTGATCTGTATGATCGGATGTTACAGCTTTCAGCGTAAAAATTATGTGGTCAGTGTGCTATTTATGACACCATATATTCTTATTCTTTTTGATTTTCTGGGTATAGGTGGCCTCTCAGTAGCCAGGGAACGTATTTACGATACACTAATCGGATCTGGTATTGCATTGATTTCCAGCTACTCGCTCTTTCCCAACTGGGAGCATGAAAAGCTTAAAGAGGCACTCAAAGAAACCCTCATTGCCAATCTCATGTATTTCGAACAAGTCAGTCTTTTCTATGCCGGGCAAAAAATTACCGACTACACGAATTACAAGGTGGCAAGAAAGGAAGTCTATGTAACTTCTGCCAACCTCGCTTCTTTGTTCCAGCGAATGTTCTCCGAGCCTAAAAGCAAACAGGTACTCATGACCGAACTGCATCAGTTTACGGCACTTAACCATCAGCTATCCTCATATATCGCCACCTTATCCCTTTACAACAAGGAACATGACTTTTCGGTATCCAACTTTGATGAAATCCGGCCTGTAGTGCAAAATACAGTATACCTGCTTAGACAAGCCTCAGAAATTATAGAAAATAATCCCGGTAAAGCCCAAAATGTACCGTTGATCAGGAGAACAGCAGACCCTGCAATCGAGATAAAGGAATCAGAGACAGCAGTAAAAGAGCAATTTGACCTTATCCAGAAAGTAGCTTACGACATCTATAAGCTGTCAGAAAAGATCAATCTGGACAAATAATAAGGAAAAAGGGGCTTAATCCATCAAGCCCCTTTGTATTTTAGCCGTTCAGGGCTTCAACTTCATCTTTCTTTGGAAGTGTATTGGCGGGCCTTCCGTTCTTGAAAGCCTCTCTCGTCGTCAGCCCCAATATCCGGAACATCTCCATATCATCAGCAAAATGAGGGTTAGGCGTCGTCAGCAACTTATCACCCGCAAAGATCGAGTTGGCTCCGGCCATAAAACAGAAAGCCTGTTCTACCGTACTCATCTCCGTTCTTCCTGCAGATAACCTCACCACAGACCCCGGCATCACGATACGTGCAGTAGCGATCATACGTACCATATCCCAGATCGGAATCCTTGGCTGATTTTCCAGTGGAGTTCCCTTAACCGGTACCAGCGCATTGATGGGCACAGATTCAGGGTGCTTAGGCAGATTGGCCAGTGTTTGCAGCATAGATATTCTGTCCTCGTCCGTTTCACCCAACCCCACAATACCCCCGCTGCATACCGTCAGTTTAGCCTTACGCACATTGTGTAAAGTATTCAGGCGGTCATCATAAGTCCTTGTCGAAATAATTCGCTTGTAGTCATCCTCAGAAGTATCCAGGTTATGGTTATAGGCATACAACCCAGCATCTGCTAAACGTTGCGCCTGGCTTTCGGTCAGCATCCCCAGGGTACAGCATACTTCCATATCCAGTTCATTCACTGCCTTTACCATATCGATCACCCGGTCGAAATCACGGTTGTCACGCACTTCACGCCATGCAGCACCCATACACAAACGAGAGGCACCTCCGGCCTTTGCACGTTCAGCGGCCTCCACCACCTGCTCCACCTTCATCAGCGCATGCACATCCACACCCGTGTTGTATCTGGCTGCCTGCGGACAATAAGCGCAATCCTCGGCACATCCCCCCGTTTTAATCGAGATCAGCGAACTGATCTGCACCTCCGAATAGTCCTTATTTTCCCGGTGCACAGTCGCAGCTTCATAAACCAGGTCCAGAAACGGCTTATGATAGATCGCTGAAATTTCCTCCTTTGTCCAATCGTGTCTTATAGGTTGCATAGTTGATAGCTAAATTTATAATAAAAGTCTGCTGGCCAAACCCAGCAGCAGCAAAAATCCGAAAACATCTGTAAATGTTGTAATAATTATTGAAGAAGCAATGGCCGGATCAATCCCGACACGCTTCAGCACCAACGGTATCCCCGCTCCCGTCACCCCTGCGATGATCAGGTTGCCCGTCATGGCCAGGAAGATCACCAGTCCAAGCATCGGATTGGCATCAAAAAAAAAGGCAAACATAAAAACGATCAGTCCGGTCACCGCCCCGTTGATCATCCCGACCGTAAGCTCCTTCAGCACCGTACGATAAGCCTGATTGTCCGTCAGGTCGTAAAGCGATATCCTCCTCACCGTCACCGCCAGTGCCTGTGTCGCTGAATTACCGCCCATACCCGCGATGATCGTCATATAGGCAGACAGCACCGCAATGTGTTTTATCGTCGGTTCAAAATGCCGGATCACCCCGGAAGCCAGGAAAGCCGTACCCAGGTTCAGGATCAGCCAGGGCAGCCGGGATTTCACCGCCTCTGCCCAGTTGCCGCTCAGTTCCTCATCCTCCGACACACCCGATATCTTCAGAATGTCCTCCGTGTTCTCCTCTTCCAGTACATCGATGACATCGTCAAAGGTCACCCGGCCCAGCAACCTCATGTCCTTATCCAGTACCGGTATACTGGTAATGTTATACTGAGAGATCAGCCTGGCCACCTCCTCCTGGTCCGTATCCGGATAAACCCAGGCCACCTCTGCCCTCACCAGTTCAGTAATCTTCACATTCCCCTTAGATTTGATAATGTCTTTCAGCGAAACGATCCCCTGGAACACATCCTCATCATCCGTTACATAAATCGTATAGAATTCCTCAATTTCCTCGCTCTGCCTGATGATTTCCTCAATGGCATCCTTTTTCATCAGGTTCAGGTTTACCTTAATGAACTGGGTGTTCATCAGGCCACCTGCCGTCTTCTCATCATAACGCATCAGGTTGCGGATATGAGAAGCATCATCCTCGCTCAGGTCTTCCAGTATCTCAGCCTGCTCATGCGCTTCCAGCTGGGAAAGGATATCCGTCGCATCGTCGTAGTCAAGTTCCTCGACGATCTCTGTCCGCTTGTCCGGATCCATTTTCAGCAGCAGTTCCTCAGGATGCGATTCCTCATCCATTTCTGCAATCACTTCCGAAGCCACTTCTACGGCCAGTAAGTTAATAATACGCTGCTTTTCTTCCCTGTTCAGACTTTCAAACAAGATCGCAATTTCCGAAGCATGATATTCCGCAAGAATGGCTTCCAATCCCGCATCATCGCCGTTCAGGGCCACCTTCAGCTTAGATATATCCGATTTGTCCAGTTCAAAAGATTGCACGGCGCTAAGGTAAGAATAAAAGCAGAATCCGGCTTATTTAAACCAGCCCTTGCGCCAGAAAAACACAATCTGCAACACCGCGATCAGCAACATGACCAGCAGCACATATACATACCCATGCTCCTGGTAAAGCTCCGGCATATTCAGGGGCATCACTTTACCCGTTACCGGGTCCTCCCTGCTGAAATTCATCCCATAGACACCCACAATAAAGGTCAGCGGGATAAATATCGAGGAGATCACCGTCAGCACCTTCATCACCTCATTCATGCGGTTACTGATGATCGAGAGGTACATATCCATGTTTGTGATCGAAATCTCCTTCAGCGACTCGACAATATCAATGATCTGTACACAATGATCATACGCATCCTTTATATACATCTTGGTCTGCTCCGTAATTCTCGGACTGTCACTCCTGATGATGTCATTCAGCTTATCCCTTTCCGGCCACAATACCCTGCGGATACCGATCAGGTTACGTTTTACCATCTGCGTATCATACATCACCTTGCGGTCCGGCTTCTCAAACAATCGATCTTCTATGGCATCCAGTTCCTCGCCCCATTTGCCCAGTATCTCGAAATATTTGTCGATGATAATATCCATCAGTGCATACATCAGGTAGCTGCTGCCTCCGGTCCTGATATTCCCCTTTCCTGCTTTCAGCCGGTTCCTGATCGGGTCCAGACAATCCCCATAGCCTTCCTGAAAAGTCAGCAGTGCCGTTTCCGTCAGTAAAAACGATACCTGAATGTTGTCCAGGTCATCATTCTCATCAATATACAGCATACGGCTTACCGCAAAGTCATAATTGTCGTACTCCTCCAGTTTCGGGCGCTGGTAAGTCCGGGTAATGTCCTCAAGCACCAGTTTGTTCACACCAAGCTCCGTAGCCAGCAGCTCAAACATCGATTTAGACTTAAATCCCTTTACTTCCACCCAATAATTAAAGGATTTGTCCTTTAGCAGCAGCTTCAACCCCTCCAGTGAAGCCAGTTCCTTCACCTCATAAACATCCTGGTTATAGCGGTATAATTTGATCACCGGATCCAGCGCCTCAGGTCCGATATAGATCAGCCCCGGACTTGTACCCGCTTCCGGTAATGAATAATGCTTATGCTTTCTCAGCTTCGCTTTTTGTTGTCTGGTCATCATGGAACACCATCTCTAAACAAAATCAAAAGAACCAGTCATTCGCCTCTTATAAATACTGTTTTGCCTGCGGTCCCTGGTTAAACAACAAATCGACTATACTTAGGTTTGGCAGAAAACCCTGCCTGTCGTCAAAAACCTGGAAGTAAGGCTTAAATCCGGTATCCGATACGGCCTGCTTCGCGCTGTATATAGCCCTGAAGTCATGTGCTGCGTCAGTTGTATACGCTGCTGTCTGTCTTAACGGCAACTCCAGTTTTAACTGTTTGAGCAGCCAGGCTGTCAGCTCCAGATCCAGGTCCATTAAAAAATCATAGCGCTTTTCATAAAAGCCTACCAGCTCCGCTTCATAGAACTCAAAGTAGGCCGAACTTCTGTAACAGCTTTCCAGGCTTTTCCAGTGCAGCTTCTGCCAGCGCAGGTCATAACTGATTCTTACATCCTTCATCTTCGTATGCACCTTCGATCCTTTCACCACCGGCACGATCAGGTCCAGCGGTCCGTTAGGAGAATAGATCTTTGCCCGGTTCCTGTAAGTCTGTTTTACGAAATGCTCCCATCCTTCCACCAAAAAATCCGCTCCGAAGCGTTTCAGATCAGATATGTAGTTAACCGGAGGCAGATAAAAAACGGGAAATATAGCTGAACTTTGCATCTGATAAATTATGTTTGCATTCTCAATCCGCCAAAATAATGATAAAAAAAGGCTTTTCTTATCTGGGAATATCTTTTTTAAACTTTTTAGCCTTACTTCCTTTATCCATCTTATACCCCATGGCGGCGCTGTGTTATTATCCTATGTATTACCTGCTGCGCTACCGCCGCAAGGTCGTAAGGGAAAATCTCTGTAACTCCTTTCCGGAAAAGCCGCTTCCCGAGATCATCAGGGTCGAAAAGCAATTCTATAAATACCTGTGTGAACTTTCCGCAGAGATTGTCAAGATCCCTGGCCTCAGCAAACAGGAATTTGACCGCCGTGTCCGGTTCAGTAACCTCGACATCGTCACACCCTATTTTGAAAAAGGCCAGAGCATCCTGGTGTGTACCGGGCACTACGGCAACTGGGAATGGGGTATGCTTACCTTCGGGTTTAAAGTGCCTGCGGCTTCTTATGTCATTTATAAACCAGTAAACAACCAGCAGTTCGATCAGTGGTTCCTGAAATCCAGGAGCAAATTCGGCAACCAGCTTGTCTCCATGCGCCAGACCCTCAGGGCCATTGCCGGCTCCCGGGAATCACTCAGCGTATTCGCCTTTGCCGGTGACCAGACCCCGGTCAAGCATGAGGCGCGCCACTGGCTCACCTTCCTGCACCAGCCCACTGCCGTGCTCACCGGTATGGAGAAAATATCCCTGCAAACCGGGCGTCCGGTCTTCTATTTCAAGATAAACCGGGTACGCCGCGGCCACTATCACATAGATTGCATACCACTTGCCACCAACCCGGCAACCACGGCACCGGGCGAGATTACCGCCCGCAGCTTTCGCATATTAGAAGAAATGATTAAAGAAGCCCCTCCCTACTGGCTATGGAGCCACCGGAGATGGAAACACAAACCCGAAAACCCAACATGGAACCCAGCGTAGCCGTCGTTATCCTCAACTGGAACGGACAAAAACTGCTGGAGCAGTTCCTGCCCGGCATTGTCCGTTCCAGGTATCCCAACCTTCAGCTCATTATAGGCGACAATGCCTCCACCGATACCTCTGTGGCTTTCGTCAGGAATAATTATCCGGAAATCAGGCTGATCATCATCGATCATAATTACGGTTATGCCGAAGGCTACCGCAAGATACTGGAACAGGTCAATGCCGATTATTATGTGCTGCTCAACTCCGATGTGGAAGTTCCCGAAAACTGGATACAGCCCGTCATTGAACAAATGGAAGGCGATCCGCTGATTGCAGCCGCCCAGCCCAAGATAAAGTGGCAGAAAGGCCGGGAAAGCTTCGAATACGCAGGTGCAGCAGGAGGCTATCTCGACCTGCACGGTTATCCCTTCTGTCGCGGCCGGCTCTTTGAAACCGTAGAGTCCGATCATGGACAGTACGATACCCCTTCGGAAATTTTCTGGGCCAGCGGGGCAGCGCTCTTTATCAAGAGTAAGGCCTGGAAGGAAAGTGGCGGCCTGGACCCCGATTTCTTTGCGCACATGGAAGAGATCGATCTGTGCTGGCGCCTGAAGAATCTTGGTTATAAAATCGTTTACTGCCCCTATGCCGAAGTTTACCACGTGGGCGGCGGAACACTCAGTGCTACCAACCCCTACAAAAACTACCTGAATTTCCGGAACAACCTCGTCATCCTGCAGAAAAACCTGCCCCTGGGCGATGCCATTTTCCGCATCTTCATCCGCATGTGCATCGATTTTATCGCCTGGCTGCACTTCTTATTGCAGGGAAAGACGGATTTTGCCTTTTCTGTCAATAAAGCCCATTACCACTTTCTCAGAGACCTGAAGAAAAACGGAGCCAAAAGAACCCGTAAACAGATCGCATTCCAGAAGCATACCGGCCAGTACCCTTCCAGCATTGTATACGATTATTTTATCCGTAAGATCCGGTATTTTAGCCAGTTAAAGTTCTGAAAGAAAGCTATACCGGCAAGGCCAGCAGCGCTTCAACTGCAAGCCGGTAGCCGTCCAAGCCAAATCCCGTCAGTACCCCCCTGCAGTTTTTGCCGGTCAGGGACACATGCCGGTATTCTTCACGCGCATAGATATTGGAAATGTGTACCTCTACTACCGGCGTACTGATCGCTGCAATCGCATCTGCTATCGCTACTGAAGTATGCGTATAGGCCCCTCCGTTGATCACGATACCATCAAAGCTAAAACCCACTTCGTGCAGTTTGTTGATCAGTTCTCCTTCTACATTACTCTGGAAGTAACTGATCTCTATATCGTTAAACCTTGCCTTTAACTGGCCGATGTATTCATCAAAACCGACATTACCATAAATTCCCGGTTCACGAACCCCCAAAAGGTTTAAATTTGGCCCATTGATAATTTGTATCTTCATCAATCCAAACTTAAAGCTAAAAACTTACAACCGGAAATTTTTGTGTATCCCAATCCCTACCTGAAATCGTTTAAAAACTACCTGCGTCTGGAACGTGGCCTTGCTGCCAATTCCGTCTCGGCTTATCTCAGTGATATTCAAAAACTTGAAGAATATCTTAGTTCGGTATCTTATTTAAATGATATAAAGTTAGTTACAGTTAATGAATTAAAGTCATTTGTCAAATGGACGAGTGAACTTGGCATGTTACCCAGCACCCAGGCAAGAGTGATCTCCGGCCTGAAAGCCTTTTTCTCCTTCCTGCTGCTGGAAGGTATTATCGATGCCGACCCTGCACAACTCCTGGAAGCCCCGAGGCGCGCCAGAAAACTGCCCGACACGCTCAACCTGCAGGAAATCAATCTGCTTATCGATGCAATTGATCTTTCCCGGCCGGACGGTATGCGCAACAAGGCAATACTCGAAACCCTTTACAGTTGCGGGCTTCGTGTCAGTGAACTCACCGAACTCAGGATATCCGATATCAATGAGGAAAGTGGTTTTATTAAGGTCACCGGTAAAGGCGACAAGGAAAGAATAGTACCTGTCGGCAGTGTTGCGCTTAAATATATCCACATTTATCTCCAGGAAGTCCGCATACACCTTCCTGTCCGGCAGGGCCATCAGGATTATGTCTTTCTCAACCGTTCGGGAAAGAAACTTACAAGAGTCTATATTTTCCTCTTCATTAAGGCGCTTGCGGAAAAAACAGGCTTAAAAAAGACCATCAGCCCCCATACCTTCAGGCATTCCTTTGCCACACACCTGATCGAGGGCGGCGCCGATCTCCGCGCCGTACAGGAAATGCTTGGACATTCCAGCATTACCACTACAGAAATCTATACACATCTTGACCGCGATTACCTGCGCAGCGTCGTTATCCAGTTCCATCCCAGAAGCTGACCTACAAACTACAGCGCAACATCCTGTCTTTACCCTGCATGTCCTTTCTTAATAAGCTATTTTTAAATCCTTTAGCCTCCATCAGTGAAACCATTTCATTACCCAGTGCGGCATTGATTTCAAAAAACAGCATTCCACCGGGCCGCAGATGCTCCAGGGCAAAATCTGCAATCGCGTCATAAAATTCCAATGGGTTTTCATCAGCTACAAACAATGCCAGATGAGGTTCGTGGTCCAGTACATGCGCCTCCATATCTGCCCGTTCTTCCTGCTTCACATAAGGCGGATTACTTACAATTAGATCAAACTTGTCTCTGCTGGCATAGCCCCTGATATCCGCTAATATAAATTCAATATCTACGTGATTTACAGTAGAATTATACCTGGCTATTGAAAGTGCTTCCTGAGAAATATCCAGCCCCTTTACCGCAGCTACCGGCAAGTGCCTGGCCAGCGTTACCGCAATACATCCGCTGCCCGTACCCACATCCAGTATCCCTAACCCAGAATTTGAAACTGCACTTTCCAGTACCCATTCCACCAATTCCTCCGTCTCCGGTCTCGGGATCAGAACTGCCGGCGACACTTTGAACTTTAATCCGTAGAAATCAGCCTCGCCCAATACATATTGCAGCGGCAACCCTTCCTGCAGTTCCTTCAGCACCCTTTCGTATTCCTGAAGCTCAGCCCCGGGCACCGCGGCCATCATCCCCGTCCGTAAAGCCGTCCGGTCTTTTCCCGAGACCTGTTCCACCACCAGGGAACAGATCGCAGCGATTTCATCGCGGTCATAGCGCCCGGATAAACGTGCTTCAAAAAGTTCCGACAGCTGCCTGAAAATCATCTCCGGCAAAGCTACTCAAATCAAACAATAATATTATATTCGTTCATATGATGACCGATGAACGCTACATGCAGCGCTGCCTCGAGCTCGCCGGGCTCGGGATGGCCAACGTCAGCCCCAATCCTATGGTCGGCTGCGTAATCGTCCACAATGACCAGGTAATCGGAGAAGGCTACCATGCCCGCTTCGGCGGCCCGCATGCGGAAGTCAATGCCGTAAATTCCGTCCTTGAAAAATACGGGCCGGGTGCAGAGCCACTGCTCAGGGAAGCCACCGTATACGTCAACCTCGAGCCCTGCGCACACTTTGGCAAGACCCCGCCCTGTGCAGACATGCTTGTCCGGCACCAGGTCAAACGGGTCGTCGTGGGCAATACCGATCCCTTCTCGGAAGTAAATGGTAAGGGCATAGAAAGGCTTCGCGCTGCAGGTATCGAAGTCGATACCGGCGTATTGCTGGACAAATGCAGTTACCTCAACCGCAGGTTCTTCACGCGCATTACCCGGCAGCGGCCCTATATCATACTGAAATGGGCCACCACAGCAAATGGCTATTTTGCGCCAAAAAATACTACTCAGGAATGGATCAGCGGCCCTCTTGCCCGCAAGCTCGTGCACAAATGGCGCACAGAAGAAGATGCGATCCTCATCGGCAAACGTACGGCCATATCCGATAACCCCCTGCTCACCAGCAGAGAGTGGAGCGGTAAAAACCCCATCAGGATCCTCATCGACCGGCAGTTGCGCGTTCCTTCCACCAGCCAGATCTTTAACGATGAGGCCAGGACCATTATCCTGAATGAAGTACGTACCCGCACTGAGGCGAACATACAGTATATTCAGATGGAAGACATGCAGCATTATCTGCCGCAGAAAGTGGCCTTCCAGCTCTATCTCATGGACATTCAGTCCGTCATCATTGAAGGCGGTTCCAATACCCTGATGCAGTTCATCGATGCCGGCCTGTGGGATGAAGCGCGGGTTTTCACCTCCGCAAAGTCTTGGAAAGACGGCCTGCCTGCCCCGCAGATCAACGGTGAGGTCATTGAAGAGACGGCAGTACAGCAAGACCGTCTTACTGTTTACCAAAACACTTATTCATGATCTATCTGCTCATCAGCATTTGCTGCAGCGTCACCGTAGCCGTACTTTTAAAACTCGCCAGAAGATACCACATCAGCATTCCCCAGGCCGTTACCTGGAATTACCTGTTTGCCATAGGCCTCAGCTACTTCTTTTTTAAGCCCGCAGCAGGGCAACTGACAGGTAACGCCTTCAATCTCACTTATATCGCACTGGGAATCCTGTTGCCCCTCATTTTCTGGTTTCTGGCCGCTTCGGTACGTAATATCGGTATCGTCCGGACGGATATCGCTCAGCGGCTTTCCCTGTTTATCCCGATACTCGCCGCTTATTTCATCTTTGGCGAAGCGTTCAGTACCTTGCGGCTTGGCGGCCTTCTGGTAGGTTTTCTCGCCATCTTCCTTACCCTATATAAAAAATCCGGGTCAACCGCCACCGGCAATTGGCTTTATCCGCTTGCCGTGTTCTTCGGTTTCGGTATCATCGATACCTTATTTAAACAGGTTGCCCGCAGCAGTACCATTCCCTATTCCAGCTCTCTTGTGCTGATCTTTGCGCTCTCCTTCCTGATTTCTTTACTCTATATTGCAGCCCGGTCCATCTTCGGCAAACAGAAGCTGCAACTCATTAATTTCGTCTGTGGCTGCATACTTGGTTTCTTCAACTTCTTCAACATACTGTTTTATCTGAAGGCCCATCAGGCCATGCCAGGCAATCCTTCTACCGTATTTGCGGCCATGAATATGGGCGTCATCATCCTGGCAAGCCTTGTTGGTGTACTCATCTTTAAGGAAAAACTGAATAAACTCAATTACTGGGGGCTTGGACTGGCACTCAGTGCCATTGTCCTGATTACCCTGTCACAGAAATATGCTGTTTGACGATACGTATAAGACCATAGTTACAGCCTCGGAAGGACTGTTCCGGGAAAAGGGCAGCAAATTTCTCGCTTATGCTTACCCCATCCGGTCAGAAGCCGATATCAAGCCACTGGTCCAGGAACTCAAAGCCCTGCACCCCAAGGCCAGGCACCATTGCTGGGCCATGAGGTTCAGTCCGGACCGCGGCGTATACCGGGTCCAGGACGATGGCGAACCATCCGGGACTGCCGGGAGGCCTATTCTGAATGCCATTCTTTCTGCAGACCTGACCAATGTCCTCATTGTCGTCGTGCGCTATTTCGGCGGCACCCTGCTGGGCGTACCCGGTCTCATCAACGCGTATAGAACAGCTGCTGCCGATGCCCTGCAGCAAGCCCGGATCATTGAAAAGACAGTAAACGACTGTTATGAGATCCGGTTTGATTATCTTCTCATGAACGACATCATGCGCATCATGAAGGAAGAGCAGGCAGAAGTCCTCGGGCAGGATTTTGATGAGGCCTGTACCCTCCGGTTTGGAATCCGTAAATCAGCCCTGAACGGTGTCCTGGCTAAGTTACAACAACTCCATCCGGCAGTAAGCACCAAGTATTTATCTACCATTTAGATGAAACAAAACCGGTCTTATCCGTGTTCAGTAATCAGAGACATTTGATGATTTGTACGAATTAAACAGCACCACTATGTTTACAAAACTAAAAGACAAAGCCGCGCTGGCAATAGGAAGCTCCCTGCTTACCAAATACGACACCGAAGAACTCAATGCCGGAAAAAGGCTCATCTCTATCATTGCAGGGGCCTATATCCTCCAAAAAGGTATCAGGGCCATCCTCAAACGTCCGATGACTGGTTTTGAAGAGATCGCCCTTGGTACCATCCTGCTCTACAGCGCCGCCAGCGGCCTCGATAAAAAAATTACCAGGAGACCTGAAAAGCCATCCGATTTTCACAGCAACCAGATCCAGGGCAATGACCCGCGTGCGGAAGTGCCTGCATTTGTCTGAGCAATATCCGGTAACCCAGACCATGACTATCAAAAAGGCCCGGCATATTGCCGGGCCTTTCCTGTTCAAGTCTTATCCGTATTATTTCTTTGGCTTTGCGCTCATATAGAATGTCAGTTTACCGCCATTCATAATGTCAGCATGCCTGATCTCCTGACCTTCCAGCGGTTTCCCGTTCAGCAGCACTTTAGCCACATACACGTTCCTGTCGCCCTGGTTCACTGTTTCTATGGTAAAAGTCTTGCCGTTTTCCAGTGTCAGCACTGCCGACTTCACCGCAGGACTGCCCAGCGAATAAACATCCGATCCCGGCGCCACCGGGTAAAAACCCAGGGAACTGAACATATACCATGCGCTCATTTGTCCGCAATCGTCATTACCCCCCAGCCCGTCAGGTGCAGGTTTATACTGCATTTTCAGGATCATACGCACACGTGACTGGGTTTTCCAGGGCTCGCCTACCCAGTTGTACAGATAAGCCACATGATGTGCAGGTTCGTTCCCGTGCACATAGCCGCCGATAATGCCTTCCCTGGTAATGTCCTCTGTCTCTGCAAAAAACTCGTCCGGCAGGTGCATGTTAAACAGGGAATCCAGCCGCTGCGATACCCTTTTTGCACCGCCCATCTTCGCGATCAGCGCGTTAGGATCCTGCGGCACAAAGAAGCTGTAGTTCCAGGTATTGCCCTCTATAAAACCCTGCCCATGTGTACTCAAGGCATCAAAATCCTTTTTAAAGGAACCGTCCGCCAGTTTAGGACGCATAAAGCCGATCGAGGCATCAAAATTATTCACCCAGTTGCCCGAACGCTTAATGAAGGTATCGTAAACATCCTGCCTGCCCAGCTTCCTGGCCAGCTGCGCGATGCACCAGTCATCATAGGCGTATTCCAGCGTATTTGATACTGAAGTGCCGCTCTTCTCCGCAGGAATAAAACCCTTATCTATATAATCACCGATGCCCTCATAATCCCTGTGGTTTGCCGTAGCGATACAGGCGTCCAGTGCCTTGTTCGCATCGCCGGTATATACACCTTTAATGATCGCGTCTGCCAGTACAGAAACACTGTGGTAACCACTCATGCACCAGTTGTCATTTGCATAATGCGACCAGATCGGCAACATTTTCAGGGCACTCTGGTCATAATGCGCCATCATAGATTTCACAATGTCATTGTTCCTGGAAGGCTGCATGATGTTGAAGAAAGGATGCAGCGCGCGGTAAGTATCCCAGAGCGAAAACGTCGTATAGTTGACAAAGCCATCCGCCTGATGTACGCCCTGGTCAAGCCCCTTATATTCCCCGTTCCGGTCAGCATAGACAGTAGGATTGATAAAGGCATGATACATCGCTGTATAAAAATTCACCTTGTCCGGTTCCGACGCATCGATCTTTATCTTTTCCAGTTCCCCGTTCCATTTTGCCTGCGCCTGCGCCTTTACCTGGTCAAAGTTCCAGCCATTGGTTTCTGCACGCAGGTTCTGCAGCGCATTCTCCTGGCTCACCGGGGAGATCGCCATCTTCACACCGATCTTTTCCTGCTCCTCAGTGTCAAAATCAAAATACATCCTGATCTTCTTTCCGGCGATCTCAGGGAAGTTCTTTGTCTGGTCAAACTTTCTCCAGAAGCCCCGGTAAGGCTGTACCCCATCGTAATTTTGCTGTCCGTAACCTTTAAAAGCCTTAGAGAACGACATGGCAAAATAGACCGTACGTGTCCTTGCCCAGCCATTGGTCTGCCGGTAGCCCGTCAGCAGCGTATCGTTCACTACGCGTACATAAGTCCAGACCGTTTTGCCATCATAATTATAAATGCCCGACATCAGGTCCAGGATAATGTGTGACTGATCAGATTTCGGAAAAGTATAACGGTGCACGCCCACCCTGTCTGTCGCAGTCAGTTCTGCGGTAATATTGTCATCATCCAGTTTTACCTTATAGTAACCCGCCTCCACCAGTTCATTCGCGTGTGAAAAAGCCGACCGGAAACCCGACCTCGGGTTGTCCGCCGTTCCGGGGTTCAGCTGCAGTTTTCCCTGTGTCGGCATCACCAGGAAATCTCCGAGGTCAGAATGCCCTGTCCCGCTGAAATGCGTATGGCTGAAACCTACGATGGTCTTGTCCTCATATTTATAGCCGGCGCAATATTTATATACATCCCCATTGTATTTTCCACCGACTTCATAGGGAATCGTATCTGTATCCGGGCTCAGCTGTACAGCCCCAAACGGCACTGTAGCGCCCGGGAAAGTATGTCCCATTTTCTCCGTACCAATGATCGGCTTCACATACTTTGCCAGTCCGGGTGCAGCACCTGCACGACCGACAGCGGCGTGGATATCTGCACCATCGTTTTTGTTCCCGGCTTTTTTCTGGGCAAAGACAATCCCCGGCCCCATGACCAGGCCGTATAACAGTATTTTTTTCATCATTTTCTCCGTAAAGACAAGTTGTTCAGAATTAGTTAGTTTAATGTTCGGTTTTATCCTGATACCTCATCGCTTCATCAGCTGGCACCATGCCGCTAAATGTAGGAAAAATAAGCTTAAAACAACAGCATTACCCGATTGAAAAACTGCATTCCCGATGTTGCTAATACGTTTGATCTATACCAGGCAAGCAGAGTTCGACCGTACAGGTCCAGGTACCGCCAGATAAGTATTACAAGCCCCTGACCCCTTCTTTCCGGACATCCCGCTAAAAAACGTACCTTTGCAGTAAAATTTTCATTAAAAAGATTAATCGCCGGGCCTTGAACCCGCGGCAGCATTAACAACATGAGTAAACACGGAAGAATTCTGGTCGCCATGAGCGGCGGCGTAGACAGTTCGGTAGCATCGGTCATGCTCCACGAACAAGGTTATGAAGTAATCGGTCTCACCATGAAGACCTGGGACTATTCTACCTCCGGCAGCAACAGCAAAGAGACCGGCTGCTGCAGCCTGGACAGCATCAACGATGCACGTGCCCTGGCCGTAGGTTATGGCTTTCCCCATTATATTCTGGACATCCGCGACGAGTTCGGCGATTTCGTGATCGACAACTTCGTGGACGAATACCTCGCGGGACGTACACCCAATCCCTGTGTGCTCTGCAATACCCACATCAAATGGGAAGCCTTGCTCAAAAGAGCCAACAAACTTGACTGCGAGTTCATTGCCACGGGACATTATGCCAATATCCGCCTCCAGGACAATGGCCGCTATGTCATTTCCAAAGGCAAGGACGAAAACAAAGACCAGAGCTATGTACTCTGGGGTGTTTCCCAGGAAAACCTGGCCCGTACTCAATTTCCCTTAGGCTCCTTCACCAAGGCCGAGATCAGGCAGATGGCCCTCGATATGGGCCAGGAAGAACTCGCCAGGAAAAGCGAGAGCTACGAGATCTGTTTCGTACCCGACAACGATTACCGTGCTTTCCTGCGGCATAAGGTCGAAGACCTCGATGAGCGCATTGGCCCCGGAAACTTTATCCTGAGCAACGGTATGGTCGTCGGCCAGCACAACGGCTATCCTTATTATACCATCGGCCAGCGCCGCGGGCTGGGCATCGCTTTAGGCGAGCCCATGTTCGTGACCCGCATCCTGCCCGAAAGCAATACCGTCGTGCTCGGCCGGGCCGATGAACTGGAAAGCAGCGAAGCCATGGTCCGCAACCTCAACCTGGTCAAATATGAAAGCATCCATGAACCGATGGATAATGTCGTTACCAAGATCAGGTACAAAGACGCAGGCACTCTGAGTACCATTGTACAGGAAAAAGACCAAATGCGGATCGTATTTGACCACAGTGTTTCGGCGATTGCGCCGGGACAGTCTGCCGTTTTCTACGAAGGCAGCGACCTCCTTGGCGGCGGTTTCCTGTGTTAGCTATCCGTTAGTGATTAAATAAGGCGCAGCAAACTTCACGTGGCTGCGCCTTTTCTTTTCAAAGTAATAATCGATCCGGCCCAGGTTGATCCCTGCAAATCCTGCCTGATTGATCGTCGTCACACCCCCAGCCAGGTTTTTTACATCCTCCGGCACCTCCATAAACGTATGCGTATGCCCGCCGATGATCAGATCGATATTGCGGTTACCTGCGGCCAGCACCTGGTCGGAAACCTTCTTATTCTCATAGCTGTAGCCGAGGTGTGACAGGCACACTACCAGGTCGCAGTCCAGTTCGTTTCTCAGCAGATCTGCTGTTTTATTGGCGGTTTTCAACGGGTCGAGATATTGCGTAGCCCCGAAATTGACATCCGCAACGAGGCCCTTCAGCTCAATACCAATTCCGAACACCCCGATCCTCATCCCACCTTTCCTGAACACCTGGTATGGCAAGGTTGCGCCCTTCATTAAGGTGTCTGAAAAGTCATAGTTGGTACACAGGATGGGAAACCCCGCGTGCGGCAGCTGCTTGTGAAAACCCTCAAGGCCATTGTCAAAATCATGGTTGCCCATTGTCGCTGCATCATAGCCCATGGCCGTCATCAGCTTCATTTCCACTTCGCCTCCGTACAGGTTAAAATATGGCGTGCCCTGGAAGATATCCCCTGCATCCAGCAACAGTACATGCTGCTCTTCCGCTCGGATCCTGCCGATCAGCGCCGCCCTGCGCGCCGCCCCACCCAGTCCCTGGTATTTTGAACCGTCCATTGGAAAGGGCTCCACCCTGCTGTGCGTGTCGTTCGTATGCAAAATGGTCAGTTTCACCAGCCCGCCGTCTTTCAGCGCTGCCCTGGCGTCAAAGCCCGTTGCACCGGATATGCCGAAACCCAGGGCTGCGCCTGTGGCCTGCCGGATGAAATTTCTCCTGCTCTCCTTAAACTTGTGGCACTTATCCATATTTGTACTGCTATAATTTCACAATCCTGCCATCAAGTGATGAACTTAACAATTTTCCCTGTGCCTCCATTTCCCTCACATAGCCCATCAAGGCGTCACGTATCTTTAAACCCAGAGATTTACGATCTTTAATGTCCTTAAAAACAGGAACTTTATCCCCTCCACCTCCAATATAATCTGAAGTAAGCACGCGGTAGGTCTTTGCAGGATCTATCTCCTGTCCGTTCACCTTTGCCGTGATCAGTTTCCTGTCCTTTATTTTCAGCTGCAACCCCGTAACGGGCTGACCATTCGTAGCGGCTACAAAATCCAGCAGCTCCCTCACCTGCTGTCCACTCAGCTGATAGACCACGACCTCATTCTCAAAAGGCATCAGCTCAAAAATATTCGATACGGTCACATTACCTTCCGGCAGATCAACCCTCAGGCCACCCTTGGTTGAAGGAATACCGAAATCAATCGATGGATCAACCTTCTTTGCCTCGAGCATCACCGCATCCGCAAAGAAATTGCTCAACAAGCTTTCCGGCAAAGTATCGCTGCTCTTCTTAGACATCAATATTGCCGAATGGCCGATCACCTGGCTCATCTCCGCTTCCATCTTCGCCTTATACGGCAGGTATGCCTTGATGACAGTACTGTCTGCGCCGGTTTTCTGATCTATGACATATTCCTTCCGGTTGCTTTTGCTGAGCTGATAACCTGTCGAACAACCCAGGGAGGTCATCAGCAACAACCCGGCCGGCAACCAGTTTATAAACCATATGCGTTTGTAAAAAAACATCATCATAAAAAAAGGAGGCTGAGCCTCCCTTCCCGTTAAAGATTCTTAACAATGCTTTCGTCAAGCGGTTTTACTGCTGAACGGTACCTGTGTTCCAGCTGACCCTTTTCATTGATCAGGAATTTTTCGAAGTTCCACTGGATATCACCGGTGAAGTCAGGGTTTTCGGCCGAAGTAAGGAACTTAAATAATGGAGTTATATCCGCTCCCTTGACACTGCTCTTCTCTGCCATCAGAAAAGTCACGTTGTACTTGCCGGTGCAGAATTCCTTGATCTCGCTGTTGGTCGCCAGTTCCTGCCCGCCGAAATTTCCGGCAGGAAAACCGATCAGCACTACTTCCTTGCCATATTTCTTATGCAGTTTTTCAAGCTCTTCGTATTGTGGCGTAAATCCACATTTTGAAGCGGTATTGACGATCAGTATTTTCTTGCCCTTGAACTTAGAGAGTTTGATTTGTTTGCCATCAATGGTTTTGAAGGAAAAATCATAAACGCTTTTTGCCGGCGGTGTAAAGAACAGGCTCAGCAGGATAAGTAGTGTAGTCATGGTTTTATATTTATTATTCTTTACGAAGTTACGTACAATTTGGTTGTCTTAATGCAATATTTACAGGAGACTTCGGTCTGGTCTATCACCCGTTTTTGGACTGGTATCCGACTGGTATTGGTCTGGTATCGGACTGGTCACCATCTGGTCAGACCAGTATAAAAGCAGTTTAAAGGCGGTTTTGATACAGGGAGAGATCAGCTTCAATACCGGTCGTAGCCTGGTGGTAAATGGAATAATTAGCTTACCTTTGGCGCTCATCTAAAAACAATACCTATGGGAAAATTCAGTTTCGGACCTTATGGGTCCTTCTCCGGTAAGCTCGGAAATATTGTGAGCTACCTTTGGCGGGGCATCAATGTCAACCGCATCAGGCCCAGAAAAAGCAGTAAAAAGGCGACGGAGCCGCAGCTGGCTTCGCGGAAAAAGTTCAGCATGGCGCAGAAATTTGTGGCACCCCTGAAAGATTATGTAAGCGTAGCCTTCCATCCGGAAACCAGGGGGCAGGCCCGCATCCCGCAGAATGCGGCCAGCAAGTTGTTTCGCCAACATGCCATTTATGGTGAATATCCTGATTTCCAGGTAGACTGGAGCAAAGTCATGATGAGCAAGGGCAGACTGTCGGTGCCGGCGGATACTTCAGTATCCTTGCAGGGAAACGTCCTGACCTTCAACTGGAAAAGTGATCTGGGCAACCGCAGGCAATCGAAGACAGACCAGGTCATGATGGTGGCTTACTTTCCGGACACGTTAAGCGCGGAGTTCGACGTATGTGGGGCCATGAGGTATACAGGTACCGATACCCTGGAGATCTGGCCACAGGACAAGGACAGGGTCGCCGAAACCTACCTGGCCTTTATCAGTTATGACCGCCAGGAAGTTTCCGACAGCGTCTACTGTGGACAGGTCGTGTTATAGCAACGTATCATTGCAAGGGTACCGGTTATAAAATCCGTTTTTGCTATTCCTGGCTAAAGGCGTAAAGTTAAAGGGATTAGCTGAATGTAAAGCGGGCCGGCTTCATCGACTTTGACATAAAATGAAGGGTGGATTTTGATATTAGTGTCAATAATAGCTTTATTTGCAGAAAAACAAGACTTGAATGCCGAAGAACTTACTCATTGTCGAATCTCCCGCTAAAGCAAAAACCATCGAAGGATACCTGGGTAAGGATTTCCTGGTCAAGTCCAGTTACGGACACATCCGTGACCTGGTTAAGGGCGATATGGGAATAGATATCGGTAATAACTTTGCGCAGACCTATGAGGTGCCCGCCGATAAGAAACAGGTGGTGGCCGAACTGAAGAAACTGGCGAAGGACGCGGAGATGGTCTGGCTCGCATCCGATGAGGACCGCGAAGGAGAAGCCATTTCCTGGCACCTGTATGAGACGCTGGGGCTGAAGGAAAACAAGACCAGAAGGATCGTTTTCCATGAGATCACGAAACCGGCCATTCTTAAGGCAATTGAGACACCGCGGGGTATCGACTATAACCTGGTCTATGCGCAGCAGGCGCGCCGGGTACTGGACCGGCTGGTTGGTTTTGAACTTTCGCCCGTGCTGTGGAAGAAGGTGAAACCTTCCCTTTCTGCGGGCCGGGTACAATCGGTGGCGGTCAGGCTCATTGTAGACCGGGAACGTGAAGTGAACGGCTTCAATACCACCGCGGCATTCAAGATCACTGCGGTATTTTCTACGGGAAAGGGCCGTGAGCTGGTGCGTGCGGAACTCCCTCAGCGTTTTGAAAAAGAAGCAGACGCCGAGACTTTTCTGAAAGATTGCAGCAGCGCTGCCTTTTCGGTGGCTGCTCTGGAAACCAAACCTGCGAAACGTAACCCTGCAGCGCCTTTTACTACTTCCACCTTGCAGCAGGAGGCTTCCCGCAAGCTGGGTTATTCGGTGTCGAGAACGATGCAGATCGCGCAGCGCTTATATGAAAGCGGAAAGATCACGTATATGAGAACCGATTCGGTGAACTTGTCGGAGACGGCCCTTCAGGGTGCGGCGGCGGAGATCCGTTCTTCCTATGGCGAGAAATACCACCAGAGAAGGGTATACAAAACCAAATCTGCAGGCGCGCAGGAAGCGCACGAGGCGATCAGGCCGACTTATTTCAACCAGCATTCGGTGACCGGTGACAGCTCCGAGCAAAGGCTTTATGACCTGATCTGGAAGCGGGCCATTGCATCGCAGATGAGCGAGGCACTGTTTGAGAAGACGACCGCCCAGATCTCGGCCAGCACACGCAGCGAGCGGCTGGTGGCCGAAGGTGAGGTATTGAAGTTTGACGGTTTTCTCAAGGTCTACCTGGAGTCTTCCGACGAAGAAGATACGGACGATCCGGAAAACAACAACATGCTGCCGCCGCTGGAACGCGGCCAGGCCCTGCAGCTCAATGAAATGAATGCTACGGAACGCTTTTCAAGGCCTCCGGCAAGATATACCGAGGCCAGCCTCGTTAAAAAACTCGAAGAACTGGGCATCGGCCGTCCTTCTACCTATGCACCGACCATCTCGACCATCCAGAATCGCGGTTACGTGGTTAAGGAAGACCGCGATGGCCGCCAGCGTTCCTATACCTGTTATGCGCTCAAGAACGGCGAGGTGAAGAAACAGGTAAAATCGGAAGTGACGGGCGCGGAAAAGGGCAAGCTCTTCCCTACCGATATCGGTGAGGTGGTCAATGATTTCCTGGTAGAACACTTTAAAGGAATTGTGGACTTCAACTTCACGGCCAACGTAGAGAAGGAATTTGATGAGATCGCTCAGGGGCTCCAGGAATGGACCAAGATGCTCCATTCTTTTTACAAGCCTTTCCATGTGGAGGTAGAGACGACACTGGAAACTGCAGACCGTGCCAACGGAGAAAGATTGCTGGGAACAGATCCGGTATCGGGTAAGAACGTTTATGTGAAGATTGGCCGTTTCGGGCCGCTGGTACAGATCGGCAATAATGATGACGAGGAAAAGCCGAAATACGCGAGCCTGACCAAGTCGCAGACAGTTGCCGGGATCACCCTGGAGCAGGCACTGGAGCTGTTTAAGCTGCCTTTCACGCTGGAGGACTACCAGGGCAGGGAGGTTTCGGTCGGGGTCGGTCGTTTCGGTCCTTATGTGAAATGGGGCGATGTGTATATCTCTGTACCCAAGAACGAAGATCCTTTGTCGGTAGACCAGGAACGCGCACAGCAGATCATTGATGAAAAGATCGCTGCCGATGCGCCTGTCGCCCATTATGAGGGACTGCCGGTCACCAAAGGTACCGGTCGTTTCGGTCCGTTCATTAAATGGAATGACCTGTTCATCAATGTGCCGAAGGCTTATAACTTCAATCAGCTCAGCGAGCGTGACGTCGAGGAACTGATCCTGAAAAAGCTCGACAAGGAGGCAAACCGCTTTATCCAGCAGTGGCCGGAAGAAAAGATTGCGATCGAAAACGGGCGCTGGGGTCCCTTCATCCGTTTTGGAAAGGAAATGCTGAAACTGAGGAAAAACCCGGCTACCAACGATAAGTATACGGGTGAGGAACTTGCGGCAATTTCGCTTGACGAGGTAAAAAAGCTCATCATAGAACAGGTGCCGGACGCTTTTACACCAAAGACAAAGAAGCCGGCAGCTAAGAAAACGGCTTCCGGTAAGGCAGGAACAGGGGTAAAAAAGACTGCGGCAAAAGCAAAGAAGTAAATGAAGAAGGACCTTCCTGAAAATATTGTAGAGGACATTGCCATTTGTGTGGCGCTGGAGGGTGAGACTCCCGAGAATAAGAACTGGACGGTCTACCTGGTCAACCTGAAACAGGTGACGCTGGATAATGTCATGGTCAGTTCCAAGGGCTACGGCGAGAAAGACGGTAAGCAGGTAAAGACCTCTGTCCTCAGGCATTTCATCGGTGAGGTGAAGCCGCGCAGCTATGCCGGTGTGGAGGCGATCGATACCCAGGTGTTTGGCCTGACCAATGAATACTGGCTCAGCTATTATATCGGGGGTACAATCTATGACAAGAAGTTTATCTTTCTGCCGGAAAGTATTGTCGATAATAACCTGATCCATATTCCGGTGCTCGACAAACCAGGTGTGATGATCTGCTGACCGCGCTGTTGATAACATTTTCCTGCTACTGAAGGAATTTATAAAGGATTGTCATTAATTTACGCTACTATCTTAATGAAAACAGCAAACTATGACATCCCCATCCTCTGGCAAAAAAGCACTTACCGGTATTGTCGCCGCTGTGCTGGTCCTGGCTGTGGCCTTTGGCGCTTTCTTCTTTTTCCGCAAGCACAGACAGCGGGAAGATCAGCAGAAATACAGTAAATACATTGAGGCCTTTACTTCGGGCACTGTCTCCAAAAAGAGCTTTATCCGTGTGCAGCTGGCCGGGCAGGTAAAGACCGTGAATGATATCGGCGTGGCTGACCAGCGGGACCTGTTCCACTTCTCTCCTTCAGTAAAAGGCAAAACCTTCTGGGTCGATGCGCACACCGTAGAATTCAGGCCGGATGCGCAGCTGGAACCTGGCGAAGCATATGAGGTAAGTTTTGACCTGGGCAAAGTGACCGAGACCGAGGAAGGACTGGAAGCATTTGATTTTGATTTCCGGGTCATCCGGCCTGGGCTGAGCCTCTCCCATCACGGACTGGTATCGCAGAACAATACCTCGATGGATTACATGAAGCTTTCCGGGGAGATCAGCACTTCCGATGAGGAAAGCCCTGAGGCAATTGAAAAGACACTGAAACTTGATTTTCCGCAGGACCTGAAACTACGCTGGCAGCACAGCCCGGCGACACATATCTCTGTATTTACCATCGACAGTATACGCAAGGGAAATAAGGCCGCCCAGCTGAAACTGAACTGGTCTGGAGATGCGATCGGTGCAGATGCGAAAGGCGAAAAGGAACTGGAAGTGCCCGCACTGGGTGTATTTAAGGTGCTTGACATCAGAGCGGTACAGGAACAGGACGATCATGCACTGGTGCAGTTTTCTGAACCGGTCGGCCTGACCCAGGATCTCTCGGGCCTGCTGTCCCTGGGAGGCATTACCGATCTGCGGTTTACCACAGAGGGCAGCCAGGTGAAAATTTATGCACCGGTAAAGCTCGAGGGAAATTATACGCTCACGGTGAATGCGGGTGTGGAGAACATGAATGGGCGAAAGATGGCTTCCGGGAAAACGGCCGGCATTACCTTCGAAAACAAACTGCCGTCTGTGACCATTTCCGGCAGCGGTACGATATTGCCCAACTCGGGCAGACTGGTGCTTCCCTTTGAGGCGGTGAACCTGAAAGCAGTGGATGTGACCGTGATAAGGATCTATGAAAACAATGTACGCCAGTTCTTTCAGGTGAACGGTTATAAGGATGGTTATGAACTAAGACGTGTGGCCAGACCGGTGGTGCAGAAGACCATCCGCCTGGACGAAGATAAGGCGCTGGACCTGCACCGGAAGAACCGCTTTACGCTGGACCTGGACAAACTGCTGAAATCAGAACCGGGGGCGATCTACAGGGTGACCATTGGTTTCCGGCGTGCTTATCATATGTTTCACTGCGGAGGGGACGCTTCGGGTGCTGTCGAAACCGGTGAGGAAAACCATGGCTATGGTGAGCAGATCGATGAAGACGACGATTTCTGGAACCGCTATGGCGGGTATTATCCGGATGATTACCGCTGGGAGGACCGGGACGATCCCTGTACTCCTTCCTATTACACCAGTGACAAATGGGCCAGCCGCAACCTGATGGCCTCTAACCTGGGGCTTGTCGCTAAACGCGGCAATGACAACAGCATGCTGGTTGTCACGACAGACCTGCTGACGGCTAAGCCGCTGGGCGGCGTGACCGTTGAGTTGCAGGATTATCAGGGACAAGTATTAGAAACGGTCAGGACAGATGCAGACGGCCTGGTCACCTTTGAATTGAAACGCAAGCCTTTCCTGCTGATCGCCAGGAACGGAGACGACCGGGGATATCTGAAACTGGACGATGGCAATTCGCTGCCGCTGAGCCGCTTTGATGTGGCAGGAGATGTAGTGCAAAATGGTCTTAAAGGCTTCATTTATGGTGAACGTGGGGTCTGGAGGCCAGGAGATTCACTGTATCTTTCCTTTATCCTGGAAGATAAGCTGAAGCAGCTGCCGGGAAATTACCCCGTTACCTTTGAGTTGTATAACCCGCAGGGGCAATTGATCAGACGGAGCATCAATGGCAAGCCGCTGAATGGCTTTTACGCGTTCCGAACGGCTACAGAGCGGACCTCTCCGACCGGCAACTGGCTGGCTAAGGTAAAGGCGGGCGGTGCAGTGTTCAGCAAGACGATTAAGATCGAAACAGTGATGCCCAACAGGCTGAAGATCAATTTTGATGTGGGCAGTGCCGGCTACCTGGGCACTGGTGGTGCTGGTTATGCTACCCTTTCGGCTGCCTGGCTGTTCGGTGCCCCGGGCAAGAACCTGAGGGCCAAGGTAGATGTAAACCTGAACCCGATGAAGACGACTTTTAAGGGTTTCAGCGACTATGTATTTGACAATCCCACAGTCTCCTTCCATGCGCAGCTCAGGACCATATTCGAAGGAAGTCTCAATGATGAGGGCAAGGCTAAAGTAAATACCTCGCTGGACGGCAATCAGTCTGCGCCCGGTATGCTTAAGGCTAATTTTACAACGAAGGTATTTGAGGCGGGCGGCAATTTCAGTATCGATAATTTCAGCATTCCTTATCATGTGTATCATGACTACTATGGCATCAGGACACCGGAAGGCGAAAAGCTGAGCGGAATGCTCGTGACCGGTAAGAACCACCAGGTAGACATCGTGAACGTGGACCGGAACGGCAGGCTGCTGGACGGCAATAAGGAAATAGCCATAGAACTTTATAAGGTACAATGGCGCTGGTGGTGGGAACAGGATGATGAATATACCTTCGCGAACTTCACCCAGAACTCGTATAACAAGCTGGTGAAAAAGGAACTGCTAAGGCTGGTTGGCGGCAGGGGAAAATGGACGCTGCGCATCGACGAACCGGAGTGGGGCCGTTACCTGGTGCTGGTACGCGACCTGAATGGCGGGCATGTGACCGGAAAGGCAGTTTATGTGGACTGGCCGGGATGGGCGCAGCGGGAACAGGCCAATAACCCGACGGAGGCTTCAATGCTGTCCTTTACCAGCAACAAACCAAAATACCATGTGGGCGAAGAAGTGGTGCTGACGATTCCTTCCGGTAAGGATGGCCGGGCGCTGATCTCTGTAGAGAACGGTAGCCGGGTGCTGAAAACTTTCTGGACCGGGACCCAGGCTGGACAGACGCAGTTCCGCTTTAAGGCAGAGAAGGAAATGGCACCCAATGTTTTTGTGAACGTGACGTTGCTGCAGCCGCATGCGCAGACAGTGAATGACCTGCCGATCCGGATGTACGGGGCCATTCCGTTACTGGTGGAAGATGCGCAGACCGTACTCAAACCAGTGATCAATATGGCAGATAAACTCAGACCGGAAACGGAAAACACGGTAACCGTGTCTGAACAGTCGGGAAGGGCGATGACCTATACCCTGGCAATGGTAGATGAAGGATTACTGGATCTTACCCGGTTTAAAACGCCTGATCCTCATTCAGTTTTCTATGCAAAGGAAGGACTTGGCGTGAAGACCTGGGACTTGTTTGATTATGTGCTTGGTGCATGGGGCGGCAACCTTGAGCGGATATTGAGCATCGGCGGTGACGGTTCGGTGAACCGCAACCTCAATCCGGCCAAGGCCAACCGTTTTGTACCGGTGGTGAAATATATGGGGCCTTTTACCTTGGGTAAGGGTGAAAGGAAAACACACCGTTTTAAGCTGCCGCAATATATAGGCGCAGTACGGGTGATGGTGGTGGCTGGCCAGGACGGCGCTTACGGGGCTACTGAAAAGTCGGTACAGGTGAAAAAGCCGCTGATGCTGCTGGCGACGTTGCCAAGGGTGATCGGGCCGGGCGAGACTTTTACCCTGCCGGCTACGGTGTTTGCGACGGAACCTAACCTGAAACAGGTGAGCCTGCAGTTGCAGGCGCAGGGACTGGAAGTAACGGGTGGTGCCGGCAGACAGCTCCGTTTCGGACAGCCGGGTGAACAGCAGGCTTATTTTGAACTGAGGGCTCCTGAACGTACGGGTGTGGCGAAGATCAGGCTGATGGCACAAAGTGGCGCTGAGAAGGCCGTGTATGATGTGGAACTGGATATCAGGAATCCCAATCCTTATATAACGAATGTGATGTCTTCCGTGATTCGGCCTGGTGACAGCTGGAGCACAGCTTATGCGCCCATCGGTATGGCTGGCAGCAATTCGGCTACGCTGGAGGTTTCGGCCATTCCGCCTGTAGACCTGAAGAAACGGTTGGGTTACCTGCTCCGGTACCCTCACGGTTGTGTGGAACAGACCACTTCTTCGGTATTTCCGCAACTGTTTCTGGGCAGCCTGACCGCACTTACAGAACAGCAGAAAGCAGAAACGGAAAGGAACATTAAGGCGGGCATCAACAGGTTACGTGGCTTCCAGACACCGGATGGCGGACTCTCCTATTGGCCCGGTGAGGGGGCTGCTGACGAATGGGGCAGCAATTATGCAGGTCATTTCCTCATTGAGGCGCAGCGGGCAGGTTACAGCCTGCCGGTAGGTATGGCCGAAGAACTGCTTCGTTACCTGAAGGCAAAGGCTTCGTCCTGGGTGCCGAACAGCAATAATTTTTATGGCGGAGATCTTTCGCAGGCCTACCGCCTGTATGTACTGGCACTGACCAAACGTCCGGATATGGCGGCCATGAACCGGCTAAGGGCTTTTGAGTATTTGTCGGTGGCAGCCAGGTGGCGTCTGGCAGCAGCTTATCAGCTGGCCGGGCAGAGCAGTGCCGCGGCAGGCCTGGTGAACGGTTTGCCGGTTGAAGTTAAGGCTTACCATCAGCTGGGCGGCACCTATGGCTCCGATTTCCGTGACCAGGCCATGATGCTGGAAACCATGACAATGATGAAGCGTACGGCTGCTGCTGCCCAGCTGCTGCAGACTGTTGCGTCCAGGCTGGGCCGGGATGAATGGTACAGTACGCAGGAAACGGCATATGCCCTGCTTGCGGTGGCGAAGTTCTGCGGACAAACACGCAATGGCCCTGCATTGAAATATGAATTCCTGGCAGACGGTAAAAAAGGAAAGGTGAATACTTCCCAGTATATCCAGAGCATGGCACTTGGCTTCAATGGAGGTATTTCTTTACGCAATACCAGCGAACGCGTATTGTTCGCAAGGCTGATCGTACAGGGGCAGCCATCTGCCGGCCAGAATGATTTCCTGCCTGCGAATACCGGCTTGCTGGAGATGAGTATTGTTTATAAGTTACTGAACGGCAAGCCAGTTGACCCCGTTCGGTTAAAGCAGGGCACGGACTTTTATGCAGAGGTAACGGTGAAGAACCCGGGCCGTGCCGGCAGTTACGAGCAGATGGCACTGACCCAGATCTTCCCTTCCGGATGGGAGATCATCAATACGCGGCTGAACGACAATGAAAGCATCCTGGCAGCCTCTCCCTATACCTACCGGGACATCAGGGACGACCGGGTATTTACTTATTTTAACCTGAGGGAACATGAGACGGTCGTTTATAAGGTATTGCTGAACGCTGCCTACCTCGGCAGGTATTATCTGTCGGCGGTACAGTGCGAGGCGATGTATAATAACAATATCAGTGCGACGGAAGGCGGAAAGTGGGTACAGGTGATCAGGTAAAGGAGCCGCTGTATGATCTGCAGCGGATGAAAAGATTGGTCATTTCAGATCTGTTCTGCCTGCTGCTGTTGCTTGTTTTCCTGCTGGCACTGCCCGGACGCCTGTTTGTGAGCCCTACTTCTTTTGTACTTGAGGCCAGTGACGGACAATTGCTGGGCGCGGCGATTGCAGCTGACGGACAGTGGCGGTTTCCCCCAAGTGGGAAGGTGCCTGATAAATTCGGGAAATGCATCATCGCCTTTGAGGACAAGCGATTTTATCACCATCCGGGTATTGACCTGCTGGCCATGGGCCGGGCGATGCGGCAGAACTGGCGGGCGGGCAGTGTGGTCAGTGGAGGCAGTACGCTGAGCATGCAGGTGATCCGGCTGTCGCGCAGAAAGGGCCGTACCCTTTGGCAGAAACTGACGGAAGTGCTGCTGGCGCTTAGGCTGGAGGCCGGGCACACGAAGGCGGAGATTTTACAGCTGTATGCCGCAAATGCCCCTTTTGGCAGCAATGTTGTCGGACTTGATGCAGCTGCCTGGCGTTATTACGGCAGGTCACCGGAAAGTTTGTCCTGGGGAGAAATGGCAACATTGGCGGTCTTGCCGAACAGTCCTTCGCTGGTGCATCCGGGGAAAAATTCTCCGCAGCTGGTTCGCAAACGAAATGACCTGCTGGATAAAATGGCTGCGCTGGGTATGATTGACAGGGAGACAGCCAGCTTATCGAAGCTGGAACCCTTACCGGGCAAGCCACTGGAGCTGCCCCGGCATGCCCCTCACCTGCTGAACCGTTTCCGTTCGGAATACCTTCATTCGGAAAGGAACGGCAATGCGGCGACGACCAGGTTGAGGACAAGTGTTGATTATACCCTGCAACTGAGGGTCAATGCGCTGCTGAGCCGTTACCACAACCGTTACCGCGCCAATGACATCAATAACATCGCAGCACTGGTGCTGGATGTACAGCAAGGATCGGTAAAGGCCTATGCAGGCAATATCTTTCATCCGGAGAACCGGGAACTGGAGAGTCATGTCGATATGATCAGGGCACCAAGGAGCCCAGGAAGTACCCTGAAACCCTTACTGTATGCAAGCATGCTCAACGATGGATTTATCATGCCCAGGACGCTGATCGCCGATGTGCCTACTCAGATCGGGGGTTATTCGCCGCAGAACTATGATCTCGGTTATGACGGGGCGATCCCTGCTGACCAGGCGCTGAGCCGCTCGCTCAATATACCGGCGGTGAAAATGTTGCAGCAGTACCGCTATCCCCGGTTTTATGAGAAGCTGAAACAATTGGGTTTCAGTACATTGAATCGTCCTGCTGACCATTATGGCCTCTCGCTGGTTTTAGGTGGCTGTGAGGTGACCATGTGGGACCTTGCCTCGGCCTACATGGGGCTGGCCAGGTCACTGAACCATTTCAATCATTACGGTGGCCGTTATAACCCGCATGATTATGCGCATCCGGATTACCGGGATAAGCACCGGGATACCCGGTTTGACCGCTTCGAGACTACTCCTGATGCCCGGTTGGACCATGGATCCGTCTGGAATATGTTCAATGCAATGGAAGAGGTGATGCGGCCCGGCGAGGAAGGATTGTGGGAACAGTTTTCATCTTCTGAGCGCCTGGCCTGGAAAACAGGCACAAGCTTTGGCTTCCGTGATGCCTGGGCAGTGGGTGTGACGCCAAAGTATGTGGTCTGTATTTGGGTAGGGAACGCCGATGGTGAAGGAAGGCCCGGGCTTACCGGCATCGATGCGGCAGCGCCGGTATTGTTTGATGTGTTCAGGTTGCTGCCCTCAGGGAAATGGTTCGTGACCCCAAAACATCAGCTGAAAACCATGGAGGTATGCCGGCAGAGTGGTTATAAGGCTGGCGAGTATTGTGAGGACCGGGTACGCCAGCTGGTGCCGCCAAACGCAGACCGGACGGGCCTTTGCCCCTATCATAAACTGGTTTTCCTGGATTCGGAGGGTATGTTCAGGGTGACGGACCAATGTGAACAGCCTTCCCGGATGCAGCGCAGAGCCTGGTTTGTACTGCCGCCGGCAATGGAATACTATTACCGTATCCGGAACAGTAATTACCGGCCCCTGCCCGATTTCAAACCGGGTTGTGGGGACCCGGGCAATGGCGGTGTCATGGAAATGATCTATCCAAGAAACGGGGCAAAGGTGTACATTCCGCTGGAACTGGACGGAAGCCGGGGTAAAGTGGTGTTCAATGCCAGTCACAGAAAGGCAGGTATACGGGTATTCTGGCATATAGACGATGCTTATGTGGGCTCAACACAATACGAACATCAGATGGCATTGAGTCCGGCTCCCGGCAGGCACACGATGACCCTGGTAGACGAGGATGGCGAAAGGCTGGTGCAGGTATTTACAGTGCTGGACAGGTAATCAGGGCTTATTCAGTAATTTTCGCGTGATGGCACCCATGGTAATCAGGTATTGCGCAGCGATATAATTGCCTGTAATGAACAGTCCCGCTTCAGGGAAGGGATCGCTGAATTGATGAACAGCCAGTAAGGCAGCAGCAACAGCAAAGCAGCTCGCTCCCGCCAGGACAAAACCTAAGCTTTTGCGGTTGACACGCTGATTGCGAAATGCAGCCATCATGACCATCATGGTCATAACGAGACTATACCCAAGTACGGGCAGGCGCATGGCACCCAAGTGCGGCCTGAGGTAGAAATAGAAACCGGTGCATAACACCCCGCAGATCAGGATCGCTATCCTTGCTCCTCTTTTGTCGAGCTCAGGTGCAGATTTAAAATCCAGGTAAAACGCACTGATGTAGCACAGGTGACAGATCAGAAAAGCGGAAAAGCCATAAACCAATGACGTATTGCCGGGTTGCAGCAGGAAAATATCACCGGCCAGGGCAAATAACAGCCCGGCGAAGATGCGTTTGTGGAATTTGCCGCTAAGCCTGGTGCTGAAATACAATACCAGAAGCAGCAGAATGGGAACCAGCGGCCTGGTCGTCTGCTTCAACCGGATGAGTTGCTGGTATTCGGCCAGCAGCTGCAGGAAAAATACCGAGGCGTACAGGAACTGGAACTTAAGGTGTCGCTTCATGCCTGACAAGTTTCAAGGTGCCAATATAACCCTTTTCGCCATAAAATGCATGTCACGCATGACCAGGCATTTTGACATATTAACAGGTGATGGTTGCACGTGTTTGTCATAGAAATGTTTTTATTATGCGGATCGAAAACATTTAGGCAATCGCTATCGTTATAGGTTCAGTTTGTTTGGTTTAGGTTGGTCTGTGGTGGACCAACCATCTATATACGGGGACGGACCTGATGGTTTGTCCCCGTTTCTTTTGGCTATCAATACTGATCATACAGGTAGGTGTTATATAAGTTTATTGTAATTTTTATACTGGAAATTAATATATTCAATCCTGCTTCCTTTTCAAAGTTTTGTTTTGTGTGGTGAGGATACTAGATTTGGAAAGTTTTATTTATTGGCATAAATGTTGATTTTTAAAATCATCTAAATACTTACATACTAGAATGCGCAAAAAATTACAGGATAGAATAGCAGCCTTTCAGGATGCTAATGCGATCAAGGAAAAAGGGATTTATCCTTATTTCCGGGCGATCGAATCGGGCCAGGACACAGAAGTGATGATTAACGGGAAGCGGGTGCTGATGTTTGGTTCGAACTCCTATCTTGGCCTTACCAACCACCCTAAAATTAAAGAAGCTGCTAAGGCTGCAATAGAAAAATACGGCACTGGCTGTGCAGGTTCAAGGTTTCTGAATGGTACACTGGATATTCACATTGAGGCGGAACGGAGACTTGCGGATTATGTGGGCAAAGAAGCGACGGTGTTGTTCAGTACGGGGTTCCAGGTAAACCTTGGCGTGATCTCCTGTCTGCTCGACAGGAATGATTACCTGATCCTGGATGAGTATGACCATGCTTCGATCATTGATGGCAGCAGGCTTTCGTTTTCGAGAAGTATCAAATATGCGCATAATGATATGGAAGACCTGCGTAAGAAAATCAGCAGGCTGCCTGAGGATGCCGGTAAACTGATCGTCGCCGACGGAATATTCAGTATGGAGGGTGACCTGGTAAATTTGCCGGAGATCGTAAAGATCGCTGATGAATTCGGGGCGAACATTATGATGGACGACGCGCACAGCCTTGGTGTAATCGGTGAGCGCGGTTCCGGAACGGCTTCTCACTTTGGCCTGACCGACAAGGTAGACCTGATCATGGGTACCTTCAGTAAATCGCTGGCCTCACTAGGGGGATTCATTGCCGCAAACGAGGAAACGATCGAGTTTATCAAACACAGGGCAAGATCGCTGATGTTCAGCGCAAGCATGCCCCCGGCAGCGGTGGCCAGTGTGATCGCCGCACTGGATATCATTGAATCTGAACCGGAGCGTATTGATCAGCTCTGGGCAAATACCAATTATGCAAAGAAATTATTGCTGGACGCAGGTTTTGATATAGGCCATACCGACAGCCCGATCATCCCGATTTACATCCGTGACAACGATAAGACTTTCCTGATCACTAATGAGTTGAGCAACAACGGTATTTTTGTGAACCCGGTAGTTTCCCCGGCAGTACCTTCCGACGCTTCACTGATCCGGTTTTCGCTGATGGCGACGCATACCTTTGCGCAGATCGAGGAAGCAGTGGAAAAAATAGCGGCAGCGGCTAAGGTGATACAGGTTAAAACCTTTCCGATAGCTATATGAGAAACATCGTTGCCGTAAGCACCAAGAAACAGCTGGCCGATTTTATTGATTTTCCGCACGAACTTTATAAAGACGATCTGAATTATGTTCCCGAGTTGTTTATCGCTCAGCGGGACTTGCTGACCACCCACCCTTTCCATAAACATTCTTCTCTTCAATGCTTCCTGTTGTATGACGAAGGCAGGATCATCGGACGTATTGCGGCGATACTGAACAACACGCACAACCGGGTGAACCTGGCAAGCGATGGTTTTTTCGGTTTTTTTGACTGCATCAACGACCAGAATGCTGCGGATCTCCTTATCGGGATTGCGGTGAACTGGCTGAAGGAACGTGGTGTGAAGGACAAGCTCATGGGCCCGGTGAATTTTTCGACCAATGAGAGCTGCGGATTGCTCGTAGAAGGTTTTGATATGCCACCGGTGGTAATGATGCCTTATAATGCCGCTTACTACCCTGCCCTGCTGGAAGGTACCGGCCTGGCCAAGAAGGTAGACCTGCTGGCCTGGAGATTTACCGGAAAGAATTACGACGACCGTTCGGTAAGGTTGATGGACCGTCTGGAAGAAAGGCTGAAGCGATCGGATATCGTGATCCGAAAGATCAATATGAAACGTTTTAAGGAAGAAGCCGATAAGCTTCGTGAAGTGTATAATAAAGCCTGGGACAAGAACATGGGCTTTGTACCACTGAACGATGAAGAGTTTGATTATCAGGCTAAAGACCTGAAGCTGGTCCTGGACCCGGATTTCTGCCTGGTCGCCGAGCAGGACGGTAAACTGGTTGGTTTCGGTGCGGCGATCCCGGATATGAACCAGATCCAGAAGACGATTAAAAAGGGACGTTTGCTGCCTACCGGTATCTTTAAGCTGTTGTTTGGCAAGAGCAAGATTAAGGGCATCAGGATATTGCTGCTTGGGGTAATTGACGGTTACCGTAAGATGGGTATTGAAGCTTGTATCTATGCGCGAATTATCAAGGCTTATCAGCAAAAAGGAATGACTTATGCGGAGGCCAGCTGGACGCTGGAGCACAACGATATGGTGAACAATGCGATTAAGGCCATTAACGGGGAAGTTTACAAACGATATCGCATTTACGAGAAGCAGATATGAGTGAGCGGGTACTGATCACGGGGGCTACAGGCTTCGTGGGGTATCACCTGGTTGCTGAGGCTTTGGCTGCCGGGCTCGAGGTCTTCGCTGCTGTGCGCGAACATACGGACAGAACGCATTTGCAGCAATTTGACATCCGGTACGTTTACGCGGATTATACTTCGGCAGCATCCTTACAGCTGCTTCTGGAAGAACACCGTATTGATTATGTGGTGCATGCCGCCGGAATTACCAAAGCGAAGACACCCGCAGAATATAACCTCGTTAATGCAGATTTCAGTCGTAACCTGGGTGAAGCCGCGCTCAGGGTTAATTTAAAAAAATTCGTATTTGTGAGCAGTCTTGCGGCGCTTGGTCCCCTGGATGGGCTTGAGGGTGAACTTACCGAAGTGAGTATGGCAAAACCTGTGACGGCTTACGGAGCCAGCAAACTGCTTGCGGAGCGGTACCTGAGCGGGATCAGGGGTTTGCCACTGGTCATTATCCGCCCGACTGCTGTTTATGGCCCCAGGGAAAAAGATATCTTCATTTTATTTAAGAGCATAAGCCGGGGCGTGGAACCTTATATTGGTAATTTCCGGCAGCAGCTGAGCTTCGTTTATGTAACTGACCTGGCGGGGACCATCATCAGGGCGCTGTTTAAGGGGGTTCCTGGACGTGCCTATAATATCTCCGACGGAAAGGCATATGACCGCTATGCACTCGGGGCTTTGGCCAGAAAGGCGCTGAAGAAACGGACGCTTAAGTTCCATCTGCCGGTGGGATTGGTTAGCATGATTGCCGGGCTGATGGATAAACTCTATGCGCACCGGAAAGCCACCCCTGCCCTTAACCGGGAAAAGATGGCTGAGCTGACTGCGGTGAACTGGGCATGCAGTATTCGGGCAGCGGAACGCGATCTGGCTTACCATCCTGCATTTGACCTGGAAAAGGGTATCGCGGAGACGATCCGCTGGTACCGCGAAAATGAATGGATATAACGTTTTTTCGCGCAATCGTTTTCGTAATTTTTCAAGGGTAAATGGTTCTCTTGTAGGTTGATTGTACCCTAAGAAAGGTATATTTAACTATTGGTTCTTGTTTAGACGGGACCACTTGAGACCAGATATGAAACACAAGGTTTTGATTTTCACTTGCTGTGCGCTGTTGTCTGCAGCCGCACAGTCCCAGACCGTAAAACTCATCCGGGACGATGCCGGTAAAAAGGTGGACATTCTTGTTGGAGGCAAACCGTTCACCAGCTTTATTTACCCCGATGATCTGGAAAAGCCCGTCTTATACCCGATCAGGGCAGCGAACGGTACATTCGTGACCAGGGGATTTCCGATCGTTCCCCGGGATGGTGAACGTAATGATCATCCTCACCATATCGGACTCTGGCTTAACTATGAAAGTGTAAACGGATTGGACTTCTGGAATAATTCTTATGCGATTCCGGCAGCAAATAAGGCCCGTTATGGCTGGATCAGGAAGGTGCGGGTGGCAAAGGTGACTGAGGGCAAGCAGGGCCGCCTGGACTACAGTGCCAGTTGGGAAAACCAGGCAGGAAAAGCCTTATTAAGCGAACATACGTATTTTATTTTCAGCGGAAAGGGCAACAGCCGGACAATAGACCGGGTGACCACGCTGAGGGCTCAGCAGGATTCGGTATTTTTCAAAGATATTAAAGACGGCATGCTTGGTCTCAGGGTAACGAAAGAACTTGAAATGCCTTCTGATAAGGTAGAGGAATTTGTAGATAGCCAGGGTAATGTCACCAAAGTTTCTGCATCGGGTAACGGTGCCAACGGAAGCTATCTGACCAGCACGGGAAGGCGCGGTAATGATGCATGGGGAACTCGCGGTACATGGTGTCTGCTTGCGGCAAAGAAGGAAGGAGTGCCTTTGTCTGTTGCGATGATCGACTATCCGGAAAATCCGGGATATCCCACTTACTGGCATGCCCGTGACTATGGATTGTTTGCAGCAAACCCGCTGGGACAGGCCATTTTCAGTAACGGCAGGGAGAAATTGAACCTGAAGCTGGCCCCTGGCCAGTCCGTAACATTTAAATACAGGATACTGGTGACTTCCGGAGCGGAAGTTACGGCTGAACAGCTGGACAGAGAGGCCGCTGAATTTGGCAAACAATGAGACTAACAAAAAACAATACAAACGGAGCAATGAAAAAAAATCAACTATTGGTATTGGCGGCCCTGTTGTTCGGATCGGTTTCCGGTACACAGGCCCAGGGGGGGAAATGGCAGCAATTGTTTAACGGTAAAGACCTTAATGGCTGGAAGCAGCTGAACGGCAAGGCTAAATATGAAGTGGTGAACGGAGAGATCGTGGGCACTACGGTATCAAACACGCCCAACTCCTTCCTCGCTACAGAGAAAGACTATGGCGATTTTATCCTGGAAGTGGAACTGCTTGTAGACAATTCGATGAATTCAGGTATCCAGATCAGGAGTCAGAGCAGTCAGGATTACCAGAACGGCCGTGTACATGGATACCAGGTAGAAGTTGATCCCTCAGACCGTAAATGGAGCGGCGGAATCTATGATGAGGCGCGTCGTGGCTGGCTCTATCCTCTGGAGATCAACCCTAAGGGGCAGGCCGCTTTTAAAAGGGGCGAATGGAATAAATACAGGATAGAATGTATCGGAAGCTCAATCAGGACCTGGATAAACGGTATACCGACAGCTAGCCTGATCGATAACCTTACCCCTTCCGGGTTTATCGCGTTACAGGTGCACGGCATAGGCAGCAATGACCAGCCGGGAAAACAGATCCGCTGGAGGAACATCCGTATCCAGACCACAAACCTTAAACCTTCCAAGGCTGATGATACTTATGTGGTGAACCTGGTTCCTAATGATCTTTCTGCCCAGGAGAAGGCACAGGGTTATTCGTTGTTATGGGACGGTAAGACCACTAAGGGCTGGATTGGTGCATACAAGGATAAATTTCCTGAAAAAGGCTGGGAAATCAGCAATGGAGAACTCAGTGTAGATAAAGCCAATGGTGGTGAATCTACCAATGGAGGCGACATTGTAACTGAGAAGGAATACGGGGCGTTTGAACTGAAGTTTGATTTCCGGTTAACGGAAGGTGCGAACAGTGGTGTAAAATATTTTGTGACCTTATCAGAAGGTAACAAGGGATCGGCAATCGGTCCGGAATATCAGATATTAGATGATGTGCGCCATCCGGATGCCAAACTGGGAAAGAATGGCAACCGTACCCTGGCTTCTTTGTATGACCTGATTGCGAGCAAGAAAATACCGGCTTCCCAGAAGAAGATAGGTGAATGGAATCAAGGATTGATCAGGGTATACCCCGACAACCGAATTGAATATTGGCTCAATGGCTTCAAGGTAGTAGAATACACCCGTGGTTCGCAGGAGTTCCTTGACCTGGTTGCGGGCAGCAAGTATAAAGACTGGAAGAATTTCGGAATGGCGCCAAAAGGACATATCCTGTTGCAGGACCATGGTGACAGGGTGTCTTTCAGGAGCATTAAGATAAAAGAACTCAAATAATCCAAATCGTACAGATCATGCAGGAATCAAGAAGGAAATTTATAAAGCAGGCGGCAATAGCCACCGCCGGTGTTTATACCGGTGCAATGGGCTTCAGTGCAAAAAGCTATGGTAAGATCATCGGGGCCAATGACCGGGTACGTGTAGGTATCGTCGGTTTTTCTGACCGTTTCAAAGATGCCCTGCTACCCAGTTTCATGAACCATCATAAGGAAATGAATTTTGATGTGGTCGCACTTTCGGATCTCTGGCGCCTGAGACGTGAGGAAGGTACCGGAGTACTGAAGTCAAAATTCGGGCATGATATTACGGCATGCCGTAACAATGATGAACTTTACGGGCTTAAGGACATTGATGCAGTCATCATCAGTTCGCCGGATTTTGCACATGCCCTGCATACTGCAGAGGCGGTGAACAACAAATGTGATGTGTATTGTGAGAAGCCATTTGCGGAGACTATGGCCGATGCACGTATGGCACTGAAAGCCGTTAAGGCTTCGAAGCAGATCGTGCAGATCGGTTCTCAGAGACGCAGTGGTGACAACTACCACGCAGCCGAAAAATTCATTAAGGATGGTAAGTTCGGAAACATTACGATGGTAGAGCTGAGCTGGAACGTAAACCAGCCGGGCCGCTGGCGAAGACCCGCACTTGTGGAGAAGCTGAAACAACAGGATACCGACTGGAAACGCTTTCTGCTGAACCGGCCCTTCGAAGAATGGGATCCGAGAAAATACCTGGAGTTCCGTTTGTTCTGGCCTTTTTCATCAGGAATGCCGGGCCAGTGGATGTCTCATCAGATTGATACCGTACACTGGTTTACAGGCCTTAAACATCCACGCAGTGTAGTTGCTAACGGCGGTATCTACCAATGGAAGGATGGCAGACGCAACTGGGATACAACGACTGCCGTATTTGATTATGGAAAAGAAAATGACCCGTCGAACGGCTTCCAGGTCGTGTTCACCTCAAGGATGCACAATGGTGACGAAAACCCGGCTGAAATCTATTATTCTAACGGCGGAGAGCTGAACCTGATCACCAATACCGTATCTCCAAGGGGCGGGCTTACCGCTGGTGCTGCAAAGGCGATGAACATGCAGCCGAATCTGTTGCCTGAACTGAAGCTGACCGACCTGGTTGAGAAAGTAGCCGCTTCTGCAAATACCGGTGGGGACAAGCTGACCTCTGCCCATATGAGAAACTGGATGGAATGTGTGCGCAGCCGCAAGGAGACACATGCTCCCGTTGAAGCGGGATATTACCACTCGATTGCGAATATAATGACGAACGCTTCGGTGAGGACCGGCCAGAAGGCGACCTTTGACGAAAAGACCCAGGAGGTGATGGTGGGCGGCAAGGTATTCAAGTATTGAACAGAGATTCTAAGCGGATCACAATAAGAAGGCCGGCCTGAATATCAGACCGGCCTTCTTATTTACCATATTACAGGGTTTTCTTCTGGTTTACCAGAATACCGTATAAAGTGCAACAAGCATCAATATGATGATCAGCGATCCGGCCGCAAATGAGCTGGATACATTGAACATTTTGGTGTCTACCTCCAGGCCTTTGGGTACAATCCCCTTTCTGTTCTCGGCAGTACTGATGAAATACATGCCAACGATGCAGATCACGAATACGATCAGCATCCTGTCCATGAACGGAATTTCATAGATACCGCTGGAATTGGCTACTGCCCATCCGTAATCGTACAGGAAGGAAAGGTCTATCCAACCGGGAAGGAACTTAAGTACTACTGAGGCGATGAAACCGCCTATGGTAGCAAACAGGGCCGCGTTTGAGGTTGTTTTCTTCCAGAAGAAACCCAGGATGAACATGGCGAAGATACCAGGTGAAACGAAACCTGTGTACTCCTGGATGTACTGGAAGCCTTGCTTGCCCTCACCCATGAGCGCGTCGCCGATAGCCAGTGACAGCAAAACGGCCAGCAGCATAGACACGATAACGGTAACCTTACCTACATTGACAAGGTTCTTCTCTCCTGCCTCGCGGTTCATGGCTTTTTTATAGATATCCAGCGTGAATATCGTTGCGATACTGTTGGCCTTTCCAGCCAGAGAGGCTACGATGGCCGCAGTCAGCGCAGCAAAGGAAAGTCCTTTCAGGCCAACTGGCAACAGACCTAATAAAGCAGGATATGCCTTGTTGGGATCCTGTACGCCTGAAGAAGTAAGCAGACTGTCCGGGCTGATCGCCGGAATGTTCTCTTTAATAATATAATAAACGGCAATACCGGGGATCACGACGATGATCGGCATCAGCATTTTCAGGAATGCGGCAAAGAGCAGGCCTGAGCGCGCCACGGGAAGTGATGCGCCTAAGGCCCTTTGGGTAATGTACTGGTTACAGCCCCAGTAGTTCAGGTTGGCGATCCACATACCGCCGATCAGTACGCTGAGACCGGGAAGGTCGATATAGTTGGGATTATCCTTTTTAAAGATCAGGTGGAAGTGCTCGGATGCGCCGCTGGTCAGCGTCGCGAAGCCTTTCATGACGCCTTGCTGACCTGAAATGATGTTCAGCGCAATATAGCTGGCGACCAGTCCGCCCAGTACCAGGAAAAACACCTGGATGACATCGGTATATCCGATAACCTTCATACCACCCAGTGTAATGACGATCGCAAACACTGCCAGGCCGAGGATACATACCGTAATATCGATACCTGAAATGCCGCTGATGGCAAGTGCACCGAGGTACAGGATGGACATCAGGTTGACCACGATATACAATGCCAGCCAGAAAATGGCCATGATCATGGCTACGGTACTGTTGTAGCGTTCGTTAAGGAACTGCGGCATGGTAAAGATCTTGTTTTTCAGGTATACCGGCATGAAAAACACGGCGACAATGATCAGTGTAGCTGCTGCCATCCATTCGTAGGCGGAAATGGCAAGTCCAAGTTTAAAACCCGAGCCGCTCATCCCGATCATCTGTTCGGCAGAGATATTGGAAGCGATAAGGGAGGCGCCGATGGCCCACCAGGTCAGAGAGCCTTCTGCCAGGAAATAATCTTTTGAGTCGCTGGTTGCCGACTTTTTCTTGTAGTAGATCCAGAAACCGTAGGTAGCTACGATTATAAAGTATACGAAGAATACAATGTAATCGTAAGAATGAAGTGTACTCATTTTATATAAAAAGGTTTATTTGATTAAGGCGGTTAAAGTAAAAAAAAAATGGGATAATCTATGAAAGACTATCCCATTTTATTTGAAGCAATAACTGCATTCTTATTTTGCCAGGGAGTTGATCCAGGCCGCGATCTTAAGGCCGTCAGCCTTGGTGACCTGAGGCATTGGCGGCATTTCTGTCGCGTAACCAGGCCAGTTCTGAGGCTGAGGATTGTGGATCAGCGAAACAATCTTTTCCGGAGTGTACTTGCGTTTGGCAACGTCTGCAAAAGCAGGGCCGATCTGACGCTTGGTCGGATTATGGCATGCTGTACAGGTATAACTGGTCAGCAAGCCCTTTACCTGTGCATACGTAGGTGCAGCGGTAGTGATCGTCTTTTCTTTCGCATCGTCAGCAGCTCCTCCGTTGGGATCGTCAGGATTAGCTTTCGCAACAGTCTTTCCTTTGGTAGCAGTGGTGCTTGCTTTAGGTTTAAGGCCTGAGTTCCTGGTGCTTACTTCGCTCATGGAAAGCTTGCTGCCGGTAGGAATGCTGTTTAGCGTGTAATAACCGATCGGATGCATCAGGGAAGAAGCACCGTCCTGGTCAGTTACGCCATCGGCAGTAATGGTATGGATGTAATATTGACGCAGACCATCAACCACTAACCTTGCACGCAGTCCGTCAGCAGACAACTTTACCCCTTTTACCTTCAGCGTCTCCTTGTTAACGGGAGGCGATCCGTAAACCGGATGGTATTTATAGAGATAGCTTTCGACGTTATAGGATGCCAGGTCTTCAGCTGACTTTTTGTCGACAGGTTTGGTAAATTCGATCTCGAATCCATCAGGCATAGCCCTGATTGCACGCATTTCGAAAGGTACTTTGCTGTTGTCATAAACCATACGTTCCAAACCTTCGTTGGCATCACCTGCAGAACCCCATCCGCGGTTGGTCTCACCCACGAACAGTGAACCGTCCTGGCCCCATGCCATACGGAGTACACCAGAACGGAAGCCACTTCTGAAGAGGAAGGATGCTCCTTGCTCAACGCCATTGACGGTCTCCATGAATACCCTTGAAATGATGCTCATTCCCTGATCGCCGATAAGCAGCTGGCCGGAAAACGGACCAAATGCCCCTTCGGGAATCTTTACAGGCTCAGATGTAGAGATGCCCAGGATACCATAAGGCAGCCATACAGAAGGTAATCTTAGCTCAGGAAAATCTTTCTTCATCTGGAACAGCATCTTGAACTCTTCATCGACGCGGTTTTCCGGTTTGATTGCCCTTCCGTTGGCATCGACGTTCCTTCTCTCGTCAATCTTAGACCTGAACTGCTCTTCAGTAAGTTTCACCGGAGAGTCTGAACGACCGGTCCAGCGGAGTCCTGCCGGGTGGCCGATAAAGTCTCCTTTTTCTACTCTCCAGATGGCTCCTGAACCAACCCAGTCACCCTGATTATCGGTATAGTATAACTTTCCGTCGATAACTGCAGGACCGGCGGGTGAACGCATTCCGGTAGCCCATGGTCTCATGATGCCATCTTCAGTGATGTTCATGGCCCATCCGCGCATAGGAACGCGGCTTTCTCCGCGATACCACATCTCGTCGCCGAATGCTACGTTACCGGTTACGAAAAACGAACCATCGGGTGCAATCTTGGGACCAAAGCTATACTCGTGATAGTGCCCGCTCAGCGGCCAGGCATAAACTGTTTCGTAAACATCTGCCTTGCCGTCTCCGTTCTTGTCGATCAGCTTGGTCAGTTCTCCCCTTTGCGCGCAATACAGGGCGCCGTCTTTATAGGCAAGCCCCAGGATCTCATGAAGACCTGAAGCGAATTTGCGGACATAAGGCCTGCTGCTGGTCGGGTTCTCTATAATATATACCTCACCGCGTCGTGTGGAAACGCCCAGGTCTCCGTTTGGCATGGTAACAAGGCCACCCACTTCCAGGATCGGTCCCTCGGGCACACGTACCTTCACGACTTTATAAAAATCTTCCTCTTTAGGCGTCTGCTGGGCAAAACCCGCAGAAAAACTAAAGCTTAAAGCCAGCATTGCCAGCGTTTTAAAAGTATGTTTCATTGTCTGACTTCTCTTAGAATAATATTGAATAATTTAACTTGCCACGAACCAGGACTACCAGTTCCTTTCCGCCATTGGCATCCCTGATCACAGGTTTGTCTTTGGCATCGTCAAATTTTATGTAATAAGATTGACCGTCCAACAAATAAAGGCCCTTTCCTGCTTCAGTAATATCACTTGCAGTGGCTACCAGTGCATAAACATTATCTACTGGTTTTTCAAGGCTGATCTCCCTGGTCAGGCCTTGTCCGTTTGCCACAGGTTTGATGGCGTCGGTTACTTTGGTGCCGTAGATGTTATAAACGAAGGTAGGACGGTTTGCACCATCAATGGTATATCCTTTTGTCCTGAAACCGGTACCTGTGGTATCGGCTATCCAGGCCGCTTTTGCGTCTGTAAGTTTGGCCAGGGCAGGAACAGGTTTTCTGCTGAAAGTAACTACAGCTCCTCTTGGTCTTGAAGTTCCGTTGCCCCTGTCGTGCCACATAGGTGTAGCATCAATGAAGTCGCCGTGCCATCCCTGAAACAGTAAGCCGTTATCCAGGTCGTAGCTGTAATGTATTTCTTCCGGGCTGGCTACTGAGATGGCATGAACTACCCTCGGACCACCGTTTATATCAACGAAACTACGGATCAGCGGGGTATTCAGCGGGTCGATATAGATCGGGTCGGTGTTGTCTCCGCCTCTGCGTGCCGTTGCATTGGCAGGCAGCTTGGATATTTTGATATTCCTGAAAGCTACAGCGCCGTGATCTCCCTGTAAACGGAGTGGTGCCAGTGCTTTTTCAGGGCCTGCTGCCCCTCTGGTAGCACCAAAAAGCTCTACGTCATCATGGATCAGTACACCATTGAGCTCTATTCCGATCATCCTGGCGTTTTCAGTTTTTTTACCTGAGGCATCAAACTTAGGGGCCTGGAAAGCAATTCTGATATGCTGCCAGGTACCGGGAGCCTTACCTGCGTTCTGGCGCGGTGCATGGCCTTCATAACCCTGCATTCCCGCTGGCCTTGAATCGTCCCAGCGCGGATAGATACCGCCGAGATTACTTGAGGTCAGGTTTTTCATGCCCCATACGTCTTCCAGCTGGATCTCGTAATTGCCCTGAAGATAGATTCCTGAATTGGCGCCTTTGGCCAGCAGGAAATCGAGTTCAAGGACGATGTCACCATGTTCTGCTACGGTGAACAGGTCTGTTCCATGGTCTTTCTTCCCGACCTGGTTGACCAGGACTCCTGTACCTTTGGTTACGATGAGCTTGTTCTGCTCATTTAAGTCTGCCGTTACACCACCGGCGATCGACCATGACTTTCCCGGGTCTTTAAATCCCGAAAGGTCACTCAGGCCGATTTCTGACTTGTCAGTCAATTGCTGACCAGCCACAAGTGTAGTCCCCAACAGCCAGACAAATGCCGTTGTTCCAAACCTTAAGTAATTAAGTTTCATGTTGTGGTTTTTTGGTTATTAAAAGTTTAAAAGTAAACAATTCCCGTTTGATTAAAAGGAATCGCAAAATAATGATTTTGTTACAATAAACAATAGCGCTGTTAATGAATAAAATACGCTTAATGAATTTGCTAAAACTATTTACCCGAAAGTATTTAAAATAATACCGAGAAATCGATTGCAAAGGTGTATTTTTGATTTCGCACATGCATTAAAAACCAAATACAGCACGCAAAATCAAAACACCTAAATGAAGACTTCATTAATAGTATTGCTTTCGGGTATCGCCTTAAGTGCGGTGATCCCGTTTTCACAAAACAAAATGGCAGAAACCCGTTCAGCTGCTTCACAGGGACAAAGGCAGACGGTGTTGCGCATCGACACCCCCGACCAGGACCGGTTCGTAAAAGTGGATCTGGTACATGGTCAGTTTACGGAGCCGACCGAGCTTGCTGTTCTTCCGAACCTCGATATCCTGGTATCTCAGCGCAGGGGAGAATTTATGCTTTATAAGAATGCCACAAAGACACTGACGGAAGCAGGAAAACTTGATGTTTATTCCAAGACCCATACGGAAGGTGTAAACGCGGAAGAGGGTTTACTCGGAATTGCCGCGGACCCAAACTTCGCAAAGAATCAGTACATCTATGCACTTTACAGCCCTGTGGGAAAATCTGTGAACCGGCTGTCGCGGTTTAAACTGGTCAACGACAAGATCACGACTGCGACAGAAAAAGTGATCCTGGAATTTTATTCCCAGCGTGAGATCTGCTGCCATACCGGCGGATCTATAGCTTTCGGACCTGGCGGCCTGCTTTATGTTTCGACAGGAGATAACTCTACACCGTTTGACGCGCCTAACCAGCAATATGTGAACAAAGGATATGCTCCGCTGGACAATCGCGAGGGCCTTCATCAATATGATGCACGGAGATCGGCAGGAAACACCAACGACCTCCGGGGAAAGATACTCAGGATCAAGGTCAATGAAGACGGAACCTATGATATTCCTGAAGGTAACCTCTTTCCTAAGGGAACTGAAAAAACCCGCCCTGAGATCTTTGTGATGGGCAACAGGAACCCCTATCGTATTTCTGTAGACCAGAGGACCGGCTTTCTTTACTGGGGCGAAGTTGGGCCGGATGCCAATAATGACGATCCTAACCGTGGGCCGAGAGGTTATGACGAGGTCAACCAGGCTAAGAAGGCTGGTTTCTTCGGCTGGCCGCTGTTTATCGGTAACAATTATCCTTACAAAGCCTATGATTATACAAACGGCACCAGCGGAGCACCTTTTGATCCTGCTGCAGGCATTAATAACTCGCCTAACAACACGGGGCTTGCTACGCTTCCTCCTGCCCAGCCGGCTTTTATCTGGTATCCTTATGGTGAATCTAAGGAATTTCCGCAGGTCGGTGCTGGTGGCCGTACCGCAATGGCGGGCCCGGTTTACTATACTAAGCCGGGAGCATCTCCCTACCCTGCCTATTATAATGGCAAACTGTTGATCTACGAATGGATCAGGGGCTGGGTAAAAGCGGTAACTATGGATGCGAATGGCGATTATAAAAGTATGGAGCCTTTTATGGCAAATGTTCCGCTGAACGCGCCTATAGACATGGAACAGGGTCCGGACGGTAAGCTTTATATCCTGGAGTATGGTAAGGGCTGGTTCTCAAAAAATCCGGATGCCGGCCTGGTAAGGATAGATTACCTGGAGGGTAACCGTCCACCGATCGTAAAAAAACTTAACATAGAAAATGCCAGCGGTTTGCTGCCTTATAAAATGACTGCAAAGGTAGAGGCAACAGATCCTGACGGTGATGCGCTGACCTATATCTGGAGCCTTGGAGCGGGTCTTAAAAAGACAACCACCACGCCGGTGCTGCAGCATACTTTCACCAAGGCAGGCAATTATGCTGTCAGCGTACTGGTAGTGGACAAAAATAGGGCTTCTTCAAAGAGCCAGACGATCAATGTTTCTGCCGGCAATGCGCAACCTAAGGTAGATATTGTACTGAGTGGCAACAAAACGTTCTATTTTCCAGGTAAACCGGTAAATTACCATGTACAGGTGACAGATCCTGGTGCTACAGTGAATAAAACACGCATATATGTATCCAGCAGTTATCAGGAAGGATTAGACCTGGCGGGCGCAAAACTTGGCCATCAGGAAGCTGCACAGACCATGGTCGGAAAAGCCCTGATGCAAAAAAGTGATTGCAGTACCTGTCATAAGGTGGACGCTAAATCCATAGGTCCGATGTTTAAGCTGGTCTCTTCAAAATACCAGTCTAAAGCGGATGCACCGTCCTATCTGGCCGGTAAGATCCTTAAGGGCAGCAGCGGTGTATGGGGCGAAGTAGCGATGCCTGCACACCCGACGATGAAGGAGTCGGAAGCCAGGCAGATCGCAGAATGGATTCTGTCGCTGAGTGCAACCTCTTCCGCCGGACCGTCATTGCCTGCAACAGGTAAAATTGTCCCTCCTGCGGAAGTCAATAAAAAACAATCGGCACTTAGCCTTAAGGCTTCTTACGCAGATGCCGGATCAGCTGGAGTGAAACCACTTTCAGGCAATGACGCCATTGCTCTGCGTAGCAATGAAATTGATGCGAAGGACATAAAGGATGTGGCTGAGTTTGCGCGCAGGGACAATAACGGGAACCAGCTACTGGTACTTCCGCAAAAGAACGGATGGATTAAGCTAAGCCAGATTGACCTGACGGATATTTCCGCTATCCAACTGGTGCTTACCGGTAATGCTGCTTACAGCATCGAGGTACATGTTGACGGCCAGGATGGCAGGTTACTGGGTTCAGCCGCAAACAGCAGTGCTGATATTGCGCTGGCCGCCGTAACAGATGGCAAGCTCCATGACTTATACATTGTCTTTAAGAATACGGCAGATGAGGCGAAGGACAGACCGTCGCTGAGCAAAGTGATCGTAAAGGCAAAATAGTACTGCTCATCATGTCAGTTCAGAGAAGCCCGCCGGAATATGGCGGGCTTCTTTATTTCAGCGTTTTGCCGCCTACGTTGACGACGGCACCGACAGTAAAGATGGAATTGCCGGCATTCATATATTTGCGGCTGTTCAGCCCGAAGTTTCCGCTGGTGGTATATTGAAGCTGGATCTGGTCTGAGAGTTTCATCCTGGTAAAGAATACGGGTTCGAGGAATACATTTCCTTCACGCAGCTGGCCGATGTCATTGATCATGAAGGTTTTCATTTCTACAGAGCTGATGCGTAATGCCGTGCCATAACTGATCGGAAAATTGCGCCCGAAAAGTTTCAGGTTATCTGATTTTCTTGAACTGTAGTTTACCTGGAAAAAGGTTTTGCTGTAAGTCACTTTTTGCAGGTCTGATCCTGTCAATATATTCTGGTCATCGTAATGGCGAAAGACACGGTCTGTGCTGCCGCCGCCGTAACCAGCATATACTTCGATGATCCGGTTGTCGTCCGGACCAAAAGTGTTGAAATAACCACCTCCGACTTCCAGCAGATTATGCTTATAGTCTTTTTTCTCCCATTCCCTTTTCATATGGCTTCCGCCAAAGATTACGCCAAAGTGATCGGCGACGGCATAGGCGCCGTTAAGGCTGGCATTGCCGCGTAGTGAGATGTGTGCTCCCCCGCTGAGCTCGCCCCGCTGGCTCAGCATAGGCGTATTGGGTACATTGGGCATGTACATGCTTGAACAGGAATTCAGGAGAACAGGCAGAAGGATAAATGCGGCTAGCTGGCTTTTGGTCATAAATACTTGGTGTTTTGACGAGCAGTTCTGAACAAATTTAACGCCAAGATCAGTTTATATTGATTAAGCGACTATTCCTAATAAGCAATTAATTTAATCTTTCAAAAACAATACTGGCCTGAAATGGTTTTAATGGTGTATATGCCGAATAAGAATAAGACCATTATTGTATCTAACCGCCTCCCAGTCAAGATTTCAGAACAAAACGGAGCGTATGTTTTAAGGCCCAGCGAAGGCGGGCTCGCTACAGGGCTCGGGTCCGTATATAAAACAGGTGACAATATCTGGATCGGATGGCCTGGAATAGAGGTCCCGCCCGAGCGTCAGAAGGAGGTTTCGAAAAAACTGGCTGCCTTTAACCTTATCCCTGTATTTCTCAGCACTGAAGAGATCAACCTGTATTATGAGGGTTTTTCCAATGAAGTGCTATGGCCTGTTTTTCACTACCTGGTCACTTATGCAAATTTTGAGCAAAGTTACTGGGATACTTACCAGCGGGTAAACGGGAAGTTTCGGGACGCGGTCGTACAAAACCTTAGGGATGGTGATACCATATGGATACAGGATTACCAGTTACTTTCGCTCCCGGGAATGATCCGGACCGAACGTCCGGCCGTCACGATTGGTTTTTTTCAGCATATCCCCTTCCCCTCCTATGAGGTTTTCAGACTGATCCCCTGGCGTGAAGAGTTGATCCAGGGTATGCTTGGCGCGGATCTGCTGGGTTTTCATACTTTTGATGACGTCCGGCACTTCCTGAGTGCCGCCTCTCGCTTGTCTTCCGGGAAAATGGCAGATAATGTGATTATTCACAAGAACAGACATATTGTGGTAGAGGCTTTTCCTATGGGTATAGACCATGAAAAATTTGAACAGCTTACGCTGCATCCAAAGGTAGCCCGTTACTCTGCTGCATTCAAGGAAAGCCAGAAGGACCTTAAGATTATCCTGACGATAGACCGGCTTGATTACAGTAAGGGTATCCTTCAGCGTCTTCAGGCAATGGAACTGCTGCTGCAAATGCATCCGGAATATCTGGAAAAGGTGGTGTTATATATGATCGTCGTTCCTTCAAGGGATACGGTACCCCAGTATAAGGAACTCCGGGACAGAATAGACCAGTTGGTAGGCAATATCAACGCCAGGTTCAGGACGATGAACTGGGTGCCTATCCATTATTTCTACAAGTCCTTTTCTGTAGAGTTCCTGTCCGCGTTGTACAGCACTTCGGACATCTGTCTCGTAACACCGATGCGGGACGGAATGAACCTGGTCAGCAAGGAATATGTTGCGTCAAGGACCAATAACGATGGTGTGTTGATCCTCAGCGAAATGGCCGGGGCGTCAAAGGAACTGAACGATGCACTGATCGTTAATCCAAACAACATAGGTGATATGATGCGTGCAATGGTGCAGGCTATCAATATGCCTTTTGAAGAACAAGTTGCCCGTATGAGCAGTATGCGTCATATTGTGCGGAAATTCAACATTAACCTGTGGGTAAAGAACTTTATGGATAAACTTGGGGAGGTAAAGGAGTTACAGCAGTCGTTGCTTACGCGTCATGCTGCCCAGCCAGTCCGCGAGCAGATCGCCAGGCAATACGCCGCGTCCCGCGACCGGTTTATTTTCCTGGATTATGATGGCACTTTAGTGGGGTTTAAGGGAGACATCGACAAGGCAGCCCCTGACGATGACCTTTATGACATCATTCATAAAATGACCGCGGATACAGCCAATCATGTGGTCATCATCAGCGGACGGAACTACCAGACGCTTGAAAAGTGGTTCGGGCACTGTAACCTGGGTTTGATCGCCGAGCATGGCGCATGGCAGAAAAGGTCCGGACAGGAATGGAAATCGGTTCCCCTGCTTACGGATAAATGGAAGCAGGAAGTCAGGTCTGTCCTTGAGGTCTATACGGATCGCACGCCGGGATCTTTCATAGAGGAAAAGAGCTTTTCGCTGGTGTGGCATTACAGGAAAGCGGAAAAAGGACTTGGTGAATTCCGCGCCGGAGAAATTGTCAATCATTTGCGCATGTTTGTAGCAGACAAAGGGCTGCAGATCATGGAGGGCAATAAAGTGATCGAGTTTAAGAATGTTGAAGTGAATAAGGGAAAAGCAGCCTTAAACTGGCTGCATGGCCACCATCCTGGTTTTATCATCGCTTTTGGCGACGACCATACCGATGAAGATATTTTCAAGTCACTTCCGGAAAGTGCCTACACCATCAAGGTAGGTGGCAATATGTCTGCCGCACGTTATTACCTGCGCGATTTCCGCGAGGTCAGGGACATGCTGATGATGCTGGTCCAGTATGAAGCAAGTCCGATGCCAGGTGACAAATCTGGTCGTAAGCCTGTGGAAAAGCAGCAGCGATCGCTGCTGCGCAGGTTTTTTTCATCGTTTGGCAGGAACGGCAACTGACTTTGCTTTAGAGAAAGATTGGCCGGTCGAGTTTAATGGCAATGCGGTGCGCAGCGTTCATCAGCCCTACATGGCTGTAAGCCTGGGGAAAATTGCCCCACTGGCTGCCATCTTTCTCATCAACATCCTCACTGAACAGCAACAGGTGGTTAGCGTAACCGATAATGGACTCAAATTCCCGGATCGCATCGTCCAGCCTGCCCACACAGGCCAGTGCTTCTACGTACCAGAATGCACAGATGAGGAAGGTAGTCTTTGGCCTGCCGAAGTCATCTGTATGCAGGTAGCGGTAAAATAAGCCATTTTCAGCTTTGAGTTCCTTTTCGAGTGCAGTGAGGTGGTCTCTAGCTTTTTCGGAGGCCGGATCCAGGTAGTTCATGAGAATGAGTTGTAACGTGCTTGCATCCAGATGCGGACTACCTGCTGCATGTGTGTATACTTTACGCACAGGATCATAACAGTCTTCAATATGCTTTGCCGCTTTGTTGATGAGGATAGTGGCGCGCTCTTCGTATACTGCATTCCCGATGGTCTTTGCCATTTTCAGTGCGGCATTTGCCCCTGCCCACTGGAAAAGGTTGGTATAGCAGTGGGTGTGCGCGATATTCCGGAATTCCCAAAGGCCGGCATCCTTCTCGTCGATTGTCCGCTCGATCTTGCTGAGCAGGTAGTCCAGCCAGGTAGCGGAATCCTGTCTTTCCCTAAAGATGAAACGGTGATCGGTATAAAGCGGCAGCATAGAAACGAGTACCTGACCATAAATGTCATTCTGAATGTGTTCGTAGGCCTGGTTACCAATGCGTACTGGCGTATTGTTCTGATAACCGGAAATGTGTTTCAGGACGCGTTCGGTCAGAATGCGCTCACCGGCGATACCGAAAAGCGGTTGATACCGTTTGTCGTCCCTGAAGGAAATGTCGGTAATGTAGCCAAAGTACTTTTCCATTTCTTCAAAATGGCCGATATGGTTCAATGCTGTTATTACATAATAGGTATCGCGCATCCAGCAATAACGATAATCCCAGTTCCGTTTGCTGCCTGGTGATTCGGGCAGACTGGTTGTACTGGCAGCGATGATCGCGCCGGTATCCTCGAACTGATGGATTTTCAGCACGAGTGCTGAACGAATGACCAGGTGCTGGTAAAAACCTGCAATGTTCGAATGCTTGATCCATCGTCTCCAGTAACGTATGGTTTCTGAAAGAAAGCGCTCAGCCGTACTGTTGATCGGCGCATTCAGCTCATGTCCGTAGGTCATGATCAGGTATTTTGTTTCGTTCAGGGCGAAGTACCTGTCATCTTCTATATAACTCAGTGGAATATTGGTACTGAGCTGCATGTTTTCGGCACAGCCGGTATACAGGATATGGTTGCTGCCCCGGTGTCCACGCTGATGGCTTTCACCATAATTACACACCGGTTTACAGATAACCCTGACTCTTGGATTGCCTTCCAGAGGTTCCACTTTCCGGATGAGCATAAGGGGTTTGAAATAACGTTCGTGATGATAAAAGCGCGGTGCGAAATCTGTTACACGGTATTTTCCTTCGGGATTGGTGACTTCTGTCACCATGATATTGGTATTTTCAAGGTAATACTGCCGGGAGGTGAATTCGCCGTGAGGTTTGATGGAGAACTCCCCTCCTTTTTCCTGATCAAGCAGCCCGCCGAAGACGAAACTGCTGTCGAAACGTGGCCAGCAAAGCCAGTCTATATTTGTATTCTTATTGATGTGTGCGAGGTAGGCACAATTGCCGATGATACCTGTCTGATAGGTATGTCTCTCTGTCATATGAAGCTTGGATTGGTATTGGGAACATAACACCTATCCGCCCGTTTTTGTTCTGAAAAGACAAACGGTAAAGGTTAATCGCTAAAGAAGGTTGAGCCTTTCGCTGATCCTGAACAGTATAGGAAGATTAAAGCGGTAGGTCCCGCTGAGCCATTCTCTGACAACAGACAGGTCTTCACCCATTAGTTCTGCAAACTGGGCTTTGCTGAGATTGCGTGCCCTTAGCACTGACTTAATGGCTTCTGCCATTTCTATTGATTTTGTTAATTCCTTCATATCTTTCAGGACACTTGTAATATACCCTGTAAAGCAGGTTCTGTGCCATCCGGTAAAAATGGGCGTTCTAGTCCATTGAGCCATATCAGTGCTGTTGGCGTAATTTCCTTGGGGAAAAATCTCATCAGTTTACCGCCGGATGCTGTGGATTTTATTACTATCTTGTATCTGACCAGTGTACCACGATATGAAAATGTTTCAGCAAAGAATTAAGCTGCGTGAAAGACGGCGCGGATTTCATCTCATCACTGAAGAGGTACTGAAGGCTCTCCCGCAGATCAGGGAAATCAGGACAGGTATTTTTCAGGTATTTATCCAGCATACTTCGGCAAGTCTTACCATCAATGAAAATGCAGACCCGACTGTACGTCAGGATTTCGAAATGTATTTTAATAAATCGGTGAGGGAAAATGATCCGGATTATGTGCATGACTATGAGGGCGCAGACGATATGCCAGCGCATCTGAAGGCTTCCATTTTAGGCACCTCTGTTCTTATTCCTGTCAATGAGGGACGGCTTGCATTGGGGGTATGGCAGGGCATCTATCTCTGCGAGCACCGTAACCGGGGCGGGGAACGCAACCTGGTAATTACAGCCTGGGGAAACTGAAAAACAAACAAAATATTTATGAATCAAGAACGTATCTCCAGAAAGCAGTTTGTCTGTCTTACCGCAATGGCTGCTGCCACTGTGCCTTTTAAGGGTATGGCATCTCTGATACCGGATGAAGAACTTGGCAGAAATCCATTGCAGGCAGGCCCCAGCATCAACATTTTTTCCAAACACCTGCATTGGCTGGGTTATCAGGAAATGGCTGCGCTGGCAAAAGATATGGGATATGAAGGTATCGACCTTACAGTAAGGCCACAAGGACACGTACTACCTGAAAAAGTTAAACAGGATCTTCCAAAGGCGGTGGATATTATCCGGAACGCTGGTCTCGGGGTTTACACGATCACAACGGACATCGGTAAGGCAAAAGACCGGTATACGGAAGATATCCTGAAAACTGCGGCATCGCTGGGGATACCGAATTACCGGATGGGATGGTACAGTTACAGTGGCCGGGGAATTGTCAGAGACCTGGAAATATTCAAAAGGGATTTGAGGGAACTCGCGCAACTGAACAGGAAATATGGTATCCATGGTGACTACGAAAATCATACAGGAAGGTTCGGCGGACCGGTATGGGACCTATGGATGGTGCTTAAGGATCTGGATCCCAGGTGGTCAGGTATACAGTTTGACATCCGGCATGCGAGTGTGGACGGCGCCGAGGCCTGGCCGGTCAATCTGGACCTGATCTGCAGCTATCTTGGCTCTGTAACCGTAAAAGATTACCACTGGACGCAAAAAAACGGCAAATGGCTGACACAGAATGTACCACTCGGACAAGGCATGATAGACTATCCGCATTACTTTAAATTGTTAAAGGATTATGGTTTTAATAAACCCGTTTCCCAGCATTTTGAATATCCGCTTGGAGGAGCTGATGCTGGCGCCAGCCAGCTCAGCATATCCAGAGAGGAAGTCATCAGTCATATCCGTGAAGATTTAAAGACCCTGAAAGCGATGATGGCGGCTTCAGGACTGCGCTGATCCTATTTTAACTGTTCAAACAGAAATACACCTTTTTTGTTGACGACCACGATATCCGGTAACTTGTCTTTATTGATGTCTGTCACGATAGTCTGCAATCCATTTCCGGAATCTGAATCAATCAGGTGTGGTGTCCATGACGGTGTCCTGCCTGGTTTATATTCGAGCCAGTACAATACCGCGGGTTCACGTTCTCCGGGATCATGTCCCTGATGTGCCCAGAACCGCTTTCCGGTGACGAGGTCCGGATTGCCGTCTTTGTTCATGTCGACCAGACCAAGACCGTGGGTTTGTGAGAAGGTTTTCAGGATATCATGATGTTTCCAGCTTATATTTCCCTGGCCGTCTGTGACCTGTTCGTGCCACCAGATGCCATAGTTGTGTGCAGATGCACTGATGACATCCATATCACCATCCTTATCCAGGTCCATTACGTACATCTGAGAGGCATCATCGCCTAAATCAGCCTCATGCCATTCCCAGTTTGACTGCCTGGGATCAGCAGGTGATTCCCACCATCCTGTCCTGATGATCACGTCTTTACGTCCGTCTTTGTTCATATCCCCAAACCCAAGACCATGGGTAAACTGATGTGTGCCCCTGTCCTTTACATCACTGATCACATGTACCGTCCAGGCGGTATCCCCTTTTTTCTTTGGCGACTCCAGCCAGACCATCCGGTTTCCCTTGGAATCGTTGCACAGCAGATCCGTCCTGCCGTCGCCGTCCACATCCACAAATGCAGGAGATTCATTACCTACCGATGAGTATAACGGATAGGCCTTCCAGTGCCCACCTTCTTTTCCCGGATTCTGATACCAGACAGCGGCTTCACCCGGAAAATCTACCCGGATATAATCTACCCATCCATCCTGGTCTATATCCATGGCATGGTTCAGAAAGGAATCGCTGTAACCCGTATTCCAGTCAAACTTCCCTGGCGTATAAATTTCATGCCTGGTCCATTTGGGTGCTTCGTACCAGAATGCACCTGCTATGATATCGGGACGGCCGTCTTTGTTGATGTCTGCTACTGCAGCTCCTTCTGAAAAGAACTCGGTGCTAATCACTGTCTTCCTGAACTTCAGTTCCTTGGATTTCTGTGCATTTGCCATGTCGCTATGGAAGGTCAGGCCTGCCAGAAATGCTATTGTTATTGTATGGTATTTCATCTTCATTGTTTTTATTGAGATTCTCGTTATAAGTTGTTTTGTTTATTCTTTTGTGGCCAAAAGGAATTTGAGCAGTGCGTCAAAGTCTTTCCTGGCGATCGTATTTCTGAACTGGTCTGGCATCAGCGTGTATTTTGAGGGAATACGCTGTTTGATATCGGCTTTGGCTACTGTGAATTCCTGTCCTCCGGGATTTGCAAACACAAGCACTTCTCCTTCTTCGCGCCGGTAGAGACCGGAAAGCGTTCTGCCATCTTTCAACGTGATGTTATACGTGCGAAAAGCTTGTGAAATGTTCCGGTTGGGATCAAGTATCTTTTCGGTGAGTGCCTTTTGTCCCCAGTTGCCTATACCATCCAATTGCGGTCCGATCATTCCGCCATTGCCCTTTATCTGATGGCACATACTGCAATTCTGCATAAAAATCGCCTTTCCTTCTTCTGCTGTTACCGATCCGGGATCAAAACTGTTCAGTCTGGCTTCGATCAGTTGTTTTCTTGCCTCGCTTTCAGAAGCTCTGCCGGCGGATAACTTTTCCAGGATTTTTTGTTGCCCAGGCCCGATATTCATATTCAGGCGTTCCTTTACAGCCACTTCAGATAACAGCTCGAATGGTATATCTCCCTGTTGTACTGACTGAAGCAGCAGGCCTATCCCCTGTTCCGAACCGGCCATAATGGAAGCAATGGTGAGCTGCAGGCTCCGCTGGCTGCCGGCCAGGCCCTTTTGCAAGGCGGTGAACTTGTTTGCCGAGCTGCTCTGGCCCAGTACCTGTGCCATTTTTTCTTTAATTAGCTGGCTTTCGTTGAGATCTGTAAGGATGTCTTCCACTAATCTGCTGTTTCCGGCTGCGTGGATAGACAATAAGGCTGAGGCAGCAGCAGTCCTGATCCGGTAATCTGTACGTTTAGTGAGCAATAGCTTTTTTAGTGCAGGCTCAAGTGTGTTTACACGATAAATACCTGCAATTTCCGCTGCGCGAGTATAACGTTCAGCCTGCGCTGCCAGCCCTGCATCTGGCAAACGCAGGACTTCAGGTTTCAGACCTCCGATACCTACAGATCCCGTCTTTGTGCTGTCGGTAACCTCTATATAGCCCGCTTGTCCGGCATATGTCCTGAGGTCAAAGGGGACCTGCTGCATCAGATCCTTCATTTTCATCGGCTTTTTAAAGGCAGAACGATATTCTGCGATCACCTGGCCCGATTTTGCCAAACGGATACGGACCGTATTTTTCGATATACCCATTTTTTGTTCTGTATTGTGTACATCGTTATCGAAAACACTGATTTCGAGAGATGAGGGGAGCTTGAATACCGGGGAAACAAGCGTACCTATCGGCGTATACCAGTTGTGTTCACTCCAGATTACCCTGAGCCTTGGCAGCTCACCGACGATCTGCCGGTCGATGACTTCCCATGGATTTTCAGGGTCTCCGGTCTCTGCCAGCGGGCGGTTATACCATACCGAGACGGGATCTATATAGCCGTTATCTTCAGGACCAGCCTGTAATCCTTTTAATGCGCTTTCGGCTAGGCTGATCCCCCATTCCCGCATTGCAGGGACTTCTCCCGCTCCTCTTTGCCTGAGCCCCTGTTCAATAGTAGTATATAATTCATATTGTGCGTTTACGTCTCCGGTGAACTTCTGACGAATGTAGCTGACTGAACGGCTTAGCTGTTCTGGTCTGATATAACGGCCAATATATTCAAGACTCGCAAGCAGGTCCGAATTCGGTACTTCATATTTTTCCAGATATTTCATGGCAAACCCGGCAGCCACGGAAGACGGTACGTCACGTATTACCTTCATCAGTACACCGGCCTGGGCAGGCTGCCAGTCAAGCACCGATATTTTCTGCATGACCTGCTGGTCCCGGAGATGATCGCGTAATGCCAGTAAAACGGTGTACTTCAGGTGTGTATCCGTAGTTAGCGAATTGTTGTATAATTTCAGCAAGGCTGGTACACTGACAGCATCAGGATTTTTTCCAAGTACTTCTGCGGCAACACGGCGTACGTGTACATTTGGATCTGAGAGCGCGCCTAAAACCAGCGTTCTTTGCGCTGAACTGACCTGGTTTTGCTCGGAAAGTATTCTGCAGGCATGTACTCTGAGCAGTGCGCTGCTATCCCTTAATGCTTTGTCCAGCAAAGTTTCTTCCAGGGCATCGAGTCTGTATAAAGCCCATAATGCCTGTACCCGCGCCTTTTCACCAGCACCCGAACCAGCTAATTTCCGCAGTGGGTCTATTGCGGATTTTCCATACCGTTGTACCAGCTGATTTGCTATAGCCATCCTGATGTTCAGCTGCGGATAGTTCAGATTACGGATAAGGTCTTTCAGGCTGGCGCTCGCCCAATCTTTTGGTTTTCTGTTTTTATGTTTCTGGTCGCCTACATAGGCAATTCTCCAGATACGCCCGCTCTGCCTGTCACGCAAAGGGTGATTTAACGGCACTTCATAATGGCCGATAATCCTGTTGTAGAAATCTGCTACATACAGGGCGCCATCGGGGCCTTCTTTAATGGATACCGGTCTGAACCAGGGATCGGCACTAATGAGGAAATCTTCTTGTCTTTGTGCCTCTGGAGAAGACCCGCTAAATGACATCGTGTTACGGTTGATGCGACAAGTTACCACATCGCCATTATAAAAGCAGTTCCGGTACGCTTCAGGAAATTGTTCGCCCAGGTAATAATCAAGGCCGGAAAGTGCTGTAGATCCAAGTTCATAACTCATCATTTCCGGAGCGTATCCCATTGCAGGGCTCTTCTTGCCGAAGTGAGGATATTCTCCGCCCCTGATCAGCTGATAGATTGGCTTGGAATGGCAGTCTACTGAATAAAGGTATCCCCATTCGTCAAATGTATAGCCGAATGGATTTACCCTTCCGTACGAAGTCTGCTCGATCCGGCTTCCGTCTTCTCTGAAGCGAAAAGTATTGCCAGAGACCATTTTAATGGAATCGCGGTCTGTTCCTGCAACGACAGAGGTGTTTGTAAATCCGTGACAGGCATAGATCCAGCCGTCAAATCCCCTGATGAAATTATTAACCATACCATGCGTGTCCTGGTAACCGAACTCACCCAGGATTACTTTACGGTCGTCTGACCGGCCATCTCCATCCTTATCGGTAAAGCGGTATATATTCGGGATGCTGAAAGCGATCGCACCCTGCTGAACGGGTATGATTCCTATAGGGATGTTTAATTCAGTTGCAAATGGTGTAAATTTATCGGCACGCCCATCACCATCTGTGTCTTCAAGTATGGTAATCCGGTCGTTCCCCTTCATTGGTGCAGCGGCCATCGGATATTCGGAAGACTGGGTAACCCAAAGACGACCTTTCTCATCAAAATCCATATTGATAGGCTTACCGATCTCGGGTTCAGCTGCATAAAGTGTGATCTCAAAACCTGGAGGAAGTTTAAACCCGGCCTGTTCCTGTTGCGGAGTTTGAAATTCGGTAGTACGGATATGATCTGCAAATTTCTCGGGTCCCGGATAGGGTATCGGCGGCAGGTTGCTGAGACTTGCCTTTACCTGTTTTTTTTTAGATATGTTACAGCCCGGACTACCCAGTATAGATGAGCAGAGCAGCAGCGGCAAGATACTTAACCTGTTTAGTTTTATCATGTGGTCAAATCCCCTTAGGAGTCTGGTTGTTTAATGACCGGTAAGGGCCAGGTGTACATTTGGTGTTATTCATATGAAATTACAAAAAAAGAAATAATGGAGGAAGAAAAAAGAAATCGATTGCATCGTTTATTAAAACAGTGAAAACTTGTTACTTTAGTAAACGTATCAGTCCATATGCTAGAACTAGAACAGGAAAGAAAAAAAATCAGGGAGAATCCTGATCTTCAGGCTATCTACAACCGGTATAGCGGTATGTTGCTGGGTTACCTGACGGAGATTGTAAAGGATAACCGGAAAGCTGAGGACCACCTGGTAAATATATTTTCTGAGATTTCGAAACTTCCGCCGCAGCAAATCCAGCAGCTTTTTAACTGGAACCGCCTGCGCAGGTTTACCCTTCTTCAGCTTCCTCCTCAGAATACCATATTATCCGGACGCGGAGGAGTACACGCTGTACTTTCTAATGAACAGCAATATGTATTTGACAGTGTTTATTACAGTAATTTGTCCCTGGCAGAAATCGCAGAGCGGATTGGTCAACGTGAAGAAACTGTGAGGAAGATCTTAAAAGAGGCTTTTAACTTAATGAAAGGCAAAAGTGAATATTAAGGACTACCTGGAGAGCGGCACACTGGAAGCCTTTGTGCTGGGCTCGGCGTCTGCAGCCGAAGCAGATGAATTGCAACAGCTTAAAGTAAAGCATCCGGAAATAGGGTATGCACTGGATGCCATTGAGGCTGATTTGGAAATGATCGCGCAGCATATGGCCATTATGCCTCCCCCAGGCATGCTGGAACGTATAGAGGACCGTATCCATGAACTTAAAAGGCATCCTGTTGCGGAACGTCTTCCAGATCAACTGAGAGATCACGGACAAAGGAGCGAAAAAGACAAGGGGCAATACATAGAGGTAGAAGGTGCCTCCAGCCACATGCGTATCCATAAAATATGGAGATGGATATTTGCTGCTGTCTTTATCCTGGGTAAGATCTTTCTTGGATTTGCTATATACTTCTATCTGGAGAACCGCCAGGCCCGTGAGGAGGTAAAAGAGTTAAAAAGGGAAATCAGGCAACACCATACGATTATCGGCCAGCAATAAAGTATTCAGAATATCAGTGGTTTAAAACCAAATGACGTTAGTCATTGTTAATAAAACATAGTTTTTTAACCACAATTTTAAACCCAATACAAATGAAAAACTTTCTTACGCTTGCCATACTTGGGGCTGCCTTACTGATGTCCTCATGCAACAACAAAAAAAACGGCAGTATTGCCTCTGCTAAACTTTTTACTACGGCAGATAATAAGGAGATCGGGCATGCCAAGTTTTATGATGCCGGAGATGGTAAAATTAAAATGGATCTTGAAATTGACTTTCCTACAAGAGCAGACAGTACAGTCGCCGTGCATTTTCATGAACACGGTGATTGCAGCAATATGGGAGAAAATACGCATGGGCATTGGAATCCTACTAACGAAAATCATGGTAAATGGGGTTCTGCAGCTTACCACTCAGGTGACATTGGTAATATTCAGTTGGACGGAAAAGGCCATGGCAGCGTAAGTGTAACTACCGACCGCTGGAGCATTGAAGCAGATCATATCGACAATATCATTGGCAGAGGTATTATCGTACATGGTGGTACGGACGATTACAGTACCCAACCCAGTGGTAATTCCGGCCCTCGCGTAGGTTGTGGTGTGATTACTAAAGATGAACAGAAGTAACCCTTCCTACGGAAAAATGAGTTTTTTACAAACCTTTAAAATTTCGTCTTGTTGTCTTTAATACATCAAAACCTATAACCATGGAAAACAACAAAGCAAATGCAGACATCTTAAATGATCTCGTTCAGATCAACAATGACAGAATTGCAGGTTACGAAAAAGCGCTTAAAGAGTTAAGGCAGGAAGACGATGATTTAAGGCCCTTATTCCTGGAAATGATTGCCCAAAGCCATAGGTTGAAGTCTGCACTGGTGCAGGAAATACAAGTGAACGGTGAAGACGCCAGCCAGGGTACAACGACTTACGGGAAGATATACAGGGGATGGATGGACTTAAAAGCAATTTTTACGGGACATGACAAGGAAACCGTACTCAATAATTGTGAGTTCGGAGAAGATGCTGCTCAAAAAGCCTATCAGATGGCTTTGGATGAAGACACGCTTAGCGCAAATCTGAGGTCATTGATCTCGTACCAGAAATTTGAGCTGAAAGGATCGCACGATGAGATTAAAGCACTGAGAGACCAGGTGGCTCAACACTGATTGAATTGATTTTTTAATGAAAAGCCTGGAATATCAATCTTCCAGGCTTTTGTATGAATAGACATTTCTTATTTTCCTGTTAAAATAACGTCCTTTAGATATCGATGCCCCTAACGACAGATAGACATCCTGCGGTACGTCTATGTACCTGTAAGTTTTACCTGACCGGAATATCACTGTAAGCCACCTGCGGTCGGCATCATAAAAAAACTTATCAATGACAGTCGATGGCATAATTAGACTTCTGGAGAGATAACAAAATGCCGGTGAAATTGTTATGCTATTAAACAGGTAAGCGGTAATATTATGAAAACTCATATTAAGGTAGGTTTGATTTGCGCTGTGATGCTGCTGTTGTTACAATCTTGCGGAAGTACCAGGCTGGTATCGTCCTGGACAGCCCCGGGAACGGCAGAGCAACATTTTGACAAAGTTCTGGTTGTGGGACTGATGGGTAGCAAGGACAGAATGCTAAGAGAAAATGTAGAAAAGATCATCGTGCAGCACCTTCGCAACAAGGGCATTAATGCAGGTTCAGCATTTGAAGAGTACGGGCCTAAGACATTTGAAGGAAAAAACGAGACATCTGCCGTTAAAGAGCTGAGGGATAAAGGATATGATGGCGCCATTACAGTCGCACTTCTAGATAAGAAGAAGGAAAGGAATTACAATCCAGGTGGCGTAGGTTTTTATCCAATGCCTTATCCTTACCGCTTCTGGGGGTATTACAATCATATGTATGGTCGCATTTATGAACCGGGTTATTATACCGTAACCAATAGTTTTATGCTGGAGGCGAGTTTGTATGACCTGAAGAATGACAAGCTCCTGTATTCGGCACAAACGAGATCTGTAAACCCGGCAAGTCCGCAATCGCTTGCTTCGGAATTTTCAAGTAAGATATTTGAAAATATGAGTAAGAGCCGGGTCATTAAATAGCTGATATGAGAGTTTTCCCTATAATATTTAAAGCAGGTTGTGTAGAATTAGATGCGATTGTTACGGTGTCTGACAATGAGCAGCGTTTCAAAGTAGAAATGGTAACAGGAGAACCTGACCCTATTATTCTGAAGCGTACTGAAAATTCATGGATCATTGAAAATTATGGCGGCCGAACTTTCTCCGGAGAGGTTTTTCAGGATATTGAAAAAAAAATAGAAGCCTTTCTGGCTTCTATCCGCTAACTTGTGTTTGGGTATGATGATATGATCAGAATTCAGTTGCGAATTCCTTAGTATATACTTTGAGGTTTTTTTTCAGTATGCCCCTGGCAATATGTATACGTGTTTTTACTGTACCAATTGGAATATTCAGCATGTCGGCAATTTCATGATACTTAAAACCTTCGAAATATTTCACGAAAGGTGTGAGATATTCAGGCTGTAGTTTTTTCATTGCGTTCTGTATATCTTCCCGTACAAATTTATTTTCACCCGTATTTCCTGTAGCACTGGTTTGCAACTGGGCAGCGGGAATATCATCATGGATGGTAATAAGCGAGCGGGTTTTTACCGCCCTGCGATAGCCATTGATAAATGTGTTCTTCATGATGGTATAGAGCCATCCTCGAAAGTTAGTTCCTTCCTTAAACTGCTCAGAATAGCGCATGGCCTTAAGTAAGGTGTCCTGTACCAGATCATTGGCATCTTCGTAATCCTGCGTAAACTTATAGGCAAAAGTTTCCAGGGCAGATTGATTGCTGCTGAGTTGTTGGTTGAAATCGATTGTGTTCATAATAGGGATTTTGGGGAGTTTTTTGTTACTACTTTAAAATCTGCAAGCAGATCTGTATTCAGCATCAAAAATCCGTCAAAACACGTACCAAAAACCTGTCTGCAAGTAACCTAACTAATTGAGGGAAAAGATATTCCCTTGATCTTCCTGAACATCTCCACCGCATAAATATCGGTCATTCCGGAGACGAAATCCAAAATGGTCTGTATTTTCGAGTAACTATCTGAATTGCCTGTAAGAAACTGCTGAGGGATGAGTTCTATAAGTTTTTTATGATATTTTGAGGTATTTTCCAGGTATGCAGGGATAAATTCTTCCAGTAAGCCTCCCATAACTTTATAACCTGCCACTTCAATCTGTACGACAGACGAGTAATTATATATTTTCTTTACCGAGATATCGGCTATTTTTTTCATTACGGAAAGAAAAGGGTCCTCAATCGAATCCATCAATGAGGCATTGAAAGTTCCATTCAGCAGATCATGCTGTTTGGTATAAAAGACATTTGCACACTGGCTGATCAGTGTGCTGATGGCTTTGGCACGCATCAGCGTAATTCTGGCATCGGCATCTTCTATTGCGGAAAGCCGGTCTGACATATTGGTGTCATTACACAGGGGCAGCAACAACTCCTCGATCTCTGCATAGGTCAGGATTTTCAGCCTGTGCGCATCTTCCAGATCAATGATATTATAACAAATATCATCTGCCGCCTCTACCAGGTAGACAAGCGGGTGACGTTTATAAACCAAGGGGGATTCCTGCTGTCTGATGAGACCCAGTTCTGTGGCTACTTTTTCAAAACCTGCCTGCTCTGACTGAAAAAAGCCATATTTCTTAGTGAAGATATTACTTTTATCGTGACCCGCCGGAGATGCACAGGGATATTTTGCAATTGCCGCAAGCGTAGCATAAGTTAATGCAAATCCGCCGGTACCTTTTCCGGCAAATGGGTGGGTAAGGATGCGCAGCGCATTGGCATTTCCTTCAAAATGGGTTAGATCTTCCCATTGATGCGGACTGACTTGTTTCTGGTAACTTTTGCCGTCTCCATTTATAAAGTAATGGGAAATGGCAGACTCACCTGAGTGACCGAAAGCAGGGTTGCCGAGGTCATGGGCCAAGCAGGCAGATGCGACAATGTTCCCAGTCTCACTCATTAGAGGAAAGTCATCGTCTATCTGTTTGTAATGATCTTTCATCCTGTTATAAAAAAGCGTACCGAGCGATCTGCCCACACTGGCCACTTCAAGGCTGTGCGTAAGCCGGTTATGTACAAAAATGCTTCCCGGAAGTGGAAATACCTGAGTTTTGTTCTGTAGCCTGCGAAAAGGGGATGAAAAGATGATGCGGTCGTAATCTCGCTGAAACTCGGACCTGGCCTCCTGCTGGTTACCCGAAAACCGTGCTTCGTTACCCCATCGCTTAGCGGATAACAATTGTACCCAATTCATAGACATATGTTTTAATACCGATGCGAAAATAGGTTATTTCCTGAAAATGCGAATTGTTATCTGAAAGTCATATAACTTAGTGTATTTTGTACACTATATAAAAACATATATATTTGTATGTCTTCTTAAAGAAGCAGACAATTAAATAAGAATTTCAAAGCGATCGAAAATTGGTACAGAGATTGCTATAAAGAGAAAAACCGTTCATACAGGTTTATATTTGGTTAGAAAAGGGTAGTGTCCGGATGGAGCAGCCCTTTTTTTATATACAGCAATTTGGTTCTATATTGGTTAGTCTGTGATTAAATAAAGGGAGCAGAATAGATTCCGGCCCCCTCTATAATCATCCCTATTGTTAACGATGACAAAGATATAACTATCAATTAATTAAGCAAAAATATCTTTACATTTTTTATAGCTTGTCTAGTCAACTGGAGATTTCTGAAGAAAGCGGAAGGTCTCGCTTTTAGCTGCCAGGCTATCTGAAAATACCATCTCCGTAATTGCTGTTAACCTCGGAGAGATCTTTTCCCGGCTCTGGTGTGTATGAAAGACGTATTGATATTTGCCATTCTTATCTAAAAACAAGTCTCCGTGGCCAGTACCATTATGAGATAATGTTCCTCTGCTGATGAGAGGATTACCTGAAAATTTCTTCCATGGGCCTGTAGGAGATGACGATGTGGCATATCCTACGGCATAGTCTTTATTCCGGAAATCATTGGCGGAATAGATCAGGTAATAGATATTTTTTTGTTTAATGACTGTAGGGCCTTCTGTTACAGGCCATGAAGTATGCGCCGTATTTTCCCATGGCTGGTCTCCGTAAAGACATTGTCTTGCTGAGCCGGGAATAATATCTGAGAGATCGGGCTTCATTTCAGCAACATAAATGCGGTTACCTTCTTTAAGACGCACGTGATACAGGTAAATTTTTCCGTCGGTATCAAAAAAAATAAAAGGATCAATCTGTTTACCTTCTCCTGAAAGCGGCTTAAGTACATGTTGCCGGAACGGACCGGCAGGGCTGCTGCCTTTTGCTATTGCTATTTGTTCATCCGCAGTATAAGCCATATAGTAGCTTCCTCTGTGACGGAAAACCTGGGGTGCCCAGAAACCGGCTTCGCCAAAGGATTCTCCTTTCTTCAAAGCTAGCCCCTCTTTCGCAGAAGTGGGAATATGCCACCTTTTAAGATCTTTCGACTGGTAAACCGGAAAGCCTGCGCTGCTCCCTGTACCGTAAAGGTAATATTGGCCATTATCCACAAAGATAGTTGGATCTGCAAGGGTAATCACTGGTTGCTGCTGCCATTGAAAATAATGCCAGAGACCTATTCCAAGGCTTGCCATGCTTAATAATAATGCTCTCAAGATATTGATCAGGTTTGTGTAATGCCAATATCGGAAATTCAGCAGCAACCGGAAAATCTATTTTGATGAAATGCCTGTATCTTCAGGGTATTCAAGACGTGTTCTCGGCAGACTTTCGGGATGATGGGTACGTATATAAGTGATCATGTGCTCTCTTACATCACAGCGAAGGTCAAAAGCTGCTGATGAACTTCGGGCACTCATCAGAAACCTGAGTTCGATACATTGGACTTTATTATCGGTGACCTGCACTACACATACCCTTTTGTCCCATAATTTATGATTTTGAACAAAACGGGAAAACTCTTCGCGTATCACGCTTACCGGAGTGTTGTAATCCAGGTACAGAAAAACAGTACCCAGTAATTGTGCGGAGACCCGTGTCCAGTTTTGGAAAGGCTTCTCTATAAAATAAGTAATTGGCAATATCAGTCTGCGTTCGTCCCATATACTCACGACTACATAGGTAAGCGTAATCTCTTCTATCCTGCCCCATTCTCCTTCGACAATGACTACATCGTCTATACGTATAGGTTGGGTAAAGGCGATCTGAAAACCTGCGAGCAGGTTACCCAGTGATTTTTGTGCGGCAAAACCGATAATAATACTGCCAATACCTACACCGGTCAGCAAGCCCGCTCCTATTTTGCGCATACTTTCAAAACTGAGCAGGACTATAGCGGCAGTAATGATCACAATCAGCGAGATGGCAAATTTACGGATGAACTGTAGCTGTGTCCTCACTTTACGTTCCTTCAGATTGTCTGCCTTGCTCAGGTCGTACTTATGATAAAAGTAGTCTTCCATTACTTTAATGGTGCGTATCAGCAAAAAGGCCACCAGGACAGCCATTAATATCTCTTCGAGTTTTTCGGCAGACCGGTAATAAATGGGCTGAAGCTTCATGAAGGGTATCACTGCATTGAGACAAAGCAGGGGTATCAGAAAGTTGACTGGTCCGCGCAGGTGTTTTACAATGGCATTAATGACAAACGTGAGCCAGAACCTCGAAAAGAATATAAAGATCTTGCGGATAATAAAGCTTAGGAGCAGGCCTATGCATATAGCAGCTGCAAACAGTAATAAATTATAGGTAATAACCGGAAAGCGTTCGAGTAGTTTATCAAAATCCATTGCTGATCTGCTAGTATCTTGATTTCAACAAAGGAACAGGCAAAAGGTTTAGGTATTTGAATTTGGGACGCTTTCTGTAACACGGCTGGTTCCAAAACTATTCGAATACCACCGTCTTATTTCCGTATACAAAAACTCTGTCTGCCAATACAAGACGCAATGCCGCAGCCAGTACGGCAGTCTCGATTTCCTTGCCTGCCCTGACCATGTCTGAAACGGTATGTGAATGGTTTACAGGAATGATCTGCTGCGCGATAATAGGTCCTTCATCAAGGTCATCGGTTACGAAATGGGCTGTAGCACCAATTAATTTAACCCCGCGTTCGAATGCCTTTCGGTACGGGTTGGCACCAACAAAGGCAGGTAAAAAAGAATGGTGTATGTTGATGATCTTATGAGGGAACCCGGAAATAAAACGTGGTGAAAGGATGCGCATGAACTTTGCCAGAACGATAAAGTCCGGTGCGTAGCGAGCTAACAGATCCATCACCTCGTGTTCGGCGGCGTTTTGCCGGTTGTCGTAAGGTACGTGATGAAAGGGCACTTCAAAACGTTCGCATAGTCTTTTTAATATTTCATGGTTACCAATTACGCAACTTACGGTAGCGCCCAGTGTACCAAATTCATTCCTTACGAGTATGTCTGAAAGACAATGGTATTCCCTGGTCACCAGTACCGCAATTTTTTTGTCGGGTACGGGGTTTACGTGTACTTCCGCACCCTGTGGCAGTATCGCAATCAATTGGCGGGTCAGTTCTGTCTCATTTCCGTTGCCATCTACCTCAAGGCGCATGAAAAAACGTAATGCTGTCCTGTCTACATGTTCGCGCATGGAAACAATGTTCAGGCCGGCCTGGGATAAGAGTCTGGAAATGCTGGCTACTAAGCCGATCTGGTCTTTACACTGGATAATGATAATCATGCCCTAATGTAAAAAAACTATATATTTGTTAGATCATGAACAGAATAAAATACATTTTACTGTGGGTATGCCTGGCGGGTTGTCTTGCTGCCTGTAAAAAGAACAATGTCATTGAGTTTGACGAGGTTGCGCAATTTCAAAAAGATACGGTACTGATCAGGGAGTATGTCAGGGAAAAGGGGCTAGACATGGTGAAAAACGAAGATTATGGTATATTCTACCAGATCCTTGCTCCCGGAGAGGGGCCTTCCATAGACGGACTTTCAGTAATTACTGCTGATTATGAAGGTAAGATCATGAACGGCGATGTATTTGAGACCGGCACAAATTCAACTTTTCCATTAAAGAATGTGATATCATGCTGGTATTTTGCCCTGCAGCAGGTCAAAAAGGGAGGAAAAATTCGCTTCATTTCTCCCTCTTTTTATGGCTATAAGAATATTGCCAATAATAAGATACCGGCAAACTCCATTCTCGACTTTACAGTAACCGTCACAGACGTTAAATAATTTTACCGGTAATTTTCAACGATTCGCCGTTATTTTAAGGTCGTCCTGCGCTTCATTATCGCAAGAGCCATATTCATTTTTCAATTTTACATCATCAGCTTTTTGATGAGACCCTAAAAAATGAATATGGCTATTTTTAAAACATCTCTGGCAGACAAAAAAGACCTTTCCTTAATAGCGCCTGTATTTAATATTCTTTTTGGTGAAAAGAACTGGCTCTTTGCGTTTGAAAACAAAGTGCTCAGTGTCGTTTCTTCTGTGCCCTGTGTGGAAGTCGTTCGTCATCTCCTTAAAGAGCGGGGCTTTTCATGTGAAGAGATGAATGCCTATGCCCTTGTTTAAATTTCGTCGGGGGAAGGGCTAATTACAGACCAGCCTCCATCGATGACCAGGGTATGCCCAGTAATTTGCCTGGCCTCTTCTGACACCAGGAAAAGTGCGGCGTTCGCAATATCCAGGGCAGTAGCCGGGCGGCCCATTGGCGTAATTTTCGACCATACAGATACATAATTCGGATCGTTCAGCGTACGTTCTGTAAGCGTTGCACCCGGAGCTACCGTATTTACATTGATCTTAAAGGGAGATATATCCAGTACAAGATTGCGGGCCAGCATTTCTATGGCAGCTTTTGTCATGCCATATGCCGCAAGGTCTTTATGTGCCTGATGACCGGTTACCGATGATGTGAATAGCAATGATCCTCCGCGCCCCTGCTTCTTCATTTGGTTTGAAGCAGCCTGTGCCAATAAGAAAGTGCCGGCAATATTTACGTTCAGCACACGGTTCAGAGAGGCTTCCGGATAAGTAAAAAAATCACCAAATAAGGTAATTCCTGAATTTGCAATAGCAATATCCAGTTGTCCGCCCATCCTCAGGGCTTCTCCGATCATATGCTCAATAAAGTCTTTGCTGGCTGAATCACCCGGACAAGCCAGGCAATGCCCTCCCTCAACCCTGATCTTATCGGCCGCGGTTTCGGCCAGATCATTGTCAATATCATTAAGTATAACATTGGCGCCTTTAAGGGCCAGGTTTCTGCATATTTCGAAACCGATGCCCTGACCGGCACCAGTAACAACTGCTGTTTTGTTTTTAAATGCTGTAGCTGACATAGTTTTAAGGTAATAACCAGTTAATGTGAATCTCTCAATACTTCGCTGCCTGAACTTCCTTTCAGGAAGTCGAAATCTGCACCAAGATGGGCTTGCTCGACATGCTGTACATATAATTTGCCATAGCCGCGTTCGATAATGTTTGCGCTGCCCATCAGTTTACCTGCACGCCTTATATTAAGTTCCTCTTCACTAACCAGCAGGTTTAGTTTTCTTGCGGGAACATCCAGCTCAATAAGGTCGCCGTCCCTCACAAATGCAATGGCACCCATTTCTGCAGCTTCAGGAGCAACATGGAGCACTACAGTCCCGAATCCGGTACCACTCATCCTCCCATCCGAGATACGTACCATATCTGTTACCCCCTTATCCAACATTTTTTTTGGTAGACCCATATTACCTACCTCCGGCATTCCCGGATAACCTTTCGGTCCGACATGTTTGAGTACCAGTACGCTGTTTTCATCTACTTCCAGGTTTGGATCATCAATGCGCCTTTTATAATCTTCGATATTTTCAAAAACCACAGCTTTTCCGGTGTGCTGCATTAATTTCGGATCTGCTGCTGATGGTTTTATGATACCAGCTTCGCAAAGGCTACCTTTAAGTACCGCAACTCCTGAATCTAATTTAAAAGGATTTTCAAAATTGGCGATCACCTCCTTATTAAGCACCACGGCACGTTCGATATTTTCGCCGATTGTCCTTCCGTTAACAGTAATACAATCTGTATGTAATTGCCGGCACATCTGTTTCATGACCGCCGGGAGCCCCCCTGCATAATAAAGATCCTCCATGAAGTGTTCTCCTGACGGCTGCAGATTGGCCAGTAAGGGCGTTCCACTGGAATGACGGTCAAAATCGTCAATATTGAGGTTTACACCTATCCTGCCTGCAATGGCCAGCAAATGGATCACAAAATTTGTAGATCCTCCGATCGCAGCATTTACCCGGATGGCGTTTTCAAAGGCCCGCCGGTCAAGAATGGCCGAGGGTCTGAGGTACTCCCCTACCATATCGACAATTCTGCGGCCTGATAACTGGGCAAGTACCTTTCTGCCGGCATCAGCTGCTGGAATGGCAGCATTACCCGGCAGTGAGAGCCCAAGCGACTCGACCATACAAGCCATTGAGGATGCGGTGCCCATTACTGCGCAATGTCCCCTGCTCCTGCACATTCCGGCTTCAGCAAGATTAAATTCCTCTTCAGTCATCAAGCCGGAGCGTACATTCTCGGAGAATTTCCACAAGTCACTGGTACCTACATTTCTGCCTTCATATTTACCCGTAAGCATGGCACCCCCGGAAACTACCAGCGTGGGTATATCCACACTACAGGCACCCATAACCAGTGCGGGAGTAGTTTTATCGCAGCCACACAGCAATACTACGCCATCTAACGGATTTGCTCTGATAGATTCTTCGACATCCATACTGACCAGGTTACGGTAAAGCATTGTGGTCGGTTTCATCAGCGTCTCGCCGAGAGACATTACCGGGAATTCTACGGGGAAACCGCCTGCCTGAAGGATTCCGCGTTTCACAGATTCGGCCAATTCACGGAAATGTGCATTGCATGGTGTTAGTTCTGACCAGGTATTGCATATGCCGATGACGGGTTTTCCCAGAAACTCATCATCTGGTATGCCCTGGTTCTTCATCCATGCCCTGTAGATAAAGCCGTCTTTTCCTTTTTTCCCAAACCATTCCTGGCTTCTCAGTTTCTTTTTCATGATCAATTATATACTTGCTTTGTATGTTGGAATTCCCTTGATTTTAGTTTCTGTGATAAATATATTCCCGCTTTCGGGGTACATGGCCAGCATCTCCGCAGACATTCCTTTTCTTGCGGTGGTAATGACCAACTGATTAAGGTCACTGCCGACGAAACAACATGAAGTAACGTTTGGAGCAGGTATAGCTATAAAGTCATTCATTTTGCCGTTCTCCGGGCTGAACCTGCCAAGGCCATAGCCATTCCATAATGCAATCCAGATAAAACCTTCGCTATCTACAGCCATTCCATCGGGTAAGCCTTTTTCATCAGGAATTTGAATAACCGTATCCCTGGAAATGATGTTTCCCGTAAGCGGGTCTGTATCCAGGGCGTAAACCTCATTCTTTACACTGTCGGTATAATATATTTTACGGTTGTCCGGCGACCAAACGATACCATTAGGAATAGAAATGTCCGTAACCTGTGTCCTTAAGCCACTTTCCCTGTCCAGACAGAAAATGCTTCCTGCCCCTGGTTTGTGATCGAGTTCAGTAGTGCTCACCCATATCCTTCCATGGATATCCGCACCTCCGTCATTGCATCGAAAGCTGGTCCAGTCTGTATCTAACTGTGAGATCCAGGACAAATGTCCATCTGATAGCCTGTACCTTGCGACTCCTCCCTGCATACCTAATATCAGCTCCTCCTTCCCTGAGGGAATGATCAGTGATACCTTATGGCCGGGCTGAAAAATATTTACATCTTTATTTTTAAAAACATACTCGTAAAGAATACCTGTTTCGATATCTGCCCAGAAACACGATTCCCTTTCCTGGTGCCAAACGGGTGCTTCACCCAAAATACAATGGGAGCTATATAAAATGCTTGCCATAACAGATGATCTCGTATTTGGTTTTTTTCAGCCGACCTTCAGGATCAACTTGTAGAGACAAGTTATGATTTAAACTTAAGATACCAAACAGAAACGAGCATTATTTGCAATCTTTCAGTTCAACAACAACCATTACCGGAAAATGATCTGAAGGCAATCGGGCCTCGTATTCCTGGAGACTTACTTCCTTAGGGAAGTTTCCGGAAGTACTGATATTCCTGCCGCCATTCTTCATCGTGCGGTAGCTGTCTGTAAGCACGCCGTAACGTTTTACGACAATACAGGGAGTGTGCAATATATGGTCAATCCTGCTGTTTGTTTTGGTATTGATGTCAAAGTGATTGAAGGTGCCGTTCAAGGCATACTTAAAATGGGCGGTCTCATAGGTATCCTGTAATACGGAACCGGTAAGTATATCATAAATCTCGTTGGTCTGGTCGACATTGAAGTCACCGGTTAGAATGGCGGAATGATCGCCTGCGAGTTCTCCTATTTTAGAAAGTATCAGTTTTGCGCTTTCCCTTCTTGCCACCAGGCCTACATGATCAAAATGGGTATTAAAAAAGAAGAATTTTTTCCCGCTTGCGATGTGCTCAAACTGGCCCCAGCTACAAATTCTTGGCAATGCAGCATCCCAGCCCCTGTTTGGTTTTTCCGGCTTTTCAGAAAGCCAGAAATTGCCACTGCTGATCAGCTTGAACATATTCTTTTTATAAAAGATCGCCGCATGCTCTCCGGCTTCCTTGCCATTGTTTCGGCCTACTCCGACGTAGCTGTATTCAGTAAGCTTACCTGTAAGGTCCAGCAGCTGCTCATGCAGTCCTTCCTGTGTGCCGAAAATATCAAAATCATGAAAGCGGATCAGATCTGCAATAACCGGCATTCTTTGCTCCCAGCCATTCCCTTTTCGTTCATCACCGTTATTTTTATATCTCAGATTAAATGTAGCGATGTTCAGTTGCTGGGCATGGCCGCTTAAGACAAAAAGCGAAAACAGGAAGATGGAAAATAATCTTTTGAACATTGTGGTATCGGGTTATAACTGCAAGATAGATAGAAATAAATCAAAGTGCCGCAGTAATTGTAAAGTCATGGTTACCGGGACCAACGGCAATTTCCGCATACCTGTCACTGGTATGTTGTCTTGCTTTGATCATTTTGCCATTGAGCCTGACTATATTTTTCCCCTCAATTACCGGTAGCGCTACCATTGCAGACGAGTTTGCCGGAACGGTCAGGATAAGACGATAGGCTTCACCGTTTTCTACACGTACCTTAATACTCCCCCGGATAGTAGGTATAAGGGATTCTGCATATTTAAGCACACCTGTCTGAGGCCTGACTGAAAAGATTTGAAAGCCGGGTTTCATGGGCATAACCCCCATGAGCCTGCGGGGTATTATGTTGGCGGGGGCGGCGCCCCATGCATGGTTCCAGTCCTGGTTTGGCTTAAATTTATTGTCCCAGGCTTCAAGGGTAATCGTCGACCCGACCCTGATCATATTGTACCAGCTTCGCTCATCTCTGGAAGTCAGCAGGGACAGTGCAGCGTCTTGTCTGCCCGCATCATATAAGGCATCCATCAGAAACTGAGCACCATAAACACTGCAGGCCATTCCCTTAGAAACGATAAAATCGGCCACAGAATTACGCATTTCTGCCGGGACCAGTCCAAAATGAAGTGCAAACATATTGGCGTGAAGTGAAGCATGGGCCGTGGTATCACCATCTTTGTAAATACCACGGCTTTTGTCAAGAAAATACCGGTTATAGGTCTCCTTAAGCTGCTTGGACAGCTTACTGAACAATAAACGGTCCGGCGTCTTATCCAGTGCTGAGGCTATCTTTTCCATGAGGATCAGTGCCTGGTAATGATAAGCGTTTACGACCGCATTATATTTACAAAAAATAAAGCCATCTGTTTCGGGAACCGGCCAATCAACAATGTCCCTGATTTTACCTTTGAAATGAATGGACTTGGAGAAGTTCTCATCCTGGCCCACAGCAGTACTGATCAGACCCGTACTATCCCTGAGCTGTAATAAGGTACGGCTTTTCAATAAGTCATAGTTCGACTGTAGGACCCTGTTGTCTCCGGTATACAGATAGTCGTTCCAGGCAATAATGGGTGCCTGAAGTATCCATTCAGTAGGCCAGGTCGGGTATTGCAACAGATATTCCAGGCTGCGCCTTGCCATTGAAAATTCACGGTCGGTCCCGTAATGTCCCAGTTGGTTGATCAGGGCATCGGCCTCATAAGGAATACGTTCCCTGTCACCGTCAACATAAATACCTGCAAAGGAAGTGGCTTTCATTGAATACCTGCATAGTTCCCAGATGGCATTTAACAGGGTATCACTGCTTTTGAAATAAGCTGCCTTGTCGTCAAATGGATAGTGTACCATTTGTCTGCTGATGTCTTCTTTTTGAAGATGACCCTTATAACCTCGTATAGAAACGTAGCGAAATGGAAATACCTCTCCTATATATTCCGGCATTTTTATGGCGGCAGGACCTGTATTGCGTTGATCTGGCCTTGTCTTGACTTCATAATCAAACGTACCCTGCTCTAAGGGTAAACGGATTTCCTGAAAACGGATCGTGCCACCTGGATTGGCATGGATCTGCTTTCCTGAAATCACTTCCCCTAGTTGCACCGTGACGGTATCATGACCGGCAGCTGAATACAATTTCAACCGAAGCTGGCTAAACGCGTCACGACCAAAGTCTGCAAGTAGCGTATGGTCATTATTATTTTGAAGACTGACCGGATATTGTGTGGTCTTCTCAAGTTCCTGCCATGCCGCCGCGTACGGTTTTAAGTCAGATGAAGTTTTAAAGGCTACGATATCTGACCAGCCACCCTGACTGGCTGCGCTGGTCATGCTGCGTACCTTCCAATAATAAATCTTATCTGGCTGAAGTGAGGGGCCTGTGTAAGGCACTGCAACAGAATTAGATGAGTGTACCTCTTTACTGTCCCAGATATTTCCATTGTTCTTTTCTATTTCTCCGACAGCATCTGCCACCAGGATACGATAACTTAGCTGGTGTGCGCCCAGCTTAGTCCCAGGTACGGTCCAACTGAAAAATGGGCTGGTGGAATGGATCCGGGGATATTTTGCTGCCTTCTTTTTGCCGGCCAAGGATACTGGCGGTATCAGGTCTGTAAGCAGACCACCCGGACCTTCCTGAGCATCAGCATAATTTATAGCTATGAAAAAAAATGCAATGCAAATTGCCACTGCAAATTTGGTTAAAAAGACGTTCATACGAAGGCAAAATAATAACAATCACTTTAAATCTTCGTATAAACTTCTTTACAATATACACCTTAACTTATTCCTACCCGTGAAAAAAGGCAATAATATCTTTATAGGTCAGGTTACTATAATCGCTGATATATCCGTCGCAGGGAGGCAGCTCATCCGGGGTATGCGAGGTGAGTACACCGATCACCTTCATTCCGGCGTTTATAGCAGCCGAAACGCCGGAAAATGAATCTTCAAATACCACACACTGTCCGGGAGAGACTCCGAGATTCCGGGCCGAGGTCAGGTAAACTTCGGGGTCCGGCTTATGACTTCTGACATTTTCGCTGGCCAGCAGAGAACCTAGCCTGGGTTCTATATGTACCTTACTCAGGATGAGATCAAGATTAGCCTTGGGAGCGGAAGTCGCTACTCCTAACTTTACCTCGTTTTCGTAAAGCGCTTCAACAAATGGGACAAATCCCTTTAAAGGCTCAACATAAGGCTCATAAATTTTTCTGAACAGGCTCTCTTTTTCATCTTCAAGCTTCAGTAGTTCCTCTCCGGTAACAGGCCTTTTTAAAAAATGGCTTAAAATGTAACTGTTGCTTTTGCCAAACATGTGTTCAGCAAATTCCTCGTCAGTAGGATTCAGGTTTCGGGTAGCAAAAAATTCACGGAAGGCAACGGAATGATAAGGATTGGTATGACAGATTACCCCGTCCATATCAAAGATAACAGCTATTTCATTTTTCATCCTCCAAAATTAGCGATTTCAGGCCCAGGGGATTATATCGTTAACGTGATATAAATGTAAAATAATCTTTTTCTATTTTATTGATTTATGCTATATTTGCATCCGTTAAGCGGTTTAATCACTGATTAGCACCATGCCCGGATGGCGAAATTGGTAAACGTTGCGGTCTCAGAAGCCGTTGGAGTAAGATCCTTGAGAGTTCGAGTCTCTCTTCGGGCACCAAATGAGAATTAATCTCAAAAGTATAGGCCTCATCGAAAGCGATGAGGCCTTTTTCTTTGGACTTCTGTGGGGGCTTTTAATTTCATTGTTGACAGCGTATGGTATTGTTCATTCCCGTACATCAGGCGTTCAAAAATGGACAACAAAAGCAAGAGATATAATTTATAATACTGTTTATCAAATAGTTAATTTTACAAAATCAATTGGCATCTGGTTAGTATAAATGGTTTATACATTTATAAAACCTGACGATTATGTTTAAAAATTATGTTTTAACCACACTAAGAACTTTTAAACGGAACAAGTTCTATACGTTGATCAATGTCGCCGGGTTAGCATTGAGCATTGCATGCGCAGTTGTTATCTTTTCATTAATCAGGTATCACCTTAGCTTTGACGGTTTCCATAATGATACCAAACATGTCTACCGGATAACTACAAATCTGAATATTGGTGAAACCAAACACATTACCGGTACGCCTTATCCACTGGCAGATGCTTTCCGTAGTGACTATCCATTCACCGATCTGGTCACCCGTGTTTTTCATGAAGAAAATTTGCTGGTCACGATTAATCCCGGCACAACTGAACAGAAGTTTGAGGAAAAAGTGGCCTTCGCAGATCCTGATTTTTTTAAAATGTTCAATTTTCCCATGTCAATCGGGACGGCTGAGGTTTTAAGCAAGCCCAATTCAGCCATCATTTCCCAAAGACTGGCAAATAAGTATTTTGGTGGGAACAATGCAATTGGAAAAAGCATACGAATCGACGGAAAACTTGAGGCAGTGATAGCTGCAGTGATGAAGGACCTCCCGGTAAATACAGACCGTACCCAGGAAATCTATGTCTCTTTCGCTGATCTGAAAATATTACAGCCATGGCTGACGACTGATAAGTGGACTAGTGTTAATGACAACATGCAGGTGTTTGTTCGGCTTAAACAGGGGGTAACTGCAGAAAAAATAGATGCAGTGTTCCCTGCTTTTATACGGAAGTACTATGCAGAAAAAGATGCAATACAATGGGCGTTCAAGCTCCAGCCACTCGCCGACATTCACCTGGATACTGAATTTGGCGCCTCAGTTGGCAGAGAAAGTTTAGTGGCGCTGGCTTGTATAGGTTTGTTTCTGGTAATGGCAGCCTGCTTCAATTTCATTAACCTGGCTACTGCGCAGGCAATCAGCCGTTCAAAGGAAATTGGGGTGAGAAAAGTACTGGGTGGCACCAGATCGCAGCTATTCTGGCAGTGTATTGTGGAAACAGCAATGATCAGCATTTTAGCATTGATTATAGCATTGGCGTTTGCGGAACTTGTGCTCCCTTTTGTCAACCAGTTATTCCAGGCTAAATTAGATATCAGCTTATTTACAGATTCCTATCTTATCGGTTTCTTGGCCTGTTTATTGGTATTTACGGTCATTTCCTCAGGATGCTATCCTGGTTTGATTCTCTCAGGAATACAACCTGTGCTTGCTTTAAAAGGAAAAATCTCTCATGGCAGTTCTGGATCGATGCCACTCCGTAAAGGATTGGTTGTTACTCAATTTGCTATTTCCCAGCTGCTGATCATCGGTACCATAGTTATTGTGAACCAGATGCATTACGCACAACAGGCTGATGTGGGTTTTATAAAAGATGGCATTGTTATCCTGCCACTGCCAGACTTTCAGGCCTCCAAAATCGGCATTATGAAAACAGAGATGGAAAAAATCAAAGGTGTAAAAGGCCTGACCTATTGTTACGGACCACCAGCTTATGAGGATGCCAATCTGACGAAAATAAGGGTGGGGAACCATTCAGAACCAGAGAAATTCCAGATCTCCTTCAGAGCAGCTGACGCTAATTATGCAAGTGTATTTGGGCTGAAACTCATGGCAGGCAGGAATGTATTTCCTTCAGATACCGTTAAAGAATTCCTGATTAACCAAACTACAGTGAGAATGCTGGGTTTAAAGTCGAATAATGAAGTGTTGGGTAAACAAATTGAAGTCAATGGTTATAAGGGAGAAGTTGTGGGTGTGGTCAAAGATTTTCATAACAAATCTTTTCACGCAGCGATTGAGCCATTAGCATTGACAACCTTCAGGGTCTGGTACAGCAGTTGTGCAGTTAAAGTAGATATGGGCAATTTAAAGGAAACCCTTTTAGCATTAGAACGCACCTGGAAAAAAAGTTATCCAGATCATTTGTACAAACAGGAATTCATGGATGAGCAAATAGCTAAACGCTATGAAAATGATGAGATGATGATGACCCTGATACAGGTTTTCACTTTCATCGCCATATTTATCGGGTGTTTGAGCTTGTATGGCCTGGTATCTTTTATGGCTACCCAGAAGAGGCGTGAGATTGCTGTTCGGAAAGTCCTGGGCGCGAGTGTAAAAAGCATAGTCCTGCTTTTCGTCCGGGAATTCGGATTGCTGATGGTGATTGCATTTATGTTTGCGGCTCCATTGGGATGGTGGGTAATGCAGAACTGGCTGCGGAACTTTGCTTACAGAATTGATCTTGGACCAGGTATATTCTTACTAGCGCTTGGAATTACCTTCTTTGTAGTCGCATTAACAGTAGGCTATAAATCAGTTGTCACTGCATTGGCTGATCCATCTAAGTCACTTCGTGCTGATTAGATAGCCTTTACTTAATGTAATCAATAAATATTTACCGCTTAAGACAACAGGTTCATCTTTCTGCGCTTCAGTGTCTCACCAAGCAATTCTACAAATTCTGCATCTTCAAGTTGTTCTCTGAACTCTGCCAGTTCCTGGGCCGAGGCATTTATAAGTTTATGATACAATAAGTAAAATTCGTACCTGAAAGTATACACATGGTGATAGGCCTGGTTATAATCTGACTTACTGATCTGCACATCCGGGAGGATCAGTTCATTTCTAAAATCAACGTAGAGACTTTTTTCCTTTAAGCCATCTGCACGACCCCACCAGTAATAATGCTCCTTGCCCTTTACAATCCCAGAAACCCCAATAACCAGCATATTGAACATTTCTTTGAGCGTATATTCGTGTTTTGCCTTTCGAAGGTCGAGTATTTCCCTAATGCCCAGCCAAAAAGAAAAAAAATCTTTCAATAAGGAATTGTTTTGCCCGCTGCCAAGCTGAAGATTGTATCCAGTAAAGTTCTTGACGGGGATCGATCTGCTCCTGAACAATAGTAATGTGGCCTTCACGAGTTCCTCTGCTCCTATTACCAGGTGTGCAACCGCATTTGGATACTCATTGATGGTAGCGATCTGATGGGCGACAGAAAAATGCCTTTCAGCATTATCAATTACTGAAGGAAAAACCTCCGCACATTCCTTTGCATTTAAATTCCTGAACCTCTTGTCATGATCCATAATCTTGATGGCAAAGCCCTAATATATAAAAAACCGGCCTGACATCCATCAGGCCGGGCACATAAAAAAACAAGTTATTCTTATTTATAAGAAAACTTAGTGACTTCAGCAGCACCTGCATTACCTCCTGCAGGAGTTACTGTCTTTTTAGACTCTTTTGGATACCCATCATTATTGTAGGTATATTCATAGTTAACAGTTTCTTTCAGGGAGCCGTCAGGTTTTGAAACGGTTTCTTTGGTAATATTGTGTAAGCTTTGCAAAGGAGCAATGGCCATAAATACACTGCCTGCGGCTGCAAGCGGGTTATTTTTGGTATCGTATTCATAAACCGTACTTTCGGAAACCTGCCATTTATTCACAGCCCAAAGTTCCACGGTCAGCTTCTTGATATCTCCGTTGGCATAATACTCATATGAACTCCGGATATAAGGTGTAAGGATTGGGTCTTCACCTTCTTCTTCAGACGGCACAAGAAAACTCATTACAGATTGCTTTACCTTGTTGTTCTCATAAGTATATTCAACCTTACCGCTAGCTTCTTCTCCTCCTGTTGAAGTCAGGATATCAATTTTGGATACGTTATTTCCATTGTAGGTATAGGTCATTTTTGATTCCGGAGTATTTACTTCGGTTACCTTGCTCCCATTGTAGGTAATGGTGTTTACAATTGATTCGCCATCTTCGTTCTCAACGATTTTGATCAGCTTTCCGGCTGCATCGTATTCTAATGTTGAAAATTCATTTGCACCGGTCTCAATTTTGATCAGTTGTGCACCGGAGCCGCCGCCATTGTCCGGCAGATTGTTTTTGTCTTTTTTACACGAAGCGGCCAGTAAAACTACCATGGCCATTAAAAGGGTAAAAGTTTTTCTAAGGGTTTTGTTAGGTGTCATTTTTATATGGTTTTCTTTAAATTAATTCCGGAAGATTTACCTTAAGGCCTGAATCCTGCGCATCAAATACAGGCCTGTTTGTTCCTTCCAATCAGAGACATAGACGCAGCTAATGAAAAAACCGTTACATTAGTTTTTTATCAAACTGATAATCAGCATTATATTTTATAAATATTTTAATTGAGCTATATTTAACTGTTTTTTTTTGCAAAAAATGAAGCCTGTAATCCTCTTTCTTTCTGCATTATTTCTGTCACTAAGCTTACGGCCTCAGGGAAGCGGACCTGCTGGTTTACCGGGCCAGGAAGTCCCGCTCGCTCAAAAGTATCCTGGAGACCAGGGGATAGAAAATGATTCCGATGTACTCTATGCCGAAAAGTTTAATGATGGTATGCGGCATATACTTAATCGTTATTCAGATGTACTTAATCCTGAAGGGATGAGTATTGACAGTATAGATGTTCCGGCGGGAAATACGTTTTCACTGAAGATGACGAACAAAGGTGGAGTGAATGACGGCGGGCATCTTTTCAGGCAGTTTTCACCGGGTATAGATGGGACCGTGTTTATTCGTTATTACGTCAAGTATCCTTCAGATTCAAAGGGTTATATACACCATGAATCGGTATGGATCGGGGGCTATTCACCCGCTACAAGATATCCGAATCCAAGGGCAGGAATATGTGGGCTTGGGGATCAGCGCATTTCCATTGCTTACGAACCTGTCAATGCACCAAATATGGATACTTATCTCTATTGGGGAGACATGAAGGCAGGCGCACGTGGAAGATGCTATGGAAATGATATGATCAATAACAGTCCCTCTGCCCAAAAATTAGAATGGGACAAATGGATCTGTGTCGAATTGATGATCCGGTTAAATACACCTGCAAACGCGTATAACGGGGAACTTAAAGTATGGCATGATGGAAAAGAAATAGGACATTGGGGGCCTGGCTTTCCGAATGGATACTGGGATGCAGACTCATGGATCAATGATGCTGCAGCAAAGCCATTTGAGGGTTTCAGATGGAGAACTGACGATAAGTTAAACCTTAACTACCTCTGGATCGAATTTTATGACGATACGACACCTTCAGGGCAATCGCATCACATCAAATTCTCTAACCTGGTTATATCCAGAAAATATATTGGTCCTATTGCCCGTTAACCAGCAATATCATACCCGTTTATGATCAGGAAGCCAGTTTTTAATATGCTTCTTAATCTGATCTGGAGAAAGGTCTTCTTTCAACACCCGTTGTACCAGTACGGGGAGTTCGTCATCAGGAGCAAACCGGAGCGCTGCAATCTGTCCGAAAGTTAACTGGTCCTCAAGCAGTTCCAGCCTTTGGCCGGTAAGCACGTAATAGCGGTAACGCATTTCCGTAACTACCAGCCGGTTCTGCAATGTAAGTGCGTAATGCTGACGCAACATAAAAGACAACCAGCCAAATAAGAGGAATATAAAAGCAAGGCAATACCATACCGGTGAATTTTCAGCATGATGAAGTGCCCGAAAGACTGAATATATTGTTCCTGCAAGAATAACAGGATAAAACACAAAATGGTGCGGTATATAATAACGCCTGTGGTTATTGTAGTTTTGCATAAATAGGTATCAGGTTAAACACCAGGATCTAAGATACGTTTATTTAAATTAATGCAGTCCTACATACTGCGACATCAATAAAATCATATTCTGTAACAGAAGGCAAAAACTAAAATTATTAGTATTATATTTGCTAATAACTTTAGATATAAATATAATTTCCAGTTCAGTCTATGATTATGGAAGTAAACAGGAAAGCGATCATTCAGCAGTTACAACAACAAATCCTGGTTTTGCAGGGAATGGGGCGACCTTCGTCGGCAGAACCTGACAGTCTTGGGCTGGGAACAATAGAAGCAGCCTTTCCAGGCGGTTGTTTCCCATGTGGACACCTCCATGAATTCATTTGTGGTACTGTTGAAGAAACAGCCGCCGCCGCCGGCTTCATTGCCGGGCTTCTTTCAAGGATAATGAAAGGAAATGCTTGTCTTTGGATCAGCCGTTCAGCGATTGTTTTTCCTTTAGGTATAGGCAGCTTTAATGTTGATCCTGAACGCATTATTTTCGTTCACTCCATCTATGAGAATGAAATTATATGGGCAATGGAGGAAGCACTGAAGTGCAGCGCGCTGTCCGCAGTGATTGCAGAATTACCTGAGATCAGCTTCAACCAGTCAAGAAGACTGCAGCTTGCAGCCGAGAAAAGCAACGTAACAGGGATAATCCTGAGAAATACACCAAAAAATGCCGGTAATACTGCCTGTGCTGCCCGCTGGCAGGTCAGTCATCTGCCTAGTTATACAGAAGATGGCCTGCCTGGCGTAGGTTTCCCCAGCTGGCAGGTAAAGTTATTAAAGGTACGCAACGGCCGCCCGGGCATTTTCAGGATCGTGTGGAATGGAGGTCACTTCCTTGACCTGCCACAACCGCATCACAATTTTGTATTTCAACGTCAGGAGGTGGGGTAAAATGCCGGCAAGATTTGTTTACATATGGTTTCCTGAATTAAAAACAGACTGGCTGATCAGAAGAAGGCCAGAGTTGAAAGACGCCTGCTTTGTGCTTACCATAAAACAGCATGGCCGTATGGTCATTAGTGCAGTCAGTCCTGCTGCGAGGGCCCAGGCCATCCGTACAGGCATGGTGCTTGCGGATGCCAGGACGATAGTACCTGACATACTTTCTTTTGACGATCATCCCGGACGATTTTCAAAACTGCTCGAAAAACTTGCCGAATGGTTTGTCCGTTTCAGCCCGGTTGTAGCGACAGACGGCACGGACGGCCTCATACTGAACAGTGACGGTTGCAGTCATTTGTGGGGTGGAGAAGAAAACTATCTACGCATCATTCTGGAAAAGATACGCAGTATGGGATACCATTGCCGCGGTGCAATTGCCGGTACAATCGGAGCAGCATGGGCAATAGTACATTACACAGACAACGCAGCAATACTCACAGCGCATACCCAACTGGAGCATCTTTTGTCACTGCCGCCTGAAGCCCTAAGGCTGGAACCAGACACTGCACAACGTTTAAATAAACTTGGATTACGGCAAATCGGCCAGTTCATACAGATTCCTCCCCGGGTATTGAGAAGAAGGTTCGGGCCTCACCTGCTGACAAGGATCAGGCAGGCCCTGGGTACAGAAGACGAGCCTTTACATTCAATAATCCCGGTACCTCCTTATGAGGAGCGATTGCCCTGCATAGAACCCTTAATTACCGGCACAGCAATTGAAATTGCCATAAGTCAATTATTGAAAATGATCTGCAGCAGGCTCAGAACAGAAGGGCTTGGCGTCAGGTCTGCAACGCTGACCTGTTACCGGATAGATGGGAAAAAACTATCAGTTACCATTGGTACCAGTCGTAGTTCCTCCAGTGAAGCACACCTGTTCAGGTTGTTTTCGCTGAAGATCCCCACCATTGACCCCGGACTGGGCATTGAACTGTTCAGTATGGAAGCAAATAAGACGGAACCCGTCCGGCTGGCCCAGGAAAAGTTATGGAACCTCAAAGCCGAGCTTCAGGACGAGGGACTCGCCGAACTACTGGACAGACTTACAGGAAAGACCAGTACCATCAGCATCAGGCGCTATCTTCCCCAGGAACATTACTGGCCGGAGCGTTCTGTCAGAACTGCAGAAGAACTGGAAGAATCCTGCAATACTACCTGGAGAACAGATAAATCAAGACCAGTAAGGATATTTGCGAAACCAGAACCAATAGAGGTAAGTGCACCCATCCCCGACTATCCGCCTATGAATTTCAGGTATAAGAATAAGTTGCATCCTGTTGTTAAAGCAGACGGACCCGAACGTATAGAAAGAGAATGGTGGCTCGAGGACGGAGAACACCGAGATTATTACACTGTTGAAGATCATCAGGGACACCGCTACTGGCTTTTCCGGTCGGGCCATTATGATGAAGAGGGTTCTCAGTGGTTTATTCATGGTCTGTTTGCCTGAACAATATGAGTTACGCCGAATTACAGGTTACAAGCAATTTCAGCTTTCTCAGAGGAGCCTCAGGCCCTGAAGAATTGGTTATACAGGCTGCTAAGCTTGGTTATAAGGGTATCGCCATTACAGACGTAAATACGCTCGCGGGCATTGTGCGTGCCCATGTAGCTGCTAAAAAACACCATATAAAATTTATTCCAGGTTGCAGGCTGGAGTTGCAGGATGCCCCTCCTCTACTGGCTTATCCTACCGATCAATCTGCATATTCGCGCCTGTCAAAACTCCTGAGCATAGGAAATCTGCGTACAGAGAAAGGACAATGCCTTTTGTACAGGAACGATGTCTTTCTTCATAAAGAAGGCATAGTCTTTATCGCACTTCTTCCGGCCGTATTGAACAACCGTTTTGATTTCGATCCGGACATCAGGGAAGCACTTGCCGATTATAAAAGCGCCTTCGGAAACAACCTGTATCTTGCCGGTTCACGCAATTACCTGGGTTACGACCAGAAGAGAATGTTCCGTATTTCGAGGTTATCCGAAGAATTAGACATTCCAATAGCAGCAGTAAATGATGTCGTTTATCATGAACCTAAACGTCGTGAGCTTCAGGATATACTTACCTGCGTACGCGAAAAATGTACGATCTATGATGCAGGTTACCTGTTGCATCAGAATGCAGAACGCCATTTAAAGTCTGTTTCCGAAATGCAGCGGCTGTTCTACCTGTTACCGGATGCTATAGAAAATACCATTAAGATCGCAGACCGATGCCAGTTCAGCCTAGATTCACTTAAATACATTTATCCTGAGGAGCTTACTTCGGAGGGCCGCAGTCCAATGGAAGAACTGATCCATTTAACCTGGTTGGGTGCCTGTGAGAAATTTGGTACTGAAATCACAGAGAAAATCAAAGAAACCATAGCGCATGAACTGAAATTTATCCGCGAAAAGAACTACGCCTCTTATTTTCTGACCGTTCATGACCTCGTCCGGTTTGCCCGTTCTCAAAAAATACTTTGTCAGGGCCGGGGTTCAGCGGCAAATTCTGTAGTATGTTTTTGCCTGGGAATCACTTCCGTAAACCCAAAGAAAATCGACCTGCTGTTTGAACGCTTCATTTCCTCGGCACGCAATGAACCTCCGGATATAGATGTTGATTTTGAACATGAACGGCGTGAGGAAGTGATCCAGTATATCTACAATAAATATGGCCGTGACCGCACTGCTATTGTCGCTACAGTGACGCAGCAACGGCAAAAAGGTGCCATACGTGATGTGGGTAAAGCTATGGGTCTTTCCGTAGATACCATCAATAAGATTTCTGCTGCCGTATGGCATTTTTCCGATAATATTTTTGACGGGAAAAGGCTGAAAGAACAGGGACTAAACCCTGAAGATCCGCATTTGCATAAAGTACTGGAACTGACTGCGCAGATGATTGGCTTTCCCAGACAGCTCGGCCAGCATACCGGTGGTTTTGTCATCACGCAGGGTAGGATCACCGATCTCTGCCCCATCCTGAATGCCCGTATGGAAGACCGAACCAATATTGAATGGGATAAGGACGATATCGAAGCACTCGGTTTTCTTAAGGTCGATGTGCTGGCACTGGGTATGCTTACCTGTGTACGGAAAGCCTTTGACCTGGCCAGGGCCCACTATGGCTTAGACCTGAATATGGCCGGGATATTAGGAAAAGAAGAAACGGAAGAAGGTAAGCCTGTATACGACATGATCTGCCGTGCCGATACCATGGGTACCTTTCAAATCGAAAGCAGGGCTCAGATGTCTATGCTTCCCCGTTTGAAGCCAAGAGAATTCTACGACCTCGTCATTGAAGTGGCCATTGTCAGACCAGGGCCGATACAGGGAGATATGGTGCACCCCTATCTGAAGCGTCGTGAAAATCCGGAACTCGTTGATTATCCATCTCCGGAACTCAAAGATATACTTAAAAAAACCTTAGGTGTGCCTTTGTTCCAGGAACAAGCCATGAAGATTGCCATTGATGCAGCAGGTTTTGCACCTGCTGAAGCCGATGAACTGCGGCGAAGTATGGCCACTTTCAAAGCCAAAGGTAAGGTAGAAGAGTTTGAGAGAAAGCTGATCGGGGGCATGTTGAAAAACGGCTACGAGGAAGATTTTGCACGACGGGTCTTCAATCAGCTGAAGGGCTTCGGCAGTTATGGTTTTCCGGAGAGCCATGCCGCCAGCTTTGCACTGCTGGTATATGTATCCTGCTGGTTAAAGCATTATTACCCTGATATTTTTCTTGCAGCACTACTGAACAGTATGCCTATGGGTTTCTACCAGCCTGCTCAGTTGGTAGCTGATGCCAGGGCCCACGGGGTCGAAGTCCGGGAGGCAGATATTAACCTATCCTGCTGGGACAACAAGCTGGAGGAAACACAGCCAGCTAAGCACGCTGTAAGGCTGGGTTTCAGACAAATAAAAGGGTTAAATGAAGCAGAAATGCAGGCGCTTGTTATGGGCCGTAAGAAAGGTTATACTCAGATGTATCAGTTGCTGGATGCGGGTGTCTGCATGGAAGCCCTGGAAAAACTGGCAGACGCAGATACATTCCGTTCATTGGGCATGGACCGGAGACAAGCTTTGTGGGAAGTAGCTGCACTGGGTGACCGTCCGGTCGCTATTTTCAGCGAACAACCTTCTGCAAGCAGTTTTGAAACACAGGTTGAACTTCCGCTCATGACACTGGCAGAACATGTCATACAGGATTATGCATCGACGACCTTGTCCCTGAAGGCACACCCGCTTAGCTTCATACGGGAAAAGTTGATCCTGCTGCAGATTACAAAAGCATCACAGCTGAAAGATATCGCTGATGGAGGCCTGGTAAAAGTTGCAGGTCTTATACTGGTCAGGCAGCGGCCCGGCACTGCTTCGGGCATCTGCTTCATTACGCTGGAAGACGAGAGCGGTTCCTGTAATCTCGTTGTCTTTCAGGAACTATTCGAGAAATACCGGAAAGAAATCCTTCAGTCCCGTTTGCTCATGGCCGAAGGCAGAATGCAGCGCGAAGGACATGTCGTCCATATCATCGTCCAGAGATGCTTCAATTATAACGGACTTTTAAACAGTATAAATGTCTTTCATTCAGGAAGAAACTTTAAATAACGGCACCTGTGTCTGTTAAAATTTGTTAATCGTATACTGGTTTTCGGAATTAACTATATCTTTAGTCCACCAATTAACCACCCGTATGACCAAACACGCGCTCTTCAGCATTATCACCTGTACATTTTTAAGCAGCCAGCTGATGGCCCAGACCGGCAAAATCGACAGCACAGGGTACAGGACACTTCGGATAGATCCTGATGCTGCCCGCGGCGCTTCAGTTTCTCAAATCTTTGATGAGGTAAAATTCATTCCGCTCGAAACTACCAAAGAAAGCATGTTCGGTTCCATTAGTCAGCTTCGTGTTACGGACGACAGGTATATCATCTGGGATTATGATACTAAGTCCATCCTTATCTTTACAAAGGATGGAAAATACAAAGCAAAGATCAATGGCAGTAAGATTGAAAAAGATCCTTCCAGCAAACAAAGCCAGGAATTCTGGGGATTTACGCTTAGAAACGAAAACAACAATCCGGTTATCCAAGTTTCAACGGGTAAAAACATCCATTACTTTGATATTGACGGAAATCTCATCCGTAAGGAGAAATATGAGGAAGGGAAGGTTTATGGTTATCAGCGTCAGTTCAGTGACGGAACTATCGTTGACCAGGGTTATATGGAGAAGCAGGATAAAGACAGCATTTATTATGAAGTCAGCCTTGTGAAAGACAAAAAAAAGATCGCAGGCTATTTCCCCTATTCTCAAAAAAGATATAAAGACGACCAGTTTTACAGTGGCGGTGAATCTGTCACCGACTACGGTGTCAGAGATGAACTCTTTTTTGTCAATTATTATGATTACAACATTTACAGGCTGACCCCTGCCAAGCTATCTCTTTCCTACAGACTTATCTTTCCGGTCAACAATTCATTACCTCCGGATTTTAAGGATAATCCTGTCTACAAGGGAAAACGCGCTGAATACTTTGAGAAGAATCCAAAGGTGTTTTTTGCCATAGGCAATCCTTATCTGATTGGCGACAACCTGTACCTCAAAGGCTCAAACTGGAGTTGGGGAGCCAATTCAAGAAAGGCGTTTATCTATAATCTGAAAAGCAATTTGATCACTTCAATTTCAGACATAGAACCCGACACGCTTTCACAATTCCTGCCGGTTACTGATGCAGGAATGCACTATGATTTCGCCAACAAAGGATTTCTCCTTTTTGATAAAACCTATTTTTATACGAGTTATTCATCACTCGCGTTGTTTTCGTTTAAGGAGCAGAATGAAGGTAAAAACAGAGTATATGATCCTGTACTCAGCAACTATTTTAAAACCCAAAACAAAAAAAGCAATCCCGTTATCATCCAGCTAAAACCCAAGAAAAATTAACTGCTCCATGTTCAAATCCATTTTCCTGACGCTACTGTGCCTGTTGAGCGCATCAGCTTCCATTTGTTACGCTCAGCAAGCCAACACACCGGCAAATCCGGGAAGTGCAAAGGGCATTGTAAGGGATACTGCTCAGAATTACGTACTCAAATCGGCTACTGTATCCATCTACAAAGCTGCTGACAGCACACTGCTCAGCTACCAGGTCACCAATAATTACGGAGAGTTCAGCTTCAGGAATCTTCCGGTCAGCCTGCCTTTGAGACTGGAGATCAGTCACGTCGGCTATATGACTGGCCGAAAAAACTTTACCATACCCGCCAGCAAGAATTTCATTGACCTGGAAACCATTATCGTCAACAGACAGGACATTACCCTGAAAGATGTGGTAATCTCAGTCCCTCCGGTAAGTATTAACGGAGATACACTGGAGTTTAACGCTGCAGCCTTTAAACTGGACACCAACGCTACAGTGGAGGATATGCTCCGGAAGATACCAAATATTACGCTATGGGGGGACGGACTTATTACTGTCAATGGTGCAGAAGTGAAAAGTCTGAAAGTAAACGGGAAGACCTTTTTCGGAGGCGATGCCAAAGTCGCCATTCAGAACATTTCAAAAAATGCGCTTCAAAAGGTACAGGTATACAATACCGTGAAAGATCAGAGCAATCCGCTCGACTCGACTCTTGAAATGAACCTCAAACTTAAAAAGGGCAAGGATATCGGCTTTTTTGGCAAGATCAGCGCAGGCTATGGAACAGATAACCGGTATGAAATGGATGCCAGTATTAACATGTATACCCCTAAAATGCAGCTGGCAGTAATAGGAGCGCTCAATAACATTAATAAGACGCCGAATAGTATCAATTCTCTTATGGCTAACAGTACTTTTAAGGGCGTTGGTACTAATGTGGAGTATCAGCCGGATTTCAGGGCAACGGGACTCAACAGGCCTGGCGCGGCTGGAGCCAGTCTGACCTATAATTTTATAGAAAACCCTACCTATCAGAGAAAGAGTACCTTAAAGTCTAATTATTTCCTGCAGGACAGAAGCAGTGATTTCCTGTCAGAGACCAAAACAACTACCTCTGTCAGCAGCAGTGACAAGATCATCGAAAACAGCAACAGTAGTAATTCGTCTTCAAATACACGCCATCGTTTTGATAACAGCTATGAATATGGGAGTCGTGGGCATGACCTTAATTTTACACAGTCAGTCAATCTGGACCGTGAGGAAAATACGGAACAGAACCTGCGCTCCGCAGAAAATCTCCAGGGAGAACTCACCAGTACTAATAATTCCTCAAACTACAATAAATACAATAACCGAAACTTCAACCTGAAGGGAGATTACAGGTATTCGCCTTATATCATCACATCAAAAACCCGTTTCAGGGGATTATCAGCAATCTATGACTTCTCATTATATGAAAACGAAGGACAGCGCATCAACCGGACTGAATTCAGGTCTCTTACCGATGCAACCGCAAACCGGGTCTTCAACAGGAAATACGACACCAACAGCGATGGCAGCAGACAGGAGATCAACATCACCGTTCCCGACCTTAAAACAATTCTCCTGGGCAATAAACAAATGGCGGGTATCAGTTTTGATGTTACCAATAAACTGGTACTGAAGACAGATAAAAATAACAACAGGGTACAGGACCTGGATACATTGACGAATATCTATCAGGAAAATTCCTACCTGAGCAACCGTATTCAGACCAATGAGATTGAAGAAACACCCGGGCTTAGGATACAGAGGTCGTTCCGTAAAAGCCTTTCCAATCGCTTCTATACCAACCTCACCTTCAGGTTCCATCCCAAAATAATTATGATGGACCAGGATAATAAGTCAGACCGCGCATTTCAGAATATCAGAAGGAACTACCATAAGTTCGTGCCCGATGCCGGAATCGATTACAGCGACAACCAGTATGGAGAATATTACAGATCTGTAAGTCTGAATTATTTTACTACGCTGCGCATTCCAAATATCCAGCAGCTGGCTCCGCTTACAGACAGTACAAACCTGTATTACCTTCAAAGAGGCAACCTTAACCTGCGCGCCGGTGTACAACAGGAGCTCTCCCTCAACCTTAATCATTATGACCAGAGCAATAAGAACAGCCTGAACTTTTATTTTAACGTCAGGGCTGGTCTTGTCAAAGACAACATTGTCGACAGTATTTTTATCGACGCGCAAAACCGACGTACTGTATACCAGATCAATGCAGACGGACACAGGTATATCAATTTCTACGGAGAGGTAAGAAAGGCGTTTAAACTAAAGACATCTGAACTCCAGTTTAGCCTGAACAGCAGCATGAACGCAAACCGGAATCCAGGCTATACCAATAACCAGTTTACCTTTTCAAGCAACCTGAATACCTATAACAATGCAAGTGTCAACTACACATACAAAAGTATCTTTGCATTTGTCCTGGACGAATCATTCAATACCTATTCATCAAAGCAGCAGGAGTTCAATACCGGGTACAGCGGAAAAAATCTTGGCACCAACTTCAGTACCACCTATAATGTGACCAAAAAGTTAACCTTATACAGCAATGTCAGCTTTAACCAGAGTTCCTCCTCCAGTGCAGATAACATCAATTTTACCATCTGGAATGCAAGTGCCATCTACCGGTTCCTTAAAGGCAATAATGCGGAAATCAAGTTTTCCGCACTGGACCTCCTGAGACAGAACAGCAGTGTAATCAACTACGGAAACTCAAACAGCTTTACCATAGGTACTCAGAATGTGCTCAAACAATATTTTATGACAACTATTTCATACTATCCCCGCCAGTTTGGTAAGAAATCAAAACCTGCTTCCAAATAACATAGCCTTCCCCGGGCCTATAAGACCCTATACCCGGGATCGTCGATTACATTCACCTCAATCACCGGGGCTGCATTTCTTAGCAGCAGGCGACAATCGTCACTGAGATGCCTGAGATGAAGTGTCTTTCCGATAGCAGCATACCGCTCCGTCAGCTTATGGATCGCATCGATGCCACTCATATCGAAAATCCGGCTTTGCCTGAAATCGATGATGACGGTCTCAGGATCACCTGCTACATCGAACTTTTCGTTAAAGGCAGCGACCGATCCAAAAAACAGCGGACCGAACAGTTCATAATGCTTAACTCCATTGTCATCAGTATATTTTTTTGCCCTTATACGTTTTGCGCTTTCCCAGGCAAATACCAATGCAGAAATGATCACGCCGATTAATACTGCGAGCGCCAGGTTGTGAAGATAAATGGTTATTGCAGCAACCAGAATACCTATGATGATATCCTGCTTAGGCATTTTATTGATAATCCTGAAACTGGCCCATTCGAATGTTCCTATAGCAACCATGATCATTACACCTGTCAGCGCGGCCATAGGCAGGCGTTCTATTACAGGCGAACCAAAAAGAATAATGAGCAGGATAGTAAAAGCTGCGATAATGCCGGATAACCTCGCCCTGGCTCCGGCAGACAAATTGACCAGCGTCTGTGCAATCATTGGACAGCCTCCCATACCAGATAATAAGCCATTTGCAATATTCGCAGTGCCCTGGGCCAGGCATTCCCTGTTGCCGTTTCCCCTGGATGCGGTGATCTCATCTACTAGATTAAGTGTAAGCAAACCCTCTGTAAGCCCCACTCCTGCCATGATCAGCGCATAAGGAAATACCGTCTGCAGCGTTTGCAGTGTAAAAGGTACCTGAGGGATATGGAAAGGCGGAAAGCCGCCATTGACATCGGCAATATCCTTCACGGTCCGGGTGTCTATATTAAAGATCAGCACCAGCAGGAAAACGACCAGGATGGCTGCAAGCGACGGCGGAATTGCTTTTGTGATCCTGGGAAAGACCAGCACTACAGCAATGGTCAGTAATACAAGACCTGCCATAACAAACAACGGCATACCCGTCATCCAGTGTAATGTACCTGCCTCCGAAATTTTAAACTGCTCCAGTTGGGCAGTGAAGATAACTACTGCCAGGCCGTTAACAAAGCCGTACATTACGGGCTGAGGCACTAAGCGGATGAACTTACCAAGTTTAAAGAGGCCTGCTAAAATCTGGAAAATCCCCGCAAATACGATCGCAGCAAAGACATATTCAATTCCGTGGCTTTTCATCAGGGCAATCAGTACAATCGCAGTTGCGCCCGCCCCGCCGGAAACCAGTCCTGGCCTGCCACCGAGTACAGAAGTAACCAATCCCATTATAAATGCTGCATAAAGGCCTGCAAGCGGTGGAAAACCCGCCAGTATTGCAAAGGACAATGATTCTGGCATCATCGTCATCGCTACGGTAAGTCCGGCCAGGATCTCATTTTTATAATTGATCTTTTGAGTGAAATCAAATAGGTTCAGGTGCGTTTTCATTTTAAAACGCAAAACACGAGATAAAAAGCCGTAGTATCAAATACTTTTCATGTGGACTATGGCCTTCAGATCAAAACCTTCAGTAACGTATTGTTCATCTGAGCCTGTACCAAAACACATATAGGAGGCGATTCCGTCAGGGCTGATCATCATCAGATGGGTATCCAGGCGGCTTTCCGTCATTTCAAACAAGGCGAAATCTGTTGACAACAGGTCAATATATGCCCAGGTCTTACCATCCAATACTACACTGTCAACCAGACTTATACAATCCTGATCCGACATGTGGTCAGCATCTGTATCGCTGTTCAGGGCCACACGGCTCCTGAAATATCCCATTGGCGAATCCCAGTAAGTGTGACAATACACTGAGGTATTCTCCTTAAACGGCTCCAATGCTTCGAGCCGCTTTCTCATAATCACTTTCCAAGCTTCTGTAACGTGCAATAAAGCAAACTCACACCGGTCGGCATCACTTCTTGTTCTTGCCTTCAGCATGACAAAGTCTGTTGGTCTGTTGGCCCTCTTCATCCTTTCGTTTACAATATCTATTTGACTCCCTTAATGAATCCTGTTAATGCTTAGATTAAGAATTCGGGAACTTTAGGCAAAAATTCAGCCAAACAGGAAATTACCGGATGTGACGAATTTCTGTACTCAGGTCCTCCTGTAACGATAAAATAATGTAAGGCCTGCGGTTAACAATAGAATGCACGATGCGACCATGGAAATCTGGTCCCCGATCAGATAAGAAGCAGGTTCAAATTTAAATTCCAGCTGGTGTGAACCAGACGGCAGCTTAGCAGACCTTAACACATAATTTGCCCGGATATAAGGTATTTGCTTTCCGTCCAGATATGCAGTCCAGCCTTTGTCATACCAGATCTCGGAAAATACAGCGAGCGCATCCTTACGGATATGGTAGGTATAAACCAAATGATCAGGATGATAGCTTTTTAATACAATTTCCGCCCCACTGTCCTTTTGAGGAGAAATCGCACTGATTTGTTGTCTGAATTCCTGATCTACTATAGCAACAGTGGCCGGGTCAAATGCAGAAATCGCCTGCATTTCTTCGTCTGCGTTTCGTACGTACCTGATGCTGTCGACAAACCAGGCATTTCCAAGTACGCCTGGCCTCCGAATTGCCCTGGGAGCCGGTGATACTGAGTCTGAGACTATCACATATTTCGTATTCAGCATGTCCAGCACAGGTTCGTTCATCTTCCCGTCGAATTGTATACGAACCAAATCATCGTAACGTCTTAACCTGGCAGAATGCCTTCCCCCTACCGATTTATGCAGATAAGAAGCAGAAGCGTCAAAAAATGGGTTTCCCCGGGTCAGGTCCAATACCCGAAAATCAAGCGCCTTATCTGCCAGTATCGCCTTATCGGCAGCAGTAGGCTGAAAACCCTGTTCCAGCTCCTCTTTATTAAAGAAATTCTTGTCATTGAGATACCTGCGGTCTACCATCCACATATCTGCCAGGATCAGTAACCCCAGTATAATGCCTGTATTCTGGCTGTTCAGCTTTGCTTTCAGCATAAAATAAATCACTGCGAAGCCAAGACCTGCAAAGATCAGTGATCTGAGTGCATCCGCCCTTGCCATAGAAATACGGTCTTCCACCAGGCCATTGCCGATCACGTTAGCCATTGCGGAATTACCTCCGAGTGCCTGGGTCAGGTGCGTGATAAGCTCGTGGTGATCAGCAGCACGAAAATCAAACAGCAGCGTAGGAAGCACTAAAACAATTGCCAGCAGGCCTGCAGTAATATAAAACGAATATAAAAGCTTCTTTATCAGGTCACCGCGTTTCTCTCGTTGTATGATCAGTTCCTGTAACGCCATAAACCCAAGCATTGGAAAAAGGAAGGCGGGTATGGCCAGTGCAAAATCTACCGATCTGAATTTGTTGTACATCGGCACATAATCAAAGAAAAGATCAGAAACCAATGGAAAATTCCTGCCGAAAGACAGGAATATAAACAGAAAGGCCGTAACCGCTATCCACCATTTCAAGCGGTTATTTACAATAAACAGCCCCAGTATGAATAAGAAGATCACTATGGCCCCGAAGTACCAGGAACCCGCAGTACCTGGCTTGTTGCCCCAATAGGGCCTCAGGACTCCAGCTTGTTCCAGCTGACTGGTCAGGTTCGAAGCCTGCACCTCATCAAGGCCGTTTTTGATCAGGCCGGCTTTAACGGCAACCGGGCCATCGGGGAATTTACTACCCGACGCCCTGCCGTAAAGATCAGGTATAAGAAACGTACCCGTCTCGCCAACACCCTGACTGTACTGATAGGCATAACTTCGGTCAAGTCCGGAATCATTCGTAACCCCTTTATCCGAGAGTATTGCCTTTCCCCGGATGGATTCCTGTGCATATTCCCAGGTAGACCATAAAGTCCCTGCATTAATAGCTATGGCAAGTAGTGCAGATGCAACCAGGTAGCTCAGTGACTTCAGAAAACCCGTCATCTCCTTAGCAGTTATCGCATGGTATAATTCGATCAGTACGAGTATCAGGACTGCAATAAACAGGTAGTAAGTCATCTGGATATGGTTTGTCCGGATCTCCAGCGCCAGAAAGAACGCGGTAAGGACACTTCCTATCAGCAGATGCGGTCCTCCCCTGAGTGTAAGCAATATAGCACCGACTATCGGTGCAAAGAACGCCATGGCCATCGCATGGTTGCTATGCCCCGCCAGTATGTAAATGAAGTTGTAGGAACTAAAGGTAAATGCTACCGCTCCGGCAGCAGCAACCCAGGGTTTCAGCCGGAGTACATTTAATAAAAAGTAAGCGCCCAGAAAGAAACAGACAATGATATCGACCGGTTCCGGAAACACGGTCTTTAGTAAATCAATTACATAAGTGGTCATGTTCCCGGGATACTTCGCCCAGATCTGAAAAGCGGGCATCCCACCAAACATGCCGTTTGTCCAGAGCGGTGCCTTGCCCGTCTTAGCCTTCACATTCATGATCTCGCCGGCCATGGCCTTTGCTTCCATCACGTCGCCCTGGAAAAGCACCTTTCCATCCAGCACAGGACTGAAATAGACGAATGACAGCGCTACAAAAAGGCCGCAGATCACGAAATGCAGATAATTGGCAAGGAACCATTTCTTCATAATGTAAATTTTAAAAGCTGACCAAATATAGTCTCATTTAGCATTCTGGTGAATTATAAGCAGACATTCTTTGCCGGTCCCTGATAAAATTGAGACGCATACGCTAAAGCTTGATACAAAAACGCAGCCCGGGCATCTTCAAATCGTGTATTTTTACAGCTTATAACCAAAAATCAAATCATACGGTAAACCAACCTACACACATGATGAAAAAAAACAGTAAACTAATGTTTCTGAGCTTGTTCGCCTGTATTTTCACAGCCGGCCAGACCAATGCGCAGGAACGTAAGGCACCATCCTATCCCCTGATCACCCACAACCCGAATTTCAGCATCTGGTCTAATACCGACAAGCTAAATGCTTCTACCACCACCCACTGGACGGGTGCAGACCATTCGCTGCTCGGCCTCATCAGCGTCGACGGAAATATCTACCGTTTCCTGGGAAAAGAGGAGGCCAGCTATAAGACCATCCTGGAGACTTCCGATGAGAAACCCTATACAGTAGCGTATATCGAAACAGCCCCTCAGGGCGACTGGAAATCAGTAGGTTATACCAATATCGGATGGAAAACCGGTTCGGCTCCCATTGGCGACGATGCAAAACAGGTAAAAACACTATGGAAGTCTGACCATATCTGGGTAAGACGTAATTTCAATATTACCAACCCGGCCAGCATTAACGAATTGCTGCTAAAAATGAACCACGACGACAATGTAGAAGTATACCTGAATGGCAAGAAGGTATATGAAAAAGAGGGCTGGACCAGCACATTTCAATATTTTCCGATCAGCAAGGGCGATCTGAAGACCGGGAAAAATACCATAGCCATTCACCTGGCCAATACAGCGGGAGGCAGATACCTGGATTTCGGCCTGGTGGACAAGCAGAAAGACAACGCAGCCAGGATCCAGCTTGCAGAACAAAAAAATGTAGAAGTTACCGCTACTCAGACCGTTTACAACTTTACCTGCGGTAAGGCTGACCTCAAACTGACATTCACGTCTCCTTTAATTATGAGCGATCTGGGCATATTGTCACGTCCTGTTTCTTATATAAGCTACCAGGTGCAGTCTAACGATGCTAAGAGCCATGCAGTAAAAGTATTCCTCAGCGCATCTTCAAACATCGCCGTATACAGGCCGTCGCAGGAGGTCAGTGCACAAAAATATGCGACCGCTAAATTGGCGGTACTGAAGACAGGTACCACAGAACAGCCTGTACTGCAAAAAGGTGCGGACGACATGCGTATTGACTGGGGATATTTTTATGTAGCCGCCCCTAAGTCCAGCAATGCCGTGCAGTTCATTACCCATGGCAACGCAGCTGCTGACGCTTTCAGGAACGGTACTTCTGCTTCTACCGTTTCTAAAGGTAGATCACTGGCTTTAAATACAGTGATCCCTTTTGGCACTGTAGGTAAAACACCGGTAGAGCGCTTTATAGCGCTGGGTTATGACGAGGTGCTTTCTATCCAGTATTTCAAGAGAAACTTAAGGCCGTGGTGGAATACTTCTGGTAAAGAAACAATTGAAGGTCAGCTTACAGCTGCTGCAGACCAGTATAAGGAGATCATGCAGAAATGCGATACCTTCAATAAATCAGTATATGCCGATGCCCTGAGATCAGGTGGGGAAGAATACGCGCACCTTTGCGCACTCGCTTACCGCCAGAGTATCGCAGCACATACTCTGGTAAAAAGCCCTGAAGGTGAAATACTGTGGCTGTCTAAAGAAAACAACAGCGGTGGTTTCATCAACACAGTCGATGTAACTTATCCATCTGCTCCACTTTACCTGATTTATAACCCAAGTCTGCTGCAAGGTATGCTCAATGGCATTTTCTACTTCAGCGAAAGCGGTAAATATCCACACCCATGGGCGGCGCATGACCTGGGTACCTATCCAATTGCCAATGGCCAGACTTATGGCGAACCCATGCCGGTTGAAGAATCAGGTAACATGGTTATACTTACAGCAGCGATCACCAAGGCGCAAGGTAATACCAGCTATGCCAAAAAACACTGGAAAACCCTCACGACATGGACCGATTACCTCGTCAAGGAAGGACTGGACCCTAAGACCCAGTTGTGTACAGACGACTTCGCCGGTCACCTTGCAAGGAATGCAAACTTATCCGTAAAGGCGATTGTTGGTATTGCTTGTTATGCACAGATGGCAGAAACACTGGGTTATACCGAGACTGCGAAAAAATACAGGTCTATAGCTGAGAGCATGGTCCCTAAATGGATAGAAATGGCAGACGCGGGGGATCACTATGCACTCACCTTCGACAATAAGAATACCTGGAGCCAGAAGTACAATCTGGTTTGGGACAAAGTACTTGTTCTCAACCTGTTCCCACAAAAGATCTATGACACCGAGACCAAATACTATCTGACCAAACAGAACAAATTCGGGATACCCCTGGACAGCAGGAAAGCTTATACCAAGAATGACTGGATCTTGTGGACAGCTACCTTTGCCCCTACTGAAGAAGAGTTTAAGGCACTGGTACATCCGGTTTATATCCATGCTATAGAAACTGAATCCCGTGTTCCGCTGAACGACTTTTACGATTCCAAAACCGGTATCCGGGAAAACTTCAAAGGAAGAAGTGTAGTCGGCGGTTTCTATATGAAGCTGTTTAACGACAAACTGAATAAAAAATAAATTAAAAAAGGGCGCCCAAGCGGGCGCCCTTTTTTATTCCGGTAATAGCGGTGTTACTCATCAACTTATCAGTTCCCCGCATAGATCTGGCTGAAACGTTTCAATATCCCTTTCCAGTCCTTACCAAACTGGACGTTCAGCATTCGGCCATTTGGAGCAATGAGAATTTTAGATGGGTAACCGGTAATCTTATAGTCCCGCTGAATCTTATTATCTGATAATGCGACCGGGATCTCATATTTATTTGCCGCCAGGAAACCATTGACCTTGTCTTCAGTATCATAGCAGGCTACACTCAGGAAATTAAGCTCACCATGTTTACCTGCTGCGAGTTCAGTATAAAACTTGTTCACATCTGGTAACTCTTCTCTGCACGGTCCGCACCAAGTACCCCAGAAATCCAGTATCAGCCATTTATTTTTGTACTGAGCAAGTGTATTTTCCTTACCAGAGATATTCTTGAGCTTGAAATCCGGCGCCTGTACCCAGGTATCTATCACATGGTTTATTAAAAAGTCTCTGAAACTTCTTTCTGGAAATTTGGTTTGAAATCTTTTCTGCATTTCCTCCAGGGTTTCAGGACTTGAATTAATCTGTAAGGCAAATAGCTTCATTGCTTCAGTCTCATGGCCACCGTTCAGTAATTTTTCAATATAATCATCTCTGTAGCTCTCCTTGGACTTCAGAAAAACCCTGTCGTAAAAGCTACCATATGCCTTCTCCCAGTTATTTTTTGGTGAATAGTCAGCTGCCTGGGCAAGATATTTCATTGCGTTTACAGAATCCTTTTGAATCAATGAAAGGAACTTCAGATAATATGCATGTGCCAGCAGGTTATGGGCTTCATATTTATCTTCATTTACCACTGAATCTGACGAATACCGGGAAAGTCTGGTAATGGTATTGTCGAGCAAAGTATCGGCTGCCCCTATTCGGTTTACATTCTTCAACAGATTGTATACCAATAAAGCATACCTTCCGCCATTCCCTTCTCTCATTTCCCTGTCACTCATTTTATTGAAGACAGCAGCAGTTTGCAGTTGCAAGGCTTCATTACCCGGGTCAGCCTTGGCCTTAACCCACAGGCTCAATGGTCCGGACTTCTGGCGGTATATCGGATCTTTGTCCGTAACGAACATATTGAGCAGTTCAGCACTTTTCCTATCCTGTTCCTTACGTCCCTCAAAATCGTGCTCCACAATAAAATTTTGTGCAAATGATTGCTGCAACCACTGCGAAAACGTCGGTTTGTCGTAAAGGTAGCGGCTTACCGCATATGCGTCTGCAGCAGTGCCTTTACGCAAGGCTTCTCCAAGTTTATTATGCAAATGACTGTAATGCCCCTTTAGATATGCATTGGGCACCTGCATGAGCGCATCATCGTACACCTGGTAATTATCTCTGCTTCTGGTTTGCTGAATCAGGCTTAATTTGGCTACATTATAAGTAGCATCATTTTTAAATTCAGCATCATAGACACTAAACATCCTGAATATCTTTACCGTATCATATTCGCCGCCTGTCTTCATGCTGTTGCTCCAGTAACTCAGTTGCGCTGCCATATTGGACCAGGCTGTATCCGACCGGGTCTGCGTCTTTGCGCCAGTCAGTTTCTTCATCTGGACGAGCTCGCCTTTTTTCGATCGCTCAATACCATTTTCATCTGTCTGCTTCGCAACAACTTCTGTGATGTCAAGTTCACTGAGCATCAATCCTGTGGCCGGATCAAATGACCGGGTTGTCTTTTTCCTGCGATCATTTTCTTTTTCTTCGGTGACCAGTTTCAGGGTATGGTCCCTGCCCTTTGTCAGATTAAATTTAACACCAGAGTCTTTATCAGTCCAGGTTGCCTGGTTATTATTAAGTTTCCTTTCAGGAAACTGATAAAACAAACCCTGCATATCGGCTATAAAACCCTTATCATAGTTCTGATTAATTTGCTCCCTGATCTCTGGCTGTATATCCCATTTGGCAAGGATCGGGTTCAGTTGCTCCTTCACCCTGGCGACCCCCACCACCTTACCCTTTTTGTCCAGCGTCAGTGTAAACGGCCTGTTAAACATTGCAAGCGGGAACAACACACCACTCGACATGAAGTCTGTTTTCCTGATTGAGTCTGTATTGAGCAGTGTTTTTTTATCATACTCGATCAGCGCCCTCACAATCCTGCATTCCAATACAGTATTACCCTGCTCGTCCCTGCCTAATGATTTAAACACATAAGTTGTCGACTCATCAGACGAGCCGATCAATGTATCAATCTTCCGGCTTGTTATTTCAAAGGATTTGTTTTTAACAATGTTTAGTTGCTGAGCAAAGCATTTTCCTGCAATCAGTACTGCAGTTAAGAGCGTTAAGTAGGTCTTCATCTTTTTTAAATCTGTTAACAATAAGCTCTCCTAATTTATCAAATTTCCAGACAAATCCAATTATGCGCTCAGGGTGCTGTCTCATGAGTGCTGCCGTACCCCTATCCTACTGTCAGATGAAAATAAAATAATAAAAGATATTTTTGTCCTCTATAGAATATTTTAACCTTTGTGTATGAAAAATGACATCGTCCAATTAGAAGACATCCAGCAGCTCGTCGATACTTTTTACGGACGGGTGCAGCAAGATCCGTTCATCGGAGTAATTTTCATGCGCATCATTCAAGACTGGCCAACCCACTTGGCTAAGATGTACACGTTCTGGCAGACGGCCCTCTTGCAGGAACACACTTACCAGGGCAGACCTTTCCCTCCGCATATGAAAATGGACCTTAACCCTGCGCACTTCGATCGCTGGCTTGATATATGGCGTGACACCATAGATACCCTTTTTAAAGGAGAAAAGGCGGAAGAGGCAAAATGGCGGGGACAGGCTATGGCTACTATGTTCCTTTCAAAGATCGAATACTATAAAGGCACAGATAAGCATCCACTGATATGAGCAGAAAAGCAGCAACAGCAACCGTGTTTATCTGGATAGGATTTATCGGGGCCATCAGTTTTATGGAGGCCTGGTTAAAGTTCAGGGCTCCGGGCGTTACCCTGCCCATCGGCCTGAGCATAGGCAGGCTTGTTTTTGCTGCGCTTAACAAAGTAGAATGGGTGTTGCTCTTGGGCATTGGAGCCTCGTTGTTTCCATACCAAACTTCAAAACGCATTAATAGCTTATTTTTAATCGCTGTATTGGTTGTAATTGTACAAACCATATGGCTACTTCCAATACTCGATGAACGTGCACAGTTATACATCACTGGTGCCTCCGTGCGGCCCAGCCATGTTCACTTATATTATGTGATCGGAGAGATCGTTAAAATGATCGCTCTGCTTTCGTTAGGTACGGCGTTATTTAAAAATGCCCACGATTAAACTGCTAAATACCTTTAAAATCAACATGATGAATATCGCGTCACTTTTAGAAGATATCGAATACCTGCAGGATAAACCTGCTGTCAGGGTTCTTTTAAACACCCCCGCTGTAAAGGAAATCAGGATTGCCTTAAAAAAAGACCAGGAAATGAAAGCGCATAAAGCAACTTACCCGATTGTCGTCTCTGTTGTTGAAGGATGTATCGACTTTGGTGTCGGAGAACAAAGGCACCTGCTGGAGAAGGGCATGCTGGTTGCGCTGGATGCAAATGTCTCTCATGATCTTGTTGCGAAAAGGGACAGTATTGTACGTTTATCGCTCAACAAGTATGGCGATTTAGCACGTATAGCACGGTCTAATCCCCAATAGCTATCCATCAGCCAAGTGGCTATCAATTGCTTTGCCTACGCTTATTGCCAGTGCCTCGCTCAATTCCAGCTCAATCTCCTCGTGTTGCCGGTGGGGTTCAAACAGTGGCAGCTCACCCGCAGGGACTTCATCAGGCGCAACAGTTCCCCAGTGGCCCCTGTTTTTTTTTACTGCACCTAAAATACCGCCGTAATAGATCACTTTAAAAGCGTTACTCCCATAAGGCAAAATTGTAAGCGTTACTTCCTCTCCTTGCTCATTGATCCTGATATTGAACGGTTCCATAAATGTCATTTTGATTTTTTCATAACCAAAAAGCTCGCTAAAAGTTTTCCGGGACTTGTTTCGCAATTGGTTATATACTTTAACTGACCAGGTTAAAAAATGTTAATTTATACTTCAGGTTACCGGAAGCGGGCATATTTCCACTATTTTAGGCTTACTTAACCAAAAACACCGTGAAAAAAATTACCGCCCTTATCCTGCACAGGTTTGTCTTCCTGCTTACTTTTTGTTTCGTATTAGGATTTAACAATGGTGCTTATCCCTTCCTGGAATACCTGCAACGTGTCCTCATTCCATTGCTGCATCAGTTTATTCCATGGTTTGCCTGGAAGTTTCTCCAACTTGGTTACCCGATAACGGTATTCACTAACGGCAGCGGTGATACGACCTATGACTATGTCCTGCTGTTTGTCGTAATGCTTACCGCTATTGCGGGCACGGTGGTCTGGTCTGTCCTTGACCGTAAAAGGAAATCCCATGATCAGCTCTTTTACTGGACAACGGTCATTCTCAGGTTTTATGTCGGTTCAATGCTTGTACATTACGGTCTAGCAAAACTAAATAACGGGCAGTTTCCCGGACTTTCGCCCAGAACACTGATGTCCAGCTACGGTGAATCCTCCCCTATGGGCCTGGCCTGGCGCTTCCTTGGGTTTTCGGAAGGTTATAAAACCTTTATGTTCATCGCAGAAATGATGGGCATCCTACTGTTTTTCAGAAGAACAGCAACACTCGGTGCGCTGCTGTGCCTGATGACCAGCCTGAATATCATGATGATTAATTATTGTTTTGATGTTCCGGTAAAGTTGCTCACCACCGCATTGGTCTCTATGTGCCTTATACTGCTTTCTCCAGATATCGTGCGTCTTTTCCGCCTATTCTTCCTTGGTCAGACCATAGCGCTGAATAACCCAAAAGCGCCTGAATTCCGGAAGAGATGGATGAAGATCACTAAACTGGTACTTAAGTATGTCTATATCGCCGTATATATTGCATTACCTTTTTTAATGAGCATAAAAGTAATGGTCAGCGGAGAAGCGCAGGTAAACCGGTCCGCCCTCTATGGCGCTTATGAAATTGAAGGGATAGACTGGAAAGAGCGGCCCGATCCTGATGACGAGGCAGAAGCAAGATCCTGGGAAATGCTTGCCTTTGATGTTAATGACTATGCAGTCGTTAAAGAACAGAACGGAGAAAAGGTATGGCTTACCCACCAGGTAGATACGGTAAAAAAGACGCTCAAGATACAGCCCTCCGTAGATCCGGAGACCAACTACATCTTCACTTATCACCGGCCGGATCATGAACACCTGGTCTTGGATGGGAAACTCTTTGGGAGAAAGGTAACCATACGCCTCCTGTTGAAGAAGTATCAGTTGACAGAAATACCTTTCCGCTGGATCAATGAATATCCCTACAACCGCTAATGCATACAAACCATTTGTGCGGAAGCTTGTTATCAGGTCTAAAGAATTGCAATTATGAATTTTATCAAACAAGCCCTGATAGGCATCGCCATTTACGAGGCCGTCCGGTTGATCACCAGACGCGCATTTACTGTTTATCACGCTGATGAGTTGCCCCGCAGCTTCGTAACGGAACCAGGTGCTGATCCGGAGGCTACTCTTTCTGGTTTACAACATGCGTCCGAAACCGATCCCTGGCAAAACTCTCTTGCAGACGATCAGCTGAGGGCGCCAGATGCCTGAATAAATAATCCTAATATTTATTGAAAATCAAAAAAACATATGATACTGCAATACCTTACAGGGGAATTCGAACATGAAGTAGAAAGTACCCGAAAACTACTGCAGGCCGTTCCTGAAAAAGATCTCGGCTACAGACCCTCTGAAATTTCCTGGACCATGGGTGAACTGGCCCAGCATATTGCTACTATCTATTACTGGTATGCCGGTACCCTGACCCAAGACGTCTATGATATCGCTGCCGATCACCTGGAACGTGGAGCGCCAGGGGACATCACGGCCACGCTCGCACTCTTCGAAAGCAATGTACAAAAAGCAAGGAATGCAATACAATCCCTTACGGAACAGCAGCTGCAGGATAACTGGACCATGAAAGCAGGTGAACATACCATTCTGGGACCTATGCCGAGAGGTATTGTGGCACGTGGCTTTTTGTTCAACCATATTTATCACCATCGCGGCGAACTGATCGTTTACCTGCGGGCAACCGGGAACAAAGTGCCCAGTATGTATGGCCCAACCTATGAGGATAGCAAGAAAAAATCCCAATAGTTAGCACAAACAACACATTTTTTTTAAAAAAATAGCTTAAATGCTATGACTATTAAATTAAATGTGTACTTTGTACACTAAGTATTGGTATTTACTAATTCAAAATCAACATAAAACCATAAAAACTAAATAGTTATGAGTAAGATACGATCTGAAGACCTGGTTTTTGCATCCCCCAGCCCCAGTTATTATGAAGAGGTAAGCATCGGAGATGTAATCTTGTACAGCAAATCACGATTTGAAGCAGGTCTTTCCGTGATATCCGGTTTTGCCGGAAGTTTTGACGACCACTATGCGCAGTTTAAATTAGAGATTGGCAAATATGTCGACTTCGTAGAACGGTATTCCGCAGATGAAGGGTATGGTGGCATCGCGGTTACGAATGTTAAGCGTCCGTTACTGGCTGTTGGCCGTCGTTAGTTACCCGCATTTTCCGGCAACCTGCAGACGGCTAACCACCGTCCCCTACCTGGTTTCCGTCTTAAAACAACTGCATTCCGTCGACGGAGATAGTTTATTCAGCAGGTTTAAGAAAAATTTGCAGTAAAAACTACTGTAATGAAGAACAATCTCCTTAGATCTGCATCGTACCTGATGTGGATGTTTTTACTCGTGATGAGCGCCTGCAAAAAGAGCGGCAATAAAGTCGAAGATCCCTCTGCAAAGCCCGGTAATGATAAACCAGCTCAGCATGCGCCAAAGTTTCCGCACGGTACAGCTACGGGGCCGCAAACTGAAAAACAGATCGGTCCTGAGGGTGGTACCATTGCCTTTCCTGATGGACGGATGAGCATGACCATACCTGCAGGTGCGTTAAGCGGACAGACTACCTTTAAAATAGCGGTAGTCAGCAGTACCCTTCCGGGAACATCCGGCCCGGTGTTCAGACTAAGCCCCGAAAACATCACCTTCCAGAAGCCGGTCGAACTGACATTCAACTACACCGAAGAAGACTTTGCCGGCTCTGCTGAAGATTTTCTGTACCTGGGATATCAGGATGCCGAAGGCTACTGGCACAAAATCCAGAAAACGGAACTGAATAAGCAAAACAATACCCTCAAGGTAAAGACCACACATTTCAGCGATTGGGCAATGCTGCGCGAATTCTTGCTTGAGGTAGATAAAGACCTAGTCAGTGCAGGCGAAAAAGCCAATATAAAGGTAACCTGGCTTGACGTCGACAATGAAGACAACCTTTTTGACCTTCTTCTGCCGGTGACTGAGGTACTCGATGCCAATGTCGTAAACTGGAAGCTGCATGGCGTGGGCAACATTTCCAACAAAAAAAGCCTGGAAGCCATTTATACCGCGCCGGAAACTGTAGATAAGGAAAATGAAGTTACCGTGGAAGTTACACTTAAGGGAGTAATTAATAAGAACGACCCTCGTGAACCCGGTGAAGACGGGATCGTCATCCTTCTGGCGCCTATCAAAATCATGCCTGGCGAATACTTTAACTGGGAAATTTCCGGCGAGAAATTTGCCGGCGCCGGTTATGCCGCTTCGGTAAGTAACGGTCAGATCTTTATCACGGGCATGCACCAGAACGGGTCTGTATCTATCGGCATTAAGTCAATGGAAGCCGGCACCTACAGTTTTGGCCAGGATGAAGAAGGCAAGGGCGGTTTGCTTGTTGTTTACGGCAACAAAGGGTATAGCTCCAGTTACGAAAAATGCGATAGTGGAGAGGACGTCTTCAGCGATGGCTACGTGAATGTAGAATCGATCGGCCAGGTTGGAGGTTTCATTGAAGGAGGCTTCAGCGCTACCCTGTACCATTACGAAAAATGTGAGGTCACCGCGAAAAAAGCGAGGGGCAACTTCAGGATAAGGCGTGCTGGAATGTAAAAGGAGGCGAGCGGAGTCTGAAAAGGAATCCGCGCCATTTTGGAGTAAATACAATCTGCTAAACCTTCCGCTTTTTATTCCGCTTGCCCCACCAGATCAAAAATCCGGAAAGGGGAAGTGATGCGCTGATCAGTGAACCCAGAAAAGCCAGGATCTGCGTGGTGCCGCCATACAGCCTGCCTGTATGGAGTTCCAGGTTCGAATTTCTCCACTTCATTCCCAGCGTCTTCTTTTCGTGGGGCATGGCATCGATTAGATCTCCGGTCCTTCCGTCATAGAAATAATAACTGATGCCGCGCCAGGCATCCCTGTTGCTTGCGATCTTTACGAATGACATGGATACCTTATCCTTCTCCCCTGGTATGCCCAACCCTATTTCCTGCCAGTCACCGTCTAGCTTTTTAAGCAGTCGAAAATGGATGAGGTCAATTTTGTTCAGGGTCGTATCACTGGCAGTAATCTGAGGCAGGGGTCGCGAAAAACCCGACTTGCCTTTATCGCCCAATATCCGGTAAATACCGGTTTCCCACCACTTAAATGACCATACCAGTCCCGTTACCGCTATGATGATGGCTACAGGCAGCATATAAAAACCCAGGGTATTATGCAGATCATAATTGACTCGTTTCCATTTGCCTGTCCATTTGATGGAAAGTCTCTTTTTAAGCTGGTTATATTTTTTGGGCAACCATAGGATAAACCCGGTAATCAGCATGAGCAGGTACAGCAGGACGCAGGTGCCAACCAATGGGCTTCCTACGGGTTTTACCAGAAGTAATTGTCTGTGCAATTGTTCCACAACGTTAAAAAACTCGTAACGGACATCTACAACCCCCAGTACCTGCCCGGTATATTGATTAATATATACCTTATCCATGTACTCAAACTGGCTAAAATAAGACAAGTTAATCTTTTTGCGGTCATTGATCTTGTAACCTGAAAACACATAGGTTCTATTGTCCGCAGCGATCTTGACATTGCTCAGCTCCTTCCCTGTTCCTACCGCTTTCTGTGCATTGGAAAGTAATTCAGAAACCGGCCTTGCGGGGCCGGTTTTCTGTACATAAACGATATCACTGTGCACCATATCATAAATTTCCTCATCCCAGACAAAGATACACCCGGTAATGGACACGATGAATACGATGAGACCCGTGGAGAGCCCGATCCATAAATGCAGCCAGCCTGCGACTTTCCTGAATCTGCGCTTCGCCATTAGAATGAATAGCCGATGGTGAACATATAGTTTTCAGGCTGACCCGGGAACAGGCGCAGGTAATCATATCCGCCGACCCAGTGTTTCTTATTTCCAATATTGTTCGCGTTCAACTGCAGTTGCAGTTTGCCGATGTTATAGAACAGAGCAGCGTTGAACAATGTGAATGATGGGATCGTGATCTGGTCTTCCGGTGAAAACTTAGCATCATAGATCAGGTTGCGCTTATCCATGTAATTGACACCAAGGGCAACACCAAGTCCGCTTACCGGGCCACTGATAAAATTGTACCGTGTCCACAGGTTGGCCGTGTTCTTAGGTGAATTTGGCTTTTGCAGACCTTCTTCGCCCTCGGTTCCGCTTTCAAGAATCTTCGCCCTGTTGTAAGAATAGGACGCAATGACGTTCCAGTTGGGCAGTATCTTACCAGTCACATCAAATTCAAATCCCCGCGATTGTTCATCGCCGACCTGCCTCAACACGTCCGGCACGCCCGGAGTCGCATAGAGGGCACCGGTTTGCTTAATCTGGTAAACAGCTGCGCTGATACTTAACTGATCGCGGAACCAGCTCGTTTTCGCACCGAACTCAGCCATGTTACTCTCCAACGGGTCAAACGGTCCGCCAGCATTCGGGTTGGCTATCGTCGCGGCCGATTGCGGGTTATACCCTTCAACATAGCTGCCATAGACATTAATACTGGGGATAATGCTATAGACTGCCCCGAACCGTGGCAACCAAGCATGAGAGTTGGTCTTCGCTTGCGTCGGCGTCTTGTAATTGGCAAAATCAGTATAATATTCATAACGGACCCCGGCCAGCACTTGCAAGTTCCCGATCTTGAACTGATCCTGGATGTAGCCTGAATTGAGATAGTAATAAGTTGGGGCCACAATGGACTGGGTAAAGAAAAGCTTGCTGTCGTCCTGCATCCTTTGTGACGAAAGCGGGTCACTCAGATTGAAGTGCGGTACGTTGGGTACAGGATTTCCCGCTGCATCCAGTAAATATTTTGACTTATTGGCCGCGACATAGGTAGCGATCGCCCCGTTATTGGCCGCATTGCGGTAACCGCCTGCGGTAAGCTGCGAGCCGCCCACGGGCAACTTTTCACTTCCAAAGTCGTATCCCGCGACGATCTTATGCTCAATGATACCGGTAGTTGGCGTATAGTTGATGTATCCCGAAAAGTTATCGATAAAGCGCTTACGCTTTCTCAATTGTACGATCATACCGGCCATGTTGTTGATCGGTGCACCGTTGGCGTCTACGCCGTAAGCATTGGAGGTACGGTGCTCGTTTAGATCCTCTGAATAACCTGTTTTCAGGTAGGATGCGTTCAGGCTCAGGTTGTCGGCAAGCTTGTGGGATATTGAGAAGGTAGCGTTATAGGTAAGTTCGTTTAAATAGTCATTACTGGTGTTCAACGACAGGGACTGAGGTGTAGAGTTCAGATCAAAACTGCCGAAGATCGGCTGCCCCCTGTCCAAACGGCTTTTCGAATCGGTATATACCAGGTCGAAGTTGATCCTAGTCCTGTCTGAAGGTACAAAGGTCAACGAGGGAGCCAGCACAAAGTTCCGGTCAAACATCAGGTCTCTGAAGGTCTCTGCATTTTCATAACCAAGGTTCAGGCGATAAAGCAGCGAACTGTCCTTTGTTGCGGGGCCGGTGAAATCTGCCAGAGCTCTCAGGATGTTGAAACTTCCCAACGTGAGGTTAACGGATCGCCGAGTTTCATCCAAAGGCTTTTTGGTCACCCTGTTCACAACGCCGCCAGGGCTGGCATTGCCGAAAAGAGCGGACGACGGGCCTTTCAGCACTTCAACCCTTTCCAGGTAATTGGCCAGCGATTGCTTCCAGAAACCGGTGCTTGTCCTCAGGCCGTTGAGCAACTGGGTATTGGTCTGCCCATTCACCCGAAAACCACGAATGGTGAGGTCATCATAAAAGCTGAATTGGTTCACGCCGCTGAAATTCTTCACGACTTCGCCAACCCGCATCAGACCCTGGTCAGCAATAAGTTCTTTACTGGCATAAGAAACGGATTGAGGAATATCTTTAAGTTCATTCTCGATCTTACCAATAAAGGTTGACTTGGTTTTGTAGGTCTTCTCTTTGCGCCCGGTGATTTCAACCTGCTGAAGGTCGCCGCTTGATTGGTTGAGCACAATATTCTCTTCGATGTCACCTCCCCCAAGATCAAGGCTTTTAACAATATCATGAAACCCTACGAAATGTACACGCAAAACGATCTCGCCAGGGTTGACCTGGAGCTTGTAGTTCCCGCGGTTGTTGGTGGATGTAATGGCATTGGTGCCATCAACGCTGACCGTCGCACCGGTTATGGCTTTCCCATTCGCATCCCGAACTGTCCCCTGCAACACTGCCTTCTGCTGTGCAGCGGCATGCCGTGTAAAAAGACCTATAAAAAGAATTAACAAAAGGGATCTGGTAAAAGCTATTCTCATTTCGCATTAAACTTATTTAGACTGATTTTAATTAATACTCCAAAAATAGAGGAAGTTTTTGAAATCAAAAACTTATTTATACAAAATCTAAATAATGACATTCATGCTTGTTTATCTGAATCCCATAATACCTACCACGTGACTGGATTATAGCACGCTATTAACAGCCGGTCAGCATATGTGCTGTATGTCTTCATTTCATACCTGAATACATCGCTCAATCACCCCTGATATTAGCTAGTTAAAATTTCCGAAAAGGTACCACCAATCGGGCAGATTTTGCCTATTTAGTTGGGTTTGCCTAAATGCTTTTGATCAATATCCCCAAGATAGCCGCTGCTGCATGAGGTACGGTTCCTGTAACTTCTTTACATAAATAAGCGCCAGTCCGGTTGCCACAGCGATCAAAGCGGTCGGAATATCGACAATAGAACGGCTGGCAATAACGATCACCGAACCCACCAGCGCACCGATAACAGCCGCGGTGATCCCGTCTACAAAGGCTTTGATGCTGGCATTCTTCGCAATCTTTTTAAAGTAAGGTGCTAGGATGACCGTGAACAGGAAGCATGGCAGAAATGTGGCTAAGGCAGGAGTGGCTGCGCCGGGAAGTCCGCTGACCAGGTACCCGATAAAACCCACCGTGATCACTACCGGGCCCGGCGTGATCATTGCGACTGCCACGGCATCGACAAACTGGTTTTCTGTCAGCCAGTGATATTCGTTGACCACACCACTATGCAAAAAGGGAACAATAGCCAGGCCGCTGCCAAAAACAAATGTGCCCGCTTTTAAAAAGAACAAGCCGATTTCAATAAGCGTGTCTTTAGAATAATCCCAGAACCCGGTGCTGGTCAGCAAAATAGCTGGTGCGGCACTTGGCCTCTTTAGCCAGACAGGCGGTGCTTTAATGGCCATATAAATTAACCCGCAACCGGCAAACAGCAGGATTTGTTCCTGGTGCGTGACCACGGTGATCGCTACCGCAACCAGATAAAAAAGCCACAGCAACCAGTTAGCTTTGATCGCATCCAAGTTGACTTGGCTGACCGATTTGAGCGTCAGTTTATAGGTGCTGATGCTGATAATGCCGATCACCGCTGCCCCGACACCATAAAACACTTCCCGCATCCAGCTGAGGCCGCTGTATTGCTGGTAGATCATACCCAACAGCGTGACCATCACAAACGATGGCAGGACAAAAGCCAAGCCTGCTAATGTTGCACCCAAAAAGCCGTAATGAACAAAGCCGATATAGATACCCAGTTGCGCGGCCAACGGGCCGGGTGCCAATTGGGCCAATGCGATACCCACTTTATATTCTTCCTCTGTCAGCGATTGTTTCTGCTCTACCAAGTCGCGGTGCATATAGCCGACTAAGGCGACCGGTCCCCCGAAACCCCAGGTGCCCAGCTTCAGAAAGTAGAGGGTCAGTTGCCGTAATGTATATTTCTTATTTTCCATAATCAGAATGCGATACCGAACTGGAAGCCTATACCGAACGATGTTGGTTTATCATTACCGAAACGCAGCGGCAGGGGAACTGCAGCAAACAGGCTGCTGCTTTTACCCTTGATCATGGTTTTATTCAATACGGGTGTCAGGCCATAACGGCCCGAAGTTTCAAAAGCGGCACGGCCGGCAAAAGTCCAGTCTTTACCTAAAGCTACCAGAACACCAGGATGAAAAGTGAAGTTGGTCATTTTACTGGTGTTGGCGTCAGCCCGCACCGTGGGTACAAACTCAGCTGAAAAACCAATGCACTGAATTTCCAGATATTGATACCGACCGGCAGGCCTACGGCATAATAGTTTTTAAAGTTAGTTTCGGTACCGGCACTGCTGAAGGTAACGACAGGATGCAGGATACCCACATAGCCTGCAATTTTCGGATAGGTGCTTTGCGCATCAACAGTTAGGGAAGCGAAAAGCGCGAGGAAGAATAATAGACGTAGTTCCATGCAACAATATTAGCCGTACCCAGAAATACAAAATAGAATATTCTTAACTAATTTGTATCCATTTTACTTCGCCGCAGATTTTTTGGGGCTATTAAACGAAGGGCCACTCCTTGGTGGCCCTTACCTTTGATCTTGGGAAATCAGCTGATCTCTATTTGACGGCTTATGGTTTTTGCTTCTTCCAGTTTTGGAATATCAATAGCCAAAACACCATCGTTATAAGTCGCCTGAATGCCGTTTTCATCAGCGCTTTCCGGCAGGGTAAACGAGCGGACAAAAGAACTGTAGCTGTATTCGCGTTTAGCATAGTTTCTGTCTTCGTGTTTGTCCTCTTTTTGCTGCTCCACGGAAATACTTAAGACATGACGTTCAAGACTTAACTTGAAATCTTCCTTTTTAAGTCCCGGAGCGGCCAGTTCTACATGGTAATGGTCTGCACTTTCACTGATATTGGCAGCGGGCACTCTTGCAACCATACGGTCTGAAAAGAAAGTATCGTTGAAGATGGAATCGAAAACTTCATTAAAGCCTGGCATTAACGAGCTTCTCCTGTTGTCTGGATTAAATTTAACCAATGTCATGGGTTTTTCTCCTTAATTTAATTTAACGATTAAAACTTATTATTAATTAAACTCAAAACTTACGTTCGATGGAAATATTACAAGTCCTGTGCCACCAGGTTTCAGGTGGTTCTACACTGAAAAAATTGCATAAGTGCTGTAAATTTAACATTTGCTAACTGTCAAAAATTCATATCCGGAAGATGGTTTCCGGCCACATTATCCACCCTTAAGGGTATGTTGGAAGGTTTTTTAACGATACTCCCGAAATATTATTTTATAAAATAAAAGGAATAAAAATAAATATTTCATAAAATCAAAATTTTTAGTATCTTTGCCCATATTAAATAAAATAAAATGCAACAAGGAACAGTAAAATTTTTCAATGAGACAAAAGGTTTTGGATTTATCGTGCCAGCAAATGGTGACGCCGAAATTTTTGTCCATGTATCTGGCTTAATTGACAGTATTCGCGAGAATGATTCAGTAAGCTACGATATCGAGCAGGGCAAGAAAGGCCTGAATGCAATTAATGTTAAAATCAGCTAATTAGATTTCCTTCATAAATTGGTAAGACATCCATCTGAACGAGGTGGATGTTTTTTTTTATTCAAGTTAAGCCAAAATTATTAGTAATAGTGATGGAGTTGACACCTCTGGGCCGCTCTCATGTGGTTTGGAACCGGGCTGGGAATAAAAAAGTAGTCCTGCATCCGCAGGACTAACATATCCGGCTATCTGTCATAAGCCGGGTCAAATTCTACAATCCATTCAATGCCGTATTTATCTCTGAGCATTCCTGCGTAGCTGCCCCAGGGTGTATCACCGATGTCGCCTTCGACTTCACCATCCACTGACAAGTCGTTAAATATGTTGCTGGCTTCTTCGCGGCTTTCGGCACTAACCACAATTTTCGACCTGTTTTCGCGCTCGTTTACCTTGCCCATAAATTCGGGCACATCGTTAGCGATCAATACATTGTGTTTGCCGATTGGCAAAGCGATATACATGATTTTATTAGCTTCACTTTCTGGAACCTCAAATTCTGGGCTGGCCAAGTCTTTGAAACGGATGATTTTGCTGAACTCGCCGCCAAAGACTGATCTGTAAAAAATAAATGCTGTTTCGGCGTTGCCGTTGAAGTTGATCCATGGATTGATTGTTCTCATAATTATTTTTTTAGTATCTACTTATCAAAGGTAAGTGATGACATGAAATTCAATGAGGGTTGTTCGCGACAAAAAAAGGGATATTTAAACCAGGAACACTGCGCTGCAAAAAAGTATTCTCATCTTTTGCTGCCTGCTTCATCTTTTAGACGATCTGAGGTCTATTTCATTGCCTTGGTCGACCAAAAGGAACCTGTATACACAAAAACAAGTTTGCAGTTGAAGGCCGCTACCTACATGATATATATCCCTGCCGGAATATCCCCTGGCTCACTTAAAGTAACTGATATATCCATCCTCTCCGACCATTGTAATTGCTCTGGTAGTTCCTGATCACAAAATTCAATATGAATTACTCTCCTTCTCTTATTATTGGTCGTCCTGCTGGAACTGTGCATTAATAAAGGCTTCATAATCATAACCCCGCCCTTAGGGACAGCACAAATGACTTCTGTATCTTTACTTATATCATCCAGACGTTGGATACCATCAAGGTGTGATCCGGGAATTACTCTCAGCGCTCCGTTGTGTTCATTTGTATCATCGAGGTGAATTCGTGCCGTGAAGCACTTATGAAGTATAGGTAATGGTGGCTGTACCGCAAATTGCCCCTGTTTTACGGTCCAGTTACAGAAGCCCTCAACGTTAATACGCTTGTCCACCGAGATTGTTAGGTCCTGATGATAGGATACAAACCAGTTTGATTGTTCCGGCTTGTCAAAATAGATGGTTTTTCAATGGATCGCGAAGCCGTCTTGTTCAATCTGCTGCCTATATGAGTTCATCGAGGCAAAGATGGAAAAGTTGGAACACTAATCAAACACCGCAATTTTCGTGATGGCCGATAGGGTCGCGCCGGTATTGTCGATCTCGACAAGTTTGTCATTTCTCCAGTAGCAGGCGAATGAGCCTTGAGACCCACCAACGTACACATTATTTCCGTTAGTGGCAACCAATGTAGCTAAGCCGTAAGGTTGACCAGCTTTTCCGGGCAGGTCAAACTTCTTGGAAATAACTTTATTGGTTTTGTCGTCAAATTCAAGTGTGACGTAAGCACACTTATTCACCCCATTTTCATAGTATGGCAGGTAAACTTTCTGGTTGACGTAGGTACCTTCATTGATGTGATAATTCACTTCCGGCATATCTGCCTTATACGTTTTTATAGTATGGTCGATGAGGTTGATTGCGACGTAAAATAAGCCCGTTATTGGTGTGCCTTCCTTTTTGCTGGCAATGATAACGATCAGATTGTCGTCGTCTCTGGCAAAGATATTTTCGATGTCGATATAGATATAGCCGGGTATTTCAAGCTTGTACTCATTTATCAATTGATTCTCCCTGAAAACTTGCAGGAAAGTGGTCTTCGTTTCGGGACTTAGTGCTTTACAGACGATCAGGCCTTTTTCGGTACCACAGTATCGTCCGTAGCCATTACCATTGGGTGTTTGTGCCAACGGGTGGTAAGTTTGCTTTCCGGTGTTGCCGTCGACTTTGTAGTAATAGGATTTGGCCCGTTGACCGGGCACGCCCCCAAGTGCGACAATATAAGTGTCGCCCTTATAGGTGATACTACCCTGCGCCCACTCTACATAGCGGGGATCATGTTGACGTCCGGTGGACTCGGCAAAGGGTGTGCTTTGCTGTAAAAACTGGCATAAGCGGGAGCCGTTGCCATCTTTTACTTCATTGCCATAAAAAACGATTCCCTTCGCTATTCCGCCAGGAGAAACCACGGACTTTTCGTAGAAGCCTGTCACGATCAGGCCATCATGCTTGTAGGCAACGATGTTGGTATCGCGGGTTTTTCCATTCCATACCGTAACGACTCCATTGGAGTTCGGCGTCCAGATTTGACCAAACAACAAAGGGTCTTTCGGCGGCGTGATTACTTCCTGATTATCTGGCGTATCCTGGTGATCTTTTTTACAGCTGGCTATGGATAGCGCAATCACTGCAAGCAAACAGAGCTTTTTCATTTTGATAACATATGGTTTGCCTAATCTTTTAATACCACTGCAGCCTTTACATTCAATTTTAGCTCGACGTCAGGAAGCAGGTAAAGTGGTTTTGATGGATCATTGTAACTGGTCATTCCCCATGTTAAACGGTTAATCTTGAAGGCGGCTGTAGTGAACAGGCTGTCTTGGGTGATGGTGATCTTAGCCGGAAAACTAATCTCATGTGTCTGCCCGATCATGGAGAAATCGCCGGTGATCCTGTAATTATAGCCAGCGGTGGTCAGTGTATCTGCTTTATCAAGCGCCTTTGCTGTTTTCAGCTTAAATTCAGCATTCGGGTGCAGCGCGACATTGAAAAAATCGGGGCTTTTCAAATGATTCAGCAGTTCAGTTTTTGCCGGATCAGGCAAATCATAATTTTTGATGCTAGAGATGGGAATGATAAAATTTCCTGCTGACACGATTCCGCTTTGGGTTTGTAAATTACCGGTTACCTCAAAAGCGCCAGTGTGAAAATGGTCACTGGCGACACCTTTCCATTCCACCACCGATGTTTCAGTGTTGATAAGATAGGATGCATCGTCATTATTTTCCTTTTCGCAGGCGGTCAGGGTAGCTATGCATGCGATAGCCATCAGTGTTTGATTAAATTTCATAGATGTATTGAATTACGTTTCCGCAAATTTCGGTTTCAGACGGCCGTCGTCTTTGTAAAAATCCGACATGGGGATGCTGAAAAGCATTTGCCACCTGAAACGAGGTATTCACTCCTGTCACGCTTATGAAATGCAGACGGAGAAATTCCGCTAACTTGTTTGAAGTCTTTTGAGAAATGTGCCGGATCGAAATAACCTAATTGGTAACCGAGTGCCGAGAGGTGTTGTGAAGGATTGTGCTCCAGGGCGTTTAATGCGGTATTTATACGGATAAACTTGCTGATGGTCTTGGGTGAAAGGCCGACACGGGAGTGGAAAACGCGTTCCAGTTGCCTGGCACTGATGCCTAGGGAATGTTCCAGGTCTGCCAACTTACAGTTACCTCGGGTTTGATTCAGTTGCCTGAGGGTGTAGTGTACATAGTTGGCCTGGAGGTTTTCTGATAATAGTTGAGATTGGAAAAACCGGTTCAGTAATGCACACCGGGCGTAGTCGCTTTCGGCAGCGTGTAGTTGCTCATTAAGCAAATGGGCTTCCGGACCCCAGAATTCTCCAAGACAGGTACTCGGGGTATCTGTAAGCTCGGCAAGTGACAAAGTAAGAAATTGCTGAGCGCCTCCTGTCCTGAACTGCACTTTTGCCAGGCGTGTATGACCTGAAAACTTTAACCACAGCGGCTTTGTAAGTTGCCCAACCAAAAAGGCACCGGATGTTTCTTCCATTTGCTCTCCGGCACTCAACGGGCTATATTGGTGATTGTCGCCATAAAGAAAAAGCGCAGAAACCTGGCCAAACGGAATGAGCCGCCATAATGCCGGCATTGCGGACGTCGTTCGCCAGTCAATGTCAACAAACATATAGTTGTCGATGTAAGGCTGTAAAACGGCAGAGGGGCTGTAGCAATTTACATGCATTATGCAAAGCAACCCGAAACTGAGAAATAATTAAAGATCTGTCGACAGACAGCTGATTTTATCGCCAGATAACCGATTGCATCATATTGCTAGCGTTTTAAAGCAAGCTGCCGGAAGTTTAAATGTTTACGGGTTTCAGTCGTGAAACTGTTGACTACAGTTTGTTTGATCAGCGCTAATGCTTGTCATACGCAGACAATTCATTTCGCATTATTTCAGGAAGATACCCCAAGTCGATCAGTTGCGACGGATGTTCAATGATCTTGGTGTTGCCATGTTGCATCAGTACGACCTTTGTTGCGAGGTCCAGAACGTTACAATAATCATGGTCTGTGATGATAAAGCCTTTATCCGGATGCTGACGGATGATTTCTTTCATTCGCTCACAATACAGGGGCGACAGTCCGTTAAATGGCTCGTCCAACAATAAGTATTTTGCGCCTGAATAAATGATTAGAAGTGTTTCGATGACACGCTTTTCACCTCCGGATAAGTCTTGCGCCTTTCTCTTGAGAAACGGTTCTATATAAACATTGTCTTTTAATCGTCTCGCTTCGTCTTTCAGGCAGAAAGAGTCGATGATCTTTTCAAGACGTACATGTACGGGTAAATAACTATCCTGCGGCAGGTAGCTGATGAAGCCCTTAGAATCATGTAACGAAGTGATACGCTTACCGGCTGCAAGCACATATTTGTAGTCTGCAGCAAGTGCGCCGAAGATGATTTTCAATAAGGTAGACTTGCCCGATCCGTTTCTGCCCAGAAGACCTACAACTTCACCTGATGCGCAGGAAATGAACACATCATTCAATATCTGCTTTCCGGCAAAAGCCTTCCTTATACTGTCGGCATGTAATCCGTTCATATTATCACCAAGATTAAACAGAGGATTAAACTGAATATGAAGGTACTAATCCATAACGCGAGTTTGCTCAGCCCTGCATTGTGATAAAACATATATTCATTCGGCTTACTCAGGTCGTAAAACAAGTAGTGAAAGGTTGGTAATATAATAACAATGGTCATTCCCGCACCGACACATATCTGATTGAGCCGCATATATAAAAATGAGAGCAGGAACGATAAGGTTAACGCTGGCAAAATGAGTTTCTGATGAAACAGCCAAAAAATCCGAAGAAGCTGAATATAGGTGATCATCTAACAATAATAGCGACAGGTAAAATTTGGACCAATAAAAGACAAATCTATATTTTTTCAGGAATCCTTCGAATTAGAAAACCCTCCGCTTCCGATTCTGTTATGATGTAAACTAAGCTACACTATGAAAACAAAAAGCGGATCTGAGCCGAAGCTCAGTACGAAGACCAGCATCGCTGAAGAGCCTGCGCTGAAAGAATTGTTCATTGATGGTATCAAGGATTTGTACTGGGCCGAGAATCACCTGTTGAAGGTGCTCCCTAAAATGCAAAAATCCGCCACTTCAGCGGAACTTGCCGGCGCAATCGGAAAGCACCTGGATGAAACCAGAGGACAGGTCGCCAGACTTGAGCAGATATTTACGCTGCTTGATGAAAAGGCTCAGGCTAAAAAATGTGATGCAATGGAAGGACTGGCCAAAGAGGGTGAAAGCATCCTTGAAAGCACCGAGTCAGGAACAGCGACCAGGGATGTAGGCATCATACTCGCCAGCCAGAAAGTAGAACATTATGAGATCGCCTCCTACGGTGGGCTGGCGCAGCTGGCCACTACCTTGGGGCTTAGTGAAGTTTCAGCCTTATTGGTACAAACCCTGGAAGAAGAAAAAAGAGCAGATATTACCTTAAGCAAAATTGCTGAGGCAAACATTAATCAGCAGGCATCAACAGAATCATAAACACATGGCGACTAAAAAACCATCACCTAAGAAAGGTACCGAGGCGGCTATTGACCGCAAGGAGGTATTGCAGCAGGAAACCGCGAAGACCACTTCCCTGCTGCCCCATACTGCCGATGCCGCCGGCGAACAGATGACAACCAATCATGGTGTAAAGATTAACGACGACCAGAATTCACTCAAAGCAGGTGACCGGGGTGCAACCCTATTGGAAGACTTTATATTACGGGAAAAGATCACGCACTTTGACCATGAACGTATCCCTGAACGGGTCGTACATGCAAGGGGATCGGGTGCGCACGGTGTATTCCAATTGTATGAGTCGCAAGCTCCATATACCAAAGCAGCCTTTCTGAATGATACAAAAACCGAGACACCCGTCTTTGTACGCTTTTCGACAGTCGCAGGGTCCAGGGGCTCTACCGATCTGGCGAGAGACGTAAGAGGCTTTGCTATAAAATTTTACACGGAGGAAGGTAACTTTGACCTGGTAGGCAATAATATGCCGGTTTTTTTCATCCAGGATGCGATGAAATTTCCTGACCTTGTACACGCGGTGAAACCCGAGCCGGAGAATGAGATCCCTCAGGCAGCTTCTGCCCACGACACCTTTTGGGATTTCATCTCACTGATGCCGGAATCTGCACATATGGTCATGTGGCTGATGAGTGACCGCGCAATACCCAGGAGCTATCGGATGATGGAAGGCTTTGGTGTGCACACTTTCAGACTGATCAATGCTGAAGGCAAATCGAGTTTTGTCAAATTCCATCTGAAACCGCTGCTTGGTGTACACGCTGTGGCCTGGGATGAGGCCCAAAATATATCCGGAAAAGATCCGGATTTCCACCGTCGAGATCTGTGGGATGCCATTGAATCGGGTGCATACCCCGAATGGGAGCTTGGCTTACAGATCGTGCCGGAAGAAGATGAATTTAAGTTTGATTTCGATCTTCTTGATCCAACGAAGATCATTCCGGAAGAGCTGGTACCGGTCCAGCCTGTTGGCAAGCTGACGCTGAACCGTAACCCGGATAATTTCTTCGCGGAAACCGAACAGGTCGCTTTCCATGTTGGCCATATCGTACCGGGGATAGACTTCACCAATGATCCGCTGATGCAGGGAAGGCTGTTCTCTTATACCGATACGCAACTGATCCGGCTTGGTGGTCCAAATTTTCAGGAAATACCGATCAACAGACCACTGGTCCCTGTACATAACAACCAGCGGGACGGTTTCATGCGCCAAACCGTGAACAGGGGCAAATCCAGCTATAACCCGAACAGCCTGGGCAACAACGATCCTCAGCAGGTTAAGGCGGCAGACGGAGGTTTCACTTCCTATAACGAGCGCATCGATGCGAGAAAGGTACGTGCCCGCAGTAACAGCTTCCGGGACCATTTTAGCCAGGCCAGGCTCTTTTTTAACAGTCAGTCTGACCCCGAGAAAAACCATATGGCCGAGGCCCTGATATTTGAACTGGGAAAAGTAAAGACAGTGGCCATCCGTCAAAGGATGCTGGGCATTTTAAAGCAGATTGATGACAGTCTCGCTACACAGGTAGCTTACGGGCTCGGACTAAGTATTCCCAATGATCTGGCTCGGCCATTGAACCACAGCATACCGGCAGACGGTAAACCGGAAGATCATGAGCCCATCCAGATGAAAAGTGCACTGGCAGCCTCTAAGGCTTTGAGCATGGCCCATACCAGAAAGGAGTCTATCTTAACCCGGAAGATCGCCATTCTTGTTGCAGACGGGGTGGATGCAGTTTCAGTCAAGGCTGTTAAATCAGTTCTTGAGGCTCAGGGTGCAGTTGCAGAGCTGATCGCGCCCAGGCTGGGTAACGTTATAGCTGCCGATGACACCGTATTCATGGCAGACCATAGCTTTCTTACAGCCGCTTCAGTATTATTTGACGCAGTATACGTACCCGGTGGCACCAACAGTGTCGCCAGCCTGGAGGCAGAACCCAATGCTGTACATTTCCTGAATGAAGCTTTCAAGCATTGTAAAGCGATCGCTGCAGATGAACAGGCGATACAAGTATTGGAAGCCACTTACTTCTACAAAAAATTACCAGAGGAATATAATGAGGAAACAGCACTGGCTGAAGGTATTATCATTGGCCCTGACCCGGTTAAAACTGCAAAAATCTTTGCGAAGGCAATTGCTATGCACCGGTTTTGGGAGCGAGAAAAGCCGAGAATGATACCTGCATAAAAAAGCGCCTTGACGGAATGTCAAGGCGCTTTTTTTAAGCTTATCTTTAGCTTGCTGCCTGCAAAATTGATATGGCCTCTGTATTTCCCTGTTGTGCTGCAAGGTCATATACGGACATTCCGCGATGGTCAACCAGATCGGTTTTAGCACCTGCCTGAAGTAAAAGCCTGAGAAGCTCGTGTCTGCCGAACATAGCTGCAAACATCAGCGCGGTACCTCCGTTGCCATGCTGCCTGTCCAAATCAGCACCTTTCCTGATCAGCAGTTCGGCAATTTGCGGATAGCCCTTAAAGGAAACGCCCATCAGCGCAGTGTTGCCTCCATAGTCAACAGCATTAACATCAGATCCGTGGCCGATCAGGAATTCCGCTGCAGCATACTGATTATTATAGCAGGCAATGATCAAAGGTGTATAACCTTTTTCATCCTGTAAGTTAATGTCAACTCCCCTGTCGATCAGCTCCTGAAGGACTTCAATATTTCCTACCCTTGCCGCATGAATGATAACTTGCGTAAAATTTTCCATATTAAATCATAAGTGCCTGTAATGTGCAATACCTTCGGTGTTAACACTGCATTTATCAAGTTGTTTTGGCTGGCGATCGTTTTCTCTGCCAGAGGAATGTCACCGCGGCAGGCTAAACCAGAAGGTACTTCCCTTACCAAGCTCGCTTTCGGCACCTATCTTACCACCGTGCCGCTGGATGATCTCTGCGCTGATATACAGGCCGAGTCCCAGTCCGGATGCCTGATGAATGGTTTCCTCTACACGATAAAAGCGTTCAAACAAATTCTTTAAACGGTTGGGTGGAATACCCTGGCCATAGTCTGTAACCGACACTCTTAGATGACCGTCCTGCTGCTCTGCCCGAACTTCTATAACTAAGGAATCTGGAGCATATTTGATGGCATTGGTAAGGAAATTGGTAACGACCTGCGCGATCTGATGCTCATCCGCAAAGACTTCCAGATCGATGTCTCCGCTGATCCGGACTTCCTGTCTGCTCGCAAACTCGATAGGGCTGGCACAACTGGTCAGAAGTTCTCCAAGGATGAATTTTGTTTTGTTAAGTTTCAGTTGTTGCTGCTGTAGCCTGCTGACATTTAGCAAGTCATCAATCAGGGCACTCACCTGGTCTACGCTTTTTCCGGCTTGTAACAAAAGTTTGGGAACAAGCGGGTTTGCCGACTGGATGTCGTATTTATTTAGTAATTGTATCGCTGCCTTCAAACTGGTGATAGGCGTCTTCAGTTCATGACTGGCGATGCTGATGAAATCATCTTTTTGTTTTTGAAGTTCTTTCTGACTGGTAATATCTATACACACGCCTGCATGGCCGCTGAAATGCTGGTCACTGTTAACCTGAGGCTTTCCCCTTGTGGAAAACCACCTGAGGCATCCTGCAGCGTCGATAGTCCGGTACTCTGCTTCAAAAGCCTGTTCCTTATTTAAGGCATTCAGGTAGATTTCTGTGATACGCTGCAAATCTTCAGGATGTACTATCTCCAGCCAGCTGACCTTCCTGCTTTTTTCCAGGGTAAGTCCGGTCCAGTCCGTCCAAGTCTGGTTCACATAAGTAAGACTGCCTGTTTGATCGGCCAGCCATAACGCCGTAGGTGCTGCCGAGGTCACGTTCCTTAGCATTTGTTCGCTGTCGGCAAGGGCCTTCTTAGCGGCTAGTTCTGGCCTCAGGTCACGCATGATTGCCCCTATTCCTATCGGTTTTCCGGATAGCGGATCATCGATCCGTATAGTATAATTCAGAACGGGAAATACTTCCTTAGTTTGCAGGTGCCGTACTTGCATAACACCATCCCACTTGCCCTGGCTCATCACAGAAGACAGTACCTGTTCCTGAACATAAATAAAGTCTTCCGGCGTATGAAGTTCGGAAATCGGAGTTTCCTGTACCTCCAGATCGCTCGTAAAACCAAGCAGCTTTTTACCAGCTTCATTGATATAGCTGTTTTTTCCGTCTAGCTCCAGGAGCGCCATGAGGTCGACACTGTTGTCGGCTAACGCCTTAAGTTTGCGCTGGATTTCTTTATCATGGCGATGTTCTGTAAAATCAAATACAGTTCCGATGATGCGTACAGGTTGTCCTAGCTGGTTGTGCAATACCTTACCTTCCACCCTGGCCCATATAATGCCGCCGTCTGGTCTGACCAGCCTGGCTTCGTAGAATAGCTGCCCATTTTGCATGGCACGTTCCATAGCGCGCTCGCGAATACTTTTGTCTTCTTCATGTATGGCATTTTCATAGTCTGCTAAAGCTGCTGTTTCCGGGAAACCAAAAATCTTATCCATACGTCCTGAAGTGACGATCATGCGCTTCTGAAGATCTACATCGAACGTACCGAGATTTACAGCATCAGCAGCTAAAAGCAGGCGCTCCTCTGAATCCTCAAGTTCTGCGAGCGATTTCTCGAGCGCTTCTCTGACCACAAACATTTCATCATTTGTAGCTCTTAGTTCTTCACTACCGGCCTCCAGCTCTTCGTTTAACGAAAGGTATTCTTCATTGAGTGCACTGAGTTCTTCATTAGTAGCGGCCAGTTCCTCGATCGTTTGCTCCAGTTCAAAGACGGCTTTTACACGTGCGGTGATATCGACAGCAGTGCTTACCACACCATAGACTAACCCTTCGCGGTCACATAGGGGCTTAAAAGAATAGTCGAAATAAATCGGTTCAGGTTTCCCTTTAATCAATGTCATCTCCTGGCCCTCAGGATTACGACATTGGTCCCCGGTCTGGTAAACCCTCGTCAGAAATTCTGAAAAACCATTACGGCCGGCATCTGGAACGGCCTCAAGTAAGGGTTTACCAATTACCGTGGCATCTTTATTCCAGATCGCAAGCATCTGTTGGTTTACAGCTTCAATAATATGATCAGGACCTGTAAACACACAAGCTGCAATCGGCAAGGTGTTTACCATGGTTTGTTGGGCGTACGGGCTGAGCATCCTGCTAAAAATATGGAGGAAATATACTAAAATAGATAGACAATTTCTGTATGTAGGTTATGGTCTGTTCCTACATTAGCTCAATTACAGGGATCTCGTAAAGATGTGCTATTTGCAATAGCATTAAATAATCGATATCTGTATCGGCATGTTCCCATTTCAGGTACTTTTGCAGAGGAATCTGGAGCCATTCTGCAACTTGTTTCTGGGTCCAGCCCTTTAGGATTCTTAAATTCCTTAGATTGAGTGCGATAACGGTTATTTTGAGATTGTGGTCATATTCAGTTCTGTCTACGATCTCCTCAACTACTTTATCCAGTTCATATGCTGCATGTTTAAGATCGCCTGCAAATTCAGTTTTCTCATTTGAGGACAGTGTTTCTTCTGACATTAAGGATGCCAGGCCGATGATCCTGGCTAAGGGCCCCCGGACCTTGTGGGACTGTATCCAGGAGATTTGTCTTAGCCGATTATTCTGGGCCTCTATTTCCTTCATCTGTTTGATCTGGTCGGTAATGTCCTGCATAGAACCGATCATCCTGACGGCCTCTTCCTCTTTGTTGAATATAATAAAAGCCCTGTCCAGTACATTTTTATATTCGCCGTCTGCGCACTGGAACCGGTAACTCACCTTAAGCCGCTGTTTTTTCTTTTCTATCAGCCGGTTCATCTGACTTGTCACGAGTTCCAGATCATCCGGATGGACCTTACTCATCCACCAGGCCTCGCTATACGTGGTCTGCCGGTATCCAAAGATGCCCCTGATGCCCTGGTTCCAGACTATAGTTCCTGAAACGATATCCCAGTCCCAGATGGCATCACTGGTTGCTTTGGATACAATATCAAACCTCGCTATGCTTTCTGCCATTGAATTCTCGGCCATTACCTCCTTGGTCCGGTCTATTGCCATGACCAGCCGGGCGTTATATCCCTCAAAGCTGATGGAATTGCCTTCGACAAGGGCATAAATGAGCTCGCCGTCTTTCTTTTTATGCCGTACATAGCTTTTGCTATGGGCTCCGGCTTTTACATCCTCTGTCAGGATGCGTTCCAATGAAGGGATGTCTTCAGGTAGTCGGATGTCCCTGATGTTCATGTTCAGGAATTCCTCACGCTGATATCCGTACTGACTGACTGCAGCTTCATTGACATCAAGGAAACGGCCGGTATCCAGATCATATACCCATTGTGGTACAGGACTGAAATTGAACAGTTCACTGTATTTCTGTTTCTCTTGATTTAAAAGCTCAAGTGCTTTCTTACGTTCGGTGATGTCCTTAAAATAAACCGAAAGCCCCTGACCGGATGGAAAAGCAGCAACTTCTACCCAAAGGTCTTTCGGTGGAAAATATTCTTCAAAACGCACAGAGACGTTTTCTTTAACGGCCCTGTGGTACTCGCTGTAAAATCTTAAGGGAATCGCCTCCCTGAACACCTGCCATAAGTTCTGGCCGATAATCTCTGTACGGGAAAGCGAAAGAAGCCGCTCTGCTTCCTTATTGAAATAGGTTACTATCCAATCCTGATCGACCTCAAAAAAGCCGTCTGTAAAGCTCTCCAGAATATTGGATATCCTTTTCTGGTATTCGCGTAACTGCAGCTTATAGTTCCGTTCATCCGCGTCTGAGTGGTTCCCTAAAGATTTATCTGCATGCATAGGGTAAGTAAAATTGCCGTCTAAAAATACAACCAAAAATACTTACGTATGTTTGTTTTTTAAATAAAGTAACCTTTGGGCTGTGGTAACAGGTATATCACGCAAGCGTACAGGTATCTGCCTTAGGAGTATCCGCTGAAAAAATTAAGCATGGTTTGCAACGCATTTGTGGAATGCATCCTTTCTCCATTTTCAAGCGATTCCCGTGCAATGGCCGCGGCTCTTTCACGCATGTTTACTTCGTAATGGGAAATGGCCTCCAATGTACTATGGTATACTCCGGAAGTCAGGCATTCGCTGAGTTCAAGGGCATCGAGCATGGCCATATTTACGCCTTCGCCGGCAAAAGGAGGCATAACATGAGCTGCGTCACCGATCAGTGTGAGATTCGGCTGCGCTTTCCAGGTCTGATCGAATGGAATGCAATAGATCGGACGGGGAATCATCGGCATTTCGCTATTTTCAAAAAGTTCATACCAGATATCGCTCCATTCATGGTAAGTCGTCTTAAACCAGGCCATCAACTGTCCGCGGTCGGCAAAATTCAGACCGGACGACGCAGCCCAGTCCTTTTCGACCTTGAGGCTTGCGTAAAAGCCAATTTCTCCGTTACCCTTCTGGCCGATCAGCAGGTTCCTTTCGTTTCCGAAGGCCATGATCTTTCCGCCCCTTAGCAGGGCATCAACTTGAGGAGTAGCCTCCTTTGCATTGCAGATCAGGCCTTCGAGCATGGTGATGCCAGAATAAAAGGGCTTACTGTCTGTAACATATGGACGGACCTTGGAATTCGCGCCATCGCCGGCAATGACCAGGTCCGAATAGACAGATCTACCATTCTTAAAATGTAGCAGCCAGCCCTCATACTCAGGATCCATGCCCAGGAAATGACTATCCCAAACCACTGTTTCGGATGCCAGGGATTCCAGCAATATCTTCCTCAGTGCGCCGCGGTCGATCTCCGGGCGGAAATGTGTATGTCCAAAGTTTTCCGCAGGCTTATCATCATGATCACTGAAAAATATCTCGGCCAGTTCATTGGTAATGACTTCACGGTCTGCACCTACCATATAATTCTGTTTGAAGGCTTCCAGCAGACCGGCCTTGCGTAAGGCCGACAGGCCTGACTCCTCATGCAGATCCAGAGGAGCGCCCTGCACGCGGGCATCTTTATTCAAGTCCCGTTCATATACCTTAACGTCCAGACCTTTCAGTTGTAAAAGCCTGGCAAGGGTAAGTCCCCCTGGGCCACCACCCACAATGGCGATTTGTTTGTTCTGTAATTCCATGTTTTCAATTTTTGATTGATCACACAAAATTATTGCTGCTTCAGAACGGATAATAGTATAAATCGGTCGTTTTCGTTTTTGGAGAGTTCTTTAGGCACGACACCAGAAAACTTCCTGATCTTTTTAATAAAATGGCTTTGATCAGCAAAGTTTAGTTCGGGAAACAGCTTACCCTGGCAAATATGTTCAAGCGAAGTCCTGAACCGCAGAATGTCGCAATAGGATTTAAGCGAGAGCCCCAGCTGCGCGGCGAAATACCGGTTGATCTGCCTGCTGCTCCAGGAAACGCTTTTTGAAAGTTCCTTTACGCTCAGTTCGCCTTTAGATGTATAGATCAGGTTGAAAAGTCTGCGTTTACGCTCATCCATTTCCACGGGCAGGCGGTCTGAGATTTTTTGAATTGCCCATTTATGGAAGGTATCAAAATCTTTCAGGTCTTCGTCCCTAAAACCCCAAAAGTCGTCAGGAAGACCGATCGCACTATTTAAAAAACCGGCAATAGGTGTCTGAAGAATATATTCGACGGCAAGCGGCTTGAAGCTGATCGTATAGGCAAGGATTTTGGCTGGGATAATTCTTTGTTCAGCCGCTGTTTCGAGCCCGATCAGCAAGGGCTGAAAGAAACCTAATCCTGAACGCATGAAAAACAGGTCGATCCGGCCATCCGGTAACAGTACAGCTTCCTTCGGGTTATCGGAAGGATTATGGAACATGCCTATGCTTTCGACAAAATCGGCAACGGGCCCTTCAGGCTGACAGAACTGGTATCGGAAGTCGGCTGCCATTTTTAATCTATCTTATTGAATAGCAAATGCATTACACGGCCATCGTTTACTTCAAAACCAGTGATCTGGTTGGTATTGTTACGTAAGACCTTCAGGTGTGCCATCCACCAGAATGCCGTACGAAGATGATCCTCTCCGGTAAACTTTATGGGAGTGTCATCGTATTTGACATTGGTCAGTACCAATTCATGGCCTTTCAATGCGATGCCGTACTTGCAGTCCAGTTCCGGGGAATAATAGGTGCCGGCGTAGGCCTGCAATTGCTTATCTGTAGGATGAAAGTCCAATGTATACTTTTTAAAGATCTGCCCTCCCGGCCAGCATTCACGAACAATGGTGTCACCTGTCCTGGTTACACTGAATATGAATTTGAGGTCAGGTTCTGATGCAGTCTGGAAGGTGTCTTTCTTTAATTTTAAGAGCAGTTCCGTCCTCCCTTGTCTTTCTCCGTACAATTTCTGGCCGGTAATCCTGAAATGATACTGTGCACCATCATCTGCAAGGTAGTCTCCCAAAAAACGCTTAATGGCAGGTATATCTTTTAAGACCGCATTACTTGTATCCGGAACAACCCTCTTATTGACAGGAACTCTAGATATTGTCTTCTCCTTAATGAACAATCCGGCCATTTCATAGAATTTGCCCATATTAAAATCACCTAGGTTACTGAAGAGTATAAAACCCATTTTCAGTTCTGGAAATGAGGCTACAGCGGTCCGATACCCCGCATCGGCACCATTATGGGTGTATTGCTTCCAGCCTTTGAAGTTGTTAACTACAATACCCAGGGCATAATCGATGGTTTTTCCATTGTTGAGTTTTCCCTTTTCAGTGAGTGTTTGTATATCTTCTGCCTCGCCTACCCTATGCATGTAAAAATTTGCGATCCATTTTGCCATATCGCTGACATTGGTAAAGAGACTGGTAGCGCCCGCATTAGAATAGGACAATATGCTGTTGCTAAACCCTTTGCTCCCTGAATAATAAGAATACGAACGATTCTTTACAACTTCGGTATAATCATCATGGAAATGGGTATTTTTCATACCAAGTGGTCGGAAGATGGCAGAATCGGTAAACTGTCTGAGACTCTGCCCTGTAACAGACCTGATGATTTCGGCCAGCATGGTGTATCCGCTGTTGGAATAGCTGTATTGTTCGCCAGGCCGGAAGTTGAGCGCACGTTGTTTTTGCAAGATTTTAACAATATGTTCTTGCTTAATAACATCGTCGATCCTGGTTCCGGATATGGCCAGCAATTGCCACTGGTCCCTGATACCGCTGGTATGATTGAGCAATTGACGGACGGTGATGCTGGATTTGAGGTCCGGAAACCAGGGAAGGTATTTCCGGATATCTTCGTCAAGTCCGATTTTACCTTGTCTGGCCAGTAAAACGATCGCATATGCCGTAAACTGCTTGGAAACCGAGGCCATGTGGTATATGGTACCAGGAGTATTGGTAATGTCATATTCAATATTGGAAAGGCCATAACCTTTTGCGTAGATCACCGAATCATTACGGACGATTCCGATTACACAGCCGGGGCTGCTGGGTTTATTCCATTGATCAAATATTGCATCTACTTTCCCTGCTAATGAATCGGGCAGTACGGACAACGTCTGACCCGATACAGACGCCGGTTTCAGCAAACAGAGTGCCGGTAAAATAAGGGCCATAATCCTTAGGGCCATATGAGAATTGCGGTACATAGGATGGTTTTAGTTTAGCAATTAATTATTTTCCGGCGATGGCAAAAGCGAACGATTGCACTACAACCTATAGTTCACTGGCCTGTTCTTTATCATTTCTGCTCCATTCGCTCCAGGACCCTACATATAGTTTAGGTATAGGTAAACCAGCATAGTCCAGTGCTAAAAGTGTATGACAGGCCGTAATGCCTGAACCGCAATGGACGATCGTATGATCAGCAGGAATACCCGCAAATGCCGCAATGTATTTATGACAAAGTTCCTCAGGAGCCCGAAAGGTGCCCTCTGGGTTCAGGTTTTCTGTAAATGGAATATTTATCGCACCGGGAATGTGTCCTGCAACAAGATCTATAGGTTCGGTAAGACCGGCATACCTCGCGGCATCACGGACATCGATGACCAGATGATCCTCAGATCCGGAGACATGCGCTACTTCATCCATATCTGCCAGAGACAACTCCCATTTGGCTGGCATGGGATAAGGTTCTATTTCTTTTGCCCTTTCTTCTTTTGAAGATACCGGAAAACCGAATTTTATGGCATGCTCAAAACCGCCGTCAACAACTTGGACCTTTTTATGCCCTATTGCCCTGAGCATCCACCATAATCTTGCCGCCGCATTTGCGCCCTGCTTGTCATCGTAGACAATAACGTGACTGTCTTTACCGATCCCCAATCTTTGCAGTACCCTGGCAAACCTTTCCAATGATGGCAAGGGATGACGCCCTCCCTTTGCGAAATCGCCGATCTCGGCAAGATCGATGTTTACATCAGCAAACAAGGCCCCTTCGAGGTGTCTCATGCGGTAACGTTCGGCTGAACCCGCACTTGCGTCGATAATGACAATTTCCTCATTATTGTTCAGTCTGATCAACTCCTGTAGCTGTATAACTGGAGAAATATGCTTGTCCATTTTTCTTCTGTTTAGTACTGTTATAATTGCCTGTATCTTCATGTGAAGTGGCAATAAGCCAAATATAACTGTATTTTTAAGGCATGAACCCAATCAGTCTAAAAACATATGCTCCCGCCGTCGTTCTGCTGGTGTGTACTTGCGTGTTTCCTGGCTTTGGCCAAAATAAGGAAATAAGGGTAACCATAGACCTGTCAGAGACCTACCAGGCCATTGATAACTTTGGTGCATCAGATGCATGGGGATGCCAGTTTGCAGGTAATTGGCCTGATGAGAAGAAAGAGAAGATAGCTGACCTGCTTTTTAGCAACCTTAACTATCCTGACGGCTCGCCAAAGGGTATTGGGCTAACGATGTGGAGGTTCAATATCGGTTCGGGTAGTGCTGAACAGGGTGAAAAAAGCGGGATAAGGGATGAGTGGCGGCGTGCGGAATCTTTTCTGAATGACGATGGAAGTTATAACTGGCAAAAGCAGAAAGGACAAATATGGTTTCTAAAGGCTGCAAAAAAGAGAGGGGTTTCTCAGTTTCTCGCCTTTACCAACAGTCCGCCGGTCCAGTTTACGGTCAACGGCAAAGCTTTTGCTACTCAGGGTAAAACCAATATTTCCATGGACCGGTATGGTGACTTCGCCGGGTTTCTGGCCAGAACGATAAAGGGCATACAGCGGTTGAGCAGGGTAAATATTGGCTATATCAGTCCGGTGAACGAACCTCAGTGGGATTGGAGCGATGGAGGCCAGGAAGGATGTCCTTACGACAATGTTGAAATAGCAGGTTTGGTGAAATCGATAAGCAACGCATTTTCAGCCGCGAAAATAAGCTCGGGGATTATTATCGGTGAGGCGGGAAAAATAGACTATTTGCTGAGCATGGCAGATAAACCAAGAAAGGGAAACCAGATCAGGGAGTTTTTCAACCCTGCTTCTGCCAGCTATATCGGTAACGTTCCGGGACTAGTTCCCATAATTACCGCACATAGTTACTTCACAACTTCTCCGGCTTCATTTGCCGTAAATCTGCGCAGTAGGTTGCGTGACAGTATCGGCAAGATAACAGGTCTCAGGTTCTGGCAATCTGAGTACTGTATTCTGGGCAACAATAACGGAGAGATCAATGGTAGCAAACGGGATCTGGGTATTAATGCAGCATTATACGTAGCAAAGGTAATCCACCGTGACCTGGCAATTGCAAATGCATCTGCCTGGCAATGGTGGACGGCTGTTTCTGCATACGATTATAAGGACGGCCTCATTTATATAGATAAAGACAAAGAAAACGGCAGCTTTTACAGCAGCAAAATACTCTGGGCACTGGGAAACTACAGCAGGTTTATAAAACCTGGTTCCGTGCGTGTTGGGGCTGGAATTTCTACGAAGCAGCAAGTGGAGTCATTATTGGTTTCGGCTTACAGGAAAGGACAAAATCTCTCCGTAGTAATGGTCAATACCGGTGAAGATACACTCCATGTTAAACTTTCCGGGGTCAGCAGCAAACTAAACACAACAGCAGCCTATTTAACTTCAGCTACATCAGACCTGAAGTATAGCGCAACAGAAAGTACTGGTGCTATGGTTCCGCCGAGGTCTATTGTAACGGTAATAGCAAAAATATCCTCCATGTAGAATAAATTTTTAAAAATTTGTCCAATATCTGGCTCTTGGTTGTCATTGGATAAAACATCAAAAACAAATTATCACATGGAAAAGAGAATCAACATCTTCGCAAAAGGACAAAATCACCTGAAACATCTACTGGAGCTGGGGCGTGAGCTTAAAAAGTCTACCCTGGGAACCGGCCTCCTGGAACTGGTCCACGTCAGGGTTTCACAAATCAACCAATGCGCATATTGTATTGATATGCATTATAAGGATGCCCGGGCAAATGGCGAAACTGAACAAAGGCTTTATGGCCTGAGTGCCTGGAGAGAGGCCCCTTACTATAGCGATCGTGAACGGGCGGCATTCGCCTGGGCTGAGGCAGTAACTGCGGCACATGTTTCAGACGAGGTGTATAACGAAGCCATCAGCCAGTTCTCTGAGCTGGAACTTGTTGAACTTACACTGACCATCACAACGACCAACGCCTGGAACCGTATTAACATCGCATTTCCTCACGGCGTAGGGACCTATAAAGTTGGCATGTTTGGTTAGCAATAACAGTTTGGTCTATATTTAAAACATCAATTATTTAAAAATGAGTGATTTTTTAATGATTTTCAGAAGGGACTTTGTCACTCCCGAAGTACAACCCAGTGAAGCTCAGTACAAGAAACATATTTTGCAGTGGCAGGATTGGCTGGGCAGCCTGGCAGCCCAAAACAAGCTTTCACGGCCTTTACAGCGTTGGGATTCAGGTGGGCGGGTCCTGAAACCGGACCATAGCGTCACAGACGGACCCTATGCGGAAATCAAGGAGTCGATCGGTGGCCTGGTCATCATTAAGGCAGACAGCTATGATGAGGTTGTGGAAATTGCCAGGGGCTGTCCGATTCTGAGTGTCGGTGGCACCGTAGAGATCCGGCAGGGTTTCCAGGCTTTGGATCTGGTCTGAGGCTATGGTCATAAAAAAAAATGCCGTGTATATTTACATGGCATTTTTTTATGGACAATAACGGATTATTACAACAGCTTTTCAGGTCGGAATACAACAAGATTGTTTCGGTATTATGCCACCGTTTTGGTATCAAGCATATTGAAAATGCAGAGGACATCGTTAGTGAAACTTTTCTGGCTGCTTCAGAGCACTGGGAGCTCAGGGGTATTCCTGAAAACCCAGCCGCATGGCTGTTTACCGTAGCGAAAAACAAGACCAGGAATCTGCTTAAGCGTCATTCGCTATTTGAACAGAAACTGACTCCGGAATTCAAGGCCGGACAGCCCCTTTATGAAGACATGGTGGAGATTGATCTGTCTGAAAAGAACATTAGTGACAGCCAGCTGGCAATGATATTTGTAGTCTGCGATCCTGTTAACTCTGTTGATGTCCAGGTAGCCCTGGCACTGAATTTATTGTGCGGCTTTGACATACAGGAAATTGCCGATGCATTCCTGTCCGGCAGGGAAGTGATCTATAAACGGATACAGCGCGGGAAACTGAAGCTGAAGGAAGCGGGGATCAAGGTCGAACCGCCGGGAAAACAACAGATAGCCGACCGGAAAAAAGCAGTGCTTACAACATTGTACCTGTTGTTTTCTGAAGGTTATTACTCAGCTTCACAGCATGTAACTCTGAGAAAGGATTTCTGCCAGGAAGCGATGCGGCTGGCTTATTTGCTGGTTAGCCATGAGCGGACCAACGGGCCGGAAGTGAATGCATTGCTTTCACTTATGTGCTTTCATGCATCCCGGTTCGAGGCGAGGACGAATGAGCAAGGTGAGCTGATATTGTATCAGGATCAGGATGAATCGCTCTGGGACATGGCCTTAGTTGAAAAAGGCGCTTATTTTCTCGGCCAGGCTGCGTCGGGAGAGCAACTGAGCAAATATCATCTGGAAGCCGGTATCGCCTACTGGCACACGCAGAAACAGGACACCCGCGAAAAATGGGAAAACATCCTTCAGCTGTACAATCAGCTACTGATCCTGGAATATTCACCTGTTGCCGCATTAAACAGGACCTTTGCGCTGGGCAAAGCTAGAGGTAACGAAGAAGCGATCGCAGAAGCGGAAAAACTAGGTCTTACGGACAATCACTTCTATCACACCTTGCTTGGCCATCTTTATACTGGAATGGACAATGACCTGGCAATAGCACATTTTAAAAAGGCGTTGGGCATTGCCAGGAGCAATAACGACAGGCAACTGATATTAAAGAACATAAAAGCGGTCACTTCCCGTTAGAACTGCTGCAGCAAGCTAAGCATTTTACGATCGAGCCGGTGCCCCTGATAATCTTCGTAATCAACGTCTGTCCGTTCGCTGTCCAGTATTCCAAAAGTTCCCCTGAAATTCCAAAGTGACCAGCCCCAACCATTTTCCCTGAAGATCTCAAGATTGTCCTTCATCCATGACAAAGCAACTTCATGAGGTGTGTAGTGATAGGCTCCCCACTCTCCTACATGCACACCAGCTCCCTGGCCCTGAATTTCCTTCCATGGATTAAAGATCTCCCGCTTCAGACGTTCTTTGTCCCAACGGTCATTTCCATTCGGGTACAATGGCCAGGTTGGTTCAGCCCAGTCCGCATTTACCCAGTTGGCCTTGTAATGGCTCACCTGCATAGGTGCATAGCCCCTTGTGCTTTGCCCGACATTGAGTTTGATGGCACCGGGTACAGGTTGGGTACCGTATTGGAGCCCGTCAATAATGATCAGCCTGGATGGGTCTTCTTTACGGATGGTTTCGGCGATACGGTTGATGACACGCAGGTAATCCTGTTCATCTACTTTTGAAGGCTCGTTGATCAGGTCGAAACTTAGTTTTTTACTGCTGATACCTTTATACCTTCTGGCAAAGTGCTGCCAGTGAAAGGCAGCAGCTTCCAGTGCTTTTTCATCCTTCCATAAATTAAATGGTTCTTCCGGAGGATTAACACAATAACCTGGTACTCTGTGTAAATTGAGGTTTACATGTATTTTATATTTATCTCCGTAAGCGATCGCCTGGTCAATTTCTTTAAGTACGGACTCGTCCATTTTCAACCAGTCAGACGGCTTTGACCAGCAATGATAAGACATCGGTAATCTTGCAAAATCAAACTCCCATTCCTTCATCATCCTGAAATCGGCTTCTTTGAATGGCTGGTTCACATCACCGTTAAATTTCTCGAGAAGGTTGAAGCCTCTCCATCGGGGTAGTTTGTTGGCAGGACTAAAGACCATACCGGCTGACGCGACTGCCGGGGCGAGGAGCCCGCCGACCGCGAGGCCGGAACTAATTTGCAGGAATCTTCTTCTTTTCATGTTTTTATATTTTTTGGCTGATCACTATATACTCCATTCCTTTCGTAACTTCCTGCTCAACAAAAAGTTTGCTTCCTTATCGTTAAATCTTCCTTTAACCGGATCCCATTTAAGCGAACGTTTGAGCGCGTATGCAATGTTACCGATATTACATACAGTAGCTGTGCGGTGGCTGAACTAAGCTATGAATTTTACCGGACTTTTACAGCGGGCGAACTTAAAGCGTACCGGCCGTATATTTCTGGATAAAAGATTTGCGGGTAATCATGTGCAGATAGGGATAGTTTCCGGATATCTGCGTGCGTTGTTTTAAATAATATAGAAAATGTCCCCCTAGATCGACAACAATAGGGCACCTGGCCTCATACCATACCCTGTGCGGATGTTTCCAGCAAAATGAATAATAGCAGGTGGTCATTGGTATCGAACACAATTCCGGATGATGGAAACTGAGCCGTCTGGTTGAGCCGTCCCGGAGTTCGGACGTCCGGTACACGGCCAAATGGTCACTATGGGAAAAATCATACGCTGACAGCTTTGGATCATCTACGTCGGGTAAATGTTTAAGTATCCTAAACCCTTTGAATTTCTTACCATTGAGTACCCAGATGAGTTTAGGATAAAATGCCTCCCTGCTCCTGAGTTCTTCCAGTGTAATCGGAGAATTCTGAAACTCTATCGCTGTTCCGCACAAGGTATAGACATCCGCACGGTGAAATCCTCCCTGAAGCTCATCTGCAAAGCTGACCTCCCTGAAGCCCTCGGGAAAAGCCTTCTTCCAGTCGCGGTGCCAGGGAGTTTCTCCCTTTAGGAATAAGCTTAGGTCCGTATTCATGGTTTACAAAGAGATGGAACAAAATTAGTCCAATTGAACAATCGTTCAAAATTCTGTGCAATTAAACAGTAGTAAAACGTTTTATCAAATTATTTGCATACCTGATGCCCAATATGTACTTTAGGCTAAACCAAATATTAAATCCCTGATGAACGATCTCTGCCTGCTGGCTTTCACTGGCCATTAGCTTTCCCTGAATTAACCACCATTAACCAAATAACCAACCATTTTTATGCTAAAAAAGAATCATATCCTATTCTTATTTATGGTCTTTCAGTTGCTGATCATTCAGGGCTGCTCGAAGAAAGACCCGGAATTTAACATCGTAGAACTGAAGCTCGAACAGACCGGGATCTCTCTTACTCCGGATAATAGCCTGAACGTCACAATTGAAACCGGAAACGGAGATTATACTGTAGTATCTTCCAATGATCAGGTAGCACAGGCTAATGTATCAGGGAACGTAATTACCATCAAGGCGACGACAAGGGAAGACAGGGCAAATGCAGTGATCGTAGTAACAGATAAGATGTTCAAACGTGCAACTATTGATGTTTCTGTTACGAAATTGCTTGAACTTACGTTGAATAGTAATGAGCTAGTGCTTGAAGCCGGCGTACCGGGAAAAAATGAGGCGACCATCTCAGTTAAAACGGGGAATTTTGGATATAAAACCAAACTGCTGGACAATGCCGCTGATATCGTGCATATTGATGCAGCAAAGCTGGAAACTTATGGTAAATTTACCGTAAAGGCGCTTAAAGCAGGAACAGCGAAAATTAAGGTATCTGATGTTAAGGGAAAGGATGCTATTCTGATTATCTCCGTGACTTCGCCTGCAGGAGTCGTCACGGATAAGTCTTCGGTTAAGCTTGCGGCTGTTCAGGGGACCGGGCAAGTAACCATTACCGGAGGTAACGGAGGTTACCGGGCTATAGTTGCAAACCCTTTGGTAGCTAAGGCTGTGGTAAATGGTAATATAGTCACCATCAAGGGAAAGATAAATGGTGCTACAACCGTAGACATTATTGATAATAAAGACCAGAAAACTACTGTAAATGTTATTGTAGAAGGTCCGGCATATGCCATGAACTTCAGCGATCAGTATTTTGGCTATGCAAATTTTACAGATATAGGTATTGTTGACCAGTCGGTAAAGAGGCTAAAGAAGGTTACCTTCGAGATGACCTGTAAAATTGATGGTTACCGGGGTCTTCAGACCTTTATGGGACTAGAAGGAAAACTGATTATCCGGGGAAAAAATGATGACTATAAAGACACCCACCCGATACAGATTGCCGGTCTTGGTGATAAGATCATGCTGGAGAGCACTACCAGCTTCAAACTGAACGAATGGATGAATATTACCTTGGTTGTCGATTGCGACCAGCAGGATATAAGGGAAAAATATAAGCTATACATCAATGGTATACAGGATGTACTGGTTATTGCAAGACAAGATGAGACTCATACAACAGTAGACCTGACTTCCAGCGCCGATGGCAACAGGTTTGAAATAGGCCGAGCTTTTGGACAGGATTTTCGGGCCATGAGGGGAACAGTCTCAGAAGCCAGGGTATGGACTGTCGCACGTACTGCCCAGCAGATCAAAGATAATATGTGTGGGCTTTCGGGACAGAATAATAACGGCCTGCTTGCCCGGTGGGATTTCTCTGCCGGTACCGAAACAGGATACATCCAGGACAGCAATGGTGGAAAATACGAAACCAACCTGATCCTTGCCAATGCAAAATCGGGCAATAATTATGATCAGGTCAAAGTACCCAAACTCGTGTTCGTAAGTAAAGGATGTCCTGATTAATCTGTATCTATTATTGCGCAAACCATAAACTTAAGATCCTTAAAATGAAAAAAATAACATATATCATATTATTATCGTGCCTTGCCTTTACAGTTGTATTGACCAGTTGTAAAAAAAGTAAGGAGGTTGAACTGTCGCAAGACGGTGTAGGAAAGTCAGTCAAGCAGGTCATTTATCTGAAGGTTGTTCCAACGACGGAGGAAAATGAGCTTGAGGTAAGCTGGAAAAATCCGGATGACGACGCATTGATCAAAGCTGAGGTTTCCTTTAGCCCGGTAGCACAGGGAAGCGCAAAATCTTCCCCAAATCCAATAGTGGTGAATGCAGCTAAAAATGCAGAGATGAAAATGAACATCATGGTTCCTGGCCATGAAAAATATACGATTAGTGTAGTCACCATCAACAGTGCCGGCTACCGGTCTGAGCCTGTTACGATGCAGGCAACTCCATATTCTCCTGTTGCCCCAGATATGACACCGGTATTTTTGAAAAGGGCAGATACATTAATGACGGCATTAGTAAAATTATACCTGGATGGCAAGGCAAGGGACATTTGGACTTCAAACTATCCTTTTACAGATGGTTACTGGGACGGAGCAGCAGTTATATGGGGACATGGAGGAGCTTTTTCCGGTTATGCAGCGCTTAAGGAAGCCGCTGAAGCATATCCTGTTTATAAAGATAAGATTGCAAGGATCTATGATGACAGGTTACTTAAGGGTATCGACCAGTTCAGGAATACCCGGAATGGTAAAAGGGAAGCTTATGCTGTATATCCCGGTGCTGGCGACGAGCGTTATTATGATGACAATATATGGGTAGGCATAGACATGACTGATCTTTATTTGCTAACTAAAGATGTAAAATACCTGACCAGGGCCAAACTGGTCTGGAATTTTATCCTGGCAGGAACCGACAACGTTATGGGCGGCGGCGTTTACTGGAAAGAAGATGGAAATTCGAAGAATACCTGCTCTACTGCTCCTGCAGCGGTGTTTTCGGCAAAGCTCTACCTCGCGACAAATGAACAGGATTACCTAAACAGTGCCAAATCATTGTATGCCTGGGTTAAACAAACACTTCAGGATCCTTCAGATTATTTGTACTGGGACAATGCGCGCTTGTCAGATCAAAGCAACCCAAATTCAGCGCTGGTCATTGCCAGGGATAAATACAGTTATAATTCGGGTCAGCCGATGCAGGCGGCTGCTTTGTTGTATAAGATAACTGGAGAGCAAACTTATCTTAACGATGCACAAAACATCGCAAAGTCTGCGTATCGAAAATGGTTCGTACCCTTCAATTCATATACACTTGGAGAATCTTTCAGGATTCTGGATCCTGGACATGTTTGGTTCCAGGCGATCATGTTCAGAGGCTTTATTGAACTGTATAAGCAGGATGGGAATGCAACTTACGTGAGGGCTTATCAGAAAACGATGGCCAATGCCTGGTTGTCCAGCGCGCGTAACCGGTCTACAAACCTGATCAATGGTGATTTCCGTGGCGGTACAACGCAAAACAGCTGGGAAATACTGCACGAAGGCGCATGCCTGGAAATGCTTTCCCGGCTTGCTTTGCTGGAGCATGAAGGGTTGAAGTAATGTCTTAAAGGCCCGGACATTTTTGCCCGGGCTTTTAAACTGATTTTTTCCTGGGAAGGAAGAAATTCAGATAAACTGAAAGTACGACTGCCATTGCAAAGCCTGCTGCAGTGAACCAGTCAATCAGATCAGAACTGATATTGCTGCCTGTTATTTTATCGGCTAAATATTTTATAAAAGATGAGGGAAGATTTTGTTCACCAAGGTGTTCCTTCAGTTGCCATTGCCAGTCAGTTACCGGACAATATCCGATGCCAAACCACATGCCGAGGATAAGCCAGCATCCTGCAGTGACACAGACCGCAACGAAATGTACCTTCCTGGTTTTCGGCCATATCCAGCCCAGAAGGTCAAAGCCCACGATCAGTAAATGGACTATGGTTAACAGGTAGTCGAGCAAACGTAACGCTGTCAGAACTGCTGCTATTTTCATAAATAAAGAAGATTACTTAAACGCTGGTCAAGTTTATAAATATCCTTTCTGAAGTTAAGACGGCCGTCGCGGTCTACAAACGCCGTAAAATAAGCAATAAAGACCGGCACACGCTTTTTTAAGGTTACATACCTCTCCTTACCGGCATGCATTGCAGCACTGATCTTATCATCGCTCCATTGTACGGTATCTTTCAGCAGAAAAGAAGCCAGCCTGGCCGGGTTGCTTACACGGATACATCCATGACTGAAGGCCCTGGATGATTCGCCGAAGAGAGATTTGGAAGGCGTATCATGCAGATAGATGTTGTAACTATTGGGGAACATGAATTTGACAAGTCCGAGGGAATTTTCAGGCCCCGGTTTTTGCCTGATGACAGGAAGTCCTCCTTCGATACCCGTTTTCTCCATATTGTGTTTCCTCAGGTAATTCGGGTCACGTTTCATGGCCGGGATTACCTCCTGTCTCAAGATACCTGGCGGCACATTCCAATAAGGGCTGAAGACGATATATTGTACTTCTCCATAAAATACGGAAGTCTGGTGCATAGTCTGGCCGACGACTACATTGGTACTCCACAGCAAGCTGTCTGCATGATAAACATGAAGTTTGTATTCCGGAATATTGACGCCTAGATAATCGCCTTCTAAACTCACAGGCATCCACCTGCTCCGTTCCATATTCACCAATAGCTGCGAAATTCTGACGGCGGGGCTCACATTGAGTTCATAAAGTGTTTGCTTTCCTATAGTTCCGTTATTTTCCAGCCCGTGACGTTCCTGAAATTGTTTTACCGCCAGCAACAGCGTATCATCATATAAAGTACCCGTCGTGTCGCCCTTAAAATCCCCGAGAAGAAATAATCGTTGTCTTACCTTTTTAACGAGATCGGCATTGCTTCCTGGTTTTACCAGATCTTCGGCAGCCAATTTGGTCCAGTCTTCCCTTGCATTCAGGTCCCTGTATTTTGATAAATAAGATCTCAGCAAATTGTACTGACGGTATACTGGCCCTCCCGTAAAGAACTCATCTGCCGGTTTCCTTAGCATACTATCAAGATAAGCCTGATAAGACACCTTCTTTCTTGGCAGAAACCAGCTTGCCTTCTTACTGATATCCGGATCGGCACCATCCCAGGCATACCTTGAAAAAACAAAGTACTGGGCAGTAAGCATCAGCTCCAGTTCTGGATCGGCAACCTTCTTCCCGACTGATACCTCCTGTCTCAGGGAATCAAGTTGCTTCCGGTAAGGGATAGACTTGCTGATCCCCTCGGCTCCGATATTGGTTACCCTGTTGATCAGGTTACCTGCCTGTTCGATCAGGGTATCGCCCTCAAACCAGGCGTATGCATATTTACGTTCCTGGTAGAATTCCCTGATACCGGAGGTATCTGTATTGAATACAGGATATTTCTCCAGAAAGATAGCTATCCTGGCACTGTCCAGGAGTAGGTCTTTCTGTTCGCTGAAGTTTCCTTTAATAGTCTGATCCCAGTTGCGGGTTACGGTTTCCTTCCTGCTGATCTTTTGTGTCTTATCCCTGCACCCCGCAAACCACACGGCAATAACGATCAGGTTTAGAAAGAAGCACCTTAAGCTAATGTTAATCTTTTTTACAGGCATTTTATGGGGTTATGTAAAATTGAAGATAAAAACATTTTCCGGTTCATATGCTTAGTGATGTACATCATATATCAACTGATATCTTTAACTTAACTTGCATACCCGTTAATTTAATTGATCAGCTATGAGAATCGCTTTTTTTTCTGCAAAACCTTATGATAGGATGTTCTTTAACCAGTGTAATGAAGGTTACGGCTTCCAGATCGATTACTGGGAAACGCATCTGGGTCCTCATGTAGTCAGTGCAATAGAAACAGGCACAGATGCAGTGTGTGTGTTTGTAAATGACAGGCTGACTGCAGATGTGATCGGTGTCCTGGCAGACAAAGGCGTAAAAGTTATCGCATTGCGCTGCGCCGGATTTAACAACGTAGATCTGGATGCTGCAAGGAAAAGGAATATACAAGTATGCCGTGTACCCGCCTATTCTCCTGAAGCAGTGGCTGAGCATGCCGTGGCTATGCTATTGACGCTGAACCGTAAAACACATAAGGCTTATAACCGGGTCCGGGAACAGAATTTTGCGCTCAACGGATTGCTGGGTTTCAATCTTCATGGCAAAACTGTCGGCGTTGCAGGTACGGGTAAAATCGGAAAAGCCTTCTGTCGCATCATGCTTGGATTTGGATGCCGGGTACTAGCCTTTGACCCCTTTGAAGATGAGGAACTGAAGACACTTGGTGTACAATATTTACCAATGTCTGACCTGCTCGCTGCCGCTGATATCATTTCCCTGCATTGTCCGCTTACTCCTGAAAACCATTATATGATCAGCAATGAAGCACTGGAGAAAATGAAACAGGGCATCACCCTGATCAATACCAGCCGGGGCGGGCTGCTGAATACCAAGGATGTAATTGCAGCACTTAAGAAAGGTAAGATCGCTTATCTGGGCATTGACGTATATGAGCAGGAAGAAAAACTGTTTTTCAAAGATTTAAGTGGTTCGATCATTATGGATGATGATATTCAGCGGTTGATGAGTTTTCCGAATGTACTCGTAACCGGCCACCAGGCTTTCTTTACTGAAGAGGCCTTAACGGAGATCGCGTCGGTAACCCTGCATAGCATTTCTTTACTGGACAGTGGTAAACAACCTCAAAACGGCGAAATGCTTGTCTGAGAACTTTGAAGATGGGAAAACTGTTGCTATTACTATCTTTGAACAGAAAACCAGGTTTATGACCAAAAATATTTTTATCGCTTCCGCAGAACCTTACGTGGGTAAGTCAGTAATCGCCTTTGGCCTGATTAACATGCTGCTCACGAAAACGCAAAAGGTCGGTTACTTCAAACCCATAATAGCCCAGGAAGACCCGGACAAGAAGGACGAACACGTAGCCGCAATGCTCGGTTACTTTTCTCTTCCTGTCAACTATGAGGATGCCTTCGCATTTACCCGTCAGGGAATGATGCATCAGATCGACAATGAAGGAAACGCATCTGTGATCAATACAATTATAAGCAAGTACAAGAAACTTGAGGATAATTACGATTTTACGGTAATAGAAGGAAGCGACTTCCTTGGTGAAGGGATCGCATTTGAATTCGAATCTAATGCACTGATGGCAAAAAATCTTGGCGCCCCGGTCCTGATCGTAGTGTCGGGAAGAGGTAAGACGGCAAGCCAGTTATTCAAGTCGGCCATCAATATCTACCGTAACTTCCTTCAACGTGACGTACAGGTACTTGGCGTTGTGGCCAATATGGTTAATCCTGAGGAGGCAGAGCGGATCAGACAGGCCTTTCAGAACCAGCTTCCTGCTGAGCTGATGATCGCTGTTATTCCGGTAGAGACAGCGCTGCAAAGTCCGACGATGAAAGAGATTACAACGGCGTTAAATGCAGAAGTACTTTTCGGTGAGTCTTTGATGGACAATCAGGTGGACAACTTTGTAACCGGTGCAATGATGCTGCCCAATTTTCTGAAGCATATCAAGGAAAATGTCCTGATCGTTACCCCTGGTGACCGGGGTGACATCATCATTGGCGCCTTACAGGCTAACCTCTCGGCAAATTATCCCAAGGTAGCTGGTATTGTGCTTACGGCAGGAAGCCTGCCTGACGATCCTATGCTGAAGCTTATTGAAGGTCTGCAGACAGTAATACCGATCATATCTGTAAAAAAGGGCACTTTTGAGACAACCACGACCATAGGTGCGATACACTCCAGGATAACTATTGATGACAGGAAAAAGATCACTATGGCTATTGATCTTTTTGAACGTTACGTAGACAGTAAGGTGCTGGACAACAAAATCGTCACATTTAATTACACCGGCATTACACCGCATATGTTTCAATATCAGCTGGTCAAATGGGCGAAGCGGCAGAAGAAACATATCGTATTGCCGGAAGGAAATGATGAGCGGATATTGAAAGCGGTTGAAAAACTTATTGCACAGGATATTGTAGACATTACCTTGCTGGGCGATGCGACAGAGATCGGTGTGCTGGTGAAGAAGCTGGGACTGAACCTAGATCTGAATGCAGTACGCATACACAATCCGGCTACCTCGGAGCGATATGACGATTACGTCGAAACATTGTATATGCTTCGTAAGGCCAAGCAGGTCAATATGGAGATGGCAAGGGATATGATGACGGATGTTTCTTACTATGGAACAATGATGGTTTATAAGGGAGATGCCGATGGAATGGTTTCCGGAGCGGTACATACGACACAACATACCATAAGACCGGCGCTTCAGTTTGTAAAGACAAGGCCTGGTGTTTCTGTAGTATCATCTATCTTTTTTATGTGCCTTCCGGAACGCGTGGCAATTTTTGGGGATTGTGCAGTTAACCCTAATCCTACGGCGCAGCAACTGGCTGAAATTGCAATTTCATCTGCGGAAAGTAGTGCAAGGTTCGGAATTGAGCCGAGAGTAGCGATGCTCTCCTACTCTTCAGGGACATCAGGAGAAGGTGAAGATGTAGAACGGGTACGCGAAGCTACCGCTATAGTAAGGGCAAGGCATCCCGAACTTAAGATAGAGGGGCCGATACAATACGACGCAGCAGTAGACCCGCTGGTAGGCCGGCAAAAGCTGCCCGGATCTGAGGTAGCGGGACGTGCCAGTGTCCTGATATTCCCTGACCTGAATACAGGTAATAACACCTACAAAGCGGTACAACGGGAAACGGGCGCACTTGCAATCGGACCGATGCTGCAGGGTCTCAATAAACCGATCAATGACCTGAGCCGTGGTTGTACAGTTGACGATATCTTCAATACAGTGGTGATTACGGCGATCCAATGCCAGGACTTACAATAGGATACTGCAAATGAAAATTTTAGTGATCAATTCGGGCAGTAGCTCGTTAAAATACCAGTTGTTTGAGATGCCGGGGAAAATCCCGTTGACCAGCGGTTTAGTAGAGCGTATCGGTGAACGCGGAAGTGTGGTTCCGAACCACAGGGCGGCGTTGGAGCAGGTACTTGACCAGCTTTCTGAGGGTGAAGAACCATTTATTGAGAGCCCCGACGACATTATGGCGGTAGGTCATCGTGTGGTACATGGCGGTGAAGCTTTTTCGGATGCTGCAATGATAACGGACAAGGTGAAACAGCAAATCAGAAAGTTGTTCTCTCTGGCACCCTTGCACAATCCGGCAAATTACTCCTGTATTGAGGTAGCAGAGGAAACCTTCCCAAAGGCGGTACAGATCGCTGTTTTCGATACTGCATTTCATCAAAGTATCCTGCAGCAGGCCTACCGGTATGCAATACCCCGGTCCTATTACGAAGATTATGGCATAAGGGTTTATGGATTTCATGGCACAAGCCATAAATATGTAAGTGAACAAGCTGCGCTGTGGCTGGACAAGCCGGATGCAAAGCTGATCAGTATACATCTGGGAAATGGTTGTAGTATGGCTGCCATTGACAAGGGCAGGTCAATAGATACCACAATGGGTTTCGGACCCTTAAGCGGACTGATGATGGGAACGCGTTCGGGAGATATTGACCCTTCGGTCATCTTCCATTTGATGGAACATTCAGGATATACACTTGAACAGCTCAGTAAACTGCTCAATAAGCAATCCGGTTTGCTCGGCGTTGGCGGGACTGGAGATATGCGGGATATACGTCAGCGCATTGAAGAAGGCAACGAAGAAGCAAGACTTGCTGTAGATTTATATGTTTACAGGATCAAAAAATTCATTGGGGCATATACGGCAGTTTTGAATGGCGTTGATGCGCTGATCTTTACGGCGGGTGTCGGAGAGAATGATGCCGCAATACGCGCACTTTCGTGTTCAAACCTGGATTATCTGGGAATAAAGATCGACCCTGCAAAAAATACGGTACGGGACAAAATGTTACGGGATATCAGCCTTGATGGCTCCAGGGTTCGTATATTGGTCATCCCTACTAATGAGGAATATGAGATTGCCAGCCAGTGCTACAAAATGTTAAACCAGTCATCAGTTATCGAGGGCAAATGAAACTGTTCATTTTATTTATGCTGTTCCTCGTCATTCCCTTCGAGGGATTTTCGCAAAATATCCTGAAAGTAATGACTTATAATATCCATCATGCCAATCCGCCAGCCAGGAAAGATGTTATAGATATAGAAGCCATTGCAACGGTAATCAAAACTCAGGATCCGGATTTGGTTGCCCTACAGGAACTTGATGTAAACACCAGGAGGAGCGGCGGTGTCGATCAGGTTAGGAAGCTCGCGGAGTTGACAGGTATGCAGGCTTTTTTTTCAAAAGGTATTGATTATGAAGACGGAGCGTATGGTATTGCCATTCTTTCAAAATATAAGATCAGGAGTACAGAACGGTTCGCCCTGCCGTTTAAGGAAGGATTGAAATACGAACAACGCGCTCTTGCTGTCACAAGTGTAAATATACCCCATATAGGCCCGGTATATTTCGCCTGCACTCATCTGGACCTTAAGGACGAACACCGTATACTCCAGGTAATGGAGATCAACCGTATCCTGGGAGGCAGAAAGCAACCGGTGATATTGGCCGGTGATTTTAATTTCCAGGCTTCGAACCCCGCGATGAAAATAATGGAAGACAAATTTATACGAAGCTGTACGGTAGATTGTCCTCCGACTATACCCGACGTAGACCCTGTTTCCGAAATTGACTTTGTCTTCCTAAAGAAAGGCTCAAGACTCGATTTTCAAAAACATCAGGTGATTACCGGCATACATGCTTCCGACCACTTGCCGGTAGTAGTGACCATCGTTAACCAGAAATAAATCCTTACAGAAGTTTAATCATATCGCAACGCAGGATATCCAAGCAACCTGCGGTACTACCGTTGTTGTTTTCATAGTTTTTGCTTTAAGCTTATCCTTGGTTTTCAAACCTACGCTAAGTTAAGGTCTGTAAAGTTTTTACAGATGGCGTTAAACCGACAAAATAAGAGGCTGATTGCGTCAACTCAGATTTTAGGTTCCTGCACACTGGGTACTCATTGTGCATAATTATAATACAAGTACATGGTATCAATAACTTACAGCAGGAAAGCGCCCACTTGTATATACAAATTTTTAGCTTATATTTAAGCGACCAAATGTGATCCTGAAACCATGTTAAAACCAATTTTATTATTTACCCCACTCCTTTTCCTGCTTTGGGTGGGGTCTTTTTTCCTTGACCTGACTCCATATGACAACAATACGCTGGAAGCAGTACAAAATGAAGAAAAGGGAACAATAACAATTATCCGTAAAGACAACGGACAGACCGTACTTACGCAACATGCCGAAGATGATATGCGTCCATACATCCATCCGATCGCATCTCCTGACGGTAAAGGTGTGCTTACCGAGTTTAGTCCGGCGCACCATAAACATCAGACTGGTCTCTACTGGGGGCTGACAAATGTCAACGGCAGGGATTATTTCAGTAACCCAGGTAAGGGTTTCTGGAAAAGAGTTGCTGCCAGGATCACCGAAAAATCCGGGCCAAATGTAAGATGGCAAACCGTCTATGATCTGCTTGATGAGAAAGGTGCAACACTGATGACGGAAATACAGAATTGGAAAATGGAGCTTGAAAACGACAAGTTTCTGCTGACGCTGGAATGGAAGGGAGAGGCCAAAACTGATCTGACCATAGCAAAATATCCTTATGGCGGGTTGTTTTTAAGAATGCCCTGGAAACCTGGCATTGATGGGGAGGTCGTCAATGCGGCCAGGCAGCGTAATGAAAAGGCTGAGGGCCAGCGCTCGACATGGGTAGATATTGCAATGCAGGTAGAAGGCCGGACAGACCGGGCGCATATTGCCATATTTGATCATCCCGGAAACAAAGGCTATCCTCAAAAATGGCGTGTTGATCATGAACTTGGTGTCGGGCCTGTCCGCATGCACGATGCTGACTGGACAATGAAAGCGGGGGAAACAGAAACCATCAACCATCAGCTGATGGTATATACGGGTGCCTTCCACGACCTCGAACTCAATACGGCATGGGCAAAATTTGCCGGCAAGGATCCGTCATGGGCAACCGTAGATCTTTGGGCACTGGCCAAACAGGAAGGAATGGACGCCAAATTCCTTACTCCTGAAGAGGCCGTGCAGGCAATGACACTCAAAGATGGTTACAAAGCTGGTGTATTTGCTGCAGAACCCATGATCACACAGCCAATGGCATTCTGCTGGGACGATAAGGGCAGACTCTGGGTAGCCGAAAACCGGGACTACGAGTCGAGGTCCGCCGGATTCTCTAACGATGGCAACAGCAGGATTGTCATTCTTGAAGATACCGACCATGATGGCAAGGCTGACACAAGAAAAGTATTTGCAGATGGCATCCCTTTTCCCGCGGCGATGGCCGTAGGATTCGACGGCGTATTTATTGGTGCTCCGCCTAACCTGCTGTTCATACCCGATAAGAATGGTGATGACAAGGCAGATATGGAGAACATCGAGGTCCGTCTGACAGGCTGGGGCATCCGGGACCGTCATGAAACATTAAACAGTTTTCACTGGGGACCAGATGGATGGCTGTATGGATGCCAGGGATTTGCGACACCGTCCAGGATAAGAAAGCCCGAAGGCAAGGGAAAACTCTACAGTCACAAAGAGCCTTTTCCTGATGACGATATCCTGAAAGGAGAAGGCGTAGACATCAATGGTGGTGTATGGCGTTACCACCCACTTAAAGACAAATTTGAAGTAGTCGCCCATGGTTTCAGTAATCCATGGGGTATTGATTATGATGCTAACGGACAGATCTTCATCACCGCATGTGTAATACCGCATCTCTGGTATATTATTCCAGGTGGTATTTATCACCGCCAGGGTGGACAACACTTCAACCCCTATACCTATGCCGATATCCGAACGATAGCAGATCACAGTCACCGTTCCGCACATGGAGGTGCAAGTATCTATCAGTCAGACGCATTTCCGGAAGATCAGCAAGGGAGGATCTTCATGGCAAATATTCATGAGCATGCAATACTCACCGATATCCTGAAACCAAGGGGTTCGGGATTTACGGGAATTCACGGTGAGGATCTGATGGCTGCCAACAATGCGCAATGGGTAGGTTTCAGTACATCTGTGGGCCCGGATGGCAATCTCTATGTACTTGACTGGCACGATGCCGATATCTGCGGAGGCTCGGTACTCAACAAGGAAACCGGGCGCGTGTTCAGAATTGCGCCTAAGGAAACACATGCTGTTGATTTTAAGAACCGGTATGCTGATCTCAGCAAGCTTTCTGATAAGGAACTGGTAGGGCTTCAGACCAGTAAAAGTGACTGGCATTCCCGAAGGGCCAGACTGATCCTGCAAAACAGGGCGGCGAAAGGCAAGTTGAAAAAAGGAACGCTGGAATCGCTGCGACAGTTATTTACACAAGCCACATTACCAGAACATCGGCTAAAGGCGATGTGGGCACTGTATGTTTGCAACGGGCTGGACAAGCTCCAACTGCTCAGGGCACTTAACGATCAGGAACCTTATGTCCGTGGCTGGGCAGTTCAGTTCCTGTCGCAAGACAACATACCTGATCCCGAAACCATCACCAAATTTGAGCAGCTTGCGAATACGGACCCCTCCCCTGTTGTCCGGCTTTATCTCACCTCAGCATTACAGCGGATTCCGCAGTCACAACGATGGACGCTTGCCGGTAACCTGATACGCCATGAAGAAGATGAGCAAGACTATAACCTCCCGAAAATGCTGTGGTATGGCATAGAACCTCTTGTGGCTTCAAATCCCCGCAAAGCATTGGATATGGCAGCCAGCGGTAAATTAAGTATGATCAGGAAATTTACCGCCAGACGCATAACCGATGCTGAGTCTACAAATGAACTTGTAACCTGGATCGGCGGGCAAACGCGGGTAGATACCGCAATCATAACAGGAATGCGCGATGGTCTGGAAGGAAGGACTGACCTGAAAACGCCTGCCGGTTGGAAGGTGGCTTATCAGAAATTGCAGTCTCAGGGAGATCGGAACAAGCAATTGTCATTGGAAATTGCACAGTATTTTGGGGATACCGAGGCAGCCGCACAATATTTCACCACATTAAGAACTGCAACTGCGCCAGAACAGGAGCGTAGAAAGGCCTTGCTGGCGCTTTCGGCCCAGCAGCGCCCCGAGTTGCTAAAGGATCTGCCCAGGTTACTGGACGACAAGGCGCTGCGTAGTGATGCCATTAAAGCCATTGCCAGCTATGACGATGAAAATGTTGCCCGGTTGCTTTTGAAGAAATACCCCCAGTTCAGCGAAAAGGACAAGGCATCAGCTATTGAAACACTGGCCTCAAGGCCAAAGTCCGGCTGGTTGCTGGCAACTGCGATCAAAGACAAGATGATAGAAAAGCGCGATGTCCCCGCCAATGTTGCCAGGCAGCTGAGAAGGGTTGTAGGAAGTGGTTTTGTAGAAATCTGGGGTCCCATAGACCAGTTGCCTTCCAATGAACTTGCTTATAAGAAGTATCGTGAATTGCTGACGCCGAAGGCCCTGGACAAGGCTAACCTGGTTAAAGGCCAGCAGCTTTTTATGCGGACTTGCGGAAGTTGTCATAAAATGTATGGGAATGGTGGAAACATAGGACCTGATCTCACTGGTTCCAATCGCTCAAAGGTAGATTACTTGTTGTTTAACGTTATTGAACCCAGTGGCGAGATTCAGGATGACTATAAACTGGTGGTCATTACCACCAGAGACGGACGCACCTATTCAGGCAATATCATTTCAGAAAACGATCGGCAGATGACGATGCGTATCGTAGGACAGGATGCAGTCGTGATCAATAAGTCGAACATACAGTCACGCGAGGTCATGCCGGTATCTATGATGCCCAACGGGCTGTTTGAAACACTTACCAATACCGAAATTATTGATCTTGTTGGTTTCCTGAGCAGGTCAAAATAGTATAGAATTTGCTACCTTAGTGGCGCACACTAATAACAATTACAGCACACTATGCCAAAACCAGCGAAACAAATTTTCAGGAAATTTCTGATCATGGTGCTTACCATATCAGGTTTGTATGCTCAGTCAAACGCCCAGGGACAATCTAAAGCCTTAAGTTCCCCAGATGGCAAGACGAAAGTAACGGTTACCGTTACAGACAAGATCTATTATAGCATTATCTCCGGCGAAGAGACGCTTCTGGACAAGAATTACCTTTCTCTGTCGCTTCGTAACGAAGTGCTGGGCAGGGCTCCAAAAATAACCACTGCAAAAACGGGCAAAGGTACGGGTACCATTAAACCTGACTTTCCTGTAAAATTCTCGACAGTCAGTAACAATTACAATTCGTTATTACTAAACTTTAAGGGTGATTATGCTGTAGAGTTCCGAGCCTACAATGAGGGAGTTGCCTATCGTTTCGTTACCACTAAAAAGGGTAGCGTCGATGTAATTAACGAAGAAGTAGCGTTAAATTTCCCTCGGGATTACACACTGCATCTTCAGCAGCCGGGCGGCTTCAAAACCTCTTATGAAGACAACTACACCACCGTCAGCTCAGCAGACTGGAAGGCTGACAGTAAAATGTCTAACTTACCTGTATTGATCGACACCAGGAAACAGCATAAGATACTAATCAGTGAATCTGACCTTTCTGACTATCCTTGCCTGTTTCTGAAAGGAACCGGTTCCGGTGCAACAGCGACGTTTCCGAAAGCGCCGCTGGAATTTGGTGAGGATGGCGACCGTAGCCAGAAAATCCTTAAAGAGGCAGATTATATAGCCCGTACAAATGGTACGAGAAGTTTTCCCTGGCGGTATTTTGTAGTTACAGATAATGACACCCAGATCATTGAAAATACCATGACTTTGAAACTCGCTGCTCCGAGCGCGTTGAAGGATGTTAGTTGGGTAAAGCCTGGGCAGGCAAGCTGGGAATGGTGGAATGATGCCGCACCTTATGGTCCTGATGTCAACTTTGTCTCGGGGTATAATCTGGAAACCTACAAATATTATATAGACTTCGCATCGAAATATGGCATCAAATATATCGTGATGGATGAGGGCTGGGCCAAGGATACGCGTGATCCCTATACCCCTAACCCAAAGGTAGACGTCCATGAACTGATCCGTTATGGCAAGGAAAAAAATGTGGGTATTATCTTGTGGCTGACATGGCTGACTGTACACAATCACATGGATCTCTTTAAGACGTTCAATGAATGGGGTATAAAGGGCGTCAAGATCGATTTTATGGACCGGAGTGACCAGTGGATGGTCAACTATTATGAAAACGTTGCTAAAGAGGCGGCGAAACATCATCTGTTTGTAGACTTCCACGGTGCTTTCAAACCTGCTGGTCTCGAATATAAGTATCCAAATGTGATCTCTTACGAAGGTGTAAGAGGAATGGAGCAAATGGGAGGCACAAAGCCTGATAATAGTCTGTTTCTTCCTTTTATGCGGAATGCGGTAGGTCCTATGGACTATACACCGGGTGCGATGCTGAGCATGCAACCTGAAGTATACAGAGCTGAACGGCCAAATGCGGCAAGTATTGGTACAAGGGCTTATCAAATGGCCTTGTTTGTTGTATTTGAAAGTGCTTTGCAAATGCTGGCCGATAATCCTACATTATACTACAGAAATGCAGATTGTACAGAATTCATCACAAAGGTACCAACGACCTGGGATGAAACCCGTGCACTGGAGGCAAAAGTTGGCGAGGTCGCGATTGTAGCTAAGCGCAAAGGTGAACAGTGGTTCATCGGAGGTATCTGTAATGGAAAGGAAAAGGAAAGGAACTTTAGCCTTAAGCTTGATTTTCTGAAACCAGGTAAAACCTACACCATTACTTATTTCGAAGATGGCATTAATGCCGGACGCCAGGCAATGGATTACAGAAAGAAAACGAAACAGGTAAAATCCGGAGATCAGCTGGACGTCAAGATGGTACGTAACGGTGGGTTTGCTGCCGTATTGAATTAGAAATATCTTATTCATAGAAAAGGCACCGGATCGGTGCCTTTTCTATTTAGCCGGTAAACAGTTACTGGAACTTAGAAAACACTAACGCAATGCAGAGCAGCAGGCAATAACGGTTAAATAGAGGTCAGGCCGATCTTAAAGATGGTGGTCTGGTGGTATTCTTCTCCGGGACGGAGTACCGTGCCCGGAAAAGCAGGAATATTTATGGCATTTGGATGGTGCTGTGTCTCTACGCAAAATCCTTCGAATGCATGATAATCTTTACCTCCTTTCGCATTTCTGACATTAATATATTTGCCTGTATAAAAATGCGCAATCGGCTCTGTGGTATACACAGATAAGGTGAGTCCGCTTTCGGCTTCCGAAGTTTCTGAAGCCAGGGTGAGCGTTCCATATTCCTTATCCAGTACATAGGTCTGATCGTAACCTTCCTGGGCATTCCAGTCCTGTGCTATTGGCTTAGGGCCCAGAAAGTCATGAATGGTACCTTCTACTGCAACAAGCTTTCCTGTTACTACATAGTTACTATCCTGCTCCAGATAATAACTGGCAGGCATATGGTGAATGTGGCTGCCTATGTTACCACCCTTCGGAGAGAGGTTGAAGTATCCGTGATGGGTAAGGTTAATAGCTGTTGGAATATCTGTCGTTGCCTTATAATCCAGAATTAATTCATTTTCGTCGGTAAGCTTAAACGTCAATTGTACAGCAAGATTTCCCGGAAAACCCTCTTCACCATCCGGACTTAAGTACTGTAAAGTGACGCTGGGATCAATTGTAGGAAGTATATCCCATACCCTCCGGTCAAAACCCCTGAGTCCGCCATGCAGGCAATCACTGCCATTATTCTGCGCAAGCTTAAAGGGTACACCATCAATACTGAACTCACCATTTTTGATGCGATTCGCATATCTTCCGATAACTGCCCCGAGGTAAGGATAGTTTTCTAAATAATCCGTCTGTACATAATCCTCAAAATCATCCAAGCCAAGCACAATATCTTGCTTTTCCCCGTCTGCATTAACAACAACAAACTTACTGACTATGGCTCCGTAATTGTAGATTTTAACATAAGTTCCCTTATTGTTTGTCAGTTCTACAGCCAATATTTCTTTGTTGTCTATTACTTTTCCGGTCTTGATGAGCTTCGCGTTCATAAGTGATTTTAATACTATTTATTGGTTCTGTTTTAGCGGATACGGGTACATAATTGTATATTAGCCCGCTTAAAAATTACAGCAATAGTATCAATACTTTATCGAAACTAAAACATAAATCTGAAATATATTACAATGAAAGCTGAACTAACCGAGAAATTCCAGGAAAAATACGGCAGGATACCTGCAGCCCACTACTTCACTCCTGGCCGGGTTAATCTCATTGGCGAACATATTGACTACAACGGCGGCTTGGTAATGCCCTGTGCGGTTACGTTAGGAACCTGGTTAGCACTTGCCCCGAACCATGAGCAAGTGATCAGGTTTTCCAGCATGAACTTTAGTGAACAAGCTGAAATACCACTCTCAGACAGCTATACAAAGACAGGCTCCGAATGGTTCAATTATCCATTAGGGGTTTTTAACGAGATACAGCAAAAGCACGAAATTACCACAGGTTTTGATTTACTGTTCTTTGGCAATATTCCCATTGGTTCCGGACTTTCTTCATCTGCTTCCATAGAAGTCGCTATGGCTTATGCCCTGAACCATTTCCTCAACCTGGGTTATGAGAAGGTGGAGATACCTTTACTGGCCCAAAAGGTAGAAAATCAATTTATCGGTGTAAATTGCGGCATCATGGACCAATTTGCCGTTGCTTTCGGCGAAGCACATAAGGCCTTAATGCTTGACTGTGATAGCTTGAAACATAAGGTCGTAGACTGTAACCTTGGCGATTATAAACTGGCAATCATAAACACCAATAAGCCGAGGAAACTGGCCGAGTCAAAATATAATGAAAGGGTATCGGAGTGCCAAGCGGCACTAAAGGCACTGAATACAGAGATCAGGCTTAACAATCTATGTGAACTGAATGCTGAAAAATTCGCTTTGCATAGCCATCTCATAACTGACGGAACGGTATTGAAGCGGGCTACACACGTAATTAAGGAAAACGATCGTGTACATTCTGCTGCGAAAGCACTGAACGAAGGCAATATTGAGGAATTTGGCAGGCTGATGTATGCTTCTCATCAATCATTAAAGGACCTCTATGAAGTTACAGGTCCGGAATTGGATGCCGTTGTTGAATTTGCGACAGGGTACCAGCATGTTGTAGGTGCACGCATGACCGGTGCCGGCTTTGGCGGATGTGCAATTGCATTACTTAAAAAAGGCCAGGAAGAAGATTTTACAGAGAACCTGACCTCTTTTTATACAGACCTGATCGGTTATGCACCAACCGTATATTTCAGCGAGATTGGAAATGGTGCTTCTGAAATATAACTTGCTTTGAAAAAACTAAAACTGGACGAACTGAACCGCGTCGATTTGCAGGGCTACAAGGAGCAGGAAAAGCTGCCCCTTGTAGTAGTGCTGGATAATGTCAGGAGTATGCATAACGTGGGTTCTATATTCCGTACAGCAGACGGGTTCTCCTTGTCAAAGATTATCCTTTGCGGAATTACAGCAGTCCCACCCCATCGTGAAATTGAAAAAACTGCTCTTGGAGCAACATTATCCGTTGATTGGGCTTACTCTGAAAGTACCCTTGAAGCTTTAACGGAATTACGCTCGAATGGATATCAGATCGTTGCTGTTGAGCAGGCCTCCGGAAGCATCATGCTCAACAACTACATGCCCGCCATCTCGGGTAAATATGCGCTTATATTTGGCAATGAAGTAAACGGAGTAAGTGACGAGGTGATGCAAGTCGTTGATGAATGCATAGAAATACCTCAGTTTGGCACAAAGCATTCATTCAACATTGTAGTTTCAGCAGGTATTGTCCTTTGGGATTTCTTCGCTAAATTGAAGCTGAATTAAACAAAAACGGAAAATTCGGTACTGAAAAAGCTATATTTCAAGCCAGGGTTTAACATACTCCTGGCCAACAAACCTGAAAATGGAAATTTCGAACCCGGAGCTTCATCGGGGGTCCATATGGTTACCGACAGCAGCATGTCCTTTGATGGTCTGTTGATCTTTGTTAGGAACAGTGCTGAATTATCTAATGCCCTTGAAATCTGGGCACCGCATATCGATGGTATAAAGATCGTATGGATTGCATATCCCAAAAAGGATTCGGGTATTCCCAGCGATCTTAAAATGGAAAAATGGAGCGAATTCGAAGATTATAAGCTGACCCCATGCGGATCAGCAGCGATAGACAGTACCTGGACCGCTCCTCGCATTAAACCTATAGACGCTGTAAAAAAATCAGGTACCGGCAACGCTCAGATCAGGACTAACTCCTTCTCAGAGTACATTAATGTAGAACTTAAAAAGGTCATTCCACCTCCGGATCTTGAAAAAGCTTTGATTGCGCATCCAGCTGAGGCTGAATTTTTCAATACACTTGCTTACTCCCATAAAAAAGAGTATGTGCTTTGGATACTTACAGCAAAGCAAGAGAAAACCAGGATTGCAAGGATCAATAAAACAATTGAAATGTTAAGATCGGGTAAAAAAAGCCCTACGATGAATTAGCCCTGACAAACTTTACCGGAATAATGGTGTTTTTTGCACATATATATGAGAGCAATTCTACCATTACTGATCTGCCTGTTGGCGGTCACCGGTTGTAATCACTTTGAATTCAGCCCAAACCAGGCATTTGACAGGATATCCCTGGAAAACATCAACGCAACCAACCTGCAAAGATTGGGCAAAGGCGAAAATGATAACACCGTTCGCTTTATTCTTACCGGTGACACTCAAAAATCCAGAGACGAGACTGTTGCTTTTGTCAAAGCAGTTAATGCCCGAAACGACATCGATTTTGTCGTACTGGACGGTGATATATCTGAGTTTGGTGTCCTTAAAGAAATGAACTGGATCTCCAGATCGTTAACCAAACTCAAAGTCCCTTATGTAGCGGTGATTGGAAACCACGACGAAACGGCGCGCGGCAGGGAAGTATTCTTGAAAATGTTCGGAGAGCTCAATTATACTTTTGTTTATGGAGGTATCAAATTTGTTTGTCATGACAGCAATAGCAGAGAATATAATTTCAATGGAAAAGTACCGGATATTTCCTGGCTTAGAAATGAGCTCAAACCGGAGAACGGGGTTACCGGATATATAGCAATTTCACACGTGCCAGCCAATTCAGTTGACTTCGACGGCGATCTTTTAAATGAGTACACCAGTACCTTTGCCCAAACGACCGGCTTCCTGGCTTCCTTACATGCACATGCACACAATTACCAGTTGTTCTACCCAGGTAAATCAGGCATTCCCTACATAATTACCAGTGCCGTACAGAATAACGAATTTCTTTTGGTACAAATTATCAACAACAAACTTACCTTCGAGCGTGTCTACTTCTAAAATAAAACTGTTCCTCCCGCTTCTGACATTGTTTACACTGGAATCCTCAGCACAAAAACTTAAATTTCTGATTCCCGATCAGGCCATCATACAATATGCCGGCAGCATTGGGTATTTTAGCGGTGGGGCCAGTTACGACCTGTTTCCTAATAAACGTGGCAATCTTGATCTGATGTATGGCTTTGTTCCCGGAAATAAAGGTGGCGTATTGAATATTGCAACTGTAAAAGTTGCCTATAAGCCCTGGAGCATCAGTTTAAAAAACTGGGGAAATTTCTATCCGTTCAACCCCGGCATGTTCGCTACTTATACATTTCATGAAGACCTGTCCTTCAAATTCCCGGGTGGCCAGTATTCACACGACTATTATTACTGGTCAGAAGCGCTCAGGCCTCATCTCGCCGTGAACAGTGAAATTTCCGTTAAGGCGGATAAATTATTAAAAAACACCGGTATAAAAACGGTAGGAGTGTACATCGAGGCCAATACCAATGATTACTACCTGATCAACTATCTGCAGAATATGTCTGCACTTACCTTCGATGACATTTTTCAGCTGGGTATTGGTATGCGGATCAGGTTCTGATAAAGGTACCTAAAAGAAAATGCCCCGGATATCCGGGGCTTTTCTTATCTAAACGGTTAAAAATACACTAAACCATTTATTATGCATAAGGAATTCCATCCTTTGATGGCAGGCTGCTATGCCCCATCAGGTATTGGTCAACTTTACGTGCAGCTTCCCGGCCTTCAGAAATTGCCCAGACAACCAGCGACTGACCACGGCGCATATCACCAGCCGCAAAGATTTTGGCTATATTGGTTTGATACTTACCTTCTTCAGCTTTTACATTACCTCTGTTGTCCAGTTCAACACCCAGGTTTTCCAGCAAGCCTTCTCTCTGAGGGTGCAGGAATCCCATGGCCAACAATACCAACTGGCAAGGCAACTCACGTTCAGATCCCGGTTTCTCCTTAAAGTTCAAAGGACGGCCGTTTGCATCAATCTCCCATTCTACATCTACAACTTTTACTGCACGCAGATTTCCGTTTTCATCTTTCAGAAACTCCTTTGTATTCACACCCCAGCCTCTCTCGCACCCTTCTTCATGAGAAGTAGTCACTTTCAGCAGCATAGGATACGTGGGCCATGGCATATTTGAGGTCCGCTCCGAAGCTGGCATAGGCATAATCTCAAACTGGGTCACAGATTTTGCGCCCTGGCGATTAGACGTACCGATACAATCGGAACCAGTATCTCCCCCACCAATTACAATGACATCTTTTCCCGTAGCCAGTATTTCCTCTCCTTCAATTCCGAAATTTCTCACACGCTTATTTTGCTGTTTCAGAAAATCCATAGCAAAATGCACACCCTTTGCATCTCTTCCTGTTGCAGGTAAATCACGCGGAATCGTAGAGCCTCCGGCCAGGATAATGGCCTGGTTTTCTCTTAACAGGGTATTCAGTTCTACATTTACGCCCACATTTGCATTGCATTTGAATACAACACCTTCTTTCTCCATCAGCGCGATACGGCGGGCTACTATATCCTTTTGCAGCTTAAAATCTGGGATACCATAATTCAATAACCCGCCTGGAGTATCATCACGTTCATAAACCACTACTTCGTGACCGGCCTTATTTAGCTGAGCAGCAGCGGCCATACCTGCAGGGCCCGAACCGATAACCGCAACTTTTTTACCTGTGCGGATCAACGGGGGTTCAGCTTTAATATATCCCTTACTGAAAGCGATCTCAATAATGTGCCTTTCTATCTCTTCAATAGATACCGGCGCTTTATTAATCCCCAACACACATGCAGACTCACAAGGCGCCGGACATATTCTGCCGGTAAACTCAGGAAAGTTATTGGTACTCAACAAAATAGTTGTTGCAAGATGCCAATCTCCCTTATATACCGCATCATTGAACTCGGGAATCACGTTACCTAACGGACATCCCGACTGGCAAAACGGCACCCCACAATCCATACATCTCGCAGCCTGTCGGTTTACTTCTTCCTTTGCGAGCTCCTGTACAAATTCATTATAGTGTTTTAAACGCGCTTTAGCATCTTCTTTGCCAGGAGCGGTCCTTTCATATTCTAAAAATCCAGTTACTTTTCCCATGGCTTAAGATATCGTAAGTTTGTTGGTTTTGTTCATTAATACTGCTTTGTATTCTTTAGGGAATACCTTGATAAAATGTGCAGACTGAGTTGCCCAGTCGCTGAGTAAGAACTTGGCAATGTTGCTGTCCGTGAGCTGAACGTGTAGCTTTAATAAGTGATTGATCCGCAACTCATCCTGTTCATCAAGCGGATCAAGATCAACCATTTCCTTATTACATTTACCCGCAAATTCACCTTTTACATCATATACCCAGGCTACACCACCGCTCATACCGGCCGCGAAATTGCTTCCCGTATCACCAATCACCAGCACTTCTCCCCCCGTCATATATTCACAACCATGGTCACCCAATCCTTCAACAACAGCCGTTGCACCTGAATTTCGTACCGCAAAACGCTCGCCTGCTTGTCCTCTTACGAACAACTCTCCTGAAGTGGCACCGTATAAGGCAACATTACCGATGATGATATTTTGCTCAGGTACATATTTTACTTCCGGGAATGGGTAGATAGACAACCGTGCACCGGAAAGTCCTTTTCCTACATAATCATTACCTTCTCCTTCCAGTTGCAGTGAAATTCCTTTGGTAGCAAATGCACCAAAACTTTGTCCTGCAGATCCTTTAAATTTGAAATTGATCGTATCCTGTGGTAAGCCCTGGCTCTTGTAAACCTTAGAAACTTCATTAGACAACATCGTACCAATAGAACGGTTCGTATTTTTCACTTCAAATTCACAATATACCGGTTCTTTAGATTCCAGTGCAGGACGTGCGGCTTTCACCAACTCATGGTCAAGTATTTCGTTAAGACCATGGTCTTGCACCTCTGTATTGTACAGACTAAGGCCGTTATCTGGAGCTTTGAAAAGGATTTTTGAAAAATCCAGATCCTTTTGCTTCCATTCCGTCTCGTCGATATTACGCACAGTCAGCAGGTCCGCCTGTCCAACCATTTCATTTACAGTCCTGAAGCCCAGTTCAGCCATGATCTCCCTCAATTCCTCAGCGAGGAAACGGAAGAGGTTCACGACATGATCAGGTTCACCGGTAAATAGTTTTCTTAAGTTGGGATCCTGGGTAGCTACACCAACAGGACATGTGTTCAAATGGCATTTGCGCATCATGATACATCCTGCAGTTACCAGCGCAGCAGTAGCTACACCCCACTCCTCAGCACCCAGCAAAGTAGCAATCGCAATGTCCCGGCCGGTTTTTAACTGACCATCTGTTTGTAATACTACCCTGCTTCTCAATCTGTTTTTTACAAGTGTCTGATGAGCTTCGGCAAGGCCAAGTTCCCAGGGAAGACCTGCGTGTTGTATAGAAGTCAAAGGAGAGGCACCAGTTCCGCCGTCAAATCCTGAGATCAGGATCACATCGGCATGAGCTTTAGCCACACCCGCAGAAATTGTACCTACTCCGGCTTTGGAAACGAGTTTTACATTGATCCTTGCTGCCCGGTTCGCGTTTTTCAGATCGAAGATCAGCTGAGCTAAATCCTCGATAGAATAAATATCGTGGTGCGGAGGAGGAGAAATTAAACCAACACCCGGGGTAGAGTGACGGACCTTTGCAATCCACTCATCTACCTTATGACCCGGTAATTGACCACCCTCTCCTGGCTTTGCGCCCTGAGCCATCTTAATCTGCAATTCATCTGCATTGGTCAGATAATAACTGGTCACACCAAAGCGTGCAGACGCTATCTGCTTAATAGATGAACGCATGGAATCGCCATTTGGAAGCAGTTCATAACGCAGTTCATCTTCACCACCCTCTCCGGTATTACTCTTTCCGCCAATTCGGTTCATCGCAATAGCCAGTGTGGAATGTGCTTCATGAGAGATTGAACCAAAAGACATCGCACCGGTTGCGAAACGCTTCATAATGCTTTCTATTGGCTCAACTTCACTTAATGGTACAGAAGGTCGGGTGTATTTAAAATCAAACAAGCCTCTTATGGTATAAGCCTGCGTCGTCTGGTCATTAACCAGCTTTGCATATTGCTTATATATAGTATAATCATTTCTGCGTGTGGAATTCTGCAGCAAATGGATAGTCTGGGGATTGAATAAATGCTGTTCACCCTTACGTTTCCACTTATAGTTTCCTCCCGTAGGTAAGATAGCATCCGGACGGTTAGCCAGCTTAAAGATACGGTTATGTTTAATAAGGGTCTCTTTTGCAATCTCATCAAGGCCCAGCCCACCGATACGTGAAACCGCACCAGTAAAATACTTGTCTACCACAGCCTTATTGATACCCAGTATTTCAAAAATCTGCGCACCGTGATAAGACTGCAAGGTAGAAATGCCCATCTTGGAGAATATCTTTAATAAACCGCTATTGATCGCATAAATATAATTCTTGATCATCTTCTCAGGAGTCATTTCCAACTCCTTTTCAAAACCCGTAATGGTTTCAAGCGCCAGATAAGGGTTCACCGCAGTTGCACCAAAGCCGATCAATGTTGCAAAGTGATGTACTTCCCATGCGTCACCCGCCTCCACAACAATACCTACTGCACCACGATGGCCTTTACGGATTAAATGATGATGAACTGCAGATACAGCCAATAATGACGGAATGGCCGCATGTTCAGAATCCAGAGCGCGGTCAGAAAGAATAATCACCTGAAATCCGTCTTCAACTGCATCAACTGCATAACGGCAAAGCCTGTCCAGACCCCGCTCTAAGGAGCCAGGTTTTCCATCGGCCCTGAAATAACTTTGCAAGGTTTTCGATTGGAATACACCTGTATCTATACTTCTTAGCTTCTCCAGTTCCATATTCGTTAATACCGGATGTTTGATCCCCACGCAGTGGCACTGCATTGGGTCCTCCTCAAGAATGTTCCCGTTATTGCCCATGAAACCTGCCAGGCTCATGACCACCTTTTCCCTGATCGGATCTATAGGCGGGTTAGTTACCTGTGCAAACAGCTGCTTAAAATAAGAAGCCAGGTGTTGAGGCTTTTGTGAAAGCACCGCTAACGGAATATCTGTACCCATAGAACCGATAGCCTCTTTGCCTTCCTGCGCCATAGGCTTCAGTAAAAGATCCACATCTTCCCTGGTATAGCCAAATACCTGCTGATATCTGAAGATAGATTCTTCTGAGAGGTTGCTGAATACCAGCCTTGGCTCCGGTAACTCCTCAAGCCTGATTGCGTACTTATTGATCCAGTCACCGTAAGGCTTGCTTCCGCAAACTTGTTTTTTTATTTCTTCGTCACTGATGATCCTGCCCTGTTCCATATCCACCACAAACATCTTTCCTGGAGTCAGACGTCCTTTTTCAATAATCCTGGATTGGTCCAATACAAGAGCACCCGCTTCTGAGGCCATGATCACACGATCATCTTCTGTAATTGCGTACCGTTGCGGACGTAAACCATTCCTATCCAGTGTAGCGCCGATGATGTTTCCATCTGTAAACGAAACCGCTGCAGGACCATCCCAGGGCTCCATTAAAGTTGCGTGGAACTGATAGAACGCTTTCTTTACTTCGTCCATATCCTCATTGCCGTCCCATGCTTCGGGGATCAGCATCATCATCACGTGTGGCAGTGAGCGGCCGGAATGCATGAGCAATTCCACCACATTATCCAGACATCCTGAGTCAGAATTGGTCTCATCAATCACAGGCAACAGGATATCGAGTTCCTGAGGAGTAAAATAGGACGAGGCAAATGACTTTACACTGGCGCGGAACCAGTTCAGGTTACCCTGCAGTGTGTTGATCTCGCCGTTGTGCGCAATATAACGGAAAGGCTGTGCAAGCCGCCATGATGGAAACGTATTGGTTGCAAAACGTGAATGCACCAGACCGAAAGCCGAAACGACACGTTTGTCACTAAGCTCAGTAAAATAACTTCTCACCTGCAAAGAGGTAAGCTGCCCTTTATAAACAATAGTCCTTGAAGAAAACGACGCAATATAAAATTCACCATTTATCCCCTTGACAGTGTTGTTTATTGTTTTAATCAGATAGTTTTTAAAAACATACAGTTTACGCTCGAAATCAGCTCCCAAAGCCACCGAGTGAGGTCTTGCTACAAAAACCTGCTCCATCTCTGGCTCCACAGACAAAGCCATATCACCAATACCTTGTGTATTGGTAAGCACCTTTCTGAAACCCAGAATCTCAAGTTCCAGCTTCTCTGCTGCACGATAAATAATTTCCCTGCACTCCTCTCTTGCTTTCACATCTTTGGGTAGAAAAAGCATTCCAACGCCGTAGTCTCCGGATTCATTCAGGCTGAACCCGATCTTCAGACATTCATCATAGAAGAATTCATGTGGTATCTGAATCATAATACCGGCACCATCTCCCGTATTGATTTCGGCGCCAACTGCCCCCCGGTGATCAAGATTTTCAAGAATGGTTATCGCATCCGAGATGATCTGCTGTGACTTTCTGCCTTTTATGTGGGCAACAAAGCCAATACCACAAGCATCATGCTCAAAACGCTGATCATATAACCCTTGGTTATCTTGTGATTGTTCCATAAGTCCGTTTAAATATTTAGTTTTGGTATAGTGTATTTACGACACTAAGATACGAGAAAAAATCGACGAATTATAATATTTTCATATTTTTTCCAAATTGGGCTGCAGTTTCCAAAATATACCATGCATAATTGCCATATTAACAAGCATAGAAGGCTAAAATTATGACATTCACAACGCCGCTATTTAGAATCATTTTAACTGACAAATAATTATCTCTTAATAGGCATTCTGCAAAATCTGCTGTCCATGAATAAAACCACAGATGCTCCAAAGTTCTTAGCACCAACTCTTTAATTTAAAAATAGCAAAAAAAGCCAAATAAAACCTATTTAAGTTTTTGTAAATTGATGTCTTTTCCTACATTTGCGCCGGGCAAGTCTTTTACGATCAGCTCCCTTTGAACTCCCCCAGGGTGGGAACACAGCAAGGGTAGAAGGTTGTAGCGATGCGATAAGAGGTGCTTGCCCTTTTTTTAAACTCTGGCAGCTCATTCCTTTTATTATTCCGGTTTCTTAAAGGACTTACCGTCTAAAATCCTTAATTTCGTGACGTAGCGGTACCAGCAGTATCGTTTGAACTTTAACCAATAAATTAAAACATAAAACAGATATGAAATTCTTCATTGACACTGCAAACCTCGACCAGATAAAAGAAGCGCAGGATTTAGGTGTACTTGATGGTGTAACCACCAATCCGAGCCTGATGGCCAAAGAAGGCATCACAGGAGAACAAAATGTACTTAACCACTACAAGGCCATCTGTGCGATCGTAGATGACAATGTAAGTGCAGAGGTCATTTCTACTACATATGAAGAAATGATCAGAGAAGGTGAAGCCCTTGCTGCTTTAGATCCTAAGATCGTTGTAAAGATTCCCATGATCAAGGACGGTGTTAAAGCGATTAAATATCTTACCTCAAAAGGGATAAGAACAAACTGTACACTTATCTTTTCTCCGGGACAGGCTTTACTGGCAGCAAAAGCAGGCGCAAGCTACGTATCTCCCTTCCTCGGTCGTTTGGACGATATTTCTACAGATGGTCTACAATTAATTGAAGATATCAGGATCATTTTTGATAATTATCAATACAAAACAGAGATCCTGGCTGCATCCATTCGCGGGCCGCTTCATATCGTAAACTGTGCCAAGATAGGCGCAGATGTAATTACAGGACCACTTTCAGCAATCACAGCATTACTGAAGCACCCATTAACAGACACAGGCCTGGCGCAATTCCTTGCCGACCATAAGAAAGCAGCAGAAGCCGCTAAATAAATTCAGCAGGACTGACATAATAAAAAAAAGCCCCGGATACATCCGGGGCTTTTTTTTATTTTCTTAAAATCTTTTCCATTGTCTTTCCCTTGGCCAGCTCATCTATCAGTTTATCCAGATAACGAACCTTCCGCATCAGTTCATCTTCTATTTCCTCTATACGATAACCACAGATCACACCAGTGATCTTCGAACTATTTGGATTCAGCTGAGGAGCCTGATTAAAAAAGGTCTCAAAATCCGTTTTATGCTCAATATGCTTTTGTAAGGTCTGTTCATCATAACCTGTCAGCCAAAAAATGATGTCATCAACCTCAGCTTTTGTACGGCCTTTTTTCTCAGCCTTTTTTATATAATGCGGATAAACACTCGCAAAGGACATTTTGTAAACTCTTGAATTATCCATATCAAACAGATTAATTTCTCCTGTAATCTAACATTTTTTGTCTATTATTTTTGCGAAACCAAATCCCATTTCTTTTCCAGCAATCCCTCAAGTTGTACGATTTCCTCTTTATACATGGTTTTCTTTCTTGTTCCGAAGTAAAGTATATTTTCAAGCGGGTTACTACCTTCCCATACTTGCTTTATCTTGCCCGAAGCCATGGCTTCAGCACAAAGAAAATCCGGAACTATTGAAAACCCCACTCCATCACCGAGACAGCGAATAATTGAACTGATATTAGGAACAATGAAGTTAGGGCTAAAATCAGGATGTTCACCAAAATGTTTTTTCCAGAAGTTTCTGAGGTGGTCCATATCGGCAGCTGTACTATACCAGAGTTGCTGCTTCAGCAAATGAGCAGCCTCCTTTATTTTACGTGCATGCAGCAGGTTTTCTAATTCCAGCGTGTTGGTTTTACTGCCCGCAACCAATACTATTCTTTCTTTAGAGAACGGCCGGTATACCAAATTCTGCTGATCTCCTCTTTGAGGCGTGATAATCAGATCCAGCAGACCATGATCAAGATCATGCTGCATTTGGGGATATTCACCAAATTTAATGATAAGATTAAAAGGTAAACTTGAAATATGTTCCTCCAGAGTGTATTGAAAAGTTTCGAAACACATCCCTACACTGATAGTCACTCTTTCCTCCTGCGAACGCTTATGAAAATGCTGCTCACCGGTTTCCAGTTTCTTTAAAGGTTCCAGTATGTAGTTATATAAGAGTTTTCCTTTTTCAGTTGGCACCATTTTCCGAGCTGATCGATCAAACAATTTATATCCTGTAAACGCTTCCAGTGAATTCAAATGCAGACTTACACCTGGTTGAGAAATAAATAATTCCTGTGCTGCCGCAGACAGCGTGCCGGTTTCATAGATTGCTTTAAACGTTCTAAGCCATTCTAAATTCCATTTCATACTATCATTATTATGATACAAATATACAATTTAAGTTGTTTTGATAATATAAATATCTGATAGAAATTTGCAGTATCAATAATTTAAATTATAAAAAAATGAAGGTATTTATCATTAATGGAGGTCAGGCCTTCGCCCATTCAGGCGGCACGTTCAACAATACGCTAACAAACTGGACGACATCTTTCCTGAGTAAAAATGGATTTCAATTCCGCGTTACTAACATAAATGACGATTTCGACGCATTGGCCGAAGTAGAAAATTTCAAATGGGCAGATATTGTCGTATACCATACACCTATTTGGTGGTTTCAGTTACCCAACCGCTTGAAAAAGTATATAGATGAAGTTTTTTCTGCAGGCCATCAGAACGGCATTTACGCGAGCGACGGGAGAAGCAGGAGAGATCCTGAAGTTAATTACGGAACAGGAGGCTTAATGCAATCTAAAAAATATATGGTAACCACCACCTGGAATGCGCCAGATACGGCATTTACGCTGCCTGGCGAATTCTTCGACCAGAAGTCGGTCGACGATGGTGTATTATTCGGCTTTCATAAGATGAATCAGTTTGTCGGCATGAGCAGAATTCCAGGGTTCCATTTCCACGATCTGGAAAAAAATGCGACAAGAGAACGCCTGGACGGCTATTATAAGGATTATAACCGCCATTTAGGCGAAGTACTCCTTTCGCTAAATTCGCACGTCCCCGCTTAACATGCTTATCCGAGCTTTTTCCTCATCCATTTACGAACAGGCTCATCATACCACTTCAGACTGACGTAAGCCAGAATGATACTACCTGCCAATATCAGCAATGCATAAGGCCAGGCCTGCACGATGGTCATGCCCTTGTGGTTGCTGATCCAGGCCACGTAAAAATACACCAGAGGATAATGTACCAGGTAAAGCGGATAGGATATATCACCCAGGAATTTGCAGACCTTATATTCCGTCTGGGAATGTACTACACCACTGGCACCAAGATAAACAATCAATGGAAAAACAATGATGATGCACACAGATTCATAAATCCCGTTCATCCAGACATGCTCAGCCCCACCTATGCGCGGCATATATAAGACAACAGCGATCAAAATACTGCACCAAAAAAAAGCATGACGAATACGTGTGGGTTTAGCTATTCTTGAAAGCAGCAGACCTGCAAAGAATGGATACATTGTCCGGGTGATCCCTATACGTACCTGTTCCATGTTTAACGTCCAACCTCCGCTTACATCTCCATTAGGGCTCGTAATGGCCATATGAGCCAATGCGATTGCCGCAACCAACACCAAAATACCCAACGCTTTTTTAGAGAATTTTCTGACACCAATAGCATACAGTATATTGGCTACATATTCAAAGAACAAGGACCAGCCAACGCTGTTAAGCGGATGCATTTCTTCCCAGCCTCGTATATCCAATGATAGCGGAACAGGCAGAATAGTATAGCCGATGAGCATCACCAGCAACATTTTCCAAAGAGGGATAGTATGAATGAGTGGCCAGATCGTTGAATCTGTGAAATAGAACCCGATTGCGCCAAGGGTCATTCCTAATATCACCATAGGTTGAAGCCGTTCGATCCTGCGTTTAAGGAAAGTACCGGCAGTCATCTTATGCCAGCGGTCATCATAAGCATAGCCAATCACAAAGCCAGACAACAGAAAGAAAAAGTCAACCGCCAGATAGCCATGATTGACCAAAATATCCAGGTGCCCGGTCCCCAGCGGCTCAGTCAGGTGAAATGTTACAACGATGATGGCTGCGACACCTCGTAATCCATCTAATATCGGGTAATGCGGCTTTGTAGTAGCTATGATTTCCATTGAGTTTATGACCTGCCTTATTTTTGACGGAATTTTCTTGCTTGTTCAGCCCGGATCCTCAGTCTTTCTAATGACTTTGGTGTTTTATCAAGAGTTGTCAGTATACCTCCGTCTTCAAGATTGAAATAGCACACGTATTTACACCCATATTTATTTGTCTTCGCCCAATCGTAAATTGCATCGATATATTCCGGAAAGTCATTCAGACCTCGGGAATCGTCAATTCCTTCTTCTTTTACAGCAACATTACCCCATTCACCAATACATACCGGTTTAGCATGACTTGCCGCAAAATCCGCTTGCCATCTCAGCATATAGGGATCATTAAGAATACGGTTTAAAACCTCTTTCTTTGTAGGGTTTGTTTTACCCCAAACCATTCCATAAGTGTCCGACCCAATAATATCAACATATGCATCACCCGGATAGAAAGGCTCCGGATCAGGGGCTCCCGCATTTGTACACCAGACAATTTCTAACTTTTGCCCTTTGACAGCCTCAGACATGAATCCTTTTCTTATAAGAGGGATTGCCCGTTGCCAGGATTGTACGAAAAGCTGAGCCTGCTGCTTGACAGGATGCATGTTAAACTCCCACCATATTCTGGAGAAAACAGTCATCGTACCATACTTCGCTAGATTTTTTCCTAGTGATAAATATATGCTGTCATGTTTACCATCTACAACTTCCTGAAGTAACTTATTAATTTCTTCTGGCATATCAGTAGGGATTAATGGGGTACCGACATCAACAGCTCTCTCGAAATGGTCATTTTTCCATTTCGGAAGTCCACTCTCTTCAGCCCACATCCAGTTGCCATCCCTAAGATCCTTCCATGAGTTTCTGCCCATCCACGTACCAAACACATCTTGCCGGATTCCGTAATGCTCAATACTCTTGCCGCTAGATCCTGTAAGAGTCCTGGTTTGTGCGTCGCAAATACCCGTAACAAATAATGCCAGTATTAAAAGTTTTAGTTTCATTAGCGATGTCTGTATTGAATTTTGAACTTATTCACCGTATCCTGTGCTGTAATCAAGGGTGATTTACTCCATCGTCCTAAAATAGGTAGAACCCTAAGTAACAGCGAGCTATACAACATAAAAAAAGGACGACCAATTCTGATCGTCCTCTTTGTGATCCCGCTGGGATTCGAACCCAGGACCACTACATTAAAAGTGTAATGCTCTACCAGCTGAGCTACGGAATCATCGTTCTTTCGAACATTTTCCTTTAAGCGTTTCGTTTAAAGTGGTGCAAATATAGAAGTACGGAACATATTCTCCAAATTATATCCGAACAAAATATATAACCACACTGATTGTTAACCGATAAAATTAATAAGCAGCTGGTTCAGTTCCGATTTATGGGTAATAAACAATCCATGTGGCGCCCCTTCAATACGATAATAAGCCGCATTGGGAAGCAAAGAAGCGGTAATATCACTGGTTGCATTGATCGGTACGATCTTATCTTCATCACCATGTACGATCATTACCGGTATTGTAATCGTGCTCAGGTCAGTTCTGAAATCCGTTTCTGAAAAAGCCCGTACACAGTCAACAGTAGCCTTTGGCGAAGCCACAACAGCAAGCCCGTGCATCCAGTCCTGTATTTCCTGGCTTACCGGTTTATTCAGCAGCGCCTCCCCAAAAAACTGCTTGCCAAACTCCGTAAGAAAAGCCGGCCGGTCATCCCTGATATGAACAATCATTTCATTAAACACCTCTCCAGGTACGCCCTCCTCATGTCCGTCAGTTTTCAGCAGCAAGGGCACAACAGTGCTTACCAGTATAGCCTTTGAAATACGTGAAGCGCCATATCTGCCCAGATAACGGACAACCTCTCCCCCGCCCATCGAAAAGCCTGCAAGTATCACATCATTAAGTTCAAGCGTAGTAATTACCTGGTGCAGATCCGCCGCAAAAGTATCGTAATCATAACCAGTCCAGGGCTTATCAGATTGTCCGAAGCCCCTCCTGTCATAGGCAATACAACGGTAGCCGGCGTCAGTAAGCGCAGCAATTTGATACTCCCACATCTCGTGCGATACAGGCCAGCCGTGAATAAGTATAACCGGGCGCCCCGATCCATAGTCTTCAAAGAAAATATTTACAGAAGAAGGATTAGCAGGGTCTTTCTTGATATAAGGCATAATAATTCAATTAAGTAAGATATAATCTGTTAACAACATCCATTAAATGATTGTTTATATTTGAGCCGATGAACAAAGCTATCTTTTTAGACCGTGACGGAGTACTAAATCGCGAAAAATACGATTACATTACCAAAACAGAAGATTTCGAAATACTGGAATATCAGATTCCACCCTTAAAAAAATTATATGAGGAAGGTTATCTGCTGATCATCATAACAAACCAGGGTGGCATCGCCCAGCAGCGCTACACCGAAGAAACCCTGGCCGAAATGCACCATCTGCTCGGGCAGAAATTTCTTAAAGCCGGTGCAGAAATTACTCATGCTTACTATTGTCCCCATCACCCTACCATTTCCGGAGATTGCAGCTGTCGCAAACCCAAGTCAGGCATGATACTGGAAGCAATAGCTACCTATAATATAGACCCTGGGCTTTCAGTCATGATCGGCGACAAACCGAGAGATGTGGAAGCTGCCAACGGTGCTGGTGTAAAAGGTATTTTGATTGCGCCCGACGAGCAGATTGATTACAGCATGGTAAAAAAAGTTCTTGCTGGCGAAACCTACGCAAACCTGAGTTCCGATTTCAGCTAATTTCCCCACTGGGTCTGATGCCATTAAAACTTACAATTGACTGAATATAAATGTAACATAATTTATTACATTTGTACCTCATGAACAACACAAGGTTTGCTACAGCTATTCACATCATGACACTTCTGGCCAAAAGTCCGGATGAGTGGCTGTCATCAGATTGGATTGCAGGGAGCATAAATATTAATCCTGTGATGGTTAGAAAAGAGATCGGCATCCTCCGTGAAGCAGGTCTGGTAGAAAGCCGAAAGGGAAAAGATGGAGGCTGTCAGCTTTCCAGATCTGCACAGGCCATTTTCCTGTCTGAAATCTTCAGTGCGGTCAAAACAGCAGAGCTACTCGGCAGAAAAAATCAGCAGCCCAATCCGAAATGTAATATTGGTAAAGACATCAATCAGCGTCTAAATAGCCTTTTCAATGAAACCGATCATATAGTCAGCCAATTTCTGGGCATGAAATCTCTCGCTGACTTTTCAGCACAATTCACATAGTTTTTTTTGGCTCAAAATGTAACAAATTATATTACAATATAAATAAACACATACCCTCACATGAAAAAAATAGCAGTAATCGGAGCCACAGGCTTCGTAGGTTCAAAAATCGTCAAAGAACTCTCTGATCGCGGTTATCAGGTACTGGCCATTGCCCGGAATACAGATAATATTGCAGGCCAGCCCAATATTAAGGCAGTCAATGCGGACATTAATGATACCGGTCAGCTTGCCGAGATCCTCAAAGGCTCAGATGCTGTCATCAGCGCATTCAATTCCGGCTGGACAAACCCAAATATCTATGACGATTTCATTAAAGGTGCCAGGAGTATTGAAAAAGCAGTAGAACAATCCGGTGTCAGAAGATTTATTACCATCGGGGGTGCCGGGAGTCTGTATGTGGCAGACAATCTGCAGTTGATAGATACACCAAACTTTCCGGCCGAATATAAAGCCGGCGCTCAGGCGGCAAGAGATTATCTCAATGAAATTAAAAACAACACAATTCTCGACTGGACATTCTTTAGCCCTGCCATAGAAATGCACCAGGGCACCTCAGGCAAAAGAAAAGGTATCTACAGGACCGCCCTCGATACACCAGTATTCGACGAAAACCATAGATCCATTCTGTCCGCTGAAGATGTAGCCGTAGCGCTTGTCGACGAAATCGAACAAAACAAGCACATCAGGCAACGCTTTACAGCCGCATATTAGCCACCCTCCGCACATACGGTAACGGAAATCCCCAGACAAACATCCGGGGATTTCCGTTACCGATTATTTTCTCAGTGATGCCATATCAATAACAAAACGGTATTTCACATCCCCTTTAAGCAAACGCTCGTAGGCCTCGTTGATCTGGTCAATATCGATCATTTCAATATCTGCAACAATCTGATGCGCGCCACAGAAATCCAGCATCTCCTGAGTTTCAGCGATTCCACCGATCATCGAGCCCGCAAAACTCCTGCGACTTGGAATGAGGCTGAATGCAGCTACCGGAAGCGGGTGCTCAGGGGCGCCTACCAAAGCAAGCGACCCATCCACACGCAGCAAACGAAGATAAGAATTGATGTCATGCGCTGCAGAAACCGCATCCAGCACAAAATGAAGCTTACTTGCGTATTTAGCCATTTGCTCATTATCCGTAGACAACACCACATCATCTGCACCCAGCCTTCTTGCATCCTCAAACTTTGAAGCAGATGTAGTAAAGACAATCACTTCAGCACCCATCGCCTTGGCAATTTTAACAGCCATATGTCCCAGACCACCGATACCGACAACCCCTATCCGCTTACCTGGTCCGATATTCCAGTGCTTCAGCGGCGAATAAGTCGTAATACCCGCACATAATAACGGTGCAACAGCGGCAAGGTCCAGGTTTTCAGGCACACGCAGTACAAATGACTCATCCACCACAATACTTTCCGAATAGCCGCCATAAGTTCTGGTCCCCAGATGTTTATCCGGAGAATTATAAGTGCCGGTATTCCCCAGTTCACAGTATTGTTCCAGACCTTCTTTGCAGTATTCACATTCACGGCAGCTATCCACCATGCAGCCTACAGCCGCCAGGTCTCCTATTTTAAATTTGTTTACATGACTGCCCACACGCACGATCTTGCCTACAATTTCATGTCCCGGTACACATGGATAAACAGTACCATGCCACTCATTTCTTGCCGTGTGAAGATCTGAATGGCAAACGCCGCAATACAATATCTCAATCTCTACATCATGCGGTATAGGATTTCTTCTCTGGATATTTAAAAGGTCCAGGCGTGCATCTGCCGCCTGGGCACCAAAGGCTTTCGTTAGTTTCAATGATTCCATAATAAGTGGTTTAACGAGTTAAAATTACGACTTAACTGGCACCAATAGACTACCACACAATAATAATTACCAAATAAGACAACCAGTGTAAATCTTAGAAAACGGAAACAATTATGCCCTTTCACTGTTCAAATAGGCAAATGTCCCTGGCGACACACCCGGACCCTACTTAATCCTATGAATAAAACCGAAAGAAACACACTTTTAGTTACCCTGGCACTGGGAGCCTGTACCGTGCTTTTGAATGCCTGCCGGGTCAGCATCCCAAAAGGTGCAAAAGCAGTAAAACCATTTGATACACAAAAGTACTTAGGTAAGTGGTATGAAATCGCACGTATGGACTTCAAATTCGAAAAAAACCTCAGCAATGTGACCGCTGATTACACCGAAGGTGATGAAGGTATGATCCTGGTGCGTAATCGGGGCTATGACAAAGTAAAACTCAAATGGAAGGAAAGCATCGGAAAGGCAAGATCCGTCAGAGACCCGCAGGAAGGAAAGTTAAAAGTTTCGTTCTTTGGTCCGTTCTATGCCGGTTACAATGTCATCGCTATAGACCGCGGCTATCAATACGCACTTGTTGCAGGGAATAATCTCAACTACCTCTGGATACTTTCACGCACACCAGATATACCCGATTCTGTAAAAGACGACTATTTACACCGTGCCAGGGAACTCGGCTACCAGGTTGAGAATTTGGTCTGGACAGAACATGAGCATATAGCCGTCGAAAAGCAAATGACTAACTGATCAACAATATTTGATAATGGCAAAGAATAAGAAAGCAAACAGATTTGAGATCATTGCGAATAAAATTACCTGCTGGACGGGAAGTGCTACCGCCTTTGGTCTTGCAGCCCTGACAATAATCACCTGGGCAGTAAGCGGCCCCTTCTTTCACTATTCCGAAACCTGGCAGCTGGTCATTAACACAGGCACCACCATTGTCACTTTCTTAATGGTGTTCCTGATCCAGAAGTCACAGAACAAAGACAGCAAAGCCATACAGCTTAAGCTAAATGAACTAATTGCCGCCTCACGTTTTGCCAGCAACAGGATGGTAGACATTGAAGATCTGAGCGAAGAGGAACTCGACTTACTGCACAAATATTATGAGAAACTATCCGATATCGCTGAAAAGGACGATAACATCCATAAATCACATTCAATTGACGAGGCGGAAAAATTAGAAGCCGAGAAACAGAAGATCAGACAGGAGAAATGAAAAGTCTGTAAATCAAAACAATTTTTTATAAATACCCGGACTCATGCCCGTCACCTTCTTGAAAGTCCTTGAAAAATGTGAAAGACTCTCAAACCCCGTCATTTCCGCTACCTCCGCATATTTGGAGGATGTCGTCATAATCAGATATTGTGCACGCTCGATACGCTTCTCATTAATATAGGCCAACGGACGCGACCCGGTATATCTTTCAAAAAGCCTGGAAAAATACTCAGGGTTTTGGTGTGCCCTTTCCGCAAGCGATCTTACGGTAAGTGGCAAGTGCAAATGCACCGATATATAGCTGATCGCATCCAGGATTTTTACCGGGATAAACTTCCGTTCTGTTTTGCCAAGTACCTCCGGAGCCGTAAAGCGGGAAACCAGCTGGTATAGAATGCCCTGCGTTTCCAGGAACTGCGAAGTATTTTGCTGATTGTTCAGTTCCTGGTACTCCCGGTAATAAACATCCTTTTCATATACTTTCGGATCATCAGACCTGTTGATCCCGCGGCCCGGATTTATCGCCAGGAGGCGTTTAAAATTAATAACGTCAGTTTCTGCCGCCTTCACCTTAAAGATAGATCGGTTGTTGGCAAAAAGCGACATACCATCCGAAGATTCTTCAAAGAACTGCACGAAATACTGCTCCAGAAAATGCGCACAAAACAGGTTACAGATCGTAAAGCTGGGTATGAGATATAAATAACCCGCCTCAAGGCTCAATTGTCGCTCAAAGTGGGAAATTTCCCCTGCCCCATCAGAAATATAATAGATACGGTGGTATGGACTGATTACGTTCCTGTAATTCCACCTCGAGTCAAGTCTGACCAGATCTACATTCATCAGAGAGAAGCTATGGGTCAGTATTCGTTTGATCACCATGCAATATAGATGAAAAAGTCTGTTTTGAGAAAAAAAATGTCTGTTTTTGTCTTAAATAAACAAACAAAACAAGTGTAGTTTTGAATAAACCAAGTAAAAACTTATGAAACGTCGTACACTGATCAAAGGCGGTATCGCCAGCCTGGCTACCTTATACGTCACAAAAGCCTTTTCACAACCGTTAACTTCTGCCTTATTGCCTGGACAGCAGGGACCATTTTTACCTACCTGGGATTCACTGTCAGGGTACAGCGTGCCCGAATGGTTTCGCGATGCAAAGTTCGGCATCTGGGCGCACTGGGGGCCTCAGTGCCAGCCGGAACGTGGCGACTGGTATGCCAGAGGTATGTACGAAGAAGGAAGTGATCAGTACAGATACCACTGCGAAAAATACGGCCATCCCTCAAAGTTCGGCTTCAAAGATGTGATCAACGAATGGAAAGCAGATAAATGGGATCCCGAATACCTGGTTAGCTTATACAAAAAAGCAGGTGCCCGTTATTTCATGGCACTCGCCAATCACCACGACAACTTCGATCTTTTTGACAGTAAGCACCAGCGCTGGAACTCTGTAAATCTCGGCCCGAAGAAAGACCTGATGGCCGGATGGGCCAAAGCCGCTAAAAAACATGGGCTTCCGCTGGGCGTAAGCGTACACTCGGCACATGCTTGGCTGTGGTATGAAACCGCACAGCGTTCAGACAAGAACGGACCGATGAAAGGAGTTCCTTACGATGGTAAGCTAACAGCTGCACAGGGCCAGGGTACCTGGTGGCAAGGTTACGATCCACAGGAACTCTACGCACAGAACCACCCCCTTAGCGAGGGTAGCGAAGACAATGGCAGGATACACAGTCAGTGGAACTGGGGAAATGGTGTCTATCCCCCTTCGAAAGCATATTGCGAAAACTTCTACGACCGAACAATAGATCTCATTACCAAATACGATCCCGAACTCGTATACTTCGATGATACAGCACTGCCTCTGTGGCCGGTGAGCGATGCCGGACTGCGCATTGCCGCACATCTTTACAATAAGAGCATTAAAAAACATGGTAAACTGACCGGCGTTGTCTGCGGAAAAATTCTCGATGAACAACAACGCAAATGTATGGTGTGGGACATTGAACGCGGCCAGAGCAATAAGATCGAACCACTGCCATGGCAAACCGACACCTGTATCGGTTCCTGGCATTACGACCGCCGTATTTACGACAATAACCATTATAAATCGGCCAAAACAGTGGTGCATACACTGGTAGACGTCGTCAGCAAAAACGGCAACCTGATGCTCAACGTTCCGCTAAGGGGCGATGGCTCTATCGACGACAAAGAACTGGCTGTAGTAGAGCAGATAGGCGAATGGATGGCGGTAAACAGTGAAAGCATTTATAGTACAAGACCCTGGAAGGTATTCGGTGAAGGTCCTGCAATGGAATCTGCAGCGCCGCTAAGTGCCCAGGGCTTCAACGAGGGCAAGGGAAAGCCATTCGGTGCTGAAGACATCCGTTTTGTAACCAAAGGTAAAGTGCTGTACGCTACATTGCTGGGCAGGCCTTCAGATAACCTGGCACTGATCAGGACCTTAAAGGCACCGGAACAAGGCAAGGTCCGGAAAGTCACCTTACTTGGCCATAAAGCAAACCTGGAATTTGAACAGGACGCTACGGGGCTAAAGGTAAAATTACCCGCACAACTCACCGGAGACATTGCATTTGTGCTGAAAATAGAAGGTCAGTTAGTTTAACAACAGGAAAGCATGGATCTACCCCGGATCATATTTGGCACCAGCGGGCTTGGAAACCTGTACACCGCATTGACGGACCAGCAAAAGCTTGACATCGTATCGGAATGCCTGAAGCATTCAGAAAAACCCGCTGTATTTGATTCCGCCGGAAAATACGGTGCTGGCCTTGCCCTGGAGTCGCTTGGCCGTTGCCTGCACCAGCTTGCCGTAAACCCCCGCGATGTGGTCATCAGCAATAAACTAGGCTGGCTCAGGATCCCGCTGGTCACAGATGAGCCTACCTTCGAGCCCGGCATTTGGAAAAACCTGCAACACGATGCCGTGCAAAGCATTAGTTATCAAGGCATTCTGGACTGCTATTACCAGGGCAACGAACTGCTGAACGGATATTCCGCAAAACTTGTATCCGTACATGATCCCGATGAGTATCTGGCAGAAGCCCGCTCCCCTGCCGATCGCGAAAAGCGATTTCAGGACATACTATCCGCTTACCAGGCACTGAAGATGCTGAAAACAAAAGGCGAAGTAGATTCAGTTGGCGTCGGCGCAAAAGACTGGCGGGTCATCAAGCATATTGCAGAAGCAGTCCCCTTAGACTGGGTCATGATAGCCAACAGCATGACGATACACAGCCATCCGTCTCAACTGGCAGATTTTATGACATCACTGCAAAAAAAGGGCGTAGCGATCATCAACTCAGCAATCTTCAATGCCGGCTTCCTTACAGGTTCAGATTACTATAATTACAAACTCGTGAGCCAGGAAACACAGCCGGAACTTTACCGCTGGCGCGATGCCTTCTACGAGCTTTGCCGGAAAAGAAATCTTCAGCCAGCTGCAGTTTGTGCCGCTTTTGCCTTGACAGCTCCAGGCGTAAAAAGCATCGCCTTAAATACCACCAATCCATCCAGAGTAGCGGAAAACGTCAGCCTCGCAACGGTGAAAATACCTGATGGCTTCTGGGAAGAAATGAAGAATTTAAAATTAATTGAACAACATTACGAAATATGAAAAGATACTGCCTTGCACTCGACCTTATTGACGAACCCCAGCTGATTGCCGAATATGAAAACTGGCATCGGGCTGAAAACGGATGGAAGGAAATCCGTGAAAGCATCCTGGTTTCCGGAATTCTAGATATGCAGATCTACCGGACGGGAAACCGCTTATTTATGATCATGGAAACCGACGATCAGTTTTCCTTTGAAAAAAAGGCGCAAATGGACAATGAGAATCCAAAAGTCCAGGAATGGGAACAATTGATGTGGAAGTTTCAGCAACCCCTTCCCTGGGCAAAACCAGGCGAAAAATGGATCCTGTTAGAAAAGATATTCCAGCTATAATGGAAAATGTAACAACACTCGTTTGCAACCAGCCGGGTGAATTTACCTGGCAAAACCATGAACTGGGAGCATTAATCCCGGAACATACCCTCCTTAAGATCAAACGCATAGGGATCTGCGGTACAGATATCCATGCCTTTGACGGTACGCAGCCTTACTTCAGCTACCCTCGGGTCCTCGGCCATGAACTAGCGGCAGAAGTTGTCGAAAGCAGCGACCAAGAATCTTTTCCTGCGGGAAAAACAGTAACCATTATGCCCTACCTCAATTGCGGAGAGTGCATTGCATGCCGCAACGGAAAAACCAACTGCTGCACCAAAATGCAGGTATTTGGCGTCCATAAAGATGGCGGCATGGCTACTTATCTGCAGGTACCCACCAGGCTGGTCATCGATGGTCAGGGACTCAGCATCAATGAGCTTGCCGTTGTAGAACCCCTCGCGATAGGTGCCCATGGTGTCCGCCGTGCAGGAGTCCAGCCCGGAGAATTTGTTCTGGTCATTGGTGCCGGGCCTATAGGATTAGGTACGATGGAATTTGCTGGAATAGCCGGTGCGACCGTAATAGCATTAGACGTCAATGAAAACCGCCTCGCCTACTGCCGGGAAAAACTCGGTATTATACATACCATTAATGCAAAGGACGACGTTGTAAGCAGACTTTCCGAAATCACAAAAGGCGATATGCCTACCGTAGTTATAGACTGCTCCGGTAACCTTAAAGCGATGAACGGTGCGGTAGACTACATGGCCCATGGGGCCAGGTTTGTGCTGATCGGACTGCAGAAAGAACCACTTGTCATCAGCCATCCTGAATTCCACAAAAGAGAAGGAACGCTCATGAGCAGCAGGAACGCATTACCCGAAGACTTCAGCTTCGTAATAGACTGTATCAGAAACAAACGGGTAAACACCGGCGACTACATCACACACAAAATAAAATTTGAAGAAGTTCCTTCACTTTTTCAGTCGGTATCAGCACCCGGCAGCGGGGTAATCAAAGCACTGATCGAAGTATCATGAGAAACAGGATTATCATTGCACTTATTTTACTTGCAGGTATACCTCCGGCCACTTTTGCGAGACAGGCAAAAACAGAAGTTGGCCTGAAAGACTGCTACAAATCATATTTCCCGATCGGTGTAGCGGTCACCCCTGCCCAGCTCCGCGACCCGCAACAACGGCAGCTGATACTGAAACACTTCAACAGTATCACAGCCGAAAACGCGATGAAAATGGGCCCCATACACCCCCGTGAAGATTGGTACAACTGGAGAGATGCCGATTCTATTGTGGCATTCGCGCAATCAAACGGGCTTAAAGTCAGGGGACACAATCTATGCTGGCACACGCAGGCACCACGTTGGATATTTTATGACAGTTTAGGAAATCTGGTAAGTAAAGAGCTGTTGCTGAAACGGCTGAAAGCGCACATTGATGCGGTAGCAGGACGATATAAAGGAAAAATCTATGCCTGGGATGTCGTAAACGAAGCGGTTTCCGATAAACCGGGGGAATTCCTCCGCAATTCCTTATGGTACCAGATCTGTGGCGAAGATTATATTGCAAAAGCTTTTGAGTATGCCCACGAAGCAGATCCGGAAGCCGTACTTTTTTACAACGACTACAACACCGAGTACCCTGAAAAAAGGGAAAAAGTATACCGCCTCTTAAAAAAACTGAAGGATGCCGGTATACCCGTTCATGCGGTAGGGCTTCAGGGGCATTGGTCTGTGGCACAGCCATCCCGGCAGGTATTGGAAACTGCGATCAGCCAATATGCAGCACTCGGCATTAAAGTGCAGATTACAGAACTGGATGTATCCGTTTACACCGACGGCAACATCCCTGAGGAAGCAAAGGGTACAGAAGCAAGGGGCTTTACTCCCGAAAGGCAAAAAAGGCAGGCAGAACAATACGACATGTTCTTCCAGGTATTCAGAAAGCATAAAGATATCATTACAGGTGTCACTTTCTGGAACCTTTCCGACCGCTACAGCTGGCTCGACAACTTTCCTGTAAGGGGGCGGAAAAACTATCCGCTGCTTTTCGATGAACAGCTCAGGCCGAAAGAAGCTTACTGGAAAGTTGCAGATTTCTGAAGATGAAGTATAAAACACCAGATAGATACACGTATGAAACGGCATTTTAAAACAATTTTCCTGTTGCTGGTACTGGCAGTGTCACTGCCGGGTTTTGCCAGACAGGTGCCAGGCAACAAAGCAGACCTGCTTTGGTACGATAAACCAGCAGCCAGCTGGAATGAAGCCTTGCCTGTAGGCAATGGGGTTATCGGCGGGATGCTTTTCGGCACAACCGGCCGGGACCGCATCCAGTTGAATGAGGCGACGATATGGGGCGGTGGCCCAAATAACAACATAGACGAAAATGCAGCCGGGCCCATTGCCCAGGTTAGAAAACTGCTTTTCGAAAAGAAATACGTAGAGGCCCAGCAAATCGCAAACGAAAAACTTGGGCCAAAAGGAAACAGCGGTATGCCCTACCAGCTGGCTGGTAATCTTTACATTACCTTTCCCGGCCATGAAAAAGCTACCGGTTATTACCGCGACCTGGATATCGGAAATGCAGTCTCTGCCGTAAGCTATGTCAGTAACGGTGTACGTTACAAGCGTGAATACCTGGTTTCATTTACCCACAACGTAATGCTGGTAAGGCTCACAGCCGACCGGCCTGGAATGATCACCTGTAAAATGAAGCTGCAGAGCCCCTTGTCGACAAACATTCAGGCCAATGGAAATGACCTGGTCCTTTCAGGAAAAGGAAGCGACCATGAAAACCAGAAAGGACAGGTCCGCTTCAATGTCATCACCCGCGTCCGTTCTTCCGGCGGCACTCAGCAGACAGATACTTCAGGCATCAGCATTTCAGGGGCAGATACGGCAGTAGCCTACGTTTCCATCGCCACTAATTTTGTCAGCTACCGCGATATTTCCGGAAACCCGCTGACCAGGGCAACGACTACACTGGAAAAAGCTTACCAGAGCAATTTCAATGCACTTTTATCCGCTCATAAAGCCTTCTATAAAAGTTATTATGACCGTGTAAAACTAAATCTCGGCACTTCAGCAGCAATAGAGAAACCAACCGACATCCGTCTGAAGGAATTTGCAGATGGAAAAGATCCCCAGCTTGCAGCACTTTATTTCCAGTTTGGCCGCTACCTGCTCATCTGTTCATCGCAGCCGCAGTCTCAGCCGGCAAACCTCCAGGGAATATGGAATGGGGAACTGAAAGGTCCATGGGACAGTAAGTATACCGTAAACATCAATACCGAGATGAATTACTGGCCCAGTGAAGTTACCCAATTGCCCGAGTTGAGCACCCCGCTCTTCAACATGATCAGCGACCTCTCAATTACCGGGCAGGAATCCGCAAAAAAAATGTATGGTGCCAGAGGTTGGATGTTGCACCACAATACAGACATCTGGCGCAGTACAGGTATTGTCGACGGAGCGTTCTGGGGCCTTTGGCCTATGGGCGGTGCCTGGCTGTGCCAGCACCTCTGGGAGCATTACCTTTTCACCGGCGACAGACAGTTTCTGAAGAAATACTATCCGGTAATGAAAGCGGCCGCCTGGTATTATATGGATGTCCTGCAAACCGACCCCGAGCACAATTGGCTGGTGGTATCGCCATCCATATCACCCGAAAACCAGTATATCGGCGGAAAAACGGCCGTTTCAGTGACGGCCGGGGCTACGATGGACAATCAGCTGGTTTACGGTTTATTCACCAGTTTAACCAGGGCTGCAGCCGAGCTCAAGACAGACAAGGCATTTGCCGACAGCATACTCCGTTACCGAGACAAATTGCCCCCGATGCAGATCGGCAAGTATGGGCAGCTGCAGGAATGGCTCGAAGATTTTGACAATCCCGAAGACAAACACCGTCACGTGTCGCATTTATATGGATTATTTCCCGGCAACCAGATTTCGCCGTTCAGACATCCAGAACTTTTCGCAGCGGCAAAAAACGCACTGGTTTACCGGGGCGACGTGTCGACAGGCTGGTCAATGGCATGGAAGATAAACCTTTGGGCACGCCTGCTGGATGGCAACCACGCCTATAAACTCATTACAGACCAGATCAAACCTGTAACCGGTGGCTCAGGCGGCACCTATCCAAATCTGTTCGATGCCCATCCACCCTTCCAGATCGACGGCAACTTCGGTTGTACTGCGGGCATCGCCGAAATGCTGCTGCAAAGCCACGACGATGCAATCTATTTACTTCCGGCGCTGCCAGACGTCTGGCCGCAGGGAAGCGTAAGCGGGCTCATGGCCAGGGGTGGCTTCAAAATAGATATGGAATGGTCAGATCGTAAGATAACAAAACTCGTTATCCACTCCGCACTGAACGGCAAATGCCGGTTGCGCCTGAATCAGGCTGTCAGCAGCAAGCTGCTGAAAAAGTCTGCTGGTACTGCCGGGAATATCTTCAATCAACCCACAGACATTAAAACTCCGCTTGTCCACAAGAACGAAAAAGACTTAAGCATCAATCTGCCAGAAACATGGACTTATGACCTTCAGACAAAGGCTGGCAATAGTTATACAATAATCGGAAAATAAAACAGATGAAAAAGATTGCATTACTCATAACATTAGCGGTTATCGTCATATCCGTGAGGGCGCAGGAAGCAGGCCTGCCTCCTGCCGGATTTGATACTTTCCGGGACCAGGCAGTCCACGGCCGAATCGACACGGTAAGTTACTATTCCAAAACAGTAGAAAATACGAGAAAAGCCATCGTTTACCTGCCACCTGGATATTCCGGTCAAAAGAAAAATCCTGTTCTGTATCTGTTACACGGAATCGGGGGCAACGAATACGAATGGTTAAGTAACGCAAATCCTCAGCATATCCTGGATAATCTGTATGCAGATCATAAAATCGTTCCAATGATCGTGGTAATGCCTAACGGAAGAGCCATGAAAGATGACCGCCCGACAGGAAACATCATGGCCGCCGATAAGATTGAAGCATTTTCACGGTTTGAAAAGGACTTGCTGCAAGACCTTATCCCCTATATTGAAAAGCAGTATTCCGTTTCAGCAAAAAGAGATTCGCGCGCCATTGCAGGTCTTTCTATGGGTGGCGGACAGGCATTGAACTTCGGTCTCGGAAACCTGGGGCAATTTGCATGGATCGGCGGTTTCTCATCTGCACCCAACACCAGGCAGCCAGAAGCGCTGTTACCCGACCCTTCAGGTGCAAAAAAGAAAATCCGCTTGCTGTGGATATCCTGCGGTACAGAAGACAACCTGCTCAATATCAGCGAGAGGACCCATCAGTATCTCGACCGCAACCAGGTAGACCACGTCTACTATACTGCGCCCGGCAAGCATGATTTTGCGGTCTGGAAAAAAGACCTGTATAATTTCAGTCAGCTTTTGTTTAAATCAGCTTCAAACACCAAACCAACACATAAATAACCCTGACAGATGAGAAAGTATTTTATCCTTGCTGCGCTTTGCATAGCCGCATTTATAAATTTCAAAGGCAGTTTCTCCGGTATGGACAAAGGCCGTCGGCTGGAGCTGCTGCTGCTGGGCCACGACAGCAAACACCACAATTCCGAGAAGTTCACCGAGATCATCTCCCAGGAATTCTTCAAAAATGGCATCAACATCAGCTATACCACCAATCCGGACGACCTGAATGCCGAAAACCTCGCCAAATACGACGGCCTGGTCATCTATTCGAACCACGACCTGATCAAACCCGAACAGGAAAAGGCACTGCTCGACTTTGTGAAATCAGGAAAAGGATTCATTCCCGTACACTGTGCCTCCTGGTGCTTCCAGAACTCCCCCGCCTATATCGACCTGGTGGGCGGACAGTTCAAGACCCACGGCACCGGAGAGTTCCAGATGGTCATTAAGGATGCCAGACATCCTGTCATGAAAGGCATCACCCCTTTCACTACCTGGGACGAGACCTATGTCCACGATAAAGTGGCCAAAGACATCCATGTACTGACCGAGCGCATGGAAGGAGAACGTCATGAACCTTATACCTGGGTCAAAAAATACGGCAAGGGAAAGGTATTCTATACCGCCTACGGACATGATGAACGCACCTGGAAAAATCCGGAATTCCTCAAACTGCTGCAGAATGGCATCCTGTGGGCGGTCAGTGACGCCGCCCGTAAGGACTGGGAGAAACTGCCTAAGCCAGCACCTGCCTATACCGATGCCAAACTGCCCAACTATGAGAAACGTCCCGGCGGATTCCAGCTCCAGGCGGAGCTCAACCCCCAGCAATCCCAGCAGATGACACAGGTCCCTGTAGACTTCCGCATGCAGCTCTTTGCCGCTGAACCCGAC
>NZ_JARJHU010000009.1:0-447 GCF_029269825.1 Pedobacter sp. JY14-1 | reverse complement strand
GCCAGGACCGCATCAAGATCTGCGAGGATACCGACGGGGACGGAAAAGCAGATAAGTTCACCATCTTTGCCGATAAGTTCAACATCCCCACCAGCATCGTATTTGCCAATGGCGGGGTCATCATTGCCCAGGCACCTGACTTTATCTTCCTGAAGGATACCGACGGCGACGATAAGGCCGATGTCCGCGAAAAGATCATGGGCAACTGGGGAACTTTCGATACCCATGCCGGACCTTCCAGCCTGCATTACGGGTTTGACAACAAGATCTGGGGAACGGTGGGCTACTCCGGTTACCATGGCAGCGTGAAGTTCAACCAGGGGGCCTACCGCTTTGATGTGGACGGCAAAAATATCGAGTTCATGGGGGCAACCTCCAACAATACCTGGGGCCTGGGCTTCTCGGAAAACAATGATGTGTTCCTCTCTACGGCCAACAATACCCATA
>NZ_JARJHU010000008.1 GCF_029269825.1 Pedobacter sp. JY14-1 | reverse complement strand
TCGGACCGGTGCAGGAAAAAGAGACCAGGGCCAGAGAGGCGGCCATAAAGAAAATGCCGCCAAGCCCTTTGCTGTTATCGGCCTTGCTGTCGATCTTATTTACAAACGAACTGGGAAGGGTGAGTTCAAAGGCTCCGAAGAACGAAACCGCAAAGACCACCAGAAGGATAAAGAAAAGGAAGTTGAACAGCCCGCTTGCACTCAGGGCATTCAGCCCCGCTGACCCGAACAGAACGGTGATCAGCAGTCCCAATGCAACATAGATCACAATGATGGACAACCCGTAGATCAGCGCCTGACCGATACCTTTCCCCCGGCTGCCGGCCCGTTTGGTAAAGTAACTGATCGTCAGGGGAACCATCGGAAAGATACAGGGCATCAGAAAGGCCAGAAAGCCCCCGAATAACCCGGTAATGAAAGTCTCCCAGAGTGTTTTGTCGCGCTCAGAACCAGCCGCATTTTCGGCCGGCGCAGATCCTTTCGATGCTCTCCCCGCAGATGAGACGCTGTCGCTTGCTGAAGAAGCTGTGGCAACACTATCCCTCCCAGAAGAGACACTCCCCGAACCAGCACTGTCAGCAACGGACGAACTGTCCCCGCTAATATCTGTGAAGACCAGGTCTCCGGCAGAAACGGTATCTTGTAAATCTGCTCCAAAGGCAAATACATGTTGCGGAAAAAGTCCCGAACAAAACAGGAAGATCCCCAAAATGCAAAATATCCTTCTCATGAGCTTCGGCAATGAGGCCGTGAAATTACTGATAATTTTTTAATCCCGGGGGCAAATTACTTTTATGACGGCTATGTTAGAAATACGACCTCTTTTAATCCATATTCCTTTACGCCCTTAGTGGTTTGGAGCATCAGCCTGCCCGACTTGGAAACACCCTTTATCGTCGCTTCAAAAATCCTTCCGGACTCCTCAAAAAGTGCTGGCGTCCCCAGTCTGTAAAGTCCATTATGATAGTCATCTGTTAACTCATCTGCCGAATCTCTCAGTCTCATGTATTGCACTTCCAGGTGATGGCAAATTATCTTCAGTAAGTCATCAACCTTTAATTCACGACCCAGTATCTCCCTGAAGGAAATGGCCGCTTTTACCTGGTCCTCACTGAAATATTCCTGGTTTACGTTCAGACCGATACCAATAATGGCAGATTTATATTTTTTGCCCGAAATGGCATTTTCAATAAGAATTCCCCCCAGCTTTTTATCTGAATGATAGATATCATTTGGCCACTTGATCACCACGCCTTCTTCTAAAACAGAATTGGCCGCATCCCTCACCGCAACACAAACAGCCATATTAAGCAAATATTGATTGCTGACATCCAGGAATTCCGGATATAACACGATACTGCAAGTCAGATTAAGTCCGGGTTCTGAATGCCATGTATTCCCCTGTTGTCCCCGGCCTGCATACTGATGGTCTGCCATAATAACAGTGCCCTCAGGTACTGGCCCAGAATTTGACACCATCATTTTCAGGAAGTTATTAGTAGAATCAACCGCTGATAATCTGATAAGATTTTGACCAACAAATAATGTGGAAAAAGTGTTATTTTGCAAGTGTTGATTGTATATTTGTTAATCAAAATTAAAATATTTTAATGGTAAAAAAGAAAATTGTAAACCTTTCTACATACCTCTCAGAAATCGCCGTACATGGTATCCAGGAGAAAAAGGGCAATGACATTGTCCGTCTGGATCTAAGAAATATAAACAGTTCCGTTTCAGACTTTTTTATCATCTGCAGTGCAAATTCCGCCACGCAGGTGAAAGCAATAGCAGATAGTGTAGAAGAAGAAATATATAAGCATACCCAGACCAACCCCTGGCGTAAGGAAGGCCAGGATCTTGCCGAATGGATCATTCTTGACTATTTCGACATTGTAGTACACGTATTTAAAACTGAAAAACGCGAATTCTATGGAATAGAAGAGCTTTGGGGGGATGCCCTGGCCACTTCTTATCAAAGCGCCTGATCTTGTTGCACACCTTTTTGATTTAAAATGAAAGAGAATCCCAATATAAAACCGAAAACCAAAAGAATCCCTAATATTCCCAAAAAGCCACAGAAAGGCCCGAAATTTAATATCTTCTGGGTTTATGCGGCAATTATCCTGGGACTGATCATGCTCCAGTTCCTGTTCAGTACAGACAACAGCAAGGAAGTCTCTTACCGGACGTTCGAAACGCAGATGCTGCTTCCCGGTGATGTACAGAAACTGGTCGCCTATAAGCATGAAGACCTCGTAAAGGTAGAAGTCTACATAAAAAAAGACCGTCTGAATGACCCGAAATATAAGGAATACATCAGCAAAAGCAATTTTGGCAGCAACAACGGCCCGGTTGTGTATTTTAATGCCGGCTCTATGGATGCCGTTGATTCCCAGTTAAAAGAATCCCAGAAAAACATTCCGCCCGACCAGCAGATCCTTGCAGAAAAAGATACACGGCAAAGTTCTTTCAACTCGTGGTTCTTCACCGTAATTATTCCGGTATTGCTGTTTATCGGTTTCTGGATCTTCGTCATGCGCCGTATGGGCGGTGGCGCCGGCGGCGGTGGCGGTCAGATCTTTAATATCGGTAAATCAAAAGCAACGCTTTTTGATAAAGAAAGCCAGGTAAACGTAACCTTCAATGATGTTGCCGGGCTTGAAGAGGCAAAGCAGGAAGTCATGGAAATCGTCGACTTCCTGAAGAACCCCAGAAAATATACCAACCTTGGTGGAAAGATTCCGAAAGGAGCTTTGCTTGTCGGCTCTCCGGGTACGGGAAAGACCCTGTTGGCCAAAGCAGTGGCGGGAGAGGCACAGGTTCCGTTTTTCTCACTTTCAGGTTCAGATTTCGTGGAAATGTTTGTGGGTGTCGGTGCTTCCAGAGTACGTGATCTCTTCAAGCAGGCAAAAGACAAGGCTCCCTGTATTATTTTTATTGACGAAGTCGATGCCATCGGGCGTGCGAGAGGTAAAAATAACATGATGGGCGGGAACGACGAGCGTGAAAATACGCTGAACCAGCTCCTTGTTGAGATGGATGGATTTGGAACAGACTCAGGAATCATCATTCTTGCCGCAACCAACCGTCCCGATGTATTGGATAGTGCGCTCCTGAGACCGGGACGCTTCGACCGCCAGATCTCAATTGACAAACCCGATCTCGTCGGACGCGAGCAGATATTCAAGGTACACCTGAAACCGATAAAAATCTCTGCGGAAGTGGATGCGAAGAAACTCTCTGCGCAAACACCTGGCTTTGCAGGGGCAGAAATTGCCAATGTTTGTAATGAGGCTGCGCTGATCGCAGCAAGGCGCAATAAGGAAACAGTAGACATGCAGGATTTCCAGGATGCGATTGATCGCGTCATCGGAGGACTCGAAAAGAAAAACAAGATCATTTCTCCGGAAGAGAAACGTATCGTAGCTTATCACGAGGCTGGACACGCCATTGCCGGCTGGTTCCTTGAACATGCAGATCCGCTGGTAAAAGTTTCGATCGTACCACGTGGGGTTGCGGCGCTGGGATATGCCCAGTACCTTCCAAAGGAGCAGTTTCTCTATACAACAGAGCAGCTCACCGATGGTATGTGCATGACCATGGGCGGGCGTGTTGCCGAAGACATCGTATTCGGAAAGATCTCCACGGGGGCTCAGAATGACCTTGAGCGTATTACCAAGCTTGCCTATGCCATGGTAACGATCTACGGAATGAGCAAAAATGTAGGAAACGTTTCGTTCCACGATCCGCAAAACGAGTACAACTTCAATAAACCATACTCCGAAAAAACCTCTGAACTCATAGATGAGGAAGTTCGTAAGTTAATTGGTTCCGTTTACGAGCGAACAACCCAGTTACTTACGGAGAAAAGAGAAGGGCTGGAAAAACTGGCTCAAAAGCTGATCGAAAAGGAAATTCTTTTCCAGACCGATCTTGAGGAGATTCTTGGCAAACGTCCTTTTGATAACCGAACCACTTATGACGAATTCGTAAACGGCACTGGAGATCAGAAACCTGCCGCTGAAGGCTTGCTCCACGATGGCGTCGGCTCCGCAGAACCATCTTCGTCTGTTGATCCGGATAATTTAGGTTCTTAATCAGATTATTGACCGGCCTGGGTGCCTATTAATGCACCCAGGCCGGTTTTTTATATTCGACCATGCAAGAAAACATTACCCCAAAGGAACTGATGTTAAAAAGGATCAGGAAAGCCCTGCTTGAAAAGCGAGACAATCCGTATCCTAATCTTGAAGATACACCGCTTTACAAACCTAAGGATGAGATTCCGGAAATCCTTTTTGCAGAGCAGCTAACTGCTGTAGCAGGGAACTTCATCTATTGCGAAAATGGCATTGAATTCGTCGAAAATCTGCTACAGCTGGCGGACCGCTACAAATGGAGAAAGATTTATTGCTGGGAGCCCGAACTGCAGGAATTACTCAGCAACTATGAGTTCCCGTTTTACCAGACAGACAAAGATTTCGAACACGCCGAAGCAGGGATTACGCTTTGTGAAGCACTGGTTGCCAGGAATGGATCTGTGATGGTATCTAACGGAAATTCTGCGGGAAGAAGGTTGAGCATCTTTCCTCATCATCATATTGTAATTGCCCGTACCGGGCAAATGGTTATGGATTTACGCGATGCCTTCAAATTGATCAAAGATAAATATGGCGCATCCATTCCAAGCATGATCAGTACCATCACCGGGCCGAGCAGAACCGCAGACATAGAAAAGACACTTGTCCTTGGCGCCCATGGCCCAAAAGAGCTTTTCGTGTTTTTAGTAGATGATTTTAACTAACTTCTAAAAAAGTGTCTATAAATAAAAAGGGGCCGGATCAATGATCCTGCCCCTTTTTATTTATATCAGGCAATGGTTATACCGCCTCGACTTCATGTGTAAGGGCCTCATCGACCAGAATCCGTCCGCAATGTTCACAAACGATGATCTTTTTCCGCTGGCGGATATCCAACTGGCGCTGTGGAGGAATTTGGTTAAAGCATCCTGAACACGAATCCCTGTCAATCGTTACCACGGCCAGGCCATTATTTGCATTTCCTCTCAAACGCTTATAAGCCGTTAGCAATCGGTCTTCGATTTCGGTTTCCGCTTTTTCTGCACGTTCGTTCAGCGATTCTTCTTCTTTTTCAGTTTCAGCAGTAATTGTCTGCAATTCCGCCTTCTTAACATCAAGGTCCTTTTTCCTGAGTTCCAGATCAGCCAATGCTTTTTCGTATACCTCTGTTTTCTGGGTAATGTCGAAACCAAACTCACGTATCTTCTTCTCGCAAACCTGTATCTCCAGGTTCTGTATTTCGACTTCCTTGGTCAGGGCATCATACTCACGGTTATTCTTAACTTCCTTAAGCTGCGTTTCGTATTTCTTAATCAGGTTCTGTGCCTCCTTGATCATATTTTTACGGGTCACGATGGCATCCTCCGCGTCGTCCAGTTCTCCCTTATATTTTTGGATCCTGGTTTCCAGTCCCGCGACATCATCTTCCAGATCGGCAACTTCCATAGGAAGCTCTCCGCGGATCTGGCGGATCTTATCGATCTTCGTGTGCAAGGTCTGTAACTCGTATAGTGCCTTCAGCTTTTGCTCTACAGTTTGTTCCATTAAATGAAATAATTTATGGGGTTCGTATTATGCTCCGTTAAACGGATTGCAAAGTTAGGAAATTTTTCCTGAATAATATCAATCAACAAATTAGATGTAAATTGTTCACTTTCAAAGTGTCCGATATCTGCGATCATAAGTTTTTCCTCTGCATCAAAAAACTCGTGATACTTGAAATCGGCAGTGACAAAAGCGTCAGCCCCTGCAGCGATAGCGTCCTTCAGCAGAAAACTACCGGAGCCTCCGCAAACTGCCACTTTTCTGATTCTGGCTGGCAAGAGCTTCGTATGCCTGATCACTGCGGCATCCATCGCGTCTTTCACCAGACCTAAAAATGCCCTGCCGTCCATTTCCTTCTCCAACCAGCCAATCATTCCTGAACCTGCAGTTTCCAGCGTGTTGTCCAGGCGATAAACATCATAGGCAACTTCTTCATAGGGATGGTTCTCCAATAGTGCAAGTATAACCTTACGCTCATCATGCGCCTGAAAGACCGTCTCAATCCGCTCTTCCCTTTCCAGGTGCCGCTCACCGATACGTCCTACATACGGGTCTGCACCCGCTTCTGCTTTAAATGTTCCCGATCCTTCTGCACTGAAACTACATTCACTATATTTACCGATATGTCCGGCTCCGGCGTTAAATAATGCACTGCGCAATTGTTCCGCCTGTGCTGCCGGGCAAAAAGCAACCAGTTTTTTGAGCACGCCGGCTTTTGGCCTCAGGATCCGTAAATTTCTTAACCCCAGGCGATCCGCAATCGCACCATTAACGCCTGTCACTACAGCATCCAGGTTGGTGTGGATTGCATACAAGGCTATATTGTTCCTGATGGCTTTAATCACCACCCGTTCCACATAAGACTTGCCATTCAGTCTTTTCAGTCCTTTAAAAACAATCGGATGATGGGTAATGACCAGGTCTAACCCCTGTGCAACAGCCTCGTCTATCACGGCCTCCGTACAGTCCAGGGCAACGAGGGCGCCGTAAACTTCTTGTTCCGGATCGCCGACCAGCAGTCCCGAATTGTCATAGTCTTCCTGATAGGAAAGGGGAGCTACTGACTCCAGATGTTTGATCAATAAAGCTAATCTCATCCCCTAAACTACTAATCCCTATTGGATATTTCCAATTTTGATCATCTGCAGGCTTTCAAAAACCATTTTCTGATTATACTCAAAGGCCAGGTTCTTATGGTTGATGATATCGATAATCGTACCGATCATACACAGCCCTAGGGTAAAGAAATACAAAATACCCATACCAATCTGACCAACGAGAAACCTGGCCAGACCGGGCACAAAAAAGCCGAGGATACTGTATAGCAACATGTCGTCAGGGTTTCTCCGCTTACTGCTGTAAATCATCAGAAAACCCCTGAGCTGCTGTTCGCTAAATCCCGTTGTCGCAGTCTGCAAGTAAGAATATTCCTGCGGAGAAATACCGGGAAGTGACATAAATGGTGAATCAAACATATCTTTTCTCCTTAAATTTTAATTTAAATTCATTAATACTTCTTTTAGAAAGGGTAAACATGCGCAGTCCGATAATCAGTACGGCAGGTAAGGCGAACCAGTGATATTTCCAGCTTTCTTCAAAATTGCCATGGAATAGCTGGGTGATCGACCTGCCCAATCCGCATCCCGGACACCAGTCAAATCCCAGTGCTGCCAGTGGGCAAAGGCTGAAGTGATGCGCCTGGCCATAGGGTTCAGGAACATCTATAGCGAGCAGTAAAAACGCCAACACCCAAATAATCAGCTCTTTCATATTACCTCTTCTCTATTATAGATGAATGAACAGACACATTGTTACACCTAAAGCTAATGATAAATCTTACATTTGCACCGTGAACATCCGCGACCTGATCAACAGATATAAAACCGATGAGCGCATTACCGGACTGGCCAGGGCCCTCAATCAGGGTAAAGGTACTAAACTTCAGCTGAAGGGCCTTGTAGGTTCAGCCGATGCAACAATAGCCATCGCAACTCATTTCCTCCTGCACAAGCCTGTAGTCTTTATCCTGCCCGACAGGGAAGAGGCCGCTTATTTTCAGGCCGATCTGGAAAGCATTCTTGACAAAGAAATTTTGTTGTTCCCCTCTTCCTTTCGCAAAGGATTCGATTTTACGCAGGTAGACACGGCCAATGTACTCGCAAGGGCGGAAGTGCTCAATGAGCTCAATCACCATAGTGAATATGGAAAACTGGTTGTTACCTACCCTGAGGCCATTGCCGAAAAAGTGATCGACAGGGCCTTGCTTGAAAAAAACACCCTTGAAATCAGCAGAGGAACAAAGTTAAGTATCGATTTCGTCAACGAATTTCTTATCGATTATGAATTCGAACGCACTGACTTTGTGTATGAACCGGGGCAGTTTTCCATCCGGGGCGGAATTGTGGATATCTTTTCATTTTCGCATGACCTCCCCTACCGCATAGAATTCTTTGGCGATGAGATCGAAAGCATCCGGACATTTGAAATCGAAAGCCAGCTTTCGGCAGAAGATGTGATGAGCTTTACCATTATACCTAATGTACAGTCGAAATACCTCACCGAAAACAACATCAACCTGCTGGAATACATAGAAACAGATGCCCAGGTCTGGATCAAAGATGTTGAGTTTACCCTTGACGTCGTTCGCGGAGGCTACAAAAAAGCGACCGAACTCTGGAAGGCGCTCCCTGCTAAGGACAAGCAGGAAAATCCGGAATGGATAGATCCGAAATATGCCTTCAGCGACGAAAAAATTCTTGCAGACATGCTGCATGAGTTTAGCATCGTCGAATTCGGCAAACAGTTTTTTTATAAGACAGACCACCTATTTAACTTCGAAACACGTCCCCAGCCCTCCTTTAACAAAGACTTCAGCCTGCTGATCCATAACCTTAGGGAAAATGAGAAGGAAGATATCCGCAATTTCATATTCAGCAACTCGCCAAAACAGATCGAACGGCTGTATGCCATCCTTGACGACATCGATAAGTCAGCCAGGTTCACCCCTGTTAACATCCCGCTCAGGGAAGGCTTTGTAGATGCCGCACAAAAAGTTGCTTTTTATACCGATCATCAGATCTTCGACCGTTTCTACAAATATAAATTGAAACGTGGTTACCAACGCAGTCAGGCCATTACCCTCAAAGAGCTCCGGGACCTTAAACCAGGCGATTTTGTAACCCACATTGATCATGGCATCGGAAAATACGCTGGTCTGGAAAAAGTTGAGGTAAATGGCAAGACCCAGGAAATGATCAGACTCGTTTATGCAGACAACGACCTGCTGTATGTCAACATCAATTCCCTGAACCGCATTGCGAAATACAGTGGTAAGGACGGGACTGCGCCAAAGATGAACAAACTGGGCACAGAGGCCTGGGAAAAGCTGAAAAAAACGACAAAAAAAAAAGTTAAGGACATCGCCCGGGACCTGATCAAGCTCTATGCCATGCGCAAAGCACAGGTAGGCACCGCTTTCAGTCCGGACGGCTATCTTGAAACCGAACTTGAAGCTTCCTTTATTTATGAAGACACCCCCGACCAGGTAAAGGCGACCGCCGATGTCAAAAAAGATATGGAAGCCCCCCATCCTATGGACAGGCTGGTCTGCGGAGATGTGGGCTTCGGCAAAACCGAGATCGCCATCAGGGCTGCTTTCAAGGCTGTCGCCAACGGCAAACAGGCAGCGGTACTTGTTCCCACAACAATCCTGGCCTTACAGCACTACAAGACATTTTCAGGCCGTCTGAAAGACTTTCCCTGTACAGTAGACTATATCAACCGTTTCAAGACCAGTAAACAGATTAAAGACACTTTAAAAGCTGTTTCCGAAGGAAAAGTCGATATCGTGATCGGTACTCATCGTCTGCTCAGTAAAGATGTAAAGTTCAAGGACCTGGGCATTATGATCATCGACGAAGAACAAAAGTTCGGCGTGTCATCAAAAGAAAAATTACGGGCAATGCGCGTAAATGTAGACACCCTTACGCTTACTGCTACGCCAATACCCCGCACACTGCACTTTTCACTCATGGGCGCAAGAGACCTTTCCATCATGAGTACGCCACCGCCCAACCGTCAGCCGGTCAACACCGAACTGCATGTGTTCAACGACAAACTTATACAGGAAGCCGTCCAGTTTGAACTGGACCGCGGCGGCCAGGTATTCTTTATCCATAACCGTGTAAATGACCTGATGCAGCTTGGTGGCCTGATACAGCATCTGGTACCAAAGGCCAGGATCGGCATTGCTCACGGTCAGCTTGACGGAGATGCACTGGAAGACGTTATGCTTGACTTCATCAACGGGGAGAAAGACGTACTGGTCGCTACGACCATCATAGAAGCGGGGCTTGATATCCCCAACGCCAATACCATCATCATTAACCACGCACACATGTTCGGTCTGAGTGACCTGCATCAGATGCGGGGGCGTGTAGGCAGATCCAATAAAAAGGCATTCTGTTATCTGCTCAGCCCGCCGCTAAGTACCCTTACTTCCGAGGCGCGTAAGCGCCTCAGTGCGATTGAGGAGTTTTCAGACCTGGGTAGCGGCTTTAATATTGCCATGCGTGACCTTGACATCAGGGGCAGCGGGAACCTGCTGGGCGCGGAACAAAGTGGTTTTATAGCTGAAATCGGCTTCGAAATGTATCATAAAATTCTGGATGAAGCCATCCAAGAGCTAAAATCTGATGAATTCAAAGACCTCTTCGAAAACGAACCGGAGCGACCATTTGTAACCTTCACTCAAATAGACACCGACCTGGAACTTTATATTCCCGATGATTATGTAACGAATATCACCGAACGTTACAACCTGTATACCGAACTTTCAAAGATAGAAAATGAACAGGCCTTAAAAGCCTTCGAACAGGCATTGAAAGATCGTTTCGGACCGGTTCCTTCTCCTGTACGGACAATGCTCAGTGTATTAAGGCTGCAATGGGCCGCCAAAAAGCTGGCATTTGAAAAAGTAACCTTCAAAAAAGGTATCCTGCGCGGCTACTTCATCAGCGATAAAAAAAGCACTTTCTTTGATTCAGTTATGTTCAGCAAGATACTTCAGTTTGCACAATTGCATCCCAGGTTGTGTAACCTGAAAGAGGTGAAAGACAGCCTCAGGATTTCTTTTGACAACCTCAATACAGTTGATGAGGCTATAGAAATGCTCAACCTGGTCATTAACGACTAGCGGAGTATAAGATATAAAAAGGAATATACGACAGGAGCAGCGATCAGCAGACCGTCGAAACGGTCCAGCAAACCTCCGTGTCCCGGAAGGAAGGATCCTGAATCCTTGGCATCCAGACTCCTTTTCAGCATAGACTCCACCAGATCGCCCAAGGTACCGAAACAACCGATGAGGACAGCCATTACCGCCCAGGTCCAGAAAGGTAATTCCCTAAAACAGATGGAGATCAGAAAGGCTGCAAGTACCGCAGTAAAGACCCCTCCAAAAAAGCCTTCCCAGGATTTTTTCGGAGAATGCCGTTCAAAAAGCTTTTTCCTGCCGAATTTCATTCCAAACAGGTAGGCTCCTGTATCATTTCCCCAAAGCATCAGCAGGAAGGCCAGTGGCAGGTGAAAACTGTATTCTACAGCATTGGACAGAAACCCGAGTGAGTAAAAAAAGCAAAAAGGAATCGTTACATAAATAAACCCAACGAAAGTATAAGAGATATTGGCAAAGGGGATCTTATCCTTTTTATATAATTCGCTGATGAATACCGAGAAAATAAGCGGTATCAGTATAAACAGGTATTTTGCATCAAATTGCAGGTAGTGGAAACCCGCAGTCATTAAAAAGATCAGCGCAGCGGCTGCCAGAGCAACGTTACGGTGCGGCCTGATACCTGAGGTCTTCACCAATTTAAAGAACTCATACAATGCAGCCAGGCTCAGTATAAGATAAAAGGCGGTAAACGTATAACTGCCCAGTAAAATAGATCCGAGCATTACAATGGTAAAAAAGAATGCAGTTATCGCACGGGTCTTCATATCGCTTTATCGGTTGTTTTTTTAGTGTTCAATGCCTGCCGCCTGAAAAACGCAATGGCAAATATAAGCAGGACGAAACTGAGCGCATAGCCAAGCATTCCAAAATGTGGTTCGCTGTCTGCCTTCGCCCAATCTGTTATGTGGTTCTGCTGCATATACCAGGCAATTGTTACCGCGTAGGCATTGTTCAGAAAATGCCCCAGCACGGCATACCAGATGCTCCGTCCCCAGAAATAAAGATAACCAAAACCCGCACCAAGCAACAGCCTCGGTATGAAGCCATAAAATTGCAGATGTATGGCACTGAATACAATCGCTGCAATCCAGATTGCAACATGATGATTTCCAAAAAGTCTTCCCAGGGTACGCTGCAGCGCCCCTCTGAACATCAGCTCCTCCGCCACAGCCGGCAATAACGCTACGATGAACAAGTTCAGCAACAAATCTTTGACACCGTTCATTTTCAGCAGTAAAATTGTCGTACGCAAGGCTTCATCCTCCTTTTCGCGCATCCAGTCTTCTATACTTTTCAGAAAGGACGGAAAGCTCATTTGCTGGTTGCTCAAGGTTACCCACTCCATAAAGGGCAGGGAAACGATCATCACCAGGAAAACCAGAAAAAAAAGCTGACCGGAAGGGACGCTTAACCAGTAAAAATCTGAGATCCGGCGTCTCTGCGTCAACGGCAATACCAACGCAGGGAAAAGAAATAATCCCAGGGAACTCGCAATGACCAGAAGCTGCAGAGCCGGTATATACCGGGGCTCAGCGCCCGACAGTGCCGCCGGATTGCCCAGTATTTGTATACCATACATCGCCACGATCACCAGTATCGCAATAACAGAGAAAATAAGCAGGCCTGCCAGCGCCAGCCCTGCAATATAGGCTACCTGACCATACGGACTATCCTCTTCTCGTGGCTTTAAGATGAAATTCATTATGTTGAATTGTTGTACCTTTGTAATGGAAATTTGGCTTGAAGATAGAAAAATGTCTGTAAAGATAGGAAATATTGACCTCGGAGCATTCCCCTTGCTGCTGGCACCTATGGAAGATGTCAGTGACCCACCCTTCCGCTTTGTATGCAAGCAGAACGGGGCAGACATGATGTATACGGAATTTATTTCCTCAGAAGGTCTCATCCGGGATGCCGCAAAAAGCAGGGCAAAGCTCGACATCTTTGAATACGAGCGCCCGATAGGCATACAGATTTTCGGAAGTGAGATTGACCATATGCGGGAAGCCACCGAGATCGCCACGCAGGCCAATCCCGATCTGATGGATATCAACTATGGCTGCCCGGTTAAAAATGTAGCCTGCCGGGGAGCCGGCTCCGCCCTGCTGCAGGACATTGACAAAATGGTTAAAATGACTGCAGCAGTCGTAAAGGCTACGCATCTTCCGGTCACTGTAAAAACACGTCTGGGCTGGGATGACAATACCAAAAACATAGAAGAAGTAGCAGAAAGATTGCAGGATACCGGCATACAGGCCCTAACCATTCACGGCCGCACCAGGGCACAACTCTACAAAGGGGAAGCCGACTGGACGCTGATCCGCGAGATCAAGCGCAATCCACGGATCAGAATTCCTATTTTTGGTAACGGTGACGTAGATTCGGTACAGAAGGCAGCAGACTGGCGGCTTGAATACGAAGTAGATGGGATCATGATCGGCAGGGCCGCCATTGGTTATCCCTGGATATTCAGGGAGATCAAATATTTCTACAATACGGGGAAAATACTGCCTCCCCCGACCATAAAAGAAAGGGTTGACGCCTGTCGCATACATCTCGAAAAATCCATTGCATGGAAAGGCGAAAAGACGGGTATCTTTGAGATGAGGCGGCATTACGCCAACTATTTTAAGGGACTTCCTGACTTCAAATCTTACAGGATGCAGCTGGTAAAGGAAGAAAAACCAGTTATCATTAGCGAACTTCTGGATGAAATAAGTGTCAGATACAGCCCCTCGGCCGCACTAGGCGAAATGGCTTGATTTTTGAAAAGTAATTCCTAAATTCACACCGCAATGGTTACATCCATCACACAAGGCGTTAAGATTTCGGTAGAAACCACTTACCAGGATGAGTATTCTAATCCTGCGAGTGAACACTTTATGTTTGCCTACCGTATCAATATTGAGAACCTTACCGATTTCACCATTCAACTGAAGAGGCGTCAGTGGTTTATCTTTGACTCTAATGGCACCATGCGGGAAGTGGAAGGAGAAGGTGTAGTAGGTCAGCAACCTGTTTTACATCCCGGAGATATGCATTCCTATGTTTCCGGATGTCAGCTGTCCACCGATATTGGTAGTATGCGTGGTTCCTATCTCATGCAGCGCATGGCAGATGATTTTGAGTTCAATGTGGAGATACCGGAATTTGAACTTATCGTTCCTTACCGGCTCAATTAATTACCTGCAGGAAGGTCAGTTTCTTGACCGGCCAAACAATACTGACAAGTAGTAAATCAGATTCGTCATTGCGCCTAAAGCAGCAACTACATACGTCATGGCTGCCCACCACAGCGCATCTTTCGCCTGGGCATGTTCTTCAGACGTATATAATATATCCTTATTTGCCTTAAGCCAGGTCAATGCCCTTTTGCTGGCATCAAATTCCACAGGCAAGGTCACAATGCTGAACAAAGTAATCAATGCCAGCCCGGCAACCCCGATACCCAATATTATCGGATTAAAAGTCAGAGCAATCATCATCAGACCAAAGATCAGCACCCATTGCAGCAAGTTAGAGGTGATACTGACCACAGGGATCATACTGCTCCGAAGGCTGAGCCATCCGTAAGCCTTTGCCTGCTGTACCGCATGGCCACATTCATGTGCCGCGACAGCGGCTGCGGCAACACTACGTCCGTAATATACATCTGTACTCAGATTAATCGTTTTCTGGTCAGGATTATAATGATCAGACAATTGCTTTTCCGTGCTCATTACCTTCACGTCAAATATCCCGTTATCGCGCAGCATTTTTTCAGCAACTTCCTTTCCTGAATATCCGGAATTGAGCTGCATTTCTGTATACTTGGCAAAGCGGCTTCTGAAACGCCACTGTACAAAAATACTTAAGACAAGCACCGGAAGTACCAAAATCAGATAAACAACCATTGTTTTCAGTTTTTCAGCAGGTATAAATGCTACATATCAAAAAGCATTCCCAATTCCAAAAGATCCTTAATTTACCGGTATCTGTAAAAAAAATACTTACTTTTAAAAGATAAAAAATTTAGTAATGGAAACCATAATAGCAGCCATATTGATCATAATATTAGTATCCCTATTCTACGTCAAATCCAGCCAGGCGCTGAAGCTGGAAAATAAAAAATTGGAAATGCAGATCGAGCAGCTGCGTTCCGACCTCTCTTCAATGCAAATTCAATACATAAGGGCAGAAGAAAACCTGCGTGCCCAGCAGGAGCTTAATCGACGCCAGGAGGATTATCTGAAAGATATTCAACAAAAATCAAAGCATGAATTTGAATCCATTGCAGGCAGGCTGCTTGAAGAAAAGTCAGCGCGCTTTACGGAACAGAACCGGGCTAATCTGGATACCATTCTATCGCCTCTGAAAGAAAATATCAAGGCGTTTGAGCAGAAGATAAACCAGGCGTATCAGTATGAGTCCAATGAAAGAAATACCTTGAAAGGAGTTATCAGTCAGCTCATGGAACAAAACCTGCAGATCCGGGAAGATGCCATTAACCTCACGAGGGCACTTAAGGGCGATACCAAAAAACAGGGAAACTGGGGAGAAATTATCCTGGAACGGATACTTGAACATTCAGGACTGGTCAGGGACCGGGAATACAGGATACAGGTCAGTCTCAAAAATGAGGATGGGCTGAGGATGCAGCCAGACGTCATCATAGATCTGCCCGACCAGAAGCACCTTGTTATTGACGCTAAAGTATCGCTTTCTGCCTATGAACGGATGACCGCAACCAGCGATGATACAGAAAGGGAACATTCACTAAAACAGCACATTGCTTCGATAAAAGCACATGTGCAGGGCCTATCACTTAAGAATTATTCGGAACTTTATGGCATCATCTCTCCTGATTTTGTGCTGTTGTTCATTCCGATAGAATCTTCTTTCGGCATTGCAGTACAAAATGACAACGATCTCTTTAATTATGCCTGGGACCGGAAAGTAGTCATCGTAAGCCCTTCAACCCTATTAGCGACGCTACGCACCATCTCCAGTATCTGGAAACACGAAAGACAAACCAATAACGTCATGGAAATCGCCAGGCTGGGCGGTAGCATTTATGATAAACTTGCAGGTTTCATCGGAGACATGGAAAATATAGGAAAATACCTGAGACAAGGCAGTGAATCCTGGGATAAAGCCATGAATAAACTGCACAGCGGCAACGGTAACCTTGTCTCTGCTGCCGAAAAGATCCGGAAACTCGGAGCGAAGACCAGTAAGCAGATCAATACCAGATTTTCAGACCCGGGTGAGGAAAACTAAAGGTTTCAGCCCATCTTATGAAAGGCATTCCAGCCCTGTGCCTTAAGTTCATGAATCACGTCAGACTTGGAAACCATCCGACAGCCTTCATTCTTTTCAGTAATGTAGCCTATGACGCTGACATCCACATCATGTTTCAGCTTATCGTAGTCAGACTGGCTGATGGTAAACAGCAATTCATAATCTTCTCCGCCACTTAATGCACACACAGTAGGGTCCAGGCCCAACTCTCTTGCGGTTTCGTAAGTTACCGGATCAATCGGTATTTTTTCCTCATAAAGCGCACATCCTTTATCCGACTGCTGGCAGATGTGCAGCAATTCAGATGCAAGTCCATCAGATACATCGATCATCGAAGTTGGCCTGATCTTCAGCTGGGACAACAGATCAACGATATCCCGCCGGCCTTCCGGCTTCAGCTGCCGTTCAATGACATAATCCTTTCCCTCCAGATCAGGCTGTATATTCGGGTTTTCCAGAAAGATCAGCTTCTCACGTTCCAATATCTGCAAACCTACATAAGCACCTCCGAGATCACCGGAAACACAGATCAGGTCACCCTCCCTGGCTCCGTTCCGATAACATATCTCATCTTTACTGGCATAACCGATACTGGTTACACTGATGACAAGCCCCTGTTTGCTTGAAGAAGTATCACCTCCTACCAGATCGATATTAAACTTATCGCAGGCCAGCCGGACTCCCTTATAGATCTCTTCAACAGCCTCCAGCGGAAATCTGCTCGACAAGCCAATGGATACGGTAACCTGGGTAGCAATACCGTTCATCGCATAAATATCGCTCAGATTGACCTGAACAGCCTTATAACCCAAATGCACAAGCGGCACATAGGCCAGGTCAAAATGGATACCTTCCAGCAACAAGTCTGTAGATATCAGTACCTGTTTATCTTTGAAATCCAAAACGGCGGCGTCATCACCGATTCCCTTAACGCTGCTCTCGTGCTGCAGGGTAAAATTATCCGTAAGATGCCTGATCAGACCAAACTCACCCAGTTCAGCAATATCCGTACGTTCCTTATTCTCAAACATTGTATCTCCTTTTTTCAATTAAAGGCCAAGACCGGCCGATATTTCCAGCATTCTCTCAATGGGCTTCCTGGCAGCTGTGATGATATGTGCAGGAACATCTACCTCCGGTGTATCATTTTTCATGCACAAATAAAGCTTTTCCAGCGTATTACGCTTCATATACGGGCAGTCATTACACGCACAATTATTATTCGGTGGTGCCGGTATAAAGGTTTTTCCGGGGTTTTCCTTCTCCATCTGGTGAATGATCCCACTTTCAGTAGCCACGATAAACTCATCTGCATCGCTGTTCACCGTATATTTAAGCAGCCCGGTAGTAGAACCGATATAGTCAGCCAGTTGCAGTACTGCTTCCTCACACTCGGGATGCGCAATGAACTTTGCACGCGGATGGCGCTCCCTTAATCTGGTGATCTTCTCCCTCGAAAAGATTTCGTGTACCATACAGGCCCCGTTCCACAACACCAGGTCACGTCCTGTCTTTTTTGCTACCCAGGCCCCCAGGTTCTTATCCGGACCAAAAATGATCTTGGTGTCCTTAGGTAAACTTTCCACAATCTGGACCGCATTCGTAGAAGTGCAGACAATATCACTCAGCGCTTTGAGCTCTGCCGTGCAGTTGACATAAGTGATCACCACATGGTCAGGATACTTTTCCTTAAATTTCCTGAACAAATGCGGTGGGCAGCTATCAGCGAGTGAACAACCGGCCTTTACATCCGGAAGCAATACCTTTTTTGAAGGCGAAAGAATCTTGGCTGTCTCGGCCATAAAGTGTACCCCCGCAAATACAATTACATCAGCATCTGTCTTTGCAGCTTCCTGGGATAAGCCCAGGCTATCTCCAATATAGTCAGCAACATCCTGTATATCAGGTTCCTGGTAATAGTGAGCCAGTATAATCGCATTCTTTTCCTTCTTTAATCTCTCTATCTCTTCGAAAAGATCCAGCTTAGGGTCTATCAGGGTATCCATCTCCGGTTAACTTTTGATTTTGAATCTGCCATAAAGGTACGCAGCTTTCGACACTTCAATAAAAAATAATTTCTTTATATAAATGAACTCTTATGGTTTATTAGGGTGTTAGTATTGTTTACAAATTTCCATTTTTTATTAGTTAAATATGAGTTATTCATAATTTACTAACATTGAGATTACATGTTCAATCAACTTTTCTACTGATTTACAATTGAGTACATAGGTGCCCAAAAATTTATCAATAGTCAGATGTGTATTTTTAAGGTATTTGGAAAAAGTGGATAAACTGTTCTTTTCAGCTGAAAATTCGTTTAAAATATTGTGTCAAATTCGGTTTTTCATTTAGCTTTAAACAATCAAAAATATTTGTTCGTTTTCTATAGACAATCATTTAACAGTATTGTTCGAGTTGTTAACATGTTGGGGAAAACAGGCTTTTAGTATAGAAAATGAGGAAAGTAGATTTTTTAGTCATCGGATCAGGCATCGCAGGGCTTAGTTTTGCACTTAAGGCTGCAAAACATGGTAAAGTACTGATAGTCACAAAGTCAAATGAAGATGAGTCCAATACAAAATACGCTCAGGGCGGGGTTGCCGTAGTGGTAGACAAAGATGATTCCTTTGAAAAGCATATCGAAGATACACTTATTGCGGGGGACGGGCTTTGCGACGAACGTATTGTTGAAATTGTTGTAAAAGAGGGCCCCCAGCGTATCCAGGAGATTATAGACTACGGGATTAATTTTGATAAAGACCCAAAAGGTGTGTATGATCTGGCTAAGGAAGGCGGGCATTCCGAACACAGGGTACTTCATTATAAGGACGTTACAGGTTATGAGATCGAGAGTGTACTTTTAAGACAGATACACCAGAATAATAATATTGAGATATTAACACATTACTTCTGCCTGGAACTGATCACCCAGCATCATCTCGGGATACATGTGGACAAAAGCACGGAGGATATCAACTGTTACGGTATATATGCCTTTAACACAGAGCTTAACGATGTGGAAAAGATATTGGCAAATGTGACCATCATGGCTTCCGGAGGTGCGGGACATATTTATTCCAGTACGACCAATCCGGTCATTGCAACAGGTGACGGCATGGCTATGGTTTACAGGGCAAAAGGAAAATTACGCAATATGGAATTTATTCAGTTCCATCCAACAGCGTTGTACAATCCTGGTGAGTATCCTGCTTTTCTGATATCAGAGGCCGTGAGAGGTTTCGGTGGTGTGCTGAGACGCAAGGACGGTGAGGAGTTTATGTATGATTACGATAAACGGGGCTCACTTGCTCCAAGGGATATTGTGGCGCGGGCAATAGATGCGGAAATGAAGAAATCCGGAGAAGATTTTGTTTATCTGGATATCAGGCACAGGAAAAAAGCCGATTTACTGGCCCACTTCCCGAATATCTACGCCAAATGCCTTTCTATCGGAATCGATATGACAAAAGACCTCATTCCCGTTACGCCGGCTGCGCATTACATGTGTGGCGGGATTATGGTGGACGAGTACGGCCGCTCTTCTATCAGGAACCTGTATGCGGTCGGCGAATGTTCGTCAACAGGCCTGCATGGCGCAAACCGGTTGGCTTCCAATTCCTTACTTGAGGCGCCTGTATTTGCACACCGTATTTATGAACATGTAGCAGCCAACTATAAACATAATGTCATTCCTGACCACATTCCAGACTGGAACGATCAGGGAGTAGTACAGTCCAATGAGGATATTCTGGTTACGCACAACCTGAGGGAGACACAGAAACTAATGAGTGATTATGTAGGTATCGTGCGTTCAGATTTCAGACTGGAACGGGCTATGCGCAGGTTGTACCTGCTTCACCAGGAAACAGAAGCTTTTTATAAGGAAAACAAGGTTTCCGTTAAATTATGTGAACTTAGAAATATCATACAGGTAGCTTTTGTAGTAATTAAGTCTGCGATGGCCAGGAAGGAGAGCAGGGGACTGCACTATACAACAGACTATCCCACTCATGAAGCAAAGCTGAAAGACACGATTTTTTAAAAAATAAGCACTATATAATGCCTGTAATCTTACCAGTTAGAAATACCAGCCCTGTATGGGGTGAGGACTGTTTTATTGCCTCCAATGCGACCATAGTAGGAGCGGTGACGATTGGCAACCGCTGTTCGGTATGGTTCAATGCCGTGGTGAGGGGCGATGTGAACAGCATCACAATAGGTGACGACAGCAATATCCAGGATGGCGCCGTAATTCATGCCACTTACCAGAAGGCGGCTACCACAATCGGAAACAGGGTATCCGTAGGGCACAATGCCATTGTACATGGTTGCACATTAAAAGACCACATTCTGGTAGGTATGGGCGCTATTGTAATGGATCATGTCCTGGTAGAAGATTATGTAATTATAGCTGCCGGTAGTGTGGTATTGGAAAACACACGTTGTGAAAGTGGCTATCTCTATGCAGGTACGCCTGCCAGAAAGATCAAGCCGATTTCCGATGAGCAGCGGGCCTTACTTGAGCGATTACCGGACAATTACATCATGTATTCAGGCTGGTTCAAATAGAAGTTACTTTTCCGGAGGTATATTAATTACTTCGTTGCGTTCCCAAAGTGCCCTGATAGACATTTCTTTAGGTTCAGTCCATATTTTCTCTGGCTGTTGTCTTTCTGCAACATTTCCCGTGTCCCATATGCCATTTTTATTGGTATCGTATATGATGCGGATAAAGTACTTGCCTGCCCGGTAGTTGGCAAAAATTGCGGTAGTATCCTTTTTCACTACGATTGTATTCACTATAGCTTTATTCTCGTTGATCACTTCCAATATATAGCTCTTGTCCTTTTCGGGCGGGATGATTGTCACTTTCAGTGTGCCATAATTGTCTTTTCCAGCTACAGTGAATGTCTTCGTGAATTCTTTGTTGCCGGAATTGTACATCGTGGTCAGCGCTTCAGGTTCAAACTTAATATTATAGGTTTTTTTTAGTTTCCAGGGATATTTAAGCACATAACTAAGAAAATCAGCACTGTCCTTTACGAGTGTAAAATCAGTCTTTGGAACAGAGTCTTCCATGAATATGATTTTAGAAGGATCTATTTTTTCAATCGGGAAGTTAAAATTCAATCTGAAACCCTTATTTGGGTTCAATAGCGCACTTTCCAGGTTATCTGAAATCATAAGATTTCTTAGGTAGGTTTCTTTTTTACCCCTTGTCAGAGTGGTTGTCTGCAATAGTTTTCCGCTATCTTTTATACTGACCTTGGTAGAGTCGAAGCTCAGATCACTGAGCCAGAGTCTGAGCGAATCATTTTCTTTACTGAATTTTATTTTTTTAGATGCATTGAGCCCCTCGGGTTCATTTACTGTAACTTCTGGATTCTTCAGTTTTTGGTTGAAAACCATAGAAATTACGCCATCTGGCCCAATTTTTTTTTCCATTAGCCGGAATGTAGCAGCTTTTTCTTTGAATATGACCATATTCACGCTGTCTAATTTCTTATCAAGGTGTACGGAATCTTTTATAAAGCCTACCTCATCGGTACTTTGCATGTAGATTTTATCGCCATTTTTGTCTTTCAGCGCGTAAATCTTATAAGTATCCTCACGTAGATTGCTGAGCGTGTATAGTCCGCTGCTATCCGTCGTGGTATAGATAGAAGGTTTTCCCTTTCCAAACAGTGTATCTTTATTCAAAGGAAGTATAAAGGCAATCACATCTAATTCCGGTAGTCCGGTGATGGCGTTGGTAATCCTGCCTGATATACTCAGCGAGTCCAGCTTAGGACCTGTGCCCAGCACATAGGTTAAGTTCTTGGCTACATTACTTTCGTTGACATCGGCAATGGATTTACCGAAGTTCAGTGTATAAGTGGTATTTTTTTCCAGACTGTCCGGAAATGTGATTTCCAGTTTTTTTCCTTTTTTCTTCAGCAGGGGAGGGCGGTTGAGTTCAGGTGATATTGAAAATTCTTTAAATTCATTCTGGAGTTTGAAATATTCATCGAATTCAATGGTTACTTTTTTCGCATTAAAATTGACCGTTCTGTTTTCAGGTATCATCTTGACCACCTGGGGTGGAGTGGTGTCCCTGGGCCCACCCTGCGGCTGCTGGATACTTGCACAGCCGTATATGGCCACAGTTAAGCAGAAAAAAGCAATGATCTTCCTTAAAAAATGCATGTCTTCGTATTTGGTCATTTTAATGCGTTCTAACGGATTTTTAGTCTTTTTGGACTGATTATATTAAAAACTTTTAAAAATGGCTGATAAGGGCTTTAATTCAGTCATTGTAAATCTTGTTCAGTATGTACTTATGTGTTTGATTCACAGTTATTTAGCTATTACTTGCTGATATGCACCATTAAAACGGAGATATCGGAGGGAGATACGCCGGAAATTCGCGATGCTTGCCCTAAAGTACGCGGTTTTATTTTTAGCAACTTTTCTCTGGCTTCCTTTGACAGCGATGTCAATTGATTATAGTCAAACTCAGGATTGATATCGCGGTCTTCCATCTTCTGCATTTTCTCTACGATCTCCTTTTCTTTCTCAAAATAACTTTCGTACTTAATTTTGATTTCTGCCTGTTGGATCGTGTCGGCTCCATAGTGCTGAAGAAGATTTTCAAAGTCTTCACTAGCTGTCCTCAGGTCATTGATGTCTATTTGGGGTCTGCTTAGCAAATTGAACAGTTTTACATTCTGTTGCACAGGACTTGTTCCCAGAGTAGTCAACAGTGCATTGGCTGCATCCATTGTTATACTTTGTTTTTTTGTAAAGGCAACGATCGAGTCCGAATCCTCAATTTTACGGTTCACCAGTTCCAGGCGTTCATCGCTGATCAATCCCAGTTCATGCCCGATAGGGGAGAGGCGGATATCCGCATTGTCTTGACGTAATAACAACCTGTGTTCTGCCCTTGAAGTGAACATCCGGTAAGGTTCTTCCGTACCTTTAGTAACCAAATCGTCAATCAAAACACCAATATAGGATTCCGAACGTTTCAGAATGAGTTCGTGGCGGTCATTTATCTTCTGATGTGCATTGATTCCTGCCATAAATCCCTGACTAGCAGCCTCTTCATAGCCCGTAGTCCCATTAATCTGACCTGCAAAAAATAGATTATCAATGTTTTTTGTCTCTAAAGTAAGATTTAGCTGGGTTGGAGGGAAGAAGTCATATTCGATCGCATAACCCGGCCTGAACATTTTCGCATTTTCAAATCCGGGAATTTGGGTCAGTGCACGGTACTGCACATCTTCCGGTAAAGAAGTAGAAAAACCATTGACGTAGATTTCACAGGTATCCCAACCTTCTGGTTCTACGAAAATCTGATGCCTTTCGCGCTCCGCAAAGCGGTTAATTTTATCTTCTATCGAAGGGCAATACCGAGGACCAAGTCCTTTGATTCTGCCAGTGAACATGGGTGACTTTTCAAAGCCCTCCTTTAAGGTTTCATGTACATTGAGGTTGGTATAAGTTATCCAGCAACAGCGTTGATCACTTCTTCTCGCTACATTTGTATATGAAAATCTTCCCGGGTTTTCATCCCCCCATTGCTCTTCCATTAGGGAATAATTCAACGATCTTCCGTCTACTCTTGGCGGGGTTCCGGTCTTCATGCGCCCTGCCTCAAAGCCCAATTCTACCAATTGTTCAGTAATTCCGGTTGCTGCTTTTTCTCCGGTACGTCCGCCACCAAATCTTTTTTCGCCAATATGGATCACGCCATTCAGGAAGGTGCCGTTAGTGAGCACTACAGACTTCGCTTTAATCTCTGCGCCAATAGAAGTCCTGACACCGACTACCTGCTTATTTTTCACCAATAATCCGTTAACCATATCTTGCCAGAAGTCGATATTCGGCGTTTTTTCCAGCGCCAGTCGCCATTCCTCCGCGAAGCGTTTTCGATCATTTTGAGATCTGGGACTCCACATTGCCGGGCCTTTTGACAGGTTCAGCATCCGGAACTGAAGCGTTGTTTTGTCACTGATGATACCTGAATATCCGCCCAATGCGTCAATTTCCCGCACAATTTGCCCTTTAGCTACTCCACCCATGGCCGGATTACAACTCATTTGGGCAATCGTTTCCATATTCATCGTAATGAGCAAAACAGAAGAACCCAAATTGGCTGCTGCTGCCGCTGCTTCGCATCCTGCATGCCCACCGCCCACAACGATCACATCATATTCTTTAAACATCTTTTTAGCTTAATCTAATTATATTGTATGTTTCACGTGAAACATAAATTATTATTGTATATCGTTCCACGTGGAACATAGATGAATTTACTTTTATATTTCAGATAAGACCATCCAACGTTCCGTAATTTCATTCAGCTTAAACTGAATCGCTTCAATTTCTGCTGTCAGGGTTTGTATTTTTTGATAATTCGTGGGATCCGTTTCCTGTATCAATTGTGTCAAATATGAAATCCCTTTTTCCATCTCGGGGATCTGCCGTTCTAATTCTTCTAATTCTTTTTGCTCTTTATAACTCAATTTTTTTACAGGAGTAGGAGCGGGGGATACGGCAGCAGGCTTTACTTCTTTTCTACGGTTATCCTGTTTTTCCTTCTCTTGTTCCAGGCTCAACCGATATTCAGAATAATTACCATTGTATACGGTAACCGTGCCGTTCCCTTCCATAATGAACAGCTGTTCACTCATCTTGTCCAGAAGATAACGATCGTGTGACACCAATATCAATACTCCCGGAAAATTTTCCAGAAACTCCTCCAGTACATTCAGCGTATCGATGTCAAGGTCATTAGTGGGTTCGTCGAGGATCAGGAAGTTGGGATTTTGCATCAGCACCTTCATCAGATGAAGCCGTTTCCTTTCGCCGCCGCTTAATTTCTCTACCAGGCCGTGCTGCTTTTTCGGAGGAAAGAGGAATAAGGTTAATAATTGGGATGCAGAAATCGTTGAGCCGTCAGCCATTTTGATATATTCGGCATCAGATTTTACAATGTCAATTACCCGTTCCTTTTCATTGAAATGCAATCCGCCCTGTCGATAATAACCATATACCGTTGTTTCACCTTTCTCTACATGGCCATGTTCCGGGTTCAGCACGCCGGTAATAATGTTCAACAGGGTAGATTTACCGGTTCCGTTTTTGCCGGCCAATCCAATTCTATCGCCTTTTTTAAAGGTATAGCTAAAGTCTGTGATGATTTTTTTGTCGTTGAAAGACTGTCCGATATGTTTAAGTTCAAGTATCTTACCGCCTTGCCTGGACATCTTTACATTTAAAGTAATGTTTTGATTATCAGATCTTTGCTTTGTTTTTTGCTCTAAATCGTAGAAAGCATCAATTCTCGATTTCGATTTTGTGCCCCTGGCCTGCGGCATTCTCCGCATCCATTCCAGTTCCTTTTTTAACAGGTTCTTGTTTTTCTGGTAAGTACTTTCATCAGCTGCTTCCCGTTCTGCCTTGCGTTCCAGGAAATAAGCGTAGTTTCCGTTGTATGTATACATTTTTCCCCGGTCCAGTTCGACGATCATGTTACAGACATTGTCCAGAAAGTACCGGTCGTGGGTTACCAGCAATACTGTTTTACCTCCTGAAGTCAGCAATTTCTCCAGCCATTCAATCGTATCGATGTCCAGATGGTTGGTCGGTTCGTCCAAAACATAAATATCAGGATCTTCGATCAGCAGCTTCGCCAGCGCGATTCTTTTTTTCTGGCCGCCTGAAAGCGTATCTATCTTTTGCTGCAGATGGTCGATACCCATCCGGCTAAGAATGGTCTTGATCTGGTATTCATATTCCCAGGCATTGTGCTCACTAAGTTCTCCGTACAAACGGTTCAGGGCCTGTTCATCCGGTTCCGGCTGCTCAATCAGTTCCTCATATTCCCGGATCAGTTGCTGCTGCTTGTTTTCCATAGAGAAAATGAAGTCGCTGATCGAATATCCTGAAGGAAATACGGGTTCCTGATCCAGGAAACCGATCCGTACCGATTTGTTCCTGACGATCTTTCCTTCCAGAGGCGCAAAGCGTTCGGCAAGCAATTTCAACAACGTGCTTTTGCCCGCACCATTGATGCCGACCAGTGCCACCCGTTGTCCGGTCTGGATGCCTAAAGTAAGATTCTTGAAAAGCCATTCCTCGTGATAGGCGTGGCCCAGGTTTTCCGCTGCAATTAAAGTGCTCAATGCTGATATATAAACGTGGTTACAAAAAGAAAATTACTGCAAAAGTAAGCAATAATTACGATCAGCGAAGCAGCCCTTAACTATCTCTGTGAGAGGTAATGGTCTTCCCGCGCTGTCATCTTCAGCTTATCCGCCTTTGTTTTGTCTTTATAACCCAGCAAATGCAATGTACCATGTGCCATTACGCGGTGCAGCTCATCATCTGTCCTCACTTTTAATCCTGATGCATTCTCCCGGATCCGGTCAATGCTGATAAAAATATCTCCGTGGATCATTTTAAGCCGCTCAGAATGATCAAAAGTGATTACGTCGGTATATGTGTCATGATCCAGGAATTGCTGATTTATACGCAGCAGATATTCGTCAGAGCAGAAAATAAAATTAAGCTCTTCCAGGCCGTAACCTTCGGCAACGATCATATCCAGCAGCCAGGCCCTCAAAACTGTCTTGTTTTTTAATACAAATTGGGTTTCCTCTGAAAAAAAATGAACGGCAGGTTTAGGCATATCAAAAAAGATTTAATTGCCCGAATTTAGCGATTTAAAATACTCCGCGATCCTGTTTTTATAATACAGCTTCATATTTGGCGGCAGTTTCCGGAACCATTCCGTTTCACCCTGCTGCTTTTTCCGGAACGCTTCCAGCAGTTTCTGGTAGGAGGGCGGGTAATCCTTTGCGGCTTTCGCCTCCCGCCGGGCATCCTGATCTTGTTCCCGCTCCGCCTTTTCTGCATCCAGTAATTTCGTGAGTAGAGATTTCTGGCGTTCCATTGTTTCCTGTGTCAGCTTTTTATTTACCAGGTCGACCTCCGTTTCCTTCATTTCCTTCACCAGCTGATCCATCCCCGCTTTACCTTTCGCATCCTTGCTTTGCAGGCTTATCCTCTGCAAGGCCTCCCGGATCATCTGTTGTTGCTGCGCCATGCGGGCAAATTCCTGGCTCATTTGTCCTTTTGGTACCATTCCTTTATTTCCTTTCCGCTGCATCTCTTCCCTGGCCTTTTGCATTTGCTCACCGAGTTGCCGCTGCATCTGTTCCAACTGCTGCATACTCATCTGTCCGCCCTTGCCGCCACTTTTGGCGTTCTTCATGTTTTTCTGTAGCTGTTCCAGCGCTTCATTCAGCATCAGTGAAAGGTTGTTGATCGAAGTCATTGCATACTGCTGGTTGCGGTTGGCCAGTAACGTATTCCGCTCTCCCAGGTTTTCCAGGCTCTTGTCAATATTAAAATTGATCTTCTGCATCTCCTCATTTACCGACGACTCAATCTGCGGCACCCGGCGGCTGAGCGCGTACAGGCTATCGCCAATCGTTTTCATGTTGTCCTTAATATTGCGTTGTTTCTGTACACCGGCGGTATATAATGGGTCACTGCTGCTCATGGACCGCAGATCCAGCAAGACCTTTTCCTGCTCAAATGAAGTATTCAATAGGTTCTCCAGCAGTTGACGCAGTTCAGCAGCATTCACTTTCGCCTGCATTTCCTCGCCCTTTTGCTGCATTTCCTCCAGTTTAGCCGCCATTTGCTGCATTTGCCCGGCCGCCTGCCGCTGCTGTTCAGCAGCAGCTTTTTGCTGGCCCCTGTCCATTTGCCGTTCACTTTCCTTTTGCTTTTGCAGGATCTGCTGTGCCTCTTTCTCCGGGTTTTCATAACCCGAAGGCCTTTCCAGCGCCGCGTTCTTTTTATCAAGCGCTTCCAGTTGTTTTTTCAGATCCTCAAACGCCCTGGAAAGCTGCTGTTGTTCGTCCTTAAGGTCTCCTGCCTTTTTTTTCCCCTCCTGATTATCCTTTTCCGTCCGGTCAGCCAGGTCCTTTTGTTTTCCCGAAAGCTGCTTCAACTGCTCCGTACTGTTTTTCAGGTTTTGTTCAAATTCCAGTTGTTTGTATAATTCCAATATCCTGTCCAGCTCGTTTTTCAGCGATTTATTGTCCATCTGCATCCGGGAGAGTTCCTGCTGTGTCTGTTCCTTATTGTTTTCGTCCATCAGTTGCTGCAACTTCTCCAGCAGTACCCTGGTTTTCTCGTCCAACACGTTGTTGAACAGATGATCAATCTGTTTCTGTTTTTCCTGCATCTCCTCGCGGAGCGCTGCATTCTCCTCTTTATCAATGGTTTGCTTTTCGTTCAGTTTTTTTACCTCTCTTACTGCCTCTTCCAGTTGCTTTTGCTTTTCCAGCAATTGTTCCACCTGTTTCTTATCGTCAAAATTCAGCTGTCTCTTGTCCAGCAGCGTTTCCCCAAGTTTCTTACTTTCCTTTTCCACTGCTCCGGCCAACCTTATTGCCTTCTCCATCTGCTGTTTAAGCGCAGAACTACTTTGATCCAGGCTTTTCGCAACCTGCTGTTCTGTAGGGGCTTCCATCGTTTTTATCTCCGAACGGCTGCGCTTTGGCCCGTTTACCCCGTCATTATCCGCTACCTCGAAGAAATAAGTTACCTGCTCGCCTGGTTTAAGCCCGGCCTCATTTGCGTCCCATAAAAAAAACACCGCATTTTCACGTTCATTCCTTTTTACGGGCAACTGCTTTGTCACCGAGCGCAGCACCTTACCGGCAGATCGTATTTCATATTTGAAAACCAGCCCGGTAAAGCCATAGTCGTCAGTGATGTTCCCCGAAAAATACCGGATCTTGTTTCGTAACGAATCCGGTTGTTCCGTCATGCTGACGGTCGGAAACTCATCTTTCACCACACTGATCTGGTGGGCAATGGAATCCCTGCCGCTTTTAACGTAGGCATTGCCCGGTACGACCTGGTAAGTTATACTCTTGTCCGGTTTCGCCGAGAAGCGGAAGACATTATCTTCAGGAGTAAGTATATTCCCCTTTCCGTCCATCAGAAATACCATACGGTCGCTGTTTTCGGTATGGATCGTCCAGGTCACCAGCGTGCCTTCGGGGACGACCAGGTCACCGGCATTAGCTACCCTTTCTATGCCGCGGCCCAGGTAAGACGGGAACTGTAATTTCGCTTCCAGTCCGGTCAGCACAGGCCTCGGCCTTACCACGATCACATATCCGCCGGAAGAAAAGCCTCCGCCTGTAAAATAAAAACGCTTGTCCTTTTGCAGGTTCCTGAACGTATAACTGAAATGCGTGTTGTTTTCCTTTTCCAGCTTATAGCTGTTCCGGCCATCTGTGAGGTACACATCTTGCGGAATGTTATTTCCCTGCATCCTAAGCTTCAAAGTCACATCATCTCCCTGTGAGACCATCAGGCGGGTATTCATCAGTTCGAAACGAAAGGGGGCCTTAGGTGCAATATAACGGTCATACTGGATCAGACTGGAAGTCCCGTCTTTCAGGATCGCCGGAGCAATGATCAGGATCAGCAGAATGACCGACAAAGGCGCCAGGATATATTTCAGGTATTTCCGGTTGTCGTCCAGCCGTATCGCACTGGAAAAGGGCACGGGCCGCAGCTCCGAGATTTTCTGGTCAATCCCGGCCAGGATGAGCGCCTGGTTTTCAGGCTGGCGTTCCGCCAGTGCCTTCAGCTGCAGCGTATTCAGCAATTTGTCCTTTACCGTAAAAAAATGTTCTCCGATCAGCTCCGCCGCCTCTTCCAGTTCGAGGCGCTTTCCAAGCCTGAAGAAAGACAGGGCCGGCCGGCCGATCCAGTACCAGGCAGATCCCAGCGCGAGTAAAACAAAAGCAAAGAACATGACCGTTTTGAGCCCTGTGCCGGGAGCCAGATAAAAGACCAGGACAAAAAGCACTAAGTATACCACCAACAGTAATGCCGCCGTATAAATCATTCCCCTCAGCAGTTTATTCAGATAAAACTTCCGGGTAAATTCATTGATCTTGGCAATCAGTAAATCATAATTACTGTTCATGGCAGATAATACATCAAAAGAATTAAAGTTAAAAATTACTTTAAGAAAATACTGGGCTAATTTTAAACGGGTATTTTAGCAAAAAAATATACAAATGAAAGCCACGATATTGGCCTTGTCGCTTATGGCCCTGTTATCCAAAGATATACCCGGAACCCCGGCTCCCGCTGAAAACCGTTCAGGGGTTACGGCCTCCTGGAACAAGAATCCCGTCATTGCCCACAGGGGAGCCTGGAAGAAAAACCACCTGCCTGAAAATTCCATCGCTTCGCTCAACGAGGCCATCCGGCTGGGTTGTTATGGTTCCGAGTTCGATGTCCACATGACCGCAGACAGCGTTCTGGTTGTCAACCACGACGCCGAATTTTACGGGATGCCTATTGCAAAATCTACTTATCAGCAGCTCCGGGCCAAAAAACATCCTAACGGAGAGGAGATTCCCACACTTGAGGCTTACCTGAAAGTTGGGACAAGGCAAAAGAAAACAAAGCTGATACTTGAACTGAAACCTTCGGAGATCAGTACCGAAAGAGACCTGAAAATGACCGATAAAGCATTGGCCATTGTTAAACAACTGAAGGCAACACCCTGGGTAGATTACATCAGCTTCAGCTATGATATCCTGAAACACGTGCGTCAGGCACAGCCTAAGGCCAACGTTGCGTACCTTAAAGGCGATGTCGGTCTCGATAAGCTCAAATCAGATGGTTTTTATGGTGCAGACTATCACCTCAGTGTTTACCAAAAGGGCGAGTGGTTTGAACAGGCCCGGTCACTCCGGCTTACCATCAACGCCTGGACAGTCAATAAGGCTGAAGATATGAACTGGCTGCTCGACAACAAAGCCGATTTCATTACGACCAATGAACCCGAACTCCTGTTCGATGTCATCCGCTCCCGGGGTGAATAACATACCTGGCAGGTTTCCAGGGCCATCCCGAAAAAATACGCATAAAAAAGGGCGGTTCTTTCGAACCGCCCTTTTCTCAATTATGTTAGATAATCTAGATTACTTTCACATTAACTGCGTTCAGGCCTTTTCTGCCGTTTTCAACCTCGTAAGTAACTTTGTCGTTCTCACGGATCTCATCGATGAGGCCTGTCGAGTGTACAAAGATCTCATTGTCTCCGTTAGATGGGATGATGAAACCGAAACCTTTGGTCACATTAAAAAATTTTACTGTTCCTTCTTGCATTGGATTGTATTTTAAAAAATTAAGTACGCAATGTATGAAATTTTTTTTGATAAAATGCAAGACTTATTTTTTCCCGGCCACGATCAGCTGTACCTGACTGGCGTGCGGAATCCCCAGAGTTGTACCGGGAACAACCTTCAGCAGGTGCTGCAGGTACACATCGATGATGGCCTGCAATGTCTTTTTCCTGGCCTCCCGGTGCTCCTCGATCACATTGCTGAACTTGCCCAGATGGATCCGGCCTTTCGCATCCACGACCACAGAGAACTCATAGGCAAAGTCCTGATAAGCCTTTGAAATATCGATCCTGTACCTGGGGAACATATAATCATATACTGTAATGCCCATGACCGGGTCCGTATCGTCCTTCTTTTCCACTTTGACGAGGTTACTGACCGGGATAAACTGCACCGGCTTGCGCGCCGCAAAAGCGCTGTCGGGGTTCTCCGCATTCCTTTCTGCCCTCGCCGTCAGCATCCGGATATAGGCCGTATCCCTCGCCGTGGGCCGCTGCAGCATTTCCAGTGTTGTCTTCAGCTTATTGTCGATCGCGTCTTTCGAGTACAGGGTCATATGCACGTCTGAACGGATATCACTTGAGATCTCCTTTTTGTTCAGGTGAAGGCGCTGGAATACCAGACTGTCCTTGCTTACCTTGGTGATCCGGAAGTAATTCTTTGCAAAATTATAAACATCTCCATGGTCATAAGTGATGAAAAACGGAAACATCTTTTTCTCCTCGGGGCTGTATACCAGTACCGTATCATTCGATAAGAACCGGATCTCCCAGGAAGGCTCCTGCTGGAAGCCCATTTCATTGAAAGACAGACCAGAAGCAAACCTGCGTTTGCCCTCATAGTAAGTTATCCCCTTAATGCTTTCAAAATCGTGTTGTCCCGCTGCCAGCTGCCGCTTTTCCTGCTTTCCGCCGCCGCCGCAGGCCCATAAAAACGTTGCGCCCAGTCCGGTCAGCAGTTTAAAAAAACCTTTTTTGGTCATTGTATATCCAGCTATTGTCTATTTTCTTTTCTTTCCGATCAGGAGTACATTGGCCACTTTCCTTTCTCCCTCATGGTCCCAGCGTTTATTATCTGAGGGATAGTTCTGCACGCCCTCTGCTCTCCGCCCCGAAGTCCAGAGCGTGGTCGAACCGCCGCCATCCAGGTTTACCGAAGTTGTACAGCCCAGCCAGCGCATGATCCTGCGCAGTTCGAACAGGCTCATTCCGGCCGAATTGGCATTTCTTCCGTCTACCGTCAGAAAGATCAGCTTTTCTTTTGGCCCGATACCTACCGCCGTCCTGGGATGACGGTCTTTATTAAACGCTCCGCTGTCCAGCAATTCATCCCTCCTGTCCAGGTTCAGCAAAGGGCCGCTCACCATCACTTCTGGCGCTGTAATGCTATTTTCCCAATCCCCCGTGCCGTCCCACTGCTTTATGGAAAGTCCCCTCTCACCAACAGCGACAGCTGCCCGCTGATGCGGCGCCCGGACACCTGAAGCGTCCAGGCGGGTAATATTGACGACCTTTCCGTCCGTCTTCACAAAATCTACAGAACCACCGTTCCTGACGTCAAAAAAAGTTCCGTTAACGGCAGCAACTGCATTTGCCTCGCGGCCAAAAGTACTGACCGTTTTCAGCTGCGCCGGTTCCGCACCAACCTTGACCGTCCGTCCCGTCCGACCGTCATTACGTAGCTCCAGGTAACTGATGTGCTGGCTGGCGTTAAACAGAGATCTTTCCTTAAAATGCCTCGTCACCAGCACAATGCCACGCCCCAGTTTTTGTCTTGTCCATTTGCCCCGTACAAAATTCAGCGAGTCTGCATCCTGGGAAGATGCAGGCAGGCAAAACCAGAAAAGCAGCGGGGAAAGCAAAAAAAGTGTGCGCATACCTGGGGCTAAAAATAGAAAATTATATCCTTTTCTTCAACTTTATCGTCTTTACCAGCAGCCCGCCTTCCCGGTTCAGCGTCAGTAGCAGAGATCTTCCGTCGCCCTGTCTCAGATAACGGTTCAGTTCGTCCAGGTTCATGCTGCCCGTCTTGTTGAGGTTGATGCTCAGCAACTCGTCGCCCTCCTGTATCCCTGCCAGTGCCGCCGGAGAACCGGGTTCCACCCGGCTGACAAAATACCTGACAGAGGTTGGGAAATTCTCCGTAACATATAGCTCCATACCAGACATATCGTGCTCAAATGGCCTTTTAAACGTTTCATTGCGGCGCAGGTACATCGCGCTGTCGGCATAATCAAAGGTGATATTGAACCGCGAAAGCACTTCCGCTCCCATATTCCCGTTCCTGTCTTTCAGATAGGTACTGATTGCCGTATCGCCATAAACCGGGTAGGCTGTTACCACATCCCTGAAAGTAAAACTGCCCAGCTGCAGTATATCCGTCCTGCCCAGACTTCCGCTGATCGGGCCGCTCAGTCCGACACCCAGGTTGGCCGCCACGGTTCCTGCAGGGACGGGAAAGGCCTTTCCGGACAAAGTCTCCAGGGAAAGCGCATGGCTGGCCCCATTGTCCACCACTACCCGGGCCGTCATCCTGCCCTGGCCCGGCAGTTCCAGCCCTATATCCGCATAAGGCTTATTGTTGATCAGTACCAGCGGGACCCGCTCTCCCCTGGGTTCTTTTTTCGGATCCCGCTCATAAAAAACGATCCTCCTTCCCGAGTAGCTGATGCGTACGGTAAAACTCTTAAAGAAATAGTAACCAAGCAGTCCGGATATCTTCATTCCAACATAGTTCGAAAGCCCCAGCAATTCCTCGTCCAGTACGGCAGCTGGCATATAGCTGATCCCTGCCCGGCCCAGTCTGGCAGAGAATTCGTTGGAAAGCAGCGCTTCAAGTTCAGGGCCCTTGCCTAACCCGCTGATTTTGATAGGGCGCAGCTTTTTCCGGTCGATACCTGCGGCAATTGCTGAATCCGTGATGATCGTGGGACCTACCCCTGTATCCAGGATAAAGTTATACGGGCCTTTGCCGTTCACGTACAGGGGCACGATGACCAGGTTGCGGATATAACGAAAGGATATCGCCCCTTTTTTGCGGGTTCCCTCAAAGCGGAAGGCCTGTGCCCGGGCGGTATAGACCGCACAGGAAGCCAGGAGCAATAAACCCAGGCAGGATTTGCGAAAAATACAGGCTCTCCTCGGAGCGTATGCTTTATAAGAAAAACAAAAAGGCCACATGATCAGTAGATTAAACTAATTTAATAAATTCGCAGAGAGAATGAAGCAGCTTGCTTAATGATACCGGTCCGGAAATATATCATCCGTCTTTTTCTGCTGCTCCCGACTATAGGAGCAGTGATGCTGCTGCCTGCCTGTTCGCTGGACCGGCGGCTTTCGGCAGACCTTTCCCGGCAACTCAAACAATCTGCCACATTCAGTCATCACTATACCGGGCTGGTTATATACGATCTCGAAAATCAAAAGGCCCTTTTTTCGCAAAACGGGGACAAATATTTTACCCCGGCTTCCAATACCAAGCTTTTCACCTTTTATGCTGCCCTGAAAATGCTGGGCGCCAGTATACCCGCTTTGCGGTATATCGAAAAAGGTGATTCCCTTATCTTCTGGGGTACCGGCGACCCCGCCTTCCTGCAGTCCCGCCTTAAAGATCAGACAGCCTGGCGCTTCCTTCGCGAGACTCAAAGACAACTTTTTTTTGCTGCCGGAAGGTATACCGGCAGCTTTTACGGCAGGGGCTGGCAATGGGACGATTACAATGATGATTATCAGGCCGAAATTACAGAACTGCCCCTGCTCGACAACCTGGTCAGGGTCAGGGCCGATCAAAACCAGCTGAAGGTTATACCCGGGCGTTTCCGCGACAGTTTGGTGCGGATATCCGGGCCGGCCGGGGGAAAAGACTTTAGCATCATAAGGGACTTTAATCAGAACATCTTTCGTTACCCTGCGGGAGACATTCCAGAACAATACGAACAGGAACTGCCTTACCGGACCAGCACCGCAACCACGCTGGCCATTCTTGCAGACACGCTGGGCAAGCCCGTAATGCAGGCAGGTCTGGCTATGCCTGCCGGGGCGAAGACCCTATACGGAGCTTCCCGCGATTCCGTTCTGAAAGAAATGATGCTCCCCAGTGACAACTTCATTGCCGAGCAGCTTTTGCTGGTCTGTGCTGACCAGCTGGGCAGACAGGAAACAACCGGGGACCAGCAGGCGGGCAAGTCCGGGTGGGCAACGCTGAGTGCTGAAAAAACCATCAGCTACATCAGCAGCCACTTTCTTCAAAGCCTGCCCGACAAACCTGTCTGGATAGACGGCTCCGGCCTTTCACGTTATAATTTATTTACACCCAGGAGCATTATCCGGCTTTTGGAGCTTATCCGGGAAGAAATTCCCGAACAGCAGCAACTTTTCAGCTTATTGCCGGCCGGCGGTAAGACCGGAACGCTTAAGAATGCCTATCCGGGAACAGACAAGCCCTATGTTTTCGGCAAGACCGGCAGCTTTTCCAATAACTATAATCAAAGTGGTTATCTGATCACTAAAAAGGGCCGTTTACTGGCCTTCGCCTTTATGAACAACAATTTCACCAGTCCTGCTGCAGAAGTCAGGACCGCCATCGCTAAGCTCATCAGCAGCATCCACGAAAAATACTGAAATATACACTTACTGGTTTGCGACCATCAGCAGTTCTATGTCCTTAAAGGGAATGCCAAACATATTGGCCAGGTCCTTATTGGTCAGGTGACCTTGATAAATATACAGCGCTTCACGTATGCCCGGCTTGCTCCAGACGACATTCATTAAGCCACCCATATCTCCTATATCCACCAGTATAGGGCTGAATATATTCGTCAGCGCATAGGATGCTGTCCGGGGTACCCGGCTGGCTATATTGGGAACACAATAATGGATCACATCGTGTATCCTGAAAACCGGGTCCTTATGGTTGGTCACGCGGGAAGTCTCAAAACATCCGCCCTGGTCAATGCTCACGTCGATCACCACCGAATTCGGCTTCATCCGGGCTACGGTCTCTTCCATAATGATGCAGGGGCTGCGGCCATTTTGCGCACGGATCGCGCCGATCACCACGTCACAGGTCGTAATCGCCTTTTCCAGTACGATCGGTTGCATTACCGAGGTGAATACCCGGCTGCCCAGATTGTTCTGCAGCCGCCGCAAACGATAGATCGAAGTATCGAAGACCTTTACCTCCGCTCCCAGGGACAATGCCGTCCTGGCTGCATATTCGCCGACCGTGCCCGCTCCCAGAATAACGATCTCTGTCGGTGGTACCCCGGTGAACCCACCGAGCATCAAGCCTTTTCCCCCGGTCACATTGCTCAGGTATTCTGCGGCGATCAGTATAGAGGTGGCGCCCACGATCTCACTCATCGCACGCACTACGCTCAGCACATTCCCCTCATCGCGTAAGTGCTCGAAACATAGGGCATTGATCTTTTTGGCCAGCATCGCTTTCAGGTAAGACTCGTTCAGCCCGCCCATCTGCATTGCCGAGATCAGTGTCTGCCCCTTGTGCATCAGACCGATCTCCTCAAGGGTCGGCGGAGCGATCTTTACCAGCACATCCGCCTTAAAGACCTCATCCTTGCTGTAGGAGATCTGAGCGCCCTGCTCGGCATAGTCCTTGTCCGAGAACATGGCCCCCTGACCGGCGCCCGACTCAATCAGCACCTGGTGCCCATTGTTCACCAGCAGCGCCACCGACAGCGGGGTCAATGCGATACGGTTCTCCTGGAAGGAGATTTCCTTTGGGATACCAATATACAGACTGTTACTTTTTTGCTTGATTTCGGACATCGCCTCCTTGGGTTGCAGCAACCCTTTCTTGGCAATCTCGGCCATACCTTCACGTAATCCTGTAGCCATTATTTTTTAATAGATAATTTGCTGAAATTACAAAAAATGCGGCAATCAGCGCGAAAAAATCGTAGCTGTACGGTTATAAAAATACATCAGCACAGGTATTTACACCTCCGGAGGGATTTTATACGCTTTTAGACAAAAGCAGTAGCCTTTCCGTTACCCCGGTCGCCTTGATGGAAACCGTCAGATAATTTTCAGGCAACAAGGGCTCCACTTTTTCCGGCCACTCGATGAAGCAGTAATGGCCTGAATAAAAGTACTCCTCGTAGCCGATGTCGTAGGCCTCCCGCAGGTCCCTGATGCGGTAAAAATCAAAATGATAGACAATGGTATCGCCGGCATGATATTCATTGACGATGGAGAAGGTCGGGCTGGAGACAGTCTCTTTTACCCCCAAAGCACTGGCCAGCGACTTGATGAGGGTGGTTTTCCCCGCCCCCATGCTACCCCTGAAAATAAAAATCCGTTCATTTCCCGCATGCTCCAGAATGACTTTGGCCACTTCGTCCAGTTCCTGCGGGCTGCTTACAGAGATTTCGGTTGTTTGCATGTCCAAATTTAAGAATGATTCTTCAATCATTGCCACAACGCTGCGATCAGGATCGTATTGCCAGCATGTTCAGGGCAAATTGAATCCACGTTGAGTCCATGTTTTTTATATAAAAAGGTGGACTTAACGTGGACTCAACATGGACTCAACACGGACTTAAGGTATAGTATCACCCATCTCAGGCCAAATGGTAAGCTTATCTTGAAGAATACGTAACCACAGGAATGATCATTTCCTCCAGGGAAATCCCGCCGTGCTGAAAGGTTTCGTTGTAATAATTGACAAACTGATTGTAGTTGTTCTGGTAGACGAAATACTGGTCCTCCTTGGCAAAGATGTAATTGGAACTGATATTGATCTTAGGCAGCTGGGCCTCATGCGGGTTTTTGACCAGGAAGACCTCCTTTGGATTGTAATTGAGGTTGCGGCCCTGTTTATAGCGGAGATTGGTATTTGTGTTCCGGTCGCCAATGACCTTGCTGGGATGCTTAACCCTTATTGTACCGTGATCGGTCGTGATGATGAGCTTTACGTTTTTCTGCGCCAGTTTCTTGATCAGGTCCATAAGCGGAGAATGCTCAAACCAGGATAGGGTAAGTGAACGGTAGGCGGCATCGTCATTGGCCAGTTCCCGGATCATCTGCATATCGGTGCGCGCATGGGAGAGCATGTCCACGAAGTTGTAGACGATGGCATTGAACTCATTTTGCATCAGGTTATTGACCTGGTCGTTAAGCGACCTGCCCTCGTCATAAGTGAGGATCTTATGGTAGCTGAATTTACAGTCTTTGCGTAAACTTCTTTTGATCTGATCGGCGAGAAAAGTGCCCTCGTGCAGGTTCTTGCCCCCTTCATCGTCATCATTCTGCCAGAGGCCGGGGAAGCGTTTTTCCATTTCCAGGGGCATCAGGCCGGAAAAGATGGCATTTCGTGCATATTGTGTGGCGGTGGGAAGAATGCTGCAGTAGATGTCTTCTTCTTCCAGGCGGAAATGTTCCGTGATGAGCGGGTTAATGATGCGCCACTGGTCATAGCGCAGGTTGTCAATGAGGATAAAAAAAACCGGAACACCGCCGCCAAGCAGCGGGAACACTTTTTTTTTGAGCAGTTCACTGGACATTAACGGGGCCTTGCTGCGGTCCTTGATCCAGTCCAGGTAGTGATCTTCCACGAACCTGGAGAACTGGGTATTGGCCTCCGATTTCTGCATGGTCAGGATTTCGTGCATTTGCGGATCATCCAGCTTTTCGAGTTCAAGTTCCCAGAAGACGAGTTTTTTGTAGACGTCTACCCATTCCTCATAGCTGAGCTTGTCATTGAGGGTCATTCCGATGCTGCGGAAGTCCTGCTGGTAGGCCATGGAGGTTTTTTCGCTGACCAGCCGCTTGTTGTCGATGAGCTTCTTGATCGTGAGCAGGACCTGCTTGGGATTGACCGGCTTGATGAGGTAATCGTCGATCTTGGAGCCGATGGCATCTTCCATGAGATTTTCCTCCTCGCTCTTGGTAATCAGTACTACAGGAACATCGCTGCGGATGTTCTTAATCGCGCTGAGGGTCTCCAGGCCGCTCATGCCAGGCATGTTCTCATCGAGAAAGACCAGGTCATAATGGTCTTTGTCAAAGGCCTCCAGGGCATCATTGCCATTGGTGAACGTGGTGACCTGGTATCCTTTTTCGTTGAGAAGGAGAATATGGGGCTTCAGAAGATTGATCTCATCATCTGCCCAGAGAATTTTGGTTTCCTGCATCTTTTGTTTCCGCTATTGGATTTTGTTTCGGCTATCGGATAAAATTAGCAATTTTTGTACCGTAACATTTGCTTGTCCACATTTAGCTTTTCACTTTGAATAAAAAGAAAATCATTAACGATCCGGTGTACGGCTTCATCAGCATCCCTTCGGCGATGGTGTTCGACCTGATCGCTCATCCGTATTTTCAGCGGCTCCGTTATATTAAGCAACTGGGTATGACGCACCTGGTGTATCCGGGTGCACTGCACACGCGCTTTCACCATGCCCTGGGCGCCATGCACCTGATGGGTCTGGCGATCGAGGTGCTGCGGGGCAAGGGCCACGTGGTGACACCGGGAGAGGAAGAGGCGGCGACGATAGCGATACTGTTGCACGACATCGGACACGGCCCGTTTTCACACGCGCTGGAACATTCTCTGGTAAAGGGCATCAGGCACGAGGACATTTCGATGTTTGTAATGGAGCGCCTGAATGAGGAATTTGGCGGCAGGCTGGAGGCCGCGATAGCGATTTTCCGGGGACGCTATCCGAAGAAGTTCCTGACCCAGCTGATCTGCAGCCAGATGGACCTGGACAGGATGGATTACCTCAACAGGGACAGTTTCTTTACCGGGGTCAGCGAGGGCGTGATCAGCTTTGACCGGATCATCAAGATGTTCAATGTGCTGGATGATGAGCTGGTCGTGGAAGAAAAGGGAATTTATTCGGTAGAGAAGTTCCTGATTGCGCGGCGGCTGATGTACTGGCAGGTGTATTTGCACAAGACGGTGGTGGCGGGAGAGATGGTACTGGTGAAGATCCTGAAAAGGGCCAAATCACTGGCCGCCGCGGGTGAAAGCCTTTTCGCCTCACCTGCACTGGCGCATTTCCTGAAGCAGGAGGTCTCGGAGGCAGAATTTTTTTCGGGAAATTTCCACCTCCGGGAGTTTATGAAGCTGGACGACCAGGATATTTTTACTTCGGTGAAGGTCTGGTGCGACCATCCGGACCGGATCCTTTCACGTCTTTGTCATATGCTGACGGACCGTAACCTGTATAAGGTGGAGATTGGAAGCGTGGTGCCGAATCCGGAGCGGGTAGCGATGCTCAGGGAAAATGCCATGCGCCTGTTCAGGCTTTCAGCGGAGGAAGCGGGATATTTTGTGTTTACTGATGTGATCATGAACAGGGCTTACAATGCGGGCATGGGAAATATTAATATCCTGCTGAAGAACAGCAGCATCATCGATATTGCGAAGGCCTCGGACCTGTCCAATCTGGAGTCCCTGGACCGGACGGTGGAGAAGTATATCCTTTGTTATCCGAGATTGATTTAAGCGGATAAATGGGATTTAGCATTTTTTAACAAAATATCTGGTTTTTTATGCCGTTTTTAGTTTTTCTAAACAACTAACCCGGAATCTGGCATGATCAGAACAATTCTGAGCATCGGCGGATCTGTATGAACAATGAAAAACCATTACTGCAAACGGATAAAAACGGGCCTAAGGAGGTTTATTTGTTCATATCAATTTAACATTTAACTTTGTAGAATGCAATTTACTGCCAAGCAGATAAGCGAATTTATAAATGGTTCTGTCGAAGGTGATGCGGGCGTCAAGGTCGGTGAACTTTCGAAGATAGAAGATGGTAAGGAGGGCTCGCTCTGTTTTCTGTCCAATCCTAAATATGAGGGTTTTTTATACTCGACGAAGGCTTCTGTGGTCATTGTAGGTCAGGATTTCGTGCCTTCCCAACCGGTGCAGAGCACGCTGATCAGGGTAGCAGATCCCTATAGTGCTTTCTCATTATTGCTGGAAAAATACAATGAGGCGGTGAATATGGCGGGTGCCCGGTCGGGGATCGAACAGCCGAGTTTTATCCATCCTTCGGCCAAGATAGGCAGGAATGTTTACGTCGCCGCTTTTTCCTACATCGCGGAGGATGTGGAGATCGGTGACAATACAAAGATTGAGGCGCAGGTATATCTGGGTGCAGGAACAACGGTCGGATCGGACTGTATACTTTTCCCTGGAGTGAAGGTTTACAACAAGTGTGTGATCGGCGACCGGGTGGTGCTGCATTCAAATACGGTGATCGGAAGCGATGGCTTTGGCTTTGCGCCTCAGCCTGATGGTACTTATTCGAAGATCGCACAGATCGGGAACGTGGTGATCGAGGATGATGTGGAGATCGGGGCGAATACGACGATCGACCGGGCTACGATGGGCTCTACATTTATCCGGCGGGGAGTAAAGCTGGATAACCTGATCCAGATCGCACACAACGTAGATGTGGGCGAACACAGCGTAGTGGCCGCACAGTCGGGCATTTCCGGCAGTACGAAGCTCGGGGAGAAATCTGTGGTGGGGGGGCAGGTCGGTATTGCAGGCCATCTTTCCCTGGCACGCAGGACGCAGATCGGCGCCCAGGCCGGCATCAATTTCAGCATTGCTGAGGAAAACAAGCAGTGGCACGGCAGCCCGGCGCAGCCCCTGCGCGACTGGATGAGGGCTTCTGTGATCTTCCGGCAGCTGCCCGCGGTAGAGAAGCGCATCGGTATGCTGGAGACCAGGCTTGCTGAACTCAGGTCATTAATCGAACACAACAGTACAACACAAAATAATGAACGTTAAGCAAAAAACGATAAGAAACGAGGTCTCTGTTACAGGTGTCGGACTCCATACCGGCGTGAACGTAACGCTGACCTTTTGTCCGGCCCCGGAGAACCATGGTTTTAAGTTCCAGCGTACGGATCTTCCCGGGCAGCCGGTGATCGATGCGGACTGTGATAATGTAACGGATACGGCAAGAGGAACAACAATCACCCAGAACGGCGCCAGCGTAAGCACGGTCGAACATGTCATGGCTTCGCTGGTCGGCATGGACCTTGACAATGTGCTGATGAAGCTGGACGGCCCCGAAACGCCGATCATGGACGGTAGTGCCATCCAGTTTATTGATGCGCTGGAAAACGTGGGCGTGCAGTTGCAGGACGCTGACCGCGAGTATTTTGCGATTCCCCATAACATTACTTATACCGAACCCGACAGGAAGGTGGAGATTGTGGCGATGCCGCTGGATGACTACCGCTTTACCTGCATGATCGATTATAATTCGCCGGTACTGGGCAGCCAGCACGCGGGTATTTCAAGCATCGGTGAATTCAAAAAGGAAATTGCTTCCTGCCGTACGTTCTGCTTTCTGCATGAGCTGGAATACCAGCTGCAGAACAACCTGATCAAAGGCGGCGACCTGAATAATGCGATCGTGATCGTGGACAAAGAGGTGACTAAGGACGAGCTGGACCACCTGGCGCTGATCTTTAACCGCAAGGCGATGGAAGTGGCTCCGCAGGGCATACTGAACAATATGGAGCTGCGTTACCAGAATGAGCCGGCGCGGCATAAGCTGCTGGACATGATCGGTGATCTGGCGCTGGTGGGTGTGCACCTGAAGGGGCATATCATGGCAGCCCGTCCGGGACATGCCGCAAATGTGGCTTTCGCCAAGAAGATCAAGGCGGCGATGAAGAAGGAGAAGAACAAGAAGGTGCAGCATGTATATGATCCCTCAGTGAAACCTCTGTACGATACCGTGCAGATTATGGACATACTGCCGCACCGGCAGCCGTTCCTGTTTGTCGACAAAGTGCTTGAACTTTCCAAGACCCATGTAGTTGGCGTAAAGAACGTGACGATGAACGAGGAGTTCTTCAAGGGACATTTTCCTGGGCAGCCGGTGTTTCCGGGCGTGATCCAGATTGAGGCAATGGCGCAGACCGGAGGTATCCTGGTGCTGAGTACGGTACCTGATCCGAAGAATTACCTGACGCTGTTCCTGAAGATTGACAATGTGCGTTTCAGGGCTCAGGTGGCGCCGGGCGATACGATCGTGTTCCGCTGCGACCTGATGGAGCCGATCAGACGCGGGATCGCGCAGATGAAAGGTGTGGGCATGGTGGCCGGCAAGGTGGTGGTGGAAGCCGAGATGATGGCGCAGATTATAAAAGTAAAAGATAGCGAACCGATAGCATGATACAACCTTTAGCGTATATACATCCGCAGGCTAAGATTGCGGACAATGTAGTCATTGAACCTTTTGCGGTAATCCATAAAGATGTGGTGATCGGGGAAGGAACCTGGATCGGTTCAAACGTGGTGATCATGGACGGGGCCCGTATCGGCAAGAACTGCCGGGTATTTCCGGGATCGGTGATCTCCGGCATCCCCCAGGACCTGAAGTTTGCCGGAGAAGTAACGACAGCGGAGATCGGCGACAATACGACGATCCGCGAGTGTGTCACGATCAACAGGGGAACGAAGGACAAATGGAAGACGGTGATCGGAAGTAACTGCCTGATCCAGGCCTATTCGCATATTGCACATGACTGTGAGGTGGGAGACTATTGTATTTTTTCCAATAGTACGACGCTGGCAGGCCATATTACGATCGGTAACTACGTCGTGCTGGCAGGCCTGGTAGCGATCCATCAGTTTGTGAAGGTGGGGGCACATGCGTTCGTAACCGGCGGCTCGCTGGTGCGAAAGGATGTGCCACCGTATGTAAAAGCTGCCAGAGAACCGCTTTCCTATGCGGGTATCAACTCGGTGGGCCTGAGGCGCAGGGGGTTTTCTTCGGAGAAGATCAACGAGATCCAGGAAATTTACAGGGTGTTGTTCGTAAAGCACAACAATGTGACTAAGGCGCTGGACATGATCGAGGCCGAGTTTAAGCCGACGGAGATCAGGGACGAGATTGTGGATTTTATCCGTAATTCCAACCGGGGTGTCATGAAGGGCTTCGGCATGGGTAGCTGATCTTTCAGATGACCATTACGCTCGAGAATGCAGGCCGCAGGTTTAATCAGGAATGGATTTTCCGGGGTATGGATTATGTGTTCAGCAGCGGCGAAAGCTACGCTGTGCTGGGACCGAATGGTTCGGGCAAGTCTACCTTGCTGAGCCTGCTGATGGGGGCATTGTCCCCTTCCGAGGGCAGGGTTTCGTATGTTTCCGGCAGCCAGGTGGAGGTGGACCAGGTGTATAAGCATTTGAGCTTTGCCGCTCCTTATCTTGACCTGATCGAGGAGTTCACGCTGCGGGAAACGATCAATTTTCATTTTAGTTTTAAGGGTTTCGTTGCCGGGCTGGACGCCGGATCGGTGATGGAATTGCTGGGGCTTTCGGGGGCGAAGGATAAGGCATTGAAATATTTTTCCTCGGGAATGAAGCAAAGGGTGAAACTGGCGCTGGCATGTTGTTCGGATTCAGACTTGTTGTTACTGGATGAACCGACATCTAACCTGGACAGGCAGGGCCTGAGGTGGTACCATGACCTGATGGGCCGGTTTTCCGAAGGAAGGCTGGTTGTGGTGGGGTCTAACCAGGAAGAAGAATATACTTTTTGCAGGCATTCCCTGTACATTACAGATTACAAAACGGGCAAATAAAAATTTTCAAAATATCTATTGTTTAATTTAAAAATAGTCTCTACCTTTGCGGCACGAAAAAAAGCCGGTAGCAGAGGCTGAATTTCAGAAAAAAAATGGCAAAAGCATCAGACGTAAAAAGTGGTAACATCCTCCGTTTCAACGGAGATCTGGTACAGGTTGAGGAATTTATTCACCGTACTCCTGGTAACCTGCGCGCTTTCTACCAATCAAAAATGAGGAACGTAAAGACCGGGAAACTGGTGGAATACAGGTTCCGTGTAGACGAGGAAGTAGAGATCTGCCGGGTAGAGACCAATGACTACCAATATTTGTATGAAGATGGTGACGGGCTTGTGGTGATGGATAACAACACTTTTGAGCAGTATACGATTCCTAAGTTGTTGTTTGGAAAAGGAGTAAGGTTCCTGAAGGAAGGTATGAATGTGATCGTGGCCTTTGAGAGTGATGAGCCGATCATGGCGCAGACACCTTCGCATGTGGAACTGGAGATCACTTATACAGAGCCTGCCGTTAAAGGCGATACTTCCACTAATGCAATGAAGTACGCGACCGTAGAGACCGGGGTAGAGATCAGGGTACCTATGTTCATCAATCAGGGTGACAAGGTAAGGGTGGATACCAGGACCGGTGATTACATGGAGAGAGTAAAATAAGAATTTTCATAGTTTAGTTTTAGGTTTAGGTTGATTGTGGCTTCGGAGTGGTTCCCGAAGCCATTTTTTTTGCGCGGTTTTTTTCGGGCTGGAAAGCAATGTGCGCCTCAGCGGCTGGAATTGTTGCGGCGCTGCGCTTGCAACATCCCTATGCCGCTTCAGCGCAACATTGCTTTCGCCCCTGAGGCGCAGAACGGGGCGTAAAATTGATGGTTTCGGAAACGGGGGGATCGGGTGATGTTGGGAGCGCGGAGATTGGGTGGTGATTTTTGTATTTTTGGCTGGAATAAATGCGGAAAGAATGACTAAGGCAGAACTTAGGAAGCAGTCGCTGCGGGCGCGTAAGGCGTTGTCGGAGCATCAGGCGGAGGTTTACAGTAAGATGTTGCTGGAACAGTTTAAGCGACTGAATTTCGAAGGCGTGCGGGCAGTGCATCTGTTTCTGCCGATCCTGGAGCAGCGGGAGCCGGATACTTTTCTTTTTATTGAGTGGCTGGAAAGGGAGTGGCCGGAGGTGAAGGTCATCGTGCCGAGGGCAGATTTTGATACCGCTTTGATGACGCACCATGTTTATCGCGGGCGGGAAGAGCTGGTGAAGAATTTGTACAATATTCTGGAACCACCGGCGCGGGAATGGCATACCGGGGATATAGATGTGGTGTTGGTGCCGCTTTTGGCGTTTGACCTCAGGGGATACCGTGTGGGATATGGCAAGGGGTTTTATGACCGTTTTTTGGGGGCAATGCAGACCAGGAAGGTCGGCCTTTCTTTTTTCGGGCCGGTTGAGCTGATCGATGACGTACACCAGGATGATGTGAGACTGGATATCTGCATTACGCCGGAGCGTATCTATGAGTTTTCCTGAAAAAGGAGCCTTTCCCTTGTCTTAAATGGTCTGTGTGTCCTGCAGTTCTAACAATACCGGGCAGTGATCGGAGTGGACGGCATCCGGTAAAATAGTGACGCTTTTGAGCCGCTTGAGCATGGGTTCAGTAGCCAGGTGATAGTCGATGCGCCAGCCCAGGTTCTTGGCTCTTGAATTGGCCCTGAAGCTCCACCAGGTGTAATGGTGCGGATCTTTATTGAAGTGCCGGAAGGTGTCGATAAAACCATTGTTAATGAACAGGCCCATCCATTCCCGTTCTTCCGGCAGGAAGCCGGAGGAATTGGCATTGGATTTCGGATTATGGATGTCGATCTCTGTATGACAGATGTTGTAGTCTCCCGAGATGATCAGGTTGGGAACGGTCTTGCGCAGCTCCCGGATGTACTGGTCAAAAAAGCGCATGAACTCATACTTTTTTACCTGGCGTTCATCGCCGCTGGAGCCTGAAGGCATATAAAGGCTCATGAGCGAGAAGTGGCCAAAGTCCGCACGGATGATGCGCCCCTCCCTGTCGATCCATTCTTCGCCGCAGCCATATTCAACGTGATCAGGCTTGATCCTGGTGAATATGGCGACACCGCTATAGCCTTTTTTCTCTGCCGGGAACCAGTAGTGGTGGTAGCCGAGCTGGTCGGCCAGCGTGAGGATGTCCGGGATCTGGGCCGGAAGGGCTTTGACTTCCTGGAGACATACCATATCCGCGTCTACGGCCTGGAGCCAGCCGAAAAAGTTCTTGGTAGCGGCGGAACGGATGCCGTTTACATTGTAGGATATGATCTTCATAATTTGCGGTTTAGTTGGTTCAGCAGGGAGTATCTGTTTTCAGGGTGCTGCGGGTTTTGCAGCTGCAGCTGCTTTTCAAGTTTGCGTGCTTCCCGGCGTTTCAGCAGGCTTACGCTCATGTTGATGTCTTGCCGTGGACGGTAATTTCCATCTTTTTCCTGTGCGGCGATGCGGTCTACCATATCCAGGCCCGATACGATTTCACCAAATACCGTGTAATTGCGGTCCAGATGAGGGGCGCCGCCCAAAGTTTTGTAGACTTCGCGCTGCCATCGGGGGATGACCAGTCCCGGCCGGTTCTGCTGCAGCGCATCCAGTTGTTCGTCGGTGAATACCTTGCCCTGTACCAGGTAGAACTGGCTGCCGCTGGAGGCTTTCTCGGGGTTGTCGTCCCTTGCGGCGGCAAGAGCCCCTTTTTTATGGAAAAGGCTGTCCCGGAACTCGGCTGGAACGGTGTAGCCAACACTGCCATTCCCAAGCAGGATATCGGGTGCGGCTTTTTTGGAATCAGGATCTCCGCCCTGGATCATGAAATTCTGGATGACACGATGAAATAAGGTGCCTTCAAGTACCTTTTTCTTAACCAGACGCACGAAGTTGTCGCGATGCAGGGGCGTTTCATTATAGAGCATGACAATGCATTCTCCAAGGCTGGTCTTGATTTTTACGTACTGATGCTTTGGCTTTGCCGCGAAGGCACAAGAGAAAAGCAGACAGCCAAGCAGCGTAAATAACTTCTTTTTCACATTTGCGAAGTTAGTTATTTTTTACGCGGTGCTAACACGGGTTGTATAGCGCTTCCTGATATTTTGCTACATTTGCAAATGTACTGACTGAGTACATACAGGAATAAATGAAGATCCGTCAGAGAACAGCATTCGGCCTTAGCCTTTTTTACCTGGTCACCGTGATCGGGCTGGCGCTGAATTTGCATTATTGCGGCGGGAAGCTGTCCTCGGTAAAACTCAACGCACCTGCGGAATGCAAAGTTTGTAAAAATGAACGCAAGATCGCTTCTGGCCGGGACTGCTGTAAAACAACCGGTTTCGAGCTTAAGGTAAAGGACAGCCACCAGGCAGGCTTTAAGGTGAAGCTCCCTTCAGATTTCGGCATACAGTTATTTCTTGTACCTGTAAGTACAGTCTTCAACTCCCTGAATGCGGCTTTCGTACAGGTAGCCCGGGGAAATAAGGCTCCGCCCCGTGCGGCGATAGTGCCCCTGCACCTCTTCAACTGCGTTTTCAGAAATTAGGATCCGGACACCTCACATTCGGCCGGATTCCGGGGGCATCGCAGCCTCCGGTCAGGTAGCACCCTATTATTTTTTAGTTCGGGGACGGGTACCGGCAGTTGCTGTGTACTTGTCGAAAACTGAACATCAACACCATACATACAAACATGAAAACGATCAGATTATTTATCATTATACTCCTATCCGGAGCTGCAGGCGCTTCTGCCCAGCAGATCTCCACCGCTGAACTACAGGTAACCGGGCTGACCTGTTCTATGTGTTCACAGGCCACAGAGAAATCGCTGCGGTCACTGGATTTTGTAGAATCCATTAAACCCGACCTTAATAAAAACATCTTTATGATCAGCTTTAAAAAAGGCAGGCCGATAAATGTTGACCAGATCCGTAAAAAGGTTCAGGACGCCGGCTTTTCCGTGGGAAACCTGAGTGCAATGTTCAGTTTCAGCAATCTGAAGGTCGATGCGCAAGGTCAGGCAACAGACGGAGGTACGGTCTACAAGTTTGCCAATGCGAGTGAAAGAACGCTGAACGGCGAGATCAGGGCGACCATTATTGACAGGAACTTCATCTCTCCCCAGGCCTTCAAACAGTATGCAGCCAGGCTGAAATCACCCGCTTATGCCAGCGGTTACGGTGAGGTCAATGGAAAGAAAACGCGGATCTATCATTTGTCGATATGAGGCAGACAGCAACTGGCAGGCGCAGCCTGCGCGCGCGGTTAAGTTTTTTTGCCGTATTGATGCTAATGCCCGGAATCGCAGCCGCGCAGGAGCTGTATGTATTTACGGAGCCTGCCAGTAACATGCCGGCTAAGTCCATTGGTTTGAGGTTAACGAATGAAGGACTGTTCCGTCCGGAATTTGTCAGCCGGACTGTTCCTGAAGTCATGTTTGGGTTCAGTAAGAACCTGATGGCACACGGGCAGGCTTTCCTGTCGGATATGGACGGACGTTACCGGCTGGAAGGCGGGAGCTTATATGCGAAATACCGCTTTCTGTCGCTTGATGGCCTTAAAACCCATTCCAGGGCTTCGGTATTTGCGCGGGTAAGTACCAGCAAAAGGCCGACTTATACGCAGGACATTAACCTGGAGGGCGACAACAGCGGGGTGCAGGGCGGTCTGATCTTTACCCAATTGCTGCATAAACTTGCGCTTTCTGGTACACTGAGCTACATGCGGTCTTTCCGCGACCCGGACAAGCAATTGCAGGGCATGCCGGAGCCCCGGGAAATGCTGGGCTACAGCCTTTCTTCGGGATACCTCCTGCTGCCCTTTGTATACCGCGACTACAAGCAGCCAAATCTCAACCTTTACTTTGAGGTGCTGGGCAAGACAAACCCTTCAGACGGCAGGTCTTACCTCGACCTGGCCCCTGCTTTACAACTGGTCCTGAACAGCCGGACAAGGGTTGATCTGGGTTACAGGTTTGAGGTCGCCGGTAATCTGCCGGGCCGGTATACCCGCAACATGTATCTCGCCAGGGTGGAGTTCAATTTCTTCAATGTGCTGCAATAGATTTCTTAACATAGATCAAGGTGCAGCAGGCAGGCCTTACGTTATCTTTGCTTATCCAAAAATTCATAAATGATGAAAAAGATATTTTTATTCCTGATCGCCCTTGCCGTTAGCGTGTCTTCATTTGCACAGACCAAATGGGTTGTCGATCCGATGCACTCTTTCGTGAGCTTTTCCGTAAAGCACATGGGCATCTCCTTTGTAAATGGGTCATTCAAAAAGTTTGACGGCAGTGTCGTCGCTTCAAAACCGGACCTTACCGATGCGAAGATTGCCTTTACCGTAGATGTGAACAGCATCTCTACCGATGTGGAGCAACGCGACAAGCACCTGAAGAGCGATGACTTCTTCAACGCGGAGACCTATCCGTCAATGAAGTTCGAAAGCACCGGGTTCAAAAAACTGAGCGGCAGCAATTATGAGCTGAGCGGGAAACTGACTATCCGCGACGTGACTAAAGATGTGAAGTTCAATGTGGTCTATGGCGGCACTGCACAGCAGCAGGGCAAGACTAAAGCCGGCTTTACTGCGACAACAACCATCAACAGGTTAGATTACCATGTAAATTTTGATCAGAGCGGTGCAGGAGTGGCAAAAGATGTTGCCATTACCCTTAACCTGGAGTTTGTGGAGGCAAAATAAACGAGCATGTCATCTGTAAATGCATTTAAACAATTTACCGGCTCACTTCCCCTGAGGGAGGAGGTGATGCCGGTTTTGTTTATCGGGCATGGCTCGCCGATGAACGGCATCGAAGACAACGAATTCAGCCGTGGATGGGCAGAGATGGCCAAAGAGATACCGGTACCGGCTGCGGTGCTGGTGGTTTCTGCGCACTGGTTTACCAGGGGCACTTATATTACGGCGATGGACTTTCCTCAGACCATCCATGATTTTGGCGGGTTCCCTCAGGAGCTTTTTGATGTGGTATATCCTGCGCCGGGTTTCCCGTCCCTGGCGATGGAAACAGCGGGTCTTGTAAAAAGTACCGAAGTGGTACCTGACCATGACTGGGGACTTGACCACGGAGCCTGGACTGTAGTACGCAGAATGTACCCGGAAGCGGACATTCCCGTGCTGCAACTGAGTATAGATTATACAAAAGACCCCAGGGCGCATTATGAGCTGGCTGCCGAGCTGGCCCTGCTCCGCAGGAAGGGGGTGCTGATCCTTGGCAGCGGCAATATCGTCCATAACCTCAGGATGCTCAACTGGGGCATGATCCATGGCGGAGGCTATGACTGGGCCCTGGACATCAGCGGCAGGTTTAAGGAACTGATCCTGAACAATGACCACAAGCCCCTGCAACAATACCAGAGACTGGGGAAAGAGGCTATGCTGGCTATCCCGACGCCGGAACATTACCTGCCCCTGATGTATACGCTTGGGTTGAAGACTCCGGATGAACCGGTCAGTATCTTTAATGACAAGGCTGTAGGAGGCTCCCTGACCATGACCTCTGTCAGGATAGGCTGATCTTGCCGCCGGAAGCGTGTTAAAAATGGTTAAATATGCGCGCTTTCGTTAGATTTACGACGAAAATACAAGCTTTTGCTGGATATTTATGTTTTTAATAACCTGATCTGGATAAGGTCGTCTGTGTCCTGATATTAAGATAATTTGATGAAAAGAGGATTTTTAGTTCTATCTATTTGGCTGATGGCGCTTGGAACGCTGACTGCGCAAACTGTAAAGACCGGGGTGCTGGTGACCGGTGACGGCAGTAATGCAGTAGCCGCTAGTATACAGGCTGCGGTATCTGGCGCAAAGACGATACTGGTCGTGAATGAGAAAGGCTTTAAACTGTCCCCATTTGACAAAGATCAGCACTCCGGGATTGCTGCTGAATTTTTGAAGCGTGCAGGAAAGGCCTCAGGCAGGAAAGACAGCACCGCGTATTTCAGTATGAGCGATGCGGTGAGCAACGAAGTGCTCAGGACCTGGATGGACAGCCTGAAAAACCTTACGGTGATCCGGGGCGTCGAATGGCAAAGGATGAAACGGTCAGGTAGCGGGTGGTCAATGGAGCTGAAGGACGGGCGTACGATCCGGGCTGAAATATTCGTCAATGCCGATCGTACGGGAAGAGCGGCTTCGGCACTGGCGCTTCCCGTTTCCCCGCAGCTCTGGCAATCCTTCGGATACCAGGACAACAGTTCAAGGACCAGCGTTGCTTCGGGATATTTTTATAACGGCAGCCCTGCCCATGTCATTTCACTGTACACCTTACTCAACCCCCAACAGGAAAACCTGATTGCCCTGGACCAGGAACAGCAGAGCTTCGCCGCCGGTCAGGCGGGTGGCGCGATAGCCGCATATGCCGCAATTTTCAAAACTAAGGTCTCTGTGGCCAGTCTGAAAACGGTACAGGGCGAGCTGATTAATTATAAGCTGAACCTCGTGCCTTTCAGTGACATCAGTGCTATTGACAGTAACTGGAAGGCCATACAATTTACCGGGCTCATGGGCATACTGAAGGCAGAGCTTAGCGGCGGACAAGCCTGGTTCAGACCGGAGCAACTGGTCATGCGGGCGGAGATTGAACCTGTACTGCGGGAATATTTCTATAAGGCCCAGCTCTGGTTTGATGATCACAAAGAAGCGAAGATGACCCTCGCATCTGTATTGAGCCTGGTTTGTACCGTTGGCCATAAGGCACTGAAGAATACAGAAGATGAGGTCAGGAAACGCTGGAACGCCAGTTACCGTTTTACCACCCCATATGAACCATCCAGGCCTGCGACCAGGAGGGAGTTTGCTGTGCTGGTCAATGATTATCTGAAGCCTTTCAATGTCAATATAGACCGTAACGGCAGGGTGCTGCGCTGATATTACCGAGAACTATTTTGTTTGTCTTCGGCTATAGATTTCCTCTATAAGGTATTGATATTTAATATAGGGCGATGCCTTATTTCCATTGCATTTCAATATGGCTTGCCGTACCTTTGTGCTATAAACTTTAAAACAAGAATCATTATGGCAATAGTAGGAAAAAAATTCCCGAATGTAACTGTAGATGCGATCTCTGAAATGGGCGATGACTTAAGGATCAATATATTAGAAGAAGCGGTAAGCAAAGGCAAAAAAGTATTGCTGTTCTGGTACCCAAAGGATTTCACTTTTGTATGTCCTACAGAGCTGCACGCTTTTCAGGCCGCTTTACCTGAGTTCGAAAAACGCAATACCATTGTGATCGGTGCTTCCTGCGATACCAACGAAGTGCACTTTGCCTGGTTGAATACCCCTAAAGACAATGGTGGTATCGAAGGCGTAACCTATCCGATCCTGGCAGATACCCACCGCGCTTTGGCCAATATCCTGGGCATTGTGGAACAGGAAGTAGAATACGACGAAGAAGGAAATGAAACCTTCTCTGGTTCTAACGTAACTTACAGGGCAACTTACCTTGTAGACGAGACCGGCAAAGTATTCCATGAGAGTGTTAACGACATGCCTGTGGGCAGGAACGTAAAAGAGTACCTGAGGCTGATCGATGCTTATGCCCACGTACAGACACACGGCGAGGTTTGCCCTGCCAACTGGGAAGAAGGCAAGACCGCAATGAACGCCAACAGGAACAGTGTTGCGGAATACCTGAGCCTGAACTAATTTAAGAAAGGAAAAAGCATGTTTTTAGAATTAACAGAAGACAACCTTCAGGAGTTCGTGTCCGGCAACCAAAAGGTCATGGTTCAGTATGCCGCCTCCTGGTGCGGCAATTGCCGGATCATGAAACCGAAGTTTAAAAAGCTGGCAGCAGACAACGAAGATGTGGCTTTCCTGATCGTGGACGCGGAAAAGTTTCCGGGATCACGGAAGCTGGCTCATGTAGACAACCTGCCAACCTTTGCTGCCTTTGAAGGCGGTGCCCTGGTGGGTCAGGTTCAGACCAATAAGGCAGAAGTGTTGAACGAATTATTTGACAAGATAAAATAATGAAAATACCAGTTATCAGACAGCTGTTTGAAAGCAGCAGTCCGGAAGACCTGGAGGCCACGCTGAACGTACTGGAAGCATTTTGTGAATTCAGAGGCGTGCACCAGGAAGAGATCGATGTTGCAGGGGAACTGATCACCAATATCTGCGGTGCGCTGGAAGTACATGCCAATGTGCAGTCCGGTACAGCAGAAAGGGATGCCCTGAATGCCTTTGCGCAAAAGGTAATGGGTTCTATCGACCGGTAGTCCCGGTATCTTGAAATAAAAGGGGCCCGCCATTCGGCGGGCCCCTTTTTTAATATGGAGATTTCAAATAACGGTCTGTTATGCTAAATTCCGCCCGGCATTCACAATACCATACACGGTCCTGATCGCCAGTTTTTCATAAGACTGTCTTTCCTGCTCCGGCAACTCGTTCTGCAGTTGCTCCAGGGCGTAGTGCTGGATCAGCACCAAAGGCAGCACGATCTTCTCCCTGACCGCAATAGATCGCTTCTCTACAGGGTAATTCTCCATTAAGGTCTCATGCCCTGACAGCTTTAACAACATCGTCCTGGACAACTCGAATTCGTCGTGCAGTGTTTTCCAGAACGCTCCGTATTCCTTATCGTTTACAAAGTGCGCGGTGATCGAAAAATCTGACTTGCTCATCGACATCATGCAGTTGTCAATGATCGTCCTGAAATAACCGGATTCATGATAAGTTTCAACGACCTTGTCCCAGTTACCCTGCACTTCCTGGTTCTTCAGGGCGGTACCCATGCCATAGAAGCCAGGAATGTTTTGTTTCAGCTGGCTCCAGGAAGTCACGAAACTGATTGCCCTGAGGTCTTCCAGTTTCAGCTTAGCCCCGGAGTTCCGTTTTACCGGTCGGCTACTGATCGTGATCTTCGACAACAGCTTCAGTGGTGAGTATTTCTCCAGGTAACTCAGAAACAAGGGGTGGTTGCGCAGCGATACAAAGGCATCGAAGCTGTCCTCTGCCATGTTGTCCAGGAGGTTCTTATGTACAGGGTCCAGCAAAATATTGTGTTTTTCACGGATACCGGCAGAGATACCCGCATTGATCAGCTGCTCAATGTTGAACTCGGCACTGTCCAGCGAACCGTACTGAGAACTGATGGTCTGACCCTGTATGGTCAGCTGGATGTTCTTATTGGCAATTTCCTTACCCATAGACGCATAGAAACGGTGCGTCTTGCCGCCGCCTCTTGAAGGCGGGCCGCCCCTGCCGTCAAAGAAGGCCAGTTGTATGTTGTGTTTTTCCGCCACAGCGGTCAGCGATACCTTTGCGTTGAATATAGACCAGTTGGCCATTAGGTAACCGCCATCCTTGGTGCTGTCACTGAAGCCAAGCATGATATCTTGCTTATTTCCCCTTTTTTCGAGATGCTTTTTGTAAAAAGGATGTGAATACAATGTTTCCATGATCTCCGCTGCACCGGCAAGGTCATGGACGGTTTCAAACAGGGGCACAAAATCCATGGTCAGGTCATCTTCATGCCAGCCGTTCCAGAGGAACAATTCGATCAGTTGGAGGATATCACTGGCTTGCTGGCAGTTACTGATGATGAAACGGTGACAGGCAAGCTCGCCGTTGCTTTCCTGGATCTGCTTTACTTCCGCAATGGTCTGCAGCGTATCCTCTACCAGGTTATCGCCCTTCCCGGCATAGGTCAGCTTTGCACTCTTGAATGACAATACCTTCAGTTTTTCCTGCTCGGAAAGGCTGTCGTAATTTTCCGGGAACAGGGATACGATCGGCTTGCTTTGCCTGCAATAGGCATGTACATCGCGCAGTACACGGCTGTCCTGACGCAGGTCAAGCGAGGCAAAGTGCGCACCGTACAGCTCCACCTTGCGGACCAGGTCAGACACCAGGTCTGCAAACAGGCCGTCATGGTCTTTCTCCAATGTGGCTTTGATCCCCTCCAGGTGCCCGATCACCTCTTCGGAAATGTTCTTCAGTTCGATGTTCGGATTGAAGGCATTTTCGTACAGCAGGTCATGCACCAGCGCGATATTGTCTTCCACACCGCGGAAGGTAATGCGGCGCTTCAGGTTCTTGAAGTCCCGGTAATAGCAGCGGAACAAAATCTGACGCAGCATTTTCGATACCTGTATGGTCGAGTCCGTGTGCACATTCGGATTGCCGTCACGGTCGCCGCCGGGCCAGAAGCCCAGCTCGATCACCTTCCTGGTTTCCAGATTGAAGTCGCTCAGGTTCTTATCGATGCCCCGCTGGATATTGGCTGCCGCACAATAGAATACATTTTCCAGGTACCAGGCCAGGCTGAGGGCTTCGTCTACCGGTGTCGGTGACTTCTTGTTGAAGAAAGGAGTCTTGCCCAATTGTTGCAAGAGCAGATGTATGGTGGAAATGTCATTGGTCTTGATGGCCGAGGTCAGGTCGGTAATGATCGCCAGGACACTGCCCGGATAGAACTGTGTCGGGTGTGCGGTCAGGACCAGCCGCAGGGAAAACTCCTCGATGAGCTTTTCGATCTTGTCGCTCAGCGGGTGATTGTCTACGCCCTTTTTCAGATAGGAAAGCAGCGCATTCTCCTCGTCTTCGGCATTCAGTTTGTTGAAGGCAGCGTCTTCAATGGCATCAAACAAGACCACCTGGCGCTCGATATACTGTATGAAGCGGAAAAGCAGGTCAATGACGTCCTTATTCGCGTTAGTCTGAGTATATTTCTTAAAGAAAGCGATGATGATTTCGGCAGGTGTCTCCCGGTTATGAATACCATCTTCGCAGTACTTAATGAACAGCGGGAGTAAGGTGCCGGTGTCTTTGATCTTATAGAACGGAAGGGTAAGGAAAAGGCTGTTGTAGAGCTCGAAACGGGATACAACTTCGTTATTGAATACCGACTCTCTCTGGCCTTTCGCACGTTGTTTCTGCATCATATCTGGTGTGTGTTATTTCGCGCTCCAAGCTACCAAAAATCATCCATAAAACCCACTCCGGGCCATCCATTATTTTAAATTTGATAGTTTCTCAAAAATCTGTAACTTAGTACCATAGAGGTTAAACAAAGATTTCTAAACGTATCTGCCCGTCAGGCCTTATAAATGCAGGCCCCGGGGCAAATTAATTGTTAATTTTTTGGGGTAGAACAGCCGGTAAAGACCTTACCGGCTGTTTGTTTATTAATGTACGTCTGCAGGAACGTTCGCATTCTTCTTGAATTTTTGCAGGAATACCAGCGGGATAGAGAAGAGCAGGATGATCCCGGCAACCCAGTAGGCATCGGAATAGGTCAGCAGAAAGGTCTGCTTGGTTACCGTTCCTTCTATCGCTTTAGCAGCCAGTGTCTTGGCATCCAGGTAAGTATAACCTTTGGCCATGAAGTTCTTCACGAAGCCGTTAAACCTCTCCGTAAAAGCAGGATTGTATTCGTTGATGTTGACCAGCAGGTTACTCCTGTGGAAACCCTGGCGCACATGGATCAGTGTGGTCAGCGCAGCAATACCGAAAGAGCCACCCAGCTGCCGCATCATGTTGTTGAGGCCGGAGCCCTGACCTATTTCCGGACCCTTAAGGTCCTGTATCGCCAGTGTGGTCAGCGGTACGAAGAGCAGGGCCATGCCTACGCCGCGGATAACCAGGGGCAGGAAGAAATCACCTGTACCTGAAGCCAGTGTAGATTTGCTCAGCATCCAGCAGAATACGAAGAACAGCAGCATGCCCGTTGCTGCCATGAACTGTGCCGGAACGCCTTTTTTTAGCATCATCCCGATAAAAGGCATCAGTATAATGGTACAAAGGCCACCAGGGAACAGGAGTTCGCCGGTCTGCAGGGGTGAGAAGCCCAGCAGGTTCTGGCAGAATACGGGGAATACGAATACAGAACCGTACAGTCCGAACCCGAGGATAAAGGAGGTGACCATGCCGACGGAAAAGCTCCGGTGGCGCATGATCTTAAAATTTACGATCGGGTGGTCGGTCGTGGTTTCACGCCAGATGAAGCAGAGCAGGCCGATTACCGAGGTAACTGCGAGTGCAGTAATGTAAGGCGTGGCAAACCAGTCTTCGCTCTCCCCCTTTTCCAGGACTGTTTGCAGGCTGCCTACCGCAATGGCCAGCAAAGCGATGCCCCACCAGTCTACCGGCAGGCCCTTCGCATCTTTCGGCGTCTCCCTGACAAAGGTATAGGTACAATAGGCCGCGAGTATGCCCACAGGGATATTCACATAAAAGATCCAGGGCCAGTTGCTGACCTCAAGCAGATAACCGCCGATGGTTGGCCCCACGGTAGGGCCGACAACTGCGCCAAGCCCGAACAAGGCCGTAGCGATACCTACATCTTCACGTGGCCAGGTCTCGATCAGGATGGCCTGGGCAGTGGAAATCAGCCCGCCACCTGCAAGGCCCTGAAGGATACGGAAGACGATGAGCTCTTCCAGGCTGGTCGCATTTCCGCAAAGGAACGAAGCGATCGTAAAAAGGATAATGGAGGCAAGAAAGTAGTTTTTCCTGCCGAAACGGCTGCCCAGCCAGCCCGACATCGGTAAGACGATGACGTTGGCTACGGCATAGCCGGTAGACAACCAGGCGACGTCCTCAAGGGTAGCGCCCAGGTTGCCCTGTATCTGTGGTATCGCTACGTTCACGATGGTGGTATCGATCAGCTCCAGTAAGGAAGCCGTGATCACCGTGAAGGTAATGATCCACTTTTTTAAACCATGTTCGGCCATTACTATTCGTTTATAGAAACAGAAACTTTTACACTCATACCCGGACGCAGCTTTTCCAGTATGTCCTTAGGCGCATTGGTGATCCTGATCTTTACAGGAACGCGCTGTACTACTTTCACGAAGTTACCGGTGGCATTATCCGGGGGTAACAGAGAGCCCTTAGCGCCGGTAATGGGCGCAAAATTGTATACTTCTCCCCGGACATCCGCAGCGGGATAGGCATCCACTTCTATCTTCACTTTTGCGCCTGATCTGATATCTTCCAGCTGGGTTTCCTTAAAGTTAGCCGTTACATAAATGCTGTTTTCGTTCACAATGGAAAACAATGACTGCCCTGCCTGGACCAGCTGCCCTTTCTGCACGTTTTTCCTGGTAACTATACCAGTGGCCGGGGCCTTGATCTCGGTATAACCTAGTTGCAGCGAAGCAAAATCCACGTCAGCCTGGTGCTGGGTAACGCCTGTGCTGCTGACCGCAAGCTGGCTCTGGGTTGTGCCCACCTGTTTCTGAGCGGCGACCAGCTGGTCTTTTGCTGCGGTGTAGGCGGCTTCGGCGGCTTCCCTGGTTGCCCTGGCCTGATCAAAGGCCTGCTGGGTGATCGAGCCATCCTTAATCAGGTTTGCATAACGCTCAAAGTCTTTTTGTGCCAGTACCATCTTCACTCTTGCCGCCTCCGCATTGGCTCTGGCAGTCGCCGTGTTTGCAGCTGTTGCCGCAATCTGTGACTGCGATACGGTTACCCCTGCGCTTGCGCCTTTTTGTCCGGCCACCGCCTGCTCCAGTTTCACCTTGTAGTCGCGGTCATCCAGCTTTACCAATACCTGGCCTTCCTGCACGCGGGTATTTTCCTCGAACCGGATGTCCTCTACGTAACCGCCTACACGTGCTACTACCGGGCTGATGTCCCCGTCAATCTGGGCGTCGTCCGTATCGACGTGGTGGCTGTAATAGATATATTCCCTGATGCCGAAAATCGCGCCGATCACGATGAGTACCGCCAGTATGATGGGAACTATTTTGCTCTTTTTTTTCTTTTCAGTTGTCATTTCAGTATTTGTTATGGTCTTTTATTGGGAGATTTTTCCTGTAGATTTTAGTAACGTATAATAAGCCAGTCCGGCATCTGCCTTTGCGATCTCCAGGTTGATCTTTGCCTGGTACAGCAATGTTTCTGCGTCGATGCGGTCAATAGCTGATGCCACGTTGTTCCTGTATTTCGATTCCAGTAATTTGTCGTTTTCTGCGGCCTGTGCGATCGAGGTTTCCAGTATCCTGATCTTGTTAAGTGCCAGCTGATAGTCCTGAAAGTTTTTGTTCACTTCCTTTTTCACCTGGTCAGATATGATGTCCCTTTGAAGCACTACGTTCTTTTGTTGTACCCGGGCTTCACTCACCTTGTTCTTATTCGTCCAGAGGTTGCCGATGTTCCAGGAGACATTGGCTCCCAGGGTGATCGGAAGGATATACTGGTCAACCGGCGGGATGAACTTGCCGCTTGGGTTGATATAGTACAGGTTTGCGCCGAGGCCCACGGTCGGCAGGGTGTTCGCCCTGATCGATTTAATGTATACATCCGCTACCCGGTTTTGCAGGTCCAGTTGCTTCAGTTCCTGGCGGTTACCATAGGCCATGTCCAGATAGGTGTCCAGCGTGCCGCCGGGTCTCTGTGTGTTGTCGGGGTCTGAGATCTGCAGTTCCGTGCCTTCATCCAGGCCCAGCAGGATATCCAGGTTGTAATTAATGATCTTGCGGTTGTTCTCAATCTCCATTTCGGTCAGCGATACATTGGCCTGCTGCAACTGGAAGCGCAGCACATCGTTCTTGGTCACAACGCCCTGCTCAAAAAAACGCTGTGCCTGCTTCAGCTGTCCGGCGATCGCCTCCAGGTTCTGCCTGACGACTTTCTTGCTTTGCAGGACCTTGAACAGGGAGTAATAGCTATTGATCACTGCATAGCTGATCTCCTCCTTATCTTTGTCCGCATCCAGCCTGGCCACTTCGGTCAGCAGACGGGTCGATTCCTCTGCATACTTCAGCTTGCCACCTCCGTAGACCAGTTCCTCCACCGCGGCGGTGCCTACAAAAGCATCAGCCCGGTTGGGCAGTCGGATAGGATCCGCACCACCGATACTTAGTTTATTGGTCGGAATCTCGGCATGGTTGTACATAAATGAAGCTTTGGCCGTAGGCAGCGCATTGTCCCTTACCGTGGCCAGTCTGGCAACCGCCTCGTCAATCTTGCCCTGGGATAGCTTCAGGTTCTTGCTGTTGGCGATCCCAAGGGAAATTGCTTCGGGAAGGTCCAGTTTTTTTACCGGTCCGGCGGCCGGGGCCAACTGGGCAAAGAGCGCTGAGGGCATCAGCAAGACTGAAAAAATGATTTTATACAAATTGCGTGTCATTTCTATGGTTTTAATTGTTGCTTTTCAGGTTTTAAATAATTTATGATCAGATCCTTCAGGTGAGCAATCAGCCTCTCGGTGATCACCTTTCTGTCTTTTTTATTATTGATGTCAAGCCCTGTGCCTGAGGTGATCTTAGCGGGGGATACAGCTACTTTGCTGATCGTCCCCATCAGCGTGAGTATCGTCATACGCACATCTACCGGCCGGAAACTGCCATCTTCAATGCCCTCATAAATGATCTTTTCGATCACGGCCTGATTGTCGGCCATTGCCGTTTCTATATTGGTAAACATTTCCGGGCGATGGGGCAGCGAGAGTTCCCGGTGCATCATCTTATGGAAAGTATGGTTGCAAAGTACACGGTCAGCATAACCCTCCACTACCTTCAGCAGCTTTTCCATACCTGTCAGGCTGCCCTGACTGATTTCGTTCAGTTGCTGTTTGAATGCCGTGATGCGGCTGGTCATGATTTCCATAAATACGCCCTCCTTAGAGCCGAAGTAATAGTTGATCATGGCCATGTTCGCCCCGGCTTCCCGGGCGATCTGCCTGGTCGAAGTCGCCTCGTAGCCCAGCTCCGAGAACAGCTTCTCAGCCGCAGTCAGGATACTGGTTTTCTTGTCTGTCTTTTCCATGTCTGTCTTCTTTGCTTTTCTGCCGTGCAGTTTTTACAGGCTAGGCCATTTTCTTATTACCTCTTTAACCCACGCCGGATATTAATGTTTTGACGGCGCAAAATTAATCAATCGATTGATTAGTTGGCTGCTTTTTTTTGCTTTGTTGCTTTGTTGACTTTTTGCTGACAAAGGTCAGAATGACAGCAAAAAAAAAGGGCCGAACGATCGTTCGGCCCTTTTTTGTTTTTTATACCAGCAATATTGTAGTTATCTGATCGTAACGGGCAGTTCTACGATCGAGCTATCCCAGCCGATGACCAGGTTGGCCCCGTAAGCCTGGGTGGTAAAGGTTATGGACATCACTTCAATTGGTTTGTCCAGCGCCTTTACTTCTACATCTGTACGCAGGATGTCCTTCGTCTCATCGTAGGTAAATGCCCCCCATTTATCGGTTTGCTTATTGATAATAATGGTCCATTTGTCTTTATTGGGAATAACGAAGAGGCTGTAGGTGCCAGCTTTTATCTTTTTACCGCCAATCGTCGCAGTCTTATAGAAGCGGATCTCGGTATTTTCATTGGCTCCCGCCCGCCATACCTTCCCGAATTGTTCAAGTACGCCAAAGACTTCCCTGCCCTTTTTGGAAGGACGTGAATAAACGACCTTGATCAGTGGCACAGCAGCATCTTTTGCCTTAGCTACATTCAGCGGATAGTAAACGATATCTGCAGGGCTACTGTCCAGTGCCGGAAACTTGATGTCCTGTGCATGTAAAATGGTGGCCGCACAGGTAAGGAATGCAATAAGGACAGATCGTTTCATCTTAGTATTCCCTGCCCTTAACGATGCCGTTCAGGAAGATCGCACCGAAAATAAAGCCCAGGATACCGCCGAAAATGGCCCAGAAGAAATTAGCGGTGATGGCCAGTGTAGTGGCGATGCCCGCAATCAGGCCCAGTACATAATAAACCCAGTCGAAAGTATTGTTGTTTCCTTGTTCTGTCATGGTTAAAAATCTTTGGCCCAAAGATATTGATTATTTTTTTTGTACTCTATAAAATATGGTATTTGTGCGTTGCCTGATTATACCTTCAGGGTAATGCTCCTGCCGGTCACCAGGAGAAAGGTGTAAATTTTATAAAGGCCGTCATCGGTAATGGAAATGTCCTCAACGATACCGGTCTTACTGAACGTATCGGTAACGAGATCTCCTTTTTTGATGTCGTTGAGTATTTCTGAGGGGGTGTCCTGGTTAATGCGAATCATTTCGGCTATATTGATGGATTCATCGGGTTAAAGTCAAAGATAGCGAAAGGAAAACAGGATTCCGGTACCAGTTGTTTAAATGCGGCTATGAAAAAAAGCTTTGGTATACTGATGTACCGTAAAAGGACTGCCGAACCGGAGTTCCTGCTGGTGCATCCAGGCGGACCGTTCTTTAAGAACAAAGACATGGGAGTATGGTCTGTGCCTAAGGGCGAGGCAGATCAGGAAGGTGAAGCGCCTTTAATGACGGCCATCCGGGAATTTGAGGAGGAGACCGGGCTAAGGCCGGATGGGGATTTCATCGCGTTGACCCCAGTGCTGCAAAAGGGTGGTAAACAGGTGTTCTGCTGGGCGGTGGAAGGAGATTTTGACCCTGCAGCCCTTAAAAGTAATACTTTTTCGATGGAATGGCCGCCGCGCTCGGGACGGTATATGGAAATACCAGAGGTTGACCGCGCTGGCTGGTTTTCCCTCGAAGAAGCACGCCGGAAGATCAATGAGCGACAGGTACAGCTGCTGGAACAGCTGACGGACCTGCTGGCTTAACAGTTGACGAATGGGATGATCTTAAAGATAGCGCTCTTTAATGATCTTGGTGTGATGGATGACATGCCCCGCTATGACAAACAGCAGGGCCCGGACACTGATCTCTCTTCCCGAGGCGGTGCCTGAGCGGTTGAGCTCCTGCTCAGTAAGTGAGCGGAAAAGGTAGAGGTTAGCTTTCCGGAGCAGGCTGAACTCATGAGACAGGCTAAGCAGGCTTCTGTCTTCAAAGTGTGCGTGGCTCACGTATTCGTCTTCATCGAAGCCCGGAAGCGCTTGTTGTTCTCCGCGGGCGAAGCAGGTGAGGCGATAGACCAGGATGCGCTCCGTGTCAACGATATGCCCTGTGAGCTGGCGGATGGTCCACTTGCCGGGCGCATAGGCATAATCTGCCTTGTCGACCAGGCTGTTCGCAAAGTCGGCAAACTCGTTCGCCTGGCTTTCCAGGATTTCAATGACGTCGTCTTCGACTAATTTAATGTACTGTTCGCCCCATTTGGGGTATTCATACGGTTGTGGCCGGTTCATAGGTAATGCTGCTTTTTAAAATGATACGAAAGGTGGTGCCTTTGCCGGGTTCGGAGTCCTTCACAAAGATTTGTCCGTGATGGTAATTTTCTACGATCCTGCGGGTAAGAGAGAGACCCAGGCCCCAGCCGCGCTTCCGGGTCGTGTAGCCGGGCTGGAAAACTGCGTCGAACTTACTGCGGGAGATGCCGCTGCCGGTATCGCTGACGTCGATAAAGACTTCTTCCTTAGCCAGGTTCTCGATGATATTGATGGTAATGCGTCCTTCGTTTTCGATGGCATTGGCAGCGTTTTTCAATAAGTTCTCTATCACCCAGTCAAAAAGCGGAACATTGATCATGGCACGCACCTGCTCGTCGCCGGTAATACTGAACCTGACCTTATCGGAGGTGCGGAGCCTGAAGTACTCGACGAAATTGTAAATAACAGTATAAACGACATGGTCTTCCGTAACCGGCTTGGATCCGATCTTGGAAAAGCGGTCTGTGATTACCTCGAGACGCTTGATGTCATTCTCCATTTCGGAGATCAGGGGGTCTTCCTCGGCATTGAAGCGCGATTTGATGAGTTCCACCCAGGCCATGAGCGAGGAAATGGGGGTGCCCAGCTGATGAGCGGTCTCCTTGGCGAGGCCTACCCATACCTGGTCCTGTTCGGCCTTGCGGGCAGAACTGAAGGCAACGTATGCAGTAATGAGAAACAGGGCGATCACGCCCAGCTGGATATAGGGGAAGTAGCGCAGCTGGGTCAGCGTAGAAGAGTCTTTGTGATAAATGTACAATGTCACACCGTCCAGGCCTGTGATCGGCGTGGGGCGCCGCTGCTCTTTCATTTTCCGTAGCTCGCGTCTGAAGTAGCCGGGGTCATAGGTCACGTTCTGCCTTTTCTGGATGTCGTAATTGGTTTTCGTAGAGTCCAGGCCCTGGTAGGAGACGATCTCCCCTTTGGCGTCGGTAACGATGACCGGCAGTTTGTTATTGGTGCGGATGAGGTCGATAAGGCCGGTATAACGGTCGTCGTCATACATCGCGAAGGTCTGCTCAGTGACCTTGACATAAAGCTGGAACTGCAGCTGCTCCTCACGTTCCATCTTTTTCACGAAGAAATCGCTGTAGAAGACGGAGGCAGTGCCGATCACAATCGCAAACACCAGGAGAAAGAATTTCCACCGCCGCTTCTTTTCGTAAGGATTCATAGATTATGAAGGCAAATTACAAAAATATATCTTTGCGGGAGCTATATGGAAAAGAAAGTTCGCGTAAGATTTGCCCCCAGCCCGACTGGCGGATTGCACCTCGGCGGGGTGCGTACAGCCTTGTTCAACTACCTGTTTGCGAAACAGCATGGCGGTACTTTTGTACTGCGGATAGAGGATACTGACCGGACCCGTTTCGTAGCGGGCGCGGAGGAATATATCCTTTCCTGCCTGAATTGGTGCGGCCTTGAACCAGACGAAAGTCCGGAGAAAGGCGGCGCATACGGCCCTTACCGGCAGAGTGAGCGGAAGGCGGGCTATCGTCAGTATGCTGAACAACTGGTAGCCTCGGGCCATGCCTATTACGCCTTTGATACACCAGAGGAGCTGGAGGCAAAGCGGGCGGAAGTGCCAAACTTTACCTACGGGCAGAAAACGCGGGCACAGATGCGCAATTCGCTGACCCTTTCTGCAGATGAAGTTTCGGACTTGCTGGCTTCAGGTGTTCCGCATGTGGTGCGCATCCGGATGCCGGAAGACGAAACGGTCTCCTTTCACGACCTGATCCGGGGACATGTGAGCTTTGATACGAACTTAATTGACGATAAGGTCCTGCTGAAGGCCGATGGCATGCCGACCTATCATCTCGCCGTGGTGGCCGACGACCGGGCCATGGAGATCAGCCATGTTTTCCGGGGTGAGGAATGGCTGCCTTCTGCTCCGATCCACATCCTGCTCTGGCGTTACCTGGGTTGGGAGGCGGAAATGCCGGAGTGGGTACACTTGCCGCTGATCCTGAAGCCAGATGGGAATGGCAAACTGAGCAAGCGCGATGGAGACAGGCTCGGCTTCCCGGTCTATGCGCAAAACTGGACCGACCCTAAGAGTGGTGAACTGACGAAAGGCTTCCGCGAGCTGGGTTTTTTGCCTGAAGCTTTTGTAAACCTGCTGGCTCTGCTGGGCTGGAACGACGGCACAGACCAGGAGCTGTTTTCTTTGGGGGAGCTGGCAGATAGATTTTCGGTGGAGCGTATTAGTAAGGCCGGAGCAAAGTTTGATTTTGAAAAAGCAAAGTGGTTTAACCAGGAATGGCTCCGCAGGACTGAGGCAGGAGCACTGGCGTTGCTGGTAAAGCCGGTGCTGGAAGAGGCGGGTATAGCCGTAAATGACGCTGCCCTGCTGCTGAAGGCCGTGGAGCTGGTGCGGGACCGCTGCAGCCTGCTGAGTGATTTTGTGCCCCAGGCGCGTTACTTCTTTGCGCGGCCTTCGGAATATGATATTGCAGCGGTAAAGCCGAAATGGTCTGCGGAAAAAGCAGGATTCTTTAAGGAGTTTGCAGCGGGGATCGCCGACGGGGCGACTGCTGAAAGCCTGGAAGCAGCCTTCAAAGAACTGGCCGCGGCGAAAGGCCTGAAGCCGGGGGAGTTGATGCTGCCCTTCCGGATCATGCTGGTGGGCGGTAAGTTCGGGCCGGCGGTGTTCGATATCGCCGTAGCCCTGGGTGGACAGGAAACCATACAGCGCATCGATATTGCGGCAGCCCTGTTCTCCGAATAGGGCTTTGCGCCCAATATATTCTGGCTTCTTGGCCATAAAATGTGGTTTTTTATACATTTTGGTATAACTATTGACGCAAAATTGTGATCAAATGACATTATCCTGTTTTCTATGCAATGGTTTGGAAAAGGCAGTGGTAATATTGACGACCGGAGGGGGATGAGCGGAGGCGCCATCGGAGGCGGTGTCGGTATCATCATTGTTATCTTAGGTTTACTGTTTGGAAAGGATCTCACCGGGCTGGTGAGCCAGTTGCCTGTGCAGGATATGACCCAGCAGGAGGGCGCAAAGGGCGATCCTCAGGATGCGGAGGGAAAATTCGTGGACGGAGTGCTGGAATCGACCAATCAGGTATGGGAAAGGCAGTTCAGTGCGATGAACATGACCTATGAGCAACCGGTCATGGTGCTGTTTAACGACCGCGTGGCCTCTGCATGCGGAACCGCCAGTTCGGCAGTCGGGCCCTTTTATTGTCCGGGCGACCACCAGGTATATATCGATCTTTCTTTTTACGGGGAACTGCGTGACCGCTTCGGGGCTGCGGGAGACTTTGCCCAGGCTTATGTGATCGCCCATGAAGTAGGGCACCATGTGCAGAACCTTATGGGGATATCTGCTAAAATGGACCGGGCACGAAGAGAACTGAGCGAGCGGGAATACAATAAGTTATCCGTAAAGCTGGAATTACAGGCTGATTTTCTGGCCGGGCTCTGGGCACACCACGCGCAGAACCTGAAGGATTTCCGGCTGGACGAAGGAGACCTCGAGGAGGCGCTGAGGGCTGCAAATGCCATTGGCGATGATAAGTTGCAGCAACAGGGCGGAGGCGAGGTGGTACCGGATGCCTTTACGCACGGAACTTCGGCACAGCGGGTTTACTGGTTCAGAAAGGGTTTTGAAACCGGAGACATCAGACAGGGCGACACATTTAATTCAACAGAACTATAGTTTAGTATTTTCAATTCAACCAGACCAAATAAACAGTAGATGACAAAAAACATACCCGCAAAAACCAGTTCTGTACAACCACAAAACTTCAGGGGACGATGATACTGATCGTTGATGATACGCCAGAGAACCTGATCTCGCTCCGGCGGGTTCTCGAGCGGCACCATTTTGAAGTAGATACGGCCGCCTCCGGAGAGGAAGCACTGAAGAAGGTGCTCAAAAATGAATATGTACTGATCATCCTGGACGTACAGATGCCAGGTATGGACGGTTTTGAAGTGGCTGAGGCGATCTCGGGATACAGTAAGGCCAGGGAAACAGCGATCATTTTTCTTTCTGCGGTGAACAAAGAGCTGAAATTCATTACCAGGGGCTATTCCTCCGGTGGTATCGATTACATTACCAAGCCGGTAGATATGGATATACTGTTACTGAAGGTGAAGACCTTTTACCGTATTTATGAACAGAGCCGCAAGCTGATCGAGATCCAGAAGGCCATGCAGGCAGAAATTGAATTCAGGAAACAGGCAGAGCGCAAAAAGGATGAGTTTATCAGTATTGCGAGCCATGAGCTGAAGACGCCGCTCACGAGCGTGAAAGGATATATGCAGCTACTGGGACGCAGTATAGAGAAGGGTGATCTCGAAAAGGTAAAGAACCACCTGGGCAAGGCCCAGGTCCAGCTGGAAAAACTGAACGAGCTGATTGCCGACCTGCTGGACATCTCCAAGATAGAGAGCGGTAAGCTGAAGTTCAATAAAAAGCGTTTCGTAATGGACCAGCTGCTGGATAATGTGACGGACATCATCCGGCAGTCGAACCCGGAATTCAGTATTGTCCGCAAGGGTAAGGCCGCAGAGGAAATTTATGCCGACGAGATGCGGATCGAACAGGTGATCCTGAACTTTCTGACCAATGCGATCAAATATGCGCCGGGAACCCGGGAAGTACAGATCAATCTGAATATTAAGGACGGAGAACTCTATCTGGGTGTGCGTGATTATGGCATCGGGATAGAACCTTCGCAGCAGAAGCTGGTTTTCGATAAATTTTACAGAGTGGAGGAAACTGCGATCCATTTCCAGGGACTGGGCATCGGGCTGTATATTTCTGCTGAGATCATCCGGCGGCACGGCGGAAAGATCGGCGTGAAGAGCACCATAGGCGAGGGCTCTGAATTTTATTTTATTATACCGGTAGATACCGGGGAGGAAACGGACTGATGTCATTTTAACGCGTTTATGGAAAAAGTATCATTGAAGAATAATTTGCGCTTAGGTCTCGGGCTTTCGCTCCTGATCCTGTTCATCTCTTCCTTTGCATCATACAAGAGCATCAGGAATCTGATCGCCAGTGCAGGCCTGGTGTCGCACAGCAACGCTGTCATGTCTGATCTGGACGGGGCTCTTTCTGCGCTTAAAGACGCAGAGACGGGACAGCGCGGGTACCTGCTGACCGGTGACCGGGTATTCCTGGAGCCTTATTCAGGGGCCAAGGAGCAGGCGGTAGAACTGCTGAACAGGGTAACGGCTGACACAAAAGACAATCCTTTTCAGCAGCAAAATGTAAAGCGGCTGCACGAGGTGATCGAAAGCAGGCTGAATATCCTGGAAAAGCTGATCCAGGGCAAGGACCGGGGAGAAAGTATTACGGTGGCGGAACTACTGGAAGGAAAGCAGTATATGGATGCGGCCCGTTCGCTGATCACGACTATGCAGGGCGAAGAGAAACGGCTGCTGGAGGAAAGGACCGGCGAACTCAACCTGCAGGCAGGCTATACGCCGATCGTGATCCTGATCGCGGCAGGTATGGCGGTACTGATCACATTGTTCTTTTATATGAAGGTGTCGCGCGATCTGGACGAGCGGATGCGGCTCCAGGATGAGCTGACGGCGAAGAAGGCGGAAATGGACCTTCGTATAGAGGCGATACAGCGCATCGCGGGGCAGATTTCCAACGGAGACTACCGGTTGCGGCTGAATGATGAGCTGAAGGACGGACTGGGAAGCCTGGCGCTGTCGCTGAATGCGATGGCGGAGTCTTTGCAATATTCGTTTTCGCTGCTGGCCGATAAGGAATGGCTGCAGGCAGCCATTGCGGGCCTGAACGATAAAATGGTAGGGGAAAAGACAGTGGAGGAGCTGGCGGAGGATATCCTGGAGAACCTTGTAGGGCATACGAACAGCGTGGTTGCCGCTTTCTATCTCGTGGGCGAAGACATGCGGCTGCATCTGGAAGGTGGTTATGCATTGAATACTGAGCGCAGGACATTAAACGCCGGCGACGGCATTTCCGGCCAGGTATTCAAATCGGGGACGCCGTTGATGATCACAGACGTTCCTGATGGTGAAATGACCATCAGCTATGCAACAGGGCATACGAAACCAGGCTATATCGCGGCCTTTCCGGTGCTGCGTCACGGAGAAGTGTTAGGGGTATTGGAACTGGGTGCGCTGAAAGCCTTCACGCCCTTGCAGCAGGAGCTGCTGAAAAGTGTTTCGCACAATATCGGGATCGCTCTCCACGGGGCGCAGAGCAGAAAGAAACTGCAGGACCTGCTGGAGGAGACCCAGGCCCAGGCGGAGGAATTGCAGGCCCAGCACAGTGAACTTGAGGGGCTGAATGCAGAGCTGGAAGCCCAGACCCAGAAAATACAGACTTCGGAGGAAGAACTGAGGGTTCAGCAGGAGGAGTTGCTGCAAAGCAACCAGGAACTGGAGGAACGCACAAGCTTGCTGGAAGAAAAGAACCAGATGATCGAAGAGCGTAACCGGGAAATACAGATCAAGGCGGAACAACTGGAACAGAGTACTAAGTACAAGTCCGAATTCCTGGCGAACATGTCGCATGAACTGCGTACACCTCTGAACTCGATCCTGCTCCTTTCCAAGCTGATGGCGGAAAATAAGGACCTGGACAGTGAGTATACGGAATATGCTGAAGTAATCCAGAGTTCGGGACAGGGGCTGCTGGGCCTGATCGACGAGATCCTGGATCTTTCCAAGATAGAGGCAGGCAAAATGAAGCTTGAATTTGCCGACCTTAATCTCCGGGAAGTAGTTACAGACATGCGTTCATTGTTTGATCCGCAGGCAAAAAATAAGGGGCTGGAGCTGGTCGTCGACGTCGATGACGAAATCAGGACGTTCAATACCGATAAGATGAGGCTGGAGCAGATCCTGAAGAACCTGTTGTCCAATGCGATCAAGTTTACTGAGCGCGGCAGGGTCTCGCTGACGGTGAAACGGTTGCCTGAACAGAACCTGGTAAGCTTCAAGGTGACGGATACGGGCATCGGGATACCTGCCAGCAAGCAGGGTCTGATCTTTGAAGCCTTTCAGCAGGCAGATGGTTCTACCCGTCGCAGGTTTGGCGGAACAGGCCTTGGATTGTCGATCAGCCGGGAACTGGCAAAGTTGCTTGGGGGGGAGATTGACCTCAGCAGTAAGGAAGATATCGGCAGTGAATTCACGCTGCTGCTCCCGGAAGACCGCTCAAAGATAGCCCCACAGGATAATACAGCGGGCGAACGGCATTCTGCTCCCGCGCAGGATACGGAAGAGGTATCTGCTGCTGAGCGCTTTACCGTAGCGCATATCCCTTCAGATGTGGAGGATGACCGCGATCATATTGGTGCGGGAGATAAGTCCATTCTGATCATTGAGGATGATACTTCTTTCGCTAAGGTGCTGCTTGACTTTACCAGGAAACGGGGCTACAGGGGGATTGTAGCGGTAAGGGGAGATGCCGGTATAGAACTGGCCCGTCGTTACCGGCCACTGGCCATACTCCTTGACATCCAGTTGCCGGTAAAGGATGGCTGGCAGGTGATGGAAGAGCTGAAGTCGAACCCGGAAACCAGGCCGATCCCGGTACACATCATGTCTTCGATGGAGGTGAAGAAGGAAAGCTTGCTGAAAGGTGCGGTGGACTTCATCAACAAGCCGGTTGCACTGGAGCAAATGAAGGTGATCTTCCAGAAACTGGAACATGCGCTGAGCAAGTATCCGAAAAAGGTATTGATCGTTGAAGAGAACAAGCAGCACGCGGAAGCATTAAGTTATTTCCTGAGCAATTATAAGATCAATACAGAGGTAGCCAATAATGTGAAAGCAGGGATCGGAGCATTGCAGCGCAGGGATGTGGACTGTGTGATCCTCGACATGGGTATACCTCACAAGAATGCTTATGACACACTGGAAGCGATCAAAAAAACGGAGGGGCTCGAAAACCTGCCGATCATCATCTTTACAGGCAAGAATTTGTCTAAGGGTGAGGAAAGCAGGATCAAACAATATGCGGACTCTATTGTGGTGAAGACGGCGCATTCCTACCAGCGCATTCTGGACGAGGCTGGGCTGTTCCTGCATCTTGTGGAAGAGAATGCCACGGAAGCCCGTCAGAGAAAACCTGTACCGGAGAAGCTGGGCGGGCTATATGAGGTACTTAAGGGCAAGACTGTACTGATCGCAGATGACGACGTGCGCAATATCTTTTCACTGACTAAGGCGCTTGAGCAGCATAAGATGAAAGTGCTGGCAGCAACTGATGGCCGGGAGGCCCTGCAGTTGCTGCGGGATAACCCGGCGGTGGACATCGTGCTTATGGATATGATGATGCCTGAAATGGATGGTTATGAAAGTACGCGGGAGATCCGCAAGATGCCTGCTTATAAACATTTGCCGGTGCTTGCTGTTACTGCAAAAGCAATGATGGGAGACCGGGAAAAGTGTATTGCGGCCGGCGCTTCAGATTACATTTCCAAACCGGTGGATATTGACCAGCTGATCTCGCTGTTGCGGGTATGGCTTTACAATAAAATATAAGTTATGGCAAATAAGGTATTGATCGTCGATGATGATAACCGGAACATCTTCGCACTAAAAGCGGTGCTGAAGGCTAAAGGTTACCAGTGCCTTTCCGCTCCCGGTGCGGAGGAGGGTATCCACATGCTGGCCAACAATCCTGAGATTGGTGTGGTGCTGATGGATATGATGATGCCGGGTATGGACGGTTATGAGGCGATGGCTAAGATGAACAGCGACCCGGTGTTGAAGCACATTCCGGTAATCGCTGTTACGGCGCAGGCAATGCTGGGGGACCGTGAGCGCTGCCTGGAGGCGGGGGCGGTAGGTTATGTGTCCAAGCCGATCAATGTGGAAGAACTAACGAAACTGCTTACCGAATACGTTTGACCTTGGAAGGAGGGCTGATCAACGAAGAACAAGTAGAGGTATTGCTTTCAGACCTTCTGGAACGGTACGGCTATGATTTTACGGGTTATTCCAGGGCGTCGATAAAGCGGCGTATCGTCAGGTTGTATACCCTTGACCGGGCGTTGAGCTTTAGCGAGTTCCGGTACAGAATAAACCACGATGAGGCTTACTTCAGGCGTTTTGTGGAACAGATCACCGTAAATGTGACCGAGATGTTCCGGGACCCGGATTTCTTCAGACGGCTCAGGGAAGAAGTCCTCCCCAGACTGGGTACTTATCCGTTCATCAGGATATGGCTGGCGGGCTGTTCTACCGGGGAGGAAGCTTATTCTATTGCGATCCTGCTAAAGGAGCTTAATCTGCTGCACAAGTCGCTTATCTATGCAACGGACATCAACCCAACTGTACTGGAACGGGGGGAACAGGGAATGTTTAGTCTGGGGTATATGCGGCAGTATTCTGAAAATTATATTCTCTCTGGGGGTACAAAGGATTTTTCCAGCTATTATACCGCGAATTATTCGCTTGCCAAGTTTGACGACGAACTCCGGCGAAAGCTCATTTTTTCCACGCATAACCTGGTCTCTGACCATTCCTTTAATGAGTTCCAGCTGATCATGTGCAGGAATGTACTGATCTACTTTGACCGCGAACTGCAGCAAAAGGTACTGCAGCTTTTTGACGATAGCCTGGAGGAACTTGGTTATCTTGCCCTGGGCACTAAGGAAACGATCAGTTATGCAGGTTTCAATAATAAATATAAACGGCTCGGTTCGGAGAAGATCTGGAGGAAACTGGGATGATGAAACGTTGTGAGGCATTGGTCATCGGAGGGTCTGCCGGGAGCCTCGACGTCTTGCTGAAGGCTTTGCCGGCTATGCAGGGTCCGCTGAGTTTCCCCATAGTGATCGTAGTACACCGCAAGCACGGAACGGATTCCCTGCTGCCGGACCTGCTTTCCAGCCGGACACCGATGCGTGTAAAGGAGGCCGATGAAAAAGAAGTTCTGGCTGCGGGAACGATATATATCGCTCCTTCTGATTATCATCTGCTGATCGAGCAGGACCGCACGTTTTCGCTGGACTACTCAGAAAAGGTAAATTATTCACGACCCTCTATTGATGTGACCTTCCAGAGCGCGGCTGAAGTCTACGGGGACCACCTGGCCTGTCTGCTCCTTTCAGGGTCTAATGCTGACGGGGTCAATGGCCTGAAAACGGTAAAACAGCTGGGCGGAATGGTACTGATACAGGATCCCGCTACCGCCCAGGTGGCCTATATGCCGGCCCAGGCGCAGCTGAATGTAGCCATAGATAAAGTGCTGAAGGCAGAAGAAATGGGAGAATTTATTAACTTGCTCTCTGAACGCAGACCTTAAAATAGAAATGGCAAAAAAAGTATTCGTTTTTGACGATAATATAGACATATTGGACCTTTGCAGGATCATTCTGGAAGATGCGGGTTATGAGATCCGTACTTCTTCTACTTCAAACGAGATCATTGACCAGGTTGCTGCCTATATGCCGGACATCATTTTTATGGATAACTGGCTGCCTGATGTAGGCGGTATCGATGCTACACGTGCGCTGAAAAGCAATGAACAGCTACGGCACATCCCCGTGATCTATTTTTCTGCGAACAATGATGTTGCTTCACTTGCTGCACAGGCGGGCGCTGACGATCATCTGCCCAAGCCCTTCGATATTCAGGCGCTGGAAGACATTATCCATAAATATATTTAGAGGTTACCTGGCGCCAAGCACATCCCAGCCCTGTTCAAAGATGATATCCACAGGGATCCCTTTTGAAGTCAGACGGTCGAGGTCTTGCTGAAGTTCAGGTAAAATAACCGCTTTTTCCCGCGCCGCTTTTTCCACGGCCATACGGTCACCGTTGCCCTGCATGATCAGGATGTTTGCTGCGAGTTTCTTCATGGCCCCTTCAAAGCGGGCATAGTCGACCTTATAGGTGCCGTCAGCATTGCGGATGAAAGCGCCCTGTTCCTGGAAGAAGTTGAAGCACTGCATATTTGCTTTCCCGTGGGCACTGGCTGCCCCGAAACGTACAGAGCGCAGGATACCCGCCATATAAGTAGTGTAATACTGCCGGATGTCGCCCTCAAGCTCTTTCCGTTTAAGGAGGTCGGTGACCATATAGAGGCCAAGTACGTCGGCCTTGCCTTCCTCGAGCCAGGAATATTGTTCCTGTAATGCTTCCTTCACAAAGCCCTTACCGGTCACTGTCTTCTTGATACCCAGTCCGTGAGCGACTTCATGGAACATGACGTTGGCAAAGAAGGCATCAAAATTAATGTACTGCTGTTGTTCTTTGTCGATGAGCTCACCGGCAACGGGAAGCAGGATCCTGTCAAACTTGGCCTTCATCGCATTTTTCAACTGCAGACGGCGGGTGCCTTTCTTCTGCTGGATGATCTCGTCGTTAGGCAGGTTGACGGCAATGGTCTTGGAGCCTGCATTGCAGTCTCCGGCATAATAAACCACGTCATAGGCATTGAGTTCGGAATCGGTGCCCGGCTTTTCCTTTTTATATTTTGGAGCTACAGGAAGGCCCTGCTGGAGCGACGGAAGCAGCTTTACATATTTGGCCAGGCGTTTGCTCCAGGCCTTGTCCTTGATGAGTACGTATGCTTCGAAGGAAGCACGGGCATTAAAGAGTTTGTCTTCATAGTTCTCAATGGGGCCGATGATGATGTCCAGGGTATTGTCCTTCATATCGAGCCAGGCGTAATCGCTTTTGGTATATTGGTCTGTAACCAGGGCATCTGCGCGCTGGTTGAGGTAATACCGCAGGGCCTTGTCTTCTGCAGTCACTGCGGCAATCTTCAGCAGGGAGGTTGCCCGCTGCAGCTCTGTTTCGAAAGCGACAGAGTAAGGAACAGACGATAATTTACCGTAAGGGTCACGACGGATCACAGAATACTGGCCGTATTTGTCCTTGACATCAGATTCATCCAGTTCCTTTTTGGTAAGTCCAGCGGGGTAGAAAGTACCTCCTGCCGGTTTGGGGCCAACGCCTGCAACAAAGGGTTTGTCTCCGTTCAGACGGTCCCAGGGGCCATAGTTGATCATCAGGAAAGCTTTGGTCTTTTCGTCCTTAATCGTACTGAGAAGACTGTCGCGCTGCGGATAAGCCTGCTTCCAGAAGATAGCATCCATAACCTGGGCGGCCTGGATGAGGAGGGGAAGGGTTTTGCGTTCGCTAACCGACAGGCTGTTAAGATCAGCAGTAAGTCTGACCTTTTCATAAATGGGCAGGCGCTCGTTAACATACTTCCTAAGGCTGTCCTGCGTCTTCTTCAGGCTGTCACTGGTCCTGGCGGTACTGTCTGCGGCAGTATGGTCTGAAGACTGGTCATTGGTACATGAAGTGAGTACTGAGCATCCGATAAGAAAAAAGGCAATCCCCGTTATTGATCTCATAATTAGTTAGTTAATGTGTTGTCTGTTGTACAGGTCTTATCGTTAAGTGATCATTGCCAGGCATATAAGCCCGGCTTTTCGGCTAAAATAATAAAAAATAGTAATTTTATGCGTTGATACACACCAGATGAAAACTACCGTAAATCACCTTTTGAACGGCTTTGCAGGGCTCTTAATTCTGCTGATGGCTTCCTGTGCTACGGGCAAATATGCAGCAACAGATAAGATATATAAGCAACAGGCAAAGGATTATGCCAAGCTGATCCGGAGTCCTGCTCCACAGGACCAGGGACTTTCGGGCTTTCCGAAGGAGGACCAGTCTTGGGTGAGTTCTGTGAATTTTGGTATCCGCAGGCCCAATTTCGTGATCCTGCACCATACAGCACAGAACTCATCAGACCAGACGCTGAAAACCTTTACGATGAAGAAGACGGAGGTGAGTGCCCATTATGTGGTCGGCAGAGACGGGAAGGTTTTTCAAATGGTGAATGACTACCTGCGTGCGCAACATGCCGGAGCCGGGAAATGGGGAAATGATACCGATCTGAACTCTTCTTCAATCGGTATAGAGATCGATAATAATGGTAGCGAGCCTTATCCGGATATACAGATCCGGAGCCTAGTGGAAGTACTGACAGTTTTGAAAAAAAAGTACAACATCCCGACGGCAAATTTTATCGGCCACATGGATATTGCGCCATCACGCAAGCCTGATCCGGCCAGTTTTCCCTGGAAGGCCCTCGCGTTGAAGGGTTTTGGTTTCTGGTATGATGATGTGCTGAAGATGCCGCCGGCTGAATTTGACACGACCGCTGCGCTGCGGATCATCGGCTATGACACGAAGAACCTTTCTGCAGCGATCGTTGCGTTCAAAAGGCATTTTGTGCAGACAGATGTTACGCCTGCCCTGACTGCGGCGGACAAGCTGATCCTGTTCAATCTGTATAAGAAATATCTGTAACAGCGGCCTATTTATTGGCCTTGGCCCAGGCATCCTTAAGGGATACGGTGCGATTGAAGACCAGGTGTTCCGGAGTGGAGTCCTTATCCAGGCAGTAATAGCCCTTGCGGATAAACTGGTAGCGCCCCCTTTGGTCTGCCTTGGCAAGATAAGGTTCTATATAGGCATCCCTGATCACCTCGACACTTTCAGGGTTCAGGTAATCTTTGAAGTCCCCTTCTTCGGCATCCGGTGATTCGGAAATAAAGAGCCGGTCATATAAGCGTACTTCAGCCTGTTTTGCATGCGCACGGCTTACCCAGTGTATGGTGCCTTTTACATGAATACCGCTTGTGTCCGAGCCGCTTCGCGATTCGGGGATATAGCGACAGTAGACCGTGGTCACATTGCCTTCCGCATCCTTCTCGAAGGTTTCACACTTAACGATATAGGCATGTTTTAAGCGGACCATTGCTTCCGGTGCAAGACGGAACCACTTCTTTGCCGGAGTTTCCATAAAGTCCTCCCTTTCTATCCAGAGCTCACGCGAGAAAGGAATCTCCCGGCTGCCGCCCTTGTCTTCAGCTTCAGGGTTGTTTTCTCCGAGCAGGATTTCCTCCTGGTCTTCCGGGTAGTTCGTGATCACCAATTTAATGGGGTCCAGCACAGCCATGACGCGGGTAGCGGTCTTATTAAGGTGTTCGCGGATGCAGAATTCAAGCAAACTGAGTTCGATGATGTTTTCCCTTTTAGCGATGCCGATCCGGTCGCAGAACTCGCGGATACTTTCGGGTGTATAGCCTCGTCTGCGCAGGCCACTGATGGTAGGCATGCGTGGGTCATCCCAGCCGCTGACGACGCCATCATTGACCAGCTGCAGTAGCTTACGCTTGCTCATGACCGTATAGGAAAGGTTCAGCCGGGCAAATTCATATTGTTTTGAGGGGAAGATGCCCAGTTTTTCGATCAGCCAGTCGTAAAGCTCGCGATGGGCTACATATTCCAGCGTGCAGATGGAATGCGTAATTCCCTCAATACTGTCGCTCTGTCCATGGGCAAAGTCGTACATCGGGTAAATGCACCATTGGTTGCCGGTGCGGTGGTGTTCAGCATGCTTGATGCGGTAAATGATCGGGTCGCGCATGAGCATATTGGGGCTTGCAAGGTCAATCTTTGCTCTTAGTGTGCAGGCCCCGTCGGGGAATTCCCCGGCCTTCATCCTGCTGAAGAGGTCAAGATTTTCTGCAATGCTGCGGTCACGGTATGGTCCGGCAGTTCCGGCTTCGGTAGGGGTGCCTTTTTGCGCTGCGATCTCTTCCGCAGTGCTGTGGTCAACATAGGCCAGGCCCTTTTCGATCAGTATAACGGCATAGTCATACAGTTTTCCGAAATAATCGGAAGTATAAAGCTCGTTCTTCCACCGGAAGCCGAGCCATCTGATATCTTCCTGCTGGCTGTTTACGTACTCGGTTTTTTCGGTAACCGGGTTGGTATCGTCAAAGCGCAGGTTGGTATAGCCACCGTATTTCTGAGTGAGGCCAAAGTTCAGGCAGATGGCCTTGGCATGACCAATGTGCAGGTAACCGTTGGGCTCAGGGGGAAAACGGGTGACCAGTTCCTGGTACTTTCCGCTTTTCAAATCGTTCTCAATGATTTCTTCGATGAAGTTCAATGATCTTTCCTCACTCATAAACAGTATTTTTAGGCCTCAAAGTTAATATAAAACGGCTAATTTGGCTACATTTACCTGTCAACTACTGTATAATTTATGAGTGCCGGACGGAATATCCTCAGAGAACTGAAAGAACAGGTATTGTACCTGACGATCAACAGACCAGACAAACTCAATGCCCTGAACCGCGAAACATTGGAAGAACTTGCGCAGCAAATCGAATTTGCTGCGCAGACCCGGGAGGTAAGAGGGGTTCTGCTGACGGGAGCGGGTGAAAAGGCTTTTGCGGCCGGAGCCGATATTTCTGAATTTGCAACCCTCGGCCCGGAGGACGGTGAAGCGCTTGCAAGGAGAGGACAAGAGCAGGTATTTGATGCCATTTCAAATTGCCCTAAGCCTGTGGTCGCAGCGATCAATGGTTTTGCGCTGGGAGGCGGGCTCGAGCTGGCGATGGCCTGCCATATCCGCGTCGCATCGGATCAAGCCAGGTTCGGGCTGCCGGAAGTGACACTTGGCCTTATCCCGGGATACGGCGGGACCCAGCGGCTGGCAGGGCTGATCGGAAGAGGCAGGGCAATAGAAATGATCACTACGGCAGAAATGATCGGGGCGGAACAGGCGGAGAAGATAGGCCTCGTCAATTATGTCGTGCCGGGAGCAGAACTGCAGACCAAATCGGTATCGATATTGGAGCAGATCAGGTCAAGGGCGCCGCTGGCGGTTGCCGCCGCAATAAGGGCGGTGAATGCTTCCGGGGGCCGCGAAGGTTTTGAAACCGAGATCCGTGAGTTCGGCCAATGTTTTGGAACGGCTGACTTCAGAGAAGGAGTAGCGGCATTTCTGGAAAAAAGAAAAGCTTCTTTTATTGGAACGTGAGCATTGATTATCAGTAGGTTGTCGTTGATATTGGGGGATTTTTTGTTAAAAAGTGTAGAGAAAATTTCCCACTAAAGAAAAACTAACTATATTTATTTCCCAGTAAAGAACGCCTTAACCCTGGCCCTATGAGAAAGATATTGATCGTCGATGATGAAGTCAACATCGGCGTGCTCCTGTCCAGATTCCTGATGAGAAATTCCTTCAGTGTTTCCACTGCGACAAGCGGTGTTGCCGCCATGGAATACCTTACCAAAGAGTCCTATGACCTTGTATTGTGCGACTACCGGCTGGAAGATACAGACGGCAAGGAAATGCTGATCAGGATCAAGGAAAAATACCCGAGCACAGGAGTGATCATTATTACGGGATATTCCGACATCAAACTGGCAGTAGAACTGATCAAGCTGGGTGCCTATGACTACATTACCAAGCCATTGTATCCCGATGAGATCCTGAACACCATCAACAAGGCCATAGAAACGCAGCTTGCCCTGAACACGGCTGCTCTGGAACCGGCGCAGGATGCTCCCAAGCAGAAGTCCGCTAAACTGACCTATAGCCCGGCGGAAAACTTTGTGTCCGGAAACAGCCCTGCTTCCCGTGAACTGATGAAGCAGATCCAGCTGGTAGCCCCGACGCCTTACAGCGTGATCCTGATGGGGGAAAGCGGCACAGGGAAGGAATCGGTGGCTAAGGCAATACATTTGAACAGCCCAAGGAAGAACAATCCCTTTGTGGCTATGGACTGCGGTTCTCTGACGAAGGAGCTTGCGGGCAGCGAATTTTTCGGACATGAAAAGGGCTCATTTACCGGAGCGTTATTCACCAAGATCGGGCATTTTGAGATGGCAAACGGAGGTACGCTGTTTCTGGATGAAGTGGGCAACCTGTCTTATGATATCCAGGCAGCGTTGCTGAGGACAGTGCAGGAACGTAAGATCAAGCGTATCGGCAGTACCAAGGAGATCGATCTGGATGTACGTATTATTGTGGCGACCAACGAGAACCTGTCGGCCGCTATTCAGAAGGGAAGGTTCAGGGAAGATCTTTTTCACCGGTTCAATGAATTTTCCATTGATCTGCCGCCGTTGCGCAACAGGGGCAAGGACATTATGATCTTTGCCGGTACCTTTCTGGAAATGGCCAACCATGATCTCGGGAAAAATGTGAAGGGCTTTTCGGAAGAAGTGGAAGAATGTTTCCTTACCTATAACTGGCCGGGCAATGTCAGGGAACTCAAAAATGTGGTCAGAAGGGCTGCTTTGCTTGCGGAGACAGACATCATCCAGGTAAAGGCATTGCCATTGGAGATCTCTACCTATGCCAAGGCAACGGCAATAGAAAACTCGATCACGAAGACGGAAAAACCCAGAGACCTGAAAAATGCGGCCCAGGAGGCCGAGTACGAAACGATCCTCAGGGTTTTGCGCGAGGTCAATTTTAACAAGACCAAAGCGGCCAAGGTACTGAATATAGACCGAAAGACTTTATACAACAAAATGAAGGCGATCAACCTTGAAAATTAAACCTTGCTGATCACAGCCGCCATAGCCTTTGCAGCTGTACTGGGGTTGCTGTATTGCATTTTTCGCGAAGTGCGGAAAACGGCGGGAATGAGGAACGAAGTATCGGCGCTGAAAAAACAGGTTGTTCAGCTTTCCGCAAAGGCGGAACTGCTGTCCCTGGCCGGACGTGTGTCGAGCCTGGGGACCTGGGAATATTTTCCGGAGCAGGAACTGCTGAACTGGTCAGAGGAGCTGTACCGGATTTACGGGATTGAAGACAGGAAGTCAGGGCTGACGGTAGCGGCAAGTGAAGCCTATATTGTCCCAGAATATCGTGAGAAAGTCAGCAAGGAACTGCAGTCTGCCATCCGCAACCAGTCTGCTTTTGCCGTAGAGTATCAGATTATGTTGTCTTCCGGGATCAGGAAATATGTGCTGGCCCAGGGCTTTTATATGGTCCAGGAAAATAAACTCGTCGGTACCCTGCAGGACATTACACAGCAAAAAGAGGCCGTGCTGAAGCTGAAGATTAATGAGACGCTGCTGCGGGAGGCAGAAATGGTGTCGCACAACGGCAGCTGGGAGTGGATAGAAGACCGGGAGTTTTTACTCTGGTCAGATGAAATGTACAATATTCATGGTTTCCTGCCGCATTCGGTGTTCGTAAGTCTGCCCTGGTACGCTTCGCTGGTACATGAGGAAGACCAGCGGTTCTTCGCACGCGATTTCCTGGCTGCTTTGAAGACCAAGCGATCTTTCAGGACGAGCTACCGTATCGTCAGGCCTTCAGGCGAGATCAGGTATGTATTGTCTACTGCTGAATACCGGAAGATCGGTCTGAACGATTTTGCTTATATTGGTAATACGCAGGACGTAACTGAATTACGAAAGGCACAGGTACAGCTGGAGGAAAAGGTGACAGAATTGAACAGGTCGAATCAGGAGCTGGAGCAGTTTGCTTATGTAGCCTCACATGACCTGCAGGAGCCGTTAAGAAAAATAAAGGCTTTTGGGGAGCGGTTGAAGGCGCTTTTGCCAGAACAGGAAAATACTGAGGCCGTGGATTATCTTGAACGCATGGGCAATGCGGCAGAACGCATGCGCATATTGATCAATGACCTGCTGGCCTTTTCCAGGGCGACCAGGGCCCACCGCGATTTTATCCCCCTTGAACTAGGGGTGTTGTTGCGGGAAGTACTGCAGAGCCTGGATTATACCATTGAACAGCAGCAGGCAAAAGTGGAACTGAAAGCTGAACAGGTCATAGACGGGATTCAGTCCCAGCTGTACCAGCTTTTTATGAACCTGCTGGGCAATGCACTTAAGTTTACGGTACCGGGCAGGTTGCCGGAGATCTCTATAGTCGGCAGGGTGATCTTTGGCCACGAACTGGAAACGGGGGAACTGGTTCCAGGTGCGCAATATGCGGAGCTGAGCATCCGCGATAATGGGATCGGGTTTGATGCGGAAGATGCGGGCCGCATCTTTGATATTTTCCACAGGCTGAACCCGCGTGCCGAGTACAGTGGCACGGGGATTGGACTGGCCATTTGTAAAAAAATTGCGGATAACCACTCAGGGTTGATCCGTGCAGAAGGACAAAAGGGCAAGGGAGCGGTATTTACCGTTTTTCTACCGGTGAAACAAACTAAAAGGAACCAATAACATAAATGAAACAGGTAAAGGTTTTACTGATTGATGACGACGAGGATGATTATGTGCTGACCAGAACGGTATTCAGGAAGCTGGGGGCGGCCTTTCAGCTGGACTGGGCCGATAGTTATGAGAAGGGAATCGGAGGAGTACTTAAACGGGCATATGATGTATACCTGGTCGATTACAGGCTGGGAAAGAGAACTGGCATAGACCTGCTGAAAGAAGCCATCAATTCTGGTTGTATGGAGCCGATCATCATTCTTACCGGTAAAGGTGACCGGAATATTGATGAACAGGCCATGGACCTGGGAGCGGCCGACTATCTGGTGAAGGATGATATCGATGCTGGTGTTCTGGAAAGAAGTATCCGTTATTCAATGAAGCAGGCGGCGGGGTTGAAGGCAGTCCGGGACAGTGAGCGTCGTTACAGGGCCGTGTTTGAGCAGGCCAATGATCCGATCCTGGTGTCTGACCCCGCAGGAAGGATACATAGCATCAATCCGGCAGGGGAAAGATTTTTTGGCTATAGCCCCGGAGAATTGCTTCAGTTGCCCGATGCAATATTGTTCAGGCGTATTGAAGATGCAGAGCGATTCCGCAACCTGCTGGAGAAGAACGGTTCACTGAACGATTTTGAATGTGAACTGAAGGGACGTGAGGGGCAGTATTACCATTGCAGTTTGTCTTCTTTTATCCAGACCGATCTGGTAAGCGTGGCAGAGGTCTATCATACGATTATCCGCGACCTTAGCTACAGAAAACATATCGAGGAAAAATCTGTTAACATGGGTAAGATGTCGATTTCGGAACATATCGCCAAGGGACTGGGAGAGGAGATCCGGGACCCGTTGTCTACCATTAACCTGGCGGTAGACGAACTGGCCTCTGACCAGGAGCTTTCCTATAATGAGTCGGTACAGGGTTGCCTGGAGATCATTAAGACCAACTGCGACCGTGTAAGCCAGCTGATACAGAACTTTATTTCCAGTACAGAGACGAAAACGCTTAACCTTCAGCGACACAGCCTCAGTGAAGTGATCGAGGAGACGCTGAAAGAGGCTGAAGAACTGATTGTCGGACATGGCATCCGGCTGACCCGGGAATTGGAGGAACCTGGACATAAAGTCCTGCTGGACAAGGCAAAGATCAAGGTGGCCCTGAGTAGCGTGATCAGGAATGCAGCAGAGGCCATGTCTGCATACCCGAAGGAAATACGCATTTCGAGTACTTCTGATCAGGCGATGTTTGAGATCCGTATCGAAGACAACGGCGGCGGGGTTAGCCCTGCAAACAGAGATAAGATATTTGAACCCTTCTTTACCACCAAGAAACGGGCGAATGGCCTGGGCCTGACCCATGCCCAGCGTGTCCTGACAACGCACAACGGAAGCATTGCGCTGAAGCCGCTGGATAAGGGAAGCCTGTTCCTGATCCGTATACCGGTATATCATGAAGGGCCTGTCTGGCAGTAAGTTTGGAAAATGTCAATATTTAACTATAAACAGCGGACCCAGATCAACCTGTTGATCATCATTGTACTGGGCATTATCATTCTGTACTCGTTACAGGGAATATTCGGCGCTATTCTGAGCACCCTGGTCCTCTATACGATTCTGCGCCCCGGATTTATCTACCTGACTTCCGGCAAGAGGTTTAACCGGGGCGTAGCTGCTGTGCTTCTGCTGTTTGTTTCAGTTGTCGTGCTTGTATTGCCGTTTTATGGGCTGAGCAGTATGGTTCTGGAAAAGATCGCTGAACTGCAGAACAATCCCGGATATTTCAAGGATACGTTGTATAAACTTAAACATCTGCTGCCGATCAGCGGAGATTTGCAGGATCTGGTGGAAGATGGGCTGCAAAAGGCGGGTGTATGGGCAACAGGGCTTTTCCCTTCGCTGATCTCAGGGGCCTTCAATATTGTACTTGGCCTGTTGCTGATGTATTTTCTGCTGTATTTTATGCTGGTAGAGCGGGAGAAGTTTGAAGGGGCCTTGCTGAAATACGCCCCTTTCAGGGCCCAGAATGCGCAGCGTTTCGCGGAAGAAATGCGCAATACAACCTATGCCAATGTGCTTGGGCAGGGATTCATTGCGATGGTTCAGGGCGCTCTGGTCGGGCTGTCCTTTTATGTGCTGGGATACCGGGACCCTATGTTCTGGGGAGTGATTACAACGTTTATCTCATTTGTGCCGGTATTGGGTCCTCCGGTTGTCTTTGTGCCTGCGGCTTTAGTACAGATTGCCAATGGCAACAATTTTTCAGGCTGGGCAATGCTGATCTTTGGTTTTGTGGTCATTATTAACATCGATAATGTATTGAGGTTCATGATCGCTAAACGTGTAGGTAATATCCATCCTGTAATCACGGTACTTGGCGTGGTTATTGGTATACCTCTCTTCGGAATTTTAGGCCTCGTTTTCGGCCCGCTATTAATCTCTTATTTCGTATTATTGGTCAAAATATATGAAACGAGTGCTATGGCTTCCGAAAGACTCGAAAGAATAAAAACAATTTCGGAACAAGACGAGTTATAGTAAAAGTTCCAGCAACTGATTGTTTAACAAAAATTACAAGGAATCATGAATGACAATTCAAAAGTATTGGTAGCCTTACTGGCTGGTTTAGCTGCCGGAGCGGCATTGGGACTCTTGTTCGCACCGGATAAGGGAAGTGAGACTCGTGACAAACTAAGCCAGTCGCTGAAAGATCTTGGCGAGTCGATCAAAGATCGTGCTGCTGATGAAATCAACAGCCTGAATGCGCTGAAGGACAAGGTGGTTGGTTCAGTGAAAAGCAAACTCCGCCAGACAGAGGAAGAATTTGCAGACGATATCGAACACGCATAGGGACGCCTGAACACAACCGATGGAGCAACGAGACAAAGAAAAGAGTATTGAAGACCTGTACCATGATGTCCAGGCCTACCTGGACACGCGCATTGCGCATACCAGGCTGTATCTTTTGGAAAAGACCTCAAAGATATTTGCTGACCTGGTGACCAATGCTACGGTCGTCGTCTGCTTTGTGCTGGCCTTTTTGTTCGGAACAGTTACCCTGGCTTTTTTCCTGTCGGATATATTGGGCAGTTTTACCAGGGGTTTTGGCTGCGTTGCGGCGATCTACCTGTTCCTGGCTTTACTGGTATACTGGACGAAGGACAAATTTATCGAAAAGGCGATCATCAATTTTACCATCAGGAATTACTTCAACAAACTGGCAGATAAAGATGAGGAAGAGCAGAAAATATGACATTAAGAACCTGGAAGAGCTGCATGCAATGGTCTGCCAGCTGAAAGCGGAGCATACCCTTCAGGGGGAAATGCTGGTGAAAGACGTGAAGATTTATCTGCACCAGTTCACTCCCGGTGCGGTCATTAAGAAGTATGCTGCACCGTCGGCGCTGCTTAAGGTTGACGAAAAATACAATATCAGCAGTACGATTATGTCATGGGTATTGCCCTTGCTGATGAACAGTACCTTATTCCGTGGATCGGGTATCCTGACCAAGGCTGTTGTCGGACTTGCTTCCGGCAAGGTTGGCAAAGCCCTGGACGCAGAACATCTTTCGGCAATTTTCAATTCGGTAAAGTCGTGGTTTACCGGCGCTAAAAAGAAAAAGGTAAAGACTGAGACGGTCATCGACTATGGTATTCCGCCGGACAGTGAATCGTACTGACCTTAAACAAAAAGGGCCGCGCATGCGCGGCCCTTTTTGTTTGGTATCTGTCTGTTTACAGGACAGACCTGATCTTCAGTTCGTTCATTTGCTTTTGGTCTATGGTTGCGGGGCTGTCGATCATCACGTCCCTTCCGGAATTGTTCTTGGGGAAGGCGATCACGTCGCGGATACTGTCCAGTCCTGCGAAAATAGAACATAACCTGTCGAAGCCAAAGGCGATCCCGCCATGCGGAGGGGCGCCGAACTCAAAGGCATCCATCAGGAAACCAAACTGCTTCTGTGCTTCCTCAGCCGAGAAACCGAGATGTCTGAACATCAGCGATTGCAGCTCCCGGTCGTGGATACGGATAGAGCCGCCACCGATCTCTGTACCATTGATGACCATATCATAGGCGTTGGCACGGACTTCGCCCGGGGCTGTGTCCAGCATGTCAATGTCCTCAGGTTTCGGAGAAGTGAACGGGTGGTGCATGGCATGATAACGATTGCTTTCTTCGTCCCATTCCAGTAAAGGGAAGTCCAGTACCCAAAGTGCGCTAAAGGTATTTTTATCTCTCAGGCCAAGCCTGGTGCCCATTTCCAGACGGAGCTCGTTCAGTTGTTTTCTTACCTTGTCTTTTTGCCCGGCCATGATCAGAACCAGGTCACCTGGCTCAGTGTTAAAGGCTTGGGCCCAAAGTTTCAGGGACGCTTCGTCATAAAACTTATCTACAGAAGACTTCAGGGACCCGTCCTCATTATGGCGCATATAAATAAGACCGGTGCCCCCGATTTGCGGGCGCCGGATAAAGTCGGTCAGTTCATCCATCTGCTTGCGGGTATAACCCGCGCAGCCTTTGGCGTTGATACCCACCACCAGTTCCGCGTTGTCGAACACGGCGAAGTCTTTTCCCTTTACTACATCATTCAGCTCGGTGAATTGCATACCGAAACGGGTATCTGGTTTGTCGGAACCATAAAGGCGCATGGCATCTGAGTATTGCATACGGGGCACTTCTGGCAGATCAATACCTTTGATCTCTTTGAAAAGGGTGCGTATAAGGCCTTCAAAAACATTCAAAATGTCTTCCTGCTCGATGAATGACATCTCACAGTCGATCTGGGTAAATTCCGGCTGACGGTCTGCCCTCAGGTCTTCGTCCCGGAAACATTTCACGATCTGGAAATAGCGGTCAAAGCCGGATACCATCAGCAATTGTTTGAAGGTCTGCGGGGATTGGGGCAATGCATAGAATTCACCGGGGTTCATGCGGCTGGGTACGACGAAGTCCCGGGCTCCTTCTGGTGTGGACTTGATCAGTACCGGAGTTTCTACTTCTATAAAATCCTTTGCGTCAAGGTAGCGGCGCACAGCCTGGGCCATCTTATGGCGCAAAACCATGTTATTGCGTACCGGATTCCTGCGCAGGTCCAGATAACGGTATTTCATCCTCAGGTCGTCACCGCCATCGGTCTCGTCCTCGATCAGGAACGGGGGCAGTTTGGCGGCATTAAGTACGTTGAGACCAGTCATTTTAATCTCGATCTCGCCCGTGGGTATTTTCAGGTTCTTATTGGAACGTTCGACCACCATGCCTGTTGCGCTGATCACAAATTCCCGGCCGAGATTACGGGCAGCTTTGCAGAGGTCCTGATCGTCATCCATATTAAATACCAGCTGAGTGATGCCATAGCGGTCCCGGATATCAATGAAAGTCATCCCGCCCAGGTCCCTGGATTTCTGTACCCATCCGCAGAGGGTAACTGTTTCCCCTAAATTACTGATCGTCAAAGCGCCGCAAGTAGTTGTTCTTAACATTCAAAAAAATATTTGCGGCAAAAATATTGATTTTGAACAACATATTTTATCCACCGGTGATTTTAAAAACTATATTTAAAATATTTCACGCGGCTGTGCAACGTTTTAAAATCCTCCGCTGTCCTTTAGGCAAAACCAACCAACCTTGGAAACGGCATACATTGATAAACATAAAGACCTGGTCACTCAGTGCCGCAACGGCAGCCGGAAGGCGCAGTTTGAACTATATAAACTGTATGTGAAGGCGATGTACAACGTTGCCCTGCGTATTCTCAATCATGCTGCAGAAGCGGAAGATGTATTGCAGGAAGCTTTTCTGGATGCCTTTACCCGTCTGGAGAACTTCCGGGGCGAAACGACTTTCGGATTGTGGATGAAGCAGATCGTGATCAACAAGTCGATCAACCTGCTGAGAAAGCGCAAGGCAGAACTTGTCCCCATTGAAGATGTCGATGTTGCGGAGCCTGAGCAGGAGGACGCCTTGGAGTTGGAACTGCGTGTAAACGAGATAAGGGAGGCCGTTGCGATGCTGTCCGATGGTTACCGGGTGGTACTGACCCTATATCTGTTTGAGGGATATGACCATGAGGAGATTGCCCATATCCTGAAGATATCGGAGAATACCTCGCGCAGCCAGTATATGAGGGCAAAAATGAGATTAAACAGCTTACTAGAAAAGAGAGGAGTACAGAGATGAGTAAAAAACTGGAAGAATACATCAGGGAACACCGGAAGTCGTTTGATGCCGATGGGCCTTCGGACCAGCTTTGGAGCAGAATTGTGAACGAGCTGGACAGGGAAAAGCTAAAAAAGCCCTGGAGGGTGCCGTTGTGGTTAGGTATAGCTGCATCCTTGACCGTAATCCTGACGGCTATTTTTATATATACCTATCGTGATCAGCAACATAAGCCAGCCCTTGCAGGACTGAACCCAACGTTGGCCAGGAAGGAAATGCAGTTTGCCAGCCTGATCGAAGAAAAAAAAGATAGTCTGCAGATATATGCAAAGGCAAACCCGAAGCTCTACCGGCAGTTCAGTGCCGACCTGGATCAGCTGAGCGCAGACTACGATCAGCTGAAAAACGAGCTGAAAACGAGTCCGAACCCAAGGGCGGTGGCGGGTGCGATGGTAAAGAACCTGAAACTTCAGCTGCAGGTCATTACCCAGCAGCTGATGATCATCAACGAAGTCAATGAATACAGTAACACGAATAAAGAAAACAGCATATGAGAAGAATAGTATTAGCAGTCATCATGACATATGCCACGGCGGTGGCATATGCCGGCACCGGAGACCCCGGGCAGGCAGCGGACGAAGGCCTGTCAAAAACCTTCAGTAAAAGCTTTCCCGCAGATCGCGGCGATAAGATCGTTATCAGCAATCAATACGGATCTACCCAGGTGAAGACCTGGGACCGGAAGGAGGTAAAGGTTGATGCGGAGATTAGAGCATACAGCACTAAAGAAGGCGAAGCAAGAAAACTGCTGGATGATGTGGTTATCGAAGCCGGCAAATCGGGAGACCAGATTGTATTCAAAACAAAGATGGACCAGGGCGGTGACTGGGGCAGTGGCAGCAAATGGGGTAAGAAATGGAGAAGAGAGGTAAAGATCGATTATGTAGTGTATCTGCCGGCGTCCAACTCGCTGACCATGTCGCAGAACTATGGCAACATTACGATGGGCGATTTTTCGGGACCTTTGTATATTAAAGTGCAGTATGGCAATCTGAACGCAGGTAATCTTGATAATAACAGCAACTATGTTTCCGTGCAGTATGGCAATACCAATATCGCCAGGCTGAGCAATGCCACCGTGAAGCAGCAGTACGGCTCCGGCCTGAACATCAGTGCAGGTGGCACCCTGGACATTGACGCTCAGTATACAGCCGTAAATCTGGGCAGCCTCAGCGGTGATCTGCGCATTAAACAACAATACGGAGCGGGACTGACCATTGCCAGCGTAGACAACCTTGATCTCAATGCCCAATATACCAATGTGAAGATCAACACCATTAAAGGTAACGCGCAGATCAGGCAGCAATACAATAACCTCAGTATCGGTTCGGCAGGCAAGATCAGCCTCAATGCGCAGTATACGGGTACCAGTATCGGGAGCCTGAAAGGAGACGGCAGTTTTAACATGCAATACAATAACCTGAACATCAGTAATATTTCTCAGGCCTGCAAGACGCTGGTGATAGACGGGGGATACCTCAACATCAACCTGGGCTTTGTGTCCGGCTACGATGCAGACCTGGAAGTCCGCACCAGTTATGCGGGTTTCAATTATGGAGATGGAGTCTCAGTAAAGACATCTGGCAACGATTCGGGGACATCTAAAAATTATACTGGCCGGATTGGTAAGGGCGGAGGGGGCTCCGTACGCATCAAGTCAGACTACGGTGGCGTTACGATCAAGTGACCCGGTCCGGGGAATATCCAAACAAACACGACTAAAGCTTGTTGATGATTTCAGCAAGCTTTTTTTATATCTTAGCCCCATATTTGCATCGCTATGGAATTTTTGAGCAGCCCGGAAGCCTGGATCTCACTTCTTACCCTGACTGTACTTGAAATCGTACTCGGTATAGACAACATTATTTTCATTTCTATCCTTTCCGGCAAACTGCCGGCCGGGCAGCAGAAAAAAGCCCGGCAGTTAGGGCTTGGGCTTGCCATGATCACACGTGTGCTGTTGTTGCTTTCCCTGAGCTGGGTAATGACGCTCACCAGCCCGTTGTTCAGTATGGGGGGATGGTTTAGTATAACTGATCCGGAATGGCTGCACAAGCTGGAGATTTCGGGAAGGGATCTGATCCTGATCATCGGGGGGCTCTTTCTAATCTATAAAAGCACGCATGAGATCCATGACAAGCTCGAAAGTGAAGAGGAGAAGCAGGCCAAAGGTAAAGTGCATTCCTTTTCCGGTGTGATTGTGCAGATACTGTTACTGGATATTGTCTTCTCCCTGGATTCTGTCATTACAGCAGTGGGTATGGCGGAACACGTAGAGGTGATGATTGCCGCGGTGGTCATTGCCGTGATCATTATGATGTTTTCCGCAAATGGCATCAGCAACTTTGTGAACAACCACCCTACAGTAAAAATGCTGGCGCTTTCTTTCCTGCTGCTTATTGGCGTTTCCTTGCTGGCCGAAGGGCTTGACCAGCATATCCCTAAAGGGTACATCTATTTTGCCATGGCCTTCTCGGTGATGGTGGAGATGTTGAACCTGAAGATGAAAAAGAACGCCGAGAAGCCGGTAAGATTAAGGAACACCCCAGCAGAGGAAGACGAGCTGCAATCATAACCTTACCTTAATTACGGATGATCTCCTTCTATGAAGCCTCCCTGGCGGAGCTGTCGGTCCATAGGGTCGGCAATAAATCACAGGATGAATTTTATGTATTGTCTGAACAGCCGGTTAACCTTCAGGACAACCTGCTCAGCAACATCCTGCAACAGTATTTCCTGTCACCTTTTGAAAAGAACAACGAAATCTATCGTTTTTTTCATGCCAACTCCGATCTGAACCTTAATGAAATCTATCATTTCGCGTCAGAGATCTTCAGGGACGACAGCCGTTTTCATGAGTTTAGCCAGGAGGTGGCCAAACACCTGTTTGAAGTGTCTGGCCATCCTAAGATAAAAGCAGGAGAACTTTATGTGGCCTACTTCGAGAATGTACAAATGGAGGGGCAGCTATATGACGCGATCGGTTTGTTCAAGTCTGAAAACAGGGATACTTATTTAAGGGTATATCCTGAAAATGCCGGTTTTGGGCTGAGCTATGAGCAGGATGCGATCAATATCCATAAGCTGGACAAGGGTTGCCTGATCTTCAATACCGACCAGGAAGAGGGCTACCGTGTTGCGGTCATCGACCAGACCAACCGCAGTTCGGAAACTGCGGTATACTGGAAGGACGAATTCCTTAAACTGCGCATACGGAATGACAATTTTAACCAGACTGCAAGCGTCCTGGGCGTATACAAGAACTTCGTTACTGAAAAGCTGGATGAGGAATTTGAAATTTCCAAAGCTGATAAAATCGACCTCCTGAACAAATCCATGAAGTATTTCAAGGAGAAGGAAAGCTTTGATCTGGAAGAGTTTTCCAACGAAGTGATCGGAAATGCCGAAGGTATCGAGTCCTTCAAAAACTACAAGAAAAGCTACGAGGAAGAATTCGATACGCCGATCCCCGATAGTTTTGACATCTCTGATGCCGCTGTAAAAAAGCAGGCGCGGGTCTATAAAAGCGTGCTGAAGCTCGACAAGAACTTTCATATCTATATTCATGGGAACAAAGATCTCATCGAGAAAGGGTTCGACGACGACAAGTCAATGAATTATTACAAGGTATATTTCCGGGAAGAGCAGTAAATGTTCAGGTTATTCGGGGATTAATTGTAGCTTAGTCTTTAAGCCAAATTTAAACCCCAGTATGCAATTGGAAACACAGAACAACAGTATTTTCAAGGTTATCGGTGCGTCTTCTCTCGGCACCCTGATCGAATGGTATGATTTTTATATTTTCGGTAGCCTGGCTACCATTATCGGAGCCCAGCTCTTTCCTGCAGATGCGGGCGCTTCCGCACTGATCAATACCCTGGCTATTTTCGCGGCGGGGTTTATCGTAAGGCCATTCGGGGCATTGGTCTTTGGCCGTCTGGGCGACCTGATCGGACGCAAGTATACTTTTCTGCTTACGCTGGTGCTGATGGGTGGTTCTACCTTTCTGATCGGCCTGATCCCTTCTTACAGCAAGATCGGCTATGCGGCACCTGTCCTGGTACTGCTGCTGAGACTGGTCCAGGGCCTCGCGCTGGGTGGCGAGTATGGCGGTGCGGCAACTTACGTGGCCGAGCATGCGCCTGCGGGAAAGCGGGGCTTCTTTACCAGCTGGATACAAACTACGGCGACAGGCGGGCTCTTCCTGTCGCTGGGCGTGATCGTTGTGACCAAGAATATGCTTGGAGCAACTGTTTTTGCAGATTGGGGCTGGCGTGTGCCTTTCCTGCTGTCTATTCTGCTGGTCGGCGTGTCCATTTATATCCGGATGAAGATGCATGAGTCACCGCTGTTCTCAAAACTGAAGACGGAAGGCAAGGTTTCCAAAAACCCGCTGAAGGAGAGCTTTAGTCACAAGGAAAACTTTAAAATGGTTTTGCTGGCCCTTTTCGGGGCAACGATGGGCCAGGGGGTGATCTGGTATACAGGCCAGTTTTATGCGCAATCCTTTCTGGAGAATACCTGTAAGCTTGATTTTAATGACTCGAGATACATTCTGCTCTGGGGGATCGCCTTTGCAACGCCCTTTTTTGTGGTCTTTGGTTCCTGGAGCGACAGAGTTGGACGTAAATGGATCATGCTGACAGGAATGCTGCTGGGGATCTTGTTTTACCGGCCAGTCTACCAGGTTTTTTTGACGGATACTGATGTGAGCCATGTACAGCCTGAGGCGATATTCAGCAGCACGGACATTGCTCCGGTGATCACACCTGTCGGTGAGCGTGGGGACAGCCTCATCACGACCCAGACCCGGATCGTGCTTAAGGATGGCACGGCTTATACCCGGGCAGCGCAACTGACCCGCTTCGCAGATCCTTCGAAAGCTCCTTTGCAGGGCGAGACCTTGTATAAGGATAAACAACTCCCCGCCCCCGTGTTCTGGAAGTTTGTAGGGCTGATCTTCTTCCAGATCCTGCTCGTTACCATGGTTTACGGACCGATTGCAGCCTTTCTGGTAGAGCTGTTTCCTACCAAGATCAGGTATACCTCGATGTCCCTTCCGTACCATGTCGGCAATGGGGTTTTCGGTGGCCTGGTGCCTTTTATCGCTACCCTGATTGCCAGTTTTAAGGGCGCTACGCCTTTGTCGGGGTTATGGTATCCGATTGGTATTGCGACACTGAGCTTTGTCGTTGGCGCGGTCTACCTGTCGAACAGGCAGCCGGAACATCATGAACCAGAACATTGATTTTAATGATTATAAAGAAATTATGAACAGATTAAAAAGAATGCTCGGGCTACTATGGATGATACTTGGCCCGGCCGCAGTTGTTTTCCTGTTTATGCAGGCCAGGGAAAAGACCGGCCTGGCGGCAGAAGGGGTGGCACGCACCAATACAGCACTGCAATGGGGCATTATCCTGTTTATCTTTATCCCCATAGGCATCGGTTTGGTGATTTTTGGCTACTATGCGCTGAAAGGTGAGTACGACGTCAGTGAGCCCGGACTTAACGAAGAGAAGATCGCCGAATAAGTTACAGCACCCGGAGGAGTAGCCCCTTCAGGTATTCTCCCTCGGGAAAAGAAACCCGTACCGGATGGTCTTCAGGCTGGCAGAACTGTCGCAGCACCTGTACTTCACGACCGGCGTCGAGCGCGGCCCAGGCAATGATCTCCTTAAAGGTCTCCAGACTTACTGCTCCGGAACAGGAATAGGTCGCCAGCAGTCCGCCGGGTTTCAGCAACAGCATTCCCAGGCGGTTCAGGTCTTTATAGGCCCTTGCGGCCCTGTCCAGTGCAGAACGGGAAGGCGCGTATTTGGGGGGGTCAAGCACGATGACATCGAACAGTTCCCCCTCATCCCGGAAAGCCCGCAGTTGTTTGTTGACGTCTGACTGTATGCTCCGCTGCCGGGATAACTCAAAGCCATTCAGCAAGAGGTTGTGCTGCAGGGTCTCTACTGCCAGCGCTGAACTGTCGACACTGGTGACATGGGCCGCACCCTGTTTCAGGCTGTTCAGCGTAAAGCCGCCACTGTAGCAGAAACAGTCCAGTACATTTTTGCCTTTCGTATAAGCAGCCAGGAGACTGCGGTTGTCACGCTGGTCGCAGTAGAAGCCGGATTTCTGGCCCTCTGCAATGTTGATGTGGTACCTGATGCCGTTTTCCCTTACTTCGATAAATTCCGGTGGGTTGTCGCCCCAGATCAGTCCCTGCCCGGTCTCCAGTCCCTCGTGTTGTTGTGCGCCCGCATCACTCTTGTCAAAGATACCTTTCGGGGAAAGCAGTTCACGGAGTATCGGGACGATATCTCCGAGCGCGTTCTTAATGCCTGCGCTTAGCACCTGCACCGAAAGGAACTGATCATACTTGTCTACGATCAGTCCCGGCAGAAAATCGGCTTCGCTGAATACCAGCCTGCAGGTGTTGGTATTCGCGTCCAGCAAGTGTGCACGTGCGGCGACTGCCTGTCCCAGCTTTTTCGCATACCATTCCCGGTCAATGATCCTGTTTTCATCCCACTCGATCAGGCGCAGGGCTACCCTGCTCCGGTCATTGAAATAAGCATAGGCCAGGAATTCCTGTGATGCCGCGCGTACAGCTACTACCTCGCCGTTGGCAGGCTTCCCTTTGATCCTTTCAATAGCCCCGGAGAATATCCAGGGGTGGCGCAGCAATGCCGCCTTTTCCTTGCCCTTTTTGAGAATGATGTCGGTCATGGCTGCAAATTACGGCAAAAAAATGTGTAGTTTAGGCGACGGACTGCGGAAAGCGGTGCGCCATCAGTATGGAAGAGATCAACTGGAACGATTTTGAAAAGGTAGAACTGCGGGCAGGGACCATTCTTGAAGTTTTTGATTTTCCGGAGGCCCGTAAGCCGGCCTATAAGATTAGGGCAGATTTCGGCGAACTCGGCATCAAGGTAAGCAGTGCGCAGATCACCAGACATTATACCAAGGAGGAGCTGGTCGGCCGGCAGATCGTCGGAGTCGTCAACTTTTCTAAAAAACAGATCGGCAAATTCATGTCCGAGTTTCTCGTAACAGGTTTTGCAGATGAAAACGGCGATATTGTGCTGACCAGCCTGGCAGGTACTGTTCCGGACGGCAGCAAAATGATGTGATTTTAAACCAATGGCTTATTATAATTTTTCAGAAGAGAAGAACCAGGAGGAAGAAGATATGCACTTCATGGGCCTTGCACTACAAGAAGCCCAAAAGGCATATGACCTGGAGGAAATCCCCATCGGTGCGGTTGTGGTCTGCAAAGGGAGGGTTGTTGGGAGGGGGCATAACCTGACCGAACAGCTCAATGACGTAACAGCTCATGCTGAGATGCAGGCCCTTACCGCCGCGGCCCAGACCCTGGGCGGTAAATACCTCCGTGACTGTACCCTGTATGTGACGGTAGAACCATGTGTAATGTGTGCGGGTGCCAGCTACTGGACGCAGGTCAGCCGCGTTGTATACGGTGCGCCGGAGCCCAAACGAGGTTTTACGACAAAGGGCGGCCAGCTGCTGCATCCGAAGACCGAATTAAAAAGTGGCGTGATGGCCGGAGCCTGCGGTGCCCTCATGACCCGTTTTTTCCTGGACAAGAGGAAGTAAGCCTGAACAGTCCTGTGTCAAACTTGACAAACTGTTGAACAAAACTTAACGGTGCACTGTTATATTTGCTCAGCTTAGTACTAAATTTTACTAAGTTTGTCGAGTAAGTACTTTTTATATAAATCTTAAATCCTAACAATATGGCTTTTGAATTACCTGCGTTACCATACGCAACAGATGCATTAGAACCGCATATCGATAAGCAGACTATGGAAATTCACCATGGTAAGCACCACCAGGCTTATGTGACCAACCTGAACAAGGCGCTGGAAGGTAAACCCGAGGCTAACCAGAGCATCGAGGAGATCATCAAAAACATCTCGAAATTCCCTGCTGCAGTTAGAAACAATGGCGGCGGCCACTATAACCACTCCCTATTCTGGGAAGTGATCGGCCCAAACAAAGGTGGTGAACCTAAAGGTGAACTGCTGGAGGCCATCAATGCGGCTTTCGGTTCATTTGCTGACTTCAAGACGAAGTTCGCTGAGGCGGGTGCTACCCGTTTCGGATCAGGCTGGGCATGGCTGAGCGTTGGTGCAGACAAAAAACTGGTCGTTTCTTCTACTCCGAACCAGGACAATCCTTTAATGGACATCGCCGAAGTGAAAGGCACTCCGATCCTGGGTATGGATGTATGGGAGCACGCTTACTACCTGAAATACCAGAACAGACGCCCGGATTACATCTCTGCTTTCTGGAATGTAGTGAACTGGGACGCAGTAGCGGAACGTTTCAAAAAAGCATAATTCTCTGAGGCTGGCGGCTTGCAGGTCGCTGAAATATGAAGCGGGATAGTCCTTAAGGCTATCCCGCTTTCTTTTAAATATCTGAATACCCGACCGGATAAAGGAACCGCGTGTCGTTCCTGGAAACATTACCCTGATATTCAGGCTTAGCGGAAAGTTGCTTCCAGTAAGCATCGTTGCTGAAAGCCTTCCAGTGCTCATCTCTGTCGGCCCGGTTTTCAAAAGTCGTCAGGTACATCAGGTTAGGCATCCTGCTGCCTGAAACTACCTCTCCGTAAAAAACCGCATTGAAGTTAAGTCTCCGGAAAAGACCGACCTCATCACCTTTGTTAAACATTTCTACCTTGTTCCAATAGAGTTTTTCTGTAGGGCCTTCATAACTGCGTAACTCATAGATCCGGTCCTTTTTAGGGCCGCTCAGTTTCGGCAGACTGAAATGAGGGTTCCCGGCAAAGGCATTCAGCAGGATACTTTCTATGCGTTCAAAGGGTGGCTTTGCGATCGTGGCATTCAGATACAGGCTGCCATCCTGCTGGTAACGGCTGTCTTTATCGAGCCTTTGATCCAGTTTACTGAATTGCTCGTAACTGCTGAAGGGGATAAATACATAGATCAGCAGTTCGGTTGTTCCGGCGGCCGGAACGGGCTTAAATACGCCTATTTTTTCGATACCAGCACGGTGCAGGGCTGGCAGATAGGCTTTTTCCAGGAACGCTTCAACAGTCTTTTCCTGGTCTGTGTCTTTCAGGTGATACACCTTGATCTGATAAAAATCCCTTTTGGGTGTTTTGCCTGTTGCTGTCTGGCCATTCAGCAGGGCGGATAAAATAACAATGATGAGTGTTGTTCTGAACATAATGATGCGGTTTTACATTTGTGTAGTCCAAGTTATCGTTTTCTGTGCATTTTCCATTGTGTTCCCTACATTTACTTTGCCGGCAAAATAAAGCAAAGGTCTTGTTAAGCTGGAGTATAAGCCGATCGCAAAATTATTTATTTAAAAATGACCAGATACCTGTTAGGCATTGATATTGGTACGGGGAGTACAAAAGCCGTGGCGCTGGGTACGGATGATAAGCCCCTTGCTGTTTTCCAGGAACATTATAAGACCTGTAGCCCCTTGCCAGGATATAGCGAACAGGACCCGGATGAGATTTTGCGGGCATTTTGCTCCTGCATCCGGAAGGCCATGGCGCATTTTGAAGGCGCTCCCTTCTGCATCGGTCTAAGCAGCGCAATGCACAGCCTCCTGGCTGTGGATGCAAATGGACTTCCCCTATGCCCTGCAATGACCTGGGCAGATACCCGCGCCGCGGAAATAGCCCGGACTTTGCTGGAAAGCGGGATGGGAAAGTCTCTGTACCATGCAACAGGTACCCCGATACATGCCATGTCACCGCTGTGTAAGTTGATGTGGCTGCACCGCCATGCCACCGGGCTTTTTAATGATGCCAGCAAGTTTATCTCTGTAAAGGAATACGTCTGGTACAAGCTCTTCGGAGAATACCGGGTCGATTATTCCATTGCTTCAAGCACAGGTCTTTTTAACATTCATGACCTGCGCTGGGATACCGGCGCCCTGGAGATGGCCAAGTTAAGTGAAGACCGGCTAAGCATTCCGGTAGACACCGGTTACCTGAAGCGCGGGCGGCTATTGCTCCCGGAACTTTCATCACTACCTTTAGACGTCCCTTTTGTAATCGGTGCCAGTGACGGATGTACGGCTAATCTGGGCAGCCAGGTCATGCAGCCGGGAACAGCGGCCATTACGATTGGTACCAGCGGGGCGGTACGGGCCACCTCGCCAAGACCTCTGGCCACTGAAGCAATGACTTTCTGCTATTTGCTCGATGCACGGACATACGTTTGCGGTGGTCCGGTCAATAACGGCGGTATTGCGGTCCAGTGGTTGCTGAGAAATGTTTTTGGAAAGACCGGACTTACTGCCACGGACTACAAATGGTTGTTTAACCTGGCTGAAGCGATACCTCCGGGAAGCGATGGCCTTATTTTTTTGCCTTACCTTAACGGCGAGCGAGCTCCGCTCTGGAATGCAGAGGCTACAGGGGCATTCATTGGACTGAAACAGCGGCATACACAGGGCCATCTGGCCAGGGCTGTGCTGGAAGGCATCTGTTATGCATTGCGGGATGTGCTGCTCAGCCTGGAGGCAGAAGCCGGGTACTTTCACCACATCCACGTCAGTGGGGGCTTTGTCCATTCTCTGCTGTGGCTGCAACTGCTGGCCGATATTACAGGTAAAGAACTGGTGCTTTTCAACACGGAAGATGCTTCTGCCATCGGCGCGGCTTATATTGCATTGAAGGCTTTGGGATATAGCAGCGATTATCCTCAGCCTGCAATTATGGGAAACAGGATCGTACCCGATAAGGACAGGCATGCGGCTTACCGTACCTGCTTTTCTGGTTACAGGCGTCTGTCGGAATCGCAACGGTACTAACCAAGCTTTGACCCAACCCTGTGTTCGATAGATATCCGACCTACGTTTTTCCGGTAAAAATTGGATTCAACAGGGTGGACTATGGAGAAGTAAGAACGGCGGTAAAATTACGTTCTTAGTTGGGTAAGGCAGAAGATATTTTGTAGGTTTATGGAAATCAAACAAAAAGCACAAATGAAGACGTTAAAGCAAACGATGCTGCTGGTCCTGATCGGACTGCTCGGCATATCCCTGAATGCCTGTAAGACGAAAAAGAAAGTCGTATGGCCAGACCCTCCTGCCAAGCAGGCCAAGCCGGCACCTGTAGAAGAGAAACCTGCACCGGAGCCTGAACCTGAAAAGCCTGCACCCGCACCTGCACCCGAAAAACCGAACTACGACTTCAGGAATGTACAGTTTGAATTTAATTCCGATGTGTTGAAAACGGCGTCTTTCGCGGTGTTGGACCAGGTGGCAAGAGAGATGAAAAAAGATCCTGATGTAAAATTCCTGATCAAGGGACATTCATCCGTAGAAGGTTCAGCATCGCACAACCAATCGCTTTCACTTGACCGGGCCAATTCGGTGCGGACTTACCTGATCAACGCTGGTGTCAGCGGAGCCGACCTGGAGGTAAAAGGTTACGGTGCCACGCAACCTGTAGCTTCCAACAGTACGGAGGCTGGCCGTGCACTAAACCGGAGAGTAGAGTTTGAACGCCTGAAATAGCGCGGACAATTCATAACGATAAAGAAAAAAGATGTGGCAGGTTAAATTCCTACCACATCTTTTTTCTTTTTCTGCTTCATGTGTTTGGGAATGACTTCCAGTATCTCTTCCCTGAGGGCGTTGAGCATGCGTATTTTGATGAAGTTCTTGTGGGTGACGAGGCTGATCTCCCTGACCGGCTCAGGTGACCTGAAGTAACGTACTTTGCTGAGCTGCTTCTGGCTGAGTTCTTCAAGTGCGAGTTCGGGAAGCAGGGTAGCGCCATTGTTCATGTCTACCATACGGATAAGGGTCTCGACGCTGCCGGTATTATAGGTAAGTCCCTGAAGCCGGTTTTGCTTGGTGCTGCGGCAAATGTTGAGCACCTGGCTGCGCATGCAGTGTCCTTCATTGAGCAGCCAGATGTTTTCTTCTTCCAGGTCTTCCGCATCTATGGACTTTTTCTTGTAGAGTTTGCTGTTCTTGCTGATGTAGGTAACGAAATCCTCGTAATAGAGAGGACTTTCGTCAATGACCGGGTCGGCCAGAGGTGTAGCCAGTATCCCGCAGTCAAGCACGCCGGTCTTGAGGTGGTGAATGATATCTTCAGTTGTGTATTCCCAGATCAGGAGATTGAGGCCAGGATATTTCTCCATCATTGAGGCAATGACCCGGGGCAGCAGATACGGGGCTACCGTAGGAATGATACCGACACGCAGTTCACCGGTGATCTCCTGTTGCTGACTGGCAATGATCTCTCTGATCTTATTGCTCTCCTGGAGAACCAGGCGCGCTTGCTGAATGATCTGCGCACCAATCTCTGTAGGTACTATGGGTTGCCTGCTCCGGTCGAATATCCGGACGTTGAGGAGTTCTTCAAGCTTTTGTACCTGCATACTGAGGGTAGGTTGCGTAACGAAGCATTTTTCGGCTGCACCCACAAAGCTGCGGTAGGTGTCAACTGCAACGATATATTCTAGCTGTACAAGGGTCATATAATCAAAACTGATGTTGTTTTACAAATATATCAGTTTTGATTATATGAATGTGAAAAGTCTTACAGAGATGAAAGACCTAAGTATGCTTTTCCAAAAAGTCGTCGTAAGCAAGTTTCAGGCCTTCTCGGAGTTCTGTTTTATAGCTCCAGCCGAAACTGCGAAGCTTGGAAACGTCCATAAGCTTGCGTGGAGTGCCGTCAGGTTTGCTGGTATCGAAAGTAAGGCCGCCTTCAAAGCCGACAACATCCTTAATCAGCAGGGCAAGGTCTTTAATGGTAAGGTCCTTACCTGTCCCGATGTTGACGAGACCGGGCTCATTGTAATTTTGCATCAGGTAATAACAGGCATCTGCCAGATCATCGGCAAAAAGGAACTCACGCATGGGTGTTCCTGAACCCCAGACGACTACTTCTTCCGCACCGTTTACCTTTGCTTCATGGAATTTGCGGATCAGGGCAGGAAGGACATGGGAATTCTGAGGATGATAGTTATCGTTATAGCCATAAAGGTTAGTCGGCATGACGGAAATGAAATTGCAGCCGTACTGGTCGCGGTAGGCGTCGGCCATTTTTATGCCGGCAATTTTGGCGATCGCATAGGGCTCGTTGGTCTCTTCCAGCGTGCCTGTCAGCAGGTAGTCTTCCTTCAGCGGCTGAGGAGCTAGTTTTGGATAGATGCAACTGGAGCCAAGGAACATCAGTTTTTTAACGCCGTTAAGGTAACTGTGGTGGATCACATTGTTCTGAATGCAAAGGTTTTCATACAGGAAGTCGGCACGGTAGGTATTGTTGGCAACAATGCCACCTACTTTGGCAGCGGCAAGAAATACGTAGTCAGGTTTTTCCGTTGCGAAAAATGTGGCTACCTGCTGCTGATCGCGCAGGTCCAGCTCGGAAGAATTGCGGGTAAGGATATTGGTATAACCTTCACCTGCAAGTTTTCTGTAAATGGCCGAGCCCACCATTCCGCGATGTCCGGCAACGTAGATTTTTGCGTTCTTTTCCAATTGTCTGTCGATATGATCCATACAAAAATACAAAATCCCTTTTGTTATTCAGTATATGGCCATTCGGCTCATGTTGACCTCTCCATGCTCTGATCTTACAGCCGTCTTCGACAGCGTAAACATTATCCGAGGTTTTGTATAAATTTGTCGCTTAAACCAAATTGCAGTGGGCAAAGACAAATTAAGAAAGTTTGCTGAGGTGGATACGTTTGCAAATGTGTACCAGCTGGAAGCAGGGAAACCGCTGAAAGGAAGCTGGGCAAAGTTACATTTTAAGAACAGCAACCCGGTAGTGCTGGAGCTGGCCTGCGGAAAAGGCGAGTATTCTGTGGGCCTCGCCAGGATGTTCCCGAAAAAGAACTTCATCGGGGTTGATCTGAAGGGTAACCGGATCTGGAGAGGTGCCAGGACGGGTATCGATGAGGGTATCCCTAACCTGGCTTTCCTGAGGATACAGATTGAAGATATTGGCGATTATTTTGGTCCCGGAGAGGTGGATGAGATCTGGATCACCTTCCCTGACCCGCAGCCCCAGGACAGCAGGGAAAAGAAGAGGCTGACCTATCCGGCATTTCTGGAAAAGTATAAGGCTTTTCTGAAGCCTGGAGGCAAGGTTAACCTGAAGACAGACAATGACGGCTTGTACCTGTACACGCTGGAGACCGTGAAGTCGCTGGGACTCCCGGTTCATAAGCAGACCGATAAGCTATATGCTTCCGAACATGCAGATGAAGTGTTATCCATTAAGACACATTACGAACGGATTTATCTGAAGCATGATAAGAATATTAACTATATTCAGTTTTCTTTTGACTGACCGTACAGAAAAGAATTCGGCATGGAACAATCTTTTTATGACCAGGTGTTTGAATTGGTAAGACTGGTGCCGAAAGGCCGGGTGACTTCTTACGGAGCAGTAGCAAAGGCGCTCGGTGCGGGCGGATCGGCCAGAATGGTGGGGTATGCGATGGCGAATGCGGGTATGACCAGTCCTGCGGTTCCTGCGCACCGGGTGGTGAACAGCAGCGGGCTGTTGACCGGGCGGTTTCATTTTTCTCCGCCGGAGCGGATGCAGGAGTTGCTGGAAAAGGAAGGGATCGTGGTAAAGGACAATAAAATAAAGGATTTTAAGCAGTTGTTCTGGGATCCTTTAAAAGAGTTATAGGTTTTATAAAATAAATCAGATACATGTCAGCAGAAATCAGATGTGACTGGTGCGGATCAGACCCGCTCTACAGGAAATACCATGATGAAGAATGGGGTAAACCCGTATATGACGATAAGGTCTTATTTGAGTTCCTGATCCTGGAAGGCGCACAGGCCGGCCTGAGCTGGATCACGATCCTGAGGAGACGCGAGAATTACCGCAGGGCCTTTGCAGATTTTCAGGTAGAAAAAGTGGCGGCCTTTGATGAAAGGGACGTAGAGCGGCTGATGAATGATGAGGGGATCATCCGGAACCGGCTTAAGGTGCTGGGTGCAATCAGGAACGCGCAACTGTTCATCGGGCTGCAAAAGGAGTTCGGCTCTTTTTCCAATTATATCTGGGGTTTTATGCCGGACGGTAAGCCCTTGCTCAACCCGGTTAAGTCTATGGCAGATGTCCCGGCAAGAACGGAGATTTCCGATGCCATCAGCAAGGACATGAAGAAGCGGGGCTTTAAATTTTTCGGTACAACGATCTGTTATGCGCATATGCAGGCAACTGGAATGGTCAATGACCACCGGTTAGATTGTATTGCCCGATAATGGGTTCTGGGGTGCCGGGCAGTAAAAGCTAAGGTTTTGCGTTGTTCTTATTGTAATCGATCACAATTTGCCGCAGCAGCGCCGGGCTGAACAAATCTGCAGCATTGATGCGGGTGCTGATGTCGCTGTCATTGTTCATCTTCTGCAGGAGCACATTTTTGATATGCTGGGTTTTGCCGGGGGCGTTGGCGCCTTCTGCAGGAACTTCCACGAGCGGACCGGTGCCGGGTTTTTCAATAAAATAGGTTGTGGGCATAACCCGCTTTGGCTGTTCTGCCGGACTGTTCCTGCCCCCACCTATTGAGATGCCACCCCCAATCCCCCCGCCAAGACCACCGGTGCCACCCCCTACCGAAAATGATGGCCTGACTTTAGAAGAACGTTTGGGCCGGGGTTCTTCGGCCATGGTATTTCCGCCGATAGCATAAAGATTCACGGTACCTTGTTCCAGCAGACGAAAGAAACGGAATTCCAGGTTCTTGCCGATGAGGATGGGCTTGGCCACGTAGGTTTCGCCGTTCCAGATAAACTCCTTTATTTTTTTGGCCTCGTACTGGACAATGCTTTCATCTTCATTTTTGAGGACGACCGTAGAGAAGTTGGTGGCTTTAATGGTGCCGCGGACGAAATCGCCATCTTTGATCACCACGATATCCTGTGCAGAAATGGAATGTGCAATGAGGCAGCAAAGGCCAAATATAAGGAGGTGAAGAATCTTCATGCCCCAAATAACGGAAATATTTACAGAATGTTACTTGATGCTGGTTTTTAAGGTGCCTGTTTTTGCTTCTGGATGGGCAACCAGGTATTCTTCAAAATTTGCCTTCATCTTGCTGTAGGCATACTGTTTGGCCTCGGGCAGGTTTTTGGCGTAGGCGTAGAATTTATTGAGCACATAAGCTTCAAGGAGCAGATCTTTAAGCTCCTTTTCAGCTTCTTTGTCGGAAAGGACAGCCTGGAGGGCATCGCCGTCTACAAGACCTTTGAGGCCGATGTTCTGATTCAGGTAACCGAAAACCTGTCTGGAACTTGCTTTTAGCTGGCTGGCATCGCTTGAGGCCTCTATCGCCTCAATCTCTTTTACATACGGGGCGATCTCTTTTTCGAGTACGGGTAGTGTAACGGCTGCGAGGCCTTTGGGTACGTAATACGCGGAGGCCTGGTGGTAGGGGTCTACGTACAGGCGAATGGTGTCGGTACTCCCGGGTTTGACCAGGCTGTAGCAATCCAGAATGCCGTCGCCGGATTTGGCCTTGGTACTGAAGCGCTTCGAAAAGTCGATGGGTTGTCCGTCGGGCCAGCGCCAGCTGTTGCGCAGTTTGAGCATCCGGCTACGGAGGTTGGCCATATCGGACGGGTTCATGAAGGCACCTGATGGTATTGGGTCGTCTATGGAGCCATAGCCGGATTTGGTTTTGTTTTCAAGGCCGGAGAAGGAAATGAAATTGAGCAGTTCAGGAGATGCAGACTGGGATTTTACGCCCAGGGTACAAAGCAACAGGAAAAAGATCGCAGGTAGTTTCATAGCGTTAAAGGGTTTAATATTTGGTCTGATCAAGATAATGCTTTCTCCGGCAATCCGCAAGTTTTTGGTGCTCAATCGTCTATACCTTTTCCGGCAAGGATGTCCGGCAGATACTTTTCAATCCTTGATTCCCGGGTACGTGGTTGCTTTGCCTGCGAGAAGTAGAAAAGGTATGCGCGCTGACGCCCTGGAGTCAGACTGTAAAAGGCCTTTTCCAGGTCTGGGTCCATGTCGAGGCGCCGCCGGAATTCCTGTCGCACGGCATAATCTGAGGTTTCCTTCAGGGAAACTTTCAGGCCGGACCTTTCGATGGCGACTGCCTCCCTGAGATAAGCGATGATGATAGGTTTTTGTGCGTTGATCTGACTGGTTCCGGTAAATCGGAGCTGCCTTGCAGACTGGACGTTCTCTGTCTGCCGGATCAACAGGCCTTCGGGGTCTTTCAGCAGGACTCCCTTATGGAAAAGTAGCGCGCAGTATTCCTTGAATTCGTGGATAAGGACAACGTTTTTCCCGTTTAACGTATAGCAGGGATGCATCCATTTGTAGTCTTCGGTCAACGCCGCCGTTTCGAGGACAATTTCCCGGAGCAGGGTCATTTCGGCCCTCCATTTGGTTGTTCTTTCCAGAAAGCGGTCTACGATTGGGTTATGCCTGTTCATTGTTTCTGATTTGGATTGCAGTTTCCTGTAAGCGGTTGTGCGCCATATTGAGCCCTTGTGCAAATGGCATCTGCAGCAACTGATCACGGAAGGCTACGGATTTGAAAATGATGTGCATGGTCAGTTTGCTGGTGTCGGCTGACGTACTTTCAAACTCGAGAAATTCCAGTTGTACCGGAAATGGACTGTTTTCCATCTCAAAGGTCCGGGTGATCTTTCGATTGGGTATAAACTCTAGGTATACACCGGTGGCACTGAATACGACCTGGTTATTGTAAGAGGTTTCGAAGCGCCAGCTTCCATGTTTTCTGTTTTCCAGTTCCAGTACTTTGGTACTCATCCATTGTGCAATAAGTTCGGGATCCTCATATGCTTTGAAGAGCAGTTCGAGGGGCAGATCAAATTCACGGGTGATGACCAGTTCTTGTTTTCCTGCTTCGGCGTGTATTTTTGTTTTCTGTTCCATTTTAGCTCGTTTTATAGTTTTTCATCAGGGTTTCCAGTTTGTTGAAGCGTTCGTCCCACATCCTGCGGAAGGGTTCGATAAAGTCGGCGATCTCTTTCATTTTTGAGGCATTAATGTGGTAGTGAATTTCCCTTCCGTTTTGCTGAGGTTCCAGCAGTTCGCACTCGGTCAGGATCTGCAGGTGTTTGGAAACAGTCGGCCTTGCAGTGTCAAAATTTGCAGCAATGGTACCCGCTGTCATGGACTGCGTGGCGACCAGCATTAAGATTGCCCGGCGTGTGGGATCGGCAATGGCCTGGAATACATCTCTTCGTAAATTCATTGCGTAGTTATTTGACTACAAATATATGTGTAGTTATTTGACTACGGAAATTTTTCAAGGATTTTTTTTGTTACTTTGTTAGCTATGAAAAAACTCTTTCTACTTGATGGTATGGCGCTCATTTACCGGGCACATTTTGCGATGAGCAAAGCACCAAGGTTTACTTCTACCGGCATTAATACTTCTGCAGTTATGGGCTTTGCCAATACGCTGCTGGAGGTGCTGAAAAAGGAGCAGCCGAGCCATATCGCGGTGGTATTCGATACAGATGCACCCACAGAACGGCATACGGAATTTGTGGGTTATAAAGCCCACAGGGAAGCTATGCCTGAAGATCTGGCGACTGCCTTGCCTTATGTCTGCCGGATGATCGAAGGGTTCAATATCCCGGTCATCACCAAAGACGGTTATGAGGCGGATGACATCATCGGGACGCTGGCCAAGGAGGGAGAGCGCAGAGGCTTTCAGGTGTATTGTATGACGCCGGACAAGGATTTTGCGCAGCTGGTATCAGAAAATATCTTTATTTATAAGCCGGCCAGGATGGGCAACGACATGGAGGTGCTGGGTGTAAAGGAAGTGCTGGCCAAGTGGGAGATCGAAAGGGTAGAGCAGGTCATCGACATCCTGGGGCTCTGGGGCGACGCGGTAGACAACATTCCCGGCATTCCCGGTATCGGGGAGAAGACGGCAAAGGCGCTCATTAAGCAATATGGCTCTATGGAGGAGATCATTGCGAACGCGCACCAGCTGAAGGGTAAACAAAGAGAGAACGTGGAGATGTATGCACAGCAAGGCCTGATCTCTAAGAAGCTGGCCACGATCCTGCTGGACGTGCCTGTGGAGTTTGATGAAAAAGGGCTGGAACTGGAGGAACCCAGCAGGGAACTATTGGAGCCCCTGTTCGCAGAGCTGGAATTCAGAACGATCGGCAAGCGGGTATTTGGGGAGAGCTTCAATGTCAACGATGCCAAGGCAGGCATCGGTATGCAGACCGATCTGTTCGGACAGCCGGTGGAGGTCCCGAAGACGTCAAAGGTTTTTGTGACTACACCAGAGATGTTCGAGCCCTCGGAGGCCAGAACGATTGAGAATACGGAGCATTTGTACAGACTGGTGGATACGCCTGAACAGCGTGCGGAACTGATTGCGATGCTGCTCAGAGAACCGAGTATTTCCTTTGATACGGAAACGACGGGAACGGATGCCAACCAGGCAGACCTGGTGGGGCTTTCGTTCAGTGTGAAGCCCGGAGAGGGCTATTATATACCCGTCCCTGCTGATCCGGAAAAAGCCCGGGCGATCGTAGACGAGTTTAAGCCGGTATATGAGTCGGAGGGTATCGAGAAAATCGGGCAGAACATTAAATATGATATGCTGGTGCTGAGCTGGTACGGCATAGCGGTGAAGGGCAGGTTGTTTGATACGATGCTGGCGCATTACCTCATCGATCCGGATACCCGGCACAATATGGATGTGTTGTCTGAAAATTACCTGAACTATTCGCCGATCTCGATCACGAAACTGATCGGACCGAAGGGCAAGGCGCAGGTTACCATGCGGGACGTTCCGGTAGAGGAGGTGGTCGATTATGCCGCAGAAGATGCGGATGTGACCTTGCAGCTGGCAAATGTTTTCAGACCGGTACTGAAGGAGCTGAATGCAGAGAGGCTGGCCATGGAAGTGGAGAACCCACTGATCTATGTGCTGTCGGATATGGAACGGGAAGGGGTGAGACTGGATATAGATACACTGGTGAATTATTCGCGTGAGCTGGAACAGGACATCCGCAAATTTGAACAAAGTGTTTATGATAAATGCGGGGTGAAGTTCAATATAGCCTCTCCAAAGCAACTGGGGGAGGTGCTGTTTGAAAAGCTTTGCCTCGACCCTAAGGCTAAAAAGACCAAAACAGGGCAGTACCAGACCGGCGAGGATGTGCTGCTTGCTTTGGCATCCAAGAGTGATATTGTGAAAGATATTTTGGATTTCCGTCAGTTGCAGAAGCTGAAATCTACCTATGTGGATGCTTTGCCGCTTATGGTGAACCCCAGGACCGGCCGGGTACATACGAGCTATAACCAGGCAGTAGCGGCTACGGGACGTCTGAGTTCCAATAACCCGAACCTGCAGAACATACCGATCAAGACAGACCGAGGGCGTGAAGTGCGTAAAGCTTTTATTGCCCGGGATGAGGACCATATCCTGCTGTCTGCGGATTATTCGCAGATCGAACTGCGGATCATTGCGGACATCAGCAAGGAAGAAAATATGCTGGATGCCTTTGCCAGGGGGATCGATATCCATACGGCGACGGCGGCACGGGTGTATGGTGTGGCGATTGACCAGGTGGATGCGACCCAGCGCCGAAATGCCAAGGCGGTCAACTTTGGGATCATTTACGGGCAGTCAGCTTTCGGATTGGCACAGAACCTGGGTATTCCTAGAAAGGAAGCGGCGGAGATCATTGAGCAGTACTTTTCACAGTATCCGGGGATTAAGAAATATATGTCGGATACCATGAACTTTGCCCGGGAGAACGGTTTTGTAGAGACCATTCTGGGCAGAAGGCGATACCTGCGCGATATCAACTCGGCTAATCAGACGGTAAGAGGCTATGCCGAACGAAATGCGATCAATGCACCGATACAGGGTTCCGCAGCGGATATGATCAAGGTAGCAATGATCAATATCCATAAGGACATGAAGACAAGGGAGTTGAAATCGAAAATGACCATGCAGGTACATGACGAATTAGTATTCGATGTACTGAAGACCGAGGCAGAGGAAATGAAGTCGATCATCTCGGAGCGGATGAAATCGGCGATCGCCACGGCTGTGCCGATCGTCGTCGAGATCGGACAGGGCACAAACTGGCTGGAGGCGCATTGATGTGCCTCCAGCTCAGCTTACAATTCTATAGTTTCACCGATATCAGGGAGTAATAATGTTTTGTTTTCACGCTGAAATTTCTTGACCGCTTCTGTGGTGTCAATGCTGATCGGTGGAAAGGCATTGTAATGCACTCCGATCACCTTGTCGCATTCCAGGTATTTGGTGGCGATCAGTGCATCATCGGCATCCATGGTATAGTGTCCGCCAATGGGTAAAATAGCAAAATCAAGCTTGTAGAGATCGGCCAGGAGTTTCATTTCCAGGGTCAGTGCCGTGTCGCCGGCATAATAAATGCTTTTACCTTCCAGTTGCAAAACGAAGCCTGCCGGGTTGCCGCCGTAACTTTCATCAGGATTGCTGCTGCTGTGTACGGCCCATACTGTACGCAGGGTACCGAAATCGAACGTAGATTTTCCGAAATTGATGTCAGTTACCTTTTCAATGCCCTGTTTTTTTATCCAGATGGCGGTCTCTACCATGGCGATAACTTGTGCTCCTGTGCGTTTGGCAATACTGGACAGATCGGCTACGTGGTCGCTGTGGCCATGGCTGACGAGGATATAGTCAGCTTCGATTCGGTCGATATCTATGTGTTTCGCCAGGGGGTTGTGGGAAATGAAAGGATCAAAAAGAAACTTTTTGCCATCTGCCTCGATCTGGAAACAGGAATGGCCGTAGTAAGTGAATTTCATAGCTGGGTTCTTTAACAAAAGGCTTGCTTTATTGTCCGAACAGGTTGCCGAGGCTGCCCAGGCCGCCAAGCATGTCTTTGGTCATGTTCTGCATTTCTGCCGCACTGACTTGTTCCGCCTGGGTGAGGGCCTTATTGACTGCGGTGAGCAACAATTCTTCCAGTTCTTCACGTTCTGCCGACTGGTGGAAGCTGTCCTCGATATCGATTGAAGTGATGGTTTTATTGGCGGTGGCCGTGACACGGATCTTGCCGCCTTCCACTTCGCCGTAAACGGAAATGGTGTCGAGCCTTTTTTTAATTTCATCAGCCTTTTGCTGGGCTGCCATGAGTTTATCGAACATAGTAAAGATTTTTTATTACAGAACGAAATTAAGGCAATTTGGTTTATTAATCCTAATTCATCAACTGGCGATAGAAACCGGTGAAGAGCCTGAACAGGTTTTCGTATACGGTAAAGGTCAGATTTGCAGGGCGATCGTTGATGTCGTGATAAGCCTCGGGCCCGCCCTGGGTATAGATAAAGAATGCAGGCACACCCTTTTCACTGAAAAAGTAATGGTCGCTGTTGGCCGATTTGCCACGCTGACGGATCTCGGGCAGGTAATTGTTTTGGTCATTGAGCTGCTGCAGGATGGCAAACTCCCTGGGGTGCAGGGTAGCATTGACGACAGCGATTCCTTTTTCTCCGGTGCCGACCATATCCAGGTTGATGAGAAAGCGGACCTTTGAAAGCGGGAAAATGGGATTCTCGGTATAATACCGGGAGCCGAGCAGGCCGGCTTCTTCCGCGGCAAAGCAGATGAAGCCCACGCTGTAACGCTGCGGGTTACGGGCATAAAACCTGGCCAGGTCGAGCAGCATGGCGGTACCGCTTGCATTATCGTTGGCTCCGGGAAAATAGGTGTCTTTGCCCATACCGCCGAGATGGTCATAATGTGCGGTAAAAAGCAGCAGGGAATCAGGGCGAGAAGTGCCTTTGACGATACCGCAGATATTGGCCGCCCGGAAATCGGCGATAAGCCGGCTTTCGATATCCAGTTCTATCGTAGCGGGTTGCTGCGGCATAGCGGTTTTCAGGATTTCCAGCCCGGTATAATTGGTCTGTTCCCTGGATACGGCCCAGGTGAGCTTATCTCGGAGGCTGACCATAAGCCGGTGCGCCTGAATAGCATATACGTTGCCTGTACTGTCCGGTGCACCCAGGGGACTTTCCGCCTTCAGACTGGCGGATGCCGGAAATACGATGAAGTCTTTCCCCGGAACGAGTGTTTTGTTATCTATGCGGACATGCATGGCGCCTGGGAAAGTATTGACCGGGAAGCCGAATTCCTGTGTGAAATCATTGCCGTCGAGTGGCTGCAGGCCGCAGTTTCGAAATTCTGCACTGAGGTAGATGGCGGCCTTTTCCATGCCTTGCCGGACATAGCCGCGCCCCCAGAAGGTTTCCGAGCTGAGCTTTCCGGCGACGGCACGTGTCGCGGGAAGGTCCTGAGCATGGAGCTGCAGGGTATAAAAAAACGAGAACAAAGAGAGGAGCAAGGGTCTCATTGCGGGCAGTTCAAATGTGTGTGTGTGGTGTAAACTTATGTAAAAAAAGCAAAAACGTTTTGCACAACTCAATATTTATTTAAACCTTTGCGCCTCAACTAATTTAAATACGCATTGCAAACAAGAAAATGAAGATGTACAACAACCATAAACTGTCCGTTGCCGAAGCGAAGAATACTGCTTCCGGGAATCAGTTTACTGAACGTTTGCGACCCATATTTTTTGTGACCACGCTCCGGCGGTACTCACCGCGTATTTGAGTAGCACTTTTGTAAACCCGGTGCACTTCCTCAGAGGATTGCCTCTTTAAAAACAATTAATCAGAACATGTATATTTTTCGTTATCATTTTAAATGAATATCAACGATTTTATAGTGCAGGTCGCACTGCCTGAACATCGTGTCTTCGCTGAAGAGATCTGCGAAGAAATGGCGGAATCTGCGAAGGCGCGCGGCACGGGTATCGCGAAGCGTTCCCCGGAATATGTGGCCGGAAAGATGAACGAGGGGAAGGCAGTGATCGCTTTCCACAAGGATGGAACCTGGGCCGGGTTTTGTTATATTGAGACCTGGAGCCACGGTCAGTTCGTGGCCAACTCGGGACTGATCGTGAGTCCTAAGTTTAGAAAGGCTGGTCTGGCAAATGCCATCAAGCACAAAATATTTGAACTGTCCAGGAAGCTGTACCCTAAGGCGAAGATCTTTGGGCTGACCACCGGGCTTGCGGTGATGAAGATCAACTCGGACCTGGGTTATGAACCAGTGACCTATTCGGAGCTGACCCAGGATGAGGAATTCTGGGCAGGCTGCCAGAGCTGCGTGAATTACGAGATCCTGAAGATGAAAGAGCGCAAGAACTGCATGTGCACGGCGATGTTGTATGATCCGAAGGAACAAAAGCACGATGCGGCAAAAAAATTCGCGGAGGAACTGCACAGGAATCCGTCACTTTATGAGCGTTTCATGCGGATCAAATCTAAGCTGGTGATCAAATCAAAACCGAAGGATAAGGGTTTGAAGTCCCTGCTGTTAATGTTTACCCTTTTATTTAAATAGCTGTTATCATGAAGAAGAAAGTTGTTTTAGCATTTAGCGGAGGTCTGGATACCTCGTTCTGCTGTATTTACCTGGCCCAGGACCGCGGGCTGGAAGTGCATTCGGTGATCGTCAATACGGGCGGTTTTTCCGGGGCGGAACTGCAGGAGATCGAAAAACGTGCCTATGCCCTGGGTGTAGCTTCTCATGCGGTGGTGGACGAAACCGTCAACTACTATGACAGCTGTATTAAATACCTGGTCTTCGGCAATGTGCTGAAGAATGCGACCTACCCGCTCTCGGTAAGCGCCGAGCGCGTGAGCCAGGCGACTGCGATTGCCAATTATGTAAAAAAGATCGGAGCAGATTATGTAGCCCATGGCAGTACCGGCGCCGGTAATGACCAGGTACGTTTTGACATGATCTTCAATATCCTGATCCCGGAGGTAGAGATCATTACACCGATCAGAGACCTGAAGCTCTCACGTGAAGCGGAGATCGAGTACCTGGCGGAACATGGGGTAAATTATAACGCGGAAAAGGCAAAATATTCTATCAATAAAGGTCTTTGGGGTACATCGGTAGGCGGAAAGGAAACCCTGACTTCGCACGATACCCTGCCTGAGGAGGCATGGCCGACACAGGTGACCGAAACTGCTGCGCGCAGGATTGAACTGACCTTTGAAAAAGGCGAGCTGGTGGCCCTGGACGGCGAGCAGCTGGGTCCGGTAAAGGCGATCCAGCAACTGCAGGCGATTGCACAGCCCTACGGGATCGGCAGGGACATCCATGTAGGAGATACCATTATCGGGATTAAAGGCCGCGTAGGCTTTGAGGCAGCGGCACCTGTGGTGATCATTAAGGCGCACCATACTTTGGAGAAGCATACGCTGACCAAGTGGCAGCTTTCCTGGAAGGAGCAATTGTCTTCTTTCTATGGCAACTGGCTGCATGAGGGCCAGTTCCACGATCCGGTGATGCGCAATATTGAGGCCTTCCTTTCAGATACGCAAAAGGTGGTGAGCGGAAAGGTCTTTGTAGAACTGCTGCCGCACCGTTTCCAGGTGATCGGCATCGAATCTGCGCATGACCTCATGAGCAGCAAGTTCGGCAGCTATGGAGAAATGAACAATGCCTGGACAGGAGAAGACGTGAAAGGGTTTTCAAAGATTTTTGGCAACCAGGTAATGATCTGGCATAAAGTGAATGATCATGAAAATTAAGGCAGGCATTATAGGTGGCGCAGGTTATACCGGGGGCGAGATGCTCCGTTTGCTGGTGAACCATCCATCTGTTGAGATCGCGTTTGCGCACAGCAACAGCAATGCGGGGAACCTGGTATCAGATGTACATACCGATCTGCTGGGCGATACGGATCTGCGGTTTACTTCTGAGCTTTCCCAAGAAATCGATGTGCTTTTTCTTTGCGTGGGGCACGGGGATGCCAGGAAGTTTCTTGAGGCAAACCCGGTTGCTGCCGGTATCAGGATTGTTGACCTGAGCCAGGATTTCAGGCTGAAAGCAAATGCAGGGGATCAATGGATATACGGATTGCCAGAGCTGAACAGACAAAAGATTACGCAGGCCTCGTTTATTGCCAACCCTGGCTGTTTCGCGACTTGTATCCAGGTAGGGTTATTGCCGCTGGCGGCTAAAGGCCTGCTGAATTCGGAGGTGCACATCAATGCGACTACGGGTTCTACAGGTGCAGGGCAGAGCCTTTCAGCGACTTCACATTTCAGCTGGAGGAATAATAACCTTTCGGTATATAAGGCCTTCGGACACCAGCATCTGAACGAAATCGGCGAAAGCCTGCTGCAGCTGGACCCGGGTTTTGACCAGGAGATCAGCTTTATTCCGCAGCGCGGTGATTTTACCAGGGGTATCCTTGCGGCCATGTATGTGGAATGCGACCTGAGTGCTGAAGATGCCCAGCGCATTTATGAAGACTACTATGCTGACCAGGTGTTTACACACGTGAGCAGGAAAAATATCGACCTGAAACAGGTGGTGAATACCAATAAGGCACTCGTGCATGTGGAGAAGCATGGCAGTAAGCTATTTATCGTCAGTATCATTGACAATTTGTTGAAAGGAGCCAGCGGACAGGCTGTGCAGAACATGAACCTCATGTTCGGTTTGCCTGAAAGCGAAGGCTTACGGCTCAAGGCAACGGCGTTTTAAATTGCCGTTGCCTTAGGCGTCTTCAGACGTTAATCCGTCATAGAGAGAGCCCTTGAACATGCTTAAACAAGAGATCTCTCTCTACGTTCGAGATGACGCTAACCAGACGATTCAATAACCTGTTAATCACAAAACTTTAAAACCATGAACTTATTTGACGTTTATCCACTCAACAATATAGAAATCACCAGGGCTTCGGGCAGTCACGTCTGGGATGCTGAAGGCCAGGAGTACCTTGACCTTTATGGCGGCCATGCGGTAATATCTATCGGGCACACTCATCCGCATTATGTACAGCGACTGACGGAACAGCTGAACAAGGTGGGTTTTTACAGCAATTCTGTGCTCATCCCGCTGCAACAGCAGCTTGCGGAGAAGCTGGGCCAGGTGTCCGGTAAGACAGACTATCAGTTGTTTCTGTGCAATTCCGGGGCCGAGGCCAATGAGAACGCACTGAAACTCGCCTCATTTTACAACAACAGGAAGAAAGTGATCGCGTTTAAAGGCGCCTTCCACGGCAGGACTTCGCTGGCGGTTTCGGCAACGGACAACCCGAAGATCATTGCGCCGGTGAATGAAACTGAAAACGTGATCTTCCTGCCGCACAACGATGTGCAGGCGCTGGAGGACGCCTTCTCAGACTATGGCCACGAGATATCTTCGGTGATTATTGAGGGCATCCAGGGTGTCGGCGGTATTAAAGAAGCTTCGGCAGACTTTTTGAAAACGATCCGCTCGCTTTGTGACCAGTACGGTGTGGTATACATTGCCGACAGTGTGCAATGCGGCTATGGCAGGACCGGGCTTTTCTATTCGCATGATTATGCGGGCGTTGAGGCCGACATTTACACCATGGCCAAGGGTATGGGTAATGGTTTCCCGGTGGCGGGTATTTCTATTGCGCCGAAATTCGAACCCTGGCATGGTATGCTGGGTACCACCTTTGGCGGAAACCACCTGGCCTGTGCAGCGGCGCTGGCCGTGCTGGAAGTGATGGAGCAGGACGGGCTGATGCAAAACGCGTTGGAGACAGGAACTTACCTAATTGAAGAACTGAAGAAAATTGAAGCCATCCAGGAGGTCCGCGGCCGCGGGCTGATGATCGGCATCGTGCTTCCTGAAACGCTGCCGAACGTAAAAAAGGACCTGCTGTTTAAACACGGGATCTTTACAGGGGAGGCGAAACCGAATGTGATCCGATTACTGCCTGCCCTGAACCTGAGCAAGGCCCAGGCAGAATACTTTTTGAATGAATTTAAAACCGCATTAAAAGGATGAACCAATTTACCTCCGTACATGATGTGCAAGATATCAGTCAGCTGCTGAAAGATGCGCTGGCACTGAAAGAGAACCCTTATGCTTTTAAACACCTTGGCGAAAATAAAACCCTGGGACTGGTATTTCTGAACCCGAGCCTGCGTACCCGGCTGAGCACGCAGAAGGCTGCGCTGAACCTGGGCATGACGGTGATGGTGATGAACATGGACAAAGAGGGCTGGGCACTGGAAACACAGGACGGAGTGGTCATGAACGGGACGACCGTGGAACACATCCGGGAGGCTGCCGCAGTGATGGGGCAGTACTGTGACATTCTTGGCCTGCGCTCTTTCCCGAAACTCGTGAACCGGGAGGAGGATTACAGTGAAGACTTCTTCAATAAGTTTATGAAATATTGCCAGGTGCCAGTGGTGAGCCTAGAAAGTGCTACACGGCATCCCCTGCAGAGCCTGGCCGACCTGGTTACCATTAAGGAAACCTGGAAAGACGACCGCAGGCCGAAGGTGGTCCTTGCCTGGGCGCCGCATATCAAGGCTTTGCCGCAGGCGGTACCTAATTCCTTTGCCGAGTGGATGTGCAAGGCGCAGCAGGACGGCATGATTGACTTTACCATTGCCCAGCCTAAGGGATATGAGCTATCGGAAGATTTTACTCCGGGAGCGGAGATCACTTACAGTTTAGACGAGGCCCTCATAAATGCAGATTACATCTACGTAAAAAACTGGTCGAGCTATAAGGAGTATGGTAAGGTGCTGACTTACCCCGAAGGCTGGATGCTGAACAACGACAAGCTGAAGGTGACCAATGACGCGAAGGTGATGCATTGTCTGCCGGTGCGCCGTGACCTGGAGCTGTCTTCCGAGATCCTGGACGGCCCGAATTCGATCGTGATCCATGAGGCGGGCAACCGGCTTTGGGCGGCCCAGGCTGTACTGAAGCAAATGCTGGAGGGACTTCAATAGTTAACGGTCTCTGATTAACCTGAAAACATGAAAAGATTAAATGTGATCAAGATCGGTGGCAATGTCATCGACAGCTCCGAGAAACTGCACCAGTTTCTGCTGGATTTTACGGCCCTGGCGGGCGACAAGATCCTGATCCATGGTGGCGGGAAGATTGCCACGGAACTGGGCACTTCACTGGGCATTGAGGCGAAGATGGTAGAAGGCCGCAGGATCACGGACATTGAGACGCTGCGCGTGGTGACGATGGTCTACGCAGGGCTGATCAATAAAAATATGGTGGCACAGCTGCAGGCAAAGGGCTGCAACGCGATAGGTCTTACTGGTGCAGACGGCAATATCATCAAAGCGGTAAAGCGCCCGGTCCGGGAAATTGATTATGGCTATGTGGGTGACCTGGATGCGCACTCGGTTGCTGCGGATACGCTGGACAGCCTGTTGACGGCCGGACTGGTGCCTGTGCTTTGCGCGATTACACATGACGGGGATTCGCAGCTGCTGAACACGAACGCGGACACGATCGCTTCGGCCGTGGCCGTGGCTATGTCGGGTTTGTATGAAACTTCTCTGGTGTACTGCTTTGAGAAAAGGGGTGTAATGCGCGACCTCGAAGATGACGGTTCACTCGTACCGCTGATCAGGATGGAGGAATTTGAAGGGCTTAAGGCGGAAGGCGTGGTGTCCGGCGGAATGATCCCTAAACTGCACAATGCATTCGAAGCCATCAGGAATGGCGTAATTGATGTGTATATTGGCAAGGCGGATGAATTACCGCAAATAGAAGAACGGAATTTTGGTACCCGGTTGATCAGATAAACCGGTAAATTGAATCATATGGAGCAGTTTAAAGGCAGTATTGCCATATTGGGAAGCGGAAATATAGGTGTCTCACTGGCAAAAGGGCTGGTGAAAGCGGGATATGCCCAGCCGGCGCAGATTAGCCTGACCCGTAGGAGCAGTCATGGCCTGGCCGCGCTTGCGGAACAGGGTTATGCGACCGGCACAGATAACGCGGCCGTAACTGCGCAGGCAGATATCGTTGTGCTGGCCGTGTTGCCCCAGCAATTGAACGGCTTACTGGACCAGATCAGGCCTGCTGTGGATACCGGTAACGGTAAACAGGTATTTATTTCTGTGGCTTCCGGGGTGAGCTGTGCCGACATCCGCAGTAAGCTCGGAGAAAATGTTCAGGTTGTGCGGGCGATGCCCAATACAGCGATCGCCATCGGGCAGTCGATGACCTGCGTGGCGTCTGATAATGCCTCAAAGGAGAATGTTGCGGAAGTCGTGCGCATGTTTGAGACCGTGGGTTCGGTGGTGACGATCAATGAAGACCTGATGACTTCGGCCACAGCGCTTTGTGCCTGCGGGATCGCATTTTTCCTGAGGGCCATCAGGGCGGCTTCACAAGGGGGGGTAGAGATCGGCTTTCATGCAGATGAGGCGCTTAAAATGGCGGTTCAGACGGCTAAGGGAGCTGCCGACCTGCTGCTGCAGATGGCTTCACATCCGGAACAGGAGATCGACAAGGTGACTTCACCTAAGGGTTGTACCATTGCCGGCCTGAACGAAATGGAACACAATGGCTTCAGCAGCTCGCTCATTAAGGGCATCAAGCTCTCGGCAGTGAAAGCCGGTGCCTTATACACTAAGGAATAGTGTACAAGAAAGGAGTAGGGAATTAAACATAACTTATGATAGAAAAACTGCAAAAAGATAGCTTTGAATTACTAAAACAACTGATCCGGATCCAGTCCTTCAGTAAAGAGGAAGACAAGACTGCCGATGCGATCGAACAGTTTTTGCAGCAGCGAGGGATTAAGACTTACCGTAAGCTGAACAATATATGGGCTTACAATAAACATTTTGATGCGGCAAAGCCGACTTTGCTGCTGAACTCCCACCACGATACGGTGAAGCCCAATTCAGGATATACGCGCGACCCTTATGATGCGGCAGTTGAAGACGGCAGATTGTATGGCTTGGGCAGCAATGATGCCGGCGGCTGCCTGGTGGCGCTGGTCGGTACCTTCCTGTATTTTTATGAGCGGGAAGACCTGAACTATAACATCTGCCTGGCGACTACCGCCGAAGAGGAGATATCCGGGAACAATGGACTTGAACTGGTATTGCCCGATCTTGGCGAACTGGAGTTTGCAATCGTAGGTGAGCCTACGCAGATGAACCTGGCGATTGCCGAACGGGGACTGCTGGTCCTGGACTGCACGGTTACCGGAAAGGCCGGACATGCGGCACGGGAGGAAGGCGAAAATGCGATCTATAAGGCCCTGAAAGATATTGAGTGGTTTCGGAATTACCAGTTTTCCAAGGTTTCGGAGGTGTTCGGGCCGCTAAAGATGACCGTGACGATCATCAACGCCGGATCCCAGCACAATGTGGTGCCGGCAACTTGCACGTTTACGGTTGATGTCCGGGTTACGGACGCTTACACGAACGAAGAGGTGCTGAAAATCATCAGAACCAATGTGGATTGTGAGGTGAGGCCAAGGTCTATCCGGTTAAAGCCGTCTTCTATCGATAAGAACCATCCCCTGGTGCAGGCGGGCATAGCGCTCGGACGGACTACCTACGGTTCACCGACGACATCCGATCAGGCTTTGCTGAGCATTCCCTCAGTAAAGGTAGGCCCGGGTGACTCCGGCCGGTCACACATGGCGGACGAGTTTATCTATGTGGACGAGGTCAGCGAGGGCATTGAACTTTATATCAAGATGCTTGAGCCGGTGATTTTAAAATAACCGATGATGAAAAATGTCTTGAAATCCTTCCTGAAACCTCTGGCAATTGCAGTTGCCGGGATGCTGGCCGTTATCGCCCTGGATGCGGCAAGCCCTGCATCGCCTGCCGGTGAACCGGTAACCGCACGGAGCGTGGCGGATTTCCTGAACAGCATCGGCGTCAATTCTGCAGTCTCCACGCGTGGAGAATCGCTGAAAAAAACCGCAGAGATTTGCAGGTACCTTGGTATCAGATGGATCAGGACTGGTTATGAAGGCAATATTCCCCTGGCCGACCTGATCGAACTGAACAGGCAATCCGGAGTGAAATTCAGCTATGGGCTGCTCAGCGGAGGCACAGACCTTGATCGTTTATTGGACGGTGGACGCGAACTCGCTGCTGCGGGGGCACTGCTTGCCTTTGAGGGACTGAACGAACCCAACAACTGGGGCATCAGGTATAAAGATAAGGAGGGTGGAAAGGAGCATTCCTGGATGCCGGTGGCAGAACTACAGCGCGACCTTTATACTGAGGTAAAGGCAGATGCTTTGCTGAAGCGTTACCCGGTATGGAGCATCAGTGAGAACGGCGCGCAGACAGACAATACAGGACTCCAGTTCCTGGAGATACCGAAGGGTGCCGGAGCAGTCATGCCGGATGGCACCAGATATGCAGATTATGCGAACTGCCATAACTACTTTATGCATCCCTCACATCCGGGCCTTTATGACAACCAGACCTGGAATGCTGCCGATCCGGGCCGGCTGTGCAAGGTGGACGGCCTGTATGGCAACTATGGCCTGACCTGGAGGACAAAGTTTAAGGGCTACGATGAAAATGCCCTGAGCAAGCTGCCTAAAGTAACAACCGAGACGGGTGCGACGATTGGTGGTCCGCTGACGGAAGAGAAGCAGGCCTGCATGTTCCTTAACCTATACCTTGCGCAATTTGCAAGGGGCTGGAGCTATACTGCGCTCTACCTGCTCCGTGACCGTTCTGACGAGGCAGGCAACCAGACCTTCGGATTTTATAAGCCCGATTACAGCCCCAGAAAGGCGGCGGTATATCTGCACAATCTGACGACGATTTTATCGGAGGACAACAGCGGAGCGGAAAAGAAACCGGAAAAACTGGATTACGTGATCAGCAATCTTCCTGAAACTGCCCATCACTTGCTGCTGCAGAAAGCCAGTGGCAGGTTTGCCCTTGTAGTCTGGTCAGAAAGGGTCGCAGGTTCAGATGAAGTAAAGATTCTTTTTGGCAGTGGGCAGCCGGAAATAAAGGTCTTTGACCCGACCATCAGTATTTCTCCGGTGACCACGGTCAGAGACTCTAACGCGGTAACACTCACTTTAAGTGATCATCCGATGATCTTAGAGATATAACCATTTATTTTATTTTTGCAGCATGAAGATCTGGCAGAAGAATACCATCGTTAACAAGGACATTGAAACTTTTACTGTAGGCAGGGACCGTGAACTGGACCTGCAGATGGCGGCATTTGACGTGCTCGGCTCGCTCGCGCACGTGCAGATGCTGGAAAGTATCGGCCTGATGACTGCTGATGACCTCACAGCTGTGCAAAAGGAACTGAAACAGATCTATGCTGAAATTGCATCAGGTGATTTCGTGATTGAAGACAGCGTGGAAGACGTGCACTCCCAGGTGGAATGGTTGCTGACACAGCGTATCGGAGACGCGGGCAAGAAGATCCACAGTGGCCGCTCGCGCAACGACCAGGTGCTGGTAGACCTGAAACTGTATTTCAGGCACTGCATTGAGGAGGTGGTTGGCCATACTTCTGTCTTGTTTGGCAAACTGATCGAACTGAGCAATACTCATAAAGACAAACTGCTGCCAGGTTACACCCACCTGCAGATTGCGATGCCTTCCTCATTCGGGCTCTGGTTTGGCGCTTATGCGGAAAGCCTGGTGGACGACATGGAGCTGATGCTGGCGGCCTGGAAGGTCTGCAATAAAAACCCGCTGGGCTCTGCTGCGGGTTATGGTTCCTCGTTTCCGCTGAACCGCACCCTGACGACACAGCTGCTTGGCTTTGAAAACCTCAATTTTAATGTGGTATATGCACAGATGGGCAGGGGCAAGACGGAACGTATCCTTGCGCAGGCGATGTCATCTGTGGCAGCTACGCTCGCTAAAATGGCGATGGATGTGTGTTTGTTCATCAACCAGAACTTTGGCTTTATCAGCTTTCCGGACGAGCTGACCACGGGTTCGAGCATCATGCCACACAAGAAGAATCCTGATGTCTTTGAACTGATCCGCTCGCGCTGCAATAAAATACAGGCACTGCCCAATGAGATCGCCATGATGACAGTAAACCTGCCTTCCGGTTACCACCGCGATCTGCAGTTGCTGAAGGAAAATCTTTTTCCGGCGATCACTTCGTTGAACGAATGCCTGGAAATGACCGTTTTCATGTTGCAGCACATTTCCATTAAAGAAGACATACTAAAAGACCATAAATACGACTACCTCTTCAGTGTGGAGGTGGTGAACGACTTGGTATTGAAGGGCACGCCGTTCCGCGAAGCGTATAAGGAAGTGGGCGCCATGATCGATAAGGGCACTTTCCAGCCGGAAACGCATGTGAACCATACCCATGAAGGCAGCATCGGCAACTTATGCAACGAATCTATTGAAGCGCTGATGACGCAGGTGCTGTCGCAGTTTGGGTTTGAAAAGGTGCAGAATGCCGTACAGCGCCTTTTGGCCTAAGACTTAAATTCTGAGGTTTTGTGGAACTCGATATCCGGGTAATCGCGCATGGTCATGTTGATCATGAACTCATTGTCTGAAAGGAATACCGGGTTGCCATCCTTATCGTGGCCAATGTGCTGCTGCTTGCGTTTCAGGAATTCTTCCAATTTCTTTTTATCGGTTGAGGTGACCCAGGATGACCGGGTGTAAGACAACATCCGGAAAGCGGCTTTCGCGCCATATTCATGTTCCAGCCGGAAGGCAATGACTTCAAACTGGAGTTCGCCAACGGCACCGACAACTTTACGGTTACCAGGCTGCATGATGAACAGCTGGGCAACGCCCTCTTCTGTCAATTGCTGGATACCTTTTTCCAGCTGCTTGGTCTTCAGCGGGTCCCGGTTTTCCAGCTCCTTGAAGATCTCCGGCGAGAAACTGGGGATGCCTTTAAACTGCAGTTTTTCGCCTTCCGTCAGCGTGTCTCCGATCTTAAAGTTCCCGCTGTCATATAAGCCGACCACGTCACCGGGCCAGGCCTCTTCCACAATGCTCTTTTCATTGGCCATGAAGTCCATGGGGTTGGAAAACTTCAGTTTCTTGTCCTGACGGGTATGGTAATAGAACTTGTTGCGTTCAAATTTTCCGGAACAGATGCGCAAAAAGGCGATCCGGTCACGGTGCTTGGGATCGAGGTTGGCATGGATCTTAAATACAAAGCCCGAAAAGTTCTTTTCGTCTACTTTAACCTCGCGTTCTTCTGCTTCCCTGCTTTTAGGGCTGGGGGCAATGGTAATGAAGGTGTCCAGCAGTTCCTTAATGCCAAAGTTATTGATCGCGCTGCCAAAGAAAACAGGCGCCAGCAGTCCTTCTTTGTAGAGGTCCTGGTCAATTTCGCCATATACGCCATGTACCAGTTCGAGGTCGCCTTTCAGGGTATCCAGTTCCTGTTGTTTCAGGAAACTGGTCAGTCCGGCGTCGTCCAGGTCGCTCACTTCGATGACCGGCTCACTGATCTTCGTCTTGTCTGGTTCAAAAAGGTTCAGGTGCCTGTTATAAATGCTATACACGCCTTTAAACGTATGGCCCTGACCAATGGGCCAGGAAAGCGGGCAAAGGCTGATATTGAGCTTATTTTCGATTTCGTCCAGGAGGTCAAAGGCGTCCTTGCCCTCGCGGTCCATCTTGTTGATGAAAATGATCACCGGCGTGTTCCGCATCCTGCACACGGACATGAGCTTCTCCGTCTGTTCCTCTACTCCCTTTACGCAGTCTACCACCAGGATCACACTGTCTACCGCCGATAGGGTCCGGTACGTGTCTTCGGCAAAATCCTTGTGGCCCGGGGTATCCAGAATATTGATCCGTTTGCCGCTGTACTCAAAGCCCATTACTGAGGTCGCAACGGAAATACCGCGCTGCTTTTCAATCTCCATAAAGTCGGAAGTATTACTCTGGTTAGCCTTGTTGCGTTTTACCGCACCGGCAGTATTGATGGCGCCGCCAAAAAGCAGGAACTTTTCAGTAAGTGTCGTCTTTCCCGCATCGGGGTGGCTGATGATGGCGAACGTTTTTCTTTTTTCTATTTCCGGGTGAATCATAAAGGGTTAGGCATGCCGCCTGTTTTAAAGGCTGCAAAGATAGGGATAAAATACAAAAGAAAAACCGGCACTGTAAAGGCCGGTTCTCCTGGTTCGACTGATTAACTATGCTTATCCCCGACCGCCTCTGGACGACCTGGAATTGCCTTCTCTTCCTCCGCCCTGGCTGCCACGGTTTTCGAAGCCTCTTGATTGCTCGATCCTTTGGGGTTGTGAGCGTTGTTGTTCTACCCTTCTTTCCTGACGGGGCGCTTCCTGTCTTTGTTGCTGTACTTCCTGCCGCTGCTGCCTGTACTGATCCTGGCGGCTGGCGCGTTCTGCACTCGCCCTATCGGGAGCGGCCTGCCTTTCGCGGATTATGGCTTCGCTTCGTTCACTATTTTCGGGCCTGATTGTGCGGTCGGTGCCAGCATCCCGGCCAATCCGGTCTTCGCGGTCTGCAAAAGACCTGTTTTGCTCTATCCTGCCTGCATCGTTGTTCTGCCTCGCGTTGTCGCGGGTCTGCTGCCGGCTTTCCTGTATCTCAATTCCACGGTCGCGGCCCATCCTTCCGTTCTGGCTTTCGCGGTTACCACGGTCACCGACAGAAATCCTGCCGTCGCGCGGCGTGGTATAGCCTTCACCTCTTACGGAAGTTCTTGGCGCGGCAGCAACATTACCGTTGCTCCTTGAGGGGCGTGGGTTATAGATCTCCACCCGGTTGCCGCTAATGCCACTTCGTCCTGGCCTGCTGGTACGGTCTACGCTGTAGACGGTTACATCCCTTCCTGTATAACGCCTGATATCGTCTGCCCTCGGACCGCTGTAGTAAGTCCTGTTGTTCCTTACGTAGGTATTGTTGATGATCGTTGTGTTGTTGATGATCGTCAGGTTCCTGCGGGAATAATAGCGGGGGAAGCTACTGTAGTAGATATTTCTTTTCGGTATGAATACCCACCAGAGCGAAGGGATGTTGAAGTTGATGTTTACCGACATGCCCGGGCCTAATGGCGCCCAGCCATAATAGCCACCACCGCTTCTCCAGCTAACCCAGGCCGGACCCCATACCGTATCAGGGATCCACACCCATTGGCCGAACCGGTTATATACCCACCGGCCATAGTGGAAGGGTGCCCAGCCCCAGTCGTAGTTCGATACCCAGGTATTGCCATACTCGGTCATAGCCCAGCGGCCATTCGTATAGTATGGCCTGAAGTCGCCCTGATCAACATCTGGTCGCCAGACATAGCCATACTGTGGGTCCTGGATCCAGGTGCCATAAGGAGACAGCTCGTCATAAAAAGACTGGAGCGAGATGTCTTCGTCCTGGGCCAAAACCCTTTGTGTGCTGCCGGTTAGGAGGAGCAAGAGCCCCAGAACTATAGCCGGTAATTTGAACATGCTTTTCATTTTTGTGTGTTTAAGTTTCCTAACGTTCTTCGTATATCAATTTGAGTTCCAAAGGCGCTGAATGTTTAATGTGTTTTTGAAATATTACAATGCTTAACAATAATATGACAGAATAAAATTTAGTAAGTGTATAGAGTACACTATATTATATTCTGTTTGCTTCCCCGGGCTCTGTTTGTTTTAAAAGAACTTACTGATCTAAAGATGCAGGCTTTGCCCACATTCCATAAATATTTTTTTTATTTGCAGCCTATGCAGACAGGAACCCTTTTTCTGATCCCCGTTCCGCTGGCCGAAGATGCGGCAAGCCGGTCTTTTACACCCTTTCTGGGTGATACGGTCAACCAGATCAGCACCTATATTGTTGAAAACGAAAAAACGGCCAGAAAATTCTTAAAGCAGGCTGGTTTGCGCATACCCCAGGCGGATCTGACTATTCATGACTACGGGAAACATAAAAGAGGCAGTTCGCTGGTGCCTTTTTTCAGGGAACTGCAACTGGGCAAAGATGTCGGGCTGATGAGCGAGGCTGGCTGTCCCGGAGTGGCCGATCCTGGTGCAGAGATTGTTGCCGAGGCCCACAAACGGGGAATCAAAGTTGTGCCGCTTGTAGGTCCGAGCGCGCTGCTGCTGGCGCTCATGGCCTCCGGGTTCAGTGGGCAGAGCTTTACTTTTCACGGCTATCTGCCTATAGATAAGGCAGAAAGGGGAAGAAAAATAAAAGACCTGGAACAATTGTCCCAGAGGAACAGGCAGACTCAGCTGTTCATAGAAACGCCCTTCCGCAACAATCATTTACTGGACGATATCCTGAAGAATAGTCAGCCAACCACGTTGTTGTGTGTAGCGTGCGACCTGACCGCTGCGAGCGAATACATCAGGACAATGCCGGTCGCCCAGTGGCGAAAAGAAAATATAGATTTGCACAAACGGCCTGCGATTTTCCTGCTGTACCGCCAATCGTAACCAGTTCGGGAGTTGGGTGAAAACCCGGAGTACCGTATCTCCAGGGATTTGCTCAGCGGTACATTCCCTTGCTTTCGATAAAGTCCAGCACCTTATCCGGTACAAAGAAGCGCACACTGTTGCCTTCCTTTACCGCCTTCCGGATAAAGGTAGATGAAATGTCCATTTGAGGAGTGTCCGTAATGGTGATGGCAGGGTGTCCGGCCCAGTCCTGAACTTCTGTCCCCGGGCGAGGATATACATAAACCTGGTAGTCCCTGAGCAGCAGTTCATAGTTCTTCCATTTTTTCAGCGAGACCAGGTTGTCCGCCCCCATGATCAGGGCAAATTCCCTCCCCGGATATTTTTCTCTCAGGTGAGCCAGTGTATCTACCGTGTAGGAAGGTTGGGGCAGGGCAAATTCGATGTCACTCACTTTAATATTCTCCACACCCTCGACAGCCAGGCGCGCCATTTCCAGGCGGTCATACTTGTTTGCCAGTCCGGATTTATTCTTCAGGGGGTTGTGCGGAGAAACCACCAGCCAGACTTCGTCCAGATCGGTAAAGGCAGACAGATAACCGGCAATCACCAGGTGCCCGACATGTACCGGATTAAATGAGCCGAAGAACAGACCGGTCTTTGCCATGAGATCAACTGACTAAAAAATCCCCGACAAGTTTTTCAGCCTCCGCACAGGCCGTTTCAAGATCATAATTCTTTAAGGTCACATCAAACTTGTCTGCATAGCCCAGCTCTTTTTCAGCCTTTGCAAAACGTTCGGCCAGTTTTTCGGCGCTGTCGGTACCCCGGCCGCTCAGGCGCTCTTTCAATACTTCCAGGGAAGGCGGCTGTACAAATATAGCCAGTGCATCCTGTTCGTATTTCCTTTTCAGGCGCAGCCCGCCTTCCACATCGATGTCAAAGATCACATGCCGACCCGCATTCCAGATTCTTTCGATCTCGGACCTTAGTGTTCCGTAGAAGGTACCGTTGTAAACTTCCTCGAACTCTACAAACTCATGGAGTGCCACACGGTGCAGAAAATCCTCCTTGGAAATGAAATAGTAATCTTTGCCATGCTGTTCCTGGCCCCTCAACTCGCGCGTAGTCGCCGAAATGGAAAAGCTGAGGGAAGGAAATTTTCCAAGCAGGTGTTTAACAATGGTCGTTTTGCCGGCTCCGGAAGGAGCAGAAAATATGATGAGCTTACCTTGTTTCATTTATAGAAACTACAAAATATTCAATAACTGTTCTTTTATCTTTTCGAGTTCTTCCTTCATGCCTACGACGAGCTGTTGTATCTGTGCGTCATTGGCCTTGGCACCCATCGTATTGATTTCCCGGCCCATTTCCTGAGAAATGAAACCCAGTTTCTTGCCATTGGCATCCTTATTTTTCAGGGTAGTCAGGAAATAATCGCAATGGCTTTTCAGGCGGATTTTCTCTTCGGTGATGTCCAGTTTGTCGATGTAATAGATCAGTTCCTGTTCCAGCCGGTTCTGGTCTATATTTGCCTTGCCTACTGCTTCATCCAGGAACTGGTTCAACCGGGCACGGACATTAGGTATGCGGTCAGGCTCGCGCAGTTCCACTTCTGCAAATAAACTCAGGATATTATTCACCCTTTGTTCCAGTTCAGTCTTCAGGACAGCGCCTTCGGTCAGTCTGAACGCATTGAAATTATGCATGGCTTCGTTAAACGTCGTAACCAGGATGTTCCATTCCTCCTCATTGGCCTCTTCTTCCGAATAAGTGATCACTTCAGGAAAATTGAGGGCTGCCTGCAAGAGGTTAGATGAATTGGCGCCCAGGTTGAGGTTGATCTCTTCCAGCTGCCGGTAATACTTGCCAAGCAGGGCCGCATTGATGGCGGCTCCTTTCAGGGTCTCCTCACTCCGCTCGACATTAATCGATACGCTGGCTTTGCCGCGCTCAATTTCCTTATTGCACAGGTTGCGCAGAAATAGTTCCTTGTCGGCAAAAGCCCGAGGTGTCTTCAAACTCAGTTCCAGGAACTTGCTGTTCAGTGATTTGATCTCGACTGAAAACTTCACATTCGCGTGGTCGGCGGTGGCCAGACCATAACCTGTCATCGATTTTATCATGCGCAAAGATATGATTTATTGTTTTGTCGTGCCGATTTAACTTTTTTTAACTTAATACATTAAATGGCAATGGTTAATTTTACAAAATATTTTGATCATCCAGGCCGTTTATACACGAAACACACACGCAATAATGAGACTCCGTTGTACAAAAGCTGTTCTTTTGCTGTTTCTGATGCTGTTTTCTGCATCGTCGCTATTTGCACAGCGGGAATTCCTGGTCAGAGGTGTGATTAAGGACAGGGAGAGCAGTGGCCGGGTCGCGGGTGCGCAGATCATTAACCAGCGGACACAAGGTTCTGTAAGCAGCAGCGAGCTTGGGTTGTTTCAGATCCGCGCAGCGATCGGCGATACCCTGCTGATCATGAAAAGCGGCTATTCAGATTTTACAGCAGCGGTAAATACCGATAAGGTCGACATCATCGTCCTGCTCAACAGGAACAGAATGCTCAAACAGGTAGATATTGTTGGGCAGTCTAAGCAATCAGAGATGGAAGACATCAAGCGCGATTTCAAGCGCAACGGCTCTTTTTACCAGGGAAAGCCCCCGGTTATGTCTTTCTTTTTCAAGCCACTTACTGCTGTTTATGAGCTTTTTGGCAAGACACCAAAAAATGCACGGCGTTTCGGTCGTTACGCTGAAACAGAAATCGAGCAGACACATATCGACGGCTTTTTTAATGACAATATTGTAAAAAGCAGCACTGGTTTGCAGGATGGTCAGGCACTGGACAAATTCATGTTCGATTATCGTCCGTCTTTTGACCGGACCAAGAACTGGACGCAGTACGATGCTATTAAATATATCAAGGATTCTTACCGGCACTATACGGAAAGCCTGAAGACGGATTCAACAACAGCAAAAAAAGAAGTTCAGCCTTCAATTAAATAGACAGGATTTCACAGGCCTTTTCTGCCGCCAGCTTTTCTGCATTCTTCTTGTTGTAATCGCGGCCAACACCACAGCTTTCGCCGTCCACCAAAGCCTGAATGGTAAATAATTTTGCACTTTCACCCTCACTGTTCTGTATGAGCTCAAATGAGATATCTTTACCGTGACGCTGGCACCATTCGATAAGCTTACTCTTGAAATTAGTTTCCGTTTGTTCCAGGGTATGTATGTCAACATAAGGCTTGACAATACGTTTTAGCAAGAATTCCCTGGTGAAGTTGTATCCTTTATCGAGATAGATCGCACCGATCAGCGCTTCAAAGGCATCTCCAAGCATCGAATGGTGCTTTGACTGGATATTTACCGCTTTTTGGTCAAAAACGATCAGCTGATCGAAGCCCATTTTTCTGGCCAGTTGGTTCAGGTTTGCCCGGTTAACGATCTTAGACCGCATTTCCGTAAGAAAACCTTCTTCTTTATAAGGATAGCTTTTAAACAGAAGCTCCGCGATTACGGCACCGAGTACAGCATCACCCAGAAATTCCAGGCGTTCATTGCTGCTGCGACTGCCGTTTTTAAGTACTTTTGCTACCGAACGGTGCCGGAAGGCCATCTTATACAACGCTGTATTTCCAGGTACGAACCCTAAAATATTATTTAACTTCTTTATGAAATCCTTATCGGAGGAGAGATAAAGTTTATATAGGTTAAATAAACGCATTCATTGACGGTTATTCCTGGTACTTCTTAAAAATTACTGAAGCATTGTGGCCACCAAACCCAAAAGTATTGCTCTGGGCAGCGCGAATCGTTCTTTTTTGCGCCTTATTGAACGTAAAGTTCAGCCTTGGGTCAAACTCGGGATCATCAGTAAAGTGATTGATGGTAGGAGGCACTGTATCATGCTTGACAGCGAGTATAGATGCGATTGCTTCTACCGCACCAGCTGCACCAAGCAGGTGACCGGTCATTGATTTTGTCGAACTGATATTCAGTTTGTAAGCATCCTCACCAAACAGGTCTACTATAGCTCTCGTCTCAGAGATATCGCCCAGGGGAGTTGAGGTACCGTGAACGTTAATATAATCAATGTCCGATGTTTTCAGGCCAGCGTCATTCAATGCATTTGTCATTACCATTCTGGCACCCAGACCCTGAGGGTGAGGTGCAGTAATGTGATTGGCATCCGCGCTCATGCCGCCGCCGACAATTTCCGCGTAAATGGTCGCACCACGCCTTCTGGCATGCTCCAGTTCTTCCAGGATAATTGTTCCCGCGCCTTCCCCGGCAACGAAACCATCTCTATCCTTATCGAACGGACGTGAAGCGGTAGCAGGATCATCATTTCTTGTGGACAGTGCGTGCATTGCATTAAACCCGCCGATCCCGGCTTCGTTAATGATTGCTTCAGACCCTCCTGAAATGATCACATCAGCAGTACCCAACCTGATATAATTGAATGCGTCTATCATGGCATTGGTAGACGATGCGCAGGCTGACACTGTTGAAAAGTTAGGCCCGCGCAGCCCGTACTTAATGGAGATATGCCCAGCGGCAATGTCCACGATCATTTTCGGAATAAAGAACGGATTGTATCTGGGCGTTCCGTCACCCAGTGCAAAATTGCTGATCTCGTCGAGAAAAGTTTTCAAGCCGCCGATACCTGCACCCCAGATTACGCCAACCCGGTTGGTATCTACCTGAGAAAAGTCAAGACCGGAATCTTTGACTGCCTCATCGGTGGCTACCAGAGCATATTGAACAAAAGGATCCAGTTTCCTGGCTTCTTTTTTATCCAGGAAGTCTTCGGGATTGAAGTTTTTCACTTCGCAGGCAAATTTGGTTTTGAACTTTGCCGTGTCAAAACTTTGGATGGGAGCAGCTCCGCTCACACCGTTCAGTAAACCATCCCAGAATTCGGGGATGGTGTTACCAATAGGAGTGAGCGCGCCTAAGCCCGTAACTACTACTCTTTTTAATTCCATTTATACGGATTATACGGAGGCCGTATTTTACTTTACGTTTTTCTCTAGGTAAGCGATTGCCTGACCAACTGTACCAATGGTCTCAGCCTGATCATCGGGAATTGCCACGTTGAATTCTTTTTCAAATTCCATGATCAGTTCTACTGTATCCAAAGAATCTGCACCCAGGTCATTGGTGAAAGAAGCTTCTGGTGTAACTTCGCTCTCATCTACACCTAATTTTTCAACGATAATCGCCTTAACTCTTGAAGCAATATCAGACATAATGTTTATAATTTAATGGTTAAATAATTCGTTGCAAAGAAAATTAAAATCCAACACTTTTCAAATGTTTTTATTTCTATACCAATGTTACTGTTTTTATTCCGAACAATAAAAGTAAATTTATGTTTTATATATGAACAAGACCTACCTTAAACTTTCCCTGGACCTCGACTTTGTCCTTATCGCGATCACCTCCTCCCTTAAAGATTATACCCTTTGCCACAAGATAAATACCAGCCTAAATCTCAATTTTGAGAAAGCAGAAGACCATGAAGTTTATTTCAACGTCGGTAAGCCGGCCCTGGCCTTTTCCAAGTATCATTATTTTACGGAACAAAATGAGACCGAATATTATCTCGTAAACAACAAAAATGCGGAAGGGTTTTTGGTGCCTGAAATGAACAAGGCAGATTTCTTTATGATCATCTATCAGTACATCGACGACGAAGACCTTGGGCATATCCTGAGTGGATTAAATAAATTACCTGATATTCAGGTAGCTGCGCAGGTAAGCCCGGCAAAATTAAAGTCAAGTCAGAATTTGATAATGTAATTTTTATATTGTAGGTGTACGAAATACACTATATTTGAATTTACATAACAGCATAAAATAACCAAAACATAGATGAAACCATTTCATTCAAGAACCAAAATCGTAGCCACATTAGGGCCAGCATCAGCCAAACCAGACGTATTGTACAGCATGTTCAACGCAGGTTTAGATGTTTGCCGGTTAAATTTTTCGCACGGGTCGCAGGCAGACCACCAGGTGGTCCTGGACACCATCCGTAACCTGAACGAAAAATATAATTACAATGTGGGTATTCTGGCCGACTTACAAGGGCCTAAGATCAGGATCGGAATGGTAAAGGACGGGGGCATTCAACTGGTAAACGGAGCCCGTACTGTCATCACCACCAGTAAATGTGTAGGTGACGAAGAGCGCATCTACATTACTTATGAGGCATTTCCTAAAGACGTAAAGCCCGGAGAGATCATCCTGCTGGACGACGGTAAACTGCAGATGCGCGTTATTGAAACGAACCTGAAAGACGAAGTGATCTGTGAAGTAGTGCATGGCGGTATCCTGACTTCAAGGAAAGGCGTAAACCTGCCCAATACCAAAGTATCGATTCCTTCTTTGACCGAAGAAGATAAGGCCAATCTCGAATTTGTCCTTCAAAATGACGTCGAATGGATCGGTCTTTCCTTCGTGCGCAATGCGGAAGACATTATAGAGCTTAAAGACATTATCCGCGAGCGTGGAAAGACTGCCCGCGTCATTGCAAAAATTGAGAAGCCAGAAGCTATTGCCAATATCGATGCAATCATTGCAGAATCTGACGGCGTCATGGTCGCCCGTGGTGACCTGGGTGTAGAGATGCCGATGGAAGAAGTTCCTTTGCTGCAGAAGATGATCGTTCAGAAATGCCGCGCTGCTTCTAAACCAGTTATCGTAGCAACCCAGATGCTGGAAAGCATGATCACCACCCCAAGGCCGACCCGTGCCGAGGTGAATGATGTGGCCAACTCTGTGCTGGACGGTGCTGATGCGGTGATGCTGAGCGGCGAAACCTCAGTAGGAGAGTTCCCGCTGATCGTTATCGAGACCATGCAGAAGATCATCCAGAACATCGAGCAGAACAATTATCCGTTCCATCCGGAGAAATTCCTGAAGCCTAAGGCAGAAAGCTTTCTCAGCGACGCGGTATGTGCTTCCGCCTGTATCTTGTCCAAACAGACCAATGCGGCAGGCATCGTTTCGATGACCGTAAGCGGATACACTGCGTTCGAGATCTCCAGCCACCGTCCTAAAGCCCTTACCTATATTTTCACCAGCAACCGTTCCCTGCTCAATGCACTGAGCCTCCTGTGGGGCGTACAGGGCTTTTATTACGATAAGTTCGAAAGCACTGACAACACGATTCAGGAGGTTAATGATTTCCTGAAAGAAAGGAAGCTCATCAACAAAGGAGATGTCATTATCAATACTGCGTCCATTCCCATGGAGTCTCAGGGTAAAACCAATATGCTGAAGGTAACCGTTATTGATTAATCTTCTTTCGGAAGGGATTTTTTTCCTACTTTTGCAATCCGCAAAACGGAGAGGTGTCCGAGTGGTCGAAGGAGCACGCCTGGAAAGTGTGTATACTCCAAAAGGGTATCGAGGGTTCGAATCCCTCTCTCTCCGCAAGACGAGCAATAAATTGTCAAATGATTGGGCTGTTCAATTCGAGCAGCCCTTTTGCTTTAAATACAGCATGTTACATTCGAGTCCCGGATAGCCATGAGTGCAGCCTTTTGCTAATCCGCAATAAAGTGGATTACCAGAATGTTTGCGCAAACGATTTCGCACATAAATACAGTAATAGTGATCAGATATCAAACTTTAATATTAAGTTAGTTTTATAATTAGGGCGCTATTAGTAATAATGCATCTTTTATCTAACCAAATCCACTCAAAATGAAACGGGAATTGAATCTCCTTCAGCCGCCGCTTACTGATTATTAGCGAGGGAAATCTAAGTGTTATCAGAAGACAAGCGCTAAAGCTTTGCAATATTTAGGCAGGACGGACTTTTTTAACTGCAGTAGTCAATAGTAAATTTAGTAAAAAACTGTCCCAACATTGGAACAGTTGATAAGGGACAGATTCTTCTTCAGGAGCATGGTGGATTGGTATCGTTTAGGAATATTAAAATCAAATCATTATAAAGACCAAATGTTATGGAAAAGAGACGTGACTTCATTAAGAAAATAGCGTTAGGTACAGCGGGGATAGCGATAGGCAATAAAGCGTTTAGCTTTAGTGCTAAAAGTTATAGAAACATAATTGGCGCAAATGAACGCATTCACGTTGCGGTAATCGGTTTAAATGGACGTGGAAATGGAATGGCGGGTGTGTTTGCAGGTCAGAAAAACACTGAAATAGCTTGCGTTTGCGATGTGGATTCCAGAACAATTCCCAAAGCAATAAAAACGATTATGGACGCAAAACAGGTAAATACCCCGCGTTCAGAAAAGGACTGCCGCAAAGTTTTGCAAAACAAGGATATAGATGCTGTATATATAGCCACACCAGACCATTGGCATGCACCACTTACCATTATGGCTTGTCAGGCTGATAAGCATGTCTATGTAGAGAAGCCGGTGAGCCATAATCCTCATGAAGGAGAAATGGCCATTGCTGCGGCCCGTAAATATAATCGTGTCGTACAAATGGGTGCTCAACGCCGTTCAGCCCCTGTACTTACACAAGGAATTAAAGAGTTGCATGATGGTGTTATTGGCAGAGTGTACATGGCAAAAACCTGGTACACAAATACCCGTAAGTCTAATTTTTTAAAAGCAGCCGCAGTCCCTGAATGGTTAGACTACGATTTATGGCAGGGCCCAGCACCTAGAATGCCGTATAAAGATGGGTTGATTCATTATAACTGGCATTGGTTCTGGAATTGGGGTACCGGTGAAGCCTTGAATAATGGCACTCATGAAGTTGATGTGGCACGCTGGGGTCTTGGGGTCGACTATCCAACAAGAGTTACATCAGTAGGAGGGCGATATAATTACAAAGATGATTGGGAAACTCCAGATACTCAAATTACCACTATGGACTATCCTGGGCGCATTTCGCTGGTATGGGAAGGAAGAAGTGCAAATGGAAGAAAAGTTGAAGGATCAGATAGGGGAGTTATTTTTTACGGGGAAAATGGTAGTTTAGATACCGGAGGTGATAATTATAAGATTTATGATCTTAACGGTAAGCTCATAAAGGACGTAAAGTCTTTAATGAAAGAAGATGCTATAGATGGCCGTAACACTTCGAGTCCAAGTCTGGGATTGGACAATTATCATGTTATAGATTTTCTTGATGCTATCCGAAATAATCGTCGCCCGAACTGTGATGTTGAATTAGGCCATAAAAGTACTGTTGCAATGCAATTAGGCAATATTTCATGGCGTGTTGGACGCGACTTAAAAATAGATCCTGAAAATGGACACATCATAGGTGATAAGGAAGCCCAAAAATTATGGGGACGTGAGTATGAAAAGGGATGGGAGCCTAAAGTTTAAATAAATACGATTCGCTTCCTGTGCCGGATGCCATGATCCTATCATCCGGCATTGTTCCCGGCAATACAGGGTCAAAACCGGCCCAACGCCGTAGCATGTTCGGAAAACAGGTACCTTTTTCCGAACATGCTACGGCATTGTCCCAAATCTGTACCGGAGGTAGTCGGGATAAACATATTTCCTGCCTTAGTTGAAGGCAAATGTGAAAACATCCGGATGATTGCGGATCAAAAAACGGACTGGAATAAGGCCCCTAACCAGCAAAAAATATTTTTGGCACACTTATTTCATAGTGTAATGAAAAAAATACAACACTATGAAACGATTATTTATTCTGGCCCTTGGCCTGTTCTTAACCAGCGCTGCCTTTGCGCAAAATCCGATCAGATTGGGTGTTAAAGCTGGTTTAAACCTTCCAGATATCATTAAAGGAGATGGTAACAACGATTTCGATACCAAGTTGAATCCAGGCTTTAATGCAGGTATAACGCTGGATATCCCATTGATCACGGGATTGGCATTTACTCCGGAACTACTCTATGCCACAAAGGGTTACAAAGCAGAAACTACCTTTGGTGACTTCACCCAGACTACCCATTTTATTGATGTGCCGATCCTGGCTTCCATTAACCTTGGCGGAAGCGGGCTAAACCTGGTAGCAGGTCCTCAGGTATCATTTTTGCTGTCAACTAAGAATAAGTTTGAAAATGGAATCGGAACTGTGGAGCAGGAGATCATTGAAGACAAATCTGACCGGTTCAAGAAGAGCCTGGTGGGCGGTGTGATTGGTTTCCGCTATGATATCAATAATAAAGTTGACATTCACGGGCGGTATGCACTGGATTTCCAGAAGAACAATACTGACGGCAGCAAAGAAACTCCTGAGTTCAGAAACCAGGTATTCTCTGTAGGACTGGGCCTGAAATTCTAGTATTAAACCCTATACTCAATAACCGAAAAAGCCGCCTGATCAGCGGCTTTTTTCATTTGGAATGATGAGTTATCCGATATTTTCTCAAAAAGCAAAAACCATTTGCAGGTCATGTGCGTTGAATAAACAACATTAAAATCTGAGAATTATGAAAAACAGACAGGAACAGAGGCTGACCAGTTCAGAACAGGGAAGGCCTACTTCAGACCGCATGTATCATAGTGCAAAGGATGACAAAAAGCAGCAAGGGGTCACCAATGGAGGTGGTCAGCGTTCAGACCAGACTTCCAATAAGGACAACATGCGCAAGCGCGAAAATCATTAGCGGGCTGAATGTCTTAATGTTTAATTTTAAAAGGGACGTCCTGAATAAGGGTGTCCCTTTTTAACTGTCCTGATTCCGGCCGATTATTTATATTTGAACACATCAACTGCTAATCATTCATGACCAACAGACAACGGTTTGCTGCTCTTTTTATCTCATTATTTGCTGGTTCTTCGCTTGCCCACGGACAAAAGGCCACTTCATCGCGGATCACGCAAAAACCTTCGTTTATTCAGGCACTGCAGGAGCAGAATGATTGGGTAGATTCGGTGTTCAATAAACTGAACAGGCGCGAGCGCATCGCGCAGCTGTTTTTTGTGCGTGCACACACCAATATGGGCAAGGCTTATGAGGATTCGGTAGGGATGGTGCTGAAAAGGGAACAACTGGGCGGTGTGGTTTTTTTTCAGGGCGGTCCGGGAAGGCAGGCGGTGCTGACCAATACCTATCAGGCCAATGCGGATGTACCACTGCTGATCGCTTCTGATGGTGAGTGGGGGCTGGGCATGCGGCTGGACAGCACGATCGCTTACCCGTATCAGATGGCACTGGGCGCAGTGCAGGATAAGCAATTGCTTTACCGGATGGGTTTGGAAGTGGCTAAGGATTTCCGTCGCGTGGGGATGCACATGAACCTGGCTCCGGACGTAGATGTGAACAACAATCCGAAGAACCCGGTGATCAATTACCGTTCATTTGGGGAGAACAAATATAACGTGGCCCAGAAGGCCGCAGAATATATGCAGGGGATGCAGGACGGCGGCCTGCTGGTGAGCATTAAGCATTTTCCCGGACACGGGGACACCGACGTGGATTCGCACTATGACCTGCCGCAGCTGAACTTTACGAAAGAGCGGCTGGATACGTTGGAGATCTATCCTTTCGGGGAACTGATCGCCCGGGGTGCAGCCGGAGTCATGGTGGCGCACATGAACATCCCGGCGCTGGACCCTACCCCGAATATGCCTTCTACCTTATCCAGGCCGATAATTACGGGCTTGCTGAAGGAGCAGCTGCAGTTTAAGGGACTGATCATCTCTGATGCGATGGGCATGAAAGGGGTGGTAAAATACTTTCCGGAAGGAGAGGCGGATGTGATGGGGATCCTTGCAGGCAACGATATTTTAGAGCTATCGGAAAACAGCTTGCGGGCGGTACGGCTGGTACGGAAGGCGGTGCGGCAGGACAGGATCAGCATGGAGCAGATTGACCAGAGTGTGAAAAAGATACTTACCGCAAAATACTGGGCGGGGCTGAGTGTGCGTGATACGATAGATGAGCGCAATGTGCTGGCGGGGGTAACCCGGCCGGAGAGCTATGCCTTAAGAAAGGAGTTGGCGAATGCATCTATGACGATGCTGCGGGGACAAGGCTTTCTGAAAACTTTCAGCGCGGAGAAACGCACAGCCATCATCAGTATCGGGACACCGAATGTAACACCTTTTCAACAGGAACTGAATGCTTACTATAAGAATTCGGCGTTCTTTACACTGGATAAGAATGCGAATGCGGCTGCGGTAGCCAAAGTGATGCGCAGCATTGGTATGTTTGACCAGATCATTATAGGCATACACGATACACGGCTGAGACCGGGCAATGGGATGGTGCTGAGCAATGACCTGAAGAAATTTATGAATGACATGGTGGCGCGCCAGGCTTTTTTTGCGGTATTCGCCAATCCCTATAACCTGGCGGCCTGGCCCGGACTGGAAAACAGCAAAGGCCTGCTGGTGGCTTATCAAAAAGAGGATTTTATGCAACAGGCCGCGGCTTCGGTATTAAAGAGCGAGGTGGCGGCCACCGGAAGACTGCCGGTTACAGTGAACAATTTCTTTAAATACGGAGACGGTGAGCAGCCCTAGGCCCCTTAAAATATTGCAGGCATCGGCAGGATCGGGCAAGACCTTTAGCCTGACTGCCCATTACCTGACGCTGGTGCTTTCGGGGCAGCACAAGTACCGGGAGATACTGGCGGTGACCTTTACCAACAAAGCTACCGGGGAGATGAAGTCACGCATTATGGAGGTGCTGCTTGGTTTTGCGCGTGGAGATGAGAAATATGACAGCTACCGTGAACTGGTGCTGAAAGCCAACCCGGAATTGAACCCGGTAACGTTACGGGAGCGTGCCGACCAGGTTTACCGGAGCATATTGCACGATTACAGCCGTTTTTCCGTGAGCACGATAGATGGCTTTGTACAAAAAGTGATCCGGGGTTTTGCCTTTGAGCTGGGGCTTGACGCAGGTTACAGCCTGGAAATGAACTATGACAAGGTGAAGGAAGAGCTTGTGGCGAAGCTGGATGAGGCGCTGGACCACAACAAGACCTTGCTGCAATGGATTATCGACCTGGCGATGGAACGCATCAGCGATAACAAAAGCTGGAATTACCGGTTGGAACTCTACAACCTGATCGGAGAGATCTTTAAGGAGCGTTTCCGGGCTTTTGAGGAAGCGATCGCTGCGTTTCAGCCAGAGGATATAGAGGCCCTGTTCCGCAGGTATATCGCCGTGAACAGGGAGGCGATCAAAAACTTTGAGGCGGAGCTGACCGGTCTGGCCATCCGGGCGCAGGACATCTTTAACCGCTTCGGCGTAGAAAAGGAGCAGCTGGCCCGCAAGTCGCAGAACCCGTTAGCGAAGATACCCCTGATCGTCGGTGGTGATTTTTCAAAGATAGAAGGGTTGTTTGGGTGTATTGATCATCCGGAGGGCTGGTTCCAAAAGAATGTGCAGCTGGATGATTTTTTCCGGGAACTGAACCCGGTACTGAAGGAGATCAGGCTTTATTACGAGCAGCATCTGCCGCAGTATACGCTAGCAATAGCCTTTAATAAAAACCTCTATTACCTGAGGCTGATGCAGGAGATCGCCGACCTGCTGAAGGTATACCGGGAGGAAAACGATAACCTGCTGATCAGTGATGCACAAAAGCTGATTTCAGGCATCACGGATGATGCAGGCGACAATCCGTCCTTCATATGGGAGAAGGTGGGTATGCGCTACCGGAATTTTTTGTTCGATGAGTTTCAGGATACTTCTGTGAGCCAGTGGAACAGCTTCCGCTCATTGCTCAGCAACGCAATGGCGACACCGACTGAAACCTATATTGATCACCTGATCGTGGGGGATACCAAGCAGTCGATCTACCGCTGGCGCAATGGCGACTGGAACATCCTGCACCGGCAGGCCAGGATGGACGTGGGTAGTGAGCTCGTGCTGGAGGAAAGCCTGGAAGAAAATTACCGGAGTACGGAGAACATCATTTCTTTTAATAATCATTTATACGCAGCCGTGCCAAAGGTATTACAGGCTACACTGAACGAGGGACTGGAAAAGGGACCGGCAGCGCTCGCTGCCTGGTGGCAGGAAATGGCTTTCGACCGGATCATCATGGACATTTACCGTAATGCGGCCCAGCAGCTTGCACGCTCGACGCCGAAGGGGGGCAGCATTAAGATCTGCAGGACGGCTAAGGAGGACACACCGCCGCTGGAACAGGTGGTCGCGGAAATACTGGTGTTGCTGAATGAACGTGGTTATGAGCCTAAGGATATTGCCGTGCTGGTGCGGTCGAACAGCGAGGCGGTAGCGGTGGTGAAACGCCTGATGGTGGCGGAGCTGGAGGTGATCTCGGGAGAGGCACTGATGATCGGGGGGAACCTGGGCGTGCAGCTGATCATTGATACCCTGCGGGTGCTGGTGGGATTGGATTCGCAGACGGCGCTGTACAAGGCCAATTGCATTGCGCTTTACCATATGCTGAACGACGGGGAGCCCGTGGCAAGCCACTATATGGGACTGAACAATATGTCGCTGAGCATGCTGGGACACGTGCTTCCGGAGTCGTTGTGCGCCAACTGGCAAGGCTGGATGCAACTGCCGCTGCCGGAACTGGTGGAAATGCTCATTGAAAGTTACGGGCTGGATACCCGGACTGCCCATTTACCTTACCTGCTGGCTTTTCGTGATCTGGCGGCTAATGCGACCAGGCTGGGCGAAAAAGGGATCGTGGCCTTCCTGACCTGGTGGGATGAGGAGGGGATAAAGAAGTCTTTGCCATCACCGGAGGAGGCCAATGCGATACAGGTCATTACCATTCATAAATCCAAGGGGCTTGCGTTCAGGGCAGTATTTGTGCCTTTCTGTAACTGGGAGATCAGGGGTAAAGCCAACAGCATTTTCTGGGTTTCCTCGGCGGATACGGCTTATCATGAACTGAAAGGAATTCCACTGAGGTATAACGAGGCGCTGAGTGGCTCGGCTGTGGCAAAGGCTTACTACGAGGAGTTGCTGTATAACCACATGGATGCGCTGAACATGCTTTATGTGGCGACAACCCGGGCAAAGGATTATCTCTACCTGGGTACTGCGGCTAAAAGGGACAGTTTGAAGATGAGCAATATCGGCGATGTGCTGAATTTTATTTTCGCTGAGCAGTTTGACGAGGATGGTTGCTATGCGCTGGAGGAATATGTAGCCCGGCCGGAAGACCACAGGCCCGAAGGGAACCGTATTGCGTTGCTTCGCTATCCGACTACCGGGCGCCTGGCAGAGCTGTATGTGCCCGACCAGGACAAGCACCTGAACCATGTGCTGAATATGGAGAGATCGGGCCGCAGGGGTTCACTGCTGCACGATATCCTGGCCCATGCATCGGATGAAGCGGCCGTAGGGCGCTACCTGGACAGCCTGCTGACGGAGGGGCTGATGAAAGCAGAAGAGCAGGAGGAACTGCTCCGGGCCGCCCTTGATGTGCTGCGACACCCGGAACTGCAGCCGCTGTGGGAACGGGCGCAGGAGAGTATTACCGAAAAGACCATAGTGGATGCTTCGGGAAGGTCGCACCGGCCCGACAGGGTGTTGCTGAGTGGTGACGAGGTGATCATACTCGATTATAAATTTACCCTGGAAGAGACTTCGGGGCATGTGGAGCAGGTACTGAATTATAAGGACCTGTTCCGGCAAATGGGTTATACCAAGGTGAGCGGTTATTTATTTTACGCCCTGAGCGGGCAATTAAAGCCCGTATGAAGACATTCTTAGAAGAAATAGCGGAAGATCTGCTGGACCGCTTCGGCGATGGGTTGCAGCATTGTGCTGTCGTATTCAACAACAAGCGCCCGGCAGCATACCTGCAAAAGCACCTGGCGGACCTGATCGGGAAGCCGTTCTTCAGCCCGGCCTTTTTTACCATACAGGAATTTTTCACCCGGACGGCAGGTTACCGGACCGCCGATTTTTACCTGCAGTTTTTTACGCTGCACCGGGTGTACAATGCCTTATTGAAAAAGGAGGGTGCAGATTGGGTAAGCGCGAACCAGTTTTTTCCTGTCGGTAAGACGATACTGGCGGATTTTTCCCAGATCGACCTTGATCTGGTTGATGCAGACCGGCTTTACCGCGACCTGGAGGATATCTCGGAGATCAACCTGGAGTTTGATTACCTGAGTGCGGAACAATACCAGTTTTTGTCGCAGTTCTGGACCTCGTATTCTGAAGGTAAGCATAAGCGGCAGCAGGAACTGTTCATCCAGATGTGGCGCAGGATGCCGAAGCTGTTTGCGGGGTTTCATCAGGCGTTGCAGGAACAGGGCCTGATCACGACTTCCAGGATATACCGGGAGCTGGCCAATGGCGATGCAGCGGGCCATGAATTTATTCAGGGCTTTAAGGGAAAGGTGATTTTTGCAGGCTTTAATGCACTGAGCCGCGCCGAGGCAAAGGTGTTCGCCAATCTGCAGGAAGCAGGGAAGGCGCTTTTTTATTTTGATGCCGATCCTTATTACCTGGATGACCAGTTGCAGGAAGCAGGCCTGTTCCTGAGGAGGAATATAGGTCAGCTGGGGCTGAAGAATGAGTTCGCGGGACGGCCGGGAGAAATGCGCGGCGGCAGGCACCGGGTTGATGTTTACCAGGTGCAGGGACATTCCGCTCAGGCGAAGATCCTGAACCATATTCTGGGAGCAGATTACCGGGACAATCCGGAAGTAGGCACAACGGCTGTCGTGCTTGCGGACGAGTCTTTGCTGATGCCTGCTTTGCAGACCATTCCTGTCTCCTACGAGGGCAGGCTGGTAGCGCTGAACGTAACGATGGGTTTTGCGCTGGCGGCTTCAGGGGTATATGGTCTTGCCGATCTGTGGATGGGCTGCCAGCTTGAGATCCAGAAAACCGGAAGGGTAACGTATAAAAATGTAGAGGCATTTTTAAGCCATCCGCTGACGGGTTTGAGCCAGACCATACGCAATAAGATCAATGAGGCATTGCTTGGTGAAAAGGAAACCGAAATCGGGCAGGAACGGTTGATGCGTCAAAAAGGCCTGTTTGAGGTTTTCTTCCGCAAGGTCGAACAGGCTGGACAGGTTACGGAACAGTTACTGGAGCTGATGAATTTTGTACTGGTCCGGTTGTCTAAAGCGGAGAAATTAAAAAAGATCGACGCGGAGCTGTTTGTCAAGACAATACAGGAACTCAACCGGCTAAACGACACGTTCTGGAAGCAGGTTGCAGGAGAAGAGGTGTCTTTTGTCATTTCGCTGCTGCGCCGTGCCTTGCAGGGTGTTGCGGTACCCCTTTCGGGTGACCCGCTTAAAGGTATACAGCTGATGGGCCTGCTGGAAACGCGGAACCTGAATTTTGATAAGCTGGTGTTTCTGGGTTTCAATGAGGGCATTGTGCCTAAATCTGTATTAGGCAACAGCTTTATCCCGGACAGCATCCGCAGGGTTTACGGCTTGCCGGTACTGGAAAACCAGGATGCAATCTCTGCCTATATGGTGTACCGGCTGCTGCAAAGGGCAGAGCACATTCACCTGGTATACAACAGCCTGACGGACGAAAGTACTTCGGGTGAACCCAGCAGGATCCTGATGCAACTGGCTTACGAGAGCGGCTTTGAGTTTCACTATCATTACCTGGACCTCAGTGTGCGCACAGAGCCGGTAAAGGAGGTGACCATTGCAAAGGAGGGAAAAGCGGTGCAGGAGGTTTTGCAACGGTATCTGAACAAGCAAAAGACATTGTCACCGTCTGCGCTTACACAATACATCCTGAACCCGATCGATTTCTTCTTTAACTATGTGGCGGGCATTAAGGAACCGAAGGAGGTGACAGGTGTGGTGGAGGCCAATGAGATCGGTTCCATTCTCCATAAGGTAATGGAATATTTTTACGAGGATGCTGTCGGGCAGGAGATCAGTGCGGATTTCATCATTGAGCGCTGTAAGCAGGTGCCTAAACTGACCGAACGGGCCTTTGCTGCGGTGGTGTTCAACAATGCGGAACGACAGGTGGCCTTCAGAGGCATGCAGAAGGTAATCCTGTCGATCGTAGAAGCGTATGTACGCATCATTGCGGCACAGGATAAATCACAGGTGCCTTTCCGTGTCCTGAGTCTGGAGCAATGGGTGGAGGCGGATATTGCTTTTCCCTTAAACGGGGCGGAAGCAAGTATCCGTATCGGGGGGATTATTGACCGGGTAGACCTGAAGGATGGCGTTACGCGCATCATCGATTACAAGACAGGCAGTGACAAGCTGAATTATAAGGATGTGCCGGAGTTGTTCAATACCGACGGGAAGTATATCAATAAGGCTTTGATCCAGACTTTGCTGTATACCTATGTTTATGAGCAGTTCTCTGGTCGTGGTGCTGTGGAGCCTAACCTGTATGTGGTAAAGACGATGAGCCAGGAAGGGGTATGGTTCCGGTCGGGCCGGCAGCAACTGCATGGTGAACACCTGAGGGAGGTAAAGATACAGTTTCTGGATTCACTTCGGGAAAAGCTGACGGAACTGTTCAGCACCCCGGTCTTTCGTTCCAGCATGATAGAAGATAATTACAAATATTCGATCTATAAAACTTTGTTTGGCAAGCAATAGGTGCTTGTAACACTTTGTTCTCAAACATATTGTGCGACTGGCATAAACTTGCATTTAAATGCAATTTTATTTAGGTTTGCGCCAGTTAACATCTGAAGTATAATGAGAGAAATTCAATTTAGAGAAGCGTTGCGCGAGGCCCTCAGCGAGGAAATGCGTAAGAACGAAAACGTGTTCCTGATGGGTGAGGAAGTGGCACAGTACAACGGTGCCTATAAGGTTAGCCAGGGTATGCTTGAAGAATTCGGCGACAAGCGCGTAATTGATACTCCCATTGCCGAGCTCGGCTTTGCCGGTATCGGTATCGGTGCGGCGATGAACGGGTTGATCCCGGTTATTGAATTCATGACGTTTAACTTCTCTCTGGTGGCGATTGACCAGATCATTAACGGCGCTGCGAAGATCTTATCGATGAGCGGCGGCCAGTTCTCCGTTCCGGCGGTTTTTCGTGGTCCTACAGGAAACGCCGGCCAGCTGGGTGCGCAGCACTCTCAGAACTTCGAAAACTGGTATGCCAACTGTCCGGGGCTGAAGGTAGTCGTGCCTGCGACCCCTTATGATGCCAAGGGCCTGTTGAAGCAGTCTATCTTTGATCCGGACCCGGTTATCTTTATGGAATCTGAGGTGATGTATGGCGATAAGGGTGAAGTTCCTGAAGGGGAATATTATCTGCCGCTGGGTAAAGCCAATGTGGTGAAGGAAGGTTCGGATGTAACGATCGTGACTTTCGGTAAGATGCTGACCCGCGTGGTAAATCCGGCTGTTGAGGTGTTGACTAAAGAGGGCATCAATGTAGAGCTGATCGACCTGCGTACGGTGCGTCCGATTGACTATGCGACAATTATTGCTTCGGTGAAAAAGACAAACAGGCTTGTCATCGTAGAAGAAGCATGGCCACTGGCATCTATTTCGTCTGAGATTGCTTTCCATGTGCAGAAAAATGCCTTTGACTATCTGGATGCCCCTGTACTGCGTATTACCTGTGCAGATGTGCCGCTGCCTTATGCGCCTACGCTGATCGCTGCCAGTCTGCCAAATGCTGACCGCGTCGTTAAGGCGGTTAAGGAAGTGATGTACATAACCAAATAACCCGTTACCGGGATCAGACAGGGCTTAGGCCTTAACCAAAATATAATCCTGCCGGTGATTGCCTGCGGGATTTTTTATTTATTTTTGGCGCCATTGAATTTTTGGATCAAACAAAGCATTGAAATGAGTAATCACTCGGTAATTGTAGCTGCGGAACTTGGCGTAGCGGAAAAGCAGGTTGTCGCGACGATTGAGCTGCTGGATGAGGGGGCGACGGTTCCGTTTATTTCACGTTACCGTAAGGAAATGACAGGGAGCCTGGATGAAGTACAGGTAGCGGCGGTCCGTGACCGGTTTCAGCAATTAAGGGAGCTGGACAAGCGGCGCGAAGCGATTCTGAAGGCGCTGACTGCGCTGGATAAGCTGACGCCGGAACTGGAGGTGCAGATCAATGCGGCGACCAGCATTTCAATGATCGAAGATATTTACCTTCCTTATAAGCCAAAACGCAAGACACGCGCCTCTGAGGCGCGGAAAAAAGGATTGGAGCCTTTGGCGCTTTCTATACTGGAGCAAGGCAACAAGGACCCTCAGGATAGCGCAGCTGGATTCATTAACGAGGATCTTGGCGTGAATACCGTGGAGGAAGCGCTTGCGGGTGCACGGGACATCATTGCCGAAATGGTGAACGAGAACGTGGAGGCCAGGACCAGCATGAGGAGGTATTTCCAGGAGCAGGGTGTGATCCGGTCTGCTGTGCTGAAGGGTAAGGAAGAAGAGGGGATTAAATACAAGGATTATTTCGACTGGAGCGAGCCGTTGAAGAATGCACCCTCGCACCGCCTGCTGGCCATGCGCCGGGGTGAGAAGGAGGAGTTTCTGAAGCTGGAGACTGCTCCTGCAGAGGAAGGCGCACTGGAATTGCTTGAAAAGCAATTTGTGAAAGGCAGGGGTGCTGCTGCGGAGCAGGTTCGGCTGGCGGTACATGACAGCTACAGGCGTTTGCTGGGGCCTGCGATGGAAACCGAGATACGTAACTATGCCAAGGAACGGGCCGATGAGGAAGCCATTAAGGTATTTGCGGAGAATGCGAGACAATTATTGCTGGCCGCGCCGATGGGTGAAAAGAATGTGCTGGCTATTGACCCCGGTTTCCGTACTGGTTGTAAGGTCGTTTGCCTGAACAGACAAGGCAAATTGCTCGACAATGTGACCATCTATCCGCATAACGGCGAAAGAAAGGCAAGAGAATCAGAGATCGTAGTCAAAAACTTGTGTGCCGCACATGAAGTGGAAGCAATCGCCATCGGAAATGGTACTGCGGGCCGGGAGACTGAGGCCTTTGTGCGCGGGCTTGCCATTGAGGGAATCGTTGTGGTGATGGTAAGCGAGAGCGGTGCTTCTGTGTACTCAGCCTCAGATGTGGCCAGGGCGGAATTCCCTGATCATGATGTGACGGTAAGGGGAGCGGTCTCTATTGGCCGCAGGTTGATGGATCCGCTGGCGGAGTTGGTAAAGATTGATCCGAAATCGATAGGCGTGGGCCAGTATCAGCATGATGTGGACCAGAATAAGCTGCAAACTTCCCTCGATGATACGGTTATGAGCTGTGTGAATGCGGTGGGTGTTGAATTGAATACGGCTTCTAAGCAGATACTGGCTTATGTTTCGGGCCTTGGGCCGCAGCTGGCGCAGAATATTGTGGCATACCGGAATGAGCACGGACCGTTTAAAAACCGTGAGAGTTTGCGCAAAGTGCCACGCCTCGGTGATAAGGCATTTGAGCAGGCAGCAGGGTTTTTAAGGATCAGAAATGCAGAACAGGCGCTGGATTCAAGTGCGGTGCATCCTGAACGTTATGGCCTGGTCAACAAAATGGCGCGTGACCTGAATTGTACGGTAGCGCACCTGATGCGCGATCCGGAATTGCGCAAGCAGATCAAGCTGCAGCAATATGTAAATGAGGAGATCGGTTTGCCCACACTGAATGACATTATGGAAGAGCTGGCCAAACCGGGACGTGACCCGCGGGAACAATTTGAGGTGTTCAGCTTTACTGATGGGGTAAACTCGATTGCCGACCTGAAAGTGGGCATGAAGTTGCCCGGTATTGTGACAAACATTACCAATTTCGGCGCTTTTGTAGATATCGGTGTTCATCAGGACGGCCTGGTACATACCAGCCAGCTTGCGGAGAAATTTGTAGCTAATGCTGCCGATGTGGTGAAGGTGCATCAGCATGTAGAAGTCCGTGTGGTAGAAGTGGACGTAGCGCGTAAGCGGATCTCATTGTCGATGAAGCCGGAGGCTGCCCCGAAACCAAAGCCAGTGAATAAACAGAAGCCGGCAGGACAGCAGAAAGGCAATCCCCATAAAAAACCGGCAAAGCTACAGCAAAGCCAAAAGCCTGCTAAAGCAGAGAAACTGCCTGACGGCGATCTTCAGCTTAAGCTGGCCGCATTAAAGGACTTGTTTAAAAAGTAAGTTACAGTTCAATCTGCCTCCTGATGCTTTCTTCGAGTGAAATCAGGGTTTCGGTGCGTTGGATGCCAGGCACTGCCTGTATCTCTTCGTTCAGCACGTGCATCAGATGGCTGGTGTCGCGGCAGACGATCTTGGCGAACATGCTGTAGGCACCCGTAGTATAATGGAGTTCTACAACTTCCTTGATCTTACTGAGCTGGGCAACGGCATCCTTATATTGAATACCCTTCTCCAGATAAATACCTAAAAATGCGGTAATATCATAGCCGGCCTTTTGGGCATCGATAATAAGATGTGAGCCCCTGATGATGCCCATCTCCTGTAATTTCTTCATACGGACGTGTATAGTGCCCCCTGAAACGATCAGGTCCTTGGCAATTTCCGTATAGGGCCTGGTTGCATCCTGCATCAGTTGCTTTAATATTTCGATATCCAGGTTATCAATTTCTAAATTTTGGCTTCCTTTTTTTTGCATCGTTTATTCATTTGGTAATGATATTCAAATATAATTACTGATTTAATAAAAATGAAATTAATAGTTTGAAATATTTGTAATGTAATTGTGATGTCCTTACATTTGTATCAAGCAAGTAAGAAAAAGGATGTTCTTTAAAGCTTGCCTGAACATACTGTAGGATGGTGAAATTGGCAGACACACCTCCTTGTCTCGGTGGCGGAGATTCCGGAAAACCCGTAAGGGCTAACTACTCCTTGAAGGTTCGACTCCTTCTCCTACAGCTTAAGTAATGTGTTCCTTCACCCGGATACATCGCTTAAAATACGTACATTAAATATTGTTGGGTGGTGAAATTGGCAGACACGCCTTCTTGTCTCGGTGGTGGGGATAAATGGATAAACGCAGCTTATGGGTTGACCACAAATTAATTTTTGAGCTGTAGCTAACTACCCCTTGAAGGTTCGACTCCTTCCCCAACAGCCAGTTTTTTTATGAATAATAAGTTAGTTAAAATCGAGTACCCTGGATGGGGTACTCTTTTTTTTTGACACCGGATGATGGTTTTCACAGGAATTGCTGACCTTAGGGCGAATCATTTATAAGCTGGGGGGGCAGGTGAGGCGGAGTACCCTACCAGGACTTACAGAGAATATAATTTTAAACCAAAATAAATTGAATGAACCGTTTAGACCCTAAAGACTATGTTGTCTTTTTTATCTACTTCCTTATCGTCGCGTTTTATGGATATTATGTTTACCGGCAGAAGAAAAAGGACAAGGAAAATTCCAAGGATTTCTTTCTTGCCAAAGACTCACTGACCTGGTGGGCGATCGGGGCTTCGCTGATCGCGTCCAATATCTCTGCAGAGCAGTTTATCGGAATGAGCGGTTCCGGTTTTTCCATGGGTCTGGCCATCGCGACTTATGAGTGGATGGCGGCTGCTACGCTGCTGATTGTAGCAGTCTTTTTTATCCCGGTTTACCTGAAGAACAAGATCTATACGATGCCACAGTTCCTGTCACAGCGATACAATGGCACGGTGGCTATGATCATGGCCATCTTCTGGTTGTTGTTGTATGTGGTGGTCAACCTTACTTCAATCCTCTACCTGGGTGCACTGGCGATCAACAGTATATCGGGCATCCATACGACGACTTGTATGTACCTGCTGGCGATATTTGCAATCATCATTACGCTTGGAGGTATGAAGGTCATCGGTTACACAGACGTGATCCAGGTATTTTTCCTGATCCTCGGCGGTTTGGCTACCACTTACCTTGCACTGGATCTGGTAGCTACACATTTCGGCAGCTCCGGAGTGCTGAAAGGGCTGCATCTTGTGAAAGAAAAAGCCGGAGATCACTTCCATATGATCTTCAAAAAGGAAAATGCGCATTATATGGATTTGCCTGGCCTGACCGTGCTGATTGGGGGGATGTGGATCGTAAACCTGAATTATTGGGGCTGCAACCAGTATATCACCCAAAGAGCATTGGGTGCCGACCTGAAAACTGCACGCGACGGGATATTGTTTGCCGCGTTTTTGAAATTGCTCATGCCGGTGATTGTTGTATTGCCTGGTATTGCGGCCTTTGTACTCTATAAGGAAGGTTTTGGCGATTTCAGTACTGCAATGAGTAAGAGTGGTGAACTGAATCCTGACAGTGCATATCCCGTATTGCTGAATTTGCTGCCCGTAGGACTGAAAGGCTTGTCTTTTGCTGCGCTTACTGCAGCAATCGTGGCTTCTCTCGCGGGTAAGGTCAATAGTATTGCTACGATTTTTACCCTTGACGTGTATAACAAAGTCATTAATAAAGATGCGCAGGAAGCAAGTATGGTGGTGATCGGACGTATAACAGTAGTTGCGGCAATGATCATTGCGATCATTATTGCTCCGCAATTAGGTATCGATAAAAAAGGAGGCTTCCAATTCATACAGGAATATACCGGATTCGTGTCTCCTGGTATTTTTGCTATGTTCATTCTGGGCTTCTTCTGGAAGAAGACTTCTTCGAATGCCGCCTTGTTTGCAACTATCGGGGGCTTTGCACTTTCAGTGATATTTAAGGCATTGCCCCGGCTCGCGGATCTGTCGTGGTTAAGTGGTCTGGGTTTTTCAAAGCAGGTGATGCAAAGAGACGGGACAATGCTTTATGAAATTCCCTTTCTGGACAGGATGGGCTTTGTGTTTCTGATCTGCGTAGTGATGATGTACGTAATCAGTCTGATCGATGCGCGCAGGGGTGTACGTGTGCAGGGATTGGAGATAGATAAAACCATGTTCAGGACAACGACAGGGTTTGCCGTGGGTGCAATACTGGTTTGTGGTATATTGGTGGCTTTATACACGCTTTACTGGTAGCTGAAAAAAAATGTTTATTTTGCTGCTATGAGCACAACACGAAGGAAATTTATTGGTACTGCAGCCGCTCTTGGTGCAGGGGCTGCGGCGAGCGCGGCGACACCTTTTGTAAGTATGGAAAAGAAATACCCGATATCACATCATGTGTTTTTCTGGCTGAAAAACCCTGAGTCTAAAGAAGACCGAGATAAGCTGATCGCTGGATTAAAGAAACTGGCAAAGATTGAAACCATCCGCGAGTTGTATGTCGGCGTGCCTGCTGCAACAGAGGAACGGGGCGTTGTAGACAATACCTATAGTGTATCAGAGCTGATGTTCTTCAGTAACCTTGAGGGACAAAAGACTTACCAGGATCACCCCCTTCACCAGGCCTTTGTAAAGGAATGCAGCCCGCTTTGGGAAAAAGTGATTGTCTATGACACAGAAGCGGTCTGATCCCGGGCATCTGCCTGTATTTAGTAGAATGATTCTAAATTCAAATATTTAATAGAGGTTTGTCCTGTGATGAAGCCAAAAACTTAGCTTTGAAATAAAAAAAGAAACTATGTACGAGATTTTAAAGAGCGCGCATTCTGGCTGGCGCTATATTGTTTTGGTATTATTGGTGCTGGCTTTTGTACGGGCTATGGCTGGCTGGCTTGGTAAGCAGCCTTATACCGAGGGCAACAGAAAGTTAAATGTATTTGCGTTGATTTCGGCGCATATTCAACTGGTTTTCGGATTACTGCTTTATTTTATAGGCAGTTGGTTTTCCGTTGACAGTTCTCAGGCCCTGGGCCGTTACTGGAAGATGGAGCATATTGGCATGATGATCTTCGCGATTGTCCTTATTACGGTGGGTAATGCACGTTCAAAACGCGGGGACGATCCCCTAGCCAGACACCGGGCTGTGGCTTTGTATTTTGGACTTGCTCTTGTGCTGATCTTCGCTGCGATTATAGCAATGACTAAAGCAGATCCCTCAAGGACGTTTTTTGGCGTATCCTAATTTTTCATTTTTATTTTGCGTTGTAAGTTTTATTTATATTTTTGTGACGCATGATTTACAATAAACATACCTGGCAATGGCGTAGCATTCTAAAAGAGCGTCTACTCGTAACCTGGTGTACATTATAGTTTATCAACCTAAACCAACCACATTAAGGGCCCGACGTAGACCACACGTCGGGCCCCTTGTTTTTAGGAGCCATACGCAATAAGAGACAACAAGAAACAGATAAAAGATACACTGATGACTTATATCATTAAGACGGAATACAAAAAAAGACTTGCGGATACAACTACTCCGGTGAGCATTTACCTGAGGCTGAGAGATGTTTTCCCGAATACGATACTGCTGGAAAGCTCTGACTATCATAGCAGGGAAAACTCTGTAAGTTATGTCTGTGCCGAACCGGTTGCCGGGATTGTATTGAAAAACGGCGTATTTACGGCAAGTTATCCGGACAGTACGGCAGAGGAGAAGCATGAATTTGTACTGGCAGAAGAGATTGAGGCATTCAAGAAGCGTTTTCAACCAGGCATAGTCGAAGACAGGCGTTATATCTCCTGCGGACTGTTTGGCTATTTTACATGGAATGCGGTACAGCATTTTGAAGACATCTCTCTTTCTTCCGAAATCCCGGAAAGTGAGGAAATCCCGACGATGCAATACCATATTTACCGTTATATCATTGCGATTGATCATTTCAGGAATGAGGTGACCTTATTTAAGAACATATTTAACGAGGATGCGGAGCCGGGACTGGAGAAAATTGAATACCTGATCCAGAACAAGAACTTCCCCGAGTACAGCTTTAAAATTGACGGAACAGAAAGTTCCAACCTGACTGATGAGGGTTTTATGGAAGTGGTGGAGAAGCTGAAGAAACACATCCTGAGGGGAGATGTATTCCAGATCGTGCCTTCGAGGGCTTTCAGCCAGGCTTTCCTGGGAGACGAGTTCAATGTGTACCGCTGCCTGCGCTCTATTAATCCTTCGCCTTATCTGTTTTATTTTGATTATGGCAGCTTCAAGCTGTTTGGCTCCTCACCTGAGGCCCAGATCACCATCAAAAATAAGGAAGCAAGTATTTTTCCGATCGCTGGTACATTTAAGCGTACGGGAAATGACGAGGAAGATGCAGAACAGGCCCGGAGACTGGAGCAGGACCCGAAGGAGAGTGCAGAACATGTGATGCTCGTAGATCTGGCAAGGAACGATCTGAGCAGGCATTGTAACCATGTCGAAGTAAAATCATTTAAGGAGGTACAATATTATTCGCACCTGATCCACCTGGTTTCTAAGGTGAGCGGCAAATTGCAGGACAGTGTTCCTTCGTTTAAAATTGTGGCCGATACCTATCCTGCAGGCACACTGAGCGGTGCGCCAAAATACCGTGCGATGCAGCTGATTGACGAATATGAAGGGCTTGGAAGAAATTTCTATGGCGGTGCCCTGGGTTATATGGGTTTTAATGATGAGTTTAATCACTGCATCATGATCAGAACATTCATGAGCAAAAATAACAGACTCCACTACAGGGCAGGCGCAGGTGTTGTTGCTGACTCTGTAGCTTTGAGTGAGAAAAATGAGGTAAATAACAAGATTGCCGCGTTGCGCCGGGCAATTGAAATGGCGGAACAACTATAATTATGAAAACCGAGAACAGCAAAGAAAAAAAAGTCCTGGTGATTGACAATTACGATTCTTTTACCTACAACCTGGTCCACCTGGTAAATGAACTGGATTGGGAGGTAGAGGTTTGGCGGAATGATAGGTTTGATCTGAAGGATGTTGAACAGTTTGACAAAATCTTATTGTCTCCGGGACCGGGTATCCCGGAAGAGGCGGGGTTGTTGCTCGATGTGATCAGGACCTATGCGCCTACAAAGCATATTTTTGGGGTTTGTCTGGGACAACAGGCGATCGCAGAGGCTTTTGGCGGCAAATTGTTTAATCTGGGCAGGCCGATGCATGGAATTGCCACGCCCATTGAAGTAGTTGATAAAGAGGAATTGTTGTTCAGGGACTGTCCTGAGGTGATCAAAGTGGGTCGTTATCACTCCTGGGTCGTGAGCAATGAGGGTTTGCCGGACTGTTTTATAGTAACAGCTACGGATAGTTCAAATGAGATCATGGCGCTGCGGCATAAGAAATATCAGGTGAGGGGTGTGCAGTTTCACCCGGAAAGCGTCCTTACGGAATATGGTAAACAAATGATGAAGAACTGGCTGGAAAATTAATATGACGATTTTAGATAAGATTGTTGCCCGCAAAAAGGAAGAAGTAGCACGGGCTAAGCAACAGGTTTCAGTAAAGGAGCTGGAAGCAGCAAATTATTTCGAACGTATGCCACTTTCCTTCAGGGATTTTTTGCTTGATCCTGAAAAAACCGGGATCATTGCGGAATTTAAAAGAAAATCGCCTTCTAAAGGGGTGATCAATGACCAGGTTGGTGTGCAGGAGGTGACGCAAGGTTATACGGCTGCCCGGGCTTCTGCTCTTTCTGTACTTACGGATATGGATTTCTTTGGCGGTAGTGCGGCAGATTTACTGGAAGCACGTGCACATAACGGGATACCCATATTGAGAAAGGATTTCATGATCGATGAATACCAACTGCTGGAGGCGAAAGCCTGGGGCGCAGATGTCGTCCTGCTGATTGCGGCAATATTAAGCCCTGCAGAGATTACTCATCTTTCTGGCTTTGCAAAGCGGCTTGGATTGAATGTGCTGCTGGAAGTACACAACCTGGAGGAGCTGGAACGCAGTGTGTGCCCCGACCTGGATGCCATTGGCGTGAACAACCGGAACCTGGCCGATTTTACTGTAGATATACAGACGTCTTTTGACCTGGTAAACCGTATCCCTTCAGATTTCATGAAAATATCAGAGAGTGCGATCAGTGCCCCGGGTACAATAAGAGCATTGAAGAATTCAGGGTTCAACGGCTTCCTGATCGGGGAGAATTTTATGAAGACTGCCTTGCCCGGCGAAAGCATGCGGCATTTTGTAGAGGAACTGATCTCGGTATAACTTTTGTATCTTTGTTCCTTACATGGGAAGGCAAAAATTTTATGATACTGCAGTAAAACAGGAAAGGGCTGTTCTGGTAGGTGTAATCGGCCCGGGCGAAAGACCGGAAGTGACCCGGGAATACCTGGATGAGCTGGCTTTCCTCGTAGATACAGCAGGTGGAGAGGTGGTGTATGAGTTTACCCAAAAGATGCAGAAACCTGATAGAGCTACTTTTGTAGGGACTGGCAAGCTCGAGGAAATTCAGGCTTATGTAAAAGCAGAAGAGATTGATATCGTTGTTTTTGATGACGAGCTTTCCCCTTCTCAGCTGAGGAATATCGAGCGTGAGCTACAGGTAAAGATACTGGACAGGAGTAACCTGATCCTGGATATCTTTGCCAGAAGGGCACAGACCGCACAGGCCAAGACGCAGGTAGAGCTGGCCCAACTGCAATACTTACTACCCCGGCTGACACGTTTATGGACACACCTGGAGCGTCAGAAAGGTGGTATCGGTATGCGGGGACCCGGTGAAACCCAGATCGAGAGTGACAGGAGGATGATCCTGGAAAAGATCAGCCTGCTGAAATCAAGACTAAAGCAGATCGACAGGCAGAATGAGACGCAACGTAAGAATCGTGGGCAGCTGATCAGGGTTGCCCTTGTTGGCTATACGAATGTAGGCAAATCCACGATCATGAATATGCTGTCGAAGTCAGATGTTTTCGCGGAAAACAAGTTGTTCGCCACATTGGATACAACGGTGAGGAAGGTAGTCATAGATAACCTGCCTTTCCTGCTTTCAGATACAGTAGGGTTTATACGGAAACTTCCGCATCACCTGGTAGAATGCTTTAAATCTACATTGGATGAGGTAAGGGAAGCAGATGTGCTGGTACATGTTGTGGATGTTTCGCATGCGAACTTTGAAGACCAGATCCACGTGGTCAATGAAACGCTGAAAGACCTGGGCGCCAGGGATAAGGATACGATCATGGTATTCAACAAGATCGATGCTTATGTGAGTCCGGAGCCGGACCATGAGGGCGAAGAACCTTTGACGCTTACGCTGGACGATTTCAAAAAAAGCTGGATGGCACAACACAATGCACCGGCGATATTCATTTCTGCACTGGAAAAGGAAAATGTTGAGGAATTCAGGCAGTTGTTATATGATAAGGTAGTGGCTTTGCATACCAGCCGTTATCCTTACGATAAATTGCTATATTAACGGAATTAAGGAGGAAAGACTATGGAAAGTAAACGTCAGCAGAAATTTGCGGGTTTGTTGCAGGAAGAATTAGCGGCTATTTTTCAGCGGGAGGGCTCGGCTTATCTGCCCAATACGCTGGTGACCATTACAAGGGTGCGTGTCTCGCCTGATCTTGCGGTAGCAAAGGTCTACCTGAGTTTCCTCAATACATCGAATACTTCGCTTTCAGTAGCTGAAGTAAATTCACACGCCGGTGAGATCAGGTATAAACTGGGAAGCCGCATCCGCCATCAGGCCAGGGTAGTGCCAACGCTCACATTCTTTGTAGATGATACGAATGAGTATGTGGAACATATGGATAAACTATTTGACAAAATCTCGAGGGAGCGCGGAGATAAAGCAGAATAACCGGTACTGGTTATTCTTGCTGTTGTCCTTCCTGGTATTCCCGCTGAATGTAAATGCCCGGCAGCAACCCGAGCTGAAAGGGGGGCTGGAGAACTTTATCAACAACCATAAGATCTATCCCCGGTATTCCTTGCAGAATTGTATTGACGGGCAGGTGGTTGTGGCCTTCAGACTCAATAAGAATGGTGAAGTATACTACTCGGAGGTGCGTAGGGGACTGGGAACTGATCTGGATGATGAGGCCTTGCGGTTGATCAGATTGAGTAGTGGAAAATGGAGCGTCCCGCAAGGATATGATACCACCCTAATAGTTCTTGCGCCGGTCAATTTCCGGCTTTCAGGGTATGATTGTGGAAGCAAGACAAGAGAACAGATACAGGAAGCCATTAGAAATTACAAAACGAATGTGAGTATGACCAGTGTGGTGCTTAATTTTTACCGGAATAAGGCTTCGGGGAAATACTCCAGTGAAGAGGCGCGGATCATCGCATTGAAGAATACGTTGGGTTATGATGAAGAATACCTGAAGCAGCGTGTGGAAGAGGGACGGCGTAAGTTGAAACAAAAAGACCGGCAGGGCGCTTGTGAAGATTTCAATTTTGTGAAGAATATGGGTTCGGACCTGGCCGATGAACTGCTGGCCAGATATTGTAATTAGTGGCATTTAATGATCTGCCCGGATTAATAGATGATCTGGATAGCGGCGGGCAGTAGCTTTGCATGAAGTATATTTGCTTTGCCCAGGTATTCTCCGTCTACCTGGAAGTGTGCCTTGCGTTTGGTTTTGATCTGCAGGTTACTGGTTTGGAATACCTCGATATGCTTTGGGTCAAAGGCAATATTGGTGAGCCAGATCTTTAAGATCTCCATTACAGAATACGTTTTAACCAGCACTACTTCGAATTTGTTATCATCAAGCCTGCCTTCGGGATTGATCTTAACACCTGTACCATACATCGTCGCATTCGCGATGACGACCATAGCTGCACTGGACCGTATTGTTTGCCCTTCAATCTGTAGTTCGACATTCATTTTATTATGGTTCCACAGCGCTTTCCAGGCAGCCCTGGCATAGCCTAGCATACCTCTTTGAGGAAGATCATCGAATTTCTTGACGAGATAAGCGTTGAAGCCGATATCAGCAAGATGGATACAAAACTGGTCATTGATGGAAATGGCGTGGATTTTCCGGATCTGCCCATTGATGCTTTTTTCAAGCGCCTCTTCGAAATTGGGTGGTATGTCCAGTTCCCTGGCCATGCCGTTCGCGGACCCCGCAGGGATAACGCCGACGGGGATTTGGGTGTCCAGCAGGCATTCGGCAACGAGTTTCAGGGTGCCGTCACCTCCAACGGCAATAACCCGGTCTGCATCTGATTGAGCGATGACCGCCTTGAGGGAAGCCGTGTCGAAATCTCCGGGCAATTCAAAACACTCGATGGCATGATCCTGCGCATGAGCGGCAAAATATCCCCTGATGAGACTACTGTAATCGGTCTCTTTGCTTCCCGATCCGGGGTTGATGATGTATAGCAATTTCACTTTCTGCAGTTTTACGGAGTTGTCTTTTCAAACAACAGTAGGGTGGTTACTGTTTTACCGGACAATGAGTAAAGCTGTAACAGTAAAGGTATACCACGGGTATGGACACACACATAACTTGGTGGTATATGGTCATGTGTTCAAACACAAGGCCAAAACACGTCAGACCTTCAGCAACAATTTGCTGATAAACATTGTTCATTTATTGAAGTTATTCATCCTGAAACCCTATCCTTTTATACAGGTACGGCTGAGCTTTGGGAATCAGGAAGTATATCAGAAAACTGAATACGACGGTTTTTTTAAATTTGAATGGGCAGCTTATGAAAATGTAGGTGCAGGCTGGCATGGCGTGGAGGTAGAGGCCCTGAACAGCCAAGGTGAAGTAATCGCAGTAGGTCAGGGGCAGGTCTATGTGCCGCACATTACACAATATGCTTTTATTTCAGATATAGATGACACCATTATGGTATCTCATTCAGCAACCATCGGAAGAAGGTTAAGGGAGCTCTTTATTAAAAATCCACGCACCAGAAAAACATTTAAAGACGCATACACGCATTACAACCTGCTGGCGCATGCACATACAACTGCCGACCAACCCAATCCTTTTTTCTATGTATCCAGTAGCGAATGGAACCTCTACGATTACCTGGTAGAGACTTTCCGGTATAACAAGTTGCCTGAGGGCGCTTTTTTGCTAAACCAGATCAAGCGATGGAAGGACCTGATCAAGACCGGGAAGACAGGCCACGAAGGCAAGCTGATCAGGGTAATGCGCATTATAGATGCCTTTCCGAACCAGAAGTTTGTTTTTTTTGGTGACAATTCGCAGCGTGACCCCGCTATTTATACTGCAATAGCAGAGAAGTACCCGGAAAATATTGAGGCAGTATATATCCGGAACGTAAGGGAGGAAATGAAAGTCCCTGCTCAGGAGTTCCTGGACAGGATTGCTGCCAAAGGGATAAAAACTTGTTTATTTGAGCGGAGCGCGGAGGCGATAACACATTCCAGAAAGCTCGGTCTTATCCCTCCTGACACCTTAGCTGATTGATTTTCCGAACGGCGAAAAGGCCAGATTCATGAGTTTAAAATGTTGCCTTCCGAAGGGAATGCCGACAATGGTAATGCAGAGCAGCAGACCGAAGAACAAATGGGTAAGGACAATCCAGAACCCGCCGAAAACCAGCCAGATGATGTTCATGATCGTGGAGAGGCAGCCGGTATTGGATGATGTATCGGAAATCCTGACGCCAAAAGGTGCAAGCCCGACAATTGCGAATTTAAAGCATTGAATGCCAAATGGAATGCCTACGACAGTAAGACAAAGGATAAGGCCACCGATAATGTATTCAAAAAATATGACCAGCCCGCCAAAGATGATCCAGATGATATTGCCGATAAGATTCATAAGTTTTTAGTTGAGATGCCTTGAAATAAAATTAGTTACATTTTTTATTATTGCATATGATTTTTAAGCTGCCTGAAGATGAGCTGGTATTTCCTGATCCTGCATTTGCAGATCCGGATGGTTTGCTGGCGATAGGGGGAGATTTAAGGACGGAGAGATTGCTGTTGGCTTACCGTAGCGGGATTTTTCCATGGTTTAGCGAGGGTGACCCGGTTTGCTGGTACGCACCACATGAACGTTGTGTGTTGTTTCCGGATAGGATCAGGATAAGTAGAAGTATGAGAAAGGTCATCAGCAGCGGAATTTTTAATATGACCTGGAATACTGCGTTTTCACAGGTGATCGGCCATTGTGCCAGGGTAAAGCGGAAGGAGCAGACAGGTACCTGGATTACTGACGAGATGCAAAGAGCTTATATAGAGCTGCATAAAAATGGTCACGCGGCAAGTGTGGAGGTCTGGATGGACGGTATGCTGGCGGGGGGACTGTATGGTGTATTGATGGGTCGGGTATTTTGTGGAGAAAGCATGTTCAGCCTGGTCAGTAATGCCTCCAAAGCAGCTTTTATTGACATCTGCTGCTCAGGAAGATTCAGCCTGATCGACTGCCAGGTGCCCAATGAACATCTGATAAGCCTGGGGGCAGAAATGATCCCGATGCAGGATTACCTGGATATTTTGAAGGGCTAATTCAGCAGTTCCCGGATATCTTCCCTGGAGAGGGATTTGAAGAAGCTTTCTTCTGTGGTGATCAGTGCACTGGCCAGTTTCTTCTTGCGGTTCTGAAGCGCAAGTATCTTTTCTTCCACGGTATCTTTCGAAATGAATTTATAAATAAATACCTTTTTGTCTTGCCCGATCCGGTGAGAACGGTCAATAGCCTGTTGCTCAACGGCCGGGTTCCACCAGGGATCGAGAATAAAAACATAGTCTGCCTGAGTGAGGTTAAGACCTACACCACCAGCTTTAATAGAGATCAGAAAGACCTTCAGGTTCTTGTTCTGCTGAAAATCTGCTACGACCTCGCCGCGGTTTCGGGTACCCCCATCCAGAAACGCAAAAGGGATTCCTTCTCTTTCAAAGTAACTTTTGAAAATATTCAGGTGCTTGACGAATTGTGAAAAGATGAGCACTTTATGACCACCCTTGAGTACGTTATCAAGGGTGTGTATCACATTTTCGAATTTACCAGAATCTGAGCTGTATGCTTCGTCGATCATGTATGGATGGTTGGCCAATTGCCTGAGCAGTGTAAGCCCCTGCAGCAGTTGTACCTGTTTTTGGGCATAAGTGCCGTCATCCATGCTGCTCAGCAAATCATTGCGGTAGGCAGATTTGGTTTTTTCATAATAAGCGGCCTGGTCTTCACTCATGTTGCAGAAAAAGACCTGTTCCGTTTTGGGTGGAAGCTCAGCAGCAACCTGTTCCTTGGTGCGCCGCAGTACAAATGGTTTTATAATTGCCTGCAGTTTCCTGGCTTTTTCCTCGTCTTTGCGTTTTTCGATGGCCTGAACGTATTCTTCGTTGAAGAAGGCCTGGGTGCCCAGTAAACCCGGGTTCAGAAAGGTCAGTTGCGTCCAGAGGTCACTTACGGAGTTCTCTACCGGCGTACCGCTGAGTATAAGTTTATATTTCGATTTTAATGATTTCACCGCCTTGAAAGACTTGGAAGAAGGGTTTTTGATGTTCTGGCTCTCATCCAGTATGATATAACTGAAGTAAAAATCCTTAAGCAGGTCAATATCGACACGGGTTACACCATAGGTCGTGATCACCACATCATATTGGGCAAATATTCCCACATTTTTATCCCTGGATGTCCCAATATGAGCATGTATTCTGAGTTTGGGTGTAAACTTATTTGCTTCGTTTAACCAATTGTATATCAGAGAAGTAGGCATGACGATGAGCGAAGTGCCGTGTATACCCGCCTGCTCACTTTCCTCCCTGAGCTTTTGCAGCATGGCCAGCGTTTGTATGGTCTTTCCAAGTCCCATGTCATCGGCCAGGCAGCCCCCGAAATGGTATTCCCTTAAAAAGCTGAACCAATTATAGCCGGCTTTCTGATAACTCCTGAGGTCACCTTTAAAATCTGCCGGGAGCCTCACGTCAGCAATATCTTCAAAATCATTGAGGCGTTCTAGCTTACGGCTCAGTGTGATACTGGCAATACCGTCTTCTGCAAGTTCATTGATCAATCCGATATGGTGCTTCTTTAACTTCAGGGACTTGCTGCCGTCAGAAAGACTAAAGACGCTGCCGTACTTGCTGAACCATTTTTCGGGAATCACGGCGACACTGCCATCAGGAAGTGTAAATTCCCTTCTTTTGTGAAGAATGTGCTGTTTGAGTGAAATGAAGGGAACTGCATGGTTTCCGAAATATACGATCGCATGGATATCAAACCAGTCGTTGTCTTCTTTAATTTCGAAGTCGATCTTACTGGCGCCAAGCAGGAATTTTTTATTACCCGTATCCTGATCGATTTCGAAACCGTTTGCCTCTAGTGTAACGAGATGCTCATTGATCCAATTGATGATGGCATAAGACTGGTCTTCGTCTTTGTCAGGTATTACCTCCAGGTTTTGAAAGAGCGCGCTTACTTTTTTCAGGCCCAGGCCCAGCAGAAAATTGAACTTCTGCTTTTCAAAGGAGGTGTCTCTCCTGATGCGGTTAAAAATATACTGGTCACCCTCACGATGCAGCTTTACCGTCACTTTGTTTTCACTGCCGGAGGCAAAATGATAGCTGCCATACCGGAAATTCAGCTGGAGCTGTGATATACCGTTTTCTACGTAAACTATTCTGAGTGATGGAACAGGAATATGTTTTTCTGTCTGTATATCAAAACCTTCGGCATAAACATGATATTTTTCGATCAGTGGGCTGACAAATTTTTCAAAATAGGTAGCTTCTGTCGCCTTGGGTATGGTAATGTACCTCTTGTTTAGAAAAGGCTGCAGTTTTTTCCCCTCAATGTCCTGTTCAAAAAAATAGACCGTATCGCTGAGCAGCAACCATGCGGGTTGGTTACTGATGATCTGGGCGTCCTTGAACATAAAATCGATGCGCAGGCCCTGGTATTTAATCGTAGGAAAATAACGTGTCTCTGTTTCATTCCTCCTGAAATGGAAAAGGACAGTCGCTGGTTCCCGGGCAAACTCCAGCTTTCTTTCTGCAGGCCATCCATCGTTGTCCATTTGATAAAGTGCGCCCTCTGCTCTGAGGATCTGTAATACCTCTGAGAGTTTTTTCTCTATTTTTGGCCTTACGTTCTCATAGAACTTTTCGCTGAAGAACTTGCTGAAGAATTCGGCAGGCCTGATCACTTTTTTGTGGTAGCGTTTGATGATATAGTCCTGTTCAGTCTTGTCAAGTATGCTGATCAGTTTTAAGTCGGTTTCCGACAGGTGCCGGGCAAATTCAGCGGCAGTATGTGAAAACAACCGCTGGTAAGTAAGCGAGAAATCGCCGTGTGGGTTCAGTTGTACGATATGAGGCTCAATCAGATAGCCGAAGTAAGCATGTTTGCATAGTGAATATACAATTTTGCATGGCTTTGAACTATCGACGCGTAACATTGTGCTGGAGATTAAAGATGGACAGGTAAGCGATTAAAAATCCTTAAACATACGTCAAATCGGGAGCCTTTCAAATAGGATGTTCCAATTATGACGATTTTTTATCACGAGTTCGTCGAATAAAATACCGGGTTTGTCTGATCCGGAGCCGACCTGGTATAAAGCCCTGGTGGGCATTGCAACGTTTTTTCTCCCGTTGCGTCTTATGGGTGAAACAAATTTTAAAAATCCTAAAGAAACACGAAGACATGAAAACATTGACCAATACATTGACTGGTACCCTGATCGCAACTGCTTTGTTCCTGAACTCGGCTAAAGTTGCCGCTGCTGCAGTAAAAAATGAAGCGCCGGGAAAGGAAACGGCCATTGCTTATAACCGGATCAAAGTAAGCGGAAATGTTACTGTTTTGCTGTCCCAGGGAAAAAGAGAGGGCGTTACCGTAGAAAGTGATTTTGATCGCAGGAATCTCTCGGTTACGAAAAGGGGCTATACTCTGATGATCCATGGTAAGGGGACCGATCGCATCGTTGTAACCGTTGTTGTAAAGGACCTGCACCGCATCGATGCCTGTGAAAAAGCAGAAGTAAAGACAACCGGGCAGTTAAACCTGAAGTACCTCCAGGTATTGCTTAGGGATGATGCCCGTGCCGATGTAAAAGCAGATACGGAAAGCCTTTATACTTATACAGTGGGTAATGCAGATCTTAAGCTGAGTGGCAATACCTTAGACCATACCTTGCTTAAAGACCGTATCTCAAGGTTGGACGCAACACACCTCACCGCTGCCAGGACCAGCCTTGATTCCCTAAAAAATGAAATGACCAGTATTATGCTGAAGGGCAGGTAAAGCCCGCTTCCTTTTTCTTGACCTGAAGATTACCTGTTTTCAGGGTAGATTCCCGTTATTTGTGAACGTAGGAGATAAAGCTATCCGTTGTATTATCAGTAATTTAGGCACTTTGCTGTGTGAATGTTGATAATTATTTGCTGGCTTCTGTGGTTTATTATTGTAAACTTATGGTGTATAGCTAACACAGGGATCTGTTCTTTAATTATTCAAGAGATGGAAGAGGAATTTTACTTTGATTTTAGTGACGATGCGCAGCGTTCGGTAGAGCGCTACGAGGAGATGATACGAAACCAGGACCAATATTTTTTTGATGCCCAAGCCTTTGAAAATATTATTGACTACTATATAGACAAGAACGATCCGGTTAAGGCACTTCAGGTAGTGGAATATGCCATCAGTCAGCATCCCTATGCCTCCGTGTTCCTGGTCAAGCAGGCACAGCTCTTTTATGTGACAGATCAGTTTGAAAGGGCTTTTCTTTCCTTACAGAAGGCAGAGATGCTGGAGGCTTCCGATGCAGATATTTATGTACTGAGGGGAAATATATTCAATACCCTGGAGCGTTATTCAGAAGCGCTGGAAAATTTTCAGAAAGCCCTGGAGTTTGCTGAGACTACAGACGAGATCCTGCTTCAGATTGCCTATGTATATCAGAACATGCTCGACTACGAAAATGCCATCGTCTACATCAAGCAGAGCCTGGAACAGAATATGGAAAATAAAGATGGGCTGTATGAGCTGGCCTTTTGTTATGATATTCTGGATAAGCAGGAGGAAAGCATTAAGTTTTATCAGGAATACATTGATAATGACCCCTATTCTTATGCAGCGTGGTATAACCTTGCCAATTCCTATCATAAGCTGGAGCTTTATGAAAAAGCAATTGATGCCTATGATTATGCGATACTGATCAAGGATAGCTTTGCTTCTGCCTATTACAATAAGGGAAATGCGCTTGTGCAGCTTGACCGCTTTGCCGAGGCCATAGAAGTTTACAGGCAGACATTCGAGTATGAAAAGCCAAATGCAGATACCTATTGCGCAATCGGCGAATGTTACGAAAAGCTGGAAAAGATGGACGAGGCCAGGTCTTATTATAAAAAGTCTGTAAAAATGGACCCGAATATGGCTGATGCATGGTTTGGCATTGGTGTAACCCTCAATTTTGAGGAACGGTACTTTGAGTCACTTCATTTTTACAAAAAAGCTGTAGAGCTGGATGCTGAAAATCCTGATTTCTGGTTTGCGATTGCAGACGCCAATTATAAGCTCGGACAAATCGAACAATCTGTTGAGGCTTACTATAAAGTTTTGGAATATAATCCTTTAGATGTTGAGGCCTGGCTCGACTTTTCCACTGTACTTTATGAACAGGGCAAACTGCTTGAAGCTTCTGAAGCCATTGCAGATGCCATTAAAAACAATCCGGATTCAGCTGAGCTGTATTATAGAATGGTAGCTTATCTTTTCGCGATGGGAGAAAAAAATGAAGCTATGGTTTATTTGGAGACTGCGCTTTCTGCAGATCCTGAAAAACACCACATTCTGTTTGAATATCTTCCTCAGCTTCAGGAAAATGCCTCGGTATTGCAGGTGATCAGCCGTTATATAAAATAAGAGATGGGGCAGTTTTTTGGCAGGTGCTGGTAAAAAACTGTTCATTTTTTTTCACCTTTGTCAGCAATATGAATTACCCATTGAACAGTTTACCAGAAAGACCGGTAAAGCCACGGAATAAAGGCATTACGATGGTTATGGATAAAGGACTCAGCAAGAGGCAGACAGAAGATTTCATAGACGTTGCGGGAATACATACTGACATTGTTAAGTTGGGATGGGCAACTTCTTTTGTAACGCCTCATCTTAAGGAGAAGCTGGCCATTTATAAAGCTGCGGGTATCCCCACCTATTTTGGCGGCACCTTGTTCGAGGCTTTCGTCATCCGGAACCAGTTTGATGACTACCGCCGTGTGCTGGACCAGTTCAATATGGAATACGTGGAGGTTTCAGATGGATCGATCAGCATTGAACATGACCAGAAATGTGAATATATCCGTAAGCTTGCCGAACAGGTGACCGTGATTTCCGAGGTAGGCTCTAAAGATGCGGCAAAGATATTTGCGCCTTATAAGTGGATAAAGTTAATGCAGGCAGAGATTGATGCAGGTTCCTGGAAAGTGATCGCAGAAGCCAGGGAAGGTGGAAATGTGGGTATTTACAGGGGTTCGGGTGAAGTCAGGGAAGGTCTTGTAGACGAAATCCTGACACAGATACCGGAAGAAACCATTATCTGGGAGGCCCCGCAAAAGGAACAACAGGTATGGTTTATTAAATTGCTCGGCTCTAATGTAAACCTGGGCAATATTGCCCCCGCCGAAGTGATTCCCCTGGAAACTATACGCCTTGGGCTTAGAGGAGATACTTTTGACCATTTTCTGAACTTGGGGACCCTGTAAAGAGCCCTGGAATTAATGCTATGAGAAAATTTGGACTGATCGGCTACCCGTTGTCGCATTCCTTTTCAAAGAAATTCTTCACCCAAAAGTTCAGTGCTGAAGGTATTGAAGACTGCGTATATGAATTGTACCCGATAGAAGATATTACCCTGTTACCAGAGCTGATCAGCAATGACCCGGAACTGGAAGGGCTGAATGTGACCATACCTTATAAACTGGACGTCATGCCCTACCTCAATGAAATTGAGGGGGCAGCGCTGGAGATCGGCGCAGTAAATTGCATTTCAGTTAACCGGGATGCAGGAGGGCTGCACCTGGACGGTCACAATACAGATGCCTACGGATTTGAGACTTCTTTGTTGCCTCTGTTAGAACCGCACCATACCAAGGCACTGATCTTTGGGGACGGCGGTGCCGCAAAAGCCGTCAAATATGTGCTTAATCAGCAAAGAATTGAATTTCTTTCCGTTACACGGAAGGTGATGCCCGGGACAATTACTTATGACGAGGTGACCCCGGATATCCTCGGTGTATATACCTTACTCATCAATACCACACCGCTGGGCATGTCGCCTGACCTGGAAAGCTTTCCGCTGATACCTTACGAGGCGCTTTCGGAAAGACATCTGGCCTACGACCTTGTCTATAATCCTGAAGAAACCCGTTTCCTGGAAATGGCGCGGAAGCAACAGGCGAAAATAAAAAACGGACTGGAAATGCTTCATCTCCAGGCGGAACGATCCTGGCACATTTGGAATCGCTAATGAAATCGGTGGGGCTGTATATATTGGTATTTTGCCTGTTTATGATGATGGGCGCCTGTGCAGGGGATGATTACAGCCCAAAGCCCAGGGGATACTTCAGGATCGTTTTACCGGAAAAGGCATACCATAAGTTCAACGATACCTGTCCCTATAGCTTTGACTACCCCGTTTATGCGGCGATGCAGCATGATGACAGCAGAGATGCCGCGCCTTGCTGGTACAACCTCAATTTTGTAAGGTTCAATGGCCGCTTGCACCTCACCTATTACGATGTATCTTCAAAACGCGAATATGAGGCGCTGGTGGAAGATGCCAGGACTTTCGCCTTTAAACATACTGTAAAGGCCAGCGCCATCGATCAGCGGCTCATCAGTTTTCCGGACCGTAAGGTCTACGGGATCTATTATGCCATCGATGGCAATACCGCCTCTTCTATACAGTTCTTTCTGACAGACAGTGTTAAGCATTATTTCAGAGGGGCATTATATTTCAATGAAAGGCCTCAGTTCGATTCCATACAACCGGTAGTGAACTTTATCAAAATGGATATTGACCGGTTGATTGAAACATTTCAGTGGAAAAATTGATATATTACCATAATGATCAGCATCAAAGGATTTACTTTTAACCCGGTAGCGGAAAACACCTATGTGCTTTTCGATGAAACTGGTGAATGTACCATCATCGATCCGGGCATGTACAATGCTTCGGAGCAGAACCAGCTGGTAAATTTCATCAGGGAAAACCGACTTCGGCCGGTATTGCTGCTCAATACCCATTGTCATTATGACCATATTTTTGGCAATAAATTCGTCTACGACAACTGGGGGCTGAAGCCACAGTTCCACAAGGGCGAGTTGCCCATGCTCCAGGCCATGCCTTCTTATATAGCCATGCAGGGACTCCAATACGAACTCAGCCCCGAACCAGAGGTCTTTTTACCTGAGCAGGGAAAGGTCAGCTTTGGCAACAGCGCGCTTGAGTTGATTTTCGCACCCGGGCACTCTCCGGCACACCTTTGCTTTTACGGAAGGGAAGACAATTTCCTTATCGGAGGTGACGTGCTTTTCTATAACAGCATTGGCCGTACCGACCTGCCGGGTGGCAGCCATACACAACTGATCAGCAGTATCCGCAATAACTTGTTCGTACTGCCAGATGACTGCGAAGTATTTCCGGGCCATGGGCAGCCGACCTCCATCGGACTTGAGAAACAGTACAACCCCTTTTTAAAATAACGGGCTAACATAACCAGGACACTACGATTGAACACCGCATTATACATAGCACGCAGGTATCTTTTCGCCAAGAAATCCACCAATGCAATCAATATCATTTCCGGTATTTCTATGGTTGGGGTGTTTGTTGGCAGTGCAGCACTGATCATCATTCTCTCTGTGTTCAACGGATTTGAACAGGTCGTCCTTAAAATGTTCAATACCATTAGTCCCGAACTGGTCATATCGCCTAAGCAAGGCAAGACATTTGATCCGGATGCAGGGTATTTTAAGGAGCTTCGCAAAGATCCGGCAGTTTATTCTTTTACTGAAGTGCTTTCAGAAAATGCCTTGCTGAGATACAATGATAAACAGAGTGTTGCGCTGGTCAAAGGGGTAAGTCCTGACTATCTTAAAAACCATAGCCTGGACAGCATTACCCTGGAAGGTAAGTTTGTTCTGGATAACCCTGCAGGCCACAATGCGGTCATCGGTTCGGCGATTCAGGCTTATTTAATGGTCAATACTACCGATCCCTTTAACCAGTTGCAGGTTTTCTCTCCAAAGAAAGGCCGGAGCGGCAGTTCGGTCAATCCGTCTGACGATTTTAATGTGCTGTCCATTCCTGTGGCGGGAGTATTTGAGGTGCAGCAGGATTTTGATAACATTGCCATTGTACCCTTATCGTTTGCACGGACGCTGCTCGACGAACCTACAGCTGTATCATCAATTGAGATCAATCTGAATCCCTCTGTGGATGTGGGGCATTTCAAAGACGCCCTGACAGATCGCCTTGGTGAAAAGTATGACATAAAGGACAGGGTACAGCAAAACAAAGTGTTGTACAACATTCTGGGCAGTGAGAAGTGGGCTGTCTATATTATTCTCACTTTTATTCTGATCATTGCTATCTTTAATATCATTGGCTCACTGACCATGCTTGTGATCGATAAATTAAAAGACATTGCTATTTTGAGAAGCCTGGGTGCCGGCCGGCAGCTCATCCGGCGGATATTTTTGCTTGAGGGAATGATGATCACACTCAGTGGTTGTATTTTGGGCCTTATCGCCGGACTCGTTTTCTGTCTAGTGCAGCAGGAGTTTGGTATCTTTAAGATGTCCCAGGAAAACCTGGTCATTGCAAATGCCTATCCGGTGGCCATCAAAGCACAGGATTTTATGCTCGTTTTTTTTACTGTAGGTGTGTTTTCTTTTGTGGCATCAGCTTTGTCTGCTAATTTAAGTGTGAAGAAGATAAACCAATTAAACCAAGATCTTTAGCGTATGTTTTTTTGCAAAAGAGCCATATTCCTGATCACAGTAGCCGTTATGTTCCTGCTGGCCTGCAACCAAAAGCCAGAGGAAAATAAGGGAAATACCGTGAGAATCGTAAAAGGGCTTTATAGCTATGGCCCTGAGATCAAATCATTTACTGATTGTGAGGAAGGTACGGAGTATTGGGTGGCTGATAGTGCCCGGACACTTGAGCTGCAATACAGTAAATTCAACTTTGAACGGCCTTACGAACCCGTTTATATAGAGGCTGAGGCCCACTTCATTAAATCGGATAGTCTTATCGTCTCCGCCGATTTCGATTCCACAATGGTGGTCACCAGAGTACTGAAAATTACCCGTGAGATACCCGACGGTCCCTGTAAATAACATGCCCGGAAGGGAGCGGTCACCAATTTTATGCCATCAGATAAATTTCCCTGCTTAGTGGTGCAATGAGCCCCTTTTCCTGTGCAAGTTTGAACAAAATATCAATTGCTTTCCTGCCTTCCTGTCCTAGGTCTGCTGAGTATTTGTTTACATACAATTCGATGTGTTTATACATCACAGACTCATCCATCTCCTGGGCATGACTGCGGATAAAATCCAATGCGGATTTAGGGTGTGAAAAGGCATATTCCACCGATTTCCTCAATACCCGGTTCATTTTTTCCTGTATCTCTTGCTCCAGTCTCCGGTTCACGACGATCCCACCCAACGGTATTGCACAACCGGTCAGTTCCTCCCAGTAGTTGCCCAGATCAACCACTTTATGTAAGCCTTTGTCCTCGTAAGTAAACCGGTTTTCATGAATAATAAGACCAAGGTCGATGTTGCCGGCCAGGAGTTCTCCTTCAATTGCTGAAAAGACCAATTCTCTTTTGTTCAGCAAATGGGGAAAAGCGATCCCCAGCAAGAAATTAGCTGTTGTATATTTTCCCGGTATTCCCACGCGAAGATGCGCACCAGGGTCCTTTTTTTCCGTAAGTGCAGGATCTTTGGCAATGAGCATAGGACCGACACCGAAACCAAGTGCACTGCCTGCATCCAGCAGGGCATATTGTTCATACACATGTGCAAAGGCATGGAAACTCAGCTTGGTCACATCCAGTTCTGCCCTGAAGGCTTTTTGGTTTAGTGTCTCAACATCGTCGAAGAATACCTCAAAGTCAAGACCTTCGGTATCGATCTTATGGTGGATCAGTGCATCGAAGATAAATGTATCGTTAGGGCATGGAGAAAAGCCAAGTGTCAGTTTCATTGTGGCAAAGTTAAGGCGTTGATAGGCATCTCCTGGTTATGATTTTGTCAAAAACCGGATTGCCCAGTCATTCAGCTTTTCCAGAGCTGGCCCGATCTGCCATGCAGACCTGTTACGCGGTTCTACATAGTTGGAAACCGCTCTTACCTGCAGACAAGGCAGGCCTGTTTCAGCACAGGCATAAAATACTGCCGCACCCTCCATACTTTCAGTAACCGGCGCCAGTCTTTCCTTTATCGCAGCGATACTTGCCGCATGACCATGTACACAGTTTACGGTAATGCCACTTACTGCCGGCAAGCGTTTGATCAGCGGATGGTTGATTTGACAGGTCGCAGAGAACCTGCTTCTGCCGAAACCCAGATCGTCTATACGGATAAAGTTATGATGATCTTCTGCGCCCAGCTCGGCAAACTCATCAGAGGTCACATTCAATACCGTGCCCAAAGGAATGGAACGGTCAAAGCAGCCCGCGATACCGAGGTTTAACACCAGGCCGTATGCCTCCGACAAATGCCTGCCAAGTGCATAGGCGGTCGCTGTCATGCCTACTCCCGTAAGCAGAATGTCAAATCCGTCCGCTTGCACAAACCGTCCCTGAGCGAGGCGAAAGTGACTATAAAGGCCACTCAATTCCGCTGCGGTGGCAGCCACGATCAATGTTTTTGTCTTCATCTTGTCTGCATCAGTATCGCCTAAGTTAGCCATTTGTATTTTACTTTAACCTTTCTGCGTATATTTGTCACTCATATAACAGGCAATGATATATATAACGAGAAAAGCCTCATTCAACGCGGCGCACAAGCTGTCCCGTCCTGACTGGACAGATGATCATAACGCCGAAGTGTTCGGGAAATGTGCAAACCCAAACTGGCACGGACACAACTACCAGCTTTATGTTACCGTCAAAGGCGAAGTCAATCCTGAGACCGGATTTCTTGTAGATCTTAAATGGCTTAAGGAAGTCATCAACATAAATGTAGTGGACAAGATCGACCACCGTAACCTCAACCTCGACGTTGATTTTATGCAAGGTAAGCTGGCGTCTACAGAAAACCTGGCCATTGCCGTCTGGGATATCCTTTTCCCGCTGATCGGTGTATCCGGCGCCCGGCTGCACAGCATAAAGATATACGAGACCGAGAACAATTTTGTTGAATATTTCGGTTAATAACATTCAGATATGAAATACACAGACCAGTTTGATGAAGAAGAAGAGAACGGTTATGTTAAAATAGACCGCTATAACGAAATCAAGATCGCTTCAGTAGCCCATCATTATAAGGATATCCTGGCCCAGCTTGGGGAAGATCCCGAACGGGAAGGCTTGGTCAAGACTCCCGAACGGGTCGCGAAAGCACTGCAGTACCTCACCCATGGGTATGATATAGACCCGGCGGCGATCCTGCGTGGGGCAATGTTCCGGGAAGACTACAGCCAGATGGTCGTCGTAAAGGATATCGAGGTGTTCTCGATGTGTGAGCATCACATGCTCCCGTTCTTCGGAAAAGCACACGTAGCTTATATTCCCAACGGCCACATCGTAGGATTGAGCAAAATTCCGCGCATCGTAGATGCATTCGCCCGTAGGCTGCAGGTTCAGGAAAGATTGACCAATGAGATCAGGGATTGCATCCAGGAAACACTGTTGCCGGCAGGTGTCGCTGTAGTGATCGAATGTAAGCACCTGTGTATGGCGATGAGGGGCGTGCAAAAGCAAAACTCTGTAACGACTACCTCCGCTTTTACCGGTGAATTTGCCAAAGACAAGACCCGTGCTGAGTTCCTTCGGCTGATAACCGCTAATTTACACTAATATCAAAAACAGGATACTTCATAACCTTAACCAAACGCATAAATAAATGAAAGCATATATCTTCCCCGGACAGGGAGCCCAGTTCCCGGGTATGGGAAAAGACCTTTATGAAAACGAAGCTGCCAGAGCCCTTTTTGAGCAGGCCAACGAAATTATCGGTTTCCGCATCAGCGACATCATGTTCTCGGGAACAGAAGATCAGCTGAAGGAAACCAAAGTGACCCAGCCAGCCATTTTTCTGCATTCCGTTATCCTGGCTAAGACGCTTGGTGCACAATTTCAGCCAGACATGGTTGCAGGACATTCCCTCGGCGAATTTTCTGCCCTGGTAGCTGCGGGAGCCCTTTCTTTTGATGACGGTTTACGACTTGTCATTGCCCGTGCCAACGCCATGCAAAAAGCCTGTGAACTGCAACCTTCTACCATGGCTGCAATTCTTGGTCTTGGCAATGAGACTGTAGAGCAGGTATGTGCAGGGATCGATGAGGTGGTTGTCGCTGCAAATTACAATTGTCCCGGACAGATCGTAATTTCCGGAAGTATAGCGGGTGTAGACATCGCTTGTCAGCAGCTTACCGCTGCCGGTGCAAAACGTGCCGTTAAACTTAATGTAAGTGGCGCGTTTCACTCACCACTGATGGAGCCTGCAAGACTCGAGCTTCGGGCCGCTATCGAGAGTATCACCATTAATGCTCCTTTCTGCCCTATTTACCAAAACGTCGAACCACTACCTAACACCGATCCGGAAAACATCAAGAAAAACCTGATTACCCAGCTTACCGGTGCGGTCAAATGGACCCAGACCATTGAGCAGATGATCACAGACGGTGCCAGAGAATTCATTGAGGTAGGCCCGGGAAATGTATTGCAGGGACTGGTGAGAAAGGTAAGCCGGGAAGTACAGGTCAGTTCAGCATTAATAGAATGAAGTAAGCAGAACTAGAGTCGGTCAACGTGAGTATAGCAGGCAAAATCAGGTTTCTACTATTGGTCTTAGGTGCTTGCTGTATCGTCACGGCTTTGTCACTTAAACATTCCATTACCAGGAAGGACCAGCTCCGTTATGAGGCTGCACATTTGCAGAATAACCTTTTGGTCAAGGAAAGAATAATCGACAATTTTTTAAGAGACCCCAAGCAGCTAGAGGGCGCTAAGCAATATCATCTTAATGATGATTATGGCATGAATTTCATCAATACCTATCGCGAAAAGGGCATCAATATGCTTACTTTTCAAAATGGCGTGCTAAGGTTCTGGAGTACCATCAGGGCCATACCGACCGATCCGGAGTTCATCCGAGAAGGTTCTTCCTTCGTCCAGTTTCCCAATGGCTGGTATGAAGTCATTAAAAAGACTTCCGGTTCCTATATCATCCTTTTCCTCATCGATGTCAAGAACCAGTATGCCATACAGAACCAATACCTGGATGAAGAGATCTCACCCTTGCTTTCCGCTTCTAACGCGCTGACAAAAGCATCCTTTACCGATGAAAATACCTATCCTATACATAATCTGCAGGGAAAGCTCCTTTTTGAAGTAAAATTGAAGCCTGGATATACCCGTGGTATCTATGCTACGGTGGAAATCTGGCTCTGGTCCATAGGTTTGTTCAGTATTTGTCTTTTTTTCAATTCTTTCTGTTCCTGGCTGGTAAAAAAAGGACAGCTGGTACCGGCGACAATACTGCTCTGCCTGTTTTTTGCAGGTGTCAGAATCACTGATCTTGAATTTGGCTGGTTCAACAGGCAGTTCGACCTTCTTATCTTCAGTCCCAGGATATACGCAGAGAGCTTCTTTATGCCTTCGCTTGGAGATTTTCTGCTCAACGTTATCGCACTGACCTGGGTGGTCCTGTTCGTCTACACGTACAGGGACCGGTACCAGGTGCCGCGTTGGTTCCGGCATCACAGAATTTTCGGTTTCGTGTTGCTGGGGGTCTTTTTACTGATCTTCACCGTTGTGGCGCTGCTGTTCGATAAAGTATTCTTCGGGCTGATCATTAATTCCAAGATCAATTTCGACATCACGAATATTGTTAATCTGGGCTGGATCAGCTGGGTAAGTATTATTATTCTTTGCCTGGTATGGTTCAATGTTTACCTGATCGTTATCATTTTCCTTCAGCAGACGAAGCAACTTAATATCAGCGACAGAGAGCGGCTTGTCTTTTTCCTTTGTGCGCTGACGCTTTATTTTTTCTACCAGCTGATGACCGGCTTCAGCCTTTTTTTTGTTGCCTGTGCATTATTTGTCTTCGTTACTTCCTGGAACTTTTATAAGAACGAGAACCGTTTTTCTATTGGCATATTTGCGGCCATCTTCTTTTGCCTGGCATTCATCTCGGCCATGAAATATTTGAAATTTACCGGGATCAAGGAAAGATATAACCGGATGGCCATTGCACAGCGCCTGGTCAGTTCCGATGACTTTAAGGTGATTAGCGCCATTGAACACCTGGAGAAAAATATCCAGGCCAACAGCTTTGTACAGCAGTATTTCAGACAGCCTGCGCTGAGTAGCGAGATAGAACTTCAAAAGCACATTGACAAGCAATACCTGGAAGACTACCTGCCCAGGTTCGACTATAATATTTACGAATACAACAACCTGGACTCATCCACCACCGGTCATAAGGGAACAGAGCTTAGCTATTTCAAGGGGCTGGTAAAGGCAGGTTCTGTAAAGGTACAGGAATCTGCTTTCTTCTACCGGGTCAATGACACTTTCGGTTATCAGAATTATTTCGGTATCATCCCGATTCTTGAAAACGAACAATTGCTGGGCACACTGGTTATCGAATTCAAATCACAGCCCTACAACTATCGTGGCCAGTTACCTGAACTGTTACTGGACCGTACCATCCGGAATGATGATGACTATGGCAATTATTCTGTAGCCCTTTATAAAGACGGGAAACTGGAAAACCAGTCGGGCAAATACACGTACAAACTGAACAGTGGCGATTATCATATACGTCCAATGTATGCCGGCTTTTTTACAGACAGCCTCAACTACACACACCTGGCCTATTCTCCGGTTGCGTCCAAGCTGGTTATCATCAGCCGGGAAAATATATCAGCTGTTGTCTATCTCGCTACACTTTCCTTCTTCTTCCTGGTGTTTATTCTGTTTTCAGTAGCGCTATATATCCTCATATGGCTGTTGAAGAATATAGATGAAAGCTGGAACGGCTGGTTTAATATCAACCGCTCGCTGATGATCAATGCCAATAAGGTACTTTACAAGACCCGTATCCAGTTTTCAATCGTATTGTCCGTTGTCGCAACCCTGCTTATCGTCGGCTGGACCACTTATTTCTATATCCGGGACGAATACCGACGGCAGCAGCAAGACTTTATCCGGGAAAAGATCCGTAATGTACAGCAGGCTTATGAACGCAAGATACTGAGTACCGGTTTACCTTATCCAACAGATAAGGCGCTGGCTGATTTTAACCAGTTTGCCGATGCTAATGCAGTATATCTCAATCTTTACGATATCAATGGCCGTCTGCTGTTCACCTCTTTGCCCAGGATGTACGATCAGGGTATTCTTAACCGGCGTATCGGACCGAAGGCATTCATGACGCTTAGCATGAGGCAGGAATCAGAATTTATCAACTCCCAGGAAAAGATCGGGACCTTTTCCTATGCTGCTGCCTACGCGCCTATAAGGGATGTCAGAAACCAGGTCATCGCCTATATTGGCGTACCTTATTATGCCAACGAAGCTGACTATCATAACAAGATCGGTGTGTTTATCAACACGCTGATCAATATTTACGCATTGGTGTTTGTTGCGATCGGAATACTGGCGGTTTTTCTGGCTAACCAGATCACCAGCCCGCTTACGTTTATCCAGGAGAGCATCAGGAAAACAAAACTTGGCCAGAAAAACCAGCCTATTGGCTGGTCACGTCATGACGAGATCGGTTCGCTGATTAAGGAGTACAATAAAATGATCGCCGCCCTGGAAGAAAGTGCAGGCAAGCTTGCCCGTTCTGAGCGTGAAAGCGCATGGCGCGAAATGGCCAAGCAGGTGGCCCATGAGATCAAAAACCCGCTCACCCCGCTTAAGCTGGGGGTGCAGCTCCTGGAAAGAGCCTGGAAAGAAAATGACCCTAATTTCGACAGGAAATTCGAACGTTTCAGCAAGTCATTCATTGAGCAGATTGACAGTCTCTCTACCATTGCCTCTGAATTCTCTAACTTTGCCAAGATGCCAGACACCAAACTGGAAAAACTGCTGTTATTACCTGTTATAGACCAGGCCAGGGATGTCTTTATCAACACCCAGGACGCAGATATCCATATCCGGAACAAGACTACAGCTGACATCATCATCAAAGGTGATAAGGACCAGTTGTTGCGTACCTTCAATAACCTCTTTAAAAATGCCATTGAAGCGGCAAGCACCGATCGGAAATGTGTGGTGGGCGTCACGATCAGCAACGATAAGGAAAATGTAATGATCGAAGTGGACGATAACGGGAAAGGTATTGATCCGGCCTTACATGAAAAGATATTTGTCCCCAACTTTACCACCAAATCTTCTGGTACGGGGTTAGGGCTGGCCTTTGTAAAGCAGGCTGTGGAAAATGCAGGTGGCAGTATAGCATTTAAGTCCTTTGCGGATGTTGGCACTACCTTCTATCTGACCTTTCCGCTTGCTTAGCTTATCGTAACTCAATCTCAGAGCGGCCCATTGTATAGCCGTCCGCATAAAGAATAATTGAATACACCCCTTTCATAAACGGGTTAGGATTGATCCAGTCCATCCTGTAGGAAGTGTTATCGTCGTTATAAGAAATAGATGTGGAAGAACTGAACTGCATTTCCTGGCCGTCCGCCTCAAACATATTGTTCTCATTGGCGATCAGGTTACCAGCGGGATCGAAGACCCTTAAGTAAATCTTATGATAGTCTTTGGTAGCCAGCGGGTTTGGAGTAATATCGAAGAAGACGCTGAGTTTCTTCGCTGTGCCGGCGCGGGTCACCTCAATATTCCGGCCGCTGCTCTTTACCTTATAAGCAGTTACCATCACGTTTGCGGCCTTTAATGCTGAACTGGTCTTTACCTGTGCGGCCAGTTCGTCATTTTGCTTTTCAAGCTCGAGTTTGCGCTTTTCAGCGTTATTTGCAGATTCACGCAGACTATCCATTTTCGACTTCAGGCGCTGGTTCTCCTTTTCCAGTTTGATAATGGTCTCATTGTAGTTACGTACGAAATCCCGGAGTTCCTTAACTTGTTCCTGAGCTTTGTCCAGTTCCTGTTGCGTCAGTTCACCTTCCTGAAGGGCCTTTTTCAGTTCTGCGATCTGTCTGCGGGCTTCTTGCTGTTCGCCGGCTAATTTTTCACTGATGTCAACATTAAGTGCATTTACCTTGTCCAGTTCAGCCTCGATCTTTTCTACCTCCAGCCGGAGTCTTTCTTTCTCTATGGAAACACTGATATAGCGGTCATTCTTATCCCTGTCCTTAAAAAAAAGATATGCATTAGTGCCCAATAGCGCAGCAATGACGATTACGAGAAAATAAATCTTGTTACGGTCGCCTGTATTCACTGAATCGTTATGGTCCGACATGCTCGCTTGCTGGTTGTTTTTTTTATGTTGTATTCGTAAAATTGGGCGAACATATGAAAAAAAGCATCTAAATTGTATGAGACTTTCAAAAAAATCGTTTACTTGCTAAGGGTTAGGAACTGAAACGTCCGCTTTACATAACAATGAAACAAGGTAAAATTATTGAAAGAAAGTCTAAAACAATGTTTGAACACACATTTTATGTGCTGATGTCATTTGTTTTCATTTCGTTTTCCTCATTTTCGCAAAACCTAACAAAAACTGCTCCAAAAAGAGAGTTCAGGGGCATATGGGTTGCCACTGTGACCAATATAGACTGGCCATCCAGGCCCGGTCTTACCGCCGACCAGCAGAAGCAGGAACTGATCGGTATACTGGAAAAACACAAAGCCAATGGGATGAATGCCATTATGCTCCAGGTGCGGCCGGCTGCAGATGCCTTCTATGCCAAAACCAGAGAGCCCTGGAGCCAGTGGCTTACCGGAAGGCAGGGGCTGCCACCGGCACCTGGATACGACCCACTTGAATTTGCCATAAGGGAGGCGCATGCGAGAGGCATTGAACTTCATGCCTGGTTTAATCCCTACAGGGCCAGCATGGGCCCCAACACAGTTTTTCATGAAAGCCATATTACCCGTCAGAAACCGGAGTGGTTTTTTACGTATGCCGGTAAAAAGCAGTTTGATCCGGGCATTCCTGAAGTGAGAGAATACATCGTTCAGGTCATTCTGGATGTTGTCAAAAACTACGACATCGACGGTGTGCATTTCGACGATTATTTTTATCCCTACAAAGTGGAAGGCCAGCGTATCAATGACGATGCCACGTACAGGAAATACGGCAGCACCTTCAGCAATATCGGCGACTGGCGCCGCGACAACGTCAACCAACTTATCCGGCAACTTAACGACAGTGTACATCATTATAAGAAATATATCAAATTCGGAGTGAGTCCTTTCGGTATCTGGCGGAACAGTTCGGAAGACACCCTCGGTTCGGCTACCGCCGGGCTATCCAATTATGCCGAGCTCTTTGCCGATTCCAGAAAGTGGATACAGGAAGGCTGGGTGGATTATATCAATCCACAGATCTATTTCAGTTTTACGCGACGTGTAGCCCCTTTTGGTACACTTGTAGACTGGTGGAGTGAAAATACCTTTGGAAGGCACCTGTATATTGGACAGGCAGCCTATCTTGTAGGGCAGCGGATGGAAGCTGCGTGGCGGTTGCCCACCCAGATTCCGGACCAGGTCAGGTATATCCGGGCAAATAACCGCGTACAGGGTAGCGTCTATTTTAGCTCGAAATCGTTCAGTACGGTCGCAAGGGCTGCGGGAGATTCTCTCAAGAATGACCTGTACAGGTATCCGGCGTTGCCGCCCCAAATGCCCTGGCTGGACGATATCGTGCCGAATCCGCCGCGTGCACTTACTGCAGAAGCCGTGCATGACGGGGTTCACCTGAAATGGCTGGAGCCGCAAAAAGCCGAAGACGGGGAAACCGCCTCCGGCTATGTGATTTACCGTTTTGAAGAAGGAGAGCGGATCAGCATACTCGAGGCTAAAAATATCCTCCGGATCAGCTTTGAGGACTATACCGGTTTCATCGATACCGATACCGAACCTGGTAAAAGGTACAATTATCTGGTTACGGCACTTGACCGGCTGAAGAATGAAAGTGATCCCAGCGGCCCGGTCGGCGTACAGGCCAGGCTGCCTTAGTTCTTTTTCTGCGGCATCAGCACCAGTCTGATATAGTTCTCCGCACCAAGATACTGCTTTGCCGCAGCTTTTGTGCTTTCAACGGTTACCGCTTCAAGGCGCTTCCGGTAATCCATTATCTGGCCGAAGTCTTCGCCGTATTTCATGCGGTTGGCCAGGTAATGCATCCAGAAGTTGTTATCCCGCAGGCTCAGTTCGATCTGTCTTTGCTCTTCGGAACTGAACTTATTAATATCGTCCTGAGTAGCCCCATTTTCCCTGATCTTACTTACTTCGTCGAGTGCAGCGGCGATCAGCTTGTCCACATTGGCCGGTGCGCAGCTGAAAGAGATCGTAAAATAATAATGTGTGTCAGGAAGTTTTTCTACACTCAGGTTTACCCTTGGACTGTAAACTCCGCTTTCCTTCTCACGCAGCCTCTCCAGTATCTTATTTTCCAGCGCAGCTTTCAGGGCGTCCAGCTGGGTATTGTTCACCGTATTGAACACGTAATCGCCGTGCAGGTACAGTTGTACTGAAGCCTTGTCTTCCAGGCCCTTGTACACGGTCTTATCGATTTTGCCCTTTGGCGTCCTTACGCCCTGATCTTTATATTCCTCGCCAGTACCTGAAGCCGGCAGTCCGCCCAGGTATTTTTCGATCATAGGTCTGATGGTTACCGTATCAATCGAACCAGTGATCACAAAGGTCTGTGCCCCATTATCCGCAAAGCGCGCCCGGTAAAAGTCATAGATCTTTTCCAGCGAGATCTTGTCCAGGTCAGTCAGCCCCATTGGCATCGCCCGTTTGTGATAACCATTCAATACAGCCTGTACCGTATCGCCGAAAACACTGTTGGGATCAGCATTCTTGTTGGCCATCATGACGCGGTAATCGCTGATGTTCTTATTAAAGATATCCAGATCCTTTCTCGGGTTGGTTGCAAAGGCATAAACCAGTTGGAAAGCCGTTTCCAGGTCCTTCGGCGACGCACTGCCACTAAAGCCCTGGTAAAGCTCGTCAATATAACTCCCCGCACGGGCCGTATTGCCCGCAAGCAGTTTGTTTAGCTGTGTCGGGTTAAAAACCCCTACACCGCTCTGGTTTATAAGGCCCGCCATCTGTGCAGAAGGCAGATCCGCATCAGCAGCCAGAGAATTGCCCCCTTTGGCAAAGGAAAAGAACAGCACCTGGTCGTTCTTGAAATCCGTAGGTTTCAGCAAGACCTTTATCCCATTGCTCAACGTCAGTTCAGTAACACCAACAGAAGCGATCTGCCGCTGCGATACGACCTTGCCTGCCACAGGCAGCTTATCCAGCAAAGGCCTGGTCAGTGAGTTGTCCACATAGGCCGTTACCGCTTTGCCTGCATTGTTCACAGCGGCCAGCAGTTGGGCGTCCGTTGGCAGGGCCGACTTGTCCTTTTCAGGCGCCTGTACAATAATAATGCGGTTCTCCTTGGTGATCATGCCCTTTACGGCCTGGTTCACCTCGGCAAGGCTCAGGTTATCCAGCGCACGTTTGGTCTCTGCCGAGATGAATTCAATGGAAGGAATGGCTGCTCCGGTCAGGAAATTATTCAGGTATTGCTGTACAAAAGCGGAAGAAGGGGTTTTGTCCTTTTCTCTAAGCTGTTTATCGGCCGCTGCCAGCATATTCTTTCGTGCCACATCCAGCTCCGATTGTAAAAAGCCGAATTTTGCCGCCCGCTCATTTTCCGCAAGCGCAGCATCCAGCGCCTTCAGTAAAGTGCCGCCCGTAGCCGCCACTGCAAAGGTTTGAAAAGCACTGAGACCTTTCACCATACCACCCTGGTAGGGTCCGAAACTGCTCTGTGCATACACAAAAGGAGCATTACCTTTGTCCAGTATCTCCTGTAACCTGGATTGTAACATACTGTTCACCAGCGAAGCAGTCAGCTTCTTCCGGTAGGCGGCCGTTGTGCGGCTCACCTCACCGCGTTGTTTATAGATGACCATCGCCACATTATATTGCTGCTCCGGATCGGTTACCACCTTTACCAGAGGTTCCTTATTGTCCGGCAAGCCATATTCCGGTCGTTTCTTCTGGTTTACAGGGTTGCTCAGTCCCGAAAAGTTCGTTTTGATCAGTTGCTCAACCTCGTTAAGGTCAAAGTCGCCTACAGCGATCACGGCCTGTAAGTCCGGCCGGTACCAGTCCTTATAAAAGCTGCGGAGCCGCTCGTGTTTGAAATTCAGCAGGATATCCGTCTTGCCGATCGGCAAACGTTCCGCGTATCGTGAACCATGCAGCAATACCGGCAACAGCTGTTTGCTCATGCGTTCCTGCGCATTTTTACCCCGCTGACGCTCTTCCTCGACGATCACCCCGCGCTCCTTGTCGATTTCCTCAGCCTCCATAATGATGCCGCCCGCCCAGTTGGCCAGGATCTTAAAACCATTCTTAAAAACGGCTGCACTGTCCGTAGGGATAGGCAACTGGTATACCGTCTGGTCAAACCCGGTATAGGCATTCAGGTCAGCACCAAAACGCACACCTGCTCGCTGCAGGTAGTTGATCATTTCATTTTTTGGGAAATCTCGGGTACCGTTAAAGGCCATGTGCTCTGTAAAGTGTGCCAGACCCTGCTGGTCATCTTCTTCCATCAGCGAACCAATTCGCGTCGCGAGGTAAAGCTCTGCACGGTTTTTCGGTTCCGAATTCTTCCGGATATAGTAAGTCAGCCCGTTGGGCAATTTGCCGATCTTTACATTGGGGTCATTGGGGATCAGGCCCTGCTGTGCCGGCGCTGCCTTTACGGCCGGTGTCCTGACGATTTTCTTTACAGGCGCTTTGGTTTGCGCCAGTACCGGGCTGCCCAATGCCATAAAGGCCGAGAGACCGAGAACGAGGTAATTCAGTTTCTTATTCATAACAAGTTTGTGCCCCAAATCTACGAGTTTGTCGTATAAGTCTACAACAGGTTCGTAGCTATGGGGCACTTTAACAATATTTAACACATTTTAAGGCAATTCTGAGGAAGGCCTTTAAAAATGATACCTTACAAAAGCCTCCATTGCCTCGTAATCGGCCAGTCCCAGGTTATCGTAGGCCTGGGCCGTTTCCCGGTTACGGTCTTCAGCACGCTTCCAGAACTCGCGTGCGTCGTCTCCGGGAAACACTGCTCTATCCTTCTGAGACTGATGTTTAAAGATCGCAAACTTTTTACGTTCCACTTCCTGCGGGCTCAGCGGTACTGCCATTTCGATCTCATGTGTCTCAAACTCCTGCCATGCGCCGCGGTACATCCACAGCCAGCAGTCCTTTACCCAATCTTCTGTTTCCCTGAGGCGTCTTAACGCTTCCAGGATAATGTTAAAGCATACGATGTGAGTCCCGTGCGGGTCTTCAAAATCACCCGCGGCAAATACCTGTTGCGGTTTCACCTTTTGCAGCAGTTCCATGGTCAGTTCCACATCCTGATCGGTAACCGGGTTTTTCTGGCTTTTTCCGCTTTCATAGAAAGGCAGTGCCATAAAATGGATGTGATCATCCTGCAGGCCGCAATAGCGTGCCCCCGCAATCGCCTCACCTTTGCGGATCAGCCCTTTTACCGTTTGTATCTCGGGTGTGTCCACCTGGTTAGGATGCTTGGTTTCCATAAACTCCCGCATGTTCTGATACAGTGCCTTCAGTCCCTCAGGATGGTGTCCCATCTTTTCCGAAAAATCGATATTGAACTCTACAAAGCGAAGTACATCGTCATCCCACACAGCAGTATTGCCGGAAGTCTGGTAAGCCACATGGACGTCATGCTGCTGGTCTACCAGACGGATGAACGTGCCACCCATAGAGATCACATCGTCATCCGGATGCGGAGAAAAGATAATTGAACGCTTCCTAGCAGGTATGGCCCTTTCTGGCCTTTGCGAATCATCCGCATTTGGCTTTCCGCCCGGCCAGCCGGTAATGGTATGCTGTAGTTTATTGAAAATGTCAATATTGATGTTGTACACAGGTCCGCGGTCCACCGCCAGCTGGGCCATGCCATTATTGTTGTAATCGTCTTCGGTGAGCTTCAGTACAGGTTTGCCCAGATGGTTGGCCAGCCAGATCACCGCTTTCCGGGTGAGCCTTTCGTCCCATATGCAGTCTTTCACCAGCCATGGCGTATCGAAGCGGGTCAGCATACTTGCCGCATCCTGATCGAGGATAAATTCCACATGATCTGAAAGTTGCAGGTAAGTGGCCGGCACTTCGCCGGAAATCTCACCTTCTACTGCTTTTTTAATGATCGGGGCCTTTTTCTTGTTCCAGGCCATGAGTATGATCTCCCTCGCCTTGAAGATGGTGCCGATACCCATGGTAATGGCTTTGACCGGCACATTGGACTTACCCCCGAAATCTCTCGCCGCATCGCGCCGGGTCAGGTCGTCGAGTGTGACCAGACGGGTACCGGAATTGGGTGCAGAGCCCGGTTCATTGAACCCGATGTGACCAGTACGGCCAATTCCCAGGATCTGGATGTCCAGCCCGCCCGCTTCAGTGATCTTACGCTCGTAGTCAAGGCAATAGGCCGGGATCGCTTCCAGGCTCAGTGTTCCGTCGGGAATGTGTACATTGCTGCGTTCAATGTCAATATGGTCAAATAGATTTTCATTCATGAAGGTCACATAACTCTGTGCGGCGTCCGGCTGCATAGGGTAATATTCGTCCAGATTGAATGTCACTACATTCCTGAAGCTCAGGCCTTCTTCCCGGTGCATGCGTACGAGCTCGGCATAGACCGACACCGGAGTGGCCCCTGTGGCCAGGCCCAGTACAGCCTTTTCGTTTTGTAATTGTTTTTTTTCGATCAGGTCCCTGATGCGTTTCGCCACGCTGACCGATGCGGCTTTGGGGTTGTTAAATACGGTGACGGGCAGCTTTTCAAAGCGCGTCTCCTCGAGAAGATTTAATCTTGCCATTTAGGTATTGGTTAAGTAAGCACGGAGCAGTAAAGATAGGCTAAGCTGATGGTTTTGTCAAGCCGGACGCGACCCTGTATTGTGGTTTGACCTGTGTTTTCTGCGTTGCCGGTCCATGCAAACGGTTGAGTGTTTTACCATGATCCTGACACCGTACGCTATGTTGATCCCGGGCAGTGACAGATCGATGGTTAACCGCTGCTATACCGGAGGCGTAAAAAAGCTATATTGTCCTCACAAAATCCATAGTGAATGAACCGGAACTGGCAACGTTGTTTTGAACTCGTCCGCAAGAAAGAGCGGATAATCATAGGTCTGATGTCTGGTACCTCGCTGGACGGACTGGATATCGCACTGTGCAGCATCGGCGGCTCCGGTATGAAGACAAAGGTAAAATTACTGAAGTTCTGTACGGTGCCTTACGACAGCGCCTTACGTGAAGAGATGAGGGCGGTCATTTTCCGCAGGGATACGGACCTGCAACTACTGACCCTGCTGAACGCAAAGATCGGTAGTTTGCATGCGCGGCTGGTACTGCAAACTTTGCAGAAGTGGGAGGTTGCCCCTGAAGGCATTGACGTAATTGCCAGCCACGGGCAGACAGTGTTCCATGCGCCGGCTTCGTTTCACGGGCTGGATGGTTACCCGAATGCTACCCTGCAGATCGGCGATGGTGACCATATTGCCGTAGGGACGGGTATCCTTACGATCAGTGATTTCCGGCAAAAGCACATTGCTGCAGGGGGGGAAGGTGCTCCTCTTGCTGTTTATGGTGATTATTTCCTGTTTTCAGACGAGCGCGAAGACCGGGTGATGCTCAATGTGGGGGGCATTGCCAATTTTACCTTTCTGCCCCGCGATGGAAATACGGAGCGGATATTTTCCACGGATGTCGGTCCGGGCAATACGCTGATGGACCAATATGTTCAAAGACATTTTGAGGGGCTTTCCTATGATCGGGACTCAGTTCTTGCGGGTAAGGGAAACTATCATGAGGTTTTGCTGGATGCTTTGCTGGAAGCACCTTTTTTTAGATTGGGTTTCCCGAAAACGACGGGGCCGGAATTGTTCAGCATGGATTACCTGCAAAAGGCGCAGGAGCGTTCCGGCACGGGCGGACTGGCTAAAGAGGATGTGCTGGCCACATTGAATCGTTTTACGGCAGAAGTGGTTGCGGAAGCTATCGGACGCTGTTTTGAAGGCGGCGGTATGCCAGTGATTTACCTCAGCGGGGGTGGCATGCACAACCCTTTACTGAGGAAGAACCTGGAAGCTCTGCTGCCCGGAGTGTTGTTCCGTACTACAGCGGAGCTGGGTATAAACCCGGATGCAAAGGAAGCGGTATTGTTTGCCTTACTGGCCAATGAAATGCTGGCCGGTGACGCTGCTAATTTCGGGAGGCAGGGTATACCGATGGTTGCGATGGGGAAAGTGTCTTTCCCGTTGTAGAACTGGTTTTGAAAAGTTAGGGTTAATTTATAGATTTGGGAGCTTTTACTACAGATATGGCTAGTTTTACACTGACACCCGAGACCTGGCAAAAGGTGAAGATCAAGTTTTTAAGAAAATACCGCGAACTGGCACAGGCTGACCTGGCTTTTGTCCCAGGACAGGAAGACCAGCTGGTGGAGCGGCTGATGGAACTGGTGAAACGGGACCGGGAATACGTGGAGTTTACGATACGGAAGGGTCTGGCTGATCTCTCGGGGAACAGACTGTAGCCTTGTTTTTACCGGCTGTGTTTTGCTTTAAGGGCGGTAAATGTTAAATTGCAGGTAAAACCTGTTTTCTGTTAATCCCGTCCGAACGATGAAGAAAAAATATCAACTGGCCGTAGCCCTTGTGCTTTTTGCTTTTGCTTCGCTGACCTGGTCGTTCAAGGAAGATCTTTTCCTGGTTTCCAAGAACCTGGATGTTTTTGCTTCGCTCTATAGAGAGATCAGTATCAATTATGTGGAAGAGACCGATCCTTCTGGTTTAATGCACACCGGTATCGATGCCATGCTGGCTACACTGGATCCTTATACCGAATATGTGCCGGAATCAGAGATCGAAGATTATAAACTTAAATATGTGAGTACCCAGTATGGGGGCATAGGGGCGAGTACGCTGTTCATCGACGGGAAACTGTTCATTAATGAGGTAATGGAAGGCTATCCTGCGGATAAGGAGGGGCTAAGGCCGGGTGACCAGATATTAAAAATCAATGAAAATGTGGTGAAGGGCAAGACACGGATGCAGGTGAGCCAGTTGCTGCGCGGCCCTAAGGGTTCAGGTGTGGACCTGGAGCTGGTCAGGGATGGCGGGCCGTTGAGGAAGCGGATTGTCCGTGAGGAGATCCGGCAGCCGAATGTGACCTATTCGGGAATGACCCCGGGTGAGATCGGCTATGTCAGGCTGGACAAGTTCCTGGAAAATTCTGCGCAGGAAGTGAAGGACGCATTGCTGGCGCTGGGCAGGCAGAACCCCAGGGGAATGATTCTTGACCTGCGTTATAACGGTGGCGGTATATTGCAGGAGGCGGTAAAGATCGTCAACCTGTTTGTAGACAAGGATGTACTGGTGGTGACGCAAAAGGGAAGGAACCCACAGAAGACATTGTCCTATAAAACGATGGCGGACCCGCTGTTTCCGAAGCTGCCGCTGGTGGTACTGGTGGGCCCGGGTTCGGCTTCCGCGTCTGAGATCGTGGCCGGTGCTTTGCAGGACCTGGACAGGGCTATTATAGTGGGGCAGAGGAGCTATGGGAAGGGTTTGGTGCAACAGACCTTTAATTTACCTTACAACAGTCTGGTGAAGGTGACGGTGGCCAAATATTTTACGCCTTCGGGAAGGTGTATCCAGGCGCTGGACTATGCGCATAAGGATGCAGACGGGAAGACGCATAAATTTGCGGATTCGCTGATGAAGAAGTTCAGTACAAAATCTGGCCGGGGGGTATATGACGGAAACGGGATTTATCCTGATGTGGTGGTGAATCAGACGAAGTACAGTGCTCTGACTGCAGCCATCCTGAGTAAGAGCCTTTTCTTTGATTATGCGAATGATTACCGGAAGCGGAACAAGACCATTACGGAAGCTTCGGCGTTTCAGCTGACAGATAATGATTACAGCCAGTTCGTGGCTGGTATGGAGGGTCGGGATTACAGCTATAATTCACGTACGGAGGAATTGCTGAATGACTTGCGGGAAGAAGCGGAAAAGGAAAACAGACTGCCGGCGGTTAAGGCAGAGCTGGATGGCCTCAGGGCGAAGACGCTGGGTGCAAAAAAAGCAGAGCTGATGACGTATAAACCCGAAATCAAGCGGATCCTGGAAACACAGATCGTGAGCAGGTATTATTACGATAGGGGTAAGGTGATCCAGGCTTTCCAGTACGACAAGGAACTTGCGGCTGCAAGGGCTGTACTGGGCGACCAGGGAAAGATGCTGGCGATCTTAAAGGGTGAAGGTATGTATAAGACGATCGGCAGCCCGGTAAAGGCCGCGGCAAAATCTGCCGCGGATCCCGAACAAGATTGATGCTTTATTCCGCGTGGTGCAGTTTGACAACAAGGCCGTCCATGGCAGGGTTCAGTTGCAGCTGACAGGCCAGCCTCGAATTGGGCAGCAGGTCGGGCAGGGTATCAAGCATGGCGTATTCGTCATCTGACATTTCATTGAGTTTTTCTTCTCCTTCCAGCACGTCCACGCAGCAGGTTGCACAAAGAGCCATGCCCCCGCAGGTAGCGAGAATGTCGTATTCGCAGGCTTTCAGGAATTCCATAAGGCTAAGGCCCATATCTACCGGTGCTTCAAGCCCGGTACGGCTGCCATCGGAATGCTGTACATGTATGATGATATTGTTTTCTTGCATTTTTAAAATTCAGATACTCCGTTTACAGTGGTATATTTCATGGTATATTTTACACCTGGATTGATGTATTGGTAAGCGCTGTGGCTCATCAGGGCTGCTTCATGGAATCCGCAGAGGATCAGCTTGAGCTTGTTGGTATAGGTATTGATGTCGCCGATGGCGTAGATGCCGGGTACATTGGTTGAGTAGTCGTCTACGTTGACTTCGATGGCGCTCTTGCTGATGTTGAGGTTCCAGTTCTCGATCGGGCCAAGCTTAGGGCTAAGGCCGAACAGCGGGATGAGGTGGTCGGTCTCTACTTTAGTGATCTCAAGGGATTTGTTATGGATAATGTCGACCGACTCCAGTCTTCCGTGTCCGTGAACGGCGTTCAGGTTGCTGTTCAGGATCAGGTTGATCTTGCCGCTTTCTGCAAGGGCCATTACTTTGTTAACGGAGTCCGGTGCGCCACGGAAGCTCTCGCTACGGTGTACCAGGGTAAGCTCCTCAACGATATCGGCAAGGAAGATAGTCCAGTCGAGTGCAGAATCGCCGCCGCCTGCGATGACCATTTTCTGGCCTCGGTATTGTTCCGGATCAAGGATCATATAGTTTACACCTCTGCCGTTCTCGAATTGTTCCAGTCCGGCAACTGCGGGTTTGCGCGGCTCGAAACAGCCCAGTCCGCCGGCAATGACGACAACCTTTGCTTCGATGATGGTACCCATATTGGTGGTAAGCACGAAATCTCCCTCTGCACGTTTTTCAAGGCCTTCGATGCGCTCGCCCAGGGTAAAGCCAGGATGGAAAGGTTTGGCCTGTTCCATCAGGTTATCGATAAGTTCCTGCGCAAGTACGCTGGGGAAACCAGGTATATCGTAAATGGGTTTTTTGGGATATATTTCAGACAACTGACCGCCTACCTGTGGTAAATAATCAATCAGATGGCAGCGCATTTTTAATAAGCCTGCTTCAAAAATTGCAAATAAACCTACGGGGCCCGCGCCGATGATGGCTATATCAGTAGAAATCATGATGTTAAAAATTTGTGCGAATTTAAGATTTTTGTTTTAAATAAAGGCCTTATTTATAAATATTCTATATAATACCTAGGATTAAAGGGCGGTGCAGTTTGTCAGTGCATGTGGCTCGCGGTGTTCTGGAGTTGCCTGGCTGTCGCTTTGGGATTTTCCTTATCTTTGCGTTTTCGCCAATGTATAAAAAGATTTACTTCGCTTCTGATTTTCATCTGGGCTCGCCGGATTTCACGGAAAGCCGTTTGCGTGAGGACCGCATTATCCGCTGGCTGGATGCGATTGCCGCTGATTGCGGGGAGCTTTTCCTGATGGGGGATGTGTTTGATTTCTGGTTTGAGTACCGTAAAGTAGTGCCCAAAGGTTATGTACGGTTGTTAGGGAGGCTGGCGATGCTTTCGGACGCAGGGGTAAAGATCTGGTTCTTTAAAGGCAACCATGATATGTGGGTAGAGAACTATTTTACACAGGAGATGGGCATACAGATCGTGAGCGATGAACTGATCATAGAACGTGGAGGGAAACGGTTCTTTTTACATCACGGTGACGGGCTGGGCCCCGGCGACCGAAAATATAAGGTGTTGCGTAAGATCTTCCGTAACCCTGTTTGCCAGTGGTTATTTTCGGTGCTGCCGCCGGTGATCGGGATGGGAATTGCAGGTGGTTGGTCTAAACACAGCAGGGCGGCATCCGGTGGGGAAGAAGAGTTCCTGGGAGAGGACAGAGAATGGCTGGCCGTATATGCCAGGGAAATATTGTCCAAATCGCATTTTGATTACTTTATTTTCGGGCACAGGCATTTGCCGCTGAATCTGGACCTGGGCGGCGGCAGCAGATATATTAATACCGGTGAATGGCTGAAACACAACTCTTATGCGGTGTTTGATGGCAATGAGGTAGCGCTCAGGTATTGGCATTAAGGGAAAAAGCCTTATTTTTGCTGCCCGAACAAAAGCTTGTCTGAAGGGCAGGTAAATTTCTGAATATATGTTAGATAAACTGGAAGCCATTAAGCAGCGCTGGGAAGATGTGGAGGAGCAGCTGAGCAATCCTGATACGGTGCAGGATATGAAACGATTTGCCACATTGAGTAAGGAGTACAAGGACCTGGGCAGGATTGTTGAAGAATATAAGGTCTATAAGAATGTGATCAGCAATATTGAGGCTAACCGGGAGATACTGAGTGCGGAGAAGGATGCCGAGATGCGGGATATGGCCAAAGAGGAGCTGGACTTGCTGCTGGTGCAGCAGGAGGAACTGGAAGAGCGGATCAGGCTGATGCTGATTCCCAAGGACCCGGAAGACGCAAAGAATGCGGTATTTGAGATCAGGGGTGGTACCGGTGGTGATGAGGCTGCGCTTTTTGCCGGGGACCTGTACCGGATGTATACGCGATTTTTTGAGCAGAAGGGCTGGACTGTGGAGACGCTGGATGTGACAGAAGGAACGGTGGGCGGCTATAAGGAGGTGATCCTTAAAGTAAGTGGCGAGGACGTGTACGGGCAATTGAAATATGAGTCGGGCGTGCACAGGGTACAACGTGTACCGGATACAGAAACCCAGGGCAGGGTGCATACTTCTGCTGCTTCAGTGGCGGTACTGCCTGAGGCCGAGGAGATCGATCTTTACATTAACCCTGCGGATATTGAACTTCAGACCTCGAGGTCTGGTGGCGCGGGAGGTCAGAACGTGAACAAGGTGGAAACTAAAGTGCAGCTGACGCATAAACCGTCGGGGATTGTAGTGGTATGCCAGAAGGAGCGTTCGCAACTTGGCAACAGGATCATTGCCATGGAAATGCTGAGGAGCAAGTTGTATGACATCGAGTTGCAGAAAAAGAACGGGGACATTGCCGCGAAACGTAAGACGATGGTATCGACCGGCGATCGTTCAGCGAAGATCCGGACTTATAATTATCCTCAGGGCCGGGTGACGGACCACAGGATCGGGTTGACCTTATATAATCTGAACGCAGTGTTGGACGGAGAGGTGCAGGGGCTGATCGACGCCTTGCAGTTCGCTGAAAATGCGGAGAAACTCAAGGAAGGAGCGATCAACTAAGATGCACTCTGAAGAGTGTCCTAAATTATTAACGCACAGACGGTTGTGATTATTTAAAAATATTTGTTGTAAAGTTGCCGAAAGACGCTATATTTGCAATCCCGAAACAAAAGAACGGGAAACGGTTTGGTAGTTCAGCTGGTTAGAATGCCGCCCTGTCACGGCGGAGGTCGCGGGTTCGAGTCCCGTCCAGACCGCTACAAAAAAGGCTCAGTTCAATTGAACTGAGCCTTTTCTTTTCTGCAGCATAAGGCAGGCTAGGTGAGCAGTTCCTGCAGGTCACGGTCTGCGGTGGGAATCTTTTTCAAAAAGTCGTTAAAGCCCGCATTTTCCTGCGAGCTGTACATGCCATAGGCATCGAGGATATAGCCTATCTGATGATCTTTGTCTTCGAGTATGTACAGTACGGAATTGTCTGCCGGATCAGAGTCGCCTTCAAAGCGATAGGTTTTGATGATGGTAAGGTCTTCGGGGTTATAGATTTTGTTAAGACCGACGCCTTGCATTTTCCCGTGGTCAGTCATCTTTATCTCGTTGTCCATGCCTTTGAGTCTGAGTTTCTCAAGGATCTGGCTAAGGGTATTCATTTCAACTGGACGTTCCATAATAGATTTGTTTTTACAATAAAACAACGGTGCATGGAAATGGTTTGTAAACAAAGGAAAAGCCCCGCATTTGCGGGGCTTTTCCTTTTGTATGTTATATATATACTATATATGAAACGCGGTCTTTACCTGATCTACAAAATCAAGTTTTTCCCAGGTGAACAGTTCTACGGTGACCTGTTTTTCTTCGCCACCCGGGCTTCGGAAGGTTTTGGTGACCGTTTCCGGTTTCCGGCCCATATGCCCGTAAGCAGCAGTTTCACTATAGATCGGGTTACGCAGTTTTAACCGCTGTTCGATGAAGTACGGGCGCATGTCAAACACCTGTTCTACGATGCTGGCGATCTCTCCGTCGGTCTTGCCGACTTTTCCCGTGCCGTAGGTATTAATATAAATGCCCATAGGCCTGGCTACGCCAATGGCATAACTTACCTGCACCAGGACTTCGTCGGCAACACCTGCTGCAACAAGGTTCTTGGCGATGTGTCTGGTAGCATAGGCCGCGCTGCGGTCTACCTTGCTCGGGTCTTTGCCGGAGAAGGCCCCGCCGCCATGGGCGCCTTTGCCACCATAAGTGTCTACAATGATCTTTCTGCCGGTAAGACCAGTATCACCATGCGGACCGCCGATTACAAACTTGCCGGTTGGGTTGATATGGTATTGGATATTGTTGTTGAAGAGGTGGGCGTATTTAGGGTATTTGGCGATGATCCTTGGGATAAGGATGCTTACGAGATCGGCTTTGATTTTAGATAACATTGCAGTTTCCTCGTCGAAATCATCGTGCTGAGTGGAAATGACTATGGCATCGATGCGTACCGGTTTGTTATTATCGTCGTATTCGAGGGTTACCTGCGATTTTGCGTCTGGCCTCAAATAGGTAATCTCCTTATTTTCCCTTCTCAGTACGGCAAGTTCCTGGAGCAGTTTGTGGGACAGGTCCAGGGCTAGTGGCATGTAGTCTTCTGTTTCGTTTGTAGCGTAGCCAAACATCATGCCCTGATCGCCGGCGCCCTGTTCTTCCTTGGTACTCCGGTCTACGCCCTGGTTGATGTCCTGGGACTGTTCGTGGATGGCTGAAAGGATACCGCAGGAGTTGGCCTCGAACATGTATTCGCTTTTGGTATAACCGATCTTCCGGATGACTTCACGGGCAATCTGCTGGACATCCAGATACGTCTGTGACTTGACTTCACCTGCCAGGATGACCTGCCCTGTGGTAACCAGGGTCTCACAAGCTACTTTTGATTCGGGATCAAAGGCCAGGAAGTTGTCAATGAGGGCATCGGAAATCTGGTCAGCGACTTTATCTGGGTGGCCTTCTGAAACCGACTCGGAGGTAAATAAATACGACATGCTTTGAATAATTAAAATTTGTAAATGTTAATTATGGAGCCGGATTTCCCTGGAGCAGGTGTAAAAGGAAGTGTGTAATCGGTTAGCACTTTTTTTTACGTGGTTGCAATCCCGCTATTATTAGCATCGCAAATCAGTCCACTTTTTAACGGGCGTAAAATTAGTACATATATTTAATTAGTCAAAAAATATCAATTATTTTGCAGTCTAATCCATACTCAGTTGTCCAAGCAAAACATACTGTTCATTATTAACCCCATCTCTGGCGGGAAGGATAAACTGAAGATACCGGCGCTGATCGATACCGTACTGGACAAATCGAGGTTCAGTCCTAACTTCAGCTTTACCGAATATGTAGGGCATGCAGCGGAAATTGCCGAAGAAGCTTCGGGAAGGAATTTTGACCTGCTGGTGGCTGTCGGTGGTGACGGGACTGTAAATGAGGTGGCCGGACAGGCCATGAGGTATGGAAAGACTTTGGGTATTATCCCTTTTGGTTCAGGAAATGGACTGGCTCGTTTCCTGCGTATCCCGATGAACACAGTTAAGGCGATCAGGCTGCTGAATACAGGCAGTCCGATGGCAATAGATACGGGTACTTTTAACGGAAAGGCTTTTTTCAACATGTCCGGAATGGGTTTTGATGCGCACATTGCCGCTATTTTTGCAGGCAGGAAGTCCCGGGGCCTGGCAGGATACCTTAAGTCGGGCGTTAAGGAAGTGTTGAATTACCACGCACAACGGTATCAACTGGAAATTGATGGTGTTGCACTGGAGCGGCGGGCCTTTGTGATCAGTATCGCCAATTCTTCGCAATACGGTAATAATGTACATGTTTCCCCTGAGGCATCGGCCAGAGACGGGCTTATGGATGTCTGCATCATTGGGAAGTTTCCGATGTACCGTTTACCTGCGCTGGCCTACAGAATGGTGAGAGGACTTACCCACCGTTCGGATATGGTAGAGATCATCAGGGGTAAACATATCCGGATTCGTCGTGAACAGGAAGGTGCTATTCATATTGACGGTGAGCCTTTTTATATGGGGCGGGAGATCGTGATCGATACCCTGCCGCTCTCTCTTGATATTATTGTGCCAGGGGTATAAAAAATAACAATTGGGAAGTATGAAAAAAGACAAAAAGAAAGTATTGAACGATTTTGGCGGCATCATGTATTCTACTGATCCATCCTATGTTTTTGAAGAGGCGGCGGATGGAACGGAAAGCGATGTTCCTAACGGGCAGCAGGACCTTCGGGTGATGCTGGATAAGAAAAACCGGGGCGGGAAGGCGGTGACCCTGGTAACCGGATTCAGGGGCCCTGACCTGGCCCTTGCTGAACTGGCAAAACTGCTGAAATCGAAATGCGGGGTCGGTGGTTCAGCTAAGGACGGCTCGGTGCTTATTCAGGGGGATTTCAGGGATAAGATTATGGAAATCCTTGTAAAGGAGGGATATAAAGCGAAGCGATCCGGTGGCTGAAAGCTGTATATACAAGTTAGATGCCGGGAGGAAAAGCAAGGTAAAGGCATTTTTTTGACTAAAAATTTGCATTTCTTTTTTTTTTTGACTTTAATTGTGAAAGATTGTTTCCATAGCGGGACAATCTTTTTTAATTATACAGTGCTGCGGGAGGGAAATACTTAGGGTAATGCAAATGATGAAGCTAATGATTATTTAATTTGGAATTAAAATCAAAGTTTTAAATTTGTTATTGCAACAATTGTTTATGAACGTCGTTGTGTGTATTACGGAATAATAATCTGAAAATTTAAAAAACAAAGTACTAAAACTAAAAACTAAAAAAATGGCAAACGCACCAAAACCAACAACAGTAAAAAAGGAAGGATCATCTTCAGCCTCAAACTTATTTGCGACTCTGACTATCCCGATTTGTATCATTATCGGTATCTGTGTCTATAAGTTTATTTTTGGAGACAGGGGGAATTTTATCAATGGCGCGGATCCTGATTTGCATGACACCCTGCCTTTGCCAGGTAACTATATGGGTATGGCTTATAAAGGCGGACCTATTGTACCCGTACTTTTAGGCATGTTCCTGATGGTGATCGTATTCTCTATCGAAAGGACCATCGTCATCAGCAAAGCTACTGGTAAGAGCGGTCTTGACGCTTTTGTTAAGAAAATCCAGGCACTTTTAAACTCAAACAACATTGAGTCTGCTATTGCAGAATGCGACAAGCAGCAAGGTTCTGTTGCAAATGTGATCAAATCCGGTCTGAAAAAATACCGTGAGATGGAAACTGAGCAAAATATGGATACCGACCAAAAATGTCTTGCTATCCAAAAGGATATTGAAGAAGCCACTACACTGGAAATGCCAATGCTGGAGCAAAACCTGACTGTAATCGCTACCTTGGTTTCTGTAGGTACACTGACTGGTCTTTTGGGAACGGTAACAGGTATGATCAAGGCCTTCGGTGGTCTGGCGAACTCTGGAGCTCCTGACCAGGCAGCACTTGCAACCGGTATCTCTGAAGCATTGATCAACACGGCTACTGGTATCGGTACCTCTACCTTCTCAATCATCATGTACAACATCCTGACTTCCAAGATCGACAAGCTGACTTACGCCATCGATGAGGCAGGATTCAGCATCATCCAGACCTACGCAAGTACGCATAAATAGCAGATATTAATATTTTTTTCCCGGCTTTATGGAAAACCGGATGAATTCACATCATTAGTAAAAAAATAGATAATATTTAAAGTTATGCCAAGAGCAAAGGTTCAGAGAAAGAGTACTTCAATAGATATGACGGCGATGTGCGACGTTGCCTTCCTGTTGCTGACTTTCTTTATTTTAACAGCGACTGCACGTCAGCCTGATCCTCTGGATGTCCAGATACCAAGCTCGACGTACAAGATCAAAGTACCTGATACGGATATAGGTATCCTCTCTATCGGTAAGGGCAAAGTGTTCTATGAGATCGTGGGACAGGATGTAAAGGTGGCCACGCTTGACCGGATGAGCAAGCAGTACAATATTGCTTTTAGCCCGGAAGAAAGAAAGCGTTTTGGTGTTCTGGGTTCGTTTGGCGTGCCTATTGAGTCGCTCAAGCAATTTCTTGCCATGAATGCCGATGAAAGGGACAAGTTTGCAAAAGCGAGCAATGGTATCCCTGCAGACTCTACCAATAATCAGCTGGCAGAGTGGATCATGCAGAACCGCCATGCGGTAGCTGAGTTGCACAATACACCCCTTCGTATCAGTATTAAAGGTGATGCCAAGGAGGAATATCCAACGGTCAAAAAGATCGTGGACATCCTGCAGAAGCAAAAAGTTAACAAATTCAGTTTAATTACTTCTGCCGAAGGCGGAAAATAAAATAAATTATGGCAGAATTAGATACCTCCAGCGGGGGAGGGAAAAAAGGCGGTGGCAAGGTAAGAACCAAGAAGGCCAGTACCAAAGTAGATTTGACTGCGATGGTGGATCTGGCGTTCCTGCTGATTACCTTCTTCATGCTGACAACCTCCCTGTCTAAGCCGATTGCAATGGACATTGCAAAGCCGGACCAAGAGGACAATGATGTAAAGAACGAACTTCGTGCGTCTCAGACCATGACGGTTCTTCTCGGATCGAATGATAAAGTGGCCTGGTATATGGGTGAGGCAAAGGACGCCAAACCTGTGATCGAAACTTTTCCTGAAGTAAGACAGTCCTTATTAAAGAACAAGGATAATGTCTATAAGACGACAGGCAGACAGATCGTGATCGTTGTGAAACCAACAGAAGCAGCTTCATATAAGAATTTTGTTGATATCATGGATGAGTTGAACATTGCGGGCATCAAAACGGCGCCTGCGATCGACGACGTGAACATTCTCGAGAACGAGAAGCAGTTCATGAAGGAAGGGGGAATATATAAGTAATCATGAACAGAAAAAAATATTAAGCTATGTTTGGTTCAAAAATAGATTTATTTAAAAGGGATTGGCTTGATGTGGTTTTCGCGAACAAGAACAAAAGCTATGGAGCCTATGAGCTTCGTCAGCGCAGTGACGCGAATACAACCAAATCTTTGCTGATTGCTTCCACAGTCTTTGTGCTGGCATTTCTGTCACCTAAGATTGCAGAACTGGTTAAGCCAGCGCCTCCTGTGGAGAAAGAAGAAAAGCAGGTCGAGGTTATCGTACAGCCTCCGCCGCCGGTAAACCCGGAGACGCCTCCGCCACCACCGCCGCAACCACCGCCACCTAAGCAGGACCAAGTAAAGTTCCCGCCTCCTATCGTTAAGCCAGACGAACTGGTACGTGATGAAGAGCCGGTAACCATAGAAGACCTGAAGAAAGCTGATCCTGGTCAGAAGACAATTGCGGGTGACCCTGATGCAGACATCGTCATCGCTACTGCTGCGGGCGACGGACCTAAACAGGCCGCGGTAGTTGAGGATACCAAGGTTTATGACTTTGTGAGCCTTGAGTCCCAGCCAACCTTTCCGGGCGGTATGGACAAGTTCTATGCCTATGTACAGCGGGCAGTAAAATATCCGGCCATGGCACAGGAGAATAACATACAGGGCAAGGTATTTCTTTCCTTCGTAGTAGAGAAGGACGGCAGCCTTACTGACATCAAGGTAGAGCGTAAGCTCGGCGGGGGTACTGATGAGGAAGCGATCCGGGTGTTGAAAGCGAGCCCGAGATGGATTCCAGGTATCCAGAATGGTAAGAAGGTACGTGTGAAATACAATATTCCAATCAGTTTCACCTTATCTCAGTAACCAGGATGTTTAACTTGAAAGCATTCAGACAGAAATCGCCTCAACAGCGATTTCTGTTCATTTTAGGGCTGGTCATGTTTGTTTTTTACCTGGTACTGGGGCTCATATTTATTTTATGGGCGGACATGCCGGTAACGATAGAGCGTAAGTACCGGATCATGATGGGATGCTTACTGATCGTGTACGCTGCGATCAGGTTTACAAGGGTGATTAAACAGGATAACGAATAATATATGCGGTATTTAGGTCTTTTTGTTTTTTCTCTGGTACTTTCCGCTTGTTCGGGACCTGCAAAAAAGAAGGAAGCTGTTGAGCAAACGAGAACTTCAGGAAGTGTGAAGATACTTGTGGACGAGACGTTTTCTTCTATTATAGCCGGACAGATAGCGGTTTTTAAAAGTGATTATAAAAATGCCGAGTTCCTTGTCTCTGAAGGGAGTGAGAATAAGATTATACCTGCTTTTCTGGCGGACAGCGCAAGGGTACTGGTCTTGTCCAGAATGTTGAAACCAGAGGAGGATAAAGTATACAGGAACAAAGGAATTATTCCCAAGACTTCCCGTTTTGCGATAGATGGTATCGCACTGGTTGTGGCTAAGGATGTAGTGGATTCAACAATTACTACGGAACAGGTGCTGAACATCATGAAAGGTGCAGGTGATGGCAGGAGCCTCGTTTTCGACAATGCTTATTCCAGTACTATCCGTTATTTTAAAGACCTTTCGGGAATAAAAGACCTTCCGAAAAAAGGGGTATATACTTTGGAGACCAATAATGACGTTATCAAATATGTCGGGGAAAACAAAAACTTTATCGGAGTGATCGGTGTTAACTGGCTGATCGATAATAGCCAGGATATGTCATCTTATATTGGAAAGGTGAAAATGCTTGGGGTAAAAAATCAGAAGGGAAAAAAGGGGGATGACGCTTTTTATACTCCGGTACAGGAAAACCTGATCAATGGGATCTATCCTTTTCTGAGAAACGTATATATTATTGATTGCGAAGGGCGGGATGGACTGGGCACAGGTTTTGCCAACTGGCTTCTTGGCCCTAGAGGGCAGCTCATCGTATTGAAATCCGGTCTTGGGCCACATAAGATGATGCCCAGAGAATTTAACTTGAAGAATAACAACTAAGTTTTATATTTGAATAAAATGAATACTGAGACTGCCCGTGCAGGTTTCATTACTTTAATACTAATTTGGAAACTATGAAAATGACAAAGAAAGCGATTACCTTAGGTTTAAGTTTAGTTGTGATGGGTTCGGCCTCCTTTGCTCAGAGTTTAGACGACGCTAAAAAAGCTATAGACGCGGAGCAGTACCAGAAGGCAACCGCCATGCTGAAGGCATTGGTGCAATCACAAGCAAAAAAAGGGGAGAATTATTTTTATCTGGGCGATGTTTACCTGAAACGGGATTATATTGACTCTGCCAGGGCTGCATTTACTCAGGGTGTTGAGGCCGATGCTAAAAATCCGCTGAACTATGTGGGACTTGGACATGCTGACCTGGCATCGAATAACCCCACATCTGCAAAAACCAATTTTGATAAAGCGATAGAAGTTTCTTCAAAGAAGGACTACACACCGTATCTGTATACCGGCAAGGCTTACCTGGATATCGATAAACCTGACTTTGCCGCTGCGTTACCTAATCTGCAAAAGGCTGATGAGCTGGATGATAAAGATAAGGAGCCTCAGATATTTGTGGCTTTAGGTGACTATTATGCGCTTCAGCGCAAGAACTCTGAGGCACTTGGGGCTTACATGAATGCCCTGAGCCTGGATCCGAAACTCTACAGGTCTACCGTTCAGATCGGCAGGATGTACAAGGAATCAAGGGCTTTCAGCGAAGGGGAAACAGAATTGAAGAATGTAATTACTGCTGATCCGAACTACGGTCCTGCTTACAGGGAGCTTGCAGAACTTTACAGACAATGGGCTGATTTTGAACCTGCCAGTGCAGAGGCGAAAAATGCAGATGCGATCACCAATTACAAGAAATATCTGGACCTGACCGATAAGTCTTACGAGTCAAGGATCAGGTATGCGCAGATTCTTTTCTATGCAAAGGATTATAAGTCTTTGGAGCAGGAAACGACTGAACTGGCTACAATGAATCCGAATGACCCTAAAAACGTAGTGGTGCTGAGGCTTCGCGGCTATTCCGCTTATGAGAACGGAAATTATCCTCAGAGTCTGGAATTTATGAACGATTTCTTTGCGCGGGTTAAAGATACTACGAGGATCATTTCTGAAGATTATCTGTACCTTGGACAGGCACAGCTGAAGAACCAGCAGGATAGCCTGGGTATCATTAACGTAACCAAGGCGCTGGTGAGGGACTCTTCAAAATCGACCATCCTGGCTGACCTGGCAAAATCGTATTATGATGCGAAGGACTACAAGCGTGCGATGGAGACTTATGCAATTGCGAACAGATTCAATCCAAATGCCAAAGGGGCCGGCTCACTGCTGAACTTTTACTATCATGGCCTGGCTTCTTATTTCTATTATGGTCAGGGATACAACGCAAAGACCAATCCTTCAAAAGATATTCTGGTGCGGGCCGATTCTTCATTCGCTACAGTGGCCAAGTTTTCCCCGACCACCTATGATGCATACCTGTGGAGGGCAAGGGTAAATAACCTGAAAGACAGTGATACGGATCCGGTAGGTTTGAAACTGCCGTTTTACCAGCAATATGTGGATTCTCTGGCTGCGCACCCTGACAAGCAGACCGCGACAGCGAAAAAGAACATGGTTGAGGCTTATAACCAGATCGCTGGTTTTGCTTCTTACAAGGAGGATAAAGTAAAAGCAAAGGAATACTGGGAAAAAGCATTGGCGATCAACCCTCAGGATGCTACGGCACAGGAAGGTATCAAGTCGCTGACTGCCCCCGCTCCTAAGGCGGCTCCTAAAGCAACACCTAAGAAATAGTCTTATAATAATTTACAATAAAACAAAAGGCAGGTTGTGATCCTGCCTTTTTGTTTTATTTTTGCCAGATAATTTTATCCAATGGAAACTGCAAGTACTTCTGTCGATTTTTTACCTATTCTTTTCCAGGTGATCGTTGCCCTGGGTTTCGTGGTGGTGACTTTGGTTGCGACACATTATTTAGGCCCGAAGCGCAAAACCGCTGATAAGTTGTCCACTTTTGAGGCGGGCATTAAGGTGATCGGTAATGCGAGACAACCCTTTTCCATTAAGTATTTTCTAGTGGCCATCCTGTTTGTATTGTTTGATGTGGAGGTGATCTTTATGTATCCCTGGGCGGTTAATTTCCGCGATCTGGGAATGGATGGAATGATCGAAATGTTTGTGTTTATGGGGACGTTGTTGCTGGGTTTTATTTATGTGCTGAAGAAGAAAGTTCTGGACTGGAATTAGGCTATTTAGATTGTTTCTAAATGATGTAGGCTTAATTCTTTTACTTTCAAAATATTGTAGATTTGTGGCTCATTCTGTACTGGAATGAGCCTTTTTTATTTGTATCATGAGTGACATCAATATAGTTGAAGCGCCTCCAGGGATAGAAGGATCTGGCTTCTTCGCGACCTCTTTGGATAAGGTGATTGGCCTGGCCCGGTCCCACTCTTTGTGGCCGCTTCCTTTTGCGACTTCCTGCTGTGGTATTGAGTTTATGGCGACCATGGGCTCACATTATGATTTCGGCCGCTTTGGTTCTGAAAGGCTTAGTTTTTCACCGCGACAGGCAGATTTGCTGATGGTAATGGGGACGATCGCCAAGAAGATGGCACCGGTGCTGAAGCAGGTATACCTGCAAATGGCGGAGCCGAGATGGGTAATGGCTGTTGGTGCCTGTGCATCGAGCGGAGGTATATTCGATACCTATTCGGTACTTCAGGGAATCGACGAGATCATTCCTGTTGATGTATATGTTCCAGGCTGCCCGCCAAGGCCGGAGGCGATCCTGGATGGTTTTGGGAAGATTCAGGAGCTTGTTAAGAATGAGTCCCTGAGAAGAAGGAACTCTGATCAGTATAAGGAATTGCTGGCTTCATACGGTATACAATAATGGCAGAAATAACTAATCAGGAACTGATCAATGCACTGTCCGCAAAATTTGGCGGAAAAGTAAGCGGATTTGACGAACCTTATGGCTTGCTGACCCTGGAGACGACTAAAGATGTTATCATTAATGTCCTGACTTTCCTGAAGGAGGAGGCCCCGGCTAAATTTAATTTCCTTACGGACATTACTGCGGTACATTATCCGGGCAGAAAGCATGCGATTGCAGTAGTTTATCATTTGCATGCCATGGTGCAGCGCAAGCGTATACGGGTGAAGGTCTTTATTGATGAGCATCATCCGGAGATCCCCACAGCTACAGGTTTGTGGCTGGGCGCTAACTGGATGGAAAGAGAGACTTATGACTTTTTCGGGATCCGTTTTGAAGGTCATCCGGATCTGAGAAGAATTTTAAATATGGATGAACTGGGGGTACACCCTATGTTGAAACAATATCCTTTGGAAGACCCCAACCGGGTGGATAAGAAGGATGAATACTTTGGCAGGTAAGTATATGAACAATCAACCGGTATTTACAGATAACGATCCGCAGAATGAGCTGGTAACCCTCAACCTGGGACCTACACACCCTGCGACGCACGGGGTTTTCCAGAATGTGATCCAGCTGGACGGTGAGCGTATCGTGAGCGGGGTCTCTACCATCGGCTATATCCACCGTGCTTTTGAGAAGATCGCTGAACACAGGCCTTTTTACCAGATTACGCCCCTGACGGACCGACTGAACTATTGTTCGTCCCCGATCAACAATATGGGATGGCACATGACGGTGGAAAAGCTGCTGAACATTCAGACACCCAAAAGGGTGGATTACCTTCGGGTGATCGTGATGGAGCTTTCGCGGATTGCCGACCATATCATCTGCAATACGATCATTGCACAGGATACTGGCGCTACGACGACCTTTCTGTACCTTTTTCAATTCAGGGAGCATATCTACGAGATCTTTGAAGAAGTTTGCGGTGCACGCCTGACGACGAACATCGGCCGCATTGGCGGATTCGAAAGAGATTTCAACGAAATTGCCTTTTCGAAGATCAGAAAGTTCCTGAAGGAGTTTCCGGTAGCTTTGAAGGAATTTGAAAGCCTGCTGAACCGTAACCGGATCTTTATAGATCGTACGGCCAAGGTAGCGGAGGTGAGCCGCGAAAATGCATTAAGCTATGGCTGGACCGGACCTCTTCTGAGGTCGACAGGAGTGGATTATGATGTGCGGGTGAGCGATCCTTACAGTTCGTATGAGGATTTTGATTTTGAGGTGCCGGTAGGTACCAGTGGAGATATTTACGACCGATACCTGGTGCGGAACGAGGAAATGTGGCAGAGTGTGCGTTTAGTTGAGCAGGCGATGGAAAAGATCGCAGGTGAGCCTAAGGGAATATTCCATGCGGATGTGCCGGAATTTTACCTTCCTGCTAAGGAGGAGGTCTATAATAATATGGAGGCGCTGATCTACCATTTCAAAATTGTGATGGGAGAAATCGATGCACCCAAAGCGGAGGTTTACCACGCGGTGGAGGGAGGAAACGGTGAGCTTGGATTTTATCTGATCAATGACGGAGGAAGAACCCCTTACCGACTGCATTTTAGGAGACCTAGTTTTATTAATTACCAGATGTTTGCTCCGATGAGTGAAGGCATGCTGCTGTCAGATGCCATTATCAATATGAGTAGTATGAACATCATTGCCGGAGAATTAGATGCTTAGAGTAGAAGAACAGCAGCCTGTTGAATTTTCATCTGCGCTGATTGCCAGGTTTGATGAGATCGTTAAGAGATACCCGGAAGGGAAACAGAAGTCGGCTTTGCTGCCGGTGCTCCATGAGACTCAGGCGGAGCTGGGCTGGCTGAGTACTTCGGCCATGGACAAGGTGGCTGAATACCTGGATATCCTGCCCATAGAAGTGTATGAGGTAGCCTCTTTCTATACCATGTATTTCCTGAAACCCCAGGGTAAATATGTACTTGAAGTATGCCGCACAGGCCCTTGCTGCCTGGTTGGTGCCGAAAGGATCATGAAGCACATTGAGGACCGCCTGGGTGTGAAAGAAGGTGAGGTAACGGAGGATGGCCTGTTCAGCTGGAGGGGTGTGGAATGTCTGGCAGCCTGTGGCTATGGCCCTGTGCTGCAGATCGGCCCGGAATACACTTTTTATGAAAACCTCAATGAGCAGAGTGTGGATCAATTGATTGAAGACTTACGCAGAAAATAATGGCCCGTAAACTGTTATTAGAACATATCAACGTACCTGGCATCAATACCTTTGATGTGTACCGGGAAAAAGGCGGGTACCGTGCCGTTGAAAAGGCGCTGAAGACCCTTAGTCCTGACGAGGTGGTGGAAGAAGTGAAGAAGTCGGGCCTGCGCGGCCGCGGAGGGGCGGGCTTCCCTACGGGAATGAAATGGAGCTTTCTGGCCAAGCCGGAAGGTGTACCGCGTTACCTGGTCTGCAATGCGGACGAATCGGAACCGGGCACATTTAAGGACCGTTTTCTGATGACCCACATCCCTCACGCGCTGATAGAAGGCATGATCGTATCCAGCTATGCGCTTGGGGCAAATACCTCCTACATCTACGTAAGGGGCGAAATGATGCCGCAGATCCGCATTCTTGAGCGCGCGATTGCTGAGGCGAAAAGTGCAGGCTTTCTGGGGCAGAACATCCTGGGTACAGGTTATAATCTGGAGCTCTACGTTCAGCCTGGTGGCGGGGCCTATATCTGCGGAGAGGAAACGGCTTTACTGGAATCGCTTGAGGGTAAGCGCGGTAATCCAAGGATCAAGCCGCCTTTTCCGGCTATTGCGGGACTTTACGGATGTCCGACGGTGGTTAATAATGTAGAATCCATTGCGGCTACAGTGCCGATCATTAACGATGGTGGTGAAGAATATGCGAAGATCGGTATTGGTCGGAGCACAGGTACCAAACTGATCTCGGCATCTGGTAACCTGGTCAGGCCTGGTGTTTATGAGATCGAACTCGGTCTTTCTGTAGAGGAATTCATTTATTCTGACGAATATTGCGGCGGTATTGCAAATGGCAAGCGCTTGAAGGCCACGGTGGCCGGGGGCTCTTCGGTGCCGATCCTGCCGGCAAACCTGACGCTGAAACTGGCCAGTGGTGAACCAAGACTGATGAGCTATGAGTCTTTATCGGAAGGTGGCTTTGCTACCGGTACGATGCTAGGATCGGGTGGTTTTATTGCCTTTGATGAAGATCAGTGCATTGTCAGGAATACCTGGAACTTTGCTCGTTTCTATCATCATGAAAGTTGCGGACAGTGTTCGCCTTGCCGTGAAGGAACTGGCTGGATGGAAAAGGTATTGCACCGGATCGAATATGGCCATGGTAAGATGAGTGATATCGACCTGCTGGTGGATGTATCCAGAAAAATTGAAGGAAACACGATCTGTCCGCTGGGTGATGCGGCTGCATGGCCGGTTGCAAGTGCGATCAGGCACTTCAGGGACGAATTTGAGTGGCATGTAAAGGAACCGGTAAAATGTCTTGATACAAATTATGGTCTGGCAAATTATGCCGAACCGATTGCAAAAGCAGAAGTTACGACAGGAAATTAAGGGTCATGAGCGATAAAGTTAAAGTTACGATAGACGGGATTACGGTTGAGGTAGCGCCCGGTACAACAATTTTGAATGCGGCCAGACAGATTGGCGGGGATATTGTCCCTCCGGCAATGTGTTATTATTCGAAACTGCAGGGGAGCGGAGGTAAGTGCCGTACCTGTATCGTAAAGGTAAGCAAGGGGTCGGAGAAAGATCCCCGCCCGATGCCTAAGCTGGTAGCGTCCTGCCGTACTACGGTAATGGACGGTATGGAGGTACTGAACATTACTTCTCCGGAGGTGATCGAGGCACGTAACGGGGTTGTGGAGATTTTGCTGATCAACCATCCGCTGGACTGCCCGGTGTGTGACCAGGCTGGCGAATGTGACCTGCAGAACCTTGGATATGAGCATGGGCTTCAGAAAACAAGATACGAATTTGAGCGCAGGACCTTTGAGCGCATTGATATCGGTGACAAGATCCAGTTGCACATGAACCGCTGCATTTTATGCTATCGCTGTGTATTTACTGCAGACCAGATCACCAATAAGCGGGTGCATGGTATTCTGAACAGGGGAGACCATTCCGAAATCTCTACCTATATCCATACTGCAATCGATAACGATTTTTCAGGAAACGTGATCGACGTTTGCCCTGTGGGTGCGCTTACCGATAAGACTTTCCGTTTTAAGAACCGTGTATGGTTTACCAAGCCGATCGACGCGCACAGGGACTGCCCTACTTGCAGCGGAAAGGTGACTTTATGGTATAAGGGAGAGGATGTACTGCGGGTGACCGCCCGTAAGGATATCTATGGGGAAGTGGAGGAGTTCATTTGCAATACCTGCAGGTTTGACAAGAAGAAAACTTCCGATTGGGTGATCGAGCATCCGACCCATATCAGCGATGCTTCGGTAATTTCTTCCAACCACTATGAGACACTGAAACCGCTTCCGGTGATTCAGAATAATCCTGTATTGCAGGAGGCGAACAGAAAAGAACTAGAAAAAACGGTCAAATTCTAATGGAAATAGCATTTGTAATAGAAAAATTTATCCTTGTGGTCATCATATTTGCGATCAGCCTTCTGATCGCAATGTATTCCACCTATGCTGAACGAAAAGTAGCCGCTTTTCTGCAGGACAGGCTTGGACCGGACAGAGCCGGGCCGTTTGGTATCCTTCAGCCACTTGCTGATGGGGTAAAGATGTTCATGAAGGAGGAGATTGTTCCGGCTAACTCCAATAAATGGCTATTTATGGTCGGTCCGGGACTGGCTATGCTGACGGCCTGTATCGGTACGGCTGTTATTCCCTGGGGAAGTGAGATCACCATAGGCGGAAAGGTAGTCCCCCTGCAGGTAACGGATATAAACGTAGGTATCCTTTATATATTTGGTGTGGTTTCTCTGGGTGTTTATGGGGTGATGATCGGTGGCTGGGCCTCTAATAATAAATATTCTTTATTGAGTGCGATCAGGGCGGCTTCGCAAAATATCAGCTATGAGATCGCGATGGGCCTGTCGATTATCGCGCTTCTGCTGGTGACCAATACGATGAGTCTTAAAGAGATCGTGGAACAGCAGCACGGCTGGCATTGGAATGTGCTTTACCAGCCGCTGGGCTTTATTATTTTTATGGTATGCGCTTTTGCAGAGACTAACCGTGCACCTTTTGACCTGCCGGAATGCGAGACGGAACTGATCGGTGGTTATCATACCGAGTATTCTTCCATGAAACTGGGCTTTTACTTGTTTGCGGAATACATCAATATGTTTGTGTCTTCTGCGGTGATGGCGACCTTATATTTCGGTGGTTATAACTATCCGGGTATGGACTGGGTGCTGGCCAATACAGGAGCTGTGATCGGCCCGCTGATCGGAACGGCAGTATTTTTCGCGAAGATATTTGCATTCATCTTCTTTTTCATGTGGGTGAGGTGGACAATCCCGAGGTTCCGTTATGACCAGCTGATGCACCTGGGCTGGAAAGGGCTGATCCCGCTGGCCATCGCCAACATCATTATCACCGGAGTAGTGATTGCAGTAATTGAAAAGTTTTAACCCGCAGCGGCGGATAAATTAGGAGGTTTAATGGAACCATTGACCAATAAAAAGAAAGTATTAGAACAGAAACCCTTGTCTTTGGCTGAGCGGATGTACCTTCCTGCAATTGCAAAGGGGTTGTCTGTGACGATCAGCCATTTGTTTAAGAAGGAAGCGACCATCAGGTATCCTGAACAGCAACGGGAATTCTCGACCAACTTCAGGGGTATGCACTCGCTGAAGCGCGATGAAGAAGGAAGGGAGCGCTGTACAGCTTGCGGTCTGTGTGCGTTGTCCTGTCCGGCGGAGGCGATCACGATGATTGCCGGAGAGCGCAAACAGGAAGAGAAGCATTTGTACCGGGAGGAAAAGTATGCTTCAGTTTATGAGATCAATATGTTGCGCTGCATTTTCTGCGGGCTTTGCGAAGAGGCCTGCCCTAAAGAGGCGATTTATCTTGACGGACCGATCGTTCCGGCCGATTATCTGCGTAAGGACTTCATTTACGGCAAGGACAAACTGGTTGAACAACCTTTAAATAAAAATAAGTAATGGGCGCATCGGTATTCTACTTTGTGGCTACCCTCAGCGTGATCTTCTCGCTGCTGGTTATTTTTTCGAAGAACCCGGTACATAGCGTACTTTACCTGATCGTGACCTTTTTCACCTTCACGGTACACTATGTGTTGCTGAATGCGCAGTTCCTGGCTGTGGTGAACTTCATAGTCTATATGGGGGCGATCATGGTGCTTTTTCTGTTTGTACTGATGCTGCTCAACCTGAACAAGGACAATGAGCCTTTGAAATCAAACCTGGTCAAGGTGGTGGGGCTGATTGCCGGCTGCTGCCTGGTGGTGACCCTGGTCGGTTCACTGAAAGCGACCGCGGTCTCTGATCCGGTTTTGCTGAAGAACCCTGATCTGGGCCTGCTGAAGAACCTGGGCAGGGAATTGTTCGGGCCGTTTATGCTGCCATTTGAATTGTCCTCGATCCTGCTGCTTTCAGCAATGGTAGGGGCGGTATTGTTAACTAAAAAGGAGAAAGTATAGTGGAAAACATGACTCATCAATTGCAGGGGGTTCCGCTGAACCATTACCTATGGCTGAGTGCCATTATTTTTACGATCGGTGTGATCGGGGTGCTTACCCGCAGGAATGCGATCGTAATCTTTATGTCGGTGGAACTGATGCTGAACGCAGTGAATCTGTTGCTTACGGCTTTTTCAGTGCACAGTAACGATCCTTCGGGTCAGGTATTTGTATTTTTCATCATGGCGCTTGCTGCCGCAGAGGTTGCGGTTGGTCTGAGTATCATCGTGATGGTCTACCGGAATACTCAGTCTATTGATATCAATGTGTTAAACCGCCTTAAGTGGTGATAAAGTATAGAATATAAGATGATTACAGAATTAGTTTGGCTAGTCCCTTTAATTCCGCTGGTAGGTTTTATCATTAATGGACTCGGGAGGAACACCTTCTCGAAAGGCCTGACCGGTTTTATCGGAAGTGCCGCTGTTTTTATTTCATTTGCCATCAGCCTGGGCATTTTCTCTGAACTGTCAGGTTCGGCTGAGAAATCAAAGGAGATTTTTCTTTTTAACTGGATCAATGCAGGTAACTTGCATATCCCGCTTTCTTTTCTGGTAGATCCGCTGAGCGCAATTATGCTGCTGATCGTTACCGGTGTAGGTTTCCTGATCCATATTTACTCGGCAGGGTATATGCATGATGACGCGGGTTTCGGGAAGTTTTTTGCTTACCTCAACCTGTTCATCTTCTTTATGCTGTTGCTTGTACTGGGATCGAATTATATTGTGATGTTCATCGGATGGGAAGGTGTCGGCCTTTGTTCTTATTTGCTGATCGGCTTCTGGTATACAAACAGCAGCTATGCCTCGGCCGCAAAGAAGGCTTTTGTAATGAACCGTATCGGTGATCTCGGTTTTTTACTGGGCGTATTCCTGATCTTTACCACTTTTGGAAGCGTGGAATTTGCGAAGATCTTCCCTCAGGCTGCGGAGATGTTGCCTGGCAACGCTGTAATTGCACTGATTGCTTTGCTACTTTTCATCGGTGCCTGCGGTAAATCTGCGCAGCTGCCGTTGTTTACCTGGCTTCCGGACGCGATGGCGGGACCGACCCCTGTTTCGGCGCTGATCCATGCAGCAACGATGGTGACAGCCGGTATTTATATGATCGCCAGATCCAACCTGCTGTTTGATCTGGCTCCGGTAGTGCAACATGTGATTGCTATTGTAGGTCTGGCTACGGCGCTGATGGCGGCGATTATCGCACTTACACAGACTGATATCAAAAAGGTACTGGCTTATTCTACGGTATCCCAGCTGGGCTATATGTTCCTTGGATTGGGTGTCGGCGCTTATAATGGTGCATTTTTCCATGTAATTACCCATGCTTTCTTTAAGGCTCTATTGTTTCTCTGCGCGGGCTCGGTAATCCATGCGCTCCACCACGAGCAGGATATGCGCCATATGGGTGGTTTACGTAAGAAATTGCCGGTTACTTTCCTGACTATGCTTGTCGGTACTATTGCTATAGCCGGACTGCCACCTTTCTCGGGCTTCTTTTCAAAGGACGAGATACTGGCACATGTTTATGCCCACAGTAAAGTGATGTGGGGAATCGCAACTTTTGGTGCATTCCTGACGGCTTTTTATATGTTCAGGATGCTGTTCCTGACTTTTTACGGAAATTACCGGGGTACACACCATGCCGAGGAGAAGATCCACGAATCGCCTAAGTCGATGACAATCCCATTGATCGTTCTTGCGGTACTTTCCGCTATTGGCGGTGCAATCGGGGTACCTGAGGTATTGGGAGGAAGCCATTGGCTGTCACACTGGTTAGCACCGGTGATCCGCCATGCAGGCGAAGCGCCGGACCATGCCACTGAATATGCTTTAATGGGTGTGTCGGTATTGGGCGTACTGGTTTCTGTGGTTATCGCTTATGGCAAATATGTGAAGAGGAATCATGTACCTGTACCAGATGAGGCTGGCCGGTCGTTCCTGGCCAATCTCTCTTATCGTAAGTTCTACCTGGATGAGTTGTATGATACAGTTATCCGTAAACCGCTGGATGCACTTTCTGGATTCCTGTACAAGATCGTCGACAAGAAACTGATTGATGGCCTTGTAAACGGTCTTGGCTGGGGTACGTCAGAGGCTGGAAAAGGCATCAGGCTGCTGCAGTCGGGAAATGTTGGCTTCTACATTTTTATGATGGTGATTGGTATCGTCTCACTGTTGTTGTACACTTATTTATCGATATAAAAGCACGTTCAAGAAAATATAAATGGAACACCTTTTACTACTTCTTTTATTCATACCGCTGGCCGGAGCCCTGATCACGGCATGCTTTGGCGGGGCAGCCAAGTATATTGCGCTTGTTTCCTCATTGGTGTCTTTAGTGCTGGCTTTGGTGACTGCAGTTAATTTTGTGCCGGATTCAAGTGTGCAGTTTGGTGTAAACTGTCCCTGGATAACACAACTGGGGATTAATTTCCATGTAGGTATCGATGGCATAAGTATCATTACCGTCTTGCTGACCAATGTACTGGTCCCGCTGATTGTCCTGTCTGGTTTTCCGCACGATTATAAGAGCCAGCCGGCCTTTTATGCCCTGATCCTTTTTATGCAGAGCGGTTTGTTACTGGTGTTCACAGCACTGGATGCTTTTCTGTTCTATATCGGCTGGGAAGCTGCGCTGATCCCTGTTTACTTTATTTGTGCCATATGGGGCGGAAAGGACCGCATCAGGGTCAATATGAAGTTCTTTGTATATACAGTAGCGGGTTCTCTCTTTATGTTATTGGGCATCATTTACCTTTACCTGCAAAATCCGGCGAAGAACTTCGATATTAATGCATTTTATGCGCTCAATCTGGATCCGGTTCAGCAATCCTGGATATTCTGGGCTTTCTTTATTGCCTTTGCGATCAAGATGCCGGTGTTTCCTTTTCATACCTGGCAGCCTGATACCTATACTGAGGCGCCTGCGACCGGAACGATGTTGTTATCGGGAATTATGCTTAAAATGGGTATTTATGGGGTGATCAGATGGATACTGCCTATTGTGCCTGCAGGCGTACAGGACTGGGGACACTTGGCCATTATTCTTTCTGTAACGGGAATTATATATGCCTCGGTGATCGCTTTCACGCAAAGGAATGCGAAGCGGCTGGTGGCTTATTCTTCCATTGCGCACGTGGGTCTCATCAGCGCAGGCATCTTTGCACTGAATGTACAGTCTCTGCAAGGTGTCATGATACAGATGCTCAGCCACGGGGTCAATGTAGTTGGTCTATTCTTCGTTCTGGATATCGTTTTCCGGAGACTAAAAACCAATACGATTGCCGATTTAGGCGGAATCGCTACACACGCACCTCAGCTCGCTATCACTGCACTGATCATTGTACTGGGTACGGTCGCACTTCCGGGAACCAATGGCTTTATCGGCGAGTTCCTGCTGTTAATGGGTGTGTATCAATATAATATCTGGTTTGCTGTGTTCGCAGGCCTCACCATTATTTTTGGTGCGGTTTATATGTTGAGGATGTACCAGCAGGTGATGCTGGGCAAGACCAATGCGCTGACCTCGACAATCACAGATATCGCAGGCCCGGAAAAAATCGTCCTCTTTACAGTTTGTGCGCTGATCATTGTACTGGGCGTTTACCCAAAACCGGTACTTGGATTGTCGGAGGCGGCAGTACAGCATCTAATCGAACAAGTAACCCAAAAATTAACATCGGTAAATTAAGCAATGAACATCATCATAACGATTGCAGTTACAGCTCTTGTAGTACTTTATGCAGGTTTGTTTAAGGCAAAGAAGGCACTGCTGCCCATTACGGTCATCGGCTTACTCGGGGCGCTGGCATTTGCCGTATGTTCCTGGAATACAAACCAGGTTTATTACGGCATGATGCATATGGATAATTTTGCCCTGGCATTTTCATTCGTCACCATTATCGGTACCCTGTTTATATTCCTGCTTACCCAGAATTATTTTACCCGCGACAGCGAACATGTCGCAGAATATTTTACGCTGATCCTTTTTGCCCTGGCAGGGATCATCATCATGCTTTCCTATTCGAATATGTCCATGCTGTTCATTGGCCTGGAGATCATGTCGGTAAGTTTATATATCCTGGCGGGCATCCGCAAGGGAGATTTTGCATCAAATGAGGCCTCGTTGAAGTATTTCCTGATGGGTGCATTCTCTACCGGTTTCCTCCTGTTCGGCATTGCGCTGATCTACGGGGCAACGGGATCTTTTGACCTGGAAACGATCAACCAATACCTGGTTAATAACTACAGCACCATCTCGCCATTGTTTTACCCGGGAGTAATCCTTTTGCTTATCGGCCTGAGCTTTAAGATCGGTGCCGCGCCTTTCCACTTCTGGACCCCGGACGTTTATGAAGGTGCTCCTACGCTGATCACCACCTTTATGTCCACCGTAGTGAAGACTGCCGGCTTTGCCGCTTTTCTGCGGCTTTTTGCGGGCACTTTTGCTCCGCTGCATGATTTCTGGCTGCCGCCGCTGATGATCGTAGTTTGCCTTACCCTGTTCATTGGTAACGTTACTGCGCTTTTCCAGAAGAACTTTAAGCGAATGCTGGCTTATTCCAGTATATCTCATGCAGGTTACCTGTTGTTTTCGCTGGTGTCGTTAACCTCAGCATCCTCCAATAATGTACTGGTATATGCGGCTGCCTATACTTTTGCCAGTATCATTGCATTTGCGGTGCTGATCCTGGTCAAGCAAAAAACAGGAAACGATCATTTCGACAGCTTCAATGGTCTTGCAAAGCGTAACCCATTGACTGCACTTGCACTGACTATCGCGATGTTATCGCTGGCGGGCATCCCGCTCACGGCAGGATTTATCGGTAAATACCTGATGTTCCTGAATGCGATGAATGGCTACCAGGTATATCTGGTTGCTTTTGCTATACTTAATGCCCTGGTAGGTTTTTACTACTATTTCAGGGTCATTATCGCCATGTACTTTAAGGAAGGTAATGAACTGGTACTGGAGACTCCTGTGCAATACCGGGCCGTATTGCTGATATCTGCAGCAGTAACTGTTTTCCTGGGCGTGTATCCGGCCGTAATTTTAGGACTGATATAAAGTTTTCTGTTGATAATTATTTGTAGTTTTACGAATAATTGAACTATGCAAGACTTCTGGTCCTCTTTACAACAGGTTATCGATCCCGAGAAATTACTTAGAGAGGGCGGGTTCTACGTAGTTTTATTCGTCATATTTGCCGAGACGGGTCTTTTCTTCGGATTCTTCCTTCCCGGTGATTACCTGCTTTTCCTGGCTGGCATGTTTGTGGCCACCGGGAAGCTTGATGTCAATATCTACCTGCTCATACTCGGACTGTGCATCGCTGCGATACTCGGCAACTTCACGGGATACTGGTTTGGCCGGAAGACAGGACCGGTCCTGTACGATCGCAAGGATTCCCTGTTCTTCAAAAAGCGCTATCTTAAGGCTGCGGAAGAATATTATCATAAGCAAGGTGCATTTGCCCTGATTATGGGTAGATTTGTTCCCATCGTCCGTACATTTGCACCGATTTTTGCGGGAGTAGTCAAACTGGATTTTAAAAAGTTTGCATTATATAATATTAGTGGCGCATTATTGTGGATAGCTTCACTAACTTTGCTTGGGTATTTTCTTGGCAAAAGATTTGAAAAGGAGATAAACGACTATTTACTGTATATAATTGTAGGATTTATTGCAATTACAACGGTTCCATTGGTATACACCTTTGTGAAGAACCGGGTACAGAAACCAAACGAGGAAGAAAAAATAAAAATTGAACATAACGAAAATGAATAATTACGAGAGTCACCCTTGGCACAGCGTATCCCCTGGCGATAACATTCCTGAAACTGTAAATGCGATTATTGAAATTCCTAAAGGATCAAAGGCCAAATACGAAATAGACAAGGATTCCAACCTGATCAAGCTTGACAGGGTACTTTTTTCCTCCGTGATGTACCCGGCCAACTATGGCTTTATCCCCCAGACTTATTGCGATGACAATGACCCGCTGGATATACTCGTACTTTGTTCAGTTGATGTATACCCGCTTTCCCTTATAGAGGCAAAAGTAATTGGTGTAATGCACATGGTAGATAACGGAGAACAGGATGACAAGATCATCGCCGTTGCGAAGAATGATATGTCAGTAAACTACATCAATGATCTTGCTGATCTGCCGCCACATACCATGAAGGAAATCGCCAAGTTTTTCCAGGATTATAAGGCTTTGGAGGAGAAGAAAGTGACCATCGAGCATTTGCTCGGGGTGCGCTATGCCCATAAGGTCATACAGGAAAGTCTTAAGCTGTATGATGAAAAGTTCAGACATAATCATTCTTAATGGAAGGTTTTAAAATATTCTTAACGTTTTTCTTAGTAGCGCTCAATGGCTTTTTCGTTGCGGCTGAATTTGCCATTGTGAAAGTCAGGGCATCCCAGATTGAGATCAAGGCAAAGTCAGGCAGCAGGGTCGCCAACATTGCAAAATTTATCACGCAGCACCTTGACGGATACCTGGCAGCAACACAGCTTGGTATTACCCTCGCGTCACTGGGTCTTGGTTGGGTGGGTGAGTCTGTTATGCACACGATAGTGCATAATCTGCTGATCAATTTTAACCTTCCCGAGGTTTATATCACTTCAATCTCAACGATCATCGCGTTTTTGTTTATTACCATCATGCATATCGTTTTCGGGGAGCTTGCCCCGAAGTCTATCGCCATACAGCGTCCGGTGGCAACTACCCTTTTTATATCGCTTCCGTTGCAGGGCTTTTATGTAGTGTTCCGTCCGTTCATCTGGATTCTTAACGGCTTTGCCAATGTGATCCTGAAGATCTTTGGTATTTCCAATGTGGGCGGACATGAGTCTGTGCACAGTACTGAGGAGCTGTATTATCTGCTTGACCAGGGTAAGGAAAGCGGAGCGCTGGACACCAACGAGCACGAACTCATTAAGAACGTATTTGATTTTAATGAGCGTGTTGTAAAGAATATCATGGTACCAAGGACGAAGATTTCCGGTATAGAACTTTCCTCGGCTAAAGAAGAGGTCATTGAAGCCATCATCGGTGAGGGATATTCACGTATGCCTGTTTATGATGATGTCATCGATAAAATCGTGGGTATTGTCCATGCCAAGGACATTCTGCCCTTACTGGCCGGAAACAATGAATGGGCACTTAGTGACATTATCCGCAAGCCTTATTTTGTCCCTGAGACCAAGAAGATCAATGACTTGCTGAGCGAGCTTCAGCAAAAGCGCATCCAGATTGCTATTGTGCTTGACGAATTTGGCGGTACAGCCGGAATGGTTACCCTGGAAGACATTGTTGAGGAGATCGTAGGTGAAATTCAGGACGAATATGATGAAGAAAAGCCGATCGTGGAAAAGGTATCTGAAACGGAATTTATCGTCAACGCATTCGCTACGGTTTACGATGTGAACGAGCACCTGCCGCATGATCTGCCGGAAGACGAGGATTTCGACACCGTAGGTGGCCTGGTATCCCATGCATTCGGGAAGATCCCGGAAGTAGGTGATAGTGAAGAATGTTATGGCTATCTGTTTACCATTCTTAAAAAGACGGAACAGAATATAGAAACCGTCAAGCTTGAACTGGTGATCCATAAAGACGATATGGTAGATAACCGCTAAGACCTGCGGCATGCATGTTTTTTATACCCCAGACATCCGGTCCGAAGAATACCTCCTGAACGAAGAGGAAAGCAGGCATTGTATGAAAGTCCTTCGGCTCGGTGTAGGGGCGGAGGTTCACCTTATTGACGGCCGGGGCGGCCTTTATAAGGCAAGAATTATTGAAGAAAGCAAGAAGAATGTCCGGCTGGCCATCATTGAAACTACCCTCGAATACCATAAAAGACAACACTACCTGCACATTGCAGTGGCCCCGACCAAGAACATTGACCGGCTGGAATGGTTCCTGGAGAAAGCCACGGAGATCGGCATCGACGAGGTCACTCCTGTGATCTGCGACCGGTCCGAACGGAAAATTGTCAAGGATGACCGGCTCAACAAGATCATTACTTCCGCTGTTAAACAGTCTTTACAAGCATATCATCCAAAACTCAACGCAGCCACTGACCTGGATGCCTTTTTGAAGAAACAAGGTGTTGCCTCAGAAAGAATGATCGCTCACTGTCTCGAGGACCAGCCGAGAAATTACATAAGGGATATCACACAGCCCGGACAGCATTATACCTTGCTGATAGGTCCTGAGGGAGATTTTACGCAACAGGAGATTGATCAGGCTTTGCGTACCGGCTACAAACCCGTAACTTTAGGCGAAAACAGGCTAAGGACGGAAACCGCCGCTCTTGCTGCCTGTTTGGAGATCAATTTCCTGAACAGATGAAAGCCGGTTCTATACTCATTGCATTTTTTTTTCTGCTGACCAGTTTCAGGACGCCAACCTACAGACTGGCAAAGATCAAATATAGCGGCGGTGGCGACTGGTATGCCAACCGAACGGCTCTGCCTAACCTTATCGACTTCTGCAATAAAAACCTTAAAACAAATATAGCCCCCCAGGAAGCTGTTATAGAGGCAGGCAGTTCCGAACTGTTCGGCTATCCTTTTGCTTACCTTACAGGGCATGGAAATGTTGTTTTCAGCAGCGCAGAGGCTGTAAACCTCAGGAAATATCTTACCGGAGGCGGCTTTCTGCATATTGACGACAATTATGGACTCGATAAATTCATCCGCAGGGAGATGAAAAAGGTTTTTCCCGAACTCGAATTTACAGAACTTCCTGCCGACCATGCCATTTACAGGCAAAAATACAGGTTCCCAAACGGCCTTCCAAAGATCCATGAACACGATGGCAAACGCCCCCAGGGTTTTGCGCTGATATGGCAGGGCCGTATTGTTTGCTATTACACTTATGAATGTGATCTGGGCAATGGTTGGGAAGATGCCGGCACCTATCCTGAAGACACACCCGAAAAACGCCAGGAGGCCTTGAAAATGGGGGCAAACCTGATTCAATACGCACTAACTCAATAGTGTATCCCAGATAAAAATCTCCAGCCTATCTGGATTTAAACGCCCTGGCCGCTTTTGGTTTGAATTGAGGCTTACCACTGGAGCGAATTTCCGATGCGCCCAGCATGGTCATTGCACAGCGGAAACCAATATCCGCAGTAGACTGATCCTGCTGCAGGAACCTGCGCGTCGCCGGGTTCAACCACACCGCCTGATCGTCCCAGGAGCCACCCTTATATACCCTGGATTTGTTAGTAATCAGCGTGGTCTCTCCATAAAGCTCATTTTCGGGGTCCCTGTAGCCACGTTGGTCGGCATAGGTGTTCTTTGCAATCAGTGAATCTGAAACCGCAGCTGTCGCACTGGCTGCTGCAGCCTGTTTTTCGGCCCAGGTCTGTTTTCTTGGCGTTACCGCAGGTACCATTACTGGCTGGTTGTGTTTGTCCTTTTCAATTCTTCCGGTAGTCGCATCTGCCATTTTCTTGTCCAGATAGAAGTTGCCGCGATAAGGATTAAAAGCATCCGCTGCTTCGAAAGTCTTTGCCCTGTATACATCAGCCACCCATTCGTTTACATTGCCCGCCATATTGTACAGGCCAAAATCATTCGGCATGTAAGACCGTACCGGTACGGTAAGACTGCCTTTATCGTTCAGGGAACCGCCAACGCCCATATAATCGCCTTTGGTACGTTTAAAGTTGGCCATGATCAGGCCCCTGGTACGTTTCTTTGCCGAACTGATACCAAGCCCGTCCCATGGATAGATTTTGTTCTGGCTGATGTTCTCATATTCTGTATTGCCAACCAGCCCCAGAGCAGCATACTCCCATTCTGCTTCAGTAGGTAACCGGTAGGGTTGTTTGAGGATACCGTCTTCCAGACGGACATTGCGGGTAGCCCCTTTGGCTCCGTTGGTATTGGCTCCCGCGGTTGCCGAAGGGTTCAGGTCTTTCATGGCCCGTTTACCCTTATCATCATATTGCCCGTTCAGATAGATATCCGTATTGAATGGTTCTGTCGGCCGCGCGGTATTTGCCGTTGCACCAGCTTTATTTGTACCGTTCAAATCCCTGAAAGAAGTCATATAGCCCTTTTCACGCAATAAGAGTTCATTTACACGGTCCGTCCTCCAGGAGCAATACCTTTCAGCCTGCTCCCAGGTCACACCCACCACAGGATAATCCTGATAAGCCGGGTGTCTCAGGTAATTGTCAACATAGGGTTCGTTATAGGAAAGCGGCCTGCGCCATACCAGCGTATCCGGCAGTTCGTTGTAGTAGTATTCGTAATCCGTCGGGTAGTTTGTACGTATCCAGTTCAGGTATTCCAGCCAGTTCGTGTTAGATACCTCCGTCTCGTCCATATAGAAGGAAGATACCGTGGTCTCCCGCTTATGGTTATATTCACTCAGCTCCTGTCCCGGAATATTAATGGCACTGCCACTCATGACGAAGACACCGCCTTCAATTTCAACCAGTCCCGGTCCCGGTCCCCTTTTGAATTTATTGTTTACCTGAAACCCACCATATTCTTTCTTGTTGTAGGCAAGTCCCGTCTTATCCGATTTGCCGGAGTTCGTCTTGCAGGACACCAGCGATGCCGCCAGTACCAGGGACGCAAGTGAATATAAGTATGTTTTTTTCATTGGTTCGTGCACATAGTTACTCTAATCGTTAAAACTACGTAAAAAAGAAACACGTGCAAAAAAAACTTTACTAACTTGCACGCAGCATTCCACAGCGCAAATGAATCCAAAGCCTATTTTAAAGCTGATTGCAGCCTTATTTCTGCTGACCGTTCCACTGGCACGGACATCTGCGCAGACAGTCGGGCAAGGTACTCAGACCAATGGTAGCGGACCCAATAATATCGTCACTGCTGTACCGTTTCTGCTCATTACCCCCGATGCCCGGACAGCAGGTATGGGTGATGCCGGAGTCGCTACCCAACCCGATGCAAACTCGGCCAGCAATAACCCCGCTAAACTGGCCTTTCTCGGACAGTCTTATGGGTTTTCAGCATCCTACAGCCCCTGGTTGAAGAACCTGGTGCCCGATATCAGCCTCACTTACCTCAGCGGATTCTTTAAGACCAGCGAAAACAGCACTCTGGCCAGTTCCCTCAGGTTCTTTTCCCTGGGAGAGATCCAATATGTAGACATCAATCAGCAGGATCTGGGGATTTACAGTCCCAATGAACTGGCCTTAGACATTACCTATGCAAAACGTTTCGGCGACAGCTTTTCGCTGGGCACAGCATTAAGGTACATCTATTCCAATCTCTTTTCCGGCCAGTTTGCTGCCGCCCAGGAAACGCATGCTGCCTCCGCAGTCGCGGCAGATATCTCTGCATATTATAAAAAACCTGCCGTCATCTTTGGTACTGATGCCGTCGTTTCCGCAGGGATCAACCTATCCAACATCGGGACCAAGGTTAATTACGTCAGTTCAGGCGGGAGCAGCAATTTTCTGCCCGGAAACCTGCGGCTCGGCGGGGCAACGACATTCCTGGTAGACGACTTCAGTCAGTTTACCTTTGCGTTAGACCTGAGCAAATTGCTGGTACCCACCCAACCCCTTTACGACAGTCAGGGCAGGATCATTGCCGGGAAGGACCCAAACCGCTCGGTTCCGGCCGGTATCCTGGGTTCCTTTAGCGATGCACCGGGTGGTTTCGGCGAAGAACTCCGGGAAATCAATATTTCCACCGGAATAGAATACTGGTATAATCAGCAGTTTGCCTTCCGCGCAGGTTATTTCTATGAGACGCCGTCAAAAGGCAACCGTCGCTACTTTACAGCCGGGGCCGGCCTGAAATATAACATCTTTAACATCGATTTTTCCTACCTTATGGCCAATGCGCAGAAAAGTGCCCTGGCCAATACACTGCGTTTTACTTTGCTGTTCAATTTCGGAGATACGAAATGAGTGCGGGCGTAGGATGAAAGGATAAATGGGAGAGACACAAAACAACATTAAAAAACAAAGAAATGAAGATAAAAGTAGGATTTGGGTTCGATGTTCACCAGCTTAAAGATCAGCATCCTTTTTTTGTCGGTGGTGTGCAGCTCGAACACCATAAAGGGGCCTACGGCCACTCCGATGCAGATGTGCTCCTTCATGCCATCTGCGACGCCCTGCTTGGTGCCGCCAACCTGCGTGACATCGGTTTTCACTTTAAGAATACCGATCCCCGCTGGAAGGGCATCAGCAGCCTGATACTACTGGAAGAAACCCGGAAACTCATTCTGGAAAAAGGTTGGGAGATTGGCAATATCGACGCCATGCTGTGCCTTGAAGCTCCCAAGATCAACCCGCATATCCCCGCGATGCAGGAGCATATAGCTGCTGCTCTGGGTATTTCTGCAGATGACATCTCGATCAAAGCCACAACTAATGAACAGATGGGCTTTATCGGAAGGGAAGAAGGCGTAGTCGCCTACGCCGTTTGTCTACTGCAAAAGTACTAGGACCAGTCATCTTTCATTCCAGGTAGCCAAACCTGCCCTCGTTGTAATCCGCAAGTGCCTGTTGTAATTCTTCCTGTGTGTTCATCAGGAAAGGGCCATACTGCGCCACCGGCTCATTGATCGGCTCCCCGCTCAGGATGAGTACCACGCTGTCTTCCAATGCTTCTATGCTGATCTCGGCACCGTCATGTTCGAAATAGGCAAACTGCCCGGAAGTGGCTTCTGTTGTCCCGTTTATGCGGATGCTCCCCGCTATGACGAGCATACCCGTGTTATCACTGAACGGAAAATTAAACCCTGTCAGCGCAGCCTTTTTCAGGCGCGCATTGAACACATGCAACGGAGAAAATGTACGTGCACCGCCCTGAATACCTTTATATTCGCCCGCAATGATTTCCACTTCGCCCAAACCATCCGCAAGCGTGTACCGGGGCAGCTCAGATCCTTTCAGGCCCTGGTAGCCCGGTTCCGTCATCTTATACCGGGCAGGCAGGTTTACCCACAGCTGTACCATCTGGAACGGTCCGCCACGCATGCTGTATCCCTGTTCGTGATACTCCTTATGCAAAATGCCGCGGCCGGCCGTCATCCATTGCACATCCCCCGGATAGATTACTCCGCTGTTGCCCGCACTGTCATGGTGGGCCACTGCGCCCTGGTAAGCGATCGTAACCGTTTCGAATCCGCGGTGCGGGTGCACCCCCACACCTCTCGGTTGCTCACGGGCAGAAAATACCGTCGTTGCGTTATAATCCAGCAGGTAAAAAGGGCTCATCTGCAACCTGCGGTTGCCAGGAAAAAAATTATGTACCCTGAATCCGTCACCCACCATATGAGGTGCCGGCGGATCAAATACCGCCGACACATTTTTAACTTTTGTTTCCATTCTTATTTACCTTTCATGCACATGCCGCCTGCCGGCCACTTTCCGGTATACTTTGCCACCGGCTGTCAAACCTTAAGGCTGTTTTACGAACTGCAGCTCCGCCGCAATTTTTACCTCTTCACTCACCATTACGCCGCCGGTTTCCAGCGCAGCGTTCCAGGTCAGGCCAAAATCCGTTCTGTTGATCTTTCCGTTCAGGGTGAAGCCCGCTTTTGTATTTCCCCATGGATCCGTAGCAATTCCGCCAAACTCTGCATTCAGTTTCACCGCCTTAGTTACGCCCTTAATGGTCAGGTCACCTTTCAGTACATAATCATCGCCGTCCTTTTCCATACCTGAAGACTTAAAGCCAATTACAGGAAACTGTTCTGCGTCAAAGAAATCCGCACTTTTCAGGTGGTTGTCCCTGTCACCATTGCCTGTGTCGATAGAAGCCGTTTCCGCCTCGAAGGTCACCTGGGCGTCTTGAAAGTCATCACCCTCAGTAACAATCGTTGCGTTAAAGATTTTCAGGCTGCCGGTCACCGTAGTGATCATCAGGTGTTTTACCTTAAACTGTAATTCACTGTGTGCCGGGTCAAGAGACCAATGTGTAGTTGCCATATTTTTGTGTTTTAATTTAAATGATCTTTCTGTTAACAACACAAAGTTAGGCCAGGAGTTTTGGCTGGTTATTGACCTATGTTAAGAAATGGATGCTTACTTTTTAAAATGCTTATGCGCCAGGTCTTTTCTTACCCTGCTCAACGATTCCGGGGTAATACCCAGGTAAGAAGCGATCATCCACTGAGGTACCCGCAGGGTCAGGTTCGGATACAATTTGATAAAATCCAGGTACCGCTCCTCTGCTGTCGCACTCAGCAGCATATTGATCCTTTTCTGCATAAAGCGGATGGCATTGTTCAGCATCTTGCTGTTCAGGTCATTGATGCAGGGGACCACTTTTGCCGCCTCGTTCATGAAGTCCTTCGGCAGCACTACCGCTTTCGTCGCCTCGATGGCATCCAGGAAGAACTCCGACTCCTCATTAAATAAAATACCGTTGCGTTCTGAAAGCCACCATTGTTCAGGAGCAAACTGGATGATATGCGTTTTGCCTTTACTGTCAATGGAATAACTTCGCAGCAAGCCCTCAAGTATGAAGTACACATGGGAAGAGACCTCACCCTTCATCAGGATCATTTCTCCCTTGTCAAATTCCCTGATCTTCAGTTTATCCGAAATAAGACCAAACTGCTCGTCCGTTAGGGCTACCTTTTTCTGTAAATAGTCTTTGAACAGTCCGAGCATAACGTATCGTTAAAATCTATTTCTTTTCCGGGTTGATGCCGGAGAAGTCAACTCCGCATTTGCAATTGCTGCCACAGCCGTCTTTCTTAGGCGTCAGGGAACGGTACACCATACGGCCGATGTAAAACAACGCACCCGCAAAGAGCAAAATGACCAATAGTGTCTGAATGTCCATATACACAAATTTAATAAAGCACCGGAGCGCACTGGTCTTTCAAATGTAATAATTACCGTTGCAATAAGCCAACGGAGCCACCCACCCAGTCCAGATCGCGGTTATAGTCTACTCCGATCATCTTTCCCCGGCTCATTCTCACCAGATTGATGCACAACTGCGGCTGTCCGCCATCAGGCCAGAGGTACATCAGCCTGATCTCTGCCTTAACGCCGCCCGCGGGCGTATGGATCACCGGGGCGTAGTCCACCTTCCGTTGCAGGATCCACTGCTCCGGGTGCGCAAGCTTCCTGAGGTCATCCGCCCGTACCTCCAGCTGTACTCCCGATCCGGCAAAAGAGAATAAGGGTTTGAGTATGTAATTTTCCAGATCAGCCGGAAAATGTCGAAGCTCGTTTACAAAATGCGCTGCCGGGACAAATTCTCCCTTTAGGAAAGGTAGTGTATACTTGCTGACCCTATAAAACCAGTTGGGATGCGTAGCCCATTCCACATCCAGGTCCGTTCTTGGGTCAAAGCCCCACAACAGCTCCGGGCGCCCTTCCAGTTCATTAAAGATCAGCCGGTTATAGATCCGCTTCAACCGCACCTTTTCACCCTCTGCATTGCGGTAATATAAACACCGCCCTTCCCTGATAATATCCGAAAAGCTCAGTATCGGTATGCCCAGCATTCTTTGTGTGAGCAGAAAGTCCACATAGGTTTTCTGGGCAGGCGCATCCAGATCCATGAGTGCTACCTCATGAGGTGCGTGCCGGCCGACAATTACATCCCGCAGCAAGGACTGGTAAGTCTCGGGGGTCAGCCCCCCAAAAAAAGGGGTAAGGCCCTGGTTAAGTTCATATACCTGCCCATAAAGTGCTGCCAGGTAGGGCTGAAGGCCATACAAGGAAGGAAAGCCCTGCAATTCGATCAATCTGGGACATAAAGTACCCGTTATGTCTCTGCATACCGCAAAGTCGAGGCAGAGAAAATGCGGATGTTCGTTTTCTCCCGGTACCCGCCATCGTTCGGATACCGCCCGCTCAGTTATCGTCCTGAAATTAGGCTTGCAGATCAGGGCAAGTACTTCTTCACCCGCCTGTACAAGCTTTTTCTCCAGGTCGGCAGGGATAAACACCGGTGTTTCCGCTACCCGGAAAGCCACAGGGCCGAGGTCCTGCTGTAATCCTTCCAGCAGCCGTCCGTACAACTCTGGCCGGAACCGCTCATTGAACAGTGTACGCAGGGCTCTTACCATCTGCAATCCTTTCTCATGGTTCCGCCTCCTGCAGCGCATTCAGTGCATTATCCAGAAAATTAGGCAGCAGCAGGCTTTGTGTCAGTTCCAGCTTGCGCGGATCATCCAGGCTGTCCAGCATTTCCTGGTATTTGGCTATACCGTGGTTTTCCGTCACCAGCCGCCTCTTTTCATCCTGAAGCAGATAGCTGCGCATGCCCGCTGCACCAGCTTCAGGATGAAACTGCGTACCGGCAATCTCCGGCGTAAAGCGTACGGCCATAATGCACCGCTCCAGATCTACATGGGGGCGTTCCTTCTCCAGGGCCAATATCCTTGGCTGCCCGCCCGATATTTGCTCAGCCAGGCCGTTTTTTGTGGTCAGCACCTGCCAGTCTCTGCTGTCAACGGCAAAGAACGGATCAGGCAGCTCCGCAAACAGCTCATCTTCCCGGCCTTCGGAAGTCATGGATACGGGAAAGATGCCGAATGCTGTAGAACGCCTGCGGCAAACTATACCGAAGCCAAACTTGCGGCAGGCCAGCTGAAAAGAATGGCAGATCAGCAGCACATATTTCTTCTGCCCGGATGATGTTCCCTCGTCCGTTCGCTGGTTATGCTGTACGATTCCTTCCAGTAAGTCAAAAAAGTCCTGCTCCCAGCGCATGCCTGCACCCTCGAAAGGATCGCCGGGACCACCGCTGGAAATGTAAATATCATAACCCAGGTCGGGGCATTCACCCTTGGTTCTCAGGTCAAAGACATCGTAAGACAGTGCCGGATGGCCAATGTCACGGCTCCGGGCATAGCATTTCAGGGTTTCCCGTATCGCCCCAAGACCAAGGTTTGGTGCACCGTTGTTCATATCAATAACCGCTATTCTCATTTGTGTTTTCCCGACCAGCGCTTAATTTGCCGGTTGATCATCCCGGAAGGTTTCAGCAACAATATAATCTACTACAGCTTCAAAATTACCATTTTGTTCATAAACGGCCAGCTGCCGGTCGGCACCGGTTCCCTGCTGCATGATCTTCTGCACGTAGTCGATCTCCCTGCGGCAGCCCAGTCCGTCCACCACATCATCAATAAAGTCCAGGAGTTCCAGTATCAGGTTCCGGCAGTTCACCTCCATCTCCTTGCCAAAATCGATCAGGCTGCCGTCAATACCATACCTCGCCGCACGCCACTTGTTCTCATTGATCAGCGCCCTGGAATAACTGATAAAATTCAGATTCTGCAGGCGCAGCTTGTATAGTTTCGCGCACAGACACTGAAAGAGCGCCACCAGCGCCATCGTTTCGTCCACCAGCATCGGGCAGTCGCAGACCCGGAATTCTATCGTCTCATAAAAAGGATGCACACGGATGTCCCACCAGATCTTCTTCGCATTGTCGATACAGTTGGTCTTGATCAGCAACTTCACATAATTGTCATAGTCCTCAATGCTGTTGAATACATCCGGTATCCCCGTTCTGGGAAATTTATCGAAAACCTTGGTGCGGAAAGATTTATATCCTGTATTCCTGCCCTCCCAGAAAGGCGAGTTTGTGGACAGGGCAAATACATGAGGCAGGAAATACCGAACCTGGTTGGCGATATTGATCGCCATTTCCCGGGACTGAAAGCCCACATGCACATGCAGCCCGAAGATCAGGTTAGACCGTGCGGCATCCTGCAGTTCGTTCACGATCTCATTATAGCGCGGATGTTCCGTGATCAGCTGCCGCTCCCATTTTGAAAAGGGATGGGTTCCCGCTGCCCCTATCGTCAGCCCAATATCCCCCGCAAGTTCCGCAACGGTGCGGCGCAACTGCCAGATCTCCTGCCTGGCCTCCTCGGTATTCCGGCAGATACCCGTACCTACCTCTACAACTGCCTGGTGCATTTCGGCTTTTACCTGGTCTTTGTGTATTTTCTGGGCTGCTTCCACAATCTTTTGCTCATGCGAAGCCAGCTCCCTTGTCGAAGGATCAATGACCATGTACTCTTCCTCGACGCCGAGCGTAAATTCGTTCCTCATATCTGGTTATGCGGCAACTGGTGCTGCCGCTCTTTTTTTCACTTCCCGGCTCAGGATTACACACTGCCCTTGCTTCTGGCCGTTGCCTTTTTAGGCTTTGCCATCTTCGTGGCCCGTACCGGCATCACCGGTGCATTCTCCGCACTCATCAGCGATACCGCCTCGGCTTTTACAGATGCATAGACCTCCAAGTCCCTTACTTCGGCAAAGCCTGTTCCTGCAGAGGCGCGCAGGTACTCGCCCCAGTGGAGGTTGTCCCGTTCCGCTGACTGCGCTTCAGCCCTTTCCAGTGCATAGCTCGCTGTGGTCTCCACTAGCCACTCAAACAACGCTGTCCCCAGCAATTCAGGTTCCGCCGCCGGTACCGGTTCACAGCCGTTCACCAGGTACGGGATATCTTCCCTTACGGCAAACTCGAGCATATTCACTTCATAGCCCAGGTAACGGGTCAACTGCAGTGCATAGCCTTCTATTCGTTCCAGCAAGGCTGCATCAGCCTGGCCATCCGTCTGGTAGCGCAGGTACAAGGGGTTCCTGCGGTCATAAGCCACAGTACGCAGATACCGGCCTCCTATACAGAAGCAGCGGTAATACTGTTCTGCACGTATTTCTTCCTGTAGCAACATCACCTGCTGCCCCGTCCTGCCATGCTGTTCAAAGAACGACTCCCGGTCGGGGAGCCACTGCGCCTTTTTGCCGGCGGGTCCTTCCGCTGTACCTTCCCCGTCAAAAACTTTCATGTAAGCCGGAAAACCAATATACGCAAAAATCGCTTCCCAATCCATAGGAAAAGCCAGGTTGCTGAAAGAGGCATCCGAGGTGCCGGCCGGCTTGTCGTAAGAGGGCAGCAAAGTCGTTCCCGGTACCGGAATGCCCAGTTTCCCGGCCAGCGCCAGGGTAAAGAAATAGTCTCCCGTGCCGTTCAGAAATGGATTGCCGATTACAGCTGTCCCGGTTACCGCTGCGTTTTTTAGCAGCGCGCGGTAAAAGGGTACATCCCCGGAGATACGGTCGACCACCACGGCATAATCCATTGGCCTGCCGGCCATGACTTTATCTATGTTTACGGCCTCCGCAACCGTACTGCCTTCAGCGATCCTGTTGATACGCGCGATCAGCGCCTCCGGGAAGCTGCGCTCCCGGCCGAACAAAACTCCTATTTTCTTCATAAGCCCTTGTAATGGTCATTATTCCAGTGAAACCCGGAATCCTTTCCGGTATGCTGACAACAATTAAAGGGTGTTAAAAGTTCCTGCGGCAGGCACGTTGTTCTTCAAAAATTCAACGTCAACAAGTTTCCACACAGGCTGAACCCACATTTTCTGTAACAAACGTGGGTTCAGCGTGGGTTGACTGTGGGTGGAACGTGGGTCGGGACAGAAGCAGAACACTGCTAACCGGTTGATTAATAAAAATTAAACCGTATCTTTGCGCCAAATTTGTAAGCATTTCATGCAGAAACTTCGGAACATCGCTATCATAGCACACGTTGACCACGGTAAAACTACGTTGGTTGACAAGATTTTACACTCCTGCGCCATCTTCAGGGACAACGAACAGACAGGAGAACTGATCCTCGACAACAATGACCTGGAACGTGAGCGTGGTATTACCATCGTCTCCAAAAACGTTTCGGTACGTTATAAAGATGTAAAGATCAACATCATCGACACCCCGGGCCACGCCGACTTTGGCGGAGAGGTAGAGCGGGTGCTCAAAATGGCCGACGGCGTGCTGCTGCTTTGTGATGCTTTCGAGGGTGCGATGCCGCAGACCCGTTTCGTGACGCAGAAAGCCCTTTCACTGGGCCTGAAGCCGATCGTGGTGGTCAACAAGGTAGACAAGGAAAACTGCCGTCCGGAGGAAGTGTATGAGCAGATCTTTGAACTTTTCTTTAACCTCGAGGCGACCGAGGATCAGCTGGACTTCCCGGTAATCTACGGATCGTCTAAACAGGGCTGGATGAGCACCGACTGGAAAGTACCAACAACAGATATCTTCCCGCTGCTTGATGCGGTGGTTGCCAATATTCCTGCAGCACCGATCAATGACGGTACGCTGCAGATGCAGATCACTTCGCTTGATTATTCTTCTTTCGTAGGCCGTATCGCCATCGGAAGGGTACACAGGGGCAGTATCAGGGAAAACCAGCCGGTTACGCTGATCAAGCGTGACGGGAAAATGGTGAAATCCAGGGTAAAGGAACTGTATACCTTCGAAGGACTGGGCAAGGTGAAAGCTACAGAGGTGAGATCGGGCGATATCTGTGCGGTGGTCGGTATCGAAGGTTTCGAGATCGGCGATACCATTGCGGATTTCGACGCACCGGAGCAACTGCCGGTAATCAAGATCGACGAGCCGACGATGAACATGTTGTTCACGATCAACAACTCGCCGTTCTTCGGCAAGGAAGGAAAATTCGTGACTTCACAACGGGTGAAGGAACGTTTATACAAGGAAATGGAGAAAAACCTGGCACTGAAGGTGGTAGAGACGGAATCTCCGGATGCCTATCTGGTTTACGGAAGAGGTATCCTGCACTTGTCGGTACTCATTGAGACCATGCGCCGCGAAGGCTATGAGATCCAGGTTGGCCAGCCACAGGTTATCGTTAAGGAAATTGACGGGGTGAAATGCGAGCCGGTAGAGACACTGATCGTAGACGTTCCGGGTGATGTGGCCGGTAAGGTGATCGAGCTGGTGACCCAGCGTAAGGGTGAACTGCTGATCATGGAGCCTAAAGGCGACCTGCAGCACCTGGAATTCGAGATTCCTTCGCGCGGTATCATCGGACTGCGTAACAATGTACTGACCGCTACCGCTGGTGAAGCGATCATGGCACACCGTTTCAAAGCTTACGAGCCATGGAAAGGGGTAATCCCGGGCCGTATGAACGGAGTCTTGGTTTCAATGGAGAAAGGTACGACTACCGCTTATTCGATCGATAAGCTGCAGGACAGAGGCCGTTTCTTTGTCGATCCGGGTGTGGATATTTATGAAGGCCAGATCCTGGGTGAGCACATTCGTGATAACGACCTGGTGATCAATATCGTAAAAGGCAAGCAGCTGACCAACATGCGGGCATCAGGAAGCGACGACAATACACGTATCGCGCCGGCGATCAAGTTTTCGCTGGAAGAAGCGATGGAATATATCCAGGCTGACGAATATATCGAGGTAACGCCGCAAAGTATGCGTCTGCGTAAGATCTACCTGACGGAGAACGAGCGTAAGATCAACGCGAAGAAGTTTCAGAGCTAAGCCGTCATTCAGAAATTGATATTAAAAGGCCCTGTAAAACAGGGCCTTTTTTGTTGATATTTTTCGTTGTGCTTAGGCGTGCTGTCCTTCATGGACACCTTCTGCCAGTTCTTCAACGAGCTTGTCGTTGAAGGCGGGCAGGTCGGCCGGAGTGCGGCTGGTCACCAGCCCCTGGTCTACTACGACTTCTTCGTCTACCCAGTTGGCCCCGGCGTTGACCAGGTCTATCCTGATATTCTGCACCGAGGTGAGGGTACGTCCTTCTACTACCTGCGCGCTGATGAGCACCTGTGGCCCGTGACAAATAGCAGCGACAGGTTTTCCGGCTTCAAAGAATTCCTTTACAAAACGTAGTGCATCTATGTTCTTGCGCACCGAATCAGGGTTAAGTACGCCGCCAGGGATCACCAGGCCATGGTAGTCATCTGCATTCGCTTCAGCAACAACTTTGTCTACCTGCACTTCAGCGCCCCACTCGTGGTCGCCTTTCATGCCTTTGATCTTACCGGGTTTCGATGAGATGATGTGTACGGTGGCCCCTTCTTCCTTCAGCCGGGAAACCGGGCTGGTCAGTTCTGATTCCTCAAATCCGTTGTCTGATAAAACGGCAACTGTTTTATTGCTTAACTGTCCCATAGTTTTTGCTTTTAATGAACAATGAAATAAATAGGTAGATGTACTATTAATTACAACTTCCTGATAGGATTGTTTGTCAGATTTTAAAAAGCTTTTGCCATGTGGTCAGTCATTTGTACGGCGGTGGCGTATGGCATAACCGATGAGGTTGGCAGCAATGACGATATGGTTGATGAGATTGGGCACCAGACCGTAATATTTGGTGAAAATGAGGAAGCGCTCTTTCAGACTGGCCCAGTGCTTTTGTTTGGAAATGCCGCCGATGAGGTATTTGGCCACATACATGTGGGTATTGACGATGCTGGAAGCATTTTTGGCCGCCCTGATCACCCAGTCGATATCGGCGCTATACTTATATTTCAGGTCATACGGCTGGGCAAGGCTCCTTTTCACATAGATTGCCTGGTGGCTTACGCTCATGCCGTAACGGAAGCTCTTCCAGTTGAAAACCTCGGGAGCGCAATGCCTGCGCTGGCCCAGGCTGGTCCAGCTGGCATCGTACATTTCGGTTTCGCCATAATAAATGTCTGCGGCGTATTCGGTACCAAATACTTCGGCGACAGTTTCCGGCGCATAAATCTCGTCTCCTGAATTCATGAACAGGACATAGTCCCCTGTAGCAAGGGCGAGCCCCTTGTTCATGGCATCGTAAATCCCTTTGTCGGGTTCGGAAACGTACTGGCTCAGACGTTCCCGGTAACAGGCGATAATGTCCCTGGTACCGTCGGTAGAGTTCCCGTCGATGACAAGGTATTCGATATGAGGGTAAGTCTGGCCAAGTACAGACAGCATGGTGCGCTCAATGTCTTTTGCATTGTTGTAAACGACGGTGATCACACTCAGTTTGGGCTGCATCTGGCAGGTTTAATGGTACAGGTTACTTTGGTTGTAGATCCAGCAGGGCCTGGTACAATGATAAGTGTTTTTCAGCAATAACCGTTTCGGAGAATTGTGATATTATTGTCTTTCTTGCTTCTTTCTGGATGTCGGGGCCGTTGTCTTCGTGATAGAGCCACTCGATGCCGGTGGCCAGGTCTTCCGAAGACTGGTATTCGGCCAGGTAACCGTTTTCCAGGTGGCGCACCATATCCGGAATGCCTCCGGTTTTGAAGGCCACCACAGGCGTAGCGCAGGAAAGGCTTTCCATCACGGTATTGGGCAGGTTATCCTCCAGGGATGGCGCAATGAACACATCGGCTGCCGAATAACATTTGGCCAGGTGGTCGTCATTGGAAATGGTGCCCAGAAAGGTTGTCTTAAAGGGGAATTCCGGCGTGTCTGCGCCTGCTTTGTTGCCAAAAATGATCAGCTCGATACGGTTACGGTCTATACCCGGTCTGGAAGCCAGGTCATTCAGGGCTTCGATCAGGTAGGGGGTGCCTTTGTGCTTGTCATTTTTTGAAGGCATGAAACCGCTCATGAGGACGAACTTATCCGGGCTGATCTTCAGTATCTTTTTGGCTTCGGCTTTTACATAGGGTTTAAACACCTGGGTCTCTATCGTATTGGGGATCACGCTGACTTCCCGGAAACCCATCAGACTGCTGAGTTTCACCGATGCGGCCATCCAGTTGCTGGGTGCCACGATGTGGCAGGCCAGTTCCGAGTAAGCCTTTTTCTTCCGCAGCCAGTTTTTGTGTGACCAGTCGTTTTTGCCGCTATTGCGCAACAGGGGGCAAAAGCCGCATTCCTTGTGAAAGTGTTCGCAGCCATAACGGACATGACAGCCCCCTGTAAAGGCATTGCTGTCATGGAAGGTCCACACGACCGGCTTTTCCAGTTCGTCGAGCTGCGCAATGAACCTTGGGGTAAGAAAGCCATGATTGAGCCAGTGCAGGTGGATGATGTCGGCCGATTTAACTTCCGGGTGGTTTTTGACAGAGGTGCCGAACCAGGAAAGGGAAAAGGGTGTATTTTCTCCGGGTTTGGTCACGGCTTTGGAAAGGTACCGCTCTGAAAGGATGTTGAATACGGCCAGCCCTCGCTGCACCGGGGTCTTACTGAAGGGGATGGTTTTGTTGCTGGGCCTGAGCTGAAGGTAGCTCATCACTCTGGAATCGGCGCCTGCAGTTCGCAGGGCGTCGCTAAGCCTGAGACAGGCCCTTCCGGCCCCGCCATTGCCCTCATAGGTATTTAAGTGTAAGATCTTCAATCGTCTCCTGTTTTGAAATCAAAATGGTCTTGGATTCAAATCGTCCCAAAATAGCCAGAAAATTACATAAATCCTGATTTTTATCGCAAACTCTTAGCTATTTTAGCACCAACCTTAGGGCTGGTTTTGCGTCGGAGATGCTGCCGGTACCCTTAAATTAACTAACTGAAACCAACCCAATGAGAAAAATTTTTAGCGTACTTGCTGCTGCTGTGCTGTGCTGCGGTACGGTTGCCGCGCAGGACGATGCGCGTTTTATGGCCTATCCTGCACTGACCCCTGATGGAAAGACCGTGATCTTCAGCTATGACGGCGATCTTTGGAAGGTAGCTGCCCAGGGCGGCGAGGCCAGCAGGATCACTGCGATGCAGGGCAATGAGATCAGTCCCCGGGTATCTCCGGACGGGAAATGGCTGGCCTTTTCTTCCGACCAGTTTGGCAACTATGATGTCTATGTCATGCCGCTGGCAGGGGGTGAAGTGAGGCAGCTGACCTGGAATGACGCCGGTGATGAAGTAGAGGGCTGGAGCTGGGATGCGAAGACTATTTACTTTACTTCCGGAAGGTACAACATGTATACTGCCTATAAGGTAGGCCTGAATGGCGGAACGGCAACGCGCCTGTTCGGCAATTACTTCAATACGGTTCACAACGTAGCCGAAGCACCTGACGGGGAACTCTTCTTCAACGATACCTGGGAGAGCCGGAACTTTGCCAACCGTAAGCGCTATAAAGGGGCCTTCAATCCGGATATCCAGTCTTACAATCCCCGGACGAAGACCTATAAGCAATATACCGACTACAAGGGTAAGGATTTCTGGGCATCGGTAGATAAGAACGGTAAAGTATACTTCGCATCAGATGAAGGCAATGATGAATATAACCTGTATACATTCCTGAATGGTAAAAAGACTGCCCTGACCAGGTTTGATACTTCTATCAAAAGGCCGTTGGTATCGGCATCAGGAAATGCTGTTGTTTTTGAAAAGGATTATCAGATTTATCTATATGATGTCGGCGCGAAGCGTTCAACGCAGGTAAAGGTGACGGTAAGCAGGAATGACGTGTTGTCTAAGGAACAGGAATTTGACGTCCGAGGTTCCATCTCGGCTTTCGATCTTTCGCCTGACGGGAAGAAGCTGGCCTTCATTTCCAGAGGTGAACTTTTCGTGGGTGATGCCGAAGGGAAGTATCTCCGGAAGATTGAACGTAATGCGGCTAACGGGTTGTTCGCAGAACGGGCAATGGAAGTAAAGTGGCTCAACGATAACCGTACGCTGCTCTTCAGCCAGACCTGGCAGGGCTATCAGAACTGGTTCACCATCAGCGCCGAAGGCAAGGGCGGGCTGAAACAGCTGACAGAAGATAAGGCCAATAACCGGGACATTACCTTCAACAAGGAACGTACGCAGGCGGTCTACCTGAGTGGAAGAAACGAGGTCCGCCTGCTCGACCTGAAGTCGATGGACAGCAAGATAGTGGTCCGCGACGAGATTTGGGCCTTCCAGAATTCAGGGCCTTCATTCTCACCCAACGGGGAGTATGTGCTGTTCACGGCCTACCGCAACTTCGAGCAGGATGTATTCGTGCACCACATCAAAGACAACAAAACCATCAACCTGACGAATACCGGGGTTACCGAGGCAGGGCCAATGTGGTCACCTGACGGTAAGTATATTTTCTTTACCAGTGCGCGTACCCGTCCGAATTACCCTATGGGCATGCGTGACAGTCATGTTTACCGTCTTGCGCTCGATGACTATGACGAGCCTTACCGCAGCGACAAGTTTGACGAGTTGTTTAAGGAAAGCAAGCCGGAAGAGAAGAAAGATGCTCCTAAACCGGGAGATGATAAAACGAAGAAGCCAGCCAAGCCTGTCAAAACAAACCCTAAGTCAGCTGCAGATACCGCGAAGAAAGACGATAAGAAACCGGAAAAACCTGTTAAACCTGCAAATGTGATCACGATCAACTTTGCGAACCTTATGGACCGGGTTGAGCTGATCAGCCCGGGATCGGGCACGCAGTATGGTACAGATGTGCTCGCCAGGGGAGAGAAAACGTATGTATTTTACAGCTCCGACCATGAGGGCGGACGGGCATTGTACCGCACGGTGACTGAGCCCTTCGAACAGAACAAAACAGAAAAAGTAGGTGACGGCACCAATGGAGGGCTGGTAGAAGCTTCTGGCAAGGTGTACACGCTGGTCAGGGGTGCGATTGCCAAATACAACCTTGACGGCAACCGCCTGGAACCGCTGAACATCGGCTACAAGTTCACCCGCAACCTGGAAGGAGAGTTCCGCCAGATGTTTTATGAGACCTGGGCCGGTCTGGAGGAAAACTTTTACGATGAAAACTTCCACGGGGTTGACTGGATGAAGATGCAGCAGCGCTATGCGGCCTACCTTCCCGGTGTGAACAACCGCTCCGACCTGCGCGTACTGCTGAATGACATGCTGGGCGAACTGAATTCCTCACATTTGGGCTTCAATAGCTATGGTTCGGAAGAAAGGAAGAACCTGAACTATGCGACTGCTGAAACAGGCATTGTATTTTCAGATGAAGATCCTTATCGTGTAGACCGGGTAGTGGCAAAAAGCAACGGTGCCCATAAGGGAGTAGATATTAAACCGGGCGATATACTGATAGCGGTTAATGGCGTGCGGGTGTCTAAGGACAAGGACCGTGACTTTTATTTTACCAGTCCTTCCCTGGACCAGGAAATCAGCCTGACCCTGAAGCGAAACGGGAAAGAGCTGACGGCAAAGGTGCATCCGCAACCGGGCGGTGCGCTTCGCGGAAACCTCTATGATGAGTGGATTACGGAGAACCGGGAGCGGGTGAAAAAGCTGGGCAGCAATCGCATCGCCTACAGTTATATGAAGAACATGGGTACCGGTGAGCTGGAGACTTTCCTGCTCGACATGGTGGCCCAGGAGAATAACAAGGAGGCGATCATCCTGGACCTGAGATACAATACGGGCGGTAATGTGCACGATGAAGTGCTGAAGTTCCTTTCACAAAGGCCTTACCTGCAGTGGAAGTACCGCGGCGGCAAGCTTTCTCCGCAGGGCCATTTTGCCCCGGCGGCCAAACCGATCGTGCTGCTCGTGAATGAACAGTCGCTCAGCGACGCGGAAATGACCGCAGCGGGTTTTAAAGCGCTGAAGCTCGGTAAGATCATTGGAACGGAGACTTACCGCTGGATCATATTTACCTCAGCAAAGGGACTGGTAGATGGTTCGTCTTACCGCTTACCGGCCTGGGGCTGCTATACGCTGGACGGCAAGAACATCGAGAAGGAAGGGGTATCACCGGACATTTATGTGAAAAATACATTTGAAGACCGGCTGAACGGGCGTGATCCCCAACTGGAAAGGGCCGTATCAGAAATTTTAAAGGAATTGAAATAAATCGTGCAGTAGCGCAGAATTTTTCAAATCGTTACTTATTTTAGGGGCCGTCTGAAAATGATGCCCGCCTCATGGCGCATGGCATTGATTTTCGGACGGTTTTTTTGATGAGTAAAACAAAAGCTATGGGAAACTTCTTAACGGACAGGCAATTCTGGATCGATTACTGGGAAAGCAAGACCGGCCTGTCGGTAAATATCCCAGAGCACTACCTGTTCCACCGCGAACTGCGGGATATTGTCCGCAGGGAGAAGGTGAACAATGCGATTGAACTGGGCGGTTTTCCGGGTTATTATGCCGTTTTCCTGAAGAAATACTTTGGTCTGGACGTAACGCTTCTCGATTATTTTGTGCACATGCCTGTGATCAGGTCGCTGTTGCAGGCAAATGGCCTGGAAGAGGGCGATATCACCGTGATCGAGGCTGATCTCTTCGGTGATGTGCCGCAGCAGCAGTATGACCTGGTACTTTCCTGCGGACTGATCGAGCATTTTGAAGATACTGCAGATGTCATCAGGAGGCATATCGGGTTCTTAAGGCCAGGGGGTACGCTGTTCATCACCCTGCCCAATTTCCGCGCGCTGAACGGCTGGTTCCAGAAGCGGTTTGACCGGGAGAACTATGATAAGCACAATATCCGCAGTATGGATCCGGGCCTTCTGGCGCAGATCTGCCGGGATGCAGGACTGGAAGTGCTCAGGTCGGGCTATTACGGGTATTTCAGCATCTGGCTGGAAAATGAGGCACAGAAGCCATCCGGGGTACGCTGGCTGAAGAAGCTGGCCTGGATCTCCGGTAAGGTATTTACCCGGGTGTTCCGCTTCAATTCTCGTCAGTTATCGCCTTATATCATCCTGGAAGCCAGGAGTGCTTCTTCTGAATGAGGTAGCGTTTGATCCGGTGCCATAGCGTTCCTTTTCTTTTGCTCAGAAAATGCCGGATGGCCTGGTAGGCTTCAGGGTTTTCAGCGATCTTTTCAGGAAACCAGGTAACCGGTTCCGGGTTGATGATGACATTATAGACATCGTCTATTCCCGAATGGGTGCCGCTGCCATCGTGCCCGATGTTATTGACCAGGGACTGGGATGGATTAAGTGTAAGCCCGCCTTTAAGGAAGATGGAGGCATACCAGCGGATCGCCCATGAATTGTTGCGGCCGGCTTTAAAAGCCTTCATCTGCTTCCAGAAATTCATATTGCCTTCTATGGAGAATTCCCGGCGCTTATGGGCATCGAACTGGTTCATGAGCCGGTCAATATCCGGGTCGAAATGCTTCCAGGCGCGCTCCCAGGTGGCCCAGCCCCAGCTGGTCGCCGCGCGGTAGAAAAAGGTCTGGGGCAACTGGGGGTTTCCCAGGTTGTACATATAGGCACCGATGTGCATGACCTTGTCGCTGTTGCGGTAGCGTTCAAGGGCTTCGTTGAAATAACGGAGGGTATGTGGTGAGGTAATGAGGTCGTCTTCCAGAACGATGACCTGCCCGTAATCGGAAGTCAGGCGGCTGACCCCGCTGATCACGGAGGCTGCCAGGCCTTTGTTTTCAGCACTAACGATGAGTTCTGCGGATTTAAAGCCTTCCGTATTGCGGACAAGTGCCCTGACCTCCTCGACCGCAGCTTCGTCAGCCTTGTTTTTTGGGCCGTCAGAAAAGATGAACAGCCTGCTCTCTGCTGCCAGCGTATTCTGTCGCAGGAACTTCAGTGTCCGTTCTGTATGGCGGGGCCGGTTGTAGACAAATAATGCGATCGGCGCGAGGTTTTGCATGGCCTAGCTTTTGACACCATCGATAATGAGCGAGGAATAGCCCAGCGGGCTGTTGAAGCGCTTGTCGTACCGTCGGGAACGGATGATATGCCCGTCCCTGCTGTCCCAGTCCTGGTAATGGAATTTCCCCTGCTCATCGTAATATTCGAGCAGTACCGGACTGAAGCCTGCTGCGCGGAAAGCATCTGACAGTTTCCGGTAATTGTAGATCAGCTTATGGTCATGTGCGCCTTCACCGCTGCCACCTGGTTTGACCATGTGAATGTAATCGGGGTTGGGGTGGTAGCCATCGGGAACAGCAATGCGTACCGTACCGCCCGGTTTCAGGTACTGAAAACAATGTTTCAGTGCCGTGACACCCTGTTCGAAGGTCAGGTGTTCAAAAACGTGCTCGGCAAGGAAGCGGTCGGCTTTCCTGTTACCGAAAAGTGCCTGAAACGAGGCTTCGCTCAGCAGGTCCAGGCTTTCGATATTGGTCTGGAGCCAGCCTTCATAGTGGGTATTGTGCGCACCAATGATAATGTTGATGGCCCCCGAAGAATTCCTGACGGCCGATTTCAGCCTGACCAGGTCAAGGATGTGCTTAGGTTTGTAGACGATGGACCGGATGATGCTTCTTAAGGACATGCTGCGAATATATCAATTATAATTTTAGCTTTCTGAACAGGCTCACCAGAAAGAGCGCCTTCAGCATCATGATACCCTGCTGTCTTGTCCGGGGAATGAACAAGATCCAGAAGGCAGATGCGGCATAGGCGATCAGTGTGGCCAGGGCGGCCCCCGAAATACCGTATCTGGGGATCCACAGGATGTTGAGTAAGATATTGATCACCGCCCCGGCCGCTGTGCGCAGCAAGGAAAGGTTCACATAGCCTTCTGCGATGAGGAACTGCCCGCTGGCGGTCCCCAGGAAGGCGAAGATACCAGCCCAGATATGGATGGAAAGCGTACCCGCACCTGAATGATATTCAGGCGTATAGAACAACCTGAAAATAAGCGGCGCTGAGAAACTGATCACGATGGCCAGGGACATGCTGATCCAGACCATCAGGTCATAAAGGTCCTGCATCCTCCTGAGGTATCTTTCCGGATCGTCCCTGCGCGCATTCATAATGGCGGGGAACACGGAACTTACAATAGCTACCGGGATAAAATACCAGGAACCGGCCAGGGAAACCACTGTGGAATAAATGCCCAGCGGACCGGAACCCAGGTAATACTCGATCATCAGCTGGTCGATGTTCAGGTAAATGGTAACCAGTATTGCGGAGAAGGCCAGGGGCCAGGATTTTTTCAGCAGATATGCTGCGGTACTGCGTTCGAACTTCCAGCGAAGCAGGCTGCCGTTGTGGCTGTGGTAAAGAAACGCATAGCCAAGGGCGAGGAACAGGAAATCAGTAAGAAGTGTATATACAAACCAGGTGAGGCTGGCCTGAAACAGAATAAGCGCCACTTTGAGTAATGCAGAAAGGATGTTTCCTGCCACCTGGACCTTCATGATGAATTTGCCCTGTGTCCTGGACTGAAAATAGCTGTCAATGATGTTGAAGGCCTGAAGTACACCCGAAAAGCTCACGATCATGACGTAGGTCAGCGGTGTTTCTATGGGCTTGGCATGGTTAAGACCCTGGTATGCCAGGTAAATAAGGGGGATGATGGCGATGCCTCCGGCCAGCTTCAGCAGGAAGGCACTGCCCAACAGCTGATCTTTGCGTTCAGGCTCGCGAAGCAGTTCTCTGGTGACAAATCCGTCCAGACCCAATGCAGCTGCTGCTGCGAAGAAAGTGACAAAGGCACTTGCGTAGTTCAGCATCCCGAAATTGTCTTTACCGAGATAGTTGCTGACGGCGATGCCGGCAAAGATCTTGATGCCGAGGCTGCCTACCCTGGCCAGCATCAGCCAGCCGGTATTCTTCAGATATTTTTCGAATGCCGCCTCGTCGAAGCCTTTGACACGGGGAATCTTCATGGCTGCAAAGATGTGAATTTAAAAATGCCGCAGCAATTCTTCCAGATGGCCGATCTGCTGCCGTACATCCGCAGGGGCTTCTTTGCCTTCCGGGTTAAAGTAGATGGCCTGCATCCCATAGCCCTGGGCGCCGCGGATATCGGCCTCGATACTGTCACCGATCATGATGCTTTCGGCTACGGTGGCCCCTGCCTTGTCCAGCGCATATTCAAAAATGGCCTTATCGGGCTTGTTGACGCCGACATCTTCCGAGATGATGACGTTCCGGAAATAGGGGTTGAGCCCGGAGACTTCCATTTTGACGAGGGTGGGCTCCTTGAAGCCGTTGGAGATGATGTGCAGGGTATATTTCTGCTGCAGGTAGCTGAGTACCTGTTCTGCACCGGAAAAAAGATGGGTCCGGTAAGGGGTCAGGCGTACATAATCGTCTTCGAACTGGTGCGGAATATGGTCGGGATGTACGCCGAGCTCCAGAAAAGTCTTTCTGAAACGCTGTTCCCTCAGGGTTTCCTTACTGATCCGGCCCAGATGATACTCGGCCCACAGCGCATGGTTGTTGGCGGTATAGGTGGTAATGAAGTCTTCACAGGAATTGAGGCCCAGGTCGCAGAGCCGGTATTGTTCGTAAAGCTCGTTAAGGGTTTCCTGTGCGTTTTTGTCAAAATCCCAGAGGGTGTGGTCCAGGTCAAAGAATAGGTGTCTGATCATATCTTAATGCCATAGGCCAGGTCGCCTGCATCGCCCAGTCCGGGCACAATATACGCTTTACTGGTCATTTCCTCATCAATGGCACCTACCCAGAGTTTTGCTTCCGGCAGGTTGGCGCGCACATGGCGCAGGCCCTCGCTGCTGGCGATAGCCGATACAATGTGCAGTTCCCGGAGCGCGTATTGCCTGATCAGTTCCTTACAGCAGAGTACCATGCTGAGTCCGGTCGCCAGCATGGGGTCGGACATGATCACGATCCTGTCGCTGAGGTCGGGGCAGGAGACGTAATCGAGCTGGATCTCTATCCGGTTGCTTTTGTGGTGCTTCCGGTAGGCGGCCAGGAAGGCGGATTCGGAATGGTCGAACACGTTAAGGAGTCCCTGGTGCATAGGAAGGCCGGCGCGGAGGATGGTGGCCAGGACGGGCTGGCTGCTGAGCCTTTTGGCCGGGGCAGTGCCCAGCGGGGTCTGTGTTTCGGTGTCTTCGTATTCCAGGACTTTGCTGATCTCGAAGGCAAAATATTCCCCCAGGCGTTCCAGGTTCCGGCGGAAACGCATGGGGTCAAGCTGAATGCTGCGATCACGCAGTTCTGCCAGGAAAATATTGGCAATGGAGCTGGTTTTGCTGAGGTCGGTGATCATTGACTTAAAATTAGCAAATACTTTCCGTAAATTTGATTTTTATCATTTCTTTAATGGCCAACAATGCCACTCCAGAATTGTTCAGTCATTACAGGAACATCTGATAACCGGAATCAAAAGACAGGTACATGAAATTTAAACTGGCTTCAGCATACAGGCCTACCGGCGACCAGCCGGGGGCTATTGAACAACTGGTACAGGGCGTGGAAGCTAATGAGCATTACCAGACGCTGCTTGGCGTTACCGGCTCGGGAAAGACCTTTACCATTGCCAATGTGATTGAACAAACGCAAAAACCGACGTTGATCCTGAGCCATAACAAGACGCTGGCTGCGCAGTTGTATGGAGAGTTTAAGCAGTTCTTCCCGGAAAATGCAGTGAACTATTTTGTCTCCTACTACGATTATTACCAGCCTGAGGCTTTTATTGCCAGCAGCAATACCTATATCGAAAAGGACCTGAGCATCAACGAAGAGATTGAGAAGCTAAGGCTGCGGACGACTTCGGCGCTCATGTCGGGCAGGAGGGACGTGATCGTGGTATCTTCCATCTCCTGCATCTACGGTATGGGCAATCCTGAGGATTTTTCGCGTTCCGTGTTCCGCTTTTCGGTAGGCACACGCATCAGCCGGAACTCTTTCCTGCACAGCCTGGTGGAAATCCTGTATTCGCGGACCACCAACGACTTCAAAAGAGGCACCTTCAGGGTAAAGGGCGATACGGTCGACATCTTTCCGGCTTACCTGGATGTGGCCTACCGGGTATCTTTCTTTGGTGACGACGTAGAAGAACTGAGCATTATAGACCCGGTGACCGGCAAGACACTGGAGAAGATAGAAGATATGGCCGTTTATCCGGCGAACCTCTTCGTGACCCCAAAGGACAGGTTCAATGCTTCGATCTGGGGGATACAGGAAGAGCTGGAAGTGCGCAAGAACCAACTGATCGGCGACCGGTTGCTGCTCGAGGCGAAACGCCTTGAGGAACGGGTGAACTTCGATATCGAAATGATGAAGGAACTGGGCTATTGTTCGGGTATTGAGAACTACTCGCGGTTCTTTGACGGCAGGTCACCAGGTATGCGGCCATTCTGCCTGCTGGACTACTTCCCGGACGATTACCTCATGGTGATTGACGAAAGCCATGTGACGGTACCGCAGATCCGGGCGATGTACGGCGGTGACCGTTCCAGAAAGATGTCGCTCGTGGAATACGGCTTCCGGCTGCCCTCCGCACTGGACAACCGGCCCCTGAACTTTGAAGAATTTGAGCGCCTGGCGCCGCAGACCATTTATGTGAGCGCGACACCGGGGGATTATGAACTGCAGAAAACCGAGGGTGTATATGTCGAACAGGTGATCCGGCCTACCGGGTTGCTGGATCCGCTGATCGAAGTGCGTCCGGCCATTAACCAGGTGGATGACCTGCTGGACGAGGTTGACAAGACCATCAAACTGGGCGACAGGGTGCTGGTCACTACGCTGACCAAACGCATGGCAGAGGAACTGACCAAATATATGGACCGGCTCAACATCCGTTGCCGTTACATCCACTCTGAGGTGAAGACCCTGGAAAGGGTGGAGATCCTGAGGGGATTGCGGCTGGGTGAGTTTGACGTACTGATCGGGATCAACCTGCTGCGGGAGGGCCTCGATCTTCCCGAGGTTTCGCTGGTCGCTATACTTGATGCCGATAAGGAGGGCTTTCTGAGGTCGGAACGATCACTGATTCAGACCATCGGACGTGCGGCGCGTAATGACCGTGGCCGGGTGATCATGTATGCCGATGGCATTACTGAGTCTATGGAAAAGACCATAGAAGAAACCAACCGGCGCAGGAAGAAACAGATGGAATACAATGCAGAACACGGCATTGTTCCGAAAACGGTGGGCAAGAGCCGTGAGGCGATCCTGGAGCAGACTTCGGTGCTTGAGTTCTCTGCCGGTGAGGCCAGACGCGCAAAGGCTTATGTGGAAGTGGATGAAGTGAGCATTGCGGCGGATCCGGTGGTACAGTATATGGGCAAGGCAGAGATGCAAAAGTCCATCGACAAAACACGTAAAGAGATGGGCAAGGCGGCGAAGGACATGGACTTCCTGCTGGCCGCAAGGCTTCGTGACGAGATGTTCGCGATGGAAAAGTTGTTTGCGGAAAAATTTGGAAAGGATGCGTTAACATAAAGAGATGGACGGAAAGAACAGAAAAGACATTTATCCGGGACTGGAGGTGGATATCATCCTGAAGAAGGACCAGCGCAGCGGTAAGCTGACCAGGGGCTTGGTAGCCAACCTGCTTACCTCGGCACCCTACCATTCCCGCGGCATTAAGGTCCGGCTGGAAGACGGGCAGATCGGCCGGGTAGCCGTTATTGTAAATGAAATGCAATAATCGGCACAATTTTGTAATAAGCAGGGGACTGCGTCGTCATTATCCTGCATATATTTGCTAACATTAGAAGAGAAGCATGGGATTTTTTAAGTTTATTGTGATCAGTTTCCTGGTGTTGTACATCATCCGTGTCATCATCCGGCTGATCTTTCCTTCAGTGCTCCGGGGTATGGTCAACAACATGCAGGAGCAGGCCCGTAACCAGCAGGCCGGGCAGCAGCCGCGCAGACCGGAAGGCTCCATCAATATTGATTATGTTCCGCCAAGGTCTAAGCCTAAACCTAAACCCGGCGCTGCGGATAAACTGGGTGAATTTGTAGACTACGAAGAGATCAAGTAATTTTTTTCCTTATGTTTGGGGTCAGTTAAAAAGTATAGAAAAGACCTCAATGAACAACTGGTTAAAAGCGAATGGCATCCACCTGGCCATTATCGGATTCTTTATTCTCATCTGTTTCGTGTATTTCAGCCCTGTGCTCCAGGGTAAGGCGCCTGCCCAGGGGGATGTGATCCAGGCCAAAGCAATGGCGACGGAAATCATGCAATATAAGGAAAAGGACGGTAAAGGGCCGCTCTGGACCAACCAGATGTTTGGCGGCATGCCCGCATATCAGATCTGGGTAGAACACCCTTATAACGGTGCCAGTTATGTGATCGACCTGGTGAAAACGATCTTTCCGGATCCGGTCGACGTGGTGCTGCTTTATTTGCTTGGCGCTTACTTTTTATTCTCCGTGCTCAGGATCAATCCCTGGCTGGCTGCGGCAGGTGCGGTGGCGTTTGCCTTTACCTCGTATAATTTCATCATCATTGCCGCCGGGCACAGCAATAAAGCTTTGGCCATTGCCTTTTGCGCGCCCATCATTGCCAGTATATTGCTGACCTTACGCGGCAAATACTGGATCGGAGGAAGTCTGACAGCCTTGTTCCTGGCGCTGGAGATCAGGGCCAATCACATCCAGATGAGTTATTATCTGATGATCGCCCTGCTGATCTTTATTGGCATCGAACTTTACCACGCGGTAAAAGAAAAGAAGCTGGCCGCTTTTTCAAAAGCAATGGCTTTCCTGGTCGTAGGTACGGTACTGGCCTTTATGGTTAATGCCGGTAAACTCTGGACAACCTATGAATACGGTAAGGAGTCAAACCGCGGGGCTTCTAACCTGACGACAGATGCAGCAGAGGAAAAAAACGGACTTTCCAAAGAATATGCCTATGGCTGGAGCCAGGGTGTGGGAGAGAGCTTTACCTTCCTGATCCCTGATCTGTATGGGGGTGCCAGTGGCATTGACGCTTTGGTGAAACCGGAAAGCCATACCTATAAGGCGGTCCAGGGGATTACCGGCGGTGACCCGACCGGTGCGATACAGCAGCTGGCGGGAGCGGGTGTGCAACAGTACTGGGGAGAAAAACCCGGCACTGCGGGCCCCTACTATTTCGGTGCGGTCATCTGCTTCCTGTTTGTATATGGTTTGCTGATCGTACGCAGCAGACTGAAATGGTGGGTGCTGGGTACGACGATATTGTTTATGCTGCTTTCCTTCGGCAAGAACTTTCCGCTGGTTTCCGACCTGTTCTTTAGCTATTTTCCGATGTACAACAAGTTCCGGGCGGTAGAATCGATACTGGCTATTGTCGGGCTGATGGTACCAGTCCTGGCCCTGCTGGCCCTGAAGGAAGTAACGGATGGAGCCTATGATCAGAAAACGCTGACCAGGAAACTGAATATTGCTGCGGGGATTACCGGGGGCTTTTCTTTGCTGGTGGCGATCATGCCGACCGCCTTTTTCAGCTTTACCAATGAAATGCACGGGCAGATGGTGCAGTACCTGACACAGGTGCTGGACAACAACGCGACCATTGCGCAAAGTATTGCGGCTGCTTTGGTAGACGACAGGGCCAGCCTGGCGCGTGCTGACGCGTTGCGGTCTCTTGTGTTCATTCTTGTGGGCTATGGTCTGACCTGGTCCCTGATCAACAGGAAAATAGGCCTGCAACTGACCATGATATTGCTGGGCCTGGTGGTTCTGGCAGATATGTGGCAGGTAGACCGCCGGTACCTGAACAACAATAACTTTGTCAATAAGTCTGACCTGAAGAACCATTTTCAGCCCCGGGACGTGGATACCTTTATCCTGTCCGACAAGGATCCGGATTTCAGGGTGTTTGATATGAGCATTTCTACATTTTCAGATGCAAGTGCCTCTGCTTTTCATAAGACTGTGGGCGGGTACCATGCGGCCAAGCTGAAGCGGTTCCAGGAACTGATCGATGCCCAGTTCAGCAAGAGCGTGAATCAGGATGTGCTGGATATGCTGAATACGAAGTACATCATTGTGCAGGATCCCAAGACTGGTTCCTATAAGATGCAGAACAATGCTACGGCTTCCGGCCATGCCTGGATCGTTTCCAAAATCCAGTATGTGAAGGATGCAGATGAGGAAATGAAAGCGATCAGCAGCTTCGATCCGAAACAGGAGGCGATCGTAGACCAGCGGTATAAAGCAATGATCGATGAAAAGCGCAGTATTTCGGCAGATCCGAATGCGTACATCAAGCTGGACAGTTACCATCCTGACCACCTCGTCTATACGTACAGCTCTCCTACGGACATGGTGGCCGTATTCTCGGAGATTTATTATGATAAGGGCTGGAACATGTATGTCGACGGTGTAAAGAAGCCTTATTTCAGGGCCGATTATGTACTGCGTGCGGCGCAGCTGGAAGCAGGCAACCACAAGGTTGAGTTTAAGTTTGAACCGGTATCTTATTATGCCGGTGAACAGATCTCACTTGCGGGTTCTGTATTGCTGCTGGGTGCACTGGGATTCGCTTTCTTCCGGAAACGGAAGCAGGAAGGCCTGGCCTGAGGATATAAGATAATCCCCGCTTAACATCCTGTTAATCCGCTTGTTGTATTTTTGCGCAAATGGATTGTATGATGCAGGAATTGTTTTTGGTCGCATGCCTGGTCGCTGTACTTGCCCTATTTTTCGGGCCTTATGAACTGACCGTGGAGGAAGACGATGTCTAAACGGGAAGTGGATATTGCGGTGATTTCCGATGTCCACCTGGGCACGTATGGCTGTCATGCCAGGGAATTGCTGAAGTACCTGAAAAGCATCAAACCTAAAATGCTGGTCCTGAACGGGGACATTATCGATATCTGGCAGTTCAGTAAAAGATACTGGCCGGAAACGCACATGAAGGTTGTGCGTAAGCTGATGAAATTCGTGGTAGAAGGGGTGCCGGTTTATTACCTGACCGGGAACCATGATGAACTGCTGCGCAAATTCGCGGACATGAACCTGGGGGCCTTTCATCTGCAGAACAAGCTGGTCATAGATATCGGGGGAAAAAAGGCCTGGTTCTTTCACGGAGATGTATTCGATGTGACGATGCAGCATTCTAAATGGCTGGCCAAGCTGGGCGCAGTCGGTTATGATTCGCTGATCCTGCTGAACAGTTTGGTGAACTGGTGCCTTTCTGCACTGGGCCGGGAAAAAATGAGCTTCTCCAAAAAGATCAAGGCCAAATTTAAGGATGCAGTAAAGTTCATTAACCAGTTTGAGTATACGGCGGCGGAGCTCGCTATTGAAAAGGGATATGGATATGTCGTCTGTGGTCATATCCACCAGCCGGAAATGCGTGTGATCTCCACAGATACCGGAAAAGTGACCTACCTTAACAGTGGCGACTGGATCGAGAACCTGACTGCCCTGGAATATACCGGAGGGGAATGGAAGATCTTTAAATACGAGCATAAGGATTTTGTTAAGGACGAGGTCGAAGAAGGGGAACTTTCTGACGGAGAGGACCTGCACAGCAAACTGGATGTGAACAGTTTGCTGCAGAAGATCAAACTCGAATTGCCCGGGGTATAAAAAATACGGATATTAGGTGCTCATGAAAATACTTTACGCCATACAGGGTACGGGAAACGGGCACGTCAGCCGCGCAAGGGAAATCGTTCCTTTGCTGCAGCGTTATGGTGAAGTTGACCTGCTCATCAGCGGTACCCAGGCAGATGTAAAGCTGGAGCAGGAGGTCAGGTTCCGCTTTCATGGTTTTAGCTTCATTTTTGGAAAGAAGGGGGGAGTCGATCATTATGGCACCTGGAAAACCATGGACCTGTCCCAATTCAGGCGTGATATGGCGAAGTTGCCGCTCAGGGATTATAACCTGATCCTGAATGATTTTGAGCCTGTAACTGCCTGGGCTTGCAGGAACAGGGGAATTGAAAGTGTGGGCTTAAGCCACCAGGCAGCTTTCCAATCGGCTAAGGTACCCAAACCCAGGAGTATTGACTGGGCACAGCTGGTAATGAAGTACTATGCCCCGGCGACCCATTATATAGGGTTCCATTTTGACCGTTACGATGACTTTATCCATACGCCGGTGATCCGCAGCGAGATCAGAAACCTGCAGGTCTCAGACCTGGGGCATTATACCGTATACCTTCCTGCCCTGGACGACCGTATGCTGGTGCCGCTGTTGAAACAGATACCGGTACAATGGCAGGTGTTTTCCAAACATGCATTGCAGGCCTATACCGACGGCAATGTCCAGGTCAGCCGGGTAGACAATGCCGCGTTCAACCGGAGCCTGGCTTCGGGCAGGGGCCTGTTTACCGGAGGTGGGTTTGAAGGACCGTCGGAAGCCTTGTTCCTCGGGAAGAAGCTGCTGGTTGCACCGATGCGGTTCCAATATGAGCAGCAATGCAATGCATACGCACTGAAGCAGTTCGGCCTGCCGGTGATCTGGGCCAGCAACCGCGACTGGCTTCCGGTGATCAGGGACTGGGTGGAAAGGGAACAAGTACACCGTTTCGATTTTCCGGACGAAACGGCGGCGGTAATTGATGATGTTGTCCGGCGTTATGCCAGATAATTTGTGTTAATTTGCCGGGACATATCGGCATGATCAATCAGTTCAGGAATTTAAACCCGGTAAATCTATTGTTGCTTTTCGCATATACTTTTTTTATGCGTATGGCGATCTATGCGGATTTGCCTTCCACTCTGCAATTTGAATTTCTGGAATCTTATACCCGGTTTTTTATTCATGTGCCTGACGGCGATCTGCTTTCCCCTGCAGCTAATGTCTTTTTTGCCGGGATCATCGTATATGTTCAGGCACTGTGGTTCAACCGGGTGGTGAACAATCACGGGTTGCTGAGCAAACCCAGCTTTTTGCCTGCATTATTGTATATCACTTCTGCCAGCCTGTTTTTGCCCTTCCTGGTGCTCAGCCCCCCGCTGCTGTGTAATTTCCTGCTGATCTGGATCATGGACAAGTTTCTGAAGGTGGGCAAGTCGCCAAACGCGATGATGATCATGTTCGATATCGGGATGATCGTTGCACTTGGGACACTGGTCTATTTTCCCTTTATCGTGATGCTGGTGATGCTCTGGCTGACCTTGTTGCTGTACCGCTCCTTCAACTGGAGGGAATGGGTCTCTGGCCTGATCGGTTTTCTGACCATATTTTTCTTTGTGGGCGTGTATTATTACTGGAACGATAGTTTGTCGATATTTTACCGGATCTGGTTGCCGCTGGGCAATAAGTTCCCTTCGGTGTTCAAGATCAATTACAATGATTACCTGGTGCTGGTACCGGTGCTGGTGATGATGGTGCTGGCTGCGCTGCAGTTACGGGAGAATTTCTTCCGGAGCTTTATCAGTACGCGTAAGGCTTTCCAGATGCTCTTTTTTATGTTCGTGGTCGCCTTGCTCAGCTTTTATACCAAGCCTGACTTCCGCCTCTCGCATTTCCTGCTATGCGTGCCGCCAGGGTCTGTATTACTGGCTTATTATTTTTCAAACGCCCGGAAGCGCTGGTTCTATGAAAGCCTTTTCCTGGTCCTGGTTTTCGCCATTCAGTACTTCCTTTTCGTTTAACCTTTTTTAACAAATTGACGGCTTGAAACTTATCAAAGATTAATAGCTTTGTACCGATGCGAAATCTGGTCGTTGATATTGGGAACACTAATGCCAAACTGGCTGTCTTTCAGGACAGGGAACTGATTGATCATCAGGTCCATCAACAGATAGGCGCCGATCAGATCGGTGCTTTGCTTTCCTACTGGAAAATCGGTGCCTCGGCACTCTCCAGTGTTTCCGCTGACACCAGCGCTGTCGTTGAATTACTCAGGGAAAGAACCCTTTACGTGCCTTTTTCTACGGCTGTTTCGGGAGGTGTGCTAAATTTTTACCGTTCAATTGAAACGCTGGGGCCGGACCGCTGGGCAAAGGTAATTGCCGCCCATCATCTTTATCCGGGGCATGACTGCCTGATGATCGACGCGGGTACATGTATCACATTTGACCTGCTGAATTCAGGGGCTGAATATTACGGAGGCAGCATCAGTCCCGGAATCGCCATGCGCTTTAATGCGCTGAATCATTATACGGGCAAACTCCCGCTTCTGAACTGGAACCCGGGCGAAATAGCAGACATCCCGGAAGGTACAGATACCATCAGTGCCATCAGGAACGGTGTATTGCAGGGAGTTATGAAAGAAGTAACCGGCATCATCGCAGATAAAGTGTCGGGAAGCTCAGGCCTTAAAATACTGCTGACAGGAGGGGATGCCGGTTTTTTGCTGGAACAACTAAAAAACACCATCTTTGCCCCTCAAATTATACATGATCCTTACCTGGTGCTGAAGGGTCTGAATGAAGTCATTATAGCTGAACATGTACAAAAAGATTAATTATATTACAACAGCCCTGATCGTGCTCTGCAGTGTTGCAGGAAAAGCGCAGATCACTACGGAGTCGCCTTATTCTGTATATGGGCTAGGAAATTTCAGAGGCGCACTGCTGCCCCAGTACAGGGCCATGGGCGGTATTTCAACTGCAGTCAATAAACCCACCATCTACAGCAACATCAACATGCAAAATCCGGCTTCCTATGCCGGAATTACGCTGACCACACTGGATGTGGGTATGACCGGTGGTTTTACGACGGTTAAGAAGGATGGCATGAGCAATAAGGATTTTAACGCTTCCTTTAATCACCTGGCTTTTGCTTTTCCGGTGATTACAGGCAAGTCAGCCCTGAGCGCGGGCATTATGCCTTATACGCAACTGGGTTACCAGTATTCGGTCAGCGAGACGCTTGACACGCTTCAGGAAAACCGCCGGTATTCAGGAGAGGGCGGCCTGACGAAAGCATACATTGGCTTTGGGCAGCAGTTCGGCAGCCATTTCAGGATCGGGGCCAATATTGAATACCTGTTCGGTAACCTTCGCCGTAACCGTGCCAACGAACTTCAGACCTTTCCCGTGATCAATGCAAAGATGCAGAACAACAACAGCATTGGCGGGCTTGCCTATTCTTACGGTGTGCAGTATGACATACCGCTGAACAGCAAGAGCAATATTACCCTTGGATATTCAGGTTCTTCTTCTTCCTCGCTGAACTCCAAGGCCAGTTATGTGCTGACCCAGTATAAGACAGATGCAAACGGAGATGAGGCCAGTGCCTTTGATACGCTGGAGCATGTGGAAAGCCCCCGGGCGAAGCTGAAACTGCCATTGATGCACAACTTCGGGATTGCCTTTCAGAAATCGAACAACTGGCTGTTTGGTGCAGACTACCGTATGGGTAAGTGGTCTGATCTGAGTATCGCTGGCGTGAACCAGAGCCTGCAGGATAGCTGGGGTTTTTCTGCCGGTGGCCAGTATATTCCTGATTTCGGAGCGATATCGGGATATTTCAATCATGTGGAATATCGTTTGGGATATACCTATGACAAGACATTTATCCGTGTAAATGGTCAGGATATCAGGCAGCGTGCGGTTACTTTTGGCGTTGGCCTTCCGCTGGCATCGTCCAGGTATTCAATCTATAAACTGAACCTTACCGCAGAAGTGGGCAAGCGCGGACCATCTGGTGCGGGTGGCCTGCAGGAGAACTATGTCAACCTGCACCTGAACTTTACGCTTAACGATACCTGGTTCAAACGGTTTAAGTTTGACTGATGTCCAGGCTGTTCTCCGGTATATGGATGCTCTTCGGCTTGTTGTTTTTTGCAAGCTCCTGTGGAGAAGATGATCTGAAGAAAGCGGCCCGGCTTCCCCAAAAAGTTAGCCTGAATGTAGACCGGACCAAGGGAGTAAATATCATTTACAGTGATTCTGCAAAAGTAAAGGCGGAAGGTTATGCACCTGTACTCGACAAAGTAACGCCTGGTGATAAACCGGGCTATCAGGAGATGCCCAAAGGTGTCAAAATCAATTTCCTGAATGATTCACTGAAGGTTAAGGGATCAATCACCGCCGATTATGCAATTATGAAGGATGCGGAAAAGACGGCTACCTTCAGGCGTAATGTGGTCGTGGTCAATGAGAGCATGACCTTCAATACCGAAGAACTGGTATGGGACCAGAATAGAAAACTGTTTCTTTCCCCAAAAGGAGTAGTGACTAAGCCGGATGGTACCGTGTTGAATGCGGTCGATTTCAGTGCCACGGAAGATTTCAATTTCATCAACTGGAAGAACGGTTCCGGTGAGATTTATGTTCCCGAGAATTTCGGAGAGTAGATCCCCTTCGCAAGTACTTATTGCCTTAGTTATTAAACACTTTCAAATATTTTTTAATGTTTTCTTTTTTGGTCAAAAGTTGTATCTTGCGCGCTCTTTAAAAAAAGTTAAAAATAAGAATACTATGGGATTAATGACATTTTTGCGGAACCGTGCGGGGTATATTCTGGTCGGTGCTATCGGTTTTGCAATTGTTGCATTTTTGGTTGGTGACGCGATTAATGTGGGCAAGCCTTTCTGGGCAGCTTCGCAGAAAGTAGTGGGCACAATAGATGGTGAAGAAATTAATATTGATGAATTCGGACCGAAGGTTGAGCAGAGTCTTGCGCAGTTCAAGGCCCAGTACGGCGGCTCGGTTAATCCTCAGATGCAGGCCATGGCTGTCGATAATGTGTGGCAGGGAGAGCTTGCCGGTGTTATCCTGAAAAAGGAATATGCCCGGCTCGGACTGACCGTTTCCGGAGATGAAATGGGCGACCTGGTAAAGGGTGATAACCCGAGTCCGCTGATCGTGCAGTATTTCGGTAATCCTCAGACCGGACAGGTAGACAGGGCGCAGGTGATCCGTACCTTAAAGGAAGGCCTTAAGAATCCCCAGATGGCACAGCAGATCAACCTGCTTGAAGCGGAGATCGAGCGTCAGGCCCTGCAGCAAAAATATACCAACCTGATCCGCAATTCCGTCTACGTAACCACGCTGGAGGCTAATGACGAATATCAGAACCGGAACAAGCTGGCAAACTTTAAATATGTAGGTCTTGATTATGCTGCTGTGCCTGATCAGGAGGTAAAGCTTTCGGAATCTGACTACAGCGATTACTACAACGACAATAAGCAGCGGTTCAATAACCAGACGGAGACCAGGACATTTGAATATGTTTCCTTCAGTATCAGCCCTACAAAGGAAGATTCTGCAACAGTGAAGGCCCAGGTGGAGAAACTCGCAAATGATTTCAGGACTGCTACAAATGATTCATTGTTCGCTGCTGTGAACTCTGACGTAAAGGTGCCGTATACTTACCTTGCGAAAGGCCGGCTCGATCCTGCAGTGGACTCAGCGGTATTCAGTCTTCCGGCGGGAAGCTTTTACGGACCGAAATTCAGTGGTAACTCCTACAAGCTGGTGAAGGTTGCCGACGTGCGCTTCTCTCCGGACTCCGTAAAGGCAAGCCATATCCTGATCGACGCAAGTAAACTGGGTGGTGTCGATAAGGCCAGAAAATTCGCAGACTCATTGAAAGCGCTGGTGCAGGGCGGTAAGAGCTTTGCCGAGTTGGCGAATGAATACAGTATTGATCCGGGATCTAAGGAAAAGGGCGGCGATCTGGGCACTTTCGCCCGCGGTGCTATGGTACCTGAATTCGAGAATGCAGCGTTTACCGGTAAGCCGGGCGACCTGGTGGTGGTACCGTCACAATATGGCGTACACCTGATCCGGATCGAAAAGCAGATCGGTAATTCTAAAGTGGCCAAACTGGCCTATATTGAAAAGAGCCTGGTACCCAGCAATAAAACAAGGGATGCAGCTTATAAAAAGGCAAGTACTTTCCTGAACCAGGTAAAGGATGGCAAATTCAGTGAAATTGCCCAGAAGGACGGTTATCGGGTAGGAGTTGCAGATAAGATCACGCCGACGCAGGGTTTTGCCCCCGGACTGGATAATCCGCGTCAGCTTATCCGCGATGCCTATGCTGCCGATAAGGGGACTGTCCTGGACCAGGTTTACCAGATGGACAATGCCTTTGTGGTAGCCAGGGTTACGGACATCAGGCCTAAAGGCATTCTCCCGCTGGATGCGGTTAAAAAGGAGATCGAGCCTATGGTACGCAATGCCGTTAAGGGCAAAATGCTTGCTGAAAAGCTGGAAAAAGCTTTGCAGGGTGCGTCTTCGATAGAGCAGGTTGCCCAAAAAGCAGGTAAGAGTGTTACTCCGGTTCAGAATATCGTATTCAGTAACCCGATCGTTCCGGGACTTGGACAGGAAAATAAACTGGTGGGTTCAGTGTTTGGCAGTCAGCCGGGCAAGCTCTCCAAACCAGTCAAAGGTGAAGCAGGTGTGTATGTGTTCACCACCGAGGGCTTTACTGCTCCTGCGCCATTGGCCAATACCTATAAGCAGAAGGAAAGCATGATGCAGATGGCAGGACAGCGTTCGCTTGGTGCCGCGTTCCAGGTATTGCAGGAGAGAAGCGACATAAAAGACAATAGGGTGAAATTCTATTAATCCGAAATACGTATTTTTGTAACCGTTCCGGACTTGTCCGGAGCGGTTTTTTGTTAACCAGGGTTTAGCATTATGGATATCCAGGAAAGTTTTGTCAATAAGGTAGCCGCCAGCGGCCTGATCACCTTTAACCTTGAGGAGTACCTTCATCCGGGTGAACGCATCGTTTACGATATTAAGGAAAACCTGTTCCATGGCCTGATGCTGCGGGAAAGGGACTTTCGTGAATTTGTAAAAACACATGACTGGGAGGCTTACACGGGAAAAAATGTAGCGGTTATCTGCAGTGCGGATGCCATAGTGCCTACCTGGGCCTATATGCTGCTGGCCAACCGGATGAAGCCTTACGCCAACGAGATCGTATTCGGTGATCTGGAAACCCTGGAAACGGTATTGTTTACCAAGGCGCTTTCCAAGATCGACCTGAAGGCATTTGAAGGCGAGCGCGTGGTGGTCAAGGGTTGTGCGGACATCACGCTTCCTGTCTCCGCCTATGTGGAGATTACCAATCTGCTGACCCCTGTCGTAAAGAGCATCATGTATGGTGAGCCCTGCTCTACGGTGCCTATCTATAAGCGTAAGGATTAATTTTGGAGTACTTTTTGATTTGTCTGGGGATATGAGACGTTTGTTTTTGATGATCGCCGTACTGTTCCTGGGCCATAAGCTTGTCGCGCAGGAGCTTCCCTTTGTAAAAGATCCTGCCTTCGGGCCAGGTGAAGTGTTGACCTATAAACTGAGGTACGGCTTCATTACGGCTGCGGAAGGTACCCTTAAGGTGCTGAATTCTGACCTGAAGTTTGATGGTAAGCCCACCTACCGGCTAAGTGTAGATGGTGAGACCTCCGGCACGTTCGACGTGTTTTACAAGATCAGGGACCATTATGATTCCTATATCGACATCGATAACCTGAAACCTTATTTCTACCAGGAAAATATCCGTGAGGGAAGTTACCGCAGGCAGGATAAGGCGCGTTTTGACCAGGATGGTAAAAAGATCGTAGCGACCAAGGGAACATTTAATACGCCGACCACGCAGACCTTTGACCTGGTTTCCTCCTATTATTTTGCCAGGAGTCTGGATGTCTCCAAAATGAAGGCCGGTGATGCGGTAAAGCTCAATTATTTTCTAAGTGATGAGGTGAACCAGCTAGAGATCCAGTTCGTCGGGCGGGAAGTGATCAAGACCAAGCTGGGAAAAATACGTTGCCTGAAATTCAGCCCCTCCATTAAACCTGGCCGGATTTTCAGAAAGGACAGCCGGCTTTACCTTTGGGTATCTGATGATGGCAACAGGGTACCGGTAAAGGCGCAGGTGGAGATCCTTGTCGGTTCAGTGGTCATGGAAGTAAAGTCGGCAGCCGGACTGAAGTATCCGCTGGCCATAATAAAGGATTAGAGATGATAGAAATACAGAATGCCCTCGTGCATGAAGATGTGATCAGCGAACAATTTGTCTGCAACCTGAATAAATGTAAGGGAATCTGCTGTGTGGAAGGTGATGCCGGTGCCCCGCTGGAAGCCCAGGAACGTGGTATTCTGGAAGAGATTTATCCGAAGATCAGACATTTACTGGAACCGGCGGGTATTCAGGCGATCGAGGAACAGGGAACTTCAGTGGTTGATGCAGACGGAGATCTGACCACTCCTTGTGTCGGTGGAAATAAGGAATGTGCCTATGTAACGTTCGAAAATGGCATTACCAAGTGCGGGATTGAGAAGGCCTGGGAGCAAGGGCTGATCGGCTGGCAAAAGCCCATCTCTTGTCACCTTTACCCGATCAGGGTCACCCGGTATCCCGAGTTCGAAGTGCTCAACTACGACCGCTGGCACATTTGCCGGGATGCCTGTTCTTTCGGAAGGGAACTTAAAGTGCCTGTATACCGGTTCCTGAAAGGGCCGCTGATCAGAAAATATGGTGAGGACTGGTATAGGGAACTGGAAGAAAGTGTATCTTCATAGCGAACAAATTCGCAAATATTGAAAGGAATTATCTTAGCAGGAGGAAGTGGGACCAGGTTGCACCCCCTGACATTGGTGATGAGTAAACAAATGATGCCGGTGTATGACAAGCCGATGATCTATTATCCTTTGTCTACGCTAATGCTGGCCGGGATCAGTGAGATACTGATCATTTCTACTCCGCACGACCTTCCGAATTTTCAGAAACTTCTTGGAGATGGCAGCAGGCTCGGCTGCAAATTTTCTTATGCGGTCCAGGAGCAGCCAAATGGTCTGGCCCAGGCTTTCGTGATCGGTGCGGACTTTATAGGAAAGGATAAAGTAGCGCTGGTCCTTGGTGATAACATCTTTTATGGTGACGGAATGTCTAAACTGCTGCAGGCAAGTGCTGATCCGGACGGAGGCGTGGTTTTTGCCTACAGGGTTTCAGATCCGGAACGTTACGGCGTGGTGGAGTTTGATGAAAATAACCAGGCCATTTCTATCGAGGAGAAGCCAGAGAAACCTAAGTCCGATTATGCAGTTCCGGGACTTTACTTCTATGATAACTCCGTAGTGGAGATCGCTAAAAATATCAGCCCATCTGCAAGAGGTGAATATGAGATCACCGATGTCAACAAGGTTTACCTGGAGCAGGGTAAGCTGAAGGTTGGTGTGCTCAGCCGGGGTACGGCCTGGCTGGATACGGGGACTTTTACATCGCTGATGCAGGCGGGGCAGTTTGTACAGGTGATCGAGGAACGTCAGGGCCTGAAGATCGGTAGTATAGAAGAGGTGGCTTACCGGATGGGCTTTATTGATAAAGAGCAGCTCAGGACTATCGCCGAACCACTTGTAAAAAGCGGATATGGCAATTATTTGCTCAAACTGATCCGGTAGCTGCCAAAATCGCATAACCTTTTGTCAATTGAGGAAAACAAAAATGCCCCGATTTGGCCTTTCTTTGGTTTTTACGAATCCCGGTTAGGGATCGGATTAAACCTCAGACCAAATTATGAAGCAAAAATCTGTTTTTGTTATTGCCCTGATTCTTCTTGCGCGTGCGGTGGCTTTCGGGCAGCATGATCCGAAGGCCCTTAAGGAATGGCAGGACCAAAAGTATTCGATGTTCATCCACTTCGGCGTATATTCCGTTTTGGGCGGGGTATGGCAGGGTAAGCCCTCTTACAGGAACGTAAGTGAACAGATACAGGCACATGCCGGCATTTATTCCGACGAATACGAGCGTGTGGCAAAGACTTTCGATCCGGAGAAATGGGATCCTGATGCCATTGTGTCGCTGGCCAGGCAGGCAGGGATGCGTTCAATTGTGATTACGTCCAAGCATCATGACGGGTTCTGCATGTTCAAAACTGCAACTACAGATTTCAATATTGTAGACTTTACACCTTACAGGCGGGATCTTTTGAAGGAACTTTCCGATGCCTGTAAGCGTGGTGGTCTGAAGTTCGGATTGTACTTTTCGCTGATCGACTGGCATTTTCCTCAGGCCTCGCCGATCTCCGGGTCGAACTCTGACTATATTACTCCCGAGCACTTTGAATTCAATAAAAAGCAGGTTACAGAACTGCTGACCAATTACGGCCCGGTTTCCGAGTTGTGGTTTGATATGGGCTCGCAAAGCCCGAAGGAAAGCCGGGAAATGCGGGACCTGGTGCACAGGTTACAACCGGACTGCATGATCGGAAGCCGGATCGGCAATGACATGGGGGATTTTAATGTGATGGGCGATAACCAGGAGCCTGATTATGTCATCGGAGTGCCCTGGCAGTCACCGGCCTCTTTCTTTGATGAGACCTGGGGCTACCGTTCGTTTCAGAAACGAGGCAAGGAAGAAGACAAGATCAGGGAAAAGCTGGCCAGCCTCATCCGTGTCGCCAGCCGAGGGGGAAATTTCCTGCTGAATATCGGACCCAAGGGCGACGGAACTGTCGTTGAATTCGAACGGAACGTATTACTGGCCATCGGTAAATGGCTGGATAAAAACAAGGAAGCCATCTACGGCACCGACCCGGACCCCTTTCATATCCCGTTCAAATGGGGCAGCCTGACCAGCAGACCGGATAAGATCTATCTGCACCTGATGTCAAGACCGGAGAACAACCAGATTTTCCTGCCGGGGCTGACCGGGAAAATAAAGGGCATAAGGATACTGGGTACGAACGATAAGCCTAAATACAGTCAGAATGCCAGTGGAGTGCGCATTACAGTACCGGCCGGGCTCCGCATAGAAGAAGCCTACCAGGTTCTGGCCATTGACTTTTCAAACGGATATTATGTGCCCCCGGCAAATATCCTGTCCAACGCGCAGGGTACGCTAGTGCTCGACGGGCACAATGCGTTCAAGCACTACAGCAGTTCAGGTGTCGATTACAGCAACCGGTACCAGAGCACCGTGAAGGAATCGTGGACGCTCCATCCCGCACGTAATGAGACACTGGTCCCGGTGATCTATTTCACAGCTAATGAAAAAGGGCGGGCAATTGATCTGGAGATTGGTGGGAAGATTTCTGTGGTTAGATTTGACGGCGGAGATCAGGAACGGCTAAATGCCGGCGCTGCTATAACCTGGGGGCCGCTCTATCAGTCGGGTCAGTATTACTCTGGTCCGGGCGGTGTCCATGGCAACCTGAAAAATATTGATGTCACGAAGCCCTGGCCGGAAGACAAATCCCCGGTATGGACCAGGAAGGACAGCTGGAAAAATGGCGAGTCCTTTGAGGTACCCATGGATAAGAATTCAGCTACTTACCTGTTGCAGGAAATCGAATCGGATAAAGACCAGCCATACCTGGTAGGGATCACCAGTGGAGATGCGGTGACAGTAAGTCTTAACGGACAGGTACTGGCAGAGCACAATAATCCCTTTAAGGAAAAGGAGATGAAGGATCTTGTGCTGCTGCCGTTGAAAAAGGGTAAGAACCAGCTGATCGTGAAGTTCTATAATGGTTTTCAGAAAAGCAGTACCATCGGTATCAGCAGGGACGTGGAGCAGGTGATTTATAAGAAGCAGTTAAAGCCTCTGCAGGTCGAAAAAGGAAAGTACTATCCGTTCAGCTGGCAGTTGCATGACCCATATTCTCCGCATACGACGCTGAATATTCCGAATGTAAGGCTGGAACTGGTTCCGGGCAAATAATCATTGTGCCAAAATCATTGAATAAATAGGTAAAATGGCAAAATAAAAGCCGTGGATAATCCCGATTTTAGAATAGCCAAATATTAACCGATGACCAAGAACAAATACCTTTTCCCTTTTATCATGATCACCTCACTGTTTTTCATGTGGGGGTTTGTACACAACCTGGATCCGATACTGATACCGCATCTGCAAAGGTCCTTCAGCTTAAATACACTCCAGGCAACACTGGTAGATACCGCAGTGTTCATCGCCTATTTCGTGATGGCACTTCCGGCGGGCTTCATCATGAAAAAGTACGGTTATAAGGCCGGGATCATTTTCGGTCTCGCCCTTTTCGCCCTGGGTTCCTTTTTATTCATACCCGCCGCAAATACCCAGGCATATGTTTTCTTCCTGGGGGCTTTGTTCATCATTGCCTGTGGACTTACCATTCTGGAAACTGCCGCCAACCCCTATGCTTCACTGCTGGGGCCTAAAGAGACTGCAACGTTCAGACTGAACTTTTCTCAGACATTTAACGGATTGGCCGCTACGCTGGCGCCAATTATAGGCGCGCGGATCATCCTGATCAAAGGCATATCCGACGAAGAACTGGCTACCATGAGCGAATCAGCCCAACGCGCCATACTGGCGGCGGAAGCCTCTTCGGTGAAGACACCGTACCTCGTACTGGGCAGTATCATATTAGTGATCGCGGTGATCTTCATTTTTCTGAAGCTCCCTGAAATCACAGAAACCGAAACGGCGGGAGAAAAGCGGGGGATATCCCATGCGCTTGCCCACCGGCACCTCAGATGGGCTGTGGCAGCGCAATTTTTCTACGTAGGTGCACAGGTATGTGTCATGAGCCTTTTCGTATTGTATGCCACCAAGGCAGCAGGCATCACTAAGGTTCAGGCAGCCGATTATCAGGGTTATGGGATCGGGCTTGGCTTCCTGTCGGGCCGTATCATTGGTACGTTCCTGATGAAATTCATAAAGCCTGAACGTTTGCTGGTGATTTACGCGGTAATTTGTGTGTTGCTCAGTGCGTCAGCCATGTTCAGTACAGGTTTGGCCGCACTGTTCTCTGTTATCGGGATCGCCTTTTTCATGTCCATCATGTTTCCGACGATATTTTCTCTGGGGATTAAGGACCTCGGTGCCGATGCCAAATACGGAAGCAGCCTGATCATTATGTCCATCGTGGGGGGCGCATTGCTGCCGCCTGTAATGGGATACATCAGCGATGTCACCCATAATATCCAGATCGGCTATATCGTTCCATTGATATGTTTCACGGTTGTCCTGCTTTTTGGACTGACCGGGCATAAAGTAATAACATTGAATAAACAGAATGTCAGAATTAACGAATAAACGGTTTCTGCAGATACACCCAGAAGATAACGTGCTGGTGGCCCTGCAGGATCTGCCCGCAGGCGAAAAGGTGATCTGGAAGGGCGACGAAATCCTATTGCAGGACAGGATCAATGCAAAGCATAAATTTTTTATCCATGAACTCCAGCCCGGCGACGAGATACGGATGTACGGGGTGCTCGTCGGTAAGGCAACCACTTACATCCCGAAAGGAGGCCTCATGACCGTAGCAAATACCCACCACGCCTCACAGGACTACGCATACCGCGACATCAACTACCAATGGCAGGCGCCCGACGTGTCTTCATTTGCCGGACGGACCTTCAATGGTTATCACCGGGAAGACGGCTCCGTGGGTACGGCCAATTACTGGTTGTTTATACCTACGGTATTCTGCGAGAACAGAAACCTGGATGTGATCAAAGAGGCACTGTACAACAGCCTCGGTTATAACGTCACCGATAAATACAAGGAATATGCGGAACAACTGCTCGAAGCCTATCAGCAGGGTCAGGACATTTCCAGTTTCAACACCGCTGCCATCGCTTCCTCAGGCTTTACATCGCGCCGCGTCTTCAAAAATGTCGATGGCATTAAGTTCCTGAACCATCAGGGCGGTTGCGGAGGTACGCGGCAGGATTCAGCGGTGTTGAGCCATTTGCTCGCAGCCTATGCCAACCATCCTAACGTGGCCGGCATCACCGTGCTGAGCCTTGGCTGCCAGCATTTGCAGACAGATGCTTTCCTGGAAGATATAAAAGCGGGAAACCCGGGCTTCAATAAGAAGTTCCTCGTCTTTGAGCAACAACAGAGCCAGAGTGAAGATCAGCTGATCAAAGACGCTATCTTAAAGACTTTTGAAGGACTTGCAGAGATCAATAAGCTAGAGCGAAGGCCCGCGCCTTTGAGCAAATTGTGCGTAGGTGTAAAATGCGGGGGCAGCGATGGCTTCAGTGGTATTTCAGCCAACCCCGCTGTTGGTTACACCTCAGACCTGTTGGTAGCGCTGGGGGCAAAGGTGCTTCTGGCCGAATTTCCGGAGCTTTGCGGTGCCGAGCAGAACATCATAGACCGCTGTATCAACCAGCCCATCGCCGAGAAGTTTATCCGGCTGATGCAGGCATACGATGCCCAGGCACATGCGGTAGGTTCGGGCTTTTACATGAACCCTTCTCCCGGCAATATAAAAGACGGTCTCATTACGGATGCCATCAAAAGTACCGGTGCGGCCAAGAAGGGGGGTACTTCTCCGGTGGTTGATGTGCTCGATTACACAGAACCGGCTACCAAGCCAGGCCTCAGCCTGGTTTGCACACCAGGCAACGATGTAGAGGCCACTACCGGAAAGGCAGCCAGCGGAGCGACATTGATCTTGTTTACTACCGGTTTAGGTACCCCAACCGGCAACCCGGTCTGCCCGGTGATCAAGGTAGCTACGAATACCGCGCTTGCGCAGCGCATGAGCGACATTATCGACATCGATTGCGGGCCTGTGATCAGGGGTGAGAAAAGTATCGAAGAAATGGGTACCGACATCCTGGAGTATTGCATCGGGGCAGCCAGCGGTGAGGTATTGCCAAAAGCAGTCCTGCTCAATCAGGATGATTTCATACCCTGGAAAAGAGGAGTTTCATTATAATTGTAAGCTATGTTCAGTTTAAAAGGAAAATCAGCAATCGTTACCGGCGGTGGCAGTGGGATAGGCAAGGCGGTTTCCACCTTATTTGCCAGACAGGGTGCAAGCGTAACTATCCTTGATCTGGATCGCGAATCCATAGACAAGACCATTGCAGAGATCGCTGAAACGGGTGGAGAAGCCAGAGGCTTCATCTGCAATGTTACAGACCAGCAGCAGGTCGTCGGTATCTTTAACGAGATCGGTCTTGCAGACATCCTGGTCAACAATGCGGGTATCGCACATATCGGCCGGGCAGATAATACCAGCGAAGAAGATTTTACACGTGTATTCAACGTCAATGTCAAAGGGGCTTACAACTGCCTTTACGCAGCAATTCCCTTGATGAAACAGCAGGGCGGGGGCGCCATACTCAATATGGCCTCCATTGCGGCGATTGTAGGTATCACCGACCGTTTTGCTTATTCGATGAGCAAAGGAGCGATCGCAGCCATGACTTTGTCTGTCGCCAGGGATTATATGGCCGATAACATCCGGTGCAACAGCATCAGTCCCGCCAGGGTGCATACGCCGTTTGTCGATGGCTTTATCGCAAAGAACTACGCAGGGCAGGAGCAGGAAATTTTTGAAAAGCTCTCTAAGAGCCAGCCGATAGGCAGGATGGGAACTCCGGAAGAAATTGCAACAATGGCGCTTTACCTTTGTTCGGACGAGGCCAGCTTTATTACCGGTAACGATTACCCGGTAGATGGTGGATTTGTTAAACTCAATAATTAAAAAATTTACAGATGAAATTAATCAGATGGGGACTGGCCGGACAGGAAAAGACCGGCGTTATCCTGGGTGATACCTGGTTCGATACTTCGGCATTCGGAGAAGATTATAACGAACGCTTTTTTGAGACGGATGGACTGCAACGACTGGAGGACTTCGTGAAGCAAAATGAAGGAAAGTTGCCTGAAGTTCCACAGGATACCAGGTTGGGTGCTCCGGTTGAACGACCTTCAAAAATAGTCTGCATCGGGCTTAACTATGCGGACCATGCCCGGGAGACCAATGCGCCGATCCCGCCGGAACCAGTGATTTTTATGAAATCGACCACTTCCCTGACCGGGCCGAATGACGACATTGTTATACCAAGGGATTCAGTGAAAACCGACTGGGAAGTAGAACTGGCTGTGGTGATCGGCAAAAAGGCATCCTATGTAGAGGAGGGTGATGCGCTGGATTATGTTGCCGGGTATGTCTTGCACAATGATGTTTCTGAGCGCGAGTTCCAGCTAGAGCGTAACGGCACCTGGGACAAGGGTAAGGGTTGCGACACCTTCGCGCCGCTTGGCCCCTTTCTGGCCACGCAGGATGAGGTCGCCGACGTCAATAACCTGCGCCTGTGGCTGACGGTAAACGGCCAGAAAATGCAGGATGGCAATACTTCAAACTTCATCTTCAACGTAGCGTTTGTGATCGCTTATGTGAGCCGGTTCATGACCCTTCTGCCTGGAGATGTCATCTCTACCGGCACGCCGGCAGGAGTCGGCTTAGGCTTTAAGCCCCCTGTTTACCTGAAGCCGGGGGATGTAGTGGAGCTGGGTATCGACGGTCTGGGTACTTCACGCCAGGAAGTAAAGGCTTATGTTAAAAATTGACTCGCATCAGCATTTCTGGCAATATGACCCGCTGAGGCACAGCTGGATCAGTGAAGAGATGTCCGCCATCAGGCGCGACTTTCTTCCCGGCGATCTGGCGCCGCTGCTGGATCAGCAAGGCATAGATGGCTGTATCGCAGTTCAGGCCGATCAGACCTACGAAGAAAACGACTTTCTGTTAGGACTCGCCGGTCAACATGACTTCATTAAAGGTGTAGTTGGCTGGATTGACCTGCAGGCTCCGGATATCGATGAACAGTTGCAGCACCTGCAAGGTTTCCCGAAACTGAAAGGCTTCCGGCATGTATTGCAGGGCGAAGCCGACCGGCAACTGATGCTCAGACCAGCGTTCATGAACGGCATCAGCAAACTCGATAAGTATGGCTTCACCTATGACATCCTCATTTTCCTCGATCAATTGCCGTACGCGGCAGAGCTGGTCAGGCGATTTCCAGATCAGCCTTTCGTTTTGGATCACATCGCCAAACCCGATATTAAGGGACAGCAGATCGACGAGTGGCGAAACGGCATAACCGAACTGGCGCAATATGAAAATGTTTGTTGCAAGGTATCCGGCATGGTAACAGAAGCCAACTGGGAAAACTGGGACAACAAGGATTTCTCACCTTATCTCGATGTGGTCTTTAATGCCTTTGGTACCAGAAGACTGATGTACGGTTCCGACTGGCCGGTTTGCCAGGTTGCAGGCACTTATGCAAAGGTAGCTGAACTTGCGGAATACCATACCCAGGCGTTGTCAGGAGCAGAGCAGGAGCTATTCTGGGGCGGTAATGCCGCTCAATTTTACAAGATAAACTAATCAAATAATGGATTTGCAGTTAAAAGATAAAGTTGTGATCGTTACCGGCGGTGCGAAAGGAATTGGGGAAGGCATCGTCAGGGTACTGGCCAATGAAGGGGCCATTCCGGTCATTGTGGGCAGGAATGAGGCAGATAACCGTAAGATAATGGAAAGCGTTATTGCAGAAGGTGGGAAAGCGATGCAGGTGGTTGCTGAACTTACCCGTCCGGAAGATAGTGAACGGGCTGTTCATGCGGTGCTGGAGCAGTTTGGACGTATCGACGGCCTTATCAATAATGCGGGGGTAAACGATAGTGTCGGGCTGGAGAACGGCAATTATGAAAGATTCATTCAGAGCCTGCACAAGAACCTGGTACACTACTATCTGATGGCGCAGCATGCCTTGCCGGCTTTAAAAAAATCAAAGGGGGCTATTGTAAACATTGGTTCTAAAGTAGCGGATACCGGGCAAGGCGGTACTTCTGCCTATGCGGCCTCCAATGGCGGGCGGAATGCGCTGACCCGGGAGTGGGCGGTAGAATTGCTGCCCTATGGTATCAGGGTCAATGCAGTGATCGTGGCGGAGTGTTATACACCGCTGTATGAAAGCTGGATCAAAACACTGCCCAATCCGGAGGAAAAACTCGCGTCCATCACTTCAAAGATTCCGCTGGAAAAGCGGATGACCACTGCAGAGGAAATAGCGAATGCTGCTGTTTTTTTATTGTCACCGGCTTCCAGTCATACCACGGGACAGCTGATTTATGTCGATGGCGGGTATACGCACCTGGACAGGTCGATTGGTGGTTGGGAGGTGTAACCAAATTTTGACAGTCCCATAAGTTGTGGGTTTGGTTAGATTTAGATTACTTTTGTTCAGAATTTAGGAATTCTGTTCTGGAGTTTCTAATGGGATAAAATCTTCTAACCAAATAAACAAAAATGAAAAGAATTAACGGTCTTCTTCTTTTGCTATTTATCGGTCTGTCATCATGCAACAAGGACAGCTATTTACCGGAACCGGAGCTAAAGCCTGAAATATCCTCTGCTAAGAGTATTCAGAGTTTTACATTTGAGGCAAAAAACAATTCGGCACAGCTCTTAAAAGACGTTGTTTGCCACATCAATGATTCCCTGATTGTGGGATTGGTACCTTATATCAGTAATGACCGGACCTTGATTGCTACCTTTAAAACAGATGGGCACGATATCTCAGTAGATGGTATTAAGCAGGAAACGGGCGTTACTAGGAACAATTACAGTAATCCTGTTACGTTTACGGTAAAAGCTGAAAATGGAAGTGTTAAGAAATACACGGTTAAATTATATACGTTTACCGGCTTGCCTATCATTTATCTGGAAACGGAAGCCCCTGTATTGTCTAAAGAGGAATCTGTGAAAGGCAAGATGCAGATCGATGCCAATAATTCAGGCTACCAGCAGACTGTTACTGAGTTTCAGATGGAAATGCGGGGACGAGGAAACACTACATGGGGGATGCCAAAAAAGCCATACCGTATCAAATTGGACAAAAAAGCCGAAATACTGGGAATGGCCGCGGCTAAGAAGTGGGTGTTATTAGCGAATTTCAGCGATAAAACAATGCTGAGGAACAATATCGCCTTCGAACTCGGAAAAAGGTTTGAGGCTGCTTTTACACCTAAATCAAGGTTTGTAGAAGTGGTGCTCAATGGAGAATACCTGGGCAATTACTTGCTGACAGATCAGGTAGAGGTAGGAGAAACCAGGGTAAATATCCCAGAGTTGGATGAGGATTCCCCTGATAGTGATATTTCCGGAGGATATTTATTGGAGGTTGATGCGCGACTGGATGAACCATATTGGTTTATTACTAAAAACAACTTGGCATTCACCATTAAATCGCCCGAAGAGATTACGTCATCTCAGTTTAAGTATATAAGTGATTATGTGCAATTAGCTGAGGATGCAATCTATGGAGGAAATTTTGCAGGCCCTTCTAAAGGATATGAGGAATATATTAATGTTGAATCTTTTATTAACTGGTATTTGGTAAACGAACTGACAAAGAATAATGACGCAGCGTTTTTTAGCAGCGTATTTATGCATAAAGATCGACATGGAAAGTTAAGCTTAGGCCCAATCTGGGATTTTGACATCGCACTAGGCAATGTGAATTATAACGGTAATAATGATCCGCAGGGTTGGTGGATCGCTACATCTGGTTGGATGTTTCGCCTTTTTGAGGATCCTGCGTTTAGAAAAAGGGTCAAAGCGAGATGGACAGTTTTAAAGACAACTCAAGTGAATACAATATTTGACTTCATTAACCAACAAGCTGCGTATCTTAAATTATCTCAAAGACAAAACTTTAATAAATGGGATGTTTTGTATAATTATACTTGGCCAAATGCAGTGGTCCTTGGATCTTATGACAACGAAGTTCAGTATATGAAAGAGTGGTTAGCCAAAAGGATAGCATGGATGGATGACGAGTTTAAAAAGATGGATTAAAAAACTGAGAAAAGGCCCTGATAATTTATCAGGGCCTTTTGTTTATATCGCTTTTGTCTCTTCTTTCAGCCATTCCCGCTCATCCGCGCTTAATAAAGGCGAAAGCTTGTCAAATACCATCTTGTTGTATCTATTCAACCAGGCCACCTGAACCTCCTCAAGCAGTTCCTTCTTCACAATCCTGGTGCTGATCGGTGCAATGGTCAGACATTCGAACGCATAGAACTGGTTAAACTCATTGCTGATGTCTACAACAGTGTTCACCAGGTTTTCGATACGAATGCCATGCTTTCCGGGACGGTAAACTCCTGGTTCAATAGAAGTAATCATACCGGGTTCAATCGCAACGGGATTCGGTGATGGATTAAATACCTGCGGACCCTCATGCACATTCAGGAAATAGCCAACGCCATGTCCGGTTCCATGCCCATAGTTCAATCCATGTTCCCATAATGGCCTGCGCGTCACCGCATCTATCTGGTAACCATAGGTGCCTTTTGGAAAGCGCAACCTGCAGCCCTCGATCATGCCTTTCAGAACCAGCGTGTAATCAATGGCCTCTTCCTCAGTATTGTTGCCCATTGGTAAAGTACGTGTAATGTCGGTGGTGCCGTACAGGTATTGGCCACCCGAATCGATCAGGAAGAGTCCTTCAGGCTTAATCTCTACATTACTTTCTTCAGTTGGCCCGTAATGAGGCAAGGCACCATGCGCTGCATATGCACTTATGGTATTAAAACTGTCCCCGCTAAATCCTTCCTGCTCCGCTCTCAACCGGTGCAATTCCGCTGCTGCGGAAAGCTCATCCACGGTAGCGACGCCCACTTGCTCATACAGCCATTTCATAAACTTCACGACCGCAACGCCGTCCAGCAGCATAGCTTTGCGGGTATTGGCCAGCTCCGTCTCATTTTTAATCGCCTTTAAATTGGTAGAGGGATTGGTTGCGCGGATGATCTTAACCGAAACCGGCAACGCTTTCGTAAACGCAAAGCAGTTCCGCTTGGGGTCAATCAATATTGTCTGGTGTTCCGGGATGTTTTGCAATGCATCCCCGATTTCTTCATAAGGAAGTACTTCCACTCCGCTTTTCAGCAAAGATTCTTTGTCGGTATCGCTTAGTTTGCCTTCGGCAATAAATAACTTCGCATGGTCCTGACTGATCAGGGCAAATCCCAGGACAACAGGGTTATAAGCTACATCCCCCCCGCGGATGTTGAACAGCCAGGCCAGATCATCCAGCGAAGAGACCAGGTGTTGGTCCGCACCCTGACCCAGCAATGCGGCCCTTACGGCGGCAAGCTTTGCAGCAACGGTCTGACCAGTATGCTCCGGATCAATGAGATATGCCTTTTGCTGCGGCAATTCCGGCCGGTTTTCCCATATTGGACTTAAAAAATCTTGGTCAGCAAAGCCGATGCCTTTCGCCGCAAGCATTTGTACGAGCAGTTCACCCAGCAATACCGAAACCAGTCGTTCATCTGCCGCAACCACAGTACCCTTTGTCAGTCGGCTGGTCAACCAGGTAATATACTCCGGAGCAGCCTGCACCTGCATCTTCACCAGTTCAACCCCGCTTCCTTCCAGTTGTTCGGTTGCCTGTTCAAAGTACCGGAAATCTGTCCACAGGCCCGCAAAATCTTGGGTGATGACCAATGTACCCGCGGAACCCGTGAAGCCGGAAACGAACGGAATGGCCTTGTAATGCTCAGGCATGTATTCGCTGATGTGAGGGTCGGAGGACGGAATGATGTAGGCATCTATGTGGCTTTCCAGCATTTGTGAGCGTATGGCTTGTAGCTTTTCGGTATATGTCATATCTACAAATCTATTATTTTTAATACGCATTTCATTCGCGCATTGCGGTAATTTATAGGCGAAATTCAGCTTTATGTCTTGTGTGCTGGAATGTAACTGCCCGTCTGGCGAGGTTTGCGGCATGCCAGACATCAATACTTATCGTTATATCGAAAATAAAGTGACAGGGCAGCGCATCATTTTTGTACGGACAGCTGAAGAGACCAACGGGAAACTGCTGGAAATGGAGGCAGTTTATGCCCCTTTGTCGGAAGAGCCGCCCCTGCACTATCATGTGCACCAGACGGAGCAGTTCTGTGTTGCTGAAGGCGAACTGACCATACGTATGAACGGGTACATCCGGACTTACGGTAGGGGCTCGGTCCTCAGCATCGCGCCCGGGGAACGCCACAGTATGTGGAATGCCGGGCATATTCCTGCACGGGTTACCTGGAGGGTAATTCCAGCCTTAAAAACTCAGGAGTTTCTGGTCACACTTTCCGAGCTGGCCAACAGCGGAAAAACCAACAGGAAAGGTGTCCCTTCCATACCACGAATGGTGTCCCTTTTATTGAAGTATAAGTCAAGTTTCAGGCTACACAGACCACCCATGTGGATGATATATGTACTGTTCCTCGCTTGTACGCCAATGCGGTTATTTAAACGTTATCAATAATTTTTAAACCGAAAACCGAAACTGCATTTTCTACGTAGTTAACATTTGGAATGAATTTTGTGTATTACCATGGTCTAACCAGATATATTAGCATCTAAGCAAGATGAGTTATAAGGATTATAAATGTGCGAAGTGCAATACGGAATTTCACTACCAGGTACCGAGAGGGTTTGTACTTAAAAATATTTTCGGGTTCCTGCCCATCAGAATTTACTGGTGCCCGAAATGTATGACCAACAGGTACATCTGGATCGGAAAGAAAAATTAGCAGATAATTGATCTTCTTTTGTTTATCTTGGTGCTGGTTTTAGTACTTTCAATTTCATATGGGAAAATATCTGTTGGTCCTCTTATCCCTATTTGGCCTGACTGCTACCGCACAGGTAAACAGTGATTATAATTACAGTATCGGGGTAAGGGTATATTCGCTTGTGCAGATGCCCAAAATTTTAAATGAAACCAATACGGATTATTTTACCAATGCACCTGTAAACGGAGCGATGGTAAAATTCAACGACAATCAGATCAGTTACCGTCTGAACGGAACTTACTACAATAAGTCTAAGCGTTTTTTTAACAATTGTGAGACCTGCGAAGAGGCAGCAGGGAAACTGGTTGATTATTCATTCAAGGTCGGTTTCGAGAAGAACTTTAATTACGCACGTATTCAGCCTTACTTTGGCCTCGATGCAGGTTACCGGTCAAATGTGTTTACAGGGAATCTTGAAAACAGAAATGCGCTCAGGGAGGCCGCAAAACCAACTTCATCACCAATGCCGATGGATCCGGAGAAAGTGGAGACCTCCAAATCAGGTCTTGTAGTCACCCCATTTGTGGGCATTAAAATCAGTCCGTTTCCCCAGCTCTCCTTTTTTGCAGAGGGTAACATCGACTATTTTTACTCTTACGAGCGTCAGACCGTCACCTGGCAAGATATCAATAATACGCAGACACTTAAAAAATATTATAAGTCAGAATTCCTGCTAAACCCTGTTTCTGTGGGGATACAAGTACATTTAGGAAGTAATAAATAATAAAGCAAATGCAATTATTATGTATGTTTGCAGCCAACTATTAAACTAAAGTTCATGAAAGTCGCCTTAATTACCGGAGTTACAGGCCAGGATGGAGCCTACCTTGCAGAGTTTTTATTGAAAAAGGGATATTTTGTTCATGGATTGAAGCGGCGGTCATCCCTGTTCAACACCGATCGTATTGATCACCTGTACCAGGATCAGCATGAGCAAGGTGTAAATTTCAAACTCCACTTCGGAGATCTCACGGATTCAACCAACCTGATCCGGATCATTCAGGAAACCCAGCCGGATGAGATCTATAACCTTGCTGCTATGAGCCATGTGCATGTGAGCTTTGAAATGCCCGAGTATACCGCCAATGCGGACGGCATAGGTACCTTAAGGCTGCTGGAAGCCATCCGTATCCTGGGATTAGAAAAAAAGACACGTATCTATCAGGCATCTACCTCAGAGCTTTATGGGTTGGTACAGGCTGTTCCTCAGAGCGAAGCGACACCTTTTTATCCGCGTTCTCCTTACGCAGTAGCTAAACTATACGGATATTGGATCACGGTTAACTATCGTGAAGCCTACGGCATGTATGCTTGCAATGGTATCCTGTTTAACCACGAAAGTCCGCTAAGAGGCGAGACATTCGTTACCCGTAAGATTACCCGGGCAGCTGCTAAGATCGCACTCGGCCTTCAAAATACGCTATATTTGGGCAACCTTTCTGCACAACGCGACTGGGGGCATGCCAAGGATTATATTGAAGCTATGTGGCTGATCCTTCAGCAGGAAAAAGCAGAAGATTTTGTGATCGCTACAGGCGTTACGACTACAGTCCGTGACTTTGTGAAGATGACCTTTGCCGAACTGGGTATCGACATAGAATTCAGCGGCAAGGATGCCAATGAGCGTGGAGTGATCATTGATGTCGACCAAAACCTGGTTAAGGAACTTGGATTAAACGATGCAAACCTAAAACCTGGAACGGTAGTGGTACAGGTCGATGAAAAATACTACAGGCCAACAGAAGTAGACTTGTTGCTCGGTGACCCGACCAAATCTAAAACCAAACTAGGCTGGGAACCCAAATACGACCTTGCCGCCCTGGTAAAAGACATGATCCATGCAGACCTGCATCTAATGAAAAAGGATGAACACTTGAAGTTGGGTGGTTTCCGCACGCTGAATTACTTCGAATAAGCACAAAAAGTACATACCGCTCTCGTTACCCTATGAATGTTAAACGATTATTTTCTACATTTTTAGTTTTTCTAGCTGTTATTTTAACGATTCCGGTCGTTGCCCAGACAAACTATTCTGATGTACGTGTAGACGACCTGACTGACGCCCAGATCAGGCAATTGATCCAAAGAGCTGAGTCTATAGGTTATTCAGACGCTCAGCTTGAGCAAATGGCCATGGCACAGGGAATGAAGCAGACGGAAATACAAAAGCTGAGGTCACGTGTAGAGAAGATACGTAAGCAGGATGGCGGTCAAGGTAGCTCCTCAAATGATAATGATCTCAGCCGTTCGCGCTCCTATCAAGGCCTGGATACAACGAGGAGAGGTAGGAATGCGAGCTCCTCTTTTGACAGGGATAGTCTTGGCAATTTAAAGAATTCACAAAGTCAGGTTGATTTATTTGAATCTTTGAAACCGAAGATCTTTGGTTCAGATTTGTTTAAGAACAGTGACCTGACTTTCGAGCCAAACCTTAGAATGGCAACCCCAAAAAGCTATGTCATTGGCCCCGATGATGAGCTGCTGATAGACCTGAGTGGTGATAACGAGGCAAATTACCGTCTGAAAGTGAGTCCTGACGGAACAATCAGGCTTCAATATGTTGGTTTAATATCTGTAGGGGGGCTTACTATTGAGCAAGCCATTTCCAAAATTCGGAATAATATGTCCGGAACTTATCCTGGTCTGCGAACTGGTAGAACAAATGTGGCTATAACCCTTGGAAACATCAGAAGTATTAAGGTGACGGTCGTTGGCGAGGTTGTAAAACCAGGCTCCTATACAGTACCCTCTCTTTTTACAGTTTTCAATTTGTTATATCAATCTGGCGGGCCAAATCAGAATGGCTCGTTCAGAAAAATTCAGGTGATCCGCAACAATAGAGTGGTTACAACAGTAGATGTCTACGATTTTCTTCTGAACGGCATCCAAAAGAACAACATCCGGTTGCAGGACCAGGACGTCATCAATGTGCCCGTCTATCAAACCAGAGTGGAGATAGGGGGAGAAGTCAAGCGCCCGGCATTATACGAAGTACTTAACAATGAATCTCTGGAAGACGTGATCCGTTTCGCCGGTGGTTTCAGTAATCAGGCTTATACGGCGCAGATTAAGGTCTTGCAGAATACCAGCCGGGAAAGAAAGATCACCGACATCCAGTCTGCTGATTATACTGGTTACCGCCCGACGAATGGGGACAAGTATATTGTCGAGACTATCCTGGACAGATTTGAGAACCGGGTTGAGATTAAAGGAGCAGTATTCAGACCGGGGCAGTACGAGCTTGACAAGGGACTTACTTTGAAAGGTTTGATTGCCAAGGCCAATGGTCTCACAGAAGATGCTTTTTTGAACCGTGCTTATATCAGCCGTCTTAACCCCGATAATACACAGGCATTGATTTCTTTTGATTTGTCCAAGATCAATGCAGGTACAGAACCTGATATTCTTTTACAACGCGAGGATAAAGTTACAGTATCTTCATTATTTGACCTTCGTGACGAGTATAAGGTTACTGTACAGGGAGAAGTTCGTTTTCCGGGGTCATTTAAGTATGGTGACAGCATTAGCGTAGGAGATCTTATCCAGATGGCCGGTGGGTTTAAAGAGGGCGCGACACCTAATCGTATCGAAGTCTCCAGAAGGATAAAGAACAGCGACGCCATGTCGGCTTCAGCCCGCACTGCAGAGGTGTTTACTATTGACATTGATCCAGGACTTAAGATAGTGGGGCCCAGGTTCAGATTGAAGCCATTTGATATTGTCTCTGTGAGAAGTTCTGAGGGGTATCAAGTACAAAGGCAGGTTAAGATCGAGGGTGAAGTACTATATCCCGGTACATATACAGTTACAAAAAAGAACGAAAGAATTTCAGATCTGATACTCAGAGCTGGTGGTCTGACTCCTCTTGCCTATGTTGACGGAGCATCACTTAAACGAACAGGAAGCCCCGAGTCCAGATATGCAGACAGTTTAGAAAGGGCGAAGGAAGAACGTGAGAAATTACTCAACCTGCAAAGGCTGAAGCAGACTGGCGCAAGAGATACAACGAGCTTTGAGAAGGATTTGCAGGTTTTACGTAGCGACTTGGTTGGAATTGATCTTGACCGTATCCTTAAACGACCATCTTCAAGGTATGACCTGATTGTGGAGGACGGAGATATTATAAGAATACCCAAGGAACTACAGACTGTGCGCATTACCGGCGAAGTATTGAAGCCAAATAGCATTGTATATATAAAAGGCAGAAGCTTTAAGGGATATATAGACGGTGCAGGAGGATTCAGCTATAATGCATACAAGCGTGGGGCCTATATTGTATACCCAAATGGATCCGTAGCGTCGGCTAAGAAGTTCCTGTTTTTTAATAATTATCCTCAGGTCAAACCAGGCAGTGAGATTTTTGTACCTAAACGGGCTGAGAGAGAACGGATGAGTGCTCAGGCATGGATAGGCATTGGAACAGCTTTCGCTTCCTTAGCAGCAATTATTGTAAGTATACTCAGATAATACCCTAATGAAAGTCGAAGAGCTTAACCCTTCTGATAGCCCAATAGATAGTAAGATTTCTTTGAAGGAATTGATTTTGCGATTTCAAGATTGGATTAGGTTTTTATGGGCACATAAAATTCCGATTATTCTGGTAGGTCTGGCTGGGGGGGTAATTGGCTTTCTGTACGCGTACTATAAAAAGCCAATTTATTCAGCAACTACATCTTTCGCGTTAGAAGAGGATAAGCCGGGAGGATTTGGATCGTTAGCTGGTTTAGCCTCTATTGCCGGAATTGACCTGGGGAGCGGCGGAGGGAGCATATTTCAGGGCGACAATATATTAGAGTTATATAAGTCTAGAAATATGATTAAAGGCGCTCTTTTTAGGCAGACAACTTATGGGGGCAAGAGGGAATTGTTGATAAACCGGTTTATAGACTTCAATGAATTACAGGAATCTTGGGATAATAAGCCCAGAACAAGACATGTAAAGTTCACTCATGCTGAAGGTTTAAATCGTGTTCAGGATAGCTTGTTGACTTTGATAATTGATAATATCAGGACGGACTATTTGGCTGTGAATAAGATTGATAAGAAGCTTAGTATAATAAATGCCACTATCAGTTCAACTGATGAGGTTTTTTCAAAAGCCTTTAATGAAGCTATAGTGACTACGGTGAATGATTTTTACGTACGTACCAAGACAAAAAAATCAGCAGAAAATGTGGCTATTCTACAACAGAAGGCTGATTCTGTTCGAAATGTTATGAACGGGGCCATCTATTCAGCAGTCGCTGCAAATGATGCTACACCGAATCTGAATCCTACGAGGCAAGTAATAAGAGTAGTCCCATCGCAGCGTGCGCAGTTTTCTGTTGAAACTAACAAGGCGGTTTTGAGCGTACTGTTACAAAATCTTGAAATGTCTAAAACCGCTTTAATGAAAGAAACGCCGCTAATACAGATAATCGATGAACCTGTGTTTCCATTAGAAAAGAAGAAGGTCGGTAAGATTAAGGGTACATTTTATGGAGGGCTGCTGGCTGGGATTTTTGTAATATTTTTCTTGACGCTAAGAAAATTCATGAATATAATCATGAAATAAGATATGGATATTTTGAGATTGATTGGTAGATCAGACGAATTGTTTCGATGCGATATCGATGCTTATGAGGGTGAGATAGAAAATATCATAAGTAATTCGGGATTTCTAGTAATAGGAGGCGGTGGCTCTATAGGTCAGGCTGTTGTCAAGGAAGTATTTAAGCGAAACCCTAAAAAGCTTCATGTTGTTGATATAAATGAAAATAACCTTGTCGAATTGGTTCGGGATGTTCGGAGCTCCTACGGATATATCAATGGCGACTTTCAGACATTCGCCTTGGACATTGGTTCAACAGAGTATGAAGCTTTTTTAGATTATGACGGTCAATACGATTATGTAATGAATTTGTCTGCGCTGAAGCATGTGAGGAGTGAAAAGGATCCATTTACGCTCATGCGGATGATTGACGTCAATATTTTGAACACGATAAAGACTATAGACCAGTCCATAGAACGTGGAGTAAAAAAGTACTTCTGCGTATCTACAGATAAAGCGGCGAATCCGGTAAACATGATGGGGGCTTCAAAGAGAATCATGGAAATGTTCTTATTGGCCAAAAGTGCCAATTTGCCCATTTCAACTGCACGATTCGCAAATGTCGCTTTCTCAGACGGCTCTTTGCTGCATGGCTTCAATCAGCGGATTCTTAAGCAGCAACCAATTGTTGCGCCTCACGACATTCGTCGATATTTTGTGACTCCTAAAGAATCGGGTGAGTTGTGTTTGATGTCTTGCTTATTTGGTGAGAATCGAGATGTTTTTTTTCCGAAATTAAGTGAAGAGCTCCATTTAATTTCTTTTGCTGAGATTGCCCAAAAGTATTTAGCATCCTTAGGTTACGAGCCCTTTGTTTGTGAAGATGAAGATGAAGCTAGAGAATTGATTAAACATCTTCCAAAGCAAGGGAGATGGCCGTGTTTATTTACGAACAGTGATACAACAGGGGAAAAGGATTTTGAAGAATTTTATACAGAAGCGGAAGTATTAGACATGAATAAATTCGAAAACCTTGGGATTATAAAGAATCGATTCGATCGCTCAGATCGCCTGGGACTCTTTATAGAAACAATTCAGCGCCTGAAATCCGCTAAGCGTTGGTCGAAGGATGATCTGGTAAATTTATTTCACACGGTTCTTCCAGATTTCAGGCATAAGGAGACCGGGAAATATTTAGATGCAAAGATGTGATGGAACAGGAATTACATTTTGACTCCATTATATCTTTCATAAGAGGAATGTACCCCGAGAAGTCTTATGTAGGGTTGCATGAGCCAGTTTTTTGCGGTAATGAACGTAAATATGTGCTTGATGCTATCGATTCCACTTATGTATCTTCAGTAGGTAGTTACGTCAACCTTTTTGAAGAGATGATGGCAAAGATAACCGGAACGAGATATGCGGTGGCTATTGTCAATGGTACAAATGCACTTCATATTGCACTTATGCTTGCTGGTGTAACACGTGGAGAAGAAGTAATCACGCAAGCGCTAACATTCATTGCCACCGCGAATGCGATCAGTTATAACGGTGCTTATCCAGTCTTTGTTGATGTGGATAATGATACGTTAGGAATGTCTCCAGAGGCTTTGTCTTCTTTTTTAGCGAACAACGTCGTCAAAAAATCTGATGGAGCTTACAACAAGATTACGGGCCGACGCATTGCTGCATGTGTCCCTATGCACACATTTGGTTTACCGTGCCGTATTGACGAAATAAGACAAATTTGTGATAACTGGAATATTCCGCTGGTAGAAGATGCTGCTGAATCACTTGGAAGTTATTACGATGGAAAACATACAGGAAGTTTTGGATTGGTTGGTGTATTTAGCTTCAATGGGAACAAAACCGTGACCTCCGGTGGAGGAGGCGCAATTGTGACAGATGACGAATGCATCGCCCGCCGCGCGAAGCACTTAACAACCCAGGCAAAAGTTCCTCATCGATGGGATTTTGTTCATGATGAAATTGGTTATAACTTCCGTATGCCCAATTTAAATGCTGCATTCGCTTGTGCTCAGTTGGAACAGTTGGATAAATTTATTTCTGATAAACGATTGCTGGCAAAAGCTTATGAAGATTTTTTTGGTAGAATCGGCGTTCCCTTCATGAAGGAAATTCCTGAAGCTACAGCTAATTATTGGCTAAATGCAATCCTTTTTCAGGATCGCACTCATCGGGACTCTTTTTTGGCATTCTCAAACAACAATGGCGTAATGACCAGACCTGTGTGGGAATTGATGACCCGTTTGAAAATGTTTAGGGACTGTCAGTCAGATGGTTTAAGCAATAGTATTTGGATTGCGGACCGCCTTGTAAATATACCTTCCGGCTTCAGAAGTAGGTAATGGAGAATATAATCTTGATCGGGGCTGGTGGTCATTGTCGAGCATGTATCGATGTTATAGAACAATCGAACGTGTTTCAAATAAAGGGAATACTTGACCGGGATGAAATGGCAGGCAGGGACGTATTGGGATACCCTATAATTGGGACTGATGATGACATTGCCAGTTTTGTGAAGTTGAAGTATAACTTTCTGATCTCATTTGGACAAATAAAATCATCAGAAGGCCGTCAAACCTTATTTAATAAACTTGTGAAACTTGGCGCCAAGCTTCCTGTAATCGTCTCGTCTAAGGCCTATATATCTAAGCATGCTAAAATTGGCGCAGGTACTATCGTTATGCATAATGGTTTGGTTAATGCTGGTGCACGTATTGGACTTAACTGTATTTTAAATACTGGATCGGTGGTAGAGCACGATTGCTTGATTGGTAACCATGTTCATATATCAACTGAATCGATCGTTAACGGGAACTGCAAAATAGGACATCAATCTTTTATTGGAAGTAATGTAACAATATCAAACAACATTACATTAGTCGAAAAATCGATAATTGGTGCCGGAGCAGTGGTCACGGCAGATATAACCGAGAGTGGAGTTTACGCAGGAATTCCTGCATATAGATTACATCAATGAGACCTACAACAATAATTGCCGAAGCAGGCGTCAATCATAACGGAAGCATTGAAACAGCGTTTCAGCTCATTGACGCCGCTGCGACGGCAGGAGTCGATTATGTAAAATTTCAAACGTTTCGTGCTGAAAAGTTAGTTTCTAAAGGTGCTCGGATGGCTGCGTACCAAATGAAAAATATGAACCATGCCGCATTAAGCCAATTTGATATGCTCAAACGCTTAGAACTCTCCCATTCGGATCATGAAAAGCTGATAAATTATTGCAGAAAAAAAGGCATTAAATTTTTTTCTACAGCCTTCGACCTGGAGTCACTAAGTTACCTTAATGAACTTGGGTTGGATCTTGTTAAGATACCTTCTGGTGAAATAACGAATTTGCCTTTCTTGCGCAAAGCTGCTCGGATGTTTCCTAAAGCAATAATCTCCACTGGAATGAGCACTGTAGTTGAGATTGAGCAAGCTGTAGATGTCCTTTTAACTGAAGGTATCTCAAGAGACAAGATTTCCATTTTGCATTGTAATACCGAATACCCAACTCCGATGAGTGATGTTAATCTTACAGCTATGCTCCACCTTCAAAAAATTTTTGGAACAGTCATAGGCTATTCTGATCACACTTTGGGAATAGAAGTTCCAATAGCTGCAGTTGCTATCGGGGCGACAGTAATTGAAAAGCATTTCACGTTAGATCGCACATTGCCGGGGCCTGATCATGCAGCATCTCTTGAACCCGAAGAATTATCTGCTATGGTTAAAGCGATAAGGAATATAGAGTTGGCAGTTTCGGGCTCGGGTATAAAAGAGCCCTCTAAATCAGAACTAAAGAATCTATTGGTTGCTAGGAAAAGCATTCATCTAAATAAGGATAAAAAGGCGGGTCAGTGTTTAAATGAATCAGATCTTGAAATGCTTAGACCAGGTGATGGAATATCTCCTATGAGGATGCATGAAATTATCGGGAAAACATTGAATAAGGATTTACTTACAGGTCATAAACTCTCCTTCGAAGATTTAATATGAGAATTGGTATTTTAACGAGTTCTAGGGCTGATTTCGGAATTTATCTGCCAATGCTGAAGAGAATGCGTTCTGATGAGTTCTTCGACGTCAACTTAATTGTTTTCGGAACTCATTTGTCTTCGTTTTATGGTAATACGGCCAACCATATCAAAGAACTTGGATTTGATATAAAATACCGAATTGAATCGATGCTTTTGACCGACAGCCAGGAAGCAGTTTCAACTGCAATTGGATTAACAACTATTAAGTTTGCAGCATTCTGGTCAGCCTTTCAAAGTGAATTTGATTTGGTATTTTGCCTTGGTGATCGGTATGAGATGTTCGCTGCTGTTACAGCCGGTATTGCGTATAATATACCTTTTGCACACTTACACGGAGGAGAGACCACACTAGGAGCCATAGACAATATTTTCAGGCACGCAATCACATTAGCATCTAAATGGCATTTTGTGGCTACGGACCAGTATGCCAAACGGGTGGCAGAGATTAGGGGATCATCCGAACATATTTACAATGTCGGTGCATTAAGCCTTGCAGGTATTTCGGAAATGGAACTGCTTACTCAGCAGGAATTTAAAGAACGATGGGGAATCGATCTTTCTTTAAAAACCATTTTGATGACCTTCCACCCTGAGACTGTGAATTCGAGCTTAAATGCTCATCACATAATGGAACTCATGCAAGTTATAGACGATACTACAGACTATCAGTTTTTAATTACAATGCCTAATGCAGATACATCGGGAAATCTTATCAGGACGATTTTGACCAACGAAACAGAAAATAATGATCGCGTATTTCTGATCGAAAATCTTGGATCACAAAGTTACTTTTCTGCCTTGAAGTATTGCTCGTTTTTACTTGGTAATACATCAAGTGGCATAATTGAAGCAGCTTCCTTTGGGAAATACGTTATTAATGTAGGAAATAGGCAAGAAGGCCGTGCATGTAGTGAAAATGTAATTCACACAAGTGTCGCAAAAGATCAGATCATTTCAGCAATTGCGAATATTGAGCAGTTGGGTGCATTTGATGGAGAGAATATCTATTACAGAGACAATTGTGTGCAACATTTGATTCAAGTTTTAAAGGAAAACTTTGGATATGAAAGACAGGAACCAACATATTGTTAAATCTAATCAACCTGCCCGTGCAGCACTTAAGGCACTGGATATCCTCGCTGACAGCGTTAGCCGAACTCTATTTGTTGTCAATGAAGAAAACAGGCTTCTTGGATCCCTAACCGATGGAGACATACGCAGGGGACTCTTAAATGGCCTGGAGATTTCCGATCCTGTTGCGGCGTTCATGAATATCAACTTCAAATTTCTTAGAGAGGCGGACAGCGATTTTCAGCAAATCAGATTATTTAGAGAAGCTGATATCAATTTGATCCCTGTGACAGATGATAGCTTTCAACTACTCGATATTCTTGATTTGAAAAAATCAAGGACGAAACTTCCATTATCAGCTTTAATTATGGCAGGCGGAAAAGGGGAACGGCTGAAACCATTAACAGAAACCATACCCAAACCTATGCTAAAAGTTGGCGACAAGCCAATTATAGAACATAATATAGATAGGCTGGTATCATACGGTATAAAGGATATATTTATCAGTGTCAAATACTTGAAAAGCCAAATCATCGATTATTTAGGAGATGGTTCCCAGAAAGGAATTAATATTCATTATGTTCAGGAGGATCAGCCACTAGGTACAATTGGCGCATTGGGATTGATTGATTCGATTGACTATGAAGATATCCTTGTCATGAATTCGGACCTTCTTACTAATATCGATTTTGAGGATTTTTACAATTTCTATAAAGAGAAGGAGGCTGTAATGGCAATCGCCAGCGTTCCTTATAATGTCACTATACCCTATGCGGTGCTTGAAACCTCTGGTAATTTCATTACTTCTTTTTCTGAAAAGCCCAGCTATACCTATTATTCGAATGGAGGTATCTATCTCTTCAAATTCCGTTTGAAAGAAGTTTTCAAAAAGGGCGATTTCTTTAATGCAACAGACTTAATGAACTCGGTTATGCAAAACAATCAGACATCGTTGGTTCATTATCCCCTTTTGGGATACTGGTTGGATATTGGCAAGCATAACGATCTCTTAAAAGCTCAGGAAGATATTAAACACATCAAATTGTAGGACTTTGAAAATCTTAATTACACTTTGCGGACGAGGTGGTTCCAAAGGAATTCCAGGTAAAAACATAAAGCTACTCGCGGGAAAGCCACTTATCGCTTACTCAATAAATGTAGCGAAGCAGTTTGCATCGAAATATGACTGCAAAATAGCGTTGTCAACAGATAGCGATGCGATTAGGGATACCGCTGGCAATCTTGGTATCGCATCGGAATACGTCCGCCCTGAAATTTTGGCATCCGATTCTGCGGGGAAAATTGATACTATCGCTGATTTGCTTTTGTATGAAGAAAAAAAAAATGGAACTATTTATGATTTTATTTTGGATCTTGACATCACTTCCCCATTAAGAACGCTAGAAGATTTGGAAGCCGCCTTTCAGTTTATAGTGAATGATGAAAATGCGCTAACACTGTTTTCTGTAAACGCAGCGGCTCGGAACCCCTATTTTAATATGGTTGAAAAAAAGGCCTCTGGATACTATGGAATTGTAAAAACGAGTCAAGACGGGTCGATTATGACTAGGCAGGCTGCACCAGCTGTTTACGATTTGAATGCCTCATTTTATTGGTATCGGAGGTCATTTTTTGATAAGGGGTTGAAGTCACCAATCACAGAGAAGTCTCTCATTTTCCAGATGGATCATATCTGTTTTGACCTTGATCACCCGATCGATTTCGAGTTTCTTGAATATTTACTGGCGTCAGGAAAAGTAGATTTGCTATGAATGTTCTGATTGTTGGGTTTGGGTCTATTGCCCGGAAGCATATCAATGCATTAAAGGCAATTGGACTGGATTGCCGCTTATTTGCTTTAAGGTCCGATTTTAACGTAAAGTATTATGAGGGTATTGAAAATATATTTGATTTAAATCAACTCCCTGTAAAGCCAGATTTTGCGATCATTTCAAATCCTACAAAATTGCATGCTAAGTATATCGAGCTTCTTTCGGATAGCCATATACCCCTCTTTATCGAAAAGCCTCCGGTGTCCAATTTAGATGACGCAGAAAAATTAGATAGCAAAGTCAAATCATCGGGACTATTCACATATGTAGCTTGTAACCTCAGGTTTCACCCATGTATCCAATACGTTAAAAATCATCTATCCAAAGGACACCGAAGAATTAACGAAATCAATGTCTATTGCGGTTCATATTTGCCGGAATGGCGTCCTGGGCAGGACTTTAGGTCTATATACAGCGCGAATAGTGAGATGGGCGGAGGAGTTCATCTTGATTTATTTCATGAGTTGGACTATCTTCATTGGATTTTTGGTGCGCCGGTTTCAGTAAAAAGCGTTAAAACTAATCGTTCAAGCCTGAATATCTCAGCGATAGATTATGCCAATTACATTTTGGACTATCGATCATTTTCGGCGAGCGTCATTTTAAATTATTTCAGGCGTGAGCCAAAAAGAACATTTGAAATAGTTTACGAGGATAAAACATGGCATGTTGATCTTTTGAAGAACAAGATAGTCGACGGGGCGGGAGATGCGATTTTCACAGGTGACGATAGTTACAGTATAAATGAGACCTATCTGGCACAAATGCAATATTTTATTGATTGCCTCGGTACTAATAGACTGCCAATGAATACCTTTAAGGATTCGATTGAAGTTCTTCATACATGTTTGACTGATGAATAGATTAAAAGATAAGATAGTTGTAATAACTGGGGGAAGCGGCTTACTTGGACGTGATATTATCAAATCCATTAACATTGCGGGCGGTAAATGCATCAACCTGGATATTCAACAGGACACGCCTGATGCTGAAAATTTTTTTTATTGCGATGTTACCAGCGAGTCTTCTGTCAAAGCTGTCATAGAGTTGATAGTATCAAAATTTGGGCGGATAGATGGACTGGTAAATAATGCATATCCGCGTACAGGTGACTGGGGAACCAGATTTGAAGAGATATCATACACTTCATGGCAGCAAAATATTGACTGGCAATTAAATAGTTATTTTATGTTGACCCAGAAGGTCGCAAAACAAATGATTAGTCAAAAATCAGGATCAATAGTGACAATGTCTTCAATCTATGGGATGGTTGGGCCTGATTTCACTGTCTATGAAGGAACTGGGATGACGATGCCTACCGCATATTCTGCTATAAAAGGCGGATTGATTAATTTCACGCGTTATATCGCCTCTTATCTGGGGCCACATAATATCCGGGCAAATTGCGTATCTCCGGGAGGCATATTTGATAATCAAAATCCTATTTTTGTAAAAAATTATGAAGCAAAAGTTCCGATGAGAAGAATGGGTCTACCAGATGATATATCCCCAGTTGTGGTATTTCTACTCTCGGATGATGCTAAGTATTTGACTGGACAAAATCTGGCTGTCGATGGAGGCTGGACATGTATATAGTGAAAAAGCTACAAGTAAATATGAAAGAGAATAAGATTTTTTGGTGTGCGAACTGCCTGAACATGTCAACCAGACCTCGGATTTCATTTGATGAACGTCAATGGTGTAATGCGTGTCAGTGGATGGAAGAAAAGAAACAAATGGACTGGACACCAAGACAAAAAGAGCTGGAAGAACTGCTCGCTAAACATAGATCTTCCAATGGCAGCTTTGATTGTATAGTACCTGTAAGCGGCGGTAAAGACGGTTCATATGTAGCCTACATGTTAAAGAACAAGTTTGGAATGAATCCCTTGGCTGTCACCGTACGTCCAGCACTTTCGTTACCTATAGGTGATGCGAACCTCTTTAACTTTATACAATCAGGGTTCAACCATATTCACATTTCTATAAATCCAAAAGTGCTTGATCGATTGAATAAATATGGATTTATTGAGAAGGGGTTTCCATACTATGGATGGCTAATTGCAATCCATACTGCAGTCATCCGTACAGCGGCTAATTTCAGAATTCCGCTATTGGTTTATGGAGAGGATGGAGAAATTGAGTATGGCGGATCTACACAAAGCAAGTATAATCCGCTTTATGGAATTGACTATATGCGTAGTATCTATCTGGAAGGTGGTCATGAAAAGGTCTTTGAAATGATAAAGAGTGATGGGGACATAGCTGATTCAGACCTGTACTTTTTCAATTTTCCTTCGGAGCAGGAAGTGTCTGAAGTAGGGTTGACCTTTACACACTGGTCATACTACGAATCATGGGACTCATACCGAAACTATGTCGTTGCAAAAGAGCATTGTGGCTTGTTGGAAAAAGATGAGGGGAATGTAGATACATTTACGAATTTTGCACAAAACGATCAGGCATTGTATGCGTTGCACGCTTACTTAATGTATCTTAAATTTGGGTTTGGTCGGGCAACGCAAGACGCAGGCATTGAAATACGAAGAGGTTCGATGACCAGAGATCAGGGGTTAAACCTTGTTAAAATGTATGACAATGCCTATCCGCACGAATTGATCGAGACATATCTTGAGTATTATAAGATGACAAAAGATGAGTTTGATAGCGTATTGGACAAATATGCGAATAAGGATCTTTTTGAAAAGGTGGATGGAATCTGGCAGCCAAAGTTCACGCCGGGAGATAGTTTTTCAATATGAATATAGTTGTCATTGACTATGGAATGGGTAATATTCGCTCCATCCAAAGTTCTCTTTTGTATTTGGGCGTTAAAAGCGTTATCGTTTCAAGTGACCGCAATGATATTCTGAAGGCTGACAAGATTATTCTTCCCGGCGTAGGTGCTTTTGGCGAAGCAGTTAGAGAGATTAAAAAGCGAAATTTAGAAAAGCATCTCGCAGAAGCAGTTTTGAAAGATGGCAAGCCAATTTTGGGTATATGCTTAGGAATGCAATTACTTGGACTTTCTAGTGAAGAGGGTGGATTTAACAAGGGACTGAATTTTGTAAACGGTGTCGTAACCAAATTGTATGGCGAAGGGATCAAAATCCCTCATGTCGGGTTTAATCAGATACAGGTAAATGAAAACTCTCGCCTATACAATGGTTTGAATAGTGAACCAGATTTTTATTTTACACATAGCTTTAAGATGACCTCAGAGGATGATATTGGTGCTTCTCATTGCGTATATGGAAGTCGTTTCGTCGCAAGTTTTGAAAATAATAACGTTGCGGGAGTTCAATTTCATCCAGAGCTCAGTCAAAATAATGGCTTAAGATTATTAAAAAACTTTATCGAGCGATTCTAATGCTTAGAAAACGGATCATTTTTACCTTAATCCATAGTGATGGTTATTTCATGCAAAGTCGGAACTTTCGGCTGCAAAAAGTTGGGAACCTTTTATGGCTGGAAAAAAATTACAAATTTCAGCACATTTCATTCTCGCTCGATGAACTCATTATTTTGGATGCAACACGTAACCAAAAGAATTTGTCTCAATTTGCGAGCATAGTAAGCGGAGTCGTAAATGATGTGTTCATTCCAGTCGCTGCTGGCGGAGGTATTCGATCATTGGCAGATGCTGATTTATTGTTTAAAAGCGGGGCTGATAAAATAGTATTGAACAGTCTGCAGTATGAAAATCCACTTATAGTCCGTGAACTTGTGGAAAAGTATGGTTCCCAAAGCATTATAGCCTCGGTAGATTATAAATCGACAGCCGAAGGACATTTGGTGTATGTTAATGACGGTTCCAAGAAGATAGAATATTCGCTCAAGGAATACCTAACGTACCTGGAAGATCTCGGAGTTGGCGAGATATACTTGAATAGTATTGATAAAGATGGAACAGGTTTCGGATATGACCTGGAAACCATCTTAAATGTGAAGGATTTGTTAAGCATCCCACTAATCATTGCAGGTGGGGCCGGCAACGAAAAACATCTTCTGGAGGGTTTGAAAACTGACGGAATAGCCGCAGTGGCAACAGCCAATCTTTTCAATTTTATAGGAGATGGATTACCTAATGCCAGAAATCACATTATCAGTTTAGGTGAAAATATAGCCAATTGGAATGCTAATAGTTGATATTATAAAGAAGTTTAGGTCGACTAAGAAATTAGATAGGATAGGTCCTGATATTCCTTTTGCACATTGGAAACTGTACTTTCAACATTCAATGTTGACTTTATGTAAAGGCAAATTCAAGAAATTTGCCGATAGTGCTCAGTTTAGACCGGGTGCGTATGCAGTATCATGTTCACAAATCGAAATAGGCAGCAGAGTAGTTGTAAGACCCGGAACAATGTTGTTTGGCGAAACAGCCGATAAAAATGAGACCTCAATTAAGATCGAGGACGACGTTATGATTGGATCCGGAGTGCATATTTACGTTAATAATCATCGCTTCGACCGATTGGATATACCTATAATTGATCAAGGCTATTATCTGGACAAGCCGGTCATCCTTAAAAAGGGTTGTTGGGTCGGCGCAAACGCTATTATTTTACCGGGAGTGACCATTGGAGAGAATTCAGTCGTTGGTGCAGGGGCTATTGTAACCAAGTCACTTCCCGCGCATGTCGTTGCAGTAGGTAATCCTGCAAAGATAATCAAGACCTTAAATAATGATTAGTACATATATAAGGCCTTTGAAAATCGAAGTAGACGTCAAGTTTTATGTTTTTTAACTTCAACTAATAAATTGGGCCTTGGAGATTTCCTACACAAAAAAATATATCAGAATCTATTTTTTCCAGGTACTATCCATATTGCTTGGTTTCGCATCACTATTTGTCGTCATTCCCTATCTGAGTGCTAACAAGTCAATCTATGGTATTTATTCGGTGTGTATTTCAATGACGGTATTTTTGTCTTATGCCGACTTGGGCTTTCTGGGTGCGGGGATGAAGTATGCTGCCGAATGTTTTTCAAAAGGTGACATGGAAGGTGAAATAAGGTTAGTTGGCTTCTCACACTTTATTCTGAGTATTTTTATAATTTTTTTTTCGGTATTTTTCTTGTTTCTGGCTGTTAACCCAAGTCTGCTAGTAAAGGATATCGGCGTCGGTTATCAGAAAGATGTTGCAACCAAACTACTTTTGATATTGGGAATATTTTCGCCGGCAATCGTGTTGCAAAGGATATTGCAAATGATATTTGGAATTAGGGTTCAAGATTATCTGCTACAACGAATTTTGATTATAGCCAATTTGATTAAGCTGGTATCAGTATTCTATTTTTTCGGATCTGGAAGATACGATATTGTCGGCTATTTTTTGTTTACACAGGTAATTAGTTTGATATCATACATTTATGGTTTTACGGTTGCAAAGCGAGTATTTGGATACAATTTTAAATTTCTGATCAAATGCTTTAAGTTTAGCCGCACGATTTTTAAGCGAACAAAGGGCTTGGCCGTCTCAGGCTTAGTAGTTACTGTTTCCTGGTTGGCTTATTACGAAAGCGACTCATTTGCAATCAGCAAACTATTGGGCGCTGACAAGGTAGCGGTTTACGCTATTGGCTTTAGCATATTAACTTTTTTCCGGACGTTACTCGGCGTCTTCTTTTCGCCATTTTCTTCAAGATTTAATCATTTTATTGGTGTTGGTAAGGTTCAAGAGTTGCAGTCCTTTTACCTTCATGTCATTAAAATTGCTATACCAGTGGTAGTTTTTCCAATAATAGCAGTTACCATCTTTGCGAGGCCAATTGTAGTTTCATGGGTAGGACCGGAATATGAGGAATCCATCGCGATCGTCCGATGGCTGGTTTTATGCAACTTGTTGGGATTTATAAGTTACCCTGCAGGCATTTTAATTGTGGCACATGAAAAATTGAAGCTTATTTACAATTTAAGTATCCTCACGCCTATAGTTTATTGGATAGGAGTGGTACTGACAATTCCTCTATTAGGAATTGAAGCTTTTGCGGTTTTTAAAATGATTGTATTCGTCATTACTGGATTTTTCTATTCAATATATAGTTTTAATTATCTGCAGATAAACCCGAGACATTTTATATTTAAAATTTTGGGACCTTATTTGCCCGCAGCTGTTGCACTTATCATTATTATGCTTAGTGTGAACGGATTGTTTGTTGACGGGAAAAATAGATTGAATCTTTTTCTTAATGCTGTCCTCTTATTATTCGGTTTAGGAACGGCCATGTTAATAAGTATTTTTACAGTGAAATCACTTAGGGATTACCTTCAAAGCATTGTGAAGTTGGTATTTAGTAAAGCTTTCAGCAGATGAAGTATAAAAAGCTCATTTATTTCAGGTACATGCCACTTACCCGCAAAGTTATAGAAGACTTCTATATGCAGGACGCTGAAAAACTGGGTGTAGAGGTTGAGTACTGGGACATAACCAGACTTTTTTTCAAGGAGGACTTTCAAATGGAAGATAATTCTGACCTTGTTAAAACGGTCAAGTTTGACGATTTAAATGAGTTTGAAGCAAGCGTAAAAGCGGAATCAGGCCATCCTGACGTTCTATTTCTCTCCATAATAACATTCGAAGCTAAGGTGCAATGTATATTCCAAATTCTTGGTAGATATAACGCTAAGACAGCAGTATTCGGCAGAAATATGTTTCCGCTTCCACAAGCAAAGAATCGATCTTTTCTATCTAGATTAGCCCGCCTAAATGCGAGAAAGGTATCAATTTTTGTAAAAAATAAATTTTTGATATTCAAAAAACGGCTTGGGTGGCAAAAGGGGTATGATATTATATTCATAGGGGGCGAGCAGGGTTGGCGGGGCATCGGGAATATCGGGTTTGAAGAAGTTAAAAAAGCTAGGTTGATAAAGGTCAATAGCGACGACTATGATAATTCTCTACTAAACCGGGATACTCCGCCTCTTTTAGATGGCGAATACATTTTGTTTCTTGACGAATACCTGCCTTTACACCCCGACACCAAACTCTTTCATATCAAGACGGTGAAGCCAGAGGATTACTACCCTCAACTTTGCCGATTCTTTAAAAGATTGGAGAACAGGTATGGTATGCCGGTTATCATTGCTGCTCATCCTAAGGCACTAAGGTATCATGAGGAGGATTTTTTTCAAGGCAGGAAAGTCATTTTTGGTAAGACGGCCATACTTTCCAAATATGCACAAGTTGTCCTTGCTCATGACAGCACGTCAATCAACTATCCTATATGTTTTGGGACACCACTGCATTTCATTTCCTCGGAGGCTATAAAGAAAAGTATTTATTCAGTTCATGAGAACTCGTCCCATTTTGCAAAATTCTTAAATTGCGGTTTTTCTGTCATAGATTATGACGAGCCTGATCTGGATTTTTTGAAAAAGATTGACGACCCGTCTTATAACAAATACAAGTACAGTTTTCAGACTTGGCCTGAGACTGAACAACGACAGACAAGAGATATATTCATAGACTTTTTGAAAGCTTAAATGTGAAGATTTTTTTAAAATTCATCTTTGTTTTATTACATGATTTGTCACGATATTTTCGGCGGAGGTTCAGTTATGTAAAGTTATCTTTGAGTAATGGCACGTCAAGATTCCATCACACCATCAAAGTAAATGAATGTAAGTTTGGTCGGTACGTTGTGATCTTCGAAAATGTTAGAATTCAAAACGCTTTTTTAAACGATTTTAGTTATGTACAGACGGGTTCACGTATATTTAATTGCTCTATTGGGAAGTTTTGTTCAATCGGACCATCTGTGTCTATAGGGCCTGGGGTACATGATATGAGTCTTGTGAGCACACATCCCAGCTTTGTCTCAGAATCAACACCACTTCCAAAGGTTTTTACGAAAGGAGAGCACGCTGCTCAGAGTACTCCCGTTGTGATCGGTAACGATGTTTGGATAGGTGAAAAGGCGATAATTCTGGATGGTATAAAAGTTGGAAATGGAGCTGTTATAGCCGCGGGCGCAGTCGTCGTGAGAGATGTAGAAGCCTATAGTGTGGTGGGCGGAGTGCCGGCAAAAGTTATAAAATACCGTTTTGACCCGGACACGATTCAGTTGTTTCAGAAAAGTAAGTGGTGGGATTTTCCAGACGAATGGTTCAGCAATAATCATGCGATGATGTTAGATAAAAATTTGTTTATAGAGTATTTAAAATGCTTGTAAAGAGAGGATTGAATTTTGTTTGCCGAAAGTTCTTTCATTTAGTCAACGGAAAGAAATTCGCCTTTTTGGCTCCAACGGCGAATGTTCAGCGGTTATTGCGGTTAGACGGAGCCGAAAATATACGTATTGAAAGCAATGTAGTGGTACAAAAGCAGACCTGGTTGGCAGCGGTTCCACTCACAGGTTCCAAATCATGTTTGCTGACGATAGGGAAGGGCAGTGTTATAGGTCATTTTAATCATATATATGCTACTAAGCAAATCGTCATAGGAGAAAATGTGCTCACTGCTGACAAGGTGTACATTGCGGATAATAGCCATAAGTATGAAGACGTCTCAGCCCCAATATTAGAGCAGGGAATAAAGCAATTAAATCCAGTTTACATCGGGGATGGTACCTGGATTGGCGAAAATGTGTGTGTTATTGGTGCAAGCATTGGTAAGAACTGCGTCATTGGTGCAAATTCTGTTGTAAACACAGATATTCCGGATTATTGCGTAGCTGTCGGTGCACCCGCAAGAGTAATCAAGAAATATAGCTTACAGACAAAAAAATGGGAAAAAAACTAAATAAAATTCTTATAACAGGCGGTGCAGGGTTTATCGGCTCTAACTTAGCAGTCAATTTGCAGAGTAAAGGTTATGAAATAACTATTCTTGATAACTTTTTACCACAAATACATGGCAACAATAAGAGTTTACCACCTGAGCTGGCGAATGTAAATCTTATTAACGGGGACGTTACTGACAGAGATGTTTTTTATAATGCATTACGGAGTCAGGATGCGGTAATTCATTATGCGGCAGAAACGGGTACAGGGCAGTCGATGTACAGCATTTCTCACTATACAAACGTCAATATACAGGCTACTTCAATTCTGTGTGATTATATAGTTAATGAAGACCATGAACTAAAGACCGTTATTGTTGCATCTTCAAGATCTATTTATGGCGAAGGGAAATACTATTCGCCCGAATACGGAAATGTCTACCCTCAAGCCCGATCTCATGAATCCATGGAGAATAATGGCTTCGAACCATGTTGTCCAATATCAGGTAGGTACGATTTGGAACTCTTGGCAACGGATGAAGATTCTAGAATACACCCGTCTTCGTTTTATGGTATTACAAAGCAAGTTCAGGAACAAATGGTGATTCTGGCTTGTAAGCTCAGAAAGATAAGCGGTTTCGCGCTTAGATATCAAAATGTATACGGCCCGGGACAATCCCTTAAAAACCCCTATACAGGTATACTTTCAATATTTTCGAGGCTCGCATTAGAGCAGAAGGAGATAAATGTTTTCGAAGATGGTTTGGAAAGCCGGGATTTTGTGTATATAGACGACGTCATTGACGCCACAACTAAATGTTTGGAAAAAGAAGAGGCAGGGCAATATGTTTTGAACGTTGGTTCCGGGGTTCCGGTCTCAGTTAAGACGGTAGCAAATGAAATAGTATCTTATCTTAAGAGTTCGTCAATAATCCGGATATCTGGCGCTTTTCGTGAAGGTGATATTAGGCATAACTTTGCGGATTTATCTTTAGTCGAAAAGACGATCGGCTTTGTCCCCAAATGGCAATTTAGAGATGGATTGCATAGGTTTTTAGACTGGGTTTTAGCACAAAAGGATATACCCGCTTCGACAGAAGATTATGATAAATCTCTTATCGAATTGAAGGAAAGAGGACTACTTAATGAATAGCTACACTAAACCTTTAATTTCGGTTGTTTTTACCAGCTACAACCATATCAAGTATTTGAGGCAAGCTATCGAAAGCATAATTCAACAGGATTATGAGAACTTGGAAGTTATCGTTGTTGATGATTGTTCTAACGACGGTAGTCAGGAAGTATTGAGGGAATATGAATCATATTCGAATGTGACATTAAAATTGAACGATGTAAACTCTGGCAGTTATGTCAACGCAAGCAATTACGGGGCTACTTTCGCAAAAGGGGATTACATCCTCTTCGCACAATGTGATGACTACGCAAAACCTGACCAATTAAGTAAACTCATTGTCCCATTCTTGACAAATCCCAGCGTAGGGGTAGTTTATTCTAGGAGTAACTTGGTAGACGAGAACGGCATACATATTTCCGACGATTATGAAGTGAGAGAGAAAAAGTTCAGGTCGATGTGTAAGAACGATTGCTTGATCAATAAGGATGACATGTTGGAGTTCCTCTCATTTTCATGCGTTGTTCCGAATCTAAGTGCAGCGTTGATTAGGCAAGATGTATTCAAACGTGCCGGCGGACTTTCAAAAGACTATCTTGTGGCAGCTGATTGGGCTCTATGGCTCGAAATATCTGAGAATTATAATTTTTATTATTTATCAGAAAGCTTAAACTACTTCAGGCAACACGCTACTACAATTAGGAGCAGTGTAAAAATCAAAGTGCATTTGATTGAAATATACACGATATTTTATAATCATATCGCTAAATACAATCTGACGGGCAACAAGCGCAGATGGTTGAGGGAGGGTGCAGGTGCAATATGTTTTTGGTATTTTTATACCGATAAAAAGCAATGGTTGTTAGCTTTCCGAGATATTTATAACTATGTTATCAAAAAGGATAAGTCGGTGGTTTGGTTTTTTATAATGGGAAGCATTAAACAGTTAAAAGAAGCACTAATAAGGAAAATTGGCTAAAATGCAATCCGATCCGTCTCCAGTTCTTTTTTCCATTATCATTCCCACTTTTAACAGGGCGGAGAAATTAGTCCGTTGTCTTAATTCACTAGTCGAACAGACATTTAAAAATTTTGAAGTTATTGTTTGCGATGATGGGTCAACAGATGAGACATCATCAGTCATCGATGCATTCAATGGAAAGCTACACCTGAAATATCTCTGCAGTGAAAACTTCGGCGGGCCCGCGCGACCGAGAAATAATGGCATTACTGCATCTAAAGGCGAGTACATTGCATTTTTAGATTCTGACGATTGGTGGTATTCCCAAAAGCTTGAACGGATGTTAGGATATATCGGGCATTACGATTTGATCTACCATGACCTGGACAAATATGGGCCATCAGGACGATTAAAAGGTGTCATTAATGGACGGCAAATCAACCATTTTAAGGAGATCTTAGTTTCAGGAAATGGGATACCAAACTCGAGCGTTGTGATTTCGAGGGCTTTAATTCAGCAAGTAGGACCAATTTCTGAAGATGTGAATCTTATTGCAGTCGAAGACACCGATTACTGGATTCGTGTATTAAAGGTTTCAAATAAATTGCTTTACGTCCCACAGAGCTTAGGCGCGTATTGGATTGATGGAAACATATCAATATCAGAAAAGCAGATATCGCGGCAAATTTATCTGATGGACAAATACAAATCAGACCTTTCTGAATCAGAATTATTTATAGCAACATCAAACCTCAAGTATCGGGAGGCAAGAATATACCATAGAATCAAAATGTATGATCAGGCGGTCGAGTCCTACAAGCAGGCGCTATCATTGCCATCAGTACGTTGGAAGTTTAAAGCATTTGTCGGATTTTTAGGAAGTAGTTTACGAATTAAATTCTAGTGGTATGATCCGGCGAGCATATTCATCTATTTTGTTATTCTATCTTGCCTTGCATTTTATCTTTCCATTGATATATTATTTCAATTTCGGATTTGTAAATCTATATTCTGAACAAGAGTTTAATGGTTCTGTATTACGAGGAGTAGCACTGAATTTTATAGCGATTATTGGGACGATCATTGTGATACAGTTCATCCCTGAGCCGAAAGGAAAAATTGCACCCAGATACAATTATTCGCTATCATTTTTATCAATTTCAATTCTCATACTTATCGCGGGTCGTATATTGTCGGGTGGTTTTGAAGGTGCATTATCGGGGTCTCTGCATGGAAGCATCGTCTCCTATCTTGCACTATTTTTTGACAGCTCAACCGCCTTATTACTCTTCTTGTTTTATAAGAAAAATGTAAGGCTTGGGGTTGTTGTACTAATTTTATACGTTGGTTTCATGACGTATTTAGGTAGCAGGTCTGCAATTATCACAGTAATCCTGGCGGCTCTTATGCTGCCCGTCTTTGCAAATGAACAAAAGATGAGAAACCAGCTTTGGGGTTTGATTGCAGTCTTAACTGTTGTTTCTCCGGTACTATTTTACATCGGAACTTCGATGAGAGGCGATGTCGATAAAGAGCTGCTCGGTAAAATTATAATTGGAAGGATATCAATGGTTGAATTGTCTGCTATTCCGATAGAAGGAAAAACAACTGGTTATATGGACTTTAAGTTATACAATGCGAAATATGGACTTGTGAACCAAATCAAACAATGTATAAACGAGGTATCTCCAATAGACCCCTTTGAACATGATATCAACCCAAACCAATACTACAGAGCAATTTTTAAAGGTGCCAACGAGGAAACGGCAGTCGATCAATATTTCTCTATTAACTTGACTTTTCCCACTTATCTATATTTGGAAACGAACTTCGTCGTCGCCTGTCTCCTATCAATTCTGGCCCTTTCAGCTATCTATTATTTTGCGGTCAGATATCGGCATAATGTGATCATATTGCTTTTGGTTCTAATGCAAACCTATCATTTGCTTTATTATTTCGACTGGGTGATGATTACGCAAGGAGTGTTTAGGACCGTATTAACCGTTTTTACAATTAAATACTTTGATATCTTTATGGCCTCACTGGCAGATGCCTTCAGACTTATCGTTAGAAATAAAGCCACAAATGAAACGCTGTGATTATGACCTCTGTTTAATCGCTACCCATGTAAATCAGCTGAGCATTGGTAACTTAATTGAATCAATATTGGTAAATAACAATGACTTAAGAATTTATTTTATTATTATTTCTCAGAATTCACCACTTAAGTTTGAAGGCGCTAACAATTTAGTAGATATTCAGACTGTCGTAGTTGCGAACTGTTCACTTTCCAGGGCAAGGAACATAGGCTTATCACTTTTGAGGGAATCACAAAAAGTAGTCGGGCATATTATGTTTCCTGATGATGACACTTCGTTCGATTCTAATTTCTTTAAAAAGTTCAAGTCAGTTGTTGAGCATGATAAGAGCTATATTATGCCTATTTTCCAGCAGGGCTCGCTTGACAATCTTTATATGGGTTTTATTTACCGGGAAGGGCATATCGTTCCACAAAAAATGAAATCTTTGATCGGGTCACCTAATCAAATAATTTGCTATTTGAACAATAAGCAATTGATATACTTTAATGAAGATTTAGGTGTAGGTGCGAAATTTGGTAGTTGTGAGGACTTAGATCTTTTCCTAAGGCTTAACAGAAATGGTAGCCATTATTATTACACCTCAATTATTTATAATTTTCATCCTGCAAAGGTTCATACCTTTAACAATTTAACCTTTAGTCGCTTGATATCCAGATTTAAGAATTACAGTGCTGGGTTCTGTTTTATCATATTCAAGTACAAATTTTACTCCGCTATCCCTGAATTCTTAATCAGGCCGCTCGGAGCCTCACTTATTTATCTTATCAGATTTCGATTTACATTCTTTTTTGCATATCTCTATCAGTTTATAATCAGGATATGGTTATTACTTAATTTTAGTTTTCAACGTGACCAGTTCAGTTAAAGCCAAGTTATCTGTTTCCATTGTGTTGTACCACAATGATTTATCTATCTTGAAAACGATAGAATGTGTATTGAAGTGCAATCTTGTTTGGACATTATATTTAATTGACAATTCTGCTTCGGACGATTTACGAAGGATTGTAGGAGACAGTCGGATAAAATATATCTTTAATAAAAACAATATTGGCTATGGTTCGGCTCATAATATAGGAATTAAAAGGTCAAGTGAAGCAGGATGTGCATATCATCTGATAATGAACCCCGATATCACCTTTGCGCCTGGAACACTTGAAGGAATTTACAGCTTTATGGAACAAAATCGCGACGTTGGCTCATTAATGCCCAAAGTCGTATATCCAGATGGCGAATTGCAAAGGTTATGTAAACTACTGCCTTCACCGATTGATCTTTTTGGCCGACGATTTCTCCCAAATAACGCTTCGCTGAAAAAGCGTAACAGCAAATATGAACTGCATGCTTTCAGTTATAACGATATTCTCAATACCCCTTGCCTTTCAGGTTGCTTTATGTTTACACGGGTTGATGCCCTTAAGAAAAGTGGCGTTTTTGATGAACGATATTTTATGTATCTTGAAGACTACGATTTAAACCGCCGGATTCACAGGCATGCAAAGACAATTTTTTACCCTTATGCGCAAATTGTCCATGGTCATGCGAAGGAATCGTATAAAAACGGAGCTTTACTAAGGATCCATATGATGTCGGCGATAAAATACTTTAATAAATGGGGCTGGTTTTTTGATAAAGAAAGGGAGAGGCTGAACAGAGAAGTTTTGAATGTTATAAAGCATCATCATTGAGGAAAAGCGCAACTTTAATTTTCATCTTAAGAGTCATCAGGTTAGTAGTCGCTGTTGTCAACCTGTCTTTAGCGGCACGCTATTTCGGCGTAAATTTCGAAAGAGATGTTTGGTTGCTTGCACTAACCTGTGTCATCGTCATTGATACTGTCCTCTGGGGAGCAATCAATGATACATTCAGAGCTAAGTTTATTTTTTTAAAATCGGAGGAAGGCGAGGCGGCTGCTACAGAGCGGGCAAATAGTTTGCTGTTATTTACTCATTTAGTCAGCATAGCACTGGTCATTGCGGTAGTTCTATTCCCTAAAATAATTGCTCAGGTTATTGCTCCAGCTTATAAGGACGCCCAACTTACAAGCCTGGTGTTAATGATCCGGATAGTCGCACCGAGTTTCCTGCTCACACAGATCGTAAAGCTTCTCGCCAGTATACTCAATGCTTACGGCTCTTTTATTATACCCGAAGTACTTGGGTTCTTCACCCAGCTTTTTACGTTAGTGATCGTTGTACTTTTTGCTGACGCAATTGGCATCTACACTCTTGCAATATCCTATTATGTTGGCCTGATTCTCCTGTTGATTTTACTCCTTTATCAGCTAAAAAGGCGGGGAGTAAAGTTGCACCTCAAATTGTCCAGTGTCCGGCTTCAGAACTTTAGGCCATTTCTGCTGTTCTCTTTCCCTTTTTTCTTTATTTATTTAAGCTCTCAGCTGAATATTGTAATTGAAAGGGGACTGGCAAGTTCCGTTGCAGTTGGCTCAGTATCTGTCCTTGACTATTCGAGGAAATTTTCTGACATCCCTCTTGAAGTACTTGTCGGGATCATTACCTCGTTACTCATTCCAGTGCTCACCCGCAGTTATAGTAAACATGACCATCGATTGTTCATTGAGGAGTTTAGAAAGATCTATCAGTTTGGTTTATTGGTGTTAATTTTTATTGCCGGGATGTTCACTGCTTGTCCTGAGGCTATAGTGCGGTTACTTTATCAAAAAGGAGAAATGTCACAATCTATTTTGCAGGATATCTCACGGCTTACTATGTACTATAGTTGGTCCGCTGTTGCAGTGTTTATGTATCAAATTTTTGGATCAGCCTTAATTTCGGCGCAGAATGGTCTCCGGTTTGCATTCCTCGGGACGTTTGCTCAATTGATAATGATCGTGATAAATCTCGGTCTATATGACAGATTCAGCTTCTATTTGTTCCCGTTCAGTTTATTTATTTCTCATGCTCTGGTTGCATTGATAATGGCACTCCAGTTTCCTGTTCCGGCAAGACGCCTTTTGCCCATCTCAGTTAGTTATATTTCCGTTATGATCATCTCATGTGCGATTGCCTGGTCACTCAATTACTTTTTGTTCACTGGGTTTCATATCGTCTTACGCATTGTACTTACGGCTTTAGTGCTCGTATTGGTCACCGGTGGAGCAATTTTTTCTTTTAAGCTGGAGGAACGTACGGTGATCCTCAATTTGCTCAAAAGAGCCCTTCCTGAAAAATAATCTGTACTTTTACCAGGGCATGGATGTATCTGTTATCATAGTCAATTACAATACAGTTGATCTTACCATTCAATGTGTTGAGTCTGTTTATAGATACACCCATGGCAACACCATTGAGGTCATTGTGGTTGATAATGGACCGTATGACGAAAGCCTGAAAAGGCATCTTCAATCATTTCCAACCATAAAATACTTATTTAATAAAGTAAATAGTGGTTTTGGTTGTGCAAACAATATTGGTATAAAGATTTCTAAAGGCAAATATATTTTTTTGTTAAACTCAGATACCTTCCTCATCAGTGATGCCATATCTTCTTTTTATCAGTTTATGGAATTGCATAATAATGCCGATGTAGCCTGTTGCGGGGCCTCGTTAATAGATATTAATGGAAATCCCCAAATATCTTATGGGAACTTTCCGTCACTGTTGGAGGCCATTTCATCTCTCGGCTTCAAATATCTTTATCCGTCATATTTTGCTAAAGCACTGAGCAGTGGACTTAAAGTTTCATCAGCAACGCCCCATAGGGTTGATTACGTCTCTGGAGCCGATATGTTCGTAAGAAGGTCGGCACTTGATCAGACAGGCCCGTTTGATGAAGATTTTTTTCTTTATTTTGAAGAGACCGAGTTGTCATTCAGGTTTCGAAAGTTCGGGTATAAATCTATAATTCTGCCAGAGATAAAAATAGTTCACATAGAAGGCGCCTCGAGTACTGCAGACGCAGGCAGCAAACGAAGTTTATACAATTCCAGCCGCGCTATATACTTCAAAAAATGTCACGGACAGTTTGTCTCGAAAATATCTTGGTTTATCTATAAGCTTCAGGATTGCTTGTATTATTTTTATGCTAAAGCCGTAAGGTTCAGATGAAGAAAGTATTGATTGTATTTGGAACCAGGCCTGAAGCCATAAAGATGGCACCCGTCGTTCATGGCTTTCGGGATCAACCGGATTTTTTTGATATCCGGATATGTGTAACAGCGCAGCACCGCGAGATGCTCGACCAGGTACTTGATTTTTTTAACGTTCATCCCGATTATGATCTAAATCTCATGAAGCCGGGTCAGAACCTTAATCAACTTACAGCGGCCGTGATTCTTGCAATGGAACCCGTCCTTAAGGATTTCAGGCCAGACTTACTTTTTGTCCATGGCGATACAACAACATCTGCAATTTGTGCGCTTGCTGGTTATTATGCCGGAGTAACGGTATGCCATGTTGAGGCTGGTTTGCGTACCCGAGACATTTATTCGCCGTTTCCGGAAGAGCTCAACAGGCAGCTTACAGCGAGGATAGCTTCCTTGCATTTTGCGCCAACTGCACATGCAAGAGATAACCTACTTTCCGAGGGCGTTTGCCGGGACCATATTTATATCACAGGTAATACCATTATAGACGCATTACACTATGCAACCGGTAAGATTGAATCACAGGCTTTTCCCGAAATCCGGCATATAAAGTCATACGTTGATACCGAAGTACCCGTAATTCTGGTTACATGCCATCGCAGAGAGAATTTTGGCGCCGGTCTCGACGCCATATGCTCAGCCTTAAAGCGCGTTGCTGAAAATTATGATGTCAAACTGATCTATCCCGTGCATCCAAATCCTAACGTTAATGGCATAGTGCGGGAAAGACTCAGCGGAACCGAAAATATTTATCTTCTTGATCCGATAAATTATCCAGCTTTTGTCTGGTTAATGAAAATCTGCAAGTTTATCATCACCGATAGCGGCGGCATTCAGGAAGAAGCGAATGCCCTTGGGAAGCAGGTTTTGTTATTGCGGTCAAATACGGAACGTCCGGAAGTTCTCGGAGCAGGAGGCGTTCAAATCGTTGGAGCCGATGAAGATGCCATTGTCAAATCCGCAGAAGATTTATTGAGAAAGCCACTTAAGACTTCGTCCGACGCATCCCCATATGGCATGGGCCGGGCAGCCGCTGATATTGTTTCTATTACGCGCGGGAAATATGTTTAAGTTGTATCTCAAAAGAAGATCCGTTAATCCTGCCACCGAGCATTATATATCTTTAATCGAAAGGGCCGTGGCCGGCTCCGGATTCAAGTCCAGCCGTGTCAATAGCCTTAACGAAATAGGCAAGGGAGACATCATTATTACAGTAGAAGCTAAAGATTGCTTTTTTGCGGGTCTCAGATATCCGCATAACATAAAGATCAATTGGTTTCAGGGAATCACCCCTGAAGAAGCCTTCTTGGTGTACCGCAATCCGCTGAGAAAGTGGCTCTGGCGGATTTTTGAGAGCTTAACGCTTCGTCATGCAGATTTTAATCTGTTTGTTTCGCAAGCAATGTTACAACATTATCGACATGTATATGGTTATGCCAGGAGTAACTATTTAATAATGCCTTGTTATAATCAGCAAATTCGGGAGAAGTCATTCTTCACGACCGGAAAATACCGGCAGCCAAGTTTTATTTATGTCGGTACGCTTAGTGCCTGGCAACAGATAGACCTGGTATTGTCTGTTTTTGCAATTGTTGAAAAGCAAAACCATAAAGCCACACTCCGTATTCTGACACACGAAACGGCACAAGCACACGAAAAAGTAAAGGCCTATGGAATAACAAATGTTGTCATAGAATCTGTTCCGTTGAACATGCTTGCCAATCAGCTGGCTATTGCTAAATATGGCTTCCTCCTGCGAGCTGACCACTCCGTAAATCGTGTTGCTACACCAACAAAAATGAACTCCTACCTCGCACATGGCGTCATCCCGATCTATTCAGACGTCATCGACGACTTCAAAACCAACCTGAACATTTCTCCATTCGCCCTTCCAGTCCATGCAGGGGCGACTGCAACCGAAATTGCAAAAGAAATCCATAACTTTGAAAATCAGCTTAGCCCAGACGCGGGTGTAGTTTTGGAGCAATACAGTGAGGCATTTAAACGATACTATAACGATGAATACTACATTAACAGGCTTGCAGCGGCTTTAAAGGGCATCGTTGCATTCTGACCATATGAGAATTGCCTTTGTCATACCTTCCCTTGCAAATAAAGGGCCCATTATCATGGTCAATGACTTGACCCGTCAATTGCAACTTTGTGGTCACCATTGCGAAGTTTTTTATTTCGACGATATCGTAGAATTGAATTTTACCTGTAAAGTAACCCAAATCAGCTTCCTGAAGCCAATCCATTTCGGGAACTTCGACATCATCCACTCTCATTTGCTGCGACCGGATCTTTATTGCCTGCTGTATAAGAAGCAGATCAAAACAGCCGGGTGTAAACTTATTTGTACACTTCATACGGCTATTTACCAAGACCTGGAATTTACTCATGGCCGCATTAAGAGTCGTCTGGCCATACCAATGTGGGAGCTGGCACTTCGAAATATGGATCATGTTGTGTTTCTGAATCATACTGCCAGCAAGTCCTTTCGGCATTTAGACTTAGTATCAAGCTCTGTAATTCCCAATGGCCGAGATTTGCCGGTGCATCATGCTGATTTGGCGCCATCTGATCTTGAATTGCTTGAACAGTTAAAGCAAAAATACCTGCTTACCGGAGCGGTTTCCATCCTCGACCAGCGCAAAGGATTCGAACAGGTGATTGAACTTTTACTGATACAACCCAATTATGCTTTCGTCGTCGTTGGAGATGGTCCACACAGAAGTGTTCTGACTCGATTGATTCGAGAAAATCAACTCAATGACCGTTTTATAATGCTCGGTGAACGCACAGAAGGCTTCAGGTACATTCCTTATTTTGATCTTTTTCTTATGCCTTCCAGATCTGAAGGGCTTCCATTAGCTGTTTTAGAAGCCATGGCACTCAAAGTACCTCTTGTCTTGTCGGCAATACCAGAGCTCGAGTCACTCCTTTCCCCTCACCAGGCTGCTTTTTTCGAGCTCGATGATCCTTCAAGTTTTTCACAGGCATGCGTTCATGCTTCTGCTAACGCTTACAACTTATCTTCGAACGCTTACGCTCACTATGAGCAATTTTTTACGTTAAAAGGAATGGCTGATACATATGTTAATCTTTATTTAACATTTCTTTCCGCTTAATAGTTTTTGATGACGACTCAATTTTATACCTTTGGCGTCATTCTTGCTTATAAGCAGATATGATTAAATAATTACTACATGCTCTTTATACTCATCTTTCTAACAAGTCTGCTGGTAGTGACTTTGTCCATTCCACCTGTGATTACCGTTGCCTTTCGCAAAAGACTGTTTGATGATCCTTCTGAACTTCGTAAGGTCCACAAAAGAATCGTCCCTAACTTCGGTGGAATCGCTATTTTTACCGGTTTCCTTTTTTCATCCGCACTTTTTATTCCTACAGCATTGCTACCCCAGGCCAATTTACTGATGGCATCTGGCCTTATTCTTTTCATGATCGGTCTTAAGGACGATATCGTGGGGTTAAGCCCGCTTATTAAGTTCCTGGCCCAGTTTACCAATGCATTCATCATTGCGATCATGGCCGACCTAAGGATCGAAAATCTGCACGGTTTGCTAAATATCTATGAGCTTGATTATTATTCCAGCATCGCCCTGACCGTATTTTTCATTGTAGGAATCGTAAACGCGTACAATCTTATCGACGGTATTGACGGCCTGGCTGCCTCTCTTGGTGTCATGTTCAGCCTTCTTTTTGCCTACTTCTTTTATACTGCCGGGCAGCTTGGCTGGGCCTATATGGCTATAGCTGTTACAGGAGCACTTATAGGTTTTCTGTTCTTCAATGTTACGCCAGCGCGCATATTTATGGGCGATTCAGGATCTTTGATGATCGGCTTCCTCGCTTCAGTATTCAGCCTTAAATTGTTAAATACGATGGAGGGCCGTGAAGTGTTTAGCGGTACGTTAAAACTGACAGCAGACATTGGCCTTGTGGTCGCGATGCTTGTTATACCCATCTTCGACACGCTGCGGGTATTTACTTTGAGAATTCTCAAGAATACGTCGCCATTTACCGCAGACAGTAATCATCTTCACCATCGCCTGCTTTTTCTGGGGCTCAGCCACATGCAGTCTACCCTGGTGCTTACCGTAGTAAATGTCTTGTTTGTAATTATGGCCTTGTCGCTGCAGGAACTCGGAAATACTCAGCTGGTTAGCCTGATCGTATTGAGTATACTGAGTATAAATGGGCTCTTGTCATTATATATTGAGCGTTATAAACGCACCCTGAACCTCCGTAAAGCACACGAGTTCAATAAAGATCTCTCTGGAGGTGAAGCGCAGCCACTCGTCGCTGATAAGAGGTTTCATAGCAAAAGCTTTGGAGAAGAGATCCTCGAAAAAATTTCTGAAAACTAATAACTTTTAAGATAATATGCAGGTAGAATATGCTAGATAGAAATGGGTGTGCAAGATTTAGGACGTTGCTTTGTATACTATTTGTTGCAGTTACAAGTCAGGTAAAATCCCAGTCACAGCTATTACCGTTAGGTCGTGATCTCAACCTCAAATTAGGCAGGCAAATTTATTTTGATACTACAGCTGCGATTCATCCGGCCCTAAGCCCTTTGTTCAGCCAAGAAATTGGTGCCAGTTATTCGCGTGATAGCCTATACACGAGTCTTTACCCTGAAGCTAAAGCCTGGCAATCTAAAAACTGGGTCTTTCGGAAGCTTTTTACTCAGCACCTGGTAGAAGTAAACCAGGATGACTACACGTTCTATCTTGATTTCTTACCCGACCTGCAGATTGGCAGCGATGGCCGGAAGACGCTGTGGACCAATACAAGGGGGCTGGAACTTGGCGGCACTATTGGCCGGCAATTCGCCTTTACTTCGCATTTTTTTGAAGATCAGGGCCGTTTTGCAGATTACTTTACCAGGTTTGCTGTTGAAAACAGGGTTATACCCGGACAAGGATTAGCCAGGGGCTATGGTAAGGACGGCTTTGATTACGGGTACGCCGGAGGCACCTTATCGTACACACCATCTAAATATGTCAACTTTCAACTCGGCTATGATAAAAACTTTATAGGAGACGGATATCGTTCGCTTTTGCTTTCTGACAATGCCTTCAATTATCCGTTTTTCAAAGTTACCGCCAGTCTCGGAAACGTCCGGTACATGGCTATGTATGCACAGTTGATTGATTTTTATGATCATTTCGACAAAGAGCTTCTTGGCGAAGACAATCCTTATCCAAAGAAAAACGCCATTTTCCATTATCTAAGCTGGAATGCCACTAAAAAATTAAGTATTGGCTTATTCGAAAATGTCATGTGGCAACCCAGGGGCTTCGATTTCAGCTACGTCAACCCACTTGTGTTTGCCCGGCCAGTTGAATTTGCTAATGGCTCACCGGATAAGGTCCTCGTTGGTTTGAATGCAAGCTATAAGATTGCCGATCGTTATGTTATTTACGGACAGTTTATGCTCAACGAATTCCGGGGCAAGGATTTCTTTTCCGGCAAAGGACACTGGGCCACCAAGCACGGCGAGCAACTCGGGATAAAAGGGTTTGATCTTTTTAAGATCGAAAGGCTGAATGCTCAACTGGAATTCAACACCGCGCGACCCTATTCTTATTCGTCAAAGGAGCATTTTACCAACTATGGGCACTACAATCAGCCACTGGCACATCCTTTCGGTGCCAATTTCAGGGAGTTTTTGGCCATTGTAAATTACAGGTACAAGCGTTTCGACCTTCGATTGCAGGCGAATACTGCGATTTATGGCTTAGATACCGATAGTCTTAACTTTGGAAAGAACATCTATAAGAGCTATGATACACGCGTTAGCGATGAAGGAATATTCACGGGCAATGGTCTAAAGACCAACTTCTTCTACGCCGACGCGAAGCTTGCATACGTGCTGAACCCCAAGAATAACCTCAGGTTGGAGTTGGGGTACGTTTGGAGACAAGAAAAGAACAATCAGTATAACGATAAACAACACTTTTTCAATATTGGTATCCGATCTTCATTCCGCAATCTTTATACTGATTTTTAATGTCAACTTTCCATATTATTATATTGGGTTAGGCAAAACCTTTCCCATCTATTTTGATTAAATTGATTGAAAAATAAGCAATTATGAAAAAACACCTACTATCTTTTTTGTTCATTCCGATGTTAGCCTGTAGCAGTCTTTTTGCACAGACAGTGTCTGTAGGACTGTTAGATAACCTGGAGGACAACATGAGGCGGCAGCAACTTCTTGGCAATGATACCTCCAAGGCTTCATTTATGGTGCGTCCGATCCACCTTTCCGGTCGCAACAATTATACTTTAGATCCGGAAACAGGACTTTCGCTCGGAGCCTTTGCTAAAAAGCTGTATTCTTCAAATAATGACCTGGTCTCTGTATCCGTACTACCTGTTACGGTAATTCAGCAATTTAACGGGCATCATCCCTATGGCTGGAACGATGGCTCCATGGCGCAGGCCCGGGGTTATCAGACCCAACTCTCCGCAGGTGTATTTGCTAAAATAGGTCCGTTGAGCATCCAGCTCAGGCCAGAATATGTTTATGCTGAAAACAAGGATTTCAGGCAGACGTACGAAGCGGGCAACGGCGATCAATTCTTGCTTAGATATGCAGGTTTTCAAAACCGGATCGATCTTCCGGAGCGTTACGGTTCCAGCCCATATTCCAGAATGACATGGGGGCAAAGCAGTATCAGGCTTACTTTTGACCCCGTTTCCGTCGGCTTGTCTAATGAAAACCTGTGGTGGGGGCCAGGGGTCAGAAACTCATTGCTGATGAGCAATAATGCTTCTGGTTTTAAGCACATCACTTTGAACACCACCAGACCAATCAATACACCCATCGGCTCATTTGAGAGCCAGATTGTTGCAGGCAGGCTTGAACAATCGGGTATTGTAGTGAATAACCCTGTTTTCACCAAAAAGCCTGACGACTGGCGCTACCTTTCAGGAATTGTAATCACCTATCAGCCAAAGTGGGTTCCTCAACTTTTTCTAGGATTTGATCGTACATTCACTGTCTACAGGGATGCAATGGGTAGTAAATTCGGAGATTACTTTCCGCTGTTTTCATCCATAGAAAAGCAAGGCATCGAAACCGGACCGAACAATGAAGACAAACGGCAGCGTGACCAATATGCGTCCTTCTTTGCGCGTTGGGTAATGCCTGAAAGTAAGGCAGAAGTTTATCTCCAATATGGCCGGAATGATCATCCTTATAACTTACGTGATGGACTTATGGAGCCGGAACACTCAGGCGCTTATATAGCAGGCGTTAGGAAGCTCGTTGCATTAAACAAACAGGATGAGTTTATACAGGTTGGTGTTGAGTTTACCAAACTGGAAGGTGCCCGAACAGGCGTTAACCGTGCGCAGCCTACGTGGTATGTTCACGGACAGGTCCGTGATGGATATACAAATCTGGGTCAGGTTCTGGGAGCTGGCATCGGACCGGGCAGCAACCTCCAATCTATGGATGTCAGCTGGGTCAAGGGCCTAAAACGTATCGGTCTGCAGATTGAGCGCCTTGTCAATAACAATGATCTATATTATTCAGCTGTCAACGATTCTCGTCGACATTGGGTGGATATGTCTTTTACAGGAAAATTTGATTGGAAGTACAAAAATTTCATATTAAACTCACAAATTGGTTATATAAGATCATATAACTACCAATATACGGCAGTCAATGCTGGTTTCTCTGCTAAAGATTATTGGAACTGGGACAAACAGGATGTTAATAATATACATATGAGGGTAGGTTTGGCTTATTTGTGGTAATATAAATTGGAAAATATAGATTTTAAGGGCCGCATAAGTTGTTGATTTCTTAATGATTGCTTTATATCGCCAACTTTCGTTCATTTTGTTCATTATTGTCGTGTTTTATTGAAAAAATATAATACCTTAGCGTGGCATTTGGGATATTGTGTTTTATACACTAAGTGATATAGCTTTTCGACTAATTTTAAATCCGATGTTTTCAATTTTTAAAAAAAAGCCCAGCTCTGTGACTGACATCAATTGGTTAGGTGTTGATATACACAACCACCTGCTGCCAGGTATCGATGACGGTTCTAAAACGGTTATGGAGTCAATTGAGTATATCTCAAAGATGATGAATTTGGGGTTTGAAAAATTGATTTGCACACCGCATATTTTTAAGGAGCTCTATCCGAACACTGCCGAAACAATAAATCCTGCGCTTCAATTGGTAAAAGACGCGTTATCCGCTGCTGGCCTAAAAATCGAAATATCTTCAGCGGCAGAGTATATGGTCGACGAGAATTTTAAGATATCGGGCGACCTTTTGTGCTTGCCAAGTAAAAATATCCTGATTGAGATGTCTTATCTGAATGAGACGCCAAATATCGAAAAGACAATTTTCGATCTGCAGATTAAGGGGTATAGCGTGATTTTAGCACATCCTGAAAGATATAATTTTTATCATAGCGACCTCAGGAGATTGAAGCGATATAAGGATATGGGAGTGTTGCTGCAGTTAAACCTCCTTTCTGTTGCCGGGTATTATGGTAAGGAAGTTAAAAAGGCTGCTGAATATATCATCGAAAGCAAGCTTTATGATGTTGCAGGTACAGATCTCCACCACGACAGACACCTTAGCGCACTGAGTTCAGTTGTGGAGAGTGGAATATTGTATAAAAAATTAGGCTCGTATCCCTTTTTAAACAGACAGCTGTTTGGCGTTAAATCATAAAATGCAAAAATATGGGTATCTACATTAGACATTTAAACGGTACTTTTGCAATCAAAAATGAAAATATCTAACTACTTATGAACAGAAACTTTAATCGATTTAAGGTGACAGGCGCTCTGCTAGTTCTTTTAATCATTGCAGTAACTTCCTGCACCTCAACCAAAAATGTTGCATACTTTCAGGATATAAGCCCTGAAGAACAGTCTGAATTAGCAAATACCGCAAAATTTACCGAACCCGCAATTCAGTCTGATGACATCCTTTCCGTATCCATATTTACAATCGACCCAAATACAAATATGGTGGTAAATCAGGCAGCCAGTCAGGCCATTAGTACCAATACAGGTTCTATATCGACTTTAGGAGCAACGCCCCCGACCGCCGGTTTTTTGGTTGATAAAAATGGAGAAATTGATTTATCTGTTGTTGGTAAGATTAAGGTTTCAGGTCTCACAACTTTTCAGGCACGCGATTTAATTAAAGAAAGAGCTTCTGCGGTTTATCAAAATCCCAATGTACAGGTCAGATTTGCAAACTTTAAGGTAACTATTCTCGGTGAAGTTGCCCGGCCTGCATCTTATGTTATTCCAAATGAGAAGGTCAGTGTTCTGGATGCTTTAGGTCTTGCAGGGGATCTTACAATTTTTGGTCGCAGGGAAAATGTTACACTAATCAGGGAAACAGATGGGAAAAAGGAATTTGCCAGGCTGAATCTCAATTCAAAGGATATTTTTAACAGCCCTTATTATTATTTAAAGCAAAACGATGTACTGTATGTCGAACCGAATAAAGGTAAGGCTGCTTCTCTCAACCAGTTCCGGACCCAGACATTTGCGGTCATTGGTTCTGCGCTTTCCGTTTTAGTTATTTTATTTTCCAGATTATAATAAACGTCTATACCGATGAACAGAACAGTTGAAGAAAGCATTTCTAATGAAGAATCAGGGTTAGACCTTAAAAAGCTCGCGTTGCAGGCGCTTAATTACTGGCATTGGATAGTAATTTCCGTCATTATATGCCTGGCGTTGTCTTTCTTATACATGAGGTATAAGACTCCTTCATATAGTATCTCGGCTAAGGTACTTGTGAACGACGAGAAGAAGGGTGGAGGTATAATGGGTAGCGGAGACTTACTTGGCGATCTTGGCGGACTGCTTGGTGGAAAAAGTACTGTGGACAATGAGGCGGAAATTCTGAAAACGCGGTATTTGATGCAGCAAGTGGTAGAAGATCTCAAATTAAATATTACGTACTATCGTCAGGGTGCTATTAAAAGAGTCGAGTTGTATAAATCGCCAATCGAATTATCTATAGTTTCTCCTGCGGATACAATAAAGACGACAGATATAGATTTGAAATTTTTAGCTAACAACAGAATTTCAATCAATTCTGATGAGATCGATACAGTCGTAATGCTGAACAAGTCATTTTTTTTACCGGAAGTTGGTGTAGTTAAAATTTTTCAGTCACCGAATCTTCCCAGGGAAGTTGATAGTTATAGCATCAATATTAAATCTGTCGATACCAAGGTGGCTGATTTAATGGATAAGTTAAATGTAGAGGTTAAAAATAAGTTGATCACGATCATTGACCTTTCTTTTGAATATCCGCTTCAGAAGAAAGGTGAAGACATCTTGAACAAGTTAATTTTTAATTATGTACAGGGTAATTTGAAAGATAAAAATGAGGTCGCGGATAGTACCATCAAATTTATCCAGAATAGATTAAGTTTTATTGGAGGTGAATTGGGTGATCTTGAAGGAAATATTCAAGGCTTCAAACAACGAAATAACCTGGCAGATATGTCTGAACAGTCTAAATTACTTGTGCAGACCACTACTCAATATGTAAATGAACTTGCAAAAGTGGAAACGCAGATTAGTATTTTGGAAAGTTTGGAGGCATATCTTAAAGATGATACTAACAATAAACGCGTTTTGCCAAGTTCGCTTACACCGGCTGACATGACCTTTAATGCTGCTGTTCAGAAATATAATGAGTTAACACTTGAGCGCGCCAAGCAGTTGATCGGGGTTACAGAAAACAACCCGAGCATTGTTCTCTTTGATAAGGAAATTGCAAACGCCCGTGCAGATATCCAGGCAAATATAGGTTCGACGCTGAATGGGCTTATTATAACTCGTAACAGGTTAAAGGATCAGATGCGGAAAGCAGAGTCTCAGGTACAAGAGGTCCCACAGATCGAGAGAAACTATCTTAATTTAGCGCGCCAGCAGCAGATTAAGCAGGAACTCTACATTTTCCTGATGCAAAAATCAGAAGAAACGGCAATTTCAAAGACCTCTAACATTGCCAATTCAAAAACCATAGATCCACCCAAAGCTGCTGTCAAGCCTATAAGTCCAAAAAGGAATTTTGTGTACCTTCTGGGCTTAGTTGCCGGTTTCGCCATACCAATCGGCTTAATATATCTCCGCCATACGCTAAATAACAAGATCGAAACTAAGGATGATATTATAAATGCAACTCGGGTGCCGGTAGTTGGTGAGATAAGTCGAAACGAAGAAAATGATAGTCTTGTGGTTGCCAATAGTTCCCGCTCAGCAATATCCGAACAATTCAGAGCGCTACGGACAAACCTATCATTCTTTTTCAAGTCCGCAGATGAAAAGGTAATTTTACTGACTTCAAGTATGTCCGGCGAAGGGAAATCTTTTGTGACCATTAATCTTGGAAATATTCTCGCCTTGTCTGATAAGAAAGTCCTGCTAATGGAACTTGATTTGAGAAAACCTGGGCTCTCGGCAAAACTTAATATTCCAAATAATGTTGGGTTTACCAACTTTATCATCGATCAGAAGGTGGCTATTTCAGATATTATCAAACCATTGCCATTAAATGACAATTTGTTTATTGTCAGTTCCGGTCCAGTACCACCCAACCCAGCGGAGATGTTATTGAGCGATCGCGCAAGCTATCTTATCAACACGCTCAAAGAACAATTCGACTTTATTATCATTGATGCACCTCCGGTGGGTATTGTAACAGATGCGCAATTAATTGCTCCACATGCTGACATGTGTTTATACCTCGTCAGACAGAATTATACTCATAAGGATCAGTTAAATATTGTAGAGGATTTGCACAGCAACAATAAGATGAAGGCAATTGGCATCGTAGTCAATGATATCCAGGCTACCAAAGGTTATGGTTATGGCTATGGCTATGGTTACGGCTATGGCTACGGTTATGGCTATGGTTACGGAAATTACGGAAGCGAATCCAATAAGAAGTCTCTATTTGCGAAACTATTCAAACGGTCAAAATCATAAACATATCTTATGACTCATCCAAAGTGTAGTATAATCATTAGATCGTTCAACGAAGCTAAACACATAGGCAAGCTGCTTAAAGGTATTGAGCTGCAAACGACCCGATCTGAAATCGAAGTAATCGTTGTGGATTCAGGTTCAACAGATGACACAGTAAAAATTGCCAGAGATTTTGGAGCGAGAATCGTAACCATCCGGCCGGAGGAATTTTCTTTCGGACGGGCGCTAAATATAGGTTGCCGGGAGGCTCGCGGGGAATATTTGTTGTTGGCAAGTGCGCATGTTTATCCGCTTTATACAGATTGGGTTGAAAAGATGTTGCTACCATTCAAAAATCAGAAGGTTGCTTTAGTTTATGGCCGGCAAGTTGGAAATGAACAAACTAAGTATTCTGAACATCAGTTATTTAAAAAGTGGTTTCCGACGGTTTCATCTTATGAGCAAAGCATACCTTTTTGTAATAACGCAAATGCTGCAGTGCGAAGAAGTTTATGGGAAGAGCAGCCTTATGATGAACAGTTGACCGGTCTTGAAGATTTAGCCTGGGCAACAATGATCCAGGATAAGGGCCATACAATTGCCTACGAGGCTTATGCGCCCATTGTCCATGTGCATGAGGAGACGCCTTCAAGAATTAAAAACAGGTATCGTCGTGAGGCCATCGCATTAAAAAGTATCAGGCCAGAAGAGAAGTTTTCATTTTGGAGCTTTATAAGGTTAACCAATTCCAATATTTGGTCCGATGCGGTACATGCCGTGCATGACAAGAAATTTCTTTCCGAAATCGGTTCTATTATTATGTTCCGAACTTTGCAGTTTTGGGGAACCTATCTTGGATATAACCGGAAGGAGAAGCCGGATGAAACGCTTAGAATGAGAATGTATTATCCTAATGAGTTCAGACGCATGCTCTTCAAGCGCCGAGAGGAAGAAAGCCAGCTCGGCTTCGGAGAAAGAATCAATTACTCAGAATTAGATTATTAAAAAAAATGAATAAAATAACTGCAATTGTACCCATGCGCCACTCGAGTGAGCGTGTACCTGGTAAAAACTACCGTGACTTTGCCGGAAAACCTCTGTTCCATCATATTGTTCAGACTTTGCTCGATTGCGGGCAGATCGATCAGGTCGTGATCGACACGGATAGTCCGATTGTGATCGAGCAAACGCACCAATTCTTTCCTTCTGTGTTAGTTCTGGAAAGGCCTGAGCATTTAAGAGATGGAGCAATCCCAATGAATGATGTTTTATTAAATTCCATTAATCAGGTACCTTCCGAATTTTATTTACAGACGCATAGTACAAATCCTATACTCACAGCACAAACTTTGAGTGACGGGATCAATAAGTTTCTTCAGTTATACCCGATGTATGATTCGCTATTCTCTGTAACGAGAAGGCATGTGCGGTTTTGGGACAGCCTGTCTAGACCAATCAACCATAACGCCAATATTCTGCTTAGAACTCAGGACTTACCTCCGATTTTCGAAGAAAATTCATGCTTCTATTTGTTCACCAAGGAAATCTTAGAACGGAAGCATAACCGCATAGGTGATCGTCCCTATATGTTTGAAATGCCGGAAGCCGAAGCGCAAGACATTGATGTCGAGTTGAATTTCATCATGGCCGAATTATTATATAAAAACCTGAATAACCTGATATAACATGAAAGTCCTAGTTACATGCCCGCCAATGTTACGAGCTATCGATCAGCTCAGACATTTATTTGAAGAGAAAAATATAGAGTTAATTACACCAAACGTTGTTCAAATTCTTACAGAAGATGAACTGATAGAAATTCTTCCCAATGTGGATGCCTGGATTATCGGAGATGACCCCGCAACGGAAAGGGTATTCACTGCGGGTAAAAATGGAAAACTGAGGGCCGCGGTAAAATGGGGCGTTGGTGTAGACAATGTCGATTTCAAAGCATGTGAAAAGCTCGGTATTCCAATCCAAAATACACCGCGGATGTTTGGTAATGAGGTTGCCGATATGGCACTTGCTTATTTCACCGGACTACTTCGGGAAAGTTACAGGGTAGATAGAGAAGTGAGGGCAGGTAACTGGATCAAGCCAGCCGGTATGTCCTCAACTGATAAAACAATCGCATTAATAGGCTTGGGAGATATCGGCCTGGGCGTAGCACGAAGACTCAAAGGTTTTGATGTGAAAATCAATGCTTACGATCCTTTTACATCTTTGACCGCTGAAAATGCAGGAGTAGACGCCATCTATGAATTTCCCGAGGCTTTAGAAGAAGCAGATTTTGTGATTGCCACATGTGCTTTGACACCAAGCACGCACCATATGATTAACGCGGATTCCATAGCTAAAATGAAGGATGGGGTTAAAATTATTAATGTAGCCAGGGGGCCGCTTATTGACGAAACAGCCTTAGTAGCCGCCTTAAAATCAGGTAAGGTAAGCGCTGCAGGCTTAGACGTTTTTGAAGTTGAACCACTTCCTGCAAACAGTGAGTTACGTCAATTTGAGCAATGCATTTTTGGAACTCATAATGGTTCAAATACCAAAGAAGCAGTATTAAGAGCGAGCTATAGGGCAATAGATATTTTATTTGGTTTCTTAGACGTAAAGTGATGATGAACAGTAGAAAATCAGTAGTAATTACCGGGGTGCTTGGGGGAATTGGTCGCCAGTTAGCCAAGACTTTCAAGGAAAACGACTATCATGTTATTGGTCTGGATATCAATGATGCTGATGCGCCACATTGTGACAAGTTCTTCAAATTTGACTTACATAAGTACTGTTCTGATCTCAATTACAAGTCAGAGATGGAGGCAAAGTTTGACCAGGAAATTCCAGAATTGTTTTTGCTTGTGAATAATGCGGCCGTACAGATTCTCAGCAGTGTATCTGAAGTAAGGCTTGAGGATTGGAACCAAACCCTAAACGTAAATTTGACTGGCCCATTAATGCTAAGTCAGTTTTTTCTTTCCAGGCTGGAGAGATCTATGGGGTCAATTGTTAATATCGCGAGTATTCACCAGCAGCTCACAAAAAAGAGATTCGTTGCGTATGCTAGTTCGAAGAGTGCATTAGTAGGTTTAACCAAGGCTATGTCGGTAGATCTACAAGGCAAAGTTAGAGTAAACGCGATTAGTCCGGCAGCTATTGATACCCAAATGTTAAGGGAAGGGTTTGATAACGATGAGGCTAAAGTTCAAATGCTTAACGAATTGCACCCAAGTCAGCGGATCGGCAAGCCTCAGGAAGTATCCCAATTGGCACTTTTGTTAGCAGAGGATAAACTTGGGTTTATCAATGGGGCGAACTTGAAGATTGATGGTGGTATAAGTAATGTTTTAAAGGATTTAGACTAGTCTAAAAGTTGATACAAAGCCATGCGCAACCTTATCATTAGTGCGTTAGTTTTTATGTCGAGTATCTGTCTTGCGCAAAACAGCAAAATAGTTCTTTCTTCAAGGTGGTTCCATCCTCGGAATTCTAATGATACACTTAGTACGCTTAAAGTTACTAAGGAGTTTGAGGTTGAACGATTAGACTGGTTATATTGTGATGATACTGATAAACTCAACGAGCTATCTAATCTTGGAATACCTTTCAGCCTTGCTATAAATCCACAAGTAACTGATTCATTCGGTTATAGTAGCCTGAAAATGCGAATGGTAAATCTGTATGGCAAGCCTATAATTGCTCCTTGGATGCGTGCGTGGAAAATATCTAATCCATATTGGGGTTGTGTTAATAATGTACAATTTCAAGAACTTTTTCTAAAAGCATCCGAACGAATGGTTGATATGGGCGCATATGGAATTATGGTTGATGACGCAAGATTTAATGATCATGCGGTGGAGTGGGGCGGATGCTATTGTACATTCTGTTTAAGGGCATTTAATCTATTTTTAGTTAAAAGAGGGGTTTCATTTAAGAGGGGGTTTGATTATCGTGATTTCAAGTTGAGTTTAAACCAATCAAATGATAAATATTTTAAATATTTCAAAGAATTTCAGAGAGAGTCTGTTATTGCCTTTCTTAAAAAATGGAAGGAGGCGTTGAAGACCTACTCTGCTAACGTTGTTCTATTAACAAATAATTTTGGTGGTCAATGGACCGATATCTATAAAGTTTTTGATGCTGGAATAGCTGAATTTGCTGAAAGTTCTGCTAATTATGACCAGGTAGACACTGCAATAAAGAATAGTAATCTGTTGAAGAAAAGACAGATATTTTCTTACGCGTCAAGGAATGAAGGAAAAACACTAGGTTTTTATCTTTACTCATATTTTAATAATGTTGAGGCTTTAATTCCATGGGACACTTTCTTGGTTAGCGAAAGTACTATGGATGTCAAGCGATTCTTTATAAATAGTGATCGGATGATTCCAATTGTAAAATTTGTGAAGTCAACCAGGGATTTATTGAATGGTGCAACTAATGTTTCAAATTCTTCTCTTGGAATCGTTGCAGAGGCTAATACACGTATTCGTTGTTATCATCTTGCTGACGGTTCATTATATCTGCTTGCTGTGATTGATTTGCAGTCTAATGTATCGAAAATTAAGGTCACTGTTCCAAGTCAATTAGTCAACCAGAACTCAGATATATTTAAAAATACTACAAAGAAGATGCAAGGTTCAATGGTCACCTACGAAGGGGACTTGATTTTATTGAAGTTGACATGAAAGGATACGCCTTATGATTAAGCGACTTTGGGACTCTCCCACGCTAATGACTTGGTTAAGCTATTCGACCAGGGCGCTTTCCCTATTCGCTGTACTACCATTGGTGTTAAGGAAGTTTGCCCCTGGAGATATAGTATTATGGTATTTGTTTTCGACAATAATATCTCTACAAAATCTCGCAGACTTAGGATTTCGACAAACATTTTCAAGAGTAATTTCATTTGCCTACGGCGGGGCTAAAGATATTGGTACATTTGTCAACAAGAAATCAACGGAGATTCTATCAGAAGAACCTAACATCCCTTTGCTTACTGAACTAGTATCTACAATGCAAGTTATATATACTTGGTTGACAATATTAGTTTTAATATTGGGAAGTAGTTTTGGTACATGGGCTATGGCAGGCCCTATAAAGAACGCTTCAAGTACTGGACAGTCATGGATGAGCTGGGGGGTTGTTTTATTGGTTTCTTGTATAAGCTTCTATGGTAAAATCTATCTGAATTTTTTAGAAGGTTTATATAAAATTGCCTTAGTAAGAAGAGTTGAAACTATCACTTCTGTAGGTAGTATATTATCAAGCTTGTTAGTATTAATTATCTCGCCTTCATTGTTGAATCTAGTACTAGTTAATCAATTTTGGGCGCTGTTAGTTACGTTTAGAGATTGGTATCTTTGCAAAAGAGTAAACAATGGTTTTTTTAACCTAGTTTCCGTAAGTAGACCTTTCAACCGCACAATATTTAACAAAATCTGGCCTCAAGCCTGGAGAAGTGGTATATCAAACTTCATGTCAGTTGGACTGACGAATTTATCCGGGTTGGTATATGCACAAGTAGGTGGCGCATCCGCTGTCGCTTCATATTTGTTAGCTATACGTATAATAAATCAAATCAAGGATATTTCAATGGCACCGTTTTATAGTAAACTTCCTATTTTGGCGAGGTTAAGGGTATCCAATGATTTGTCAACCCTAATCAGAACAGTGAAACGAGGAATGTTTATAAGCCATATTGTGTACGTTCTAGGTTTTATTTTTGTCGGTGTTTTTTCAGATTTTATACTTTCAACTATCCATAGTGAGGTGCCTTTTGTAAGTCAACCACTCTGGATGCTAATCGGCTTAGCCTTTTTTATACATCGTTATGGTGCAATGCATATGCAGGTCTATCTTTCGACCAACCATGTAATATCTCATATTGCTGATGGCGTCTCGGGATTATTATATATAATTTCCGCATTACTTCTAAGCAAGTTAATAGGAGTATATGCTATTCCCGTTGGTTTACTAATCGGATATTTAGGGTTTTATAGCTGGTATGCCACAATTCATTCTATAAAAAGCTTAGACGTCAACTTTTGGGACTTCGAGAAAAGAGCATCTTTAATACCGGTGACCTTAATGATATTATATCTTGTTTTTTACCTTAAATTTTTATAAGATGGGAAAGAATGAAAATCCACTTCTTAATTCAAATGAGCACTTGAACCCATACGGGTTTGCTTATCGAATCATCTTGGATCGCTTAAAGTGGGATTTAAGTGGGTTAGCTGGCGATTCTAGACGAAAACTAAAAAACCTTCGAAATCAATATTCTGGGCAAAAGGCTGTGATTATGTGTAATGGTCCTAGTCTAAATAAAGTTGATTTTGATTCGCTAAAGAATGTATTTACTTTTGGGCTGAACAAGGTGAATTTACTATTTGACAGAAGTGACTTTCGTCCGAGTGCAATTGTGGCCGTCAATAGTCACGTAATTGATCAAAATAGAGATTTTTATAATTCCACAGACTTGCCTCTTTTCTTAGATTCGAAGGCTCATAAAATCATTAAGGGAAGAAAAAATGTTACATTCCTTCATTCGGCCCCTATAAAATCGTTTGTTAGAGATTGTACGATTAGTATCAATCAAGGAGGCACGGTCACATTTGTAGCAATGGAATTAGCTTTTCATATGGGATTTAGTGAGGTAGCGTTAGTTGGATGTGATCATTACTTTAGTAGCAAAGGCGCTGAAAATAGCTTGGTATCTTCAGGAAATGTAGATGAAAATCATTTTGACAGCAGATATTTTTCTGGTGGGCAGTTATGGCAACTTCCCGATTTACCTCAAAGTGAATATAGCTATGCTCTGGCTAGAAATGCTTTCACTTCTCACGGCAGAAAAATTTATAATGCCACAGATGGTGGATATCTTGAAACTTATGATAGAATCAATCTTGAGGAATTTTTAAATAATGTATGATCAAATTAGGTATTGTAATTCCAACTTTTAATCGTGTTGCTTATTTAGATAGGCTGCTTGCTCAGATACAAGACTTTTCCATAGATCATTTTGATTATCATGTAGTCGTTGTTAATGATCAGTCGACGGATAACACTGTTGACATAGTTAATGCACGAGGTAAGCAATTCCCAAATATTACCTTAATCACTACAGATGGCAATTGGTGGTGGACTAAATGCTTCAATGAAGGAATGAAAGTTTGCTTTCGCACATACGATGTTGATTATGTCCTTTCTTTGAATGATGATGTGGAGCTCTATGAATTTTTTTTTCAAGACCTTTTAGAAGTTATTAGTCAATTAAGGTTTTTGAATGGTGAATATTTTATGTTCAACTGTGGATCTCGTGATATTACTAATGGTCTTTTTTCAGATCTTGGGACGATAAAAGATTTTAAAAATCCGTTTTTTGAAAGGAGGTTGACCTTGGATGATTTTAAATCTAATTTAAGTTACGCTCCCGTAAATCATAACCATGGCCGAGGAATGGTTCTTTCTAAAGCTGTATTTGAGTTAATTGGAGAATTGGACTTTAAAACCTTTCCTCAGTATCTTGGAGATTCTGAGTACGCAAATAGGGCATATCGAAGCAAAGTAAATCAGTATTTTACTAAGAAACCATATCTTCTTTCTTACGTTGACTTGACATCGCGCACTAAATATGAAAACGTATATAGTCTTAGAAATTTTTTAAAAAGATTATCTGATAAATATTCTGATTGTAATCTTAAGACGTTTTATAAATACAATAAATTGACAAAGACCGGTATATACAGTTATTATTTTACCTTGATAGATGCGAAGAAAATAGTTGGCGGATATGTAAAGCGTTGGATAAAAGCTAAGTTCAACAACAAGACTGATTTAATATGAATTACATTATGACATAAATTACAATAGTATTGAAAACTGTACTTGCGAACTTCTTGGATGTAATCATCACCTTTTTGCTGCTGTTTTTATATATGGAACGGTTTGTAAATACCCCATTAACGAAGCTTTTACCAATTATTTTACTCATTTGGTTGACGATAAAGTATCATTTCAAAAATCAAGCAATTGGGCGCCGAAGGTCATATATGCACAGTACTAGTGCGAATTTATTGTTTTTATTAATTTCAATTGTGTCGATAGCGACGCTTCGAGATAACAATCCCGCTGTCGGCGCGAATACTCGTTATCTTAACTTCTTCTCATTTGTGTTCTTCGCTACAGCGTGTCACCAAGTTTTCAGGTATATCGATCAGCGGTTTAAAGATCGGTTTGACGTATATTACTATATAATAATTTCTCCATTTTTCCTGTTTATATTGACCAACCTTATTTTTTGGTCCATTGGGTTCAAAGGTACAGACGAAGAAGGTATTGACATTGGTAACTCGGTTACCTTATCATATTTCGGTATTAACTATCCAAGAGTAAAATTTCCTTTTACTAACGGAATTAACAGCTATGGGACGCTCGTCGGTGGAGTGTTGACTATTCAATTGGTTTACTTCTTCGTAATGAAACAAAGGAATCTCATCGGTGTTGCCTTTATTGCCTCGTCGCTTTTGACGCTATTTTTGACTGATTCTAGGTCTGCAGTTGTGTATCCGATTATAATTACAGCGTTATTATTTTGGATAAGTAGATGGAAAGAGATTAAAAAGTTAAGATTCATTACATGGGCATGGCTGTTAGGACCATTGTTAATTTCGGTTTTATTACCGATGCTGGCAGCGATACCTTTATTTTCTGACTTTTCGAGATCATCAGAAGATTTCGCAACCGGAAATTCCAGATTCGTAATATGGCTGCTTTCGCTGAAGGAGCTTTTAAATTTCAAGCTTATACATTTGGTAGGATATGGTCTATTTGGTCACTATGCGTCTGGAGTATCCTTCTATTGGGCCCATATTTTCGGGTTATCATCTAATAGCATAATGGTACATCCCCATAATTCCGTATTTTCAATTATTTTCGATTATGGCTATATTCTATTATTTATACTGTTATGGTTTATAGGATCGACAATTAAAACGTGTGCGAATTATTGGTCATCAAGGCGGCAATTGATAATTTTATATCTCGGTTTTTTAGTTTACTTTATCTTAATTTCAGTGACCGAATCATTTTTTGGATTTTATTATTTAGATTCTATCTATTTTATAATTCTGTTTTTCTTTTTAATAACGAAAGTCAATACAACATTTAAATATGGCAAATCAGCACGCGTTCGGTAAGAGAGATTTCTTTAGCATTTTCCTTAGGAGGCTAGTATATCTTATCTTTAGGGTTATCAAGAAGTTATTTACAACTCAAAGTGAATATGGTCCGATCGTATTTTATAAAGCAACCTCTCAGCAGGAGTATTCAGATCTTATAAAGAAGATTAGCTGGTTTTTGCCTGATGAAAAAGTGCTGGCGAACGCAGTATTGGTTTCATCAGATAACTTTGAATATATTGAAAAATCAAATTATCTATCGGATAAGTATCGAGCTAGTGGATTCAGTGTCAGACTTGAACATTCAGTAAATGACAATATGCTCTTTAGTAGCGCGTCGATTATAGTATTGACGAAATTTAGGTACATATTTAAGTTGGCCATACTAAAGAATATTGGTAAGATTGAGATAACCGATCCTTATTTTTTTTCATATGTAGAATCTATTGCATGGCAAAATCTTTGTCACAATTCGATGAACAAGGAGTCTAAATCATACTATAAAGAAGTTACTAAGCGAAATTTTTCTGTGCTACAACAGCGTATAATGGGTAGAGAGAATGCTGTTTGCTTTGTGACAGGACCCTCATTCGATGCTTATAAGGACTATAATTTTGAAACCTATGATCTAAAACTGATATGTAATAGCATCGTTAAAAATGATGATTTTTTAACATATATAGGTGGGCCAGATATTTTAGTTTTTGCTGATCCAGTTTTTCATTTTGGACCGAGTCTGTACGCTGAGAGTTTCAGGGACTGCGTCTTCAAAGTAGTTAGAAAATACAAGTGTTTCGTATTTGTCCCCATTAGCACTTTACCATTAATTTTGAACCGCGCTGAAGACTTATCTCAATATTTTATTGGCATTGAATATCGGAATACCAGTTTCCATTTTCCAACGTCTGAGGAGATTTATGTTAAAGATAATGGTAACATTTTGACCAATTTGCTAATACCAATAGCATCTTCATTTGCCAATAAAATATCAATATTTGGGGCTGATGGGAGGAGTAAGGGAGAAAAGTACTTCTGGACACATAGTAAAACCGCACAATTTAATGATCTGATGAATTCGACATTCGAGTCACATCCTTCTTTTTTTCGCGACAGGGACTATTCCGATTATTACGAGCAACACTGTAAAACAGTTAATGACTTGTTGGAATTTGGGGAAGCGCAAGGGAAAGTGTATTACGCTTTGACACGATCTTTTATTCCGGCCCTCCATTCGCGAGAGGTCAATACCCGATCTCACAATAATTAATATGATTTATATTTGCATACCTGTTTTTAATAGAATTGCCTTTACTATTAAGTGTATCCAAAGCATTAGGAGGCAATCTTACAAAAAATATAAAATTGTAATCTGTGATGACGGCTCTACAGATGGTACTTCCAACATTCTGGCAACAGACTTCCCTGAAGTTATAGTGCTCAAAGGTAATGGAAATCTGTGGTGGTCTGGAGCTACTAATGAATGTGTTAAATATGTGCTTTCAGTTTGTGAACCCGACGATTTTATTTTTACGTTAAATAATGATACTGAGCTTGAAGATTCATGTTTAAGTATTATTAGTGAATTTGCAGACTCACATCAAGATTCTCTCGTTGCTTGTGGGAATTATTTTGCTAATGATACAGTAAAAATTGAAGGAACAGCATTTGTTCAGCGCAACAAGTGGCCATTTTCCTTATATCATGGGTTATTATTTCCTTGGGGACAGGATGTTACAAATCTTAAGGAACGGATTTTTGAAGTAGACTCGGTTTCGGGTAAGGGAGTTTTAATTCCCATAAAGGTCTTTAGGAAAGTTGGCTTATACAATGCGGAAAAATTACCTCAGTATCACGGTGACCAGGAATTTTCAAGACGGGCTAAAGAACAGGGTTTTCGTATCTTTCTGAACCTTAATGCGATTGTTTATACTGATCAGACAGCATCAGGTATTGGACAGGTCAATTCTAAAATTAGCGCTACTGAATTTTTTCGCAGCCTCAATTCTTTAAGATCGGAAAATTATATTCCTACATTATATAGAAGGGCTAAAATCGTTTACAAAAAGAAATGGATAATATACCTTGTGTTCAATGTAGTATCTATTCATCTTAGATTTGCAAGACGTTATATCAAGGCTTGTCTTAAAGTTGGGAAATATTAGCCGGAAGGGCGTAAGATATTGATGTTATTGAGTTAAAATAAGTATTCTGGTACGTTTGACCTAAAAAGTGATATTTGTACGAATACTGTCAAACTTCTACATCTATAGATAATAAAAGTTTAAAGGTTTAGGATTGTTAATGTGATTTATGTACCAAAGAATGTTGATCGGTAGTTACACCGACGAAGCCAACCGATCCGGATTACAATTATGTACGGCAAATAGCGTCACAAGAACCTTAGAGGTGCTTGATCTATTGGAGATTAGCAATGCATCTTATTTTTGTTTCAATGCTGATGAATCGATAGTATATGCTGTTAATGAAAATCACACGCCTAACGATTCTATAACGGCAGTACAAATAGATAATGAGACAAACAAGTTGAGAATTTTAGATACTGTAAAATGTGGTGGATCTGACCCATGTTATATCAGTACCGACATTAACAGTAAAAATGTATTCATAGCCAACTATAGTGGCGGATCTTTATGCGTAGCTGGGCTTACAGTTGACGGCCTTTTTACCGGGATGAGTCAGGTTATCTGGTCTGAAGGCACTGGGAGTCACATGCATGCTGCTATACTTTGCCCAAAACAGCAGTATCTGTTAGTAACTGATTTGGGTTCTGATACACTAAGTGTCTATTGCTACAACTCGCAGGAAACAAGACCTTTAAACACCCCCCCTTTCTACGTGTATAAGTTTAATTCAGGTACAGGGCCAAGGCATCTTGCATTTTCACCGGATCAGCGTTATCTGGTTGTTCTTGGAGAGCTCAATGGAACGCTAACCGTTTTGAAGTGGGATAGTGGAAGTTTACGCTATTGCCAGTGTGTTAGCTTGGTTCATGAAGATTTTCAAGGCGATGTCAGTGCCGCTGATTTGCATTTTTCAAACGATGGCCGCTTTCTATACGCTTCAAATAGGGGTGATGCTAACGAAATAGTTGTGTTTTCATTTGATACTAACACTGGAAGCTTACATTTTGTCGAGCGGTACTATACTCATGGAGCCGGGCCGAGAAATTTTGTTATCGACCCAACGGGCCGGTATTTGTGGGTGGCAAATCAGTATTCCGGTAATTTGCGCTTATTCGACATTGACTGTCATACCGGCCTTTTGAAAGATAGTGAGATGGATTTCAAAGTCAGTCATCAACCGGTTTGCCTTAAGTTTTTCCGCTAGAACTTTTTATTTAGTCGTATGGATAAAGCAGAACTATTGTTGAGCAGATCGCCACGATCAATCGCCACGGTAAATCCACAATAAATATTATTTTTATTTAGCCTCTTTAACCCGTCGAGGTAAAAGGATGTCTGATTGACTGGCCTGAAGATTTCTCCTCTGTTTGGAAATCTATCTGGTCCGGTAGAATGGCCATAACGGCTGGTTCGAAAAGTGCCATAGTTCCTTGAAAAGGATAGCTTAGATGTCAGTACCCATCCTTTATATGCACTTGAAAATCCCAGATGAATTGCCGACACCCGGTTATTAATAAAATGAGTCTCCTTTGCAGTCGCTTGGCCAGCTTTGGCATCTTCTTGTAATGTAATGAAAGGATTTCCCAACGCCAGATCCATATAGGACCAACCTTGCAAGTAATAGTAATTGTTGTAGTAATCCTCATCGCCGGACGCTGTTGGCTTGGACCATGGGTAACCGGCTTGGTTCTTACTGTAAAAGAACTCTACTAAAATCTTTTTCCATTGAAATCCTGCGTTCGGACTTGTCTCAATCTTATTGTTTCGAAGGGTAAATCCATTTAAACCGTCAGCGATGTTAGCTAGTTTGGACAACGCGCCAACATCATAAAAATTTTGTCTGTATAGTTTTGCGGTGATGGTTCCAAAGTCGTATTCTAGCCCCACATCTATTGATCCAAGCTGATTTCCAATCTTCGACCGTTCGATACTCGAATTTTTTCCCCCGTATGCGCTACCGGACACGACATACCAAAACGTTTCAAAGCCATTGAGACCAAACCGATCCGGACCATAAATCTCTTTTTCGCTACCCCAAAATACCTGATGGCTGAAACCACCGTAAAGTTTTAACTTCCAGTCCTCTCTGCCAATGCGACCGTACAGCGATTTCTGGTGGAAATAGGTATACGGCCTTTTTTTGATCGAGATTATGATTTCTGAGTTCTCGAGTCTACCAAGGGTGTCGGCAACTTGTCTGTGCCCGATCCATCCATGTGAAAAGGTGCCTTTTATTGAAATTAATTCGTTAAGGATAGGCAACTTCCAATATTCTGGAATGGATAATTCAATTTTAGGAACACCTAATGCATTGCCAGATACCGCGAAATTTCCCGAACTTAATGTGGTATCTCCGTTCAAACCCATTATATCCCTGGAACGCCCAGCCTTTATTTGAAATATAGACAGTTTGGCTTTCAAATATGCTTCGATAAGTTGCAAATTAGCGTTGTTCCCTCCATTTGCCCGTCCTTCAATAGCGAATGCCCAATCCATTAATCTCGGGTTCCCCTCATTTTTATCACCGTTAGCGAGTTCATAGTCTTTCGAAATCCGGCCGATGGCTGTTCCCGATATTCCCGATAGCGGAATGGAACCAAATTGGTTAGAGCGCATCCAAAATGGAACTGTACTATTTGTAGTACCAATAGCTTGCACTTCTATTTCTGCATTATAGCCACTTGCTAGCTGACCTCTTGCGTCAACAAATAAAAAAGCTGCTGATATTACAAATATCAGCAGCTTTTTTAGCCCGTTTTTTGAATTAAAATAAATTTTCATAGGACATCGTAAGAAAAGCCTTTCTAAAGGTTATGTTTAAATAAATCCGTCTCCATAGGCCGCACTCATTTCTTTCACTACCTCTTTAATCTCTTGTTCCTGACTTTTTGGATAGATCAACAAGGCATTACCCTCATCGACCACAATAAAATTGTCTAATCCTCTTATTACCGCAAGTTTATCGTTGTTGATATGAATAATAGAATTTGTAGTGTCTTTAAGGCTGATCTGTTTGGAAGCGACCACATTATTATCGGTGTTTTTAGGAGCAGCCTCATATAAAGATGCCCAGGTGCCCAGGTCTGACCAGCCGAATTCCGCAGGTATGGTGTACACATTATCCGCTTGTTCCATAATTGCATAGTCGATAGAAATATTCGGTGAAGTCGGATAATATTTATCTATGAAAGCGCGCTCCTGGTCAGTGTTATATACCGAACTTCCTTTTTCAAATAAGGTATGAATTATGGTACAATGTTTTTCCAAGGCACTTATTAGAGAACGTACTTTCCAAATGAAAATTCCCGCATTCCATACATAATTGCCTTCTGCCAAGAATTCCTTTGCCTTGGCTAAGGTAGGTTTCTCCTTAAATTGGATAACTTTGTGAACACCATTCTGCGCTTCATTTTCATATTTAATATATCCATATCCAGTATCAGGTCGTGTGGGGGTAATGCCTAAAGTAACTAATGCTTCATTTTTATCTGTGAATTTCAAAGCCTGCTCAACCTTTTCTATAAAGGTATCCTGGTATAAAATGAAGTGATCAGAGGGAGCTACGACCACGTTCGCTTCAGGATTCAATCCGTGGAGCTTGAATGAAGCGTACGCAATACAAGGCGCTGTGTTATTTCTACTGGGTTCACAGATCAGCTGGGATGCGGATATACCATCCAGTTGCTGCAGGATTATTTTTTCATATTGTGCATTTGTTACTATGAAGATATTCTCAGCAGGACATAACTTCAAGAAGCGATCGTAAGTTAACTGAAGGAGAGACTTGCCGATACCTAAAATATCTAAAAACTGTTTTGGATAATTGTTACGGCTTTTAGGCCAGAATCGGCTGCCAACTCCGCCAGCCATAATCAGTACGTAATTGTTCGGGTTTGTCATCTGGATCAGTTCCAATTTAAGTCTTTAACATCTTGAAATACTCTTGTTATCCCTTCCTGCAGAGAGACTTTTGCTTTCCAGCCCTGAGCATGTAACTTGCTAACATCCATAAGCTTCCTCGGAGTGCCGTCAGGTTTTGAAGTGTCGGTAATGATCTCCCCAGTATAGCCCACCACCCTGGTAATCAATTGTGCCAGTTCGAGGATAGAAACGTCTTCTCCAACACCTATGTTCACGAGGCCCGGCTGATCATAGGTTTGCATAAGGTAAAAGCATGCATCTGCAAGATCATCAACGTATAGGAATTCACGTTTCGGAGTACCAGTGCCCCATATGGTAACTGATGGCTCGTTGTTATTTTTTGCAGTAATTACTTTTCTGATCAAAGCGGGTAATACGTGTGAGTTGTTTAGATCATAATTGTCGTTTGGTCCATAAAGGTTGGTAGGCATCACTGAAATGTAATTACAGCCATATTGTGAGCGATATGCATCACACATTTTTATACCAGCTATCTTTGCAATAGCATAAGGTTCATTTGTGGGCTCCAATTCTCCGGTCAGGAGATAGTCTTCCTTTAGTGGTTGTGGCGCCAGTTTAGGATAAATGCATGAAGATCCCAGGAACATCAGTTTAGTGACATTGTTAATGTAAGCGGCATGGATCACATTATTCTGTATCATCAGGTTTTCGTAAAGGAACTGACCCCGAAATGTGTTGTTGGCCATAATCCCACCGACCTTTGCTGCCGCAAGAAAAACGAAATCAGGCTTTTCAGATGCAAAGAAAGCATTCACCGCCTGTTGGTTGGTTAGGTCGAGTTCTTTCGATGTGCGGGTAATTATATTTTCAAATCCTTCTGCTTGTAACTTTCTTACAATTGCAGAGCCGACCATACCCTTATGGCCGGCAACATATATTTTTGAGGATGTCTCCATGATTTTATTGTTTGCGTAATTTTTCTTTGATGATCAAATAAATGAATTTACTGTTTGTAACAAGATACCGTTTAAATAGCCGCGTGGGCTCCTGGGCCAATCGATAAAGCCATTCCAGGCTGTTTTTTTGCATCCACTCGGGAGCTCTCTTTTGTTGCCCAACAAGTACCGGAAGCGCACCGCCGATTCCTAGCATAACAGAAGGAATAGCGCCTTTCATTTCTGCCATCCACCTTTCTTGCTTTGGACACCCCAAAACGACAAAAACGAGGTGGGATCCTGAAGCAGCGATCATTTCGGTGATAGCTTCCTTTTCTTCTGCCATCAGGGGTCTAAAGGGAGGAGAATACATGCCGGCGACCTTCAAATTCGGATAGCGCATTTTAAGGTATTCGGAAGTTGCATTCAGAGTAGCTTGTGTACCTCCGTAGAAGTAAACAGTCAGTTTTTGTGATTCGGCTTCTGCCAGTAGCCTGGGCAATAGACTCATTCCATCTACCCGCTCCTGGTGTGTCCTATAGAGCCATTTAAAACTTTGCGCTAAAGGCATGCCGTCGGGGGTAACCAAATCAGCATTGTTAACGATTTGCCGGAATTCTGCCGACTCTGTAGCTTCTATGCACATATGTACATTGGCTACGCAAACGTAAGAGGATTGTTTATTTTTGGCATATGTCATAATGGCACTTACGAATTGCTCGTATGTGCCATTAGATATGTCAATTGAAATAATTCTCTTTTTCGGAAGCATGAGCTTATTCGTATTGGTTTTTAACAGCGTAGCCTGCATCTTTCAGCATCTTTTCTTTCTGGAAGTGCTTTACATCAGAGCTCATCATATCATTAACCAGTCCTGCTAAGTCATATTTAGGTGTCCAGTTTAATTTTTCTTTACACTTGCTTGGATCGCCGATCAGCAGGTCAACTTCAGTTGGCCGGAAATAACGTGGATCAACAGCTACCACTTCTTTGCCAATTTCAACTTGGAATTCCGGATTGTTGCAGGCTTTTACATAACCTTTTTCATCAACACCCTCCCCTTTGAATTCCAGTTCAACGCCAACTTCACCAAATGCCATTTTGATAAAATCACGAACGGTTGTCGTTACGCCAGTTGCAATAACGAAGTCCTCCGGTTTTTCTTGTTGCAGGATCAGCCACATCGCTTCCACATAGTCTTTAGCATGGCCCCAATCCCGCTTTGCGTCAAGGTTACCCATGTATAACTTGTCCTGAAGGCCTAAAACGATTTTTGCAGTGCCTCTTGTGATCTTACGTGTTACAAAAGTCTCTCCGCGCAGTGGACTTTCATGGTTGAAAAGAATACCGTTGCAGGCGTAAATTCCGTAGGCTTCGCGATAGTTTACTGTGATCCAGTAGGCATACATCTTAGCTACTGCATACGGTGACCTGGGATAAAAGGGAGTGGTTTCAGACTGCGGCACTGCTTGAACCAATCCATAAAGCTCTGAAGTTGAGGCCTGGTATACTTTGGTTTTTTCGACAAGTCCCAGAATACGAATTGCTTCCAATATTCTTAATGTACCAATACCGTCTGCATTTGCAGTATATTCAGGTGTTTCAAAACTCACATGAACGTGGCTCATTGCGCCCAAATTATAAATTTCATCAGGTTGAACTTGTTGGATAATGCGGATTAGGTTTGTGGAATCGCTCAAATCACCGTAATGCAGTACAAATCGAACATTATTTTCATGTGGATCCTGATAGAGATGATCGATACGATCTGTGTTGAACAATGAGCTGCGACGCTTAATGCCATGCACTTCATAACCTTTTTTTAATAGAAGATCGGCCAGATAGGAGCCGTCTTGGCCTGTAATACCAGTGATTAGAGCTTTTTTCATTGAGTTATATAATTATTGGATTAAATTGTGAAAATAATAAAGGTATGTAACGATATTTGTAGGTGTTTTCAAATAATTATTAATAAATCAGACGTCCGATCAATCAGGATTTGAGCAAATATATCCATTTGCTATGATGTTGGCCGCTTATCTGGTGCTTTTTTTCGATTTGTTTCAATTATTTCCATCGCCAGATCGAACTGTTGCGCCATGGAAAGATGCGTGTTATCTATGACAATCGCATCAGTGGCACAAATCAGCGGACTTTCCTCACGTGTTGTATCATCGTAATCCCGTTGGGCAAGATTAGTCATTATTTCCTCCAAGGTTACAAGCTCGTTTTTGGAAAGTAATTCTGCATGTCTGCGCTCCGCCCTGATTTTAGGATCTGCAGTCATGAATAGTTTAACTGTCGCATATGGGAAAACCTGGGTGCCAATATCTCTTCCATCCATCACGATGTCACAGGTCTCACCCAAAGATTGCTGAACTCTTACCATAGCCTTCCTAACGCTCCGTATCGGGCTCACTTTGCTTACCTTTTCGGAAACATACATTTTTCGAATTTCGTCCGAAACGTCTAAGCCATTCAGAAAAATGCAGTTTTCATTATTTATGTACTTGAATTCAATGTTTATCAGTTTAATGTTTTCGTCAACAGCTTCAAGATCAGTCAGATCTATCTCATTGGCAATCAGGTGATAGGTTACTGCACGGTACATCGCGCCGCTATCAATGTATGCAAACCGCAAAGCCTTAGCCAATTGTTTGGCGAGAGTGCTTTTGCCGCACGATGAGAAGCCGTCGATGGCGATAACAGTGTTTAGTTTATTCATGAAATTATGTTTAACCGACTGTTTTTGAAAGAACCTTTTTGGCAAATATAGCAAAAAGTCTAATTGGTGTATATTTTACACTATGTTTTTGTTCCTCGTTTGAGATTAATCTTCAATCACTTATTCAATGTTATGTCCATCTACTTAATTTAGTTGTTGGATAGTTATAATTTTCCGAGTTTAGCTGATTGTAGAAATATCTTTAATGCTGTTCAACTCATTTGAATTTCTTGTATTTTTCCCTGTTGTCACTATAATTTATTTTTTGCTTCCGTTTAGATTGAGGTGGATTCATTTGCTAATATTTAGTTGTGTATTCTATTGTTTTTTTGTGCCGGCATATTTATTTGTTCTGGCAGCTACAATCATAATAGACTACGCTGCGGGGATATTTATGGAGCGAGCTAAAGGCGGGATAAAGAAAGCGTGGTTATTGTTCAGCATCTTGTCAACTGTTGCCATTCTAGCAGTATTTAAATATTACAATTTCATCAACGATAGTCTTATCTCGGTTGCGCATTCTTTTGGCTTGGAATATACCCCAAAGGCAATGTCGCTGATCTTACCAATTGGTTTGTCTTTTCATACCTTCCAAAGTCTCAGTTATGTGATTGAAGTCTACCGCGGAAATCAGACCGCTGAAAGACATTTTGGGATTTATGCACTATATGTAATGTTTTATCCCCAGCTTGTTGCAGGCCCAATAGAAAGGCCGCAAAATATTCTCCATCAATTTCGCGAGCGACATCGGTTTGAGTACGCCAATGTAACTCAAGGGCTGAAATTGATGGTTTTTGGCTTTTTCAAGAAACTGGTCGTTGCCGATAGGCTGGCCTTATATGTGGATAGTGTCTACACCAATCATGACCAGCACAACGGTATCTCGCTGGCTGTAGCGACGATTCTCTTTGCTTTTCAGATCTATTGTGACTTCTCCGGTTACTCAGACATCGCGATCGGTGCAGCAAGGGTGATGGGATTCAAGTTGATGACAAATTTCAACAGGCCATATTTTGCCCGGTCTGTATCTGAATTCTGGAAGCGCTGGCATATTTCGCTTTCTACCTGGTTCAGGGATTATGTATATATACCGCTCGGGGGTAATAGAACAAGTGGCTACAGGGTTTCATTAAATATCCTGATCACTTTTTGCTTAAGCGGTCTCTGGCATGGAGCCAATTGGACATTTGTAATTTGGGGGGCGCTAAATGGTTTGTATCTTGTCATCGAACGGGTGCTTGGAAAACCAGGGCGGAAGGTATATGGTATCGTATTGACTTTTTTGTTGATAAACATATCCTGGGTGTTTTTTCGCGCTGAATCTGCTTCTGCAGGAGTGTCCATTTTGAATAAGATATTCACCCAACATGGTGCACCGTTTTTGGGAGACAACAAGACGCTTTTGTATGGTATCCTGTTTTTGGGTCTGCTATTGGCTTCAGAGTTTGTTCAGGAATTTAAGCTGAAGTGGTTCGGTGGATTTTTTAGTGTGCATCAGGTGACGATAAGACGGCTTTCTTATATAGGTATTGTTTTAATCATCATGCTGTTCGGGGTGCTTGACAACAGTCAGTTCATTTATTTCCAATTTTAGATAAATGAAAGGGCCAGGCAATAATAATCAGATTTGGAAGTTTACAAAAGTGTTTGGTTCAATGCTAGCCATTCTGTTTTTACTGGATACGCTTCTGGGCCATTCTTTTGATTATCTGCTTAGTCGGCAGCGTAGCGGAATGTTTTATCGGGCCAATTACATCATCAAAAGTTGTAAGGAGGAAGTTCTGGTATTTGGTTCTTCCCGGGCCAGCCATCACTACAATCCGGATATTCTCGGAAAGAGGCTTGATGCCAGCTTTTATAATTGCGGGCAAGATGCTCAGGGCCTGGTTTATAGCTGTGCTATGATTACAGCAGTAGTAAATAGGTATAAACCCAAACTGGTGATCATTGATATAAACCCAACTGAGTTTACAACAAGTGAAGTTGGTAAGCTGAATATTTTATTGCCATACCATACTAATCCGGTTTTTCAAAGGTTCATTTCCTACAACGGCAAGTCTGAACGTCTCAAGTTGATGTCTGGTATTTACCCCTATAATTCTCAGTTTGGAGCGCTCCTACTTGGTTTGGATCAAAAAAGAGAATTGTCAGTTATAAGTGGTTATCTTCCACTACAGGGTAGCTACAAAGGAGGACCTGCTTTGATTACAGAGCGCTCTGCAGATATAAAAAGTATAAAGATCGAATTACTTGAAGAAGTTTTAACAATGCTTGAAAACAAGGACATTCCGAGCCTTCTTGTAACTTCTCCTGTGTATGGTAAGGTCTTAAATAATGTAACAGATAGCATTTGCAAATCGCTTGCAAACAAATATTTGCATACGAGCTTTATTAGCTTTTGTAATAATAATAAATATTCGAGTCGGAGTTTATTTAAGGATAATTATCATTTGAACAGTTCAGGGGCAATTGTATTTTCCAACGAGTTGCTGGAAGAGGCTGTTCAGCGCATAAATTATAATTGAGTCCGGTGAGTACTACTTCAGATGTTATTTGATTTCGTCCTCAAGTACAATAGCACGTTTGGCATCGAAATAGGCCCATACCCAAAAAACGATGTATAATATGATAAGTGTTAAAAATAGGATTTCCATTTGCTCAGATTATTTGGTTAGTTGTTCTCGTTAATCCTAATTTAATGTTAAAAAGGTGTTACTTGCAAATAAAACAGAAAAATATTTTTAGTTACAACTGAGGGTTGTTGTTTACAAAAGTGTACAAGTTACCTGCTGAATTCCGTGTTTTTTGATTGATTTGTTCTAAATGTAATACAGTGTTGTATTATATTTTAATCATATCGCCGATTGTCTATAGAAAGTATTTTTAATAGATGCTTCTCTATGAGAATCAGAGACTTTTAATTTAATATTTGATAATATGGTCATTAAAAACTCTGTCAGAAATCAGGAAATTGCCGAACCTTCGTGTTATTTATACACTTTTTTCTTAAAGTACAGCATTTGTCTTTTGAATGGATTGATTTTTGAGTAAATTGCACGTGTAAAATGAATGAAATGAACAGGGAATTCATTTTATTTTTGTCCTAAGCAGTATCTCATGGCCATTCAAACTCGCTACATCTATTTATTACGTTATATCCTTCCGGTCACAGATATAATCATGCTGAACTTGGTTTATTTCATGGCTTATTATGTGACGGCTGAATTAGGCAGAACCGCATCGGGGGAAATCGAAATTGATAGGAATTACATTATTGTTTGCAACTTGATCTGGATGTTAAGTACAGCAGTCTTTGGCTTGTATACTGCGTATGGAGCCCGGCGTCTGGAACGCATTTACAGGGGTACCTGGAGAAGTGTAATTCTTCATTTTGTATTATTTGCTATTTATTTAATGTTTGCCCGTGACGATCAGTTTTCCAGGACCTTTCTCCTTGTATTTTATTTTTCTTTGTCAGTGGCGTTTATTATCAACCGCTTTGTAGGCACTTCTATTCAGTATATCGTCATTAACAAGTTCAAAGCAACAAAAAAGGTTGCGGTAATGGGTTCCAACGATACGGCCATCCGGATATCGGTATACCTGCAGAAGCAGGCAAGTCTTGATTTCTATGGTTTCGTCGGAGATGATGAAAGTATTTATTCCGATGAGGAAGGCTTCGTCTCCGAAGTGGTTTCGAAAAGGCTTATGGAAGCTGCTGAAAGCGGTGTAAAGGATGTATATGTGGCGGTTGCTCCGCAGAGGATGGGCGAAGTAAAGGCATTAGTTGCGGAAGCTGACCGGCAGTGTGTACGGTTAAAATTTATTCCTGATTTGGGGGGGACGCTTGCTTCACCGTATACAATGAGCTACTTAGGGGGGGAGTTTCCGATCATTACATTGCGCCATGAGCCTTTGGAAGAAATGGGCAACCGGTTTAAGAAGCGTGTATTTGATGTGCTGTTTAGTTCATTGGTAATCGTTTTTATTTTAAGCTGGTTATATCCGATCATTGGCCTCCTGATCAAATTGCAAAGCCCCGGCCCGGTATTGTTCAAGCAGTTGAGAAGTGGGCGTAACGATGAGCCATTCTGGTGCTACAAGTTTCGCAGCATGACAGTCAATAAGGATAGTGACGACAAGCAGGCAACGAAGAATGATGCAAGGATTACTAAAATTGGTGCCTTTTTGCGGAAGACAAGCCTCGACGAAATGCCTCAGTTTTTCAATGTTTTTATTGGCAACATGAGTGTGGTTGGTCCAAGGCCACATATGCTTAAGCATACAGAACAGTATAAAGAGATCATCAGTCAGTTTATGGTTCGTCACTTTCTGAAACCTGGTATCACTGGCTGGGCTCAGGTGAATGGCTATCGTGGTGAGACAAAAGAGAAGGAGGCGATGGAAAACAGGGTGAAATACGATATCTATTATTTGGAGAACTGGACGAGCATGCTCGATGTAAGGATCATCTTTATGACGATTATCAATGCGGTTAGGGGCGAAGAAAATGCCTATTGATGGCAATTCAGCTGATTAACGAGCATTTCTTTCTCATCTGAATATTTGTATTTTGAAGTCTTATTGGCTAAACAATTAAATAGTTATATTGTGGTCAATTAAAGAGGAATTTTTTATCCAAAAAATAAAGAACAGCAACTTAAAGAAGTTCCAAATCAAGTTACAGAACTTTACGGAACAGAATTTTCTTAACGACAGAATATAAACATGACAAGAATTTCAAGCATCTGCTGCATCGGTGCCGGTTATGTCGGTGGGCCTACTATGGCTGTGATTGCAAAAAAATGTTCACACATCAAGGTCACAGTGGTCGATTTAAATGAGGCGCGAATTGCCGCCTGGAACGATACGGATGTCAATAACATCCCTGTATATGAGCCTGGCCTAAGTGATGTCGTAGCTGAAGCCAGAGGACGTAACTTGTTCTTCTCTACGAACGTAGACGACGCGATCGCCGAAGCGGACATGGTGTTTATTTCGGTAAATACGCCCACTAAAACCTATGGCGCTGGTAAGGGCCAAGGTGCAGATCTGAAATGGATAGAGCTTTGTGCGCGTCAAATCGCCCGGGTCTCAACATCAAATAAAATTATCGTTGAAAAATCTACGTTACCTGTGCGTACAGCCGAAGCTGTACGTGATATCCTGCAGAACACAGGCAACGGAGTAAAATTCCAGGTTTTGTCAAATCCGGAATTCCTGGCAGAGGGTACAGCCGTAGAAGATCTGTTTGAGCCGGATCGCGTACTGATCGGTGGCGATGAAACAGAAGAGGGAAAGGAAGCAATTCAGGCCTTGGTAGATGTTTATGCCAACTGGATTCCGCGCGAAAGGATATTGACGACCAACGTTTGGTCATCGGAGCTTTCCAAACTGGTCGCTAACGCTTTCCTGGCGCAAAGGATATCTTCGATCAATGCGATTTCTGAGCTATGTGAGAAAACTGAAGCTAATGTCAATGAAGTGGCCAGAGCAATTGGTACCGATAGCCGTATTGGCCCTAAATTCCTAAAAGCTTCTGTTGGTTTTGGCGGCTCCTGCTTCCAGAAAGACATTCTGAACCTGGTGTATATCAGCCGTTCATTTGGATTAAAGGAAGTAGCGGACTATTGGGAGCAAGTGATCATCATGAACGATCACCAGAAAAAGCGTTTTGCGCTGAATATTGTGAAGAGCCTGTATAACACAGTTTCTGGTAAGAAAATAGCCTTCCTGGGATGGGCGTTCAAGAAAGATACGAATGACACCCGTGAATCGGCAGCGATCTATGTGGCTGATGAGCTGTTAAATGAGCAGGCCCAAATCAGGGTATATGACCCTAAAGTAGAAGAGGGTCAGATCTATGGTGATTTAAACTATCTGCATACCCGTTCAGCTGAAGAGAATAAAGAAAATGTTGCCGTATTCAGCGATCCTTATGAGGCTTGTAAGGATGCCCATGCCATTGCAGTCCTGACGGAATGGGATGAGTTCAGGGATTATGACTGGCAGCGTATTTATGACAGCATGCTGAAGCCTGCAAAAATATTCGATGGCCGGAACATCCTGGATGTGGAGAAACTGAAGGCAATCGGCTTTAAAGTGCAATCAATAGGTATGTAAGACCTGTTAATTGACTTCCTGTTATGTATGAGCCAACTGCGATTTTTCGCAGTTGGTTTTTTGTTTAAAGATATGATATCTTTGATCAACCAAATATAAACGGGATTGTCGAGTTCTACGAGTGAAAAGTATGGTTCATACTACAGGCTGATTGGCATTTTGGCCGATCTGGCTCTGCTTAATCTTTGCGGTTATCTGGCCAGCTTGTTTCTGACGGCATCGGAAGTCCGGCAGGTTAGCGTGGTCCAGGTCCTTTTTGTCAATTTCCTCTGGTTTAACATCAGCCAGGTGGCATGCCTGTATAAGGACATCTTTTTGAAGGACGCCATCCCGACCATCAAGCAAACGCTATCTTCGCTTTTGTTCTTCGCACTTTTTATTGGCGGACTGGTTTTCTATGTTCCTGAGTTTACCATTTACAATAGGCTCATACTTTATACCTTTATACTTTTCACCCCTTTATTGCTTGTTGGAAAGATTGTTTTCTTATTAGTGAGGCGCTCACACCGGGCGAGACTGGTAGACTACACAAGGGTTGTTATCGTGGGGGCAGGTCCAGTCGGAAGGGAACTTAAAAAGATCATGGAAAGCAAGTCCAGTATGGGATTTCGTGTGGTCGGCTTTTTTGATGATAAGGAAGATATCGGCGACGATGAAGTCTATATTTTAGGGAAGGTTCAGGATTGTATCCGGTATGTCCGCCAGCACAAGATTAAGGAGATCTATTGTGCCTTGCCCGATAGGGCCTATCATAAAATTGAGCAGCTGATGCGGCAGGCGGACAAAGAAGTCATACGGTTCAAGATCGTACCCGATGTAAAGGACTATTTCCGGAAAAATGTAAATGTACGGATGCTTGGGCACTTTCCGGTAATCAGTCCAAGGGCGGAACCACTGGAAAATTATGGCAATCAGGTTATTAAAAGAATATTTGATATCGTTTTTTCTTTGTTCATTATTGTCTGCATCATGAGCTGGCTGATGCCGATCATTGCGGTATTAATCAGGCTTGAGTCCAAAGGCCCTGTATTTTTCAAACAGCTAAGGTCTGGTAAAAATAACCAGCCATTTTATTGTCTGAAGTTCCGCAGCATGAAGGTAAATGCCGACGCAGGGCATCGTCAGGCGACCAAAGACGATCGGCGGATTACCAGGGTGGGTGCATTTCTCCGCAAGACCAGTCTGGATGAACTGCCCCAGTTCTTTAATGTGCTGGCCGGAAATATGTCTGTGGTAGGCCCCAGGCCTCATATGCTCAGGCATACCAAATTATACTCTGACCTCATTGATGAATTTATGGTGCGTCATTTCCTGAAACCTGGAATCACCGGCTGGGCCCAGGTAAACGGGTTGCGTGGTGAAACCCAGGAAGATGAAGCCATGGAAGCAAGGGTGAAGGCAGACATCTGGTACATGGAAAACTGGTCTATGTTCCTGGACCTGAAAATCATCTTCCTTACTGTCTGGCAGGTGTTTGCTGGTGATGAAAGCGCCTATTGATAATAACACCCGCCAGCCCGGCTGCGTCCTTCCAGACCGGCAGATGCAATAGCAATTTCCACAAATTCCTGTATTAGTTTTTGGCGTGCTTTCGGAAATTTTCTTTAGGGTGATTTTTGTTGTCTGTGGGATTAATATGGTTTAATTAACTTCGCTGCACTAACTTATTTATTCAAGAATTATCTAAGCGCTTTTATGAGAAATAAAACGGATGTGCTCCAGTGGAAATTTTCTTTTGAGCGAGGTGCGAGGCCTGGACATCAGCTGGCAGCGCATATTGAAAAGCTCATACTTTCCGGCGAGCTTTGTGCCGGAACCAGCCTGCCATCGCAAAAGGAACTGGCACGGCTCAACAATATCAATGCCAACACCGTTCGCAACGTTTATGACCGGTTGTTCTCCAAAGGTCTTTTATATGCGGTTTCCGGATCGGGTACCTATGTTTCAGCAAATCTGAACGTACCCGGAGGCAGCTTCCCGCAAAGCGGATTTTCAGATGAGGTGCCGCTGCAATTGCCGGATAACGCGGCTTTAAAACCCGTAAGCCCTCTTTTGGAGCAGGATTTCCTTTCGGTGGGGTTAGATACCTTAAACCCGGTCTACTATCCGGATGCGGTGCTGAACAGGTACAGGAGAAAACACCGTGACCGGTATTCGCGCTATTCGCAACTGGACCACTTGCGGGATTTACACAGCGATGCTTATGCGGAGATGGCCAGGGTTTATTTTAACCAGAACTATCAGATGCAGCTCAACCCGGGGACGCTCACCATCGTTTATGGGCGGGATAAATGCCTGGACGACGTACTCAGCAGTTTATTATTTCCAGGCGCCACTTTCGTAAATACTTGTCGCCACGATCCTTTGCTGGCGGAAGTACTGCGCCGCAGAGGCATCTGCCCATTTTATCTGGAGACCAGTTCACCCGATTTCCTTGCCCGGCTCGAGGCCCTGGCTACTACCACTTCACTACGGGCCATCTACCTGCGGCCGCAGTGCAATTACCCGGACGGAGCTGCCCTGGACGCAGGGCTTTGCGCGCAAATCCTGGAGCTGGCCATCCGGTTCGGCTTTTACATTATAGAAGAAGACAAGTATCATGAGTTCTGGTGGGGAAATCGAAAGCCTGCCCATCTGGCAAAGTTGATGCATCATGGTCACGTCGTTTACCTTGCCCCGCTCAGCCAGCTTTCGGTCTACATGCGCAATACACGTATTGTTTGTGCTGTCAGCCCGTTGATTGAGCGGTTAAACCAGCTGAAGCCTTTCCAGCATGAATTCAGGGACTTGATTGAGGAACTTGCAGTCATGGACATGATGCAGAACGGAGATCTGCGAAATGCGGTGCGCACCGCCCGGAAATCTCTGGAGGATAACCTTTACCAGCTGGTTTATCTGCTGGATTCCAGGTTTGGCGACAATATAAAGATAGCCCCGGTGAACGCCGGCTTTGCCTTATGGCTGGAGTTTAAAGACCACCGTTTGCTGGCATCTGCGCTGGAAGATATTGTCAGTTCCGGGCAGCAGATTCCCTTCAGCAATCCCGGGCAGCCATCCGTTCAGACACGTTTTATGCGGCTGGGCTTTGGAACTTTCAGCTTCAGGGAAGCCGACAGCGCAAGTATAGCGATGCAGAAAAGGGTTATCAATGGCGTTTAGTGCGTTCCAGCGAGAAGAGGATAAGCTCTTCACTTACGCCCGTATACTCAGCGAATTCCTTAATCGTCACATAATGGTGTTTTTGCTTGTTGAGGCAGAAGCGGATATCGTTCATCAGGTTCTGGGCTTTTCTCAGGGAAATATCCAGGATAACCATGGCTTCTTTAGGGAAGATCGTTAATTTTTGCATGTCCGTCGTTTTTGGACTGCGGGAGTAAGGGATGGACGCAGCATAAGGCCTTTATGACTTTATGGAAACCTGGCTTCACAGTCGGGTTTATAATTTGTTAACACCAATTTAACGATGAGGTAACGGTTTTTGCAAGGGATGTTTAAAAATGTGCATTTGTGGATAATTGTATGCCTGCGCAAAAGGCGCAGGAAGCGCAGCGTTGTTCCATATGCGCTAAATCTGCGGGCTGCTTAACCGCCCATCTTGACTTTAGCCCCATGGTTTACAAAACAAGCTTACTTATGCAAAGACAACGGCTTATGACTGTAAGGTACCTGGTTAGTACCTTATTAGTATCTCACAGGTATCTGGTAGGTCCCGGCTACCTTCAGTTTACACTGCGGCAACGCTTAAATTTCTAATACCTCAGCTATGGCAAAGATCAAAAAAGGCATCCTCGGACCCATCTCGGGTACACTCGGACCGGTAATAGGAGCGGAATGGATGGGCGTAGCCTACCTTCGCATGAAACGCAGGAAAGAAATCAATTCCGAAAGAACGGTTGCGCAACTCAACAATCAGGCAAAGTTCAAATATGTAAACGACTGGCTCATCCCATTTCATCCTTATTTCAGCGTGGGAATGCTATATGCGGGTACTTATAAAACACCGGTCGGGAATGCGTTGAAGGCTAATTACAAAACGGTCTTCTCGGGCAAATGGCCGGATATTGAGGTTGATTGTTCCAAATTAGTGATCAGCAAGGGCGATCTGGCACCGCTGGGTAACCCGGTAATTGTATGGGACGGCCCGGACAGCCTTCAACTTACCTGGCAGCGGAACGAAGTAGGAGGTGCTGCTTTTAATGACCAGCTCATACTGGCACTTTATAATGAAGGTCAGCATCTGGTGGATGGTTTTGTAGGCGGCGCGGTCCGAGTCGCCCAAGGTTGCCGTTTTTCACCTCAGGTTTCCATGAAAGGCCAGCCCATGCATGTTTATGTCGGAGTGGTTTCTCTGGACCGAAGTAAAATTTCCCACAGCCAATATTTAGGCGTGCTCAATCCATTTCAACCATGATAAAAACTATGATGAAAATATCTACTACGGTGAGCGCATTCATTAATGAAGCCTCGCAATTTTCCGGTCTGCACGCCCTTGCAGAGCGCCTGGGCCCCGGACAGGAATTACTTACTGAAGATGAGGTTGCTTTATGGCAACAGGCGCTGCCCAGCCTGACCAGCCAGGTGCTGGACAGGCTCAATTTGTTGACGATAGGCTCCCGAAAAAAGCAATGGTGTAAAATGCAGCTGGAGACAACTACAAAAGAATGTGTGGCTTTAATGGATCTGCTGACGGGTTTTGCTGCTGAAGCCAGGCTTGTGCCGCTCATAGAACAGCTTTCCGGTTGTCTCGATGGGATATATGACCTTTGCGTGTATCTTTCCGGGATATTTAGAATGGAAGTTGGGGTGATGCCGCTGAAGCAGCTGAAAGATGGGAAAGCGCATCTTCAAAGACATATGGATAGCCTCCGCGAAACCCTGTCAGCTCCGGGGGTTGATGTGCGGTTAAAGCACCTGATACTTCATAGCTTAAGAGCGTTTCTTGAGGCTGAACGGGAGTGCAGGGAAAGACTGGATTATCTGATGTGCTTGTCTGCTTCGATACTTAAATTTTCTCGGACAATTCATACCGGGGACATCAATGCACAGCTCATCGCGCATTTATATCAATTGAACTTTAATGCGGAGTCTTTTTTAAAATACTATAAGGAATTGATCAGTGCGGAACTTGACATGCTGATTAAAGTTGAAGATCAGCTTGAACTGTTGTATGAATATAAGCACAGATTCGGAAAGGTACCTCTTCGCCCTGCGGCTCCAGCCTTTCATACAGACCAGCCAGGTGCTTGTCAGGCAATGAATGATGTGCTTAAGCTTGAATTTCACAGGATCAGGAACCGGCATAAATTTCAGCTTGCAGCACAGTACTTGTCGCAGTCTGGGCGCAGCAAAGCCGAATTTGATGATGCTTTCCGGATTGACACCGACATGAGTGTCGGCTGTCTTGCTTATCTGGTGAGGCTGATGGTAGATACCGGCCTGGTGGGAGCAGCTACCAAGGTCCAGTTGCTGTCTTTCGTTGCGGGTGCGTTGCGGACGCCTGGTACTGCCGGGCGGGCCATCTCCGTGGAAAGCCTTACCACAAAATACAAGCAGGTGACGCAGCACACGGCTACCACTGTGCGCGCAGCTTTGAAAAAAATGCTCAGACAGTTGGACAGTGATTTTAATTTTTAAAAGAATATTCCAGGCAGTTGTGGGTTATGTATAGCACTATTTCGCTCTGGTGCGACTGTTAACCATAACGGCCACCGTAATTTCTAATTCCTTTCCGGGTGGGGTAAATTATTAAGATATTAGCAAAAAATCGGCAAAAATACGATGCAGGAATTATTTCATGATCCTTTGTTTCAGGCCCTTTTCAATGCACCTGTACCACGGATCATTGTGAGGGCAGATGCGCCTTTATTTACGATCGTTATCAGCAATGATGCGCACAAGTTTGCTACCAATCTCATCGGCAAAGAAATCGATGGAAAATCGGTTTGGGAAATTTTTGATCCCGATCAGGCCGGTGGCGATGGCGGGCTCCTGCTTAGCGACGCGTTGACGCAGGCACAGCTCACCTATAAAACCGTATTAATGCCGCCTTTCCGGTATGATATGTCTTCACCTGACAATATCGGAATGGTGGAAAAGTGGTGGCAACTGGAGATCATGCCGATTGGCGAGAGCAAGGACCACCCCAGCTTTTTATTAACCACCACCCACGATATCACAGACCAGGTATTTCGGGAGCGGCATATTGAAGATGGCAACAAAAAGTTGGAAGAACTGAATGCCTTGCTCGAAGAACGGGTCGCCGCGCGTACACGGGAGCTCACCCTGAGCGAAAAAAAGCTGCGCACACTGGTCGATCAGTCGCCTGTTGCTATTGCATTGCTTACCGGTAAAGACCGTGTGTTTGACTCCGTAAACAAAGAGATGCTTAAAATACTTGGAAAAGATGACGATATCATCGGGAAACCGCTTTCAGTTGCACTACCCCGGCTTAAACAGCGGACTTATGCGGATATCCTGAATGTATTTGATACCGGGACGCCCTACGGCGGCAAAGAAACTGAACTGAAGCTCTTCACAGACGGCTCATGGCAAACCTGTTACTTTAATATTATCAGCTATCCGATCAAAACCAGCAAATATGAGGTTGAGAGTATCATAGTAGTAGCGAATGATATCACCGACCAGGTTAAAGCCAGAAAAGAACTGGAGCGCATCTTTGAGCAGGCGAACTTATCTAAACAAGCAGCGCAGCTGGGAACGTTTGATATGGATCTGCTGAATGGCACAATGGAATGGGATCCGCGCTGCCGGGAACTGTTTGGTATCAGTCATGGCGAGGAAGTCAGCTATGAAAATGATTTTCTGACCGGCCTTCACCCGGAAGATCGCGAACGTATCTTCGGCATTATTACCAAGCTTTTTGATCGTTCGCAAAGTGACGGTATTTATGATGTTGAGTACCGGACGGTTGGCGCTGAGGATAACAAGGTACGGTGGGTACGGGCAAAAGGAAAAGTGTATTTCGGTGAAAATGACAAGCCTGTGCGGTTTATCGGCTCGGTTTTAGACATATCTGATAAGAAACAGGAAGAGCAGCTTCGTAACGATTTTATCGGGATGGCCAGCCATGAACTGAAGACACCGTTAACCACCCTGCAGGCCTACATCCAGTTATTAAGCAAAAAGAAGAAAGACACTGGTGACCGTTTGGAAGTGATGGCCTTAAAACAAGCTGAAAAACAAATATTGAAGATGGGCAATATGATCTCCGGTTTTCTGAATCTTTCCCGGCTGGAATCGGGTAAACTGTACCTTAACCACTCGGTGGCTGAGATCAGGCCGCTAATTCTTGAGGTCATTGATGAAATGCGGCTGATCCATCCGGATTTTGATATTCAGTTGCTGAACGATGAAAAGGTACAGGCTGATATGGATTCTGAAAAGATATCGCACGTGGTTTCCAATTTATTAAGCAACGCTGTCAAGTTTTCGGATAAAGGAAAAGCTATCCAGGTAACTTATTTCACTGATGGAGAAATTCTCAGGGTAAGCGTACAGGATGAAGGTCCAGGTATCAGCAAAAAAGATGCAGAACACATTTTTTCCAGGTACTACAGGGTTGAAGAGCCCGGGAAGAAGTACGTTTCTGGCTTTGGGATTGGTCTTTATCTGAGCTATGAAATTATTCAGCTTCATCACGGGCGGCTTTGGGTTGAAAGTGAACCCGGACGTGGTTCAGCTTTTATCTTTGAATTACCGTTAGTGAATCCTCTGCCTTGACTTGAAAGCTTTCGCTGCAAATCTGCTTTAATTAAATCAATATTTCAAAAATTGACCCTGCCCAATTTATTCGGACAGGGTCTCCTTAAAACAACTTTTATGGTTTCGCATCTGAAATATCAGCGTCAGAAATAACTTCCCGGCGGCTGTCAGGATTCATTAGTTCCATTAACTTGATCCCCAGCAATCCATCCATTGCTGAGGCGCCATTGGGCCCATTGCTACCGATCAGGACATCTGGAATAAGTTTAACTTTCCCTTTAGACAACTCCTCGGTTATTTTATACCGGGTAAAGTTTTCACCACCCAGCGCCTTGACAGCAAGTTCGTAAGCCTCTGCTGTCGATCTACCAACGGCCAAAATTTTGCCCGCTTCAGCACTTCCTGTTAACGAGATCATTTCCGCTTCAGCTGATGCCCTCAGTTTAATGGCTTCTGAGTCTGCATGCGCTCTTGCCTTTGTAGCTTCTGCTTCAGCGTGAGCCCTCATTTTAGTCGCTTCCGCTTCGGCTCCCACAGCAAGTTTAACACCGGCCGCATCGCCTTCAGATTTCTTAACCGTTGCGCTTGCTGTGCGTTCGGCGATCTCCACGCTCTGCTGTGCTTTGACCATGTCCTTCTGCATATCTGCGATGGCCGTCTCCTTCTCCATACCCTGGCGGGTCTCCTGGGCCTGCTTCTGGGTGTTGTAGGTTACCTTTTGCTCTTCGGCAATTTTCGATCAGTCAAAGTCTTCATCAGAGATTCTGGCGGAACAATGTCTCCGATTAGTGTATCCACTGCGTTCACATTATACTCATCGAGCACTTTTCGGATATGTTCTTTCGCAGATTCCTGGCGCTCCTTGCGGGTACTCAAGAAGGCAATAACATCACTATCCTGTGCGGAGTTGCGAAAATAGTTACCTATAGTAGGCTCCAATACCTGAGAAACCAAATTCACCATGTTACCAAATCTGGCGATCACCTTTGGGGCCTCTGTAGTGGGAACGTGAATGATTTGCGAGACATCCAGGTTGAACGGGAAGCCATCTTTAGACCTTACCGTGATGGTACATAAATTCTTATCCAGATTATGGGCCTCACTCCGGGCTGATGCCCAGTTCAAAACCAGGTTGGTAGTAGGTACAGGTTCGACTTTCATTACGTACTTATTGATGGGATACTTTCCTGGTCCAAGCGGCTCCACCCAAACTCCTTTTGATCCTTTCGCGACGATATTGCCATGTTTAAAATCAGCTCCTGTAAGATCGTTGCCATCATTTCCGATATAAGAAATCACGACACCTACATAGCCAATGGCAATTTCAGTCATGGGAATCTGCTCTAACTGGATCGCCCAGGGATTGAGGTTATAAGAACCAGCCAGAACCACCTGCGGCTGCAGGCCACGGTTGCCTCCCCTGTTGATGAACTCGTCGAAATCCTGAAAGTTGTTATGGCCTTCAATCAGTTTACCTGCAATCTGGTCCCTTTCTATCGGCAACCCGTCCAAAGTCGTTACAATTCCGACCATGCTTTCCTGGATCCTGACCATATCGGTTACAGAAACCTGGAACAACATCGTATTGATCCTGTAGGAACCGGACGTAATGTAAGACGTTTGCCTGCCACGCTGACCGCCGTTTTCCAAAAATCTAACGGCATCCTGGAAGTTGTCACATTCTACTTTATGTCCAAGTATATTCCCCGTTGGAATTTCCGAGCCGTCTTTGGCCAGAATCAAACCAATCTTACCTTCGGGGATTATCGTAAATTCTTCCATAGTCACGTTGTACTGCCAAAACCACATCCCAAAATACAGCCCTGGTGCCAGCGTTTTCCCCTGAAAGCCAGCCTCGCCTTTAGTCGCAATTATCCTTCCATCGGGCAATTCTTTCCCGGGCCCGTATAACACAAATTTTTTGGTGACCAGTCCGATCCTGTCTTCAGGAACGACCACCATCCCAAAGAAAAACCGCAAAATGTACTTGTTTAAAACTGCACAGATCAGTGCCACCACCACCCACCAGTAATTTAAAATGAGCGCTTCCATAGTCATATATTTCTACCTTTTATCGCCCGAAAAACCATTCGTCAGGCGCGATATTGGGATCAAAATAAATGCTTCGCTTGATCATTTTCTAGTAATTTCCAATATATATTTTCATCGATTTTAAGGCCTGAAAGATGATTCAGGGGCGATTTTCGTCAAAATTCCACCTGCACTTGAGGTTTATCTAAATCGACCGGTAGATGGCCTGAAACACATCCACAGTTGGATTTTATGGTTCAAGAGATTCCTCGTATCCTCGGAATGACGGCGGCGCATCAGCTTGCTTTCTTATGAGGCGATACCCGTTTATGAGGCGAATATCCGTTTAAACGCGAAGTCTACGAACGAATCGATAAATGTGGTGGGTTTCGGCTGGTTGGCCATAAAATCTGAATATTTAAGCCGTACCGGTATTGGTACAGTATAAAGTATTCGGAATTTTTGGAATGAATATGTTTTAATAAAGATTTTCGATATTTACTTCAGAAGAGAGCGCAATAAAGAAAGCCAATATGCTTCTTGTCATTCAGTTGCTACCTCCCTTTTTTGCGGAATCTTACGCGAAAATACTGTAAAATGCCCTTTTGCATGCCCTTGCGATGTCGGGCGGGAGACCATCTTTTATATGGAAATGGGTTTTGCCTTCTGAGGCAAAGCAGCGGATATAATCGCCGATCGGACGTTCTTTGCTGGTGGTCTCAAAGAACCTTTTGTAAACGGAAGTGATCTCAGCTAGTTTTTCGTTAAAAATAAGTGATTGGAATGGCGTCGCGTTAACACCTTTTGAAAATGAATACATACTATAGGTATAATGAAAAAAGCCCCCGGAAGGAGGCTTTTCGGTTTAAAAAAATAAAATTAAATGACTTTTACGTCAACTGCGTTCAAGCCTTTTTTGCCGTTCTCTATTTCGAAGGAGACGCGGTCGTGCTCACTGATGGAATCGATCAGGCCAGTGGAGTGTACGAATACGTCTGCGCCGCCGGATGTTGGGGTGATGAAGCCAAATCCTTTGGTCTCATTGAAAAACTTTACTGTTCCTTCTTGCATTGTTGTTGTTGAATTATGATAACTTATTTAATTTATTCTGTTTAGGCAAAAAATGCCGTGTTGTCGGTCGCAGGTTTGAAACCCCGAATGACCTCATGTAGTGTTAAAACCGGGAGCTGGAAAGGCGAAGACTGAAGAAGAGAAGATATTCCAGCTAGATCAGAAAAAGCAAAGCAGAACCTTGTTGCTCATCAAAGGTAAACATAATAATTTGATTTTCAGGCATTTTTTATCGAATTGTTTGGAAGCGTGTTGAAAACGATAGTTTCACGGAATCGGCCTGATATTCGCCGCTAATTCTGTTCCAGCTATTGACTTTATCGTAACCAGGAATTTGAAGGATTTCAAAGATGCCGGAGTGACTGTTGTCCCGCCAGATCAATTAATAATCGCGGTCAAATAAAATGCCCTTTTGCACGCCCTTGAGATAAATAGTCCCGATCCATAGCTGGCTTTTATGGTTCAAGAGATTCCTTGTACCCTCGGAATGACGGCGGTGCATCAGCTTGCTTTCTTATGCGGCGAATACCCGTTTATGAGGCGAATATCCGTTTGAACGCGCAGTCTACAAATGGATCGATAAATGTGGTGGGTTTCGGGATGCAAGTTGGTTTGGTAGCCAGTCTCCCGGCTACCCTTTATAATTACAAGACTAAAGTTCCTTTATTTCATTAGCTGACAAACCAGTAAGTTCAGCAATCTCGCTGAAGCTCATTTCTTTAGCTTTCAATTTCGAGGCCATTTCAACCGCTTTTTTGTGTAGCCCTTCATTCAATCCCTGCTCCATTCCTTCGCGCCGTGCAGTTTTAACGGCGTAGTCCATCACATTCTCATTGTCCCACTTGTATTTCATATTTCTATTGTACATGGCTCTTTCCTCCCTGTTTAGATTGGTATACTTTGCGAGGTTAAATAACTGCTCAAATTCCGGGCCGTTAAGGTACTCAGGTCTGGTTTTAAACTCCGTCAGGTGCTTCAGGGCATACAGCCATTTGTCCAGATCCGATACCAGGTCCTCCGGCTCCTTAACAAAGTTAAGCATCTCAATGAATATCATATTCATACGGTCAGAAAAAATCTTCCCTGAGCGCCGGTGTGCCCAGGATATATCCTGAATATATTCATTGGGATTGCTCTCGGGCATCCTGAAATCTTCCAGGAAGGCGATGAGGTAAATGTCGGTTAAGCGGTAGGCCCATTTCTTCCTGTTGCCTTTGGGGCATTGTTCGCTCGCAGCCCTGGATACATAAAACATGGCCCGGTCCACAATATTCTCCTGATAACCGCGCTGGATCTCAATAATGAATGTACTGCCATCGGCATCCGTACAATGCACATCAAAAATGGCACTGCCTTCTTCGTTAATTTCCCCGGGGTGCTCATTTTTACTGTATTCAATACTGACAATATGTTTTCTGCCGTCAAGCAGCTGGTTTAACAGGCCTGTAAGCATTGGCTTGCTTTCTTCTGACCCGAATATCCGTTTGAACGCGAAGTCTACGAACGGATCGATAAATGTGGTGGGTTTCGGCTGGTTGGCCATAAAATCTGAATATTTAAGCCGTACCGGTATTGGTACAGGATAAAGTATTCGGAATTTTTGGAATGAATATGTTTTAATAAAGATTTTCGAAGTGATTTATACGAAATCCGTCATCTCGACGATAGGAGAGATCTCTTGTTGAGGTTATGTTGTTTATGATTTGATATATAGTCCCGATCCATCGCTGGATTTTATGGTTCAAGAGATTCCTCGTATTCTCGGAATGACGACAGCGCATCGGCTTACTTTTGCGAGTGCTGAATTTTTCCGAATTAAATTGTATCCTGTAAAATACGATTTATATTAAAAAGTGTATTTTTGAAGATACGATGGAAGCTTTAATCAACAAGTACCGCAGGCTGCTCAGCATAGACATATCGGGCTACAGGAGGTCCCTCAATGACAAGATCAATTGGGATGCCAGGGCGATTTGCATAGAAGGTGCCAGAGGAACCGGAAAGTCAACGCTGATGCTGCAGCGCATCAAGAGCGCATTACCGCTTGACTTAACGCTTTACACCTCTCTTGACGATCTATATTTTCGGCAAAATAGTCTTGTTGATGTTGCAGAGCGATTTTATAGTCTGGGTGGGCGTTATTTATTTCTCGATGAGGTTCATAAATACAACGATTGGCAAACAGCTGTCAAAAATATCTACGATTTTCTTCCGGAGATGAACCTGGTTATTTCAGGCTCCTCTATTCTGGAGTTGCAGCGTTCACGTGCCGATCTGAGCAGGAGGGTGCTGCATTATCACTTGCCGGAACTTTCGTTCAGGGAATATTTAGGACTAAGACATGGGATAGACGCACCGATTTACACTTTAGAAGATATATTAGGTAATCATGGTACAATTGCCGGAGAATTAAACAAATTTTTAAAGTCACCGTTAAAGCTGATGCGGGAATATCTGACTTTCGGGGCATACCCATTTATCGTCGAAGGGGAAGGTTATTTTCTGATGCGGGTAAATCAGCTGATCAATGTGATCATTGATTATGATCTTCCGGAAGCGAAGGTTCTGGAATCTGTTACGCTGGCCAAGTTGAAAAAGCTGTTGTATATCATTTCTACTTCTGTGCCCTTTCAGCCCAACACAACCAAGCTGGCCGCCCTGACCGACACCTCTAGGAGCAGGTTGCTGGACATGCTGCACATACTGGAACAATCCCAGTTGATCCACAACCTGCGATCATCGGTACACGGAATCAGCCTGATGAATAAACCCGATAAGATTTATTTACATAACACAAGTTTGATTGCTGCCCTTGCGGAGGGAAACCCCGATACCGGTAATCTCCGGGAGACCTTTTTTCTGGCCCAGGTCCGAAATTCAGGTGCGACAGTCACTTATCCGAAAACTGGAGACTTCATGGTAAATGACAAATACTTATTTGAAGTAGGTGGCAAGAATAAAACAGCTGCTCAGATCCGCGGCAATGAATCTGCTTTTGTCGTTGCAGATGATATTGAGTTTGGCTTCGCAAATAAAATTCCGCTGTGGCTCTTCGGCTTTCTCTTTTAAAAGAAAATTCTGAAAGGTTGTGGGTTGTGATAATTTTAGTTTTTATGGTTCAAGAGATTCCTCGTATCCTCGGAATGACGACAGAGCACCAGATTATAATTAGTATTTCTACCGCCCCCCGGAGCTTTTTCCAGGATATCCTTTTCCATGACTAAATATCCTTTTTCCTTTTCATCATTTTGAACGCCAGTTCAACGGTTGATTTCGAATTGGTTTTTTTAAGGATCTGCTTCCTGTGACCGTCTACGGTAAGTTTGCTGATGAAAAGCTCTTCTGCGATCTGGCCGCTGGTCTTTCCCTGCATCATGAGGTCCAATATTACTTTTTCTCTTTTGCTCAGCGGTGATTTTTCAGGGATGTAAGCTACCTGGCCGATACTTACATCGTAATAGCTGGGTTCTCCATTCAAACCCAGAAAGGATAAGGAAGAGCCATTGGTCTTTTTTAAATGAGAGATGATGGTATGTACGCCAAGTACCCTTAGTACTGCACCATTCTCTTCACTTTGTATCGTAACCACCTGCTGGAGAATCCGGATGTATTTGCCATCGCGCCTTTTGACACGGTAGTCATAGCTCACTTTATAGCTCATCACTTTTTCCGGCGGGAGTGCATTGAAAAATGAAGTAACCTTATTCTCAAAGTCCAGGAAATAGTTGATATCCTCAGGGTGTATTATAGATAGCAGATATTCGATGGTAAAGTCTTCAGCTTGATCAAGCCCCAGTATGCGCTTTACAGAATCGCTCACAAATTCCATCTGCGCTGTACCACAATTGAAAATGTAATGATAGTGATCGCCTACATGAAAGATATCCAGTAATCTTTTGTAAACATCCAGCTCAAACGAAAAGTCGTCTGAAGTCCTGTGCTTAGCGATATTCAGCCAGGTCTTCTTTACTTCGTCAAATTTTATGACCCCCATATTGACGCGCGTTAAGCAACAAATATAGGACAGCGCCTTGTGAAGCGCAATCAATCTCTTCAGAAAATTGATAAAACACCTATATGTGGGGGTTTTCGGGAGCTCCAGTTTTGAGGATTTTTACCTGGCACGATTTGACCGTTATACAAATGAAAAAAAGCTCCTTTGATCACATTAAACAGACCTGGAGGGAAGTGGCAAGGTACAACAGGAATGATGATTTCTCTTTTGAACTGGAGGTACATAAAAAGCTCCTCAATGCCTTTCATGTAGGCGACTATTATTTCTATGTCTTCAATTGTGCTACTGCGGAACTTGAATATGTAAGTGATCGGGTGGTCGCCATACTGGGAATGGACAGTCCTGATCAGCTTTCTGCCGAGTATCTGGTCAATAATATGCATCCAGATGATCGGCCCTATTTTTTTGAATTTGAGTCGAGGGTTGTCGACTTTCTGAAAACGCTTGGTCCGGAGCGGATCCTGAAATATAAAATGGCTTACGATTACCGGGTAAGGTCGACGAATGGAGATTATGTCCGGGTTCTTCAGCAATCAGTGACCATTCAGACTGACGATCTGGGGTCAGTCATCAGGACACTCGGTGTACATACCAATATTTCGCACCTGAAAAAGGATGGTCCCCCCTCACTTTCTTTTATTGGTCTGGAGGGGGAACCGAGTTTTCATGACGTGGGTCGCGGGCTGCTCGCCGGGCAATCAGGAATAGCGGCGCTTACCAAGAGGGAAGCGGAGATTCTGCAACTGCTGATCAAAGGCAATACCAGTAAGCAGATTGCAGCCTTGCTCTCGATCAGCAAACTCACAGCTGACAGGCACCGTAAGAACATGCTTCAAAAGGTGAATTGCCGCTCCACTACAGAACTTGCTATAAAAATGATGCAGCAGTTTTGCTAATCAATCGGAAGTATTAATGTGGTAGATGTAAGGTCAAACTTTCTGTGGCCGAACTTGGTCAGATAAAACCCTTCGGTCGTTCTGAAACCTTGTCCAACCAGTTTAAAGGACATGTCTATTCTGTCCTGTGAGGTATATATGGTGTCTGATGTGGCCCTGAAGGTGAGCTTATCTGAAACGTGTCTGTACTCGTTATAGATAACCCCGTCAAAGTAGAAGCAATTGATGTCGTCCAGATCGATAACCACGTTGTTGAATACCACAAAACTTGCCGTACCTGGTTTTACAACTATCGTTTTTTCTGTTGAGGCGGTTCCGCTGATCAGGCGTACCTTATAAGTGCCGGGCCTTTCGTAAGCGTGGACCGGATTGGCGTTTGTAGACTCGCTGCCGTCACCGAACACCCATTTGTAAGTCTCGGCGTTTTGAGAGGTGTTGGTAAACTGCACGGGTTGGGTCAGGTAATAATTAGTGGCTTCTGTGGTAAAGCTTAATTTTACTGCTGGCTTTTCAGGTTCGGGTTTCGGTTCTGGTGTGACGGTGGTGGCGTCCTTTTTACATCCCGCTGTTGTTGTGGCGATCAGCAAAATGGTTAGCGCATTGGTGATTACGTTTCTGTACTGCATGATAGGTCTATAATTTTCAAGTTGATTTCCGGTATTATCTGAAGCGTTGGATTTTTTTCAACAGGTTGTTGTACCCTGTTTTGGTAGTGGTGGTAAAGTCGGTGGATGTTACGTATTTGCCCAGATTTGTATTATAGATTACCGGCCAGGTGTACTGAGTGTAGCCCCCGTAAAATTCCAGCTCGAGATCTGTGGCATTCAAAGTCTTAATTTTGGCATACTGTACCCATTTGCTACCTGAAAGGTATTCCAGCCAACCATTTATGACACGGTACTCGCCCCAGCTTCCTGAACCCTGTCTTGGTGTTACCTCCTGAACGTAGGCCGTACCGGCTACGCAACTGGCTACAGCTTCATTCGGGCTAAGTATCTGAGTAGCCGATATGCCACTGTAATTGAAGGTAGTGGTAAATGTATAGGTGAGAGGGCCTACGGTAACCGGCACATACGACCAGGATTCGCAAACGATCGCATTGTTATAGCTTGTTTTGAAAACGTTGTAAATGTCTTTAACGTTACACGTTTCATTGACCAGGTTACAGCTTTGCGCTTTGGTGTCCGGGTCTATCTGGAACACTTCGTAGGCCTTCCATGTTTTCGATTTAAGTAGCGCAATGCTGTCTGCGGTGGAACGGAAGGTTGCCGGTATGGTGGCAGTGATGGTGTTGTTGATGTCCCTTTGTGTATAAGCGATCTGAAAGGTAAAGTTGGTTACTTCCCTGATATTGTTTTTAGGATTGGTTGCGATGATCTTCAAGCCTTTTCCGGCATCATTGGTCGCTGTTAACGTAATGTCTGTGTTGCTGATGTTGTTGATCGAAAGGTTATTCAAATCGAGGTCTGCGGTTTTATAACGCCGTACTGCACCAAATTGGCTACTAAGCGGATCAAATTTCGATGTGACTTTCTCCAGCGCCAATTTAATCACCGCTCCGGCCTTTGACCATAGGGCTGGTATCTTGTTGTATTCACTTATAAAGTTACCCTCAGACTTAAGTATATCCTTTGCAATGGGGACATTCGTGTCTGTATTGACCATGTTGCGGTAACTGCCGCTGATCTGCAACCAACTAGGACTGGAGGCAGTGAAATGAACCGCGGATAGGCTTTTTTCAGCCGATGCCAGCAGGGTGTTCAAACTCGATAGACGTACACTTTGAGCGCGGCCGGTGCCTGCAGAAAAGTCTGTCAGTTCATTTACAATCGGCTCCGTAGCTTGTATTAGGCCGCCGGTATCTCTGGCCTTTTTCGTTTGGACTATGGTGAACGAGGCTGATACCAAGAATAGCCCAATGGTATAAGGGTTGGGAAAGAGGCATGCAGCGGCTAACGATACGAGCGTGGCTGGAACAGATCCTACTGCAGATGATATATCTTTCAAATAGGCATTACTTAAGTTCTTAAACCTCGTACTTGCCTCTTCCGCAGATATACTTGCCCTCACACTGGCGAATCTGTTGCCATTGAACTGAACTTTATTGTTTTGCCGAGCGGATAGTGAGCGCATAAAATAAGCCATTTCTAACTTTTCGGTTTCAGAGGCTTTAGCGATCGACGCTTTCAGCTGGGCATTCAGCTGGCTGGCCAATTGGACCAACTGTAGGTCGGCAGCCGATGTATCCTGGGCGCTTTGCTGAGTGAGGCTATCCATCATCTCATCTGCCTGTGCTACAAAAGCGCTGATCACTGCATCGGGATCACTAATGGAGGCATAGGGGTCCACAGCAATTTTCAGCTCATTTTTTAGCGTCACTCCGGTAAGCTTAACCTGGTGTGTCCCTGCCGGAAGTACCGGTAGTAAAAACTGATATTGTTTGTCTCCGGTCTTGATCATGACGGTCTCTTTGCCGCCAACTGAAATGTTAATTTGCTCAGCGGCATTTGGCTCCTGCAAGTTGATGGTAACCATATCGAAGATCCCGTAGGTAGTCTTTTCCGGTGTGGCATCGACCGGGCTGTCAGGTTGTTCTGTGCCGTCCGGATCAGTTGGACTTGGGTTTTCCGATTTCTTCTTACATGCATTCAGGCATAGAAGGGTCAGGATAAAAAACAAAAAGAGAGGTTTGGTAAAATTTCGTAGCATAGCTTTTTAGATACTTTCGTTTGCAAAGCTATCTGGATGTAAAATTTCCGACAATACCTATAAGTTGGTGTTTACCGGTGAATGAAGATGTACAAATTTTTAAAATTTTTTTTTCGGCATTTATCGTGTTGTAGACTGCGTTTTTCGGGTTTTACTGGCCGGGGGTACGGGACCACCGGGACTACCGGGAATTCATCTTTTTATTTCCCTTTGTGGTGTTATCAGGCAAGGCGATGCAGTAGTTGGTCCGGACAGCTGAAGCAGTCAGACAGGGTAACGAATAAACAGATTTATTAATTTTTAAAACTTACAAAAATGGGAGTTATTCATCAGGGAATCCTCGGCGGATTCCGCAACAAAACAGGTTCAGTAGTAGGCGCGTTCTGGCGCTCGCTCAATGTCATGAAAGGTTTGCCGAAGAAAAGCAGCAAACCACCTACCGATGCGCAAAAGGAGGTACGCGACAAGTTTGGTCTGGTCACTAATTTTCTGAGCTGGATATCGCCACTTGTCGAAGTTGGCTTTAAGGGCCTCAGTGGGGTAAGAACAGCAATGAACGCTGCGGTTGCTTACCACATTGAAAATGCGCTGACGGGCGTTTGGCCTGCATTGAACATCGATTATACCAAGGTCATGTTCAGCAAAGGCAAACTGGCGCTGCCGTCCAACATCACGATCGCGACCACTGTCGATGCCCAGATCGATTTCAGCTGGGCCAACCTGAGCAATGATGGAAAGTATCAGGATGCTACCGACAAGGCCACGATTATGGTGTACAACCCGGTGAAGCAGGAGTTTGTCGTGTTGCAGCAAATTGTGGCGCGTTCAGCGATGAGCTATGACCTGGCTGTTCCTGCCAATTTCTCAGGCGACACGGTGCATTGCTACATCAGCTTTAACTCTGTAAAGACTAAAGGGCTTGTCTCTGAAAGTTATTACGCAGGAGCGCTGGAAGTGCAATAATTTTAACCGATCCGGGGCCTGAATGGCTCCGGATCTTTTAAATCACATTAACAAAAGAACAATGAAATATTTAAATGAAACAGTTGGGTTATCTGGCCGCCGCCGGGAAACCCATGTCCTCTTTCTCTTCTTCGGGCTGCTTGCGTTGCTTTGGCCTGTTGCCCAGCGGTCGGTGCAGTTATTTGATCCGTTGAGTGGTGGTATCGACCCGAACATTTGGCTGCTGATCCTGCTTAGCCTGATCACTTTCCTTTTATTAGCAGGTGTAGTTTGGTGGCTGCTGAAACGCTGCTGGACGGCGATTGGACTTCCGCAAACAGAGGTATTGATGATACAATTTAAAAAACTGGAGTTATGGCAGCAATTAGGTTTTTACCTGGGCTCATTTGCCTGGCTATTGTTTGTGGCAGCCCTTTGTTTGCTGGCCATCTGCTGAAGACTGGTGTTGCGCGCATTGGTCATATAAATCACAGGAACGTTCAATCAAATTATAAAGCGTATGAAAACATCATCAGAATTGCCCGAAAGGAAATCGGGGTTAGGGAAGGAGTTACTCAAAATAGTGGTCAGAGAGTTGGTGAGTATCTTAGGTACGTGGGTATTGGGCAGGCGGCGCCGTGGTGCGCGGCCTGGGTAAGCTGGGTACACCACCGGGCCGGATATGCTTTGCCCCGGACAGCCTGGAGCCCGGCATTGTTTCCCAGGTCGCGGCTAGTCGAACATGCTGCGCCCGGAAACGTATTTGGCATTTACATGCCGTCGATGAAACGCATCGCCCATTGCGGGATTGTGGAAAGCGCAAACGGTGACTGGCGTGTAACCATCGAGGGCAATACCAACAATTCGGGGGGCAGGGAAGGGGACGGCGTTTACAGGCGGACAAGACACAAGCGGAGCATCAGGGCTTACGCAGACTGGACAGGGGGCGAGTGATCGCTCCCTGCTACTTGTCTGCCCTTAATTTTTATTTCTTTTGGCTACCGCTTCTAACCTTTCCTGAAGATCGTCGGCCTTAAAAGGCTTCAGCATAAAATCGTCAAGATAACGGCTGTTGTCATGGCCGTCCATTGAAGCGCCTATCGAGGCGGTCACCGCAATGATATGCACCGACGCTTTTCGCGGATCAGTCAATTCGCGGATCCTCCTGGAAGCCTCAAAGCCATCCATGACGGGCATGTTGATGTCCATGAGCACAACGTCAAAATCGCCGTTTTCCATAGCGGCCAGGGCTTCCTGGCCGTTTCCGGCAACCACAGGTGTAATGCCCCACAGACCGAGCACTTTTTTCATGATCATTACGTTGACCAGCTCGTCTTCTGCGACAAGAACCCTAAGCTCCTGAAGTGCTTTAGCAGGCCAGTTATCCTTACCACCGTCCTCCTTCGGAGATACAATCGGTGGTGTTGCCAGTTCGTAGCTGATCGAAAAACTAAAGTTTGTCCCTTGCCCTTCAACACTCTTCAGCACAAGTTCACTTCCATGCAGGCAAACCAGCCGGTGTGCAATCGTTAGTCCAAGCCCCGTGCCGTGATAATGTCGCCTCGACCTGTGCTGCACTTGAACGAATGGATCAAAGATAGAGGTCTGGCGGTCTTCGGGAATGCCGATACCCGAATCGGTAATGCTAAATCGTATGGTAATTGTGGTGTCGGTTTTTTGTCCTATCACCGCCGAAAGGCTGATAAAGCCTTCATGGGTGAATTTAACTGAGTTTCCAACCAGGTTAAACAGTATGTGCACCAATTTAACCTTATCGCCTTTGATCCATAAGGGATCCATCCGCTCGTCAACACTACAATGAAAAGCGATATGCTTTTCGTCGCATTTCGGTCTGAAGGTACCACATAAGTTCCGGATCATTTCGGCAGGTGCGAAGACTTCAGTCTCGAGTTTCGCGCCAACCGCATCCAGACGGTTAAAGTCGAGAATGTCATTGATGATGGCCATTAGGTTGTCCGCGGAGAAACGGAGCACCCGCATGTTTTCCAACTGGTCCTCCCGGGGACCGGTCTTCATCAGGATATCCGATATCCCGATCACCGCGTTTAGCGGTGTCCTGAGTTCGTGTGACATCGTTGAGAGGAAATTGGTCTTTGCCTCAGCCAGAACCTCCGCCGCGACCAACGCTTCTTTGAGTTCTCCTTTTAGTCGCTTTTCCTTCGCATAGGCCATTCGGAGGGCCTTAATGTAGAAGTAATGGATGAAGATGAGCAGGCCAAAGTTAAATATCAGTGCGATACTGAATGCACCATGATGGATAAATTGATGGTTCAACAGAAAACTGGGGCCGGCTCTGTCCAAACCTATAATGGATACGGCGATCGGCAGGATGACAAAGAAGGAGTAAAATGTTCCCCAGCGTTCTTCCAGTGTATAAAAGCTCAGGGAAAGGACGATCACGGCATACTGAAGCGTAACCACGTTAACTCCCTGAAAGTAGACAACGATGTTTGTCCATACCAGCAGGCAAAGTGTCGTCAGCAGCAAGTGGGCAGTGATCTTCCATTTGCCCGGGAGATACAGTACACCAATACCAACGGAGAATAGGGCGATGAGCACAAGCGACCTGAGCAGGAGTAAGTACCAGCCTTCGGCTATGAAGATGCCGACATGGATCAAAGAAAGGCCAATAAACGAAAGCGATACCTTCATCAGTAACCTGATGCGCGCCTTATTCGATCTGGATTCTGATTGGACAAGCTCCAGGTACTTCGTCCTCAGTTTAATTAGCCCGTTCATGAGAAAGCAAGTTCCTCATAAACATTTGATATACCAAATGGTTTATGCGGTGGTCACTTTCAGGTCAATCCAGGTATCTTATTTTGGTTTTTATTTGGTGTCAGCCTTTGTAGACCCGGGAACAGTACCTTCTGTCTGCTGCACAGAACTGTTCCCCGTTTCAACTTCGACTTCCTTGGTCGTAACCGCATAGTGCGCAGGCTTGATTTCGTCGCCGTATTTCATGGCAAAGGCTTTGGTAAACTCAGCGCCGAAGTAGAGGATAATGGAAGAATAATAGGTCCATAGCAGGACGACGACCAGCGAGCCTGCGGCACCGTAGGTGCTGCCCACATCGCTTTTGCCGATGTATATCGATATGGCGACCTTGCCGATCATAAACAATATCGCCGTTACGACTGCCCCAAGCGCAACATCCTTCCATTTGATGATCGCGTCGGGCAATACTTTATAAATGACCCCAAATATCAACGAGATGACCAGCAACGTAACCACCATATTGATTATATAGAAGACCACAACGGAGATGTCTGCGTATTTGGCCTTCAGCATCTCACTGAATGCATCGAGAAGGGTGTTTATACCCAGAGAAACCAGCAGCACAAAGCCCAGGCTGATGATGACAGAAAAGGACAGAAACCGGTTTTTTAATAACTTCAGCCAGCCACGTTTGGGCTTCGGCTTGAGGCCCCAGATCATGTTTATGGAATCCTGAATATCGCTGAAAACGGTGGTAGCGCCTACAAGCAAGGTAACGATGCCGATAATGAAGGCGACAACACCCTTATCACCGATTGACGCTTTACGGATAAGGTCTTGCATGGTCAGTGCGGTATCTGGCCCCAGGAAGCCTTCAAGTTGCCTGTAAATTTCGCCCTGGGCAGCTTCCTGGCCGAGGAACAAGCCGCACAGCGAGATGATCACGACCAGCAAAGGGGCCATAGAAAACACGGTATAATAGGCCAGGGAGCCGCTCAACTTAGTAACCTTGTGATCGGAAAACCCGGAAAATGAGTCTTTTAATACCTGCCAGATGCCTTTTAAAGTGATTTTATTTTTACCCATACAATTACCTTTTGAGAGACAACTGCAATTAAGATGATATTGTTTAGGTTTAGTTAAGTTCTGTCCGGGCGCTAATGTCGGCATAAGTCCTGAAGATCTTCTATGGAGGATTTGGCATCGCCCGAAAGCATGTGATGATAATCAGTACGTTTATGTGATCTCCGTCACTCCAGACAGGTACAGGACGGGGTTATCTTTATTAAAACTCCAGCTCATGTTAGGAACACTTACTACAAAGGAAATTGACAGGCTGCTAACCAGCCAGGTTACCGGCCGGCTAGGCTGTGTGCTTAATGATCAGCCATACATCGTCCCGATCAATTATGTCTATAGGGATGCGGCAATTTATGCACATTCAGGTCCGGGCAATAAAATAGATGCCATGCGCAAAAATCCCTTGGTCTGCTTTCAGGTAGACGAAGTCATCAGTGTTTTCAACTGGAAGAGTGCGATCATATGGGGTACATTCGAAGAACTGACAGACCCCGCTAAAAAACAACAGGCCATGCAGGGGATCATTCACCGGCTGATGCCGCTGAACACAGCTCCGTCACACCATCCTTCACATGGAATCGTCTCCAGTGAAACGGATCTTGCAAATAAGGAAATCATCATTTATCGTATCAATATCACTCAAAAATCAGGACGCTTTGAACAGCCGTCTGATTTTTAGGCAACAGCTTGATCAAATCGAAAGGTGACGGCTGTCTTTTCCGGAAAAATGAGCCAAGGTATGTTCACATGGCGGTGTGAGAAGTCGAGGCCAGTTGGCCGGTGAGGTTATATAGCCTGGCTTCCAGTTGACGGTCCAACTGGTAGATGTCCTTATAGCGTTCCAGCCGGCCCTCCTCAACTGCACAGGTCAGGTAAGTTACCCGGACCGGCACCGGTTTTCTGAGCCGGAAATCAGACCTCAGGTAGCGTTTGACATTGCGGTGCATCAAGGGTATCTGATCGGATGCCCCGTCGTACTTCAGCAGCAGTTCTGCAAGCGCTACTGCCTTTTGCACCCGGATACAGCCGTGGCTTAACGACCTGATCCGGCGGTCAAAAAGCTTCTGGTCGGGACTGTCGTGCAGATAAACATCGAAGTTATTGGGAAACCGGAAGACCACTTGTCCCAGGGCATTGTCGCAACCTGACGACTGTCTTAGCTGGTAAAGCGAGGGATTGCGTTTGATATCCTTGATTACGAGACTGTTGACAGGTATATATTCTCCGTTCTTATTGTACAGCGAATAATTGTGCGTTTCAAAATACCGGGTGTCTGCGAGGGCTTTGGGCAACAGCTCACGGATGAATATCCGGTGCGGTACATTCCAGTCCGGAGCAGTAGTAAAATAACCGATAGCACTGGACAAGACCGGGGTGGGGTGATCTGGCTTACCGACAATGACCTTGAAGGTGTACATGGAGTCAGGTTCATGCAATTTGAGCGTATAAGAGGGGATGTTGATGTGCAGATAAGGTCCGGGGCCGAAATTTTCCCAGCGCAGCCGTTCCATATTAATGGCGGCCAGACGCACATCCGCCTCGGGCACCTCATAGCAGTCGCCTGTGTACTGGCCCTTCACCAGCCGCATGTATTCCTGCAGTTCCTGGTAAGCTTTGGTTTTTGGCTGTACGGAGGTGATTACCGGCATCAAGTCCTGGTGCTTATACGCTTCAATTAAAAAGCGGTCTGCATGGAATGGCAGGTCCCTGCCGTCGTCAATACGCTCGGAAGTAAATTCCGGGTTAAATTTTCCGTAGTGCAGGTGGTTAATGAAAGTAATCAGTGCATCCGACAGCACGATATCAAATCTGGCAGCTATATCCGGCCCGAGTTCACCTGGCTTTTCCAGCAGGGTGTGCAAAGTATCGTAAGAAAGCTCGTAAGGATGATAATCAGCATGTGCCAGGCCGAATTGCAGTACACAGTCGATCAGCAGCATGGCTTGCCAGGTTTTGCCCATGTCAGCCTGAGGTTTAATCCAGATGGGCTGACTTCCGTTGCCGGCATAAAGCCGCTTTACCGATAAAGGGAAATGCAAGCCGAGTTCAGCGGAGCCCGACGCCAGCTGGCGGGACAGTTCGGCGGTGATATCCCGTTCCTGCGCCTGGGCGCAGGAGCTGAGTATAAGTAGGGTTAACAGCAGGGTCAGTAGCTTTTTCATGGCCTTAATGTTTGTTTGCAACCGCAGTTTCAGACACTTCTGTCCCGGTAAAAGATTTGTTCCACTGTTCAAGTATGGCAATGGATTGCCGGGCAATATCCTCCAGGGCTTCGACCGTCATGAAAGCCTGGTGCGGAGTGATCAGCGCCCGGTCGTGGTTCATGAGTTTGGAAAGCACCGCATCCCTTGTCTGGTCAGCTTCATGGTCCCCGAAAAAGATCCCATCCTCAAACTCGTAAACATCGGCGCCATAATACCCGATCTTGCCGGCGTCCAGTGCGGTGATCAGTTCGGCAGTATTGACCAGTGCACCTCTGGCAGTGTTGATCAGCATTACCCCGCTTTTCATTTGCCCGATCGCTTCATGACTGATCATGTAACGGGTATGTTCGTTCAGCGGGGCGTGAAGTGAGATGATGTCACTGTTTTCATACAGATAGTTAAGGGATACCTGGTTTACTCCCGGGCAGTCCTGTTCAGGGTCCGTATCATAACTGATGACATTACAGCCGAATCCCTGAAAGATCGCGGCTGTTACTTTTCCGATATGGCCCAGGCCGATGATGCCAACCGTTTTTCCATGGATATTGAAACCTGTCAGGCCATCAAGGGTAAAATCATAATCCCTGGTCTTGCTGAGCGATTTGGCCAGATGCCTGTTTAGCGCCAGGGTTAACATCAATGCATGTTCGGCAACCGCATAAGGGCTGTAACCCGGAATGTTTTTAACAGCAATATGATGTTTTTCAGCAGCCTTGAGGTCTATGTGGTCGGTCCCCGATGATCTTGTCAGTATATAGCGGACGCCAAGTTTCGCCAGGTTCGCGATTACCGCACAGGAAAGGTCGTCATTGGTAAACACGATGACGGCCTGGTGGCCTGCAGCGTAGTGAACGGAGTTTGTATCGAGGGTAGCTGAATTCCAGGTCAGTTCATGCCTGTCCGCATTTGCCCTGATAAAGGGTTCCTTTTCTTCCTTTTTGCTGCTGTAGATGATTGCTTTCATAATTATTGTTGGTTGATACTTCAAAACTAAGCGGAGATCAATTGCATATAAGTGATAATCATCATGTTAGGATGTGACTGTTGTCAAATGGTATCCCGGCTGGGGACTCCTTTAAGCTTGTATCAACGGCAGTAGATGCGCAACCGAGCTTTTGGTGCAAAGGCTTGTTTGAATGTAATGGTTACAATGGTCATCGGAGTAATCTTGAAGGGGTAAAAATCGCTGATGTGAGCTGAACGATGCGTGACATTCGTTTGCCTTATAGGTGATCGTGATCATCTGTTTTCAGGAAGGCAGAAACTACTTTGCGTTGAAAATCAATGATAATGGCTAAGAAAAATACGGGCCGGCTAAGCAAAATCCTATTATCCGTGACCATTACCCAAAGCGAATCCTGTACCTGTCTACAATGCTGGTCGTTGTCGCCAATACCATCAACATCGGTGCGGACATTGGCGCCATGGCGGCGGCCGCCGGCTTACTTATGCCATTGCCCCTGACGGTACTTACCCTCCTGTTTACCGTAGCTATCCTTGTACTCGAAATTTCTCGAGCTATCGGTTATATACAAGAGTGTTAAAATGGCTTGCACTGTTCCTGCTGGCCTATCCCGCAACGTTGCTCATCATTGATATCCCCTGGGGAGGTGATGTATGAAAGTATAGTGCCGAAGATCGAATTCAGACGGGCTTATTTTTTTATCATCGTCGGTGTTTTTGGGACGACCATTTTGCCCTACATGTTTTTTGGCAGTCTTCACAGGTAGTAGAAGAGGAAACGCGACGAGATGAGGCGAAACCCCCCAGCGGACTGCGCCTGAAGAAGCACATTAGTGTGATGCGCCTGGACAATGCAATTGGTATGGTCGTATCCGAAATCACTACCTGGTGCATTCTGCTGGTTTCGGCAAGTACATTGAATGTGGCGGGCATCACACATATCGCAAGCGCCGCAGATGCGGCCCGGGCACTTGAACCACTGGTAGATTTCTGCGGTAATACTGATCGTCGTCACTTTCGCAGGCAAGTAAGATCAAGTTTTTAATCAGATCAAATGATTTCCTCTGACATTAACAGTCTGTATTGCCAACCGGGAGTTCGGAGATCGCCTGCGAGTTGTTCGTGCGTGATCGTTAATCAAATTGATGTCACGCAGAAAATAGAAGCTGCAGCAAATGCGCCTATTGAGAGGCGCTCACATATACTTTCGCTCCACAGTTGTTACAGCGGTAACGTTTCAGGTCTTTCCAGAAAAACAATAGTTTCACAAGCGGGGCCCGGGGCACACGGGTATCCAGCAATCCCTTTTTACATTTTGGACAATGACTGTAGGTTTTCACCTTATCCAGCCAATTCAATTCTTCTTTTTGCACGGCTCTGTATAAAAAATAAACAACTTTTTCGTCAATAGGATGACGGTATTAATTTGGCCCGTTTATTTTTCATTTAGGTAGTTGTGTGTGTGGTGTAAAGATCAGCATAAAGTTGGAATAAAAGCAAAAAAATTGTTACATTTTATTCAATATATTCACTGAACATTTTGAACAAGTGTTGAAATAAGCAGATTCGTCTTATTTGTTCTATTTTAGCGGAAATAATTGTCCAAATGACCTTAGAAACTGCGAAAATAGCTGTGATTGGTTTAGGTTACGTAGGGTTGCCCCTCGCGATTGAATTTGCCAGATATTACCCGGTAACCGGTTACGATATACAGCCGCAGCGTATTCAGGGACTGAACCAACTGGTTGATACTACGCTTGAGGCGGATCTCACGCAGCTGAAGGAAGTCATCGAAAACGGAAACTTGCTGTTGAGCAGCGATCCTTTATCCATTGAAGGTGCCAATATTTATATTGTTACCGTACCCACTCCTGTAGATCTTAATAAGATGCCCGATCTCAAAGCCTTACTGGAAGCAACGGCAACTGTGGGAAAGGTCTTAAGGAAAGGGGATATGGTCATTTATGAATCTACAGTTTACCCCGGTTGTACAGAAGAAGACTGTGTACCTGTACTTGAACGCACTTCGGGCCTGAAGTATAACATAGATTTTTTTTGCGGCTATTCTCCTGAAAGGATCAATCCGGGAGATAAGGTGAATACCCTTACCAAAATAAAGAAAGTAACTTCTGGTTCTACGCCGGAATCAGCTGATGTGATCAACCGGCTTTATCAGCGCATCATTACTGCCGGTACTCATCTTGCACCGAGTATTAAAGTAGCAGAGGCCTCTAAAGCCATCGAAAATGCGCAAAGGGACGTTAACATCTCTTTTGTCAACGAACTGGCATTGATGTTCGATAAAATGGGCGTAGATACTGCCGATGTACTGGAAGCTGCGGCTACCAAGTGGAATTTTCTGAAATATACGCCCGGCCTGGTAGGTGGGCATTGCATCGGTGTGGATCCCTATTACCTGACCTATAAGGCGCGGTTACTGGGCTATCAGCCCCAAGTGATCCTTTCGGGGCGAAATGTAAACGAGCAAATGGGCATTTTTATAGCCAGCAAAGTAGTTAAGCTCATGCTGGCCAGGAAACATGCGGTCAACGGAGAACGGGCGCTCATACTGGGGTTTACCTTTAAAGAGAATTGTCCTGATATACGTAATACACGCGTAATCGATATTTATCATGAGCTTAGCCAGTATGGTTTGCAGGTAGATGTATACGATCCCTGGGTTAATCCCGAGCAAGTTGATAAAGAATACGATATCAGACTGATCAGCAATCTGGACACCGGTGTATATAAAGCGGTGATATTGGCGGTTGCCCATCACCAGTTTAAAGAGCTCAATTATCAGGCTTTCAGAACAGCAGGCGCTGTTATATTCGATACGAAATCCTGCCTGGAAAGAGGTCTGGCAGATGCCCGGCTGTAAGTTAAGCCGCGTTCTCTAATCTGTTGTTTTCCGTCATTGTTTTGGGTTTAGAAACCAGGACATACCGGTTGGTGACGCATTTAGGGCAAAAGAAAACCCTTAAAGGAATAAAACCCAACAAGTTTTTAAGTACAAATCCCCTGGGGACCTGATAATGGAACTGCGTACCGCATTTGCGGCAGTTGTAATCTAGATAACTCATTTAATCATAAGTAGGTGCAGGCTAGTTTAGCAATATTTTTGCCAAACATTGCTTTGATTTAATTTTTTGTTAGATTTGACTTGCACTAAAATAACTAAATGATACGCTCACTTATTATATCTCCTCTTTAACTACCTCTGAATTAAATGATTAAGTCACATATCCGTCTAGGCCATGTACAGTATGAACCCCGGGAAGGCCAGCCTAAAATAGACGCAGAAACCCTGGTGGTCACTGCATTGGAAGTCATGCTCAATTCAAGGGAGTTTGAACTTCCGGTTTACGATAACGGAAAGTGTATTGGAATGGTATGTTTTAAAGATCTTATCCAATTCCTCGGTGATAAGAAACTGGACGTAGACCATTTCATGCATAAACTGAATTTTACAGTGGAAAGCGCAATCATTGTGCTGCAGCGTGATTTCTAAATACTGGTCGTTTCCGGTAGCTGCAGGTGTGTACTGAAATAGGCCGAAAGCAATTTGCAGGGAGCCAGATCGTTTATGGCAGAGAACAGCAGGTGTTCCTGAATGCATTTTTGGATTTCCGGGAGATCGAGTTTTTCAAGTTCGACGTATTCATCAATCTTTCCCTCGGGCAAGGCATGGTTGTCTTTATAAATGATGAGCATGTTTACCAATCTATCCGCTTTTTGCAGGTATACATTTGTCTTTCCATGCTTTTTACTTGCGTATTCGAATGAGACGTTTCTTTTTCTAAGAATACGGAAAATAGCGGTATATATAGGCTCATCAAATAAAAGCTGGCCCTCATCTATGTAATGTGTCAGGTGATTTTCGAGGTCCGATCTGTCGGTCGGTGATCTATTGTTCATCAGCCTGGAGAAAATATCCAAAAATTCACATGTGGTCTCTATGGCATAATCGTATAGGTCTCCATCCAATAATCTATGACCTCCGCAGAAGATCCTATGCAACGGACCTATGAAGTCCGGGAGGTAAAAATCTTCCTGATAATACATAATATCCCGTAATAAATACGCCTTCGGCTGGCATGTAAGACTTACAAGCGGTTTAGTTATAATTTGCATCTGGTTAGAAAATGACTTGTATATACGAAGTTTTAAAACGCTTGGTTGTACAAACGTTAAGAATCTTTAAAAGTAATTAAAATATCTGCCGGACGCTTGACGAAAGTAAAGTGCCCGATAGAGTTGAGGGTGGGCCGGATGACTGGTGAAGTCCCCCAAGAATTACCTAACCGATACATCGATGCTGTGTTATTTACTAGGCCTTACCCTGGAAGACGCAGAGAAAGGACGACCGGAAATTTTCGGGCACATCCTGGGAAATTATGTGGCCACAGAACTCATAAAACAACTTAGTTTCGGTGAAACCCGGGCAAGTCTGTTTCATTTCCGGACAAGTGATGGAAAGAAGGTTGATTTTGTTCTGGAGCGACTCGACGGGTCTATATTTGCAATAGAGGTAAAGCGGTCAGAATCTGTGGATAAAAACGATTTCAAAGGAATTAATGTATTGGCAGCGTCGACAGGCAAGGATTTCCGTGCCGGATTTGTGCTGTACACTGGTAAAGAGGTTGTCCCCTTTGGTGAAAACCTATGGGCGGTGCCGCCGCATATATTGTGGCAATAAATTGCGATATTGAGGGTAATGAAAAAAAGCCTGATATTTTTATTTCTGCTCTGCTGCGGCATTTCGTTGCAGGCGCAACTGGGTGTCCGTTACGACCCCACCATCCAAAGCACCGGAAACCTGCAGTACTGGCGGCCGAAGGGCAATCTTTTTGTCGGCGATTGCATGCCCTTCTTCCACAAAGGCACTTACTCGCTTTACTGGCTGTTAGATTCGGCGCACCATGCCAGTCTGAACGGGCTGGGCGGGCACCAGTGGGCGCTCAGCAAAACGACCGATCTCAAAACCTGGAAACAGGAACCGGTGGTCATTGGGATTGACGAGGAATGGGAGAAATCCATCTGCACCGGGTCGATAGTTTTCTACAAAAACCTCTATTACGCGTTTTACGCGACCCGGCTCATCAATAAGGAAGGCCAGGTCAACGAACAGTTGAGTTACGCGATCAGCAAAGACGGCATTCATTTCGATAAGCAGAAACCCAACCCTTTCTATACTTCTGCACCCGGCTACAGCAAACGCGATTTCCGTGATCCTAAGGTGTTTGTTGATGAAAAAACCGGGGAGTTTCACCTCTTCGTTTCCAGCTGGCAGGAAAGCTCCGTGCTGCGCCATGCCGGTGGCGCATTGGTACACCTGGTGTCAAAGGATCTCAAGGACTGGAAAGTACTGGATCCGGTGCTTACCGGCCAGTCCTCCGTGCCGGAGTGTCCGGATTATTTTTTCTGGAAGGGCTGGTATTACCTGGTATACGGAGATAACGGTGACACATTCTACATCAAATCAAAGAGTCCTTACGGACCCTGGGAAGAGCCGCGCTACCAGGCGATCAATGAATCCTGGACCAATGTGGTCAAGACCGCCGGGTTCAGGGACGACAGGCGTATCGCTTCCGGCTGGATACCTTCACGCGACCAGGATAAGGACAACAACGGGGAGCGGTTCGGAGGTAATTTGGTCTTTCGTGAGCTCAGCCAGGAAGCAGACGGCACGCTGAGCGCAAAATTCCCTGCCGAAATGCTACCGGAAACGCTGGCGGCGATCCCTTTGAAACCGGTTCCTGATCTGTATGCCACCGCTGCGGGTGCGGACGGGCTGAACATCAAGGCACCCAATGGCATTGGCGCCGCCCATGCTGAAGCCATCCCGCTCAATTGCCGTATCACCCTGGAGATAGAACCCGCGGGCTCCATCGACGAGTACGGTCTCTATCTAAGGGCAAATGAAAGGGCGGAGTCTGGCTACCGCCTCAATTTCTCACCGAACAGCCGCACGGTTAGCCTGGGCAATACGATGATCAGGGCGGTAGAAGATCTGGACAAGCCGGTTAAAGTCGACATCATTATGAAAGACGACATCATTGATGTCTCTATAGGCGGACGCCGCTGCATCATTAACCGCACGCCGGAGCAAAAAGGCAGGATGCTTTGGTTTTATGCCAAGCACGGCGAAGCCAGGTTTAAATCTGTTAAAATTAGTCCATTAAAAGAGGAGCGTATCAACTGATATTATTAGGTTTTGATATATGTGGTGCCAGATCGATATGCTCGATGGTGCATATAAGGCCTGTTCCGATGAGGAACAGGCTTTTTTTTCTAAATACTGCTTATTACACCGGCTAAGCTTATTCAGAGATATCGCTCAGGCCGAATCCTGCATACGTGGCGCTGGTAAATATTATTTAACATTTGGTACTCAAAGAGGCGCGGTTTTCACAATTCGTTAATCTTGTACGCCCCTTATCTTAATAAACTTTGTTTAGTATTGCTTAACTTTTAAAGAGGGAAAGTTAGTGACGTTGTGAACAGGCAATCTGGATTTGCACCTTCTGCGAAGTGTATGGAATTAGGATAAACATTTTAAACAATCTATATGAAGTTATCGCCGGTAATTATTTGGAGACCAATATTCCTCTTCATCGCCTTCCTGGGAATGGCGGCAGATATATATGCCCAGGATACGCTGAAAGCAGACAGCGTAGTGACAGCTAACAGGGGTGGCATTGAAAATATCCTTTCGGGTAACATCGCGGGCCTGAGGATTAAGAACTGGTCTGGTACGCCCGGTGCCCAGGCTGTGATTAATCTTCGGGGTTTAAGCCTGGATCCCACCAGCAAATCAACAATGCCACTGATATTGGTTAACGGCGTGCCGCTGATCGCGAGCCCCTCTGACATCAACGGTCTTAATCCCTTAAGTTACTACACAGCCGACCAGATAGATCGTATTGAAGTGATCAGGGAAATAGACCGCCTTGCTGCCTATGGTGTACAAGCTCCCAACGGTGCGATAAATATTGTGGTGAAAGAGGGGAAGCCGGGCGCCATTCACGTCAATGCAAATGCATTCGCAGGTGCCAATTTCCTGCAGAATATGGACTCCGGTAAGGACGCCTTTTACAATTTTAATACCGGAGCACGGCACGCGGTCTATGGCGATGGCGGTTTTATAAATGCGCAAAATCTTATCGTTGATGGAAGCGGGGACTATGGCTCATACCTTTTCGGGCTTACCAACCATCAGGATAAAGGATACATCAAAGGTACCGACTTTGGCCGTCAGTCATTGTTCCTGAATGCCAGGTATAATATAACAAAGAAGTTCTCAGCCCACTTCTATAACAACTTTGCACTGGCCAATCGTAATGGCCGGTATGCAGGTGAGTTTAACCGAGAGATGTTATTACCGGTGGTCAATGACGAAGGTTTTATGATGGACAAGAACCGGAATGTAGCTGTGCTTTCATCGATGCGTTTGGCCTATGTTTTCAATGATGCATTCAAGCTCAGTTCCGTAGCGTCGCTGTCCTACGATGCATCAAGCAGAGACGCCTATGTACCTTCTGATATATTGGGTGGTAAGATTTACTCATTAAGTGCAACGCTGAAAAGACAACTGATTACGCTAAAGACCTCGTTAGATTACCTGCATAGCTTTGGCGATGATCTGAAGCTGAACATGACGATTGGCAATGAGTTGAGGACTAATGATGACAGGCTCACTTCCGTTGACGGTTCGCGTAGTTTGGAAAGCGGCGGTTCGGATTTTGTCAAGGTCGTAACCGGTTATAATGCCAGTCAAACCAATGCTTTTTCAAACCATGATGTCGAGAAGATCGTCTCATTTTATGGAACATGGCAGTGGAATTATAAAGAAGATCTGGACGTCAATATGGTATTGCGTGCGGATGGCAGTTCGCTCTATCAGGATAAATGGGCGTTGTATCCCTCAATTGGCGTACACTATGATCTGAAACGCATCTTGAACGTGCCTGTAAAAGCTGAAGTTGCCTATGGCAAAACAGGTATGCTAAGTCGTCCGGATGTTTATCGTGGTCAGTTGAGCGCGTATGGCGATTACTTTGGCGGTAATGAATTGGGTATCGGGATGCTCTACCCTGCTTTTGCCGACGCTAAGAGTGTGGATGTTTACCAGTTGGATTTGGGCCTGGCTTTCCGGGTGCTCCCGCGGCTGAACATTGCGATAAACTATTTCAATAAAGACTATAAGAACTTTACCTACCAAAGATACCAGCCCAATATCAGGGGTGTCGACTATGTATTTGAAACCGGCGGATCCCTGGGTCTTTCAGGTTTTGAACTGGGCTTAGCGGGTAAATGGTTTGATGCAAGAAACTTTAGCTGGATCACCAACTTCAACATCGCTGCTTATCAAAATAAAGTAAACACGTTACCTGCAGCAATCAATAATACAAGCATAGCTTACTTAGGCAACTTATCAAAAGGAGATGCCGTAACTTCACTTACCGCCTATGAGGCTGGTAAAGTTAAGGTGATCGGTAATAGTGAACCTGAGGCTTTCGGTGGCTTAAATAACACCATCAGGTACAAAAATATTTCGGCAAGCTTCACAGCCAGCTACGCCTGGGGTGGCAAAGTGGTTGCCGAGTCTTTCAACAGTAACTACTATGCAGACCTTGTGGGCAATACCTTCCCGGTTAAGGCTACCGAAACACCTTATTACTACAGCAGCACTGATGTTAACGGGCGCACTACCTATCAGGGCATCCGTGCTGTTGAGCATTTAAGTTTCATCCGCCTGAATAAAGCAGCACTGACTTATCACTTTGGCGCAGCCCTGAAACGCGTTGTCGCGATCAAAGATCTCCAGCTCTTTTTACGCGGCGATAATCTGATTACGATAACGAAATACGGCGGCGTGAACCCTGAAGAAAATATTACTGGTGTGCGCCGCAAAGATTTGGGGCTTACCGGTACACCACTGCCTTCTTCATTGGTATTGGGTCTGAAGCTGGTGCTTTAATAATGATGATTTAAACTGAACGATATGAAATTTTGTAGACTTATACCTGTCATCATGGTTGTGCTTGCACTTCCGTCCTGCAAGGATAGCCTGACCATTGAGCCTGACAACAAAACAGTGGTTAATGGATACTATGATTCGGCACAGAAAATAGAGCAGGCGGTCATTGGGGGCTATGTTGATCTGCGCAGGGCCCTCACCGCGAATTACGCCTGGTTATGGTATGGTGAGGCGCGTGCAGGCGATTTGCAGGTAGCCGTAGATTATCAGCAAACGATACTCGATCAAAAATTAACCTCGGATAACCGGTTTGTCAGACAGTTGACCGATTGGGGATATTTTTATGATGTGATCCGGGACGCCAATGAGCTGCTGGACGTCGTGAATAATTCCGGGTTCCTGACCAAGTACCAACGTAACCTGTATAAAGGAGAAGCCTTAGCACTAAAATCGACGGCATATTTCTATCTGGCCCGTATATGGGGTAGTATACCTTCGGCAGAAAAGACCGATATGGGTAAACTGCTGACCAACCAGGAGGCGGTTACGCTGGCAAGTACGTTTGCCACAGAAGCTAAAGGCATTTTACCGTGGATGTTGCTTAACGATGACGGCATTGAGAGCGTTGCCATCACCAATGTTCGCTTCAGCAAATCCGCAATAACAACATTGCTTGCACAGCAACAGTTATGGCTGGGTAAAACGCAGGAAGCCTACACAAACCTTACCGGCACTTTCAATAACGTACCTGCAGACAGTTTGAGCAGCTTTGGTATTTCATCGGGCGTGGACAGGCGTACCGAACTGCCTGCTGCACCGCTCGGTGCAGCGGTGGTGAGCCTGGGCCTTGACAGGTTGAATGCCATTTATCCTTCTGGCGATACACGGCGTACTAGCATGTTCAACATCAACACTACCCAAAATAAGGCAACTTTAATCTTAAAAGACGCTACTATTTTAGAACTGCTGCCTAAGCGTGAGATCAACCTGCTTATCGCAGAGGCCGCATGGCGTACCGCCCGGCTTGATGAGGCTAAAACATCCCTTACCCGCGCTGCGGCAGGTGCTACGGAAAATTACAATGCGCTCACTGATGCCACATTTGCTGATGCCTTATTAAAGGAGCGCAGACGCATGCTGATCGGTACCGGACAACGTGTATTCGACCTCATCCGATTTGGTAAGGTACCTGCCTTTATAACGGCATTCTCAGAAGAGGATGTACAGAAAGGAGCAGCTTACTGGCCGCTTTCAGCAAGCAGTGTCAACAGCAATTCACTTAAACAAAATACCTACTGGTCTACCAAATAATTCATATGATGAAGGCACTAATACAAAAAATTTGTATCCTTTTTACAGTGATCATGATGCCTGTGTACTTGTTTGCACAGCGTGTTGTGCGCGGTAAAGTGGTTGATGAAAAGGGAGGGGCCATTATTGGCGCTACCGTTAAAGTAAAAGGCACACAAAACGGCACATTTACAGATGTATCTGGTGGATACAGCCTGACGGTAAGGTTGGGTGACTCCATACTTTGTTCTTCCATTGGTTTTCAACCACGCACGGTTGTCTATAAAACCGCTGCTGATTTGATGATACGTCTTTCTGAAGATACCAAGACACTTGGACAGGTACTGGTAGTAGGGTATAAAAGTCAGTCAAGGCAGGAGATAACCGGCTCGGTGGCATCTGTTAAAATGGATAAGATAACCGAGGCGCAATCGGCCGAATCTTTTGAATCTTTATTGCAGGGCCGTGTAGCCGGTGTAAATATCCAGCTCAATTCGGGTGAGCCGGGTGCTACGCCCAACATCATCATCCGTGGTTTGGCTGCGGTAAGCCGTGATGATGCATCATCACTCTCAGAGCCATTGTATGTGGTGGACGGGGTGCCGATCATATCAAGAACCAGCAATGAATTTTCCATCACCAGTACCAATGTACTGGCCGACCTCAATCCAAGTGATATAGAACAGGTCGTTGTTTTAAAAGATGCTTCTGCCGCGGCTATTTATGGTTCCAGGGCAGCAAACGGTGTCATCCTCATCACGACAAAAAAGGGTAAAGTGGGCAAGCCGCAGATCAACTTCAACCTGCGCACGGGTGTAAACCTGGTTCCGCAGTTACTGGATGTTGCCGGAGGACCAAAGGAGCGCGAACAGGTGGCCCGTTTGTATCAGTTATATGCCCCTTATGGCACTTTTATGCCGGCGATGTATACCGATGTGACCAATCCTTTTTACAACAATTCGTCAGACTGGCAGGGGTATTTGTATAAAACTTCCGTTACGCAGGATTATAACAGCTCCATCCGGGGCGCAGGTGATTTTGGTCAGTACAGCATCAGCTTAGGGTACATGGACAACAAAGGGATATTGTTCAATACAGGATTTAAGCGCTACAGTTCATTGGCCAGTACCACATTTTATGCCCTCAGTAAAAAGTTAATCATTGATAATACCCTGGCCATTTCACGTACAGATCAGGGGCGTAATCCAGATGCACTTTCTACAGGCTATTCGTCGCTGCTACCACTTCCCGAAAATCCTATCGTAAGCGGTGCCGAAGTATATCAGCCGGGCAGTACCAGCAACCTGAATGACAGGGTACGCTTTAGTTCGGATGCTACGCTGAATGTCATAAAAGATTTGAGCTATAAAGCCAGTCTGAGCCTAGAATATCTGCGCCAGATGACGGACTCCTATACGATGTCACGCCGTACATTGCGGGCAGATGCTAAAAGCGGTGCAGGTGAGAACCGCAATTTACTGTTCCAGAATACGCTTACTTACGCCCCACGTTTTGGCGACCATAAATTGAGTTTGCTGATTGGTCAAAGTGCTGAGCGGGTAGAATCAAAAATAACTTCTGTGAATAATGTGACCAGTGCGCCGACGCTTTCACAATCTGTACTGTTTGGTAAAGGTAATGCCATCGGAACCAGTAATTATACTGCGAGTACGCTGGCCTCTTTCTTTAGTCGTTTTGATTATTCTTTTGATGACAAATACCTTTTAGGAGCTTCTATCCGTACAGATGGCTCCTCAAAGTTCGGCGCAGCGAACAGATGGGGAATATTTCCATCTGTGTCAGCCGGATGGAACCTCAATAAGGAAGATTTCCTGAAAGATGTGGCCTGGTTAAACAATGCTAAAATACGTGGAAGCTATGGCTTGACAGGAACGACCTGGAACAATGACTACCTCGCTCTTGGTATTATGAATGGCGGTACACTTGACCAGTATAGCTCTCTGCTGCAGATCGCTTACGGCGGCATATCTGGGTATACACCAATATGGTATGATGGTTTTAAAAACGAGAATCTGACCTGGGTAAAAACTCAGATGGGGAATATAGGCCTGGACCTGTCTATGTTTAACAACAACGTCGAGTTTATTTTTGATGCTTATCAAAAATACACCAAAGGTTTGCTGCTTACCACTGCATTGCCTACAACATCAGGCTATAACCAGGTTTACCGCAATGCGGCTGACGTTTTAAACCGTGGTTTGGAATTTACACTGAACACTAATATTCCGATCAGCAAGAAGTTTCTATGGAATACGAATCTGAATTTCGCCTATAACCAAAATAGGGTAATTGCTCTGCCGGATGGTAATGCGGACATCATCAAAATCAGCACATCCGGGCAGGATTTCGGATCAATCGTCCGTGTAGGTACACCATTAAATGGCTTCCTGTTTTACAAGTCAGAAGGGATCTATCAGGCAGAGAGCGAAATTCCGGTGAATCCGAAGACAGGGGCTAAGTTATTGGGCCTGCAAGGCAAGACACTCAGAGTGGGCGACCGTAAATTCAAGGATCAGAACGGCGATTACAAGATAGATGTGTCCGACCGTGTTTACGCTGGCGACCCTAACCCAAAATGGACTGGCGGCTGGACCAACGATTTCACTTATAAAGGTTTCGGTTTAAACATTGTATCCACTTTTGTAATCGGCCGTGACATTGTCAACACCACTTTATTGAACAGGTTAAGGTATGGTAAAGACTTTGCCGGCAAGGCCTCAATGCCAAATTTTGATAACTATGCGATTTGGGAAAAGAGTGGTGATCAGGCTAAATATCCAACACTTAACCCCTGGGGCGATGCGTCACAGATCATCAATCTCGATTCTGAGTATATAGAAGATGGTTCCTACTTCAAGATCAAAGCGGCGACTTTGTCTTACAATTTTACAAAAAGCTTAATGCCAAAACTTCCATTTGACCGGATGCGCGTGTATTGCACGATGGACAACGTGGTGACTTTCCAGAAATACAGTGGTCCTGATGCCGAACTGGTGAGTGTTGACGGATTTGACCTTTCGGGAGGTTACCCGATGCGAAGAATGTGGCTGTTCGGCGTCTCTATAGGCTTATAGAATTAAAAAAATAAACGACAAAGACATGAAAAATAGACTAATTGCCACGTTCCTGCTTATCGTAATGCTTGGAGGAACAAGCTGTAAAAAATGGCTGGACGAAAAGCCTATCAATACAGTGACTGAGGATCAGGCCTATCGCACCGGTGCAGATGCCGAGGGTGCGGTGGCTGCCGCATTTGCTATCTTTCGCAGGGCATTATCGGGCTTAACTAAAGACGATACGCCTTCAACAACACGTAACGGCTCATGGGGTGATTATTACTTTTGGGGCGATTCGCGCTCGGGCGACTGGATTACACCAAACAATGACGGCGATTGGACAGCGGGCTTTCAGAACCATCTGATATCACGGACGGAACTGGAGCCAATGACCAACTGGCGTTTGTTTTACCGGGCGATTGAGCAGGCAAACCTTGCCATTGAAAAGATTCCGGCAATTACCAACGGCTTAACTGATGAGCGCAAAGCACAATTGCTGGCAGACGCACGTTTTTTACGTGCCTTATCTCACTTTTACGCGGCGCGTATTTGGGGAGATGTGCCCATCAACCTGCAGGCCCGTAACGTCCAGCCCCTTGGACGCTCAAGGCTGAATGATGTATTGAAGATGGTCGTAAGTGAGGTAGATATCGCTTTGCCAGACTTACCCTGGATGAATAAGGGCACCCGGAAAGAGTCGTTTTCAAGGGGCACAAAAGGCGCGGCTTTAGCACTGAAAGCACATGCTTTAATGTGGCTAAAAGACTATCAGGGGGCTTCAGCCGCCATCAAGCAGATCATGGACTCAAACACTTTCAGGTTAGTTGCCGCGAATGAATTACGTGCGCTGTTTGATACGGGGGAGTCAGACGAAATCATTTTCGAGATGTACTATGATGCCAAGAAGGGCGAGTATTCCAATTATTATGGTCACATCATGACCTACTACCTGACCAATCCTTACACAGACAGAACCAACCTGTCGTTAGCAGTGCCTAAGTCGAAAATCCTGGAGATATTCCCGGATTATGCGCGCGACAAATCGGATAAGCGCGTGCCTGAATTTTTTCAAAGTATTGATTTTTCGGTGAGCGGCAGTGAATTGCGTCCGGTACTTCCCGACCCGTTACAAAATGGTGAACGCGACATCATGTTCGCCAAGTTCAGGAAGGTAAAAGACCGTACCTACAACCAGATGGATGCTCCTGTGCCCATTTTCAGGTTAGCAGATGTGTTGTTGCTTAAAGCAGAAGCGGATGCCAGATCGGGAAATGTTACCGAAGCGTTATCGAACCTCAACAAGATCCGCGAGCGCGCCGGGATACCAGTATTTACCCGTGACGATGCACCTGTGGTTATAGAAGAGGTTCTGGCCGAAAGGCGCCGCGAACTGATCGGCGAATTTCACCGGGTGTATGATCTGGTCCGTTTAGGCCGTCTGCACGAATTTAATCCTTACATCACCGCGCAGGGTGAAAAGGACGGTGCGGGTTTCTTCCCGGTAAGTGATGAGGCATTTGCGAATAACCCCAATATGGAACAAACCTATTACTGGCAGTTTAACCAATAAACGCGAACTAAATATGATAAAGTATATCAAAACCATTGCACTTATAGCAGCCGTTTTTATAGCCGGTTGTAAGGACAATTATTTTGCCGATGGTGGCGGCCCGGTGAATACAACAGGTCAGCTGGGCGTAACCACCATGCAGTACCTGCAGGACAACCCGGCCAGCTTTGATACCCTGGCCAGGCTCATCAAACTTACCGGGCTGGAAGGAACAGTTAATCAAAAGGGCAATACTTTTTTTGCCCCGAGAGATTATTCTATCAACAACTATTTCAAGTTGCTGTATCCTGATCCTGCAAACAGACCGGCTACGCTGGACGCCTTGCCGCAGGATACCAAAGATGAGATCGCCCATATCCTGAAAGATTATATTATTCCTAACCAGGAAATATTACGGGATAATCTGGCTACCACTTATAGTTACGCCACCACAGGCGGCGGCAAAAAAGCGCGCTTCAACTTAGTCACAACAGACTATCTGGGCAATGTCAACATGGGAGCTAAGTTTGTCAACTTCTCGCTGAACACGAGCGCGACCGCTGCAGAGCAATATAAAACGGTTCAGATTGCAACAGCCGACCTGCGTTCAACCAACGGTATCGTGCATGTACTGGCATCAGAGTCACACATTTTTGGATTTAATTAAGCTATAGCGATGAAACATAAGAATAAGTTAATCTGGCTTTCCATAGTAGCAGTGCCGCTGTGTACGATGCTGTTGCTCGGCAGTTGCAAAAAAGTACCTCAGGAAGGCAGTTTAGCTCCCGACATCAACTACAAGAATAGAAAACAATATGCGACATCCGGCTTGCAGCAGAGTATAGGCAACTTCCAGGCTTCCACATCCACACTACCGCTAACATTTGAGATTGTGGCGGTACGGGAACAAAGCGGCAGAAATACAGCTGCACTGGATGAGAAAATTCCTGTGTTACGGTATAAGCAAGCAATTGTCGGCAACGAAAGTGAAGAAGAGCTAAAGCTGAAAACCGAAACGGTGATGACACCAGCTGTCAGTATAAACCCGTTTACCGGCACGTTAGAGATATTAGAGGGAAACAAAATTCCTTCAGGCGAATATCACTTTGATATCAGGGTTTCAAATACTTCAGGCGGGCGCGTTCTTAAAGATGCTTTAGTGATTGAATTCAAAGAAAATGAGGTGAAGAGCTTTTCCTCTGGTATGATTAAAGCACCCGAGATAGAGCGGGTGGGGGACACACCCAACCAGATACGTTTTGTGGGCTACCTGAACAATGTACCCCTCTCCGGAGATCAGATTGACTTCACAAAAGACCGTAGTGCAGGTTTCAAAGGCACATTCGTTGACGATGCCAATGACGGCGAGATATGGAATGTAAATTTCCCGGTTAAAGAAGCGAACACGACCTGTACATGGCGCGTGGTTAATCCTACCACTGGCGCGGTGAGCTATGTCAGCGAGAACTTCAATTTTGTGATAGGGCTTCCGGGCAGTTATGTGGTCAGACTTTATAAATGATGAGCAATATGAAAAGCATTTCAAAATTTTACGGCTTGGTACTGGTGCTGCTTTTGGTCAGCACTAACGGCGCATTCGCGCAAGCTAAAGCAAAGAAAATACTGGTGATCGGAGTGGACGGCATCATCAACACAGCCATTGATTATGCGAACACTCCCGGCATTGATAAAATAACCGCTGATGCTTCCTATAGTATGAATGGTTATGGCGGTGTACCGGCCTATGGCAGCTCGGGTTGGGCTACTTTGCTTACCGGCGTATCTGCAGGTAAACATGGCGTTACACAGGATAAAACTTTTAACGGAAACAAATTCACACAATACCCCTCGGTGGTCAGCCGCATCAAAGCGGGTGCTCCTGCTACTGTTGTGGCTTCAGTGGTCCGGACAGCGGAGATCAATACATTGCTCAATCAGTCTGCAGATCAAAAGTTCCAGTATAACACAGACGAAGAGGTTTATACGAAATCAGTTGCGCTTTTGAAAGAGGCGAATATGGGTGCTGTTTTTGTGCAGTTCAGCAGTCCGGCAGATGTTGGTAATGCATCTGGCTACCAGCTTCGTCAGGCCAGTTATGTGCTGGCCATCCAGAAAATAGATGAGTATGTCGCCGGCTTGAACGCAGCAATCACTTCCAGACCGGCTTACACCAATGAAGACTGGAACATATTCTTTGTATCTACGCACGGCGGTACAGAATCAGGCGTGCCCCAAAGCACTTCGCCTGAGGAAATCAATGTACCCATTATCCTTTCGGGAGCTGAATTAGATAACAAAGAATTAGTCGGAACCTCATTAGCGCCCCGCGAAGGCGCCGATAACATACTCACCCTGAATAAAGCGCCATCAGGCGACCGCACTTATGTGCGCGTTCCGATTAAGGGCACTGCTTTACAGGGTATGAGCAAGTTCACTATTGAAACCTGGGTTAAAGCCGGGGCCAATTCGAGCGATCCATCTATTATTGGTGATAAAAACTGGGATTCAGGTGGTTTGCCTGGTTTCACCATTTGTCGCAGTGGCAATACGTGGAAAATAAACATTGCCAACCAGGCTTCACAGCGCTACGATATTGGTTCATCTAAAGTGTTAGAGGATGGTAACTGGCATCATCTGGCCGTTACCTTTGATAAAACGCGCACCTGCGCCGTTTATCAGGATGGTGTTAAGGTCAATGAATCTGTACTTACTTATAAGGCTACTGATGTTATGGCATCGCCTTATGACTATTTATGCCTGGGCCAGGATGGTACACAAACGTATAGTGGTGGAGCGCCTAACTGGGCCGGTTCCTATAACGAGGTACGGATCTGGACAGATGTACTCACCACTGAAACCATCCAAAAATATATGTACCTGCGGAACATTGAATCAAGTGATCATCCCAACAAGGCCTCGCTTAACTTATACCTCAAAATGGACGATGTGCGCGGTACCGTTGTGAAAGACTATAGTGGTAAAAATAACAACGGCGAACTGGTAGGTAGCGCAAGTGAGCGTCATCCTTATTATCCCATTGGTCTGACCGATGTTGCGGCCAATATTTTGAGCCACATGGGACTGCGCGTAGATGGTTCATGGGGCCTGGAGGGGACTGTATTGAAGTCTAACGTACCCTACCGTTTATTTAAATTTTCCAATTAATGCAACCGTTATGAAGAGAATAATTAACCTGAAAAATTTATTTGTGTTGGCCGCAGCATTGGTTTTGCTGAATTCATGTAAAAAAGATGAATTGCCTGCCAACAGCAACCTGAGCGGAGACAGGCTTACGGCAGGACGTTTAAATGGTACCTGGGCATCGCCGAGAGACATTGTCACCCCTGAAACCGTTCCTGCCGAGGTATTTGGCGGTATGCGTTTGGTATTCACTACTGACGACACCGGCAATCCCTCAAAATTTATCGCGAAAAACTGCCCTATAATTTTCACTGAGGCCACACCTGCTGACTGGAGTGTTACCGGCGCTGCAGATAGTGCAAAAGTCAAGCTTACAGGTATAAGCCCGGTGGATGACTTTGATGTAAAAGTATCGTCCAATACGCTCACCTTGTCTTTTTTTATGGGCTGGGAAAATACGGATACCAAAGAAACAGGTAAAGGCAGCTTTAAGGTAACGCTGGTACGACAATAAATTACACCGAACCTCAAGTAAAGAATTTATAAAAATGAAGAAAATGTACGATAAACCATTTGCGCAATTGTGTGGAATGGTCATGCTTGGCCTGACTTTGCTTGGGTCCTGCAAAAAGGAATCTGATTACGCTGTGGATACGGGTAACCCTATAGTGGTGAGTTATAACCCTGCACAATCCGTTGAAGGCGTAGCCGTCACCAGTAATCTGATGATCACTTTTGATGAAATTATTAAAAAAGGTGCTGGTTTTATCACCATTTCAAGTAAGGACGACACCCAGCGCATTAACGTTGTCTCTGACGCGGTTACGCTCAGTACGGATCGTCGTATCCTGATTATCAACCCGCCTGACGATCTAAAGGCGGATATGCAATATACCGTGACCATGGATCAGGGCATCGTTGTTGATCTTCTGGATAATAAGTATATGGGTTTCCCTGACAAAGCCAGCTGGACGTTTAAAACGGTTGGTGCAAGCGGCCTGGCCTTGACCGGCTTAAATCCGTTGCCCGGTAGCAAAAGTGCATCTACCATCAAACTGGAGCTTAATTTTGCTGCTGACATTAAGAAAGGCACCGGAAACTTTTCAGTTTATGAAACAGCAGGTAATGTAAAGGTCGCCGACATCGGCGTTGGCAGTCAGTCGGTTACCGTAACAGATAAAAAGGTAACGATAAAATTGGGCACACCGTTAAAATTCGGAACTGCTTATTACGTGCTGGCCGATGCAGGTACGATCGTTGATAAGGAAGGTAAAGCTTTTGAAGGGTTTTTGCAGCCAGCATCCTGGGCATTTACAACCACTACAGGCAGTAACACGGCCCTGCTGGCCTGGTTGCCTATGGACAATGACCTGAGCGACGCGAGCGGCAATGCGCTTGATGCCTCCCTGGGCGATCTGGCAACGGCCAATGTGACCTTTGTTACTGATCCTCAACGCGGGAAGGTAGCATCATTCCCTGCAGGCGCTTATGCGGTGTTCCCTAAACATGCATTGTTAAGACCATCCCTTTCACAAAGCTTTAGCTTCAGTTTCTGGATCAAGACCAAAGGCATAGGCTCGGATCCGGCTATTTTCTCCAATTCTGATTGGGACAGCGGCGGCAACCCAGGCTTCGTTTTAGCTACTGATGGCGGCGATACCTACACAGGTCCGGGTTCGCCGGGCAGGGGCTGGTTGGTCAAGATTACCGGCGATGCGAATGGTGTCAGCAACCGCATGGACTGGAGAGCTAATGAAACCACACCGCAGGCAGCCGCTCTGGCGGATGACAAGTGGCACATGGTTACTGTGGTTCTGGATCAGACCGCCAAGTTGCTGCACGTATACATAGATGCGAAAGAAACCGTGCAAGCCACCAAGCCGGCCAGTTTCGATCTGAATACGCTTAAAGGCGCTCCGTGGGACAGTAAAAATGATTATCCGTTTACCCTGTTTGAAGATGGTACCGGTAAATATAATTCAGGTGACGATACGCGCAAGAATCTTAGTGGTTTGATGGACAACGTAAGGATTTACAACAAGGCACTAAGTGCTGCTGAGGTTGCCGCGCTGTACGCTATTGATTAATATGTTCACCGATCAAAAACTATCCGGATGACCGAAAAAACGGGATATTTACACACCGAAGGCGACCTTAATCTGAGTGAGAACCGCCGGGAATGGAATGAGCGCATTCATCATGCAGCTACAAAGGAGGCGCTTAAGGCGGATGCAGACTTCTTTTTGCATCAGGCCTTATCTACGCCCTGCTTAGATGTTCTGGCATCAACGCAGGGGGTCAGGCTAAACAACTTATCCGGCGAAACCTACATTGACTTCCATGGGAACAATGTGCATCAGCTGGGCTATCATAATCAATTCATCATTGATCAGGTAAAGGCCCAGCTGGATGAAATGGCCTTTTGTCCCAGACGGTATACCAACTTGCCTGCAATTTATCTGGCGGAAAAATTAGCTGCCTTAACCGGTTACACTTTGACACGCTGCCTGTTTTCGCCGGGAGGTACATCTGCCATCGCAATAGCGCTGAAGCTCGCACGCATCTATACCGGTAAGTACAAGACCATAGCCATGTTCGATTCCTTTCATGGAGCATCTTTGGACAGCATTTCGCTTGGCGGTGAGTTTGTTTTTCAGCAAGGGCTCGGGCCGCTGATGGCTGGCAGCATACATGTACCGCCGGTGGATACCTACCGCGGCATGTGGTTTAATCCCAAAAATAAAAACGGCGACCTGGCTTATGCCGACTATCTGGAGTATGTCATTGAGAAAGAGGGAGACGTTGGCGTACTGGTGGCTGAAACCATCCGGAGCACAACTGTTCATGTGCCTACAAAGGCCTACTGGCAGCGTGTGCGCGAGATTTGCGATAAACATGGTGTGTTGCTGGTATTTGATGAAATACCGATTGGCATGGGGCGTACCGGGACGATGTTCGCCTATCAGCATTATGGCGTTGTACCGGACATACTGGTGCTGGGCAAAGGTCTTGGTGCCGGCATTATTCCGATGGCTGCTGTCATTTGTAAAGAGGAATTAAACGTAGCTGCAAAAGTATCGTTGGGGCATTTTACCCACGAGAAGAGTCCGGTCGGATCTGCTGCGGCACTGGCAGCTATTGAATTTATGGAAGCCAATAGCATTCTTGATCACGTCAGGGAACTGGCTGTCCACATGCAGAATCGATTAAACGATTTAAAAGTACGCCACCAATGCATTGGTGATGTGCGTGGCGAAGGTTTGCTGTGGGGTATTGAGCTGGTAACAGACCGCGCGACCAGGGAAAAGCATAGCCTGCTTGCCGATAAGACCTTGTACAAGTGCCTTGAAATGGGGCTGAGCTTAAAGGTGTCAGACGGCAATGTGTTGTGCCTGTATCCGCCACTGGTCATTACCATGGCTGAACTTGATGAAGCATTGGACATTCTTGAAAGTGCCCTGATCGCCGCCAGCCAACAAGTAGAAGTTAAATGAAAAACACAATAAAACTCAAAAATTATGAAGCATTTTTTAGGCGCATTAGCGATCCTGGTCGCAGGTACTATGCAATCACAGGCACAAAAGAAAACTAAGGACATTGCGGAACACGTAATCATCATAGGTATAGATGGCTTGAGCAGTGAGGGCTTATTAAAGGCCGATGCGCCGGTATTGCATAAAATGATCACAGAAGGCGCATTTAAAGAGAAGGCAAGAACGGTGCTGCCGTCATCAAGTTCTTCCAACTGGTCGGCTCAGATATTGGGCGGCGGGCCGGAGCTCACAGGCGTAACCTCGAATGACTGGAAACCCAACGACAAGCACATGACGCCCGTTGCGGTAAACAGTGTCGGACGTTCGCCGAGTATTTATGACATCATCCGTCAGCAACGCCCGCAGGCCGAGCAGGGCGTTGTGTTTCATTGGGATGACTACGGCAGGCTGCTGCAAAAGGAAATGGTTAATCACTATGAACATGCCGCTACAGAATCATTGGCTGCCCAGAAGTTTTCGGAATATATTTTGGCAAAAAAGCCAATGTTTGCATTATTGCACCTTGACCATGTTGATCATGCCGGTCATGAACAGGGGCACATGACGCAGGATTACTTAAATTCAATCGCCAAAGCGGATAGCCTGATCGGTAATGTATTGGCTGCCATTGAGAAGGCTGGCATTAAAGAAAGTACCATGGTCATGATCGTTTCTGATCATGGGGGTATCAATAAGGGCCATGGCGGTACTACAGATAACGAGATTAACATTCCGGTGATTTACTATGGAAAAGGCGTAAAAAAGGGTTACAAAATACAGCAGCCGGTTTATCAGTATGATGTGGCAGCTACTATAGCATTCATATTCAATCTGGAGGTTCCATATTCATGGACGTCCCGCCCGGTAAAGGCCGCTTTTCAGGGCTTTTCTGAACCTTCCAACCTCAATGTGGGTTTGAAGTAGAACGCTGACTGGTTTCATCTTATCAGTACACAACCTTAAATAATATAAAGCTTTTAAACCAACAGGTTGAAAGCTTTTTGTATTTTCGACCCTACACCTGCTAACATAGTCTATGCAAGACGATATTTTAATACAAATAGGTAACCGCATCAAAGAACGCCGCCGCGAAAGAAACATCACTGTGCAGGAGTTGGCTACCAATGCCAATGTGAGCAAAGGTTTGATCTCGCAAATTGAGAACAGCCGCACCATACCATCACTGATTGTACTCATAGACATTATCAAAGCACTGGATATCGACCTGAATGTTTTTTTTAAAGATATTCGCCACAAGGACCAGGATATCGAGCCGATCATCAAACGCAAAGCAGATTATCACCACTTTGAAAAGGAAGACGCGGAAGGGTTTCATTACCAGCGGATCTTTACCAAATCTATAAAGGACTCAACCGTGGATGTAGTGATTCTGGAACTCGCGCCGGATGCCCGTCGCGAATTAGTGCAGACAGAGGCCTGGGAGTACAAGTATATTTTAACAGGAGAAGTGGAGTACATTTTTAATGATAAAAGTTATCATGTCAGTGCAGGCGACTCGATGTTATTTGACGGGCGAATACCCCATACGCCAAAAAATAATACTACCCAACCCGCAGTTATGCTTGTAGTTTATTTTTTCGAAGAACGTCCGGTTTAATTTGTTAACAATTTGATAGTTTAACCTTAATAAACATAGTTTATAATTGCTAAACATTAGACGTTTAGCAATGGTTCAAGCTGTAAATTCCGATCGGGGCTCTCATTGGGTCAAATCTTTAAAAAAGCATGTCGCTAAACTACCATATAGTGTGCTGACTATTCTAGCTGCTATATCGGCATTTGGTGCGTACACGTCGATGTATGCTTTCCGGAAGGCCTTCGCAGCAGCGAGTTTTTCGGGTTTGGAATTCTTGAATATTGATTATAAAGCCTGGCTGGTCATTGCGCAGGTTTTAGGGTATACTTTAAGCAAGTTTTACGGTATTAAATTTATTGCGGAAGTAAAGGCACTGAGCCGGGGTAAAAGCATTTTGTTGTTGATTGGTATATCCTGGATAGCCCTGCTTGCCTTCGCATTAGTTCCTGCTCCCTATAATATTCCATTTCTTTTTATTAATGGTTTCCCATTGGGAATGATATGGGGTCTGGTTTTCAGCTACCTCGAAGGTCGGCGGTCTACTGAATTTATGGCTGCAGTCTTATCAACAAGTCTCATTTTTGCTTCTGGTTTTGTGAAGACCATTGGCAGAGTCCTCATTACCAGTTTCCATGTCAGCGAATACAATATGCCCTTCTTGACAGGTGCAATCTTTGTCATTCCGCTACTGTTGTTTGTGTTGGTACTGGAGATTATTCCTCCGCCTTCTGTGGAGGATAAAAAACTACGCACAGAACGGGTAGCGATGAGCGGGCGGGAACGCAGGGCTTTTTTAGCCAGTTTTTTACCGGGTATTATTTTAACTGTAGTTGTTTATGTGATGCTTACGGTTATGCGGGACGTCCGGGACAATTTTGAGGTGGAAATATGGGCTGGTCTGGGCGTGAACAGCAACAGCATTTATGCCAACATAGATAGTATCATATCCATTGCCGTACTGACCGCTATGAGTTTGCTGATCATGGTGAAAAGCAATCTGCAGGCTTTCAGCATCATTCATCTTTTTATTATTTTCGGATGTCTGCTAGCCGGTGGATCTACGCTCTTGTTTGAAAAAGGAGCCATTAACGCAGTAACCTGGATGACATTGGCAGGACTTGGCCTGTATGCAGGCTACGTTCCCTACAACACCATTTTTTTTGAACGAATGATCGCGTCATTTAACTATAAAAGTAACGTCGGCTTTATCATGTACATCGCAGACGCAATTGGGTATCTGGGTAGTATCAGTGTTTTGCTGATTAAGGAATTTGGAAACACTGAGATCAGTTGGGCGCATTTTTTTAAGAACGGGCTGCTGCTGATGTCGGTTGTCGGGGCCATCGCAGCCTCCATATCATTGGTTTACTTTTTACAAACCGGACGCAAGGCACAAACCGAAAATAAAGCAATCAAATTATCAGCGATATGAGTAATAAAACAGCCATTGTTATAGGCGCAGGAATTGTTGGGCTGGCAACAGCCAGGGCTTTGTCATTACGTGGCATTAAGGTTACGGTATTTGAACGTAACGAACGTGCGGTAGGCGCATCTATACGTAATTTCGGGATGGTCTGGCCGATCGGTCAACCTAATGGTGAGTTATTTGACCGCGCCATGTTGTCGCGGAAGATATGGAAGGAAATTGCTGGTGAAGCCGGTATATGGCATGATGAGGTGGGTTCGTTGCACATGGCTTATCATGACGATGAACTGCGTGTCATGGAGGAATACGTAGACATTAATAAAGATATCAGGGGCGTTGCCTTACTAACGCCTGAAGAAACACTGGCCAAATCGCCTGCGGTAAATCCTGATGGCCTGAAAGGTGCTGTTTGGAGCGGAACAGAAATGATCGTTGAATCGCGTGTGGCGGTTGGGCAGATTGCAGGTTATCTCGCCGAAAAATACGGTGTCGTCTTTCACTGGAACACCGCAATAGCAGAAATAAAAGACAACACGGTGCGCAGTGGCAGCCGTACCTGGACAGCCGATGAAATTTATGTATGCAGTGGGGTAGAGTTTGAAACACTTTATCCGGAGTTGTTTGCTGAAGCACCGATCACGAAATGCAAGCTGCAAATGATGCGGATTGCCGCGCAGCCTGGCGGCTGGCGAATCGGCCCTTCCTTATGCGGTAGTTTATCGATGGTACACTATCCTGGTTTTCAGGTGGCGCCATCCCTGCCGTTGCTGCGCGAAAGGTACAACGATGAATACGCCGAATATTTGAAGTGGGGGATACACGTTATGGCTTCGCAAAACCACACAGGCGAATTAACCGTTGGTGACTCGCATGAATACGGGCTCGTTCATGATCCGTTTGACAAAGATTTCATCAACAAAATGATCCTGGATTACCTGTGCACCTTTACCCGTTTAAAAGATATGCATGTGGTGCAGAGCTGGCACGGCATATTGCCCAAGTTAACCAATGGAAAAACCGAACTGGTACTTCAGCCAACTGAAAATGTGACGATCATTAACGGTTTAGGTGGTAACGGGATGACCTTGTCCTTCGGCCTTTGCGAACAACTAATCGCCGTACGACACGATGATCGGCAGTAGTTCCATCAGGTTGCCGATAATGTAATCTGGCCTGGCGGACTGTAATTGTTCGGCGGTATGCGCTCCTGTGGTAATGCCTATGCTTAATGCGCAATTGGCATTTTTGCCTTCTTCAATATCAATAATGGAATCGCCTACTTTGATTGCTTCTGTAGTGCTGATGCCAAAATGATCGGCTGCATGCTGAATCATATCAGGTGCAGGGCGACTGCCTGCAACATCAGTAGCGGTGATCAGCAGATCGTAGTCCACGCCTTCAACCCATCCCAGTTTGTTAATGATGGTTTGAGCAACAGGGCGACTGTAGCCGGTATTCAAAACCGTGTAGATATCGCGTTGCTTCAACAGCGTAAACAGTTCTTTTGTATTGGGTTGTTGCGACAGGGTGGAAGTTGAATAAGCCTTGTCAAGTTTTCTGGAAAAATTGCGATAGATACGATCAGCTAATTCCGCGTTTGTGATATTTGCATAAGCCTTTAAGATATCTGTGATGGCTTGCAGCTTCTCTTTGCCCGCGCCTTCGGCTAAAACCTGTTCAAGGGTTAAATTGAACCCTGCATCATTAATGGTTTTCTGTACGGTCTTGTAAACAATATTGTTTTCGTTAACGGTAGTACCCGCCATGTCAAAAACAACCATCTTAATTTTCATGCTCATAAATTCGGTATGTTTAGCAAAACTAAACATATTTTATTGCAGATAAACAAATGCGTTGTTAAATTTCAGTTAAGATTGATCAAATGCATGGGATTTCTGACTGCAAAAAAACAAAGCCTGTCCAGGTTTTGAACAGGCCTCTGGCACTTTATCGATGTCGTTTCGAGTCTTATTTCGAGATGTCTCTCAGGGCCTTGATCTTGTCGTGGGCCGACCTGATCTCCTGGGCCTGACGGGTCACCAATGACAAAGCTTCTCCGTTAAGGTTGCCATCGGTAACCGCGGTCTCATAAGCTTTTTTGATGGCATCTTCACCGCGTTCTGCTTCGTTCAGGATGCTTTCCCTGTCCGAACCGCCAAACAGCGCCTTTACATCGATCCATGCACGGTGCAAGGTTCCGGCAACGCTGTTTCCGGTTTCAGCCTCACCTCCGCGTACTGCGGTAACTGCGGTCAGCTCCTGGCTGAACTTGCGGCTTTGGGTGGCATATTCCTGGAACAGTGTCTTCAGGTCTATGTTTTCATCATTAATGTCGGCCAGTACTTTTTCAAATCCGGCAACCCTGTCGTTGTTGATCTCGATCAGGTCTTGCAATACGTCGATTGTTTTTTCTGTAGTTTCCATAGGTAATTGTATTTGAGCATGAAGAACAGGCGAACTGCCGGTAATGTTTGGATAACTTCGACAATACCCCGGTCAAACAATTTAAACAGGATTTCGGTTTCTACCGGAAAGTATCAAAGTGGAAAAACAAATCGAAAAACTCGATGTCGCCATTCTTGGTGGTGGTCCGAGCGGGCTTTTTATGTTCAAACGGCTGATTGAGGCTGGCGCAACGCACGCGGTCATCACGATATTCGAAAAGGAAGCTTGTCTCGGTTGCGGGATGCCTTATAGTCATATTGGGGCTGCGGATGAACACATCACCAATGTATCCGGCAATGAAATACCTGAGCTGGTTACGCCCATATCTGAATGGATCCAGACGGTATCGGCCGATACCCTGAATAAATATCATATCGATCCCTCCAGGTTCAACGAATACAAAGTCCTTCCGCGCCTGCTTTTCGGGCAATACCTTACCGCTCAGTTCAAGCTGCTGCAGAAAATGGCGCGGGAAAAGGGAATACAGACAGAAATTCTTTACAACAGCCCGGTCGAAGATGTGGTTGACCAGCCCCGGGAGGGAAAGGTGCAGGTCATTTCCTGCGGAAAGGCGCATACCTTTGACCGTGTGGTTATTTGTACCGGCCACTTATGGCCGAAAAACCAAGAAGGCCTGGTGCCCGGATGGTTTGATTCGCCTTATCCGCCGGCGAAGATCGCTTTCAAAGCGAACCACGCCATCGCAGTACGCGGTTCATCGCTGACTGCGATCGATGCGATCCGTACCCTGGCACGACACAACGGAAGTTTCGGACGCAACGCAAAAGGTGAATTGGAATTTATCGCCAATACAGACAGTCCTGACTTCCGTGTCGTGATGCATTCGAGAAACGGATTGCTCCCTGCCGTACGCTTTCATCTGGAAGATACTCACCTTGGAAAAGATACCTTGCTCAGCGCAGAACAAATCAGGGTCAACCGCGAACAGAATGACGGTTTTCTGGAGCTTGACTATGTATTTGAACAGAACTTCAAAGAAGCCATCCGGAAGCAGGACCCAGATTTTTATGAAAGGATCAGAGACCTCAGCATGGAAGCGTTTGTTGCCCTGGTCATGGAATTGCGGGAAAAGATTGACCCGTTCGAGCTGCTGAAAGCGGAATACCGTGAAGCGGAAAAGTCCATGAAAAGGCGAGAGTCTGTGTACTGGAAGGAAATGCTGGCCGTACTGAGTTTTACGATGAACTATCCCGCTAAGTATTTTTCTGCAGAGGACATGATCAGACTCCGTCAAGTGCTGATGCCGCTCATTTCGGTAGTCATTGCTTTCGTTCCTCAAAGCTCGGCCGAAACCCTCATGGCCCTATACACTGCCGGTCGGTTAAGCATGGTCGCTGTAGGTGACGAAAGTGAAGTGATACCTGGCGAGAACGGCGGCGCTGTCTACCGGTATACCGACGAATCGGGCACTTTACAGGAAAAACATTACCAGACATTTATCGACTGCATCGGCCAGCCTCATCTGGCTTATGAAGACATTCCCTATAAAAGCCTTATTGAGAATCGTACCTTCAGTAAGGCAAGGTTACGGTTCCGCGACCAGCAGCAGGCAAAGGCAATGATGGATGCAGGCCAGGCACAGGTTGCCTTACAGCCAGACAGGAAATACTATCTGGAGGTGCCAGGAATCGCGATAAATGATTTTTTCCAGGCGCTGGATGCGTACAATGCCGTTAACGAACGGATCTATGTAATGGCAGTTCCTTTTATCGGCGGTTTTAATCCGGACTACTCCGGCCTGGATTTTTGCGAGGCGGCTTCCGCAAGGATCGTCGGGCGCCTGCTAAATACGGATGCAGGGGTAGAAGCCCCTGAAGTTCAGGGTGCGGAAACAAAGGGCCTTAAACTATATATGGTCCTGCTCGGCTCCAAGGCGCCCGGTCGCGTCATTGAGCAACATGATTTCTTTTTTGGGATTGCAACCAGCCTGGAAGCACTTGTGCCCGAGATGAAGGCTTTTTGGCCGGAAGCAGGGAATTCACTGCATATTGATGGCTGGCGGGAAGTGACGAACGTAGAGGGGTTCGGCGTTGAAATTGATGCCAGGGAAAGCGGGGCACCCGAACAGTCGGCTCCGCGGCTGTTTTTCATTAACCTTGGCGGTTACCAGTCAGGTAAACTGGAAGAGCAGCATTACACGCTGCTTACCGTTCAGACAGACCGCAGAAATGCACTCAATGCGTCCAAGTCTACGACATTTTTTAAGCAGCAGACCATTGCGAAGGTAAAAGGTGCCAATGCCCATATTGATGAGAAATACGGTATCGATGTCGATGATGTCTACCGTATCGAAGAGGTACTGTCTGCAAGGCAGAAACAACTTTACCAAATTAGGTTAACCGGTGATTACAAGGGCCCGGAAGATGAAATTCATCTAGGATATCGAAAATTATGATTTTGCCGGGTATTCTAGCATATTTGTTCATGTTTCACACGAAGTACTAGATGCCCAAAAGTCTTTTTTACTTATCGATTCTGCTCATTTCCTTAGGCATTTCGTGTCGAAATCAGGAAACCTGGGAAAAAGACCTGAAAGGCGAACAGTCATTTTACCATGGAATTGGGTTACTCAGTAAAAATCCCGACAGTGCAAGATCAGTTTTTCTGGCGGGGTTCAGCAAGCTCAATCAGCAGAATCTTTACAACAGGTATCTTGGATATGAGTTTAACCGTCAGTATTTCTATGTAAAAAAAGAGGTGCTGAAGACGTTGTTCTATGCGGACAGCACAATTTTAATGCTCCGATTTGCCAGAGGTTCAGGGTGGCGGCCAAAGCTGGCGCAGGCCTATCTCAACAAGGGTGAGGCCTTATTATCGCTGAAAAGGTATGACGAAGCTTATCAGTCTTACTACGAAGCAAAATCAATTGCCAAATCGCTGTCTGCTGAACGCGACCAGATGGCTGTAGAATATGATGTTTATGCTCAGATCGCCAACATCAATTATGGGCAGGCAAGGTTCAGGGAGGCCATATCCTGGTATAACAGGGCAATAGAAGTGGTTCCCGCCGAGGCTGCTTCATTTCAGCTCAGTTATAAGGTTCAGGGCGCTTTAGACAATATCGGACTATGTTACCAGTTCATGGGTATTCCGGATACTGCTTTGTTTTACTATAATCGGGCAGAAGAGGCCGTGAACCGGATCCCCGGCACCGATGCGCAGCAGAAGAAGGACCTGATGATTGCCCGTGCAGTGATTATGGGCAATAAAGGCTATGCGCTTCAGCAATTGGGCCGCCTGGAAGCGGCCGTTGAAGCTTATCAGTACAATATCCGGATCAATGGTCAGCCAGGTTACGCGCCTCAGGACGCATTGTTAACCCGTATAAAACTGGCAGACCTTTTCCTTAAAATGCAAAGGACGGCGGATGCGGAGCACCTGGTTCGGGAAATCAGCAGTTCTATGGATGCTTTGCCGGATGAGCTTGGAAAACTGGAGTTTATCTTGCTGAAAGCAAGGATAGCTAAAGTAAGAGGACAATTTGCAACTTCCGGTGAGCTTTTTGAAAGATTCGTTGACGGATATCTGGCCATGCGCAGGAAAAATACAGCGATAAAGAATTCTGATCTGAAAAGTGAATTTGAGCTGTTGGACAAGAACCTGGATCTTGCGCTGCTCACTGAGGCCAATCGTAATAAGAAGTATTACGTTGCTGCATTGTTATTGATCTGTGTGCTGATTACCGGCATCGCCATCACAATTTACAAGAGTAAGGCAAGGTTAAGACGGCTGAACAGACAGGTAAAAATGCATAACCAGCAGCTTGAGGTGGTTGTCGGTGCTTATGAAAAAAGCAGCCTGGAAAATGACCGGTTGAAGCGGATGATGGCACATGACCTTAGAAGTCCCGTGGGTGCCATGCGGGTGTTTACCTCCATGATGCTGGATAAGCCGGATAGAGATGACGAAGACGTGGAGTTGCTGAAAATGATGGGCAGATCTGCGGAGCAAATGGAGTCGCTTATCAAAGAACTGCTCTTCAGCAAGATTGAACCAGGATCAGACCAGGAATCATGTAAAGCCGTCAGCATCTACTCGCTGCTGAAAGAAAACATCAGATTAATGCAATATAAGGCAGATGCAAAAAAGTTGTCCCTTAAACTGAGTTGTGCCGGTGATGCAAAAGTAATGGTGAATGAGGAACGAATCTGGAGGGTCGTCAACAACCTGCTGACGAATGCGATTAAATACAGCTACAGGGGGTCGGAAATTCTTGTTTCATGTTCAAATACAGATCATGAGGTGGTCGTAGCTATCCGGGACAGCGGTATCGGTATAGCGCAAGAACGCCTAGATTCTATATTCGATCTGAACCCTGATAAAGGACGCATAGGAACAGAAGGCGAGGGGAGCCTCGGTCTCGGATTGTATATTACCAGGGAGATCGTCGAAAGCCATGGCGGGCGGATCTGGGTAGAGAGCCAGGAAAACAGGGGAACCTCTTTTTTCTTCTCGCTGCCTGCCTTTAACCCGCCTTCTGCAGGTTTTTCGGATGAATTGAAATAAGCAAAAGGCCATGGAGATGATTATCCCCACAGCCACTGCCCCCCTAAATATTACTTAAATTTCAGATTCAGGCTCACGATGTTCGATGCCAGGCCATTTGATCTCAGGTAATGTCCGTACCTGAGCTCCAGTGCATTCAGCCGCTGCCAGCCCAATACGCCCTTTGGCGGTACGATCCTGATGCCTGCGCCGAAAAAACTGCTGTTCAGGCCAGACAGATCATAGTCGCTGGTGAAATACCTTTCGCCATTCTGGTGCTGACCATAAGGAGCGAAATAACGGGCGCCGGACTGCTGGCTGTACCGGTAGAACGGGCTTACCGAAAAAAACGGGCTGAGTTTGACAGGGGTTTCCAGTTCGGCAGTGTGTGCCCTGATGCCCCAGCTGTCCATATAATACCGGTAAAAAGTTCTCAGGATAAAGCGGTCTGCCAGGAAATAGTTTAGTCGTAACGCGACAGGGAGCTTATACCTGTCGGAAGGGAGGGTTTCCGCCTGCACAGAACCGTCCGTGAAATAATTGCGCTGATACCTGGTGGCAAGAAGGCCATGCTGGTAAGCAGGTTCCAGGACCAGTTCTCCCTGCAAACGCTGGCTGATCACCTGCGAAAGCGAAATTGAACTGCTGAACGAGTTTCTTGGACTGGAACCTTCATGTTCCCGGTTGCCCGCCCGGAGTTCAACAGGAAGAATTACCGTCCACGTATCTAAGAATGCCTGTACACGCCAGTCAAACTGCGTGTTCTTGTCTTTCGATAGTCTGCTGAGGTGAAATGCACCGCCGATCGACTGATAGTCGTATTCCCCGGAATAGGACGCAGTAAAGCCAAAGGAATTTCCGGTTTTTTCATTGGTGCGGGTCCAGTCCAGTGAGGGATAAATGCGGGTATCGGCACTGGAGGCGGAAGACAGGGTAGCGGGATCAATTTTATCCGAAGAGGCAGAGCTGTAGTGGTCTATCCCCAGTTCGAAAGTATAGTTGTTTTTCCTGCCGTTGCGGGAATACCTTGATAGCTGGAGGTCGAAGGTGTTGGCAAAGTCCGTCAGCTTCTCGGTCCCTATGCCACCGGTAACGGCAGAATGGTTACCGTCCTGACTGTAATAGGCAGACACAAAATTTACTTCTTCCAGCTTCAGTTTCCTTGATCTGTATGATGAGGTGTCCTGCATGGTGTTTTGGCCATGTGCGGCGGCGATACTCAGGAGCATCGCGGCAACGTGGAGATAGATTTTCTTCATGGTCGCAATTAATTACAGCCGCAGCCCCCGCCGCTTTTACCGCCGTTTGCACCTGAAGCGCCTTCTCTGTACAGCTGGAAGTTCTGTTCAAACTTCATTGTCTTTCTTGCAGAAAGTGACATTTCCGAATCATTGATCCGGGATTTCTGATAGGGTCTGACGGTAGTGCAGGACGCGCCCAGGCCGGCGAGACCGGTAAGAGAAAGTATCAGGGTTTTATAGACGATCGTTTTCATGTTAGTTTGCTGCTGCTTTTGCCACTTGTTTTACAAAGTCCTCAGGTGTTACTTTCGGATACCCGTCCCAGGTTTTTAATACCTTGCCGTTCTCATCAATCAGCAGGGTATAAGGGAACTTGCCGTCAGGATTGAACTTTTCTGCCAGGGCTTCGTTCATTTTTACCTGGTCAGGCGAAAGTTTATTCTTTTTTTGTCTTGGGAAATCGGCCCGCAACAGGATCAGGCTTTCTGATGCATATCGCTCGAATACTTCAGATTCCAGGATTTCCTTTCTCAGGTTTATGCAGGGTACACACCAGTCAGAACCGGAAAAACTGACCAATACAGGCTTATGCGCTGCCTTCGCCTTTTGCATGGCCTCGTCATAACTTCCCAGCCAGCTCAATGCAGAGGTCAGTAAAGCAGATACGATGATCAGTAATGTCTTCATGACGACAAGTATTAGGTGATGCCAAACTAGGGTAAAATTCTGTAGACAATCTGGAGTTAAAGTGGCCTGATATTACGTGATGTAAAAATACGGTCATGTTCGTCTATGATCACACAACCGATACCTTTCATCTGGTCAATCAGGTCTAGCCCTACGCGCGTACCCATCACCATTACCGGTGTGGCCATGGCATCCGCCAGTTCGGCGCTTGGACAAATGATGGTGACACTTTTAATACCGCTTACGGGCAGTCCGGTGCGGGGGTCTATGGTATGTGCATACCGCTTTCCATCGATGATCACGAATTTCTCATAGTCTCCCGATGTGGCCACTGCCTGGTTGCTGATGACGAGCGAAGAGAATATGCCCTTTTCCCTCTCCGGATCGGCCAGGCCGATGGTCCAGGGCTGGCCATCAGCCTGGCTGCCCCAGGTCAGCAGATCGCCCGCGGCATTGACCACTCCTGAAACAATTCCAACTTCAGACAAAACCATTTTTGCCCTGTCCGCAGCATATCCCTTACCAATACCGCCAAAGCCTATCCTCATCCCTGTTTCCTTCAGGAAAACGGTGCTGTTTGCCAGATCGACAGCTACATTCCGGAAATTGACCAGGTGTACCATTTTTTTTGCAGTTGCGGGATCCGGTAATGCCTTCATGTCTCTGTCAAAATTCCAGAGCCTTTTATCCACAGATCCGTAAGTGATGTCAAAGGCGCCCTGAGTGAGCGCAGATATCTTAAGGCTGCGGTAAACCAGCTGACAGACTTCCATATCTACCCTTACCGGCGCCAGCCCGGCGGACCTGTTGATGGCGGCAGTCTGACTATTGTCATCGAAAGTGGTCAGTAGTCTTTCTATGCGCTGGATCTCCCGGATTGCTGCGTCGATTGCCGCCTCTCCCTGATCATGCGAGTCAGCGATAACCGTGAACTCAAACCGATTACCCATTAGTCTGTCCCCTCTTCTGCAGGTTATCTTTTTCATACTTATGACTGACCCGTGTGCGTCGGCGTACTTTCCTCGGAAAATTCCAGCTCAAAACAGTGTAAGTGGTCCCTCCAGAAATAACTGATCTTATAACCCAGCTTTTCACAGATTTCCTTCAGGATAGCCAGGCCAAGACCGGTTCCTTCAGAGGTGCTGTCTTTATAAAACCGGTCGAATATTTTACTGCTGTCGAGTGGCCCGCTATGGCTGGTATTGTATACCTGGAGTTGTTTGCCGGAAAGGCTGATGCGCAATGCTCCGCCTTCTGTGTTGTGCCTGATCGCATTGCTGATCAGGTTATTCAGCAATATCTCGACCAGTGAATAACTGCCGTAGATGCTTGCCGGGGCTGTTTGCAGAGATACATTCAGCTTTCTCCGCTGAATCAGTTCCTGGAAATAATTGAGCTTTTCAGTCAGTAATTGTTCCAGGTCAATCATTTCCAGGTCAGTCAGCGGCTGGCTTCCGATTTTGACCAGTAGCAACAGGGACTGATTGAGCCGGGTCAGCCTTGAGGTTGCCTTATACAGATCGGTGATCAGTATACTCCCCTCTATGCCCAGATTTTCAGACTGTAACATGGTGTCCAGCTTGGAATTGATCACTGCGAGGGGAGTCATCATTTCGTGTGAGGCATTTTCGGTAAACAGCTTGACTTCGCGGTAGTCAGACCGGATCTTCTTTTCCACTTCTGCAAGTGCATCATTGAGCACGCGGAATTCTTCAATCCTGGTTTCAACTGGCGTGTAAGCTTGTTCCTGCCCAAGACTGAATTGCCTGATGTTTTCTACAAGCCGCATAAAGGGAGCCCACATTTTTTTCATTAAAAACCGGTTGACCAGCCAGAGCAGAAAAAATAAAATGCCAAGCGGGATCAAGATGATCAGGACGATGGATTTTACCTGTTCTTCACTTTCTACTTTAGAAGCGATGATGGTAACCTGGTAAGGAATATCAGCCAGTTTCACATCCGTCTGCAGATACCTGCCGGATTCTGTGCGCTTTTTCCTGGGATTGTAAAATACCGTGTCATGAAAGCGATACTTTGCGTTACGCAGCCTGGCGACTCGTTTGTATTCCACAACTACATCTGTAAAGCCTTCCGGTGCAGGAACAATATTCCGGACATGTGCAAAGTCCCGTACTTCAAGGAGTTCCTCATAAAGGTAATCGTCAATTTGCCGGTTGAGGTAACGGGATAAGGTCTGGTAAAAAAGAATACCGATGACGACCATTCCCGAGCAGGCGACGATGGCCAGCATCCGGTTGTAACTACTGAGCAGCTTCATCCGTCTGTAAACTTATAGCCTACACCATAAACGGAGTGAAAATAATCCCTGCTCCCCGCATCTGACAGTTTTTTCCGCAGGTTCTTGATGTGGGTGTAAATAAAGTCAAAGCTGTCGGCCATATCTGCCTCATCTCCCCAGATGTGGGTAATCGCAGCGGATTTCGGGACGACTTTGTTTTTATTGACTATGAAGTAAAGCAAGAGATCAAACTCCTTGCGCGTAAGGTAGAGCTCCCGCCCGCTGACGTGTACGGTTTTTGCCACGGTATCAACCTCGATTTCCCCGAACCGGACGGTATCATTGCCCTGAAAGCTCTTTCTCCTGATGATGGCCTGCGCCCTGGCATAAAGCTCGGAAAGATGAAAAGGCTTGGTCAGGTAGTCATCGGCGCCAAGCCTTAAGCCTTCGAGCTTCTGGTCCAGCGCATTCCGTGCCGACACGATGAGCACACCATCGGTTTTGTTCGATTTGCGCAACTGCTGCAGCAATTTCAGCCCCTCGCCGTCCGGTAAGCCCAGATCGAGAATGATGCAGTCATAGTCATAAAGCATCATCTTCTCATCCGCTTCCCGGAACGAAGACGACCAGTCGCAGACATTGCCTTCGTCCGTGAGGTATTTGATCACGCTGCGCCGTAAGCTTTCTTCGTCTTCTATCACCAGGAACTTCATAACGCAATATCATCAATAAATTTGAAGAGAATTTGAAGACCCCTTACAATTGCCAGAATAATTACAGTATTCCCCGAAAGGTATTAATTGTTACATTCGCCGGATATTTTGTGCCCAACTGATGAGCTTGTCCTTCTCGTCCGGTGAAAGTCTGGCCGACCTGTGGATGATCGTATAAGATCCTAAAGGCATTTCTCCGTTATCAACCACTTCGATCAGTTCCTGCAATTTGTGTTTCTGCTTTTTCTGGTCGTAATTACCGAATTCATCGAAATTTAATTCCTGCTTTCCTTCTATGATATGGTTTTGCAGCCACCAGCCAAGGGGCTGAATATTGCTGTACCAGGGGTAAGTGGTGTTGTTCGAATGACAATCGTAACAGCTTTGTTTTAGTATCCCCTGAACTTCTTCTGATACCGGATAGACTTTTTCAATTGCAGCAGAAGATGAGGTCGTGGTCCTGTTTGCGTCAGGCCTGAAGAATTGAATGACCAGCAGCAATATGGCAAGGGCCAGGATTAGACGGAGTACCGTTTGTTTTTTCATGTGAGCTTTTCTTACGTCAAATTAACAAATTTCATGTTGAAACGGAAACATCAATGCGGTAACCGTTCCCTGAGCAGTCCGTAAACCCAGGTGCCGGCAATGGCACTGAGCAGCGTAACCACAATTACTGTTGCTCCGGTGCCGATCTGGGCAAAGAGTGGTCCGGGACAAGCACCTGTAATGGCCCATCCAAAGCCAAAGATCAGACTGCCGTAGATCTGGCCCTTGTTGAAGGTCTTTGGGTGCAGTTCAATTTTTTCACCGTAGATGGTTTTAATATTGAACTTTTTGATGAGCCAGACAGAAATCATCCCGACTATAACTGCACTCCCGATAATGCCGTACATATGAAAGGATTGCAAACGGAACATCTCCTGAATACGGAACCAGCTGATGACTTCAGACTTGACGAAGACAACGCCGAACAATACTCCGACTACGAGGTATTTAAAGTTATTCATGATCGTTTTCATCATTTACAAGGATAGAATTTGAGGTAAGATCAGGTTGGCCATCAGGAAGCCACCGATCATGAAACAAATCGTTGCTACCAAAGACGGCCATTGCAGGTTGGAAAGGCCCATGATCGCATGACCACTGGTACAGCCCCCGGCATAGCGCGTTCCGAAACCGACTAAAAAGCCACCTAGGACCATCACCAGTAAGCCTTTTACTGTCAGCAGTGCGGACCAGTTCATAATGTCTTCCGGTACCAGGTTGTTGAAATTGGTTATGCCATATCCTGCAAGTTCTGACACCAGTTTTGGGTTTACGACTACGGGTTCAGGATTTGATAAAAAGTGCATTGTTATCGTGCCGCCCAGCAAGATGCCCAGGACGAAAAACAGGTTCCATGCTTCTTTTTTCCAGTCGTATTTAAAGAATGGAATGTTTGCGGGCAGGCATGCTGCACAGATATGTCTCAACGATGAACTGATCCCGAAAGATTTGTTGCCCAGGATCAGCAGGGCTGGTACGGTAAGCCCGATCAGCGGGCCTGCTATGTACCAGGGCCAGGGTTGCTTTAAGATTTCCAGCATAATGTATGTTAATTATTTGGTGGAGCTGGCCAGCCATTCTTTCATGCCGCCCGCATAGTTTTTTATATTGTTAAATCCGTTTCTTCTTAATATGGAGTAAGCAATGGTTGCCCTGTCTCCGGCCTGGCAATGGATGACCACTTGTTTGTTTCGGCTGATTTTATCCAGGTTGTCTTGCAGCGTGCCGACAAAGACATGGTCAGCCCCCTCAATGTGGCCTGCATCATATTCTGTTTTACCGCGAACGTCTACGATTTGAACCCCATCCCTGCCCAGGTAAGTTTTAAAGGTTTCCAGATCAATGACATCAGCAGTTTGGAGTTCGATGCCTAACTGGTCCACACCACCAACAAAGCCGTAGATATTATCTAAGCCGATACGCATCAGTTTTCTCGTGATTTCTTCCATTTCAGCTGCATTCGCAACCAAAATGAATTGTTCCTGGTAATTTAAAGTCCATCCGGCCCAGGTAGCCAGACTGTTGTTGTGCTGTATGTTGATGCTTCCGGGCAGGAACCCTTTTGCAAAATCAGCTTTGTTACGCGTATCTATAACTTTAATACCGTCGTTATAAGCTTTTGTAAAAACTTCAGGGCTCAGGCTGACGTGTTGCGGAACTTCAACCAGCAATGGTCTGTCTACCTTGTTCAGGTGCTTCATCATCGCGAAATATTTAGGGGGCTCTGGTTGATCGGCCAGCAGATAGTCTACAAAACCTTGTTCATCATTATCATAGCGGAAGGCCCAGTTCCTGATTTTTTCATAACCCACGGTTGAGCTGGGCACGGCGCCCAGAGCCTTGCCGCAAGCCGAGCCCGCACCATGTCCGGGCCAGACCTGGATAAAGGGCGCAAGTTCCGCGAAGCGTTTGACTGACTCAAATTGTTGCTTTGCCCCTTTTTCCTGTGTGCCGATCAGTCCTGCTGCTTTTTCCAGCAGGTCAGGTCGCCCGATGTCACCGACAAAGACAAAATCACCGGTAAAGATCATCACCGGCTCATCTGTTGCCGGGTGGTCGGTCAATACAAAGCTGATGCTTTCCGGTGTATGACCCGGGGTGTGCAATACCTCCAGACTCAGATTGCCAACTTTAATTACATGTCCGTGCTTCAATCCGACATGGTCAAACTGGTATTGCCAGTCGGCGCCACCTTCGTCTGAAAGGTAAAGCTGAGCACCGGTCAGGGCTGCCAGCTCCCTGGATCCTGCCAGGAAGTCCGCATGGATGTGCGTTTCTGCGATGTGTGTAATCGTTAAATTGTTTTCAGCGGCGATCTTGAGATACACATCAACGTCGCGGCGGGCATCAATAACTATGGCCACACCTTTAGCCTGGCAACCGATCAGGTAGCTTGCCTGAGCTAAACTCTTGTCGTATACATGTTGAAAAAACATAGTAGTATAATTTAGTGAATTGTTTCTTTAATTAAAATATAGATACCCATCGCCAGCACAAACCAGCCAAATGCGGGCTTCAGTTTTTTTCCATTGATTTTTGTCGAAAGGTAGGTGCCGAAAAAGACGCCAATGATCGCGATTGCCGTCACCGTTAAGAGGAAATTCCATTCAATCTTACCCTCACCCAATGAAAAGCCAAAGCCAGCAAGGGAATTGACTGCGATAATGAGGAGTGAGGTTCCGATCGCAGCTTTCACCGGAAGTTTTAAAAAATTGACCAGGGCTGGAATGATCAGGAAGCCTCCTCCCGCACCGATCAGTCCGGTGACCAGCCCGACAGCTGTTCCCTGCAGGACGACCAGCGTAAGGTTACCTGACCTTTCGCTGGGTTCTGTCTTGCTTTCTCCTTTGATCATGCTGTAAGCGGCAGTTAACATCAGAACAGCGAAAAGTACCATGAGCAGCGCCGGTTTAGATACCGGTGATCCACCAAAGGCAGAAACTCGTTCAGGTATAGCGGGAAGGAGATAGTGCCGGGTTAAAAATACCGCTGCGATGGACGGCAGTCCAAAAAAAACGGCAACTTGGACGTCGATAAGACCTTTTCTGAAGTAGGAAACAGCGCCTGCAAGGCTGGTCGCGCCCACGATAAAGAGCGAATAAGTGGTGGCCAGTACGGTGTCGACCGTAAAGAGATAAACCAAAACCGGCAGTGTGAGTATGCTGCCCCCACCCCCGATTAGTCCCAGGGAGACCCCGATGAGTATTGAAGCTGAATATCCTGTAATTTCCATTGCCTTTACTTGATGGGTCAAAGCTAGTGCAAGGAAAAGAATGGTACAGCTACTTTAGTTACATAAGGATAATTTTGTTCCTGCCCAGCTTGACATTGCCCTGTTCTTCCAGTTGTTTCAAAAGTCTGGAAACCACTACCCGGGCAGTTCCGAGTTCGCCCGCCAATTGCTCGTGAGTAGTTGTGATCACCTTATTACCCATCAGTTCAGATTTCTTATAGAGCAGATTCAGCAGACGCTCATCTACCTTCTTAAAGGCAATGGCATTTACCACCTCAAGAAGTTCTTCAAAGCGTTTGTGATAGAGACGGAATATATAATCCAGCCACTGCGGATATTCCCTGATAAAAAGGGAGACCTTATCTACCGGCAGGAACATAATGACGGCATCTTCCTCCACTTCGGCCTTGAGCTTGCTCATTTCATTGTGCATGCCGCCCAAAAAGGACATGATGCAGCTTTCCCCGGCTTTGATGTAATACAGCAGGATCTCCCGGCCATCCTCTTCAGTTCGGATTACCCGCATACTTCCGCTGGTGACGATGGGAATAGACCTGATATGCGCATTTTCATCCAGGATCACGCTCCCCGCCGGGTATTTTTTGGTGATGCTGTTCTGTTGAAGTTTTGCGATCAGTTCGGGCGATGACCTGAATTCCTCGATCTGGCTAAGATTTTCCATGACATAAATATAACGATAATGTCATTCAACCTTGATTTTCCGCAACGTAAGCGATCCGATAATCCCTGCTAAAAGTGAAGCGATCAGGATACCGTATTTCGCCTGTTCGATGAACACCGGGTTTTCAAAGGCCAGGCCGCTGATAAACAGCGACATGGTAAATCCAATGCCTGCCAGCATCGAAACACCGGCCAGGTGTTTCCAGTTCGCTCCTTCAGGCAGTTGCGCCAGCCGGAACTTAATCATTACCCAGCAGAAAATCATGATGCCGGCAAATTTCCCGAAGATGAGTCCTGCGGCAACTCCGATGGAGACCGGGTTCATTGCGGACGTCAGAAAATCCGGACCGATAATGATGCCCGCGTTCGCCAGGGCAAACAGGGGCATAATTCCGAAGGCAACCCATGGGTGCAGTGTATGTTCGATGGTCTGAAGCGGAGTTTCTGCAGCCATACTCAACTGTTTGACGTTCTGGATGGTCTTGTTCTGCTTAGGGGTTATGAGTTTACCGCGCTCAGGAATATCGGTCTCAAAGTCATAGGAAAGTTTTCTTAGCTTATCGGAATAGACCCGCTCATCAATCCGCGTCACTGCCGGAATGGTAAAAGCGACCAACACCCCTGCGATCGTGGCATGTACACCGGATAGCAGAAATCCGATCCAGACACAAATCCCAAAAATCAGATAAAACAGCGTGGAACGTATTCCCATGATGTTTCCTGCAAGAAGCACTACCAGCCCGGCTCCGCCTATGGCAAGCGCAGTAAAATTGATTTCTGCAGTATAAAAGAAGGCGATCACAAGCACGGCGCCCAGGTCATCTGCCACGGCGAGCGCTGATAAGAAAACTTTTAATGACGGCGGAACATTTTTGCCCGCCATGGAAAGTAACGCCAGTGCGAAAGCGATATCTGTCGCCATCGGGATGCCCCAGCCATGTGAAGCATCGGTTCCCTTGTTCAGAACAAAATAGATCAGCGCAGGAACAAGCATGCCACCAAGCGCCGCTGTCATCGGAAGTGTAGCTTTGCTCAGGGTAGAGAGCTCTCCTTCCATAAACTCCCGTTTGAGCTCAAGCCCGATGACAAAAAAGAATATTGCCATCAGGCCATCGTTGATCCAGACGTGAAGCGGCTTTTTCAGGATGAAATCATCAAAGCCCACTGAGAAATTGATGTGCCACAGGTGCTCATAAAAGTCGTGGTATACGGAATTGGCCCAGAAGATCGCCGCAACAACGCTGGCCAGCAGTACGAGGCCGCTGGTGTATTCCAGGTGAATGAAGCGGCTAACAGGTGCCATAATCTTTTCTATAACTGTTTTTTCCATGTACCTGATGATTTTGATTTATGCAAATATATTTTTTTTCCCGGGTAAGGGGCCGCTGGTCCGGCTTATTATCTATCTTAACGCAATGAACGAGATATCGCAAGCCATCAGGCGGTTTATTAACTACCGCTTCAGCCTACATGAGGACAGCGCGACGGAGTCCGACACGATTGAATCGATCAGGAAGACCGTAGAGTTCAGGGGAGCAAATCTCTGGACCCTGATCTTTGCTATTTTCATTGCTTCCATCGGGCTCAATGTGAATTCGACCGCGGTTATCATTGGCGCCATGCTTATTTCTCCACTTATGGGCCCGATTATGGGTGTTGGACTGGGCATTGGAATTAATGATTTTGAGCTGGTAAAAAAAGGTGCACGTAACCTGGGTATCGCCACGCTTTTCAGCGTAGCTACTTCGACGCTGTATTTTTGGGTTACGCCTCTGCATGATGCATCTTCGGAAATTCTCGCGAGAACCTCGCCGTCGATATGGGATGTGTTTATCGCGGGGTTCGGCGGACTCGCCGGGGTTATCGCGGCGACGAGAAAGGAAAAGGGCAATGTGGTCCCAGGCGTTGCTATCGCTACGGCGTTAATGCCACCATTGTGCACTGCGGGATTCGGCCTTGCATCAGGCAATATTTATTTTTTTCTGGGTGCGATGTACCTTTACTTTATCAACAGTGTATTTATCTGTGTTGCCACTTACCTGATCGTTCGATACCTGCATTTCCATAAGACAGAGTTTGCTAACCGGGCTGACGAAAGACGCGTGAGCAGGTATATTCTGATTGGCGTACTGATCACGGCTGCGCCCAGTGTTTATCTTGCTTACCGGATTGTGGACAAGAGCATATTCGAAAACAATGCGCGCATGTTTGTCCTAAAAGAGTTCAACTACAAGGATACGCAAGTGATCACCCATAATTACAAATACAGTCGTAAAGGTAATGAGATTGACCTGTTACTGCTAGGGGCTGAGCTCAGTAAAAATCAGCTGGATTCAGCAAAGAGGAAGATGCCTGATTACAAACTGGCGAATACGAGGCTAATTGTCAGGCAAGGGCTTAATGCCAAAAACGAGCTGGACCTCTCGCAGATCAAGGCAAGTATCCTTGAAGCGGTTTACCAGAACGATTCGACAGCAAACATAGGAACAGATAATAAGCTGAATAAACCAGTGCCTGACCTCCGCTCGGAACTGGCTTCACTTTATCCTGTACTGGAAAGTTACAGCCTTGACAACATTAAGGTGAAAAGGCTCGATACAAACAGGACGGATACGATTACTGTGGGAGCATTCAAACTGAAAACGGCATTCCCGCAAGCTGAACGTTTGCGACTGCAACGCTGGTTAAAGTCCAGGCTCAAGGCTGATTCTTTGCAACTTTTGTTTTACTGACCGAGTTGTTAACAGAATCACCGGCAGTTCAACTGGACGGTGCGAATAATAAAACCGGTTATGCAGGCCCGAATGAAAGATAAAATGTTGTTCCTATGCCGGGCTTACTCTCTGCACGTATGGATCCACCCGACTTTTGGAGCTGACGTCTGACCAGGTAAAGACCAATGCCTTTACCTTCGGTGTGCTCATGGAAGCGCTGACCGAATTCAAATATCTTTTCGCCCAGCGCTTGCTGGTCAAAGCCCAGTCCATTATCCCTTATCGTCAGCTCTATTTTGTCGCCATTGATTTTGCTGGCCAGCTCTATCAGAGGAGGAACATCCGGGCGACGGTATTTGACGCTGTTGGAGATCAGGTTGAGCAAAATGCTTTCCAGATCTTCAGGATGGAAAGAAATAGTTTCGGCCCCTGAAAAATCTGTTTTGATGACCGCACCCGTTTCATTTATGATCGCATAAAGCATAGTCCTCACGCGTGTCAGGACTTCTGCAAATTCTATAGTTGGGACCCCCGGGGTCTTCTGATCATTGTGGATCAGCCGCTCCAGGTAAGCATCCATTTTTATTTTTAGGTCATGAATGCTTGATTTCAGCATGCTGACAGGTTCCAGGTCATCTGGAAACGCCAGAGTACCGGGCCTGATGCATAAATCAAGCAGGGAAATCATATTGGCGACGGGCGACCTCAGGTCGTGCATGGCCGTGTAGACAGTTTCCTTCAATTGCTGCTCGCTGTCATTTCTGGCCAGTTCCTCAAGCTTTTTCGATGTGATGTTTTTTGCTACTGCAAAGACCAGTTGCAGGTCGGGGTTTGGCACCGAAGTCCAGGACAGCCATACCACTTCACCGGTTTTCGTCAGATAACGGTTTTCAAAATTGTTCAGGATGCTTCCTTCCCGTAACCGCTGTCTCCAGTCTTCGGTGACGGCCTGGTCCTCAGGATATATAAAGGAGTTGACGGGTCTGGACATCAGTTCCTCTGTTGTAAAACCTAAAGTTTCAGAAACTATGGGATTTACTTTTTTAAAGTATCCGTCGAATCCGGCAATGCAGAAAAGGACCTTCGCAGAATTAAAAAAAAGATCGAGATCAGGATGCGCGTCTGACTTGGGTACAGAGGATTCTATATTCGTCATAAGTACAGTAACTCGTCCGGCAATATATGAATTATAACTGTATTAGCCTCGGCTGCTACCAGTCCGATGTTGATTCTTTGGACTCATTTTTTTGCTGATTTAGGTCCGATGGTAATGAACATCCGCTTCCCTTCGAGTTTTGGCAGCAGTTCTACCTTCCCAAGTTCTTCCAGTGCCTGGGCAAAGTTAAGCAGCAGCAATTCGCCACGTTCTTTGTACATGATAGACCTGCCTCGGAAGTGGACAAAAGCACGGACCTTTTCTCCCGCCTCCAGGAAGGCTGTGGCATGTCTGAGTTTGAACTGGAAATCATGATCATCGGTATTAGGACCAAAACGGATGTCCTTAATGACCGTCTGTTTTGTCTTTGCTTTGATTTCCTTTTCCTTTTTCCGCTTTTCAAAAAGGAATTTGTTATAATCGGTAATCCTGCATACCGGCGGTATGGCATTCGGTGAGATCTCTACCAGGTCAAGCTCTTTTTCCGTCGCCATTTCAAGTGCGGTGGAGAGGGGGTAGATCGCAGATTCAATGTCTTCACCTACAACCCGCACCTGTGGTGCAGTAATAAACTGGTTGATCTTATGTTCTGCTTCTCTTTTCTTAAATGGGACGCGTAGTCCTCTGTTCGATGTTCTTTTTTTAAAAGCCAAATTATAAATGATTTAGTGATCGGATGAATATTTAAAAACTTCTGTATGCGTGCCGGACAGCATTTCCAGTAATGAAGAGACCAGGAATGGTGTATAAAGATTGTACTGTGCAAATGATGCCTGATGCCCAACCTTGATCGTGTAAGCTCCTGGTACACCGGCCAGGACTTTGAACATGTCTTCGTCAGTCTTATCGTCGCCGATACAAAGGATAAAATCATAAGATGCTGCATCGAGAACTTTCCGGGCGGCAAAGCCTTTGTTCACACCCTCGCTTCTCACCTCGATCACCTTATGCCCATTGAGCACGTCTAAAGGCATTTGTAACGTATATTCCACAAGCTCTTCATAAAGGTCTTGCGCACGTCTGTTCGCCAGGAAAGGGTCTGCATTCCGGTAATGCCAGGCCAGTGAGAAATCCTTTTTCTCTATGAAGGAATTTGGGCTTCTGAAAACGTAGTGGTCCATGATCTTTTCAATTTTATCCTTCCAGCCTGTGGAAACTGCAAGTGCTTCATGTGACCATTTCTCTCCAGGTTTCCTGTGCTTTGCGCCATGCTCGGCAATCAGGCCTATATTTAAGTGTCCGAGCCAGCGATCGAGGGTCTGGCTGTCTCTTCCGCTAATGATGTATACATCATTTCGGGAATCTTCACACAGCCCGGAAAGCAGGGCGAGTAATTCCTCTTCCGGGGCCGCTCCGGACGGGATACTGGAAAAGTTTACGAGAGTACCGTCGTAATCAAGCAGGAGCAACCGGTTTTTTCCGGCTTCGTATCTATTCCGTAACTCAGCTTTCGAAAAATTGTCCAGAAACTTTACCTCAAATTTAAGCTGTTGTGATTTGATATGCTCTAGTTCATTGAAAAAGTCTGCTGCCCAGGTATTGACATCATACTTCATAAGCACTTGCTGCATCGATTCCAAGCGCTCTTTCTGTTCTTCTGGTGACATCTGCAGGGCAGTTGCGATGGTATCTGCAATTTCCTCGGTATCATTCGGGTTGATGAGCAATGCATCTGAAAGTTCGGCGGCTGCCCCGGCCATTTCACTCAGGATGAGCACTCCCTGCCCGTCTTTTCTACTGGCCACAAATTCCTTTGCGACCAGGTTCATTCCATCGCGCAGGGGAGTGATCAGGGCGACATCACAGGTGCCGTATAATGCCGTAAGATCAGCAAATTCCAGGTGATCATACTGGTAGATCACAGGCTGCCAGGCTATAGTTCCCATGGAACTGTTAAAATTGCCGATGTACTCATCGATCATTTTTTTTCTTTCATTGTATTTGGCTATCGAATCTCGCGATGGAACAATAACCAGTACAAAGACCACTTTCCCTACAAACTCGGGATAACGATGCAGGAATCTTTCATAGGCTATAAGCCGGTTTTGTATACCCTTGGTATAATCCAGCCTGTCTACGGAGAACAGCATTTTCATCCCTTCCTTTATCGAGGAGTACTTGTTGCGCAGGTCGCGGATATCCTGCCGGTCATATGCATCGTGAAACAAATTATAGTCGATGCTGACCGGAAAGGCATCTACCTGTACCTGCCGGTTGCGCCATTGAATATATTGATTGTCATGCGAAATCTTAAGCGACATATCTATTGTCTTCAGAAAATGCGCAACGTACTCAGCGGTATGAAAGCCGATCAGGTCGGCGCCCAGCATACCTTCAAGAAGTGCCTTCTGCCACTTCCTTGGAATGACACGGAACAATTCATACGACGGAAAGGGTATGTGAAGGAAGAGGCCGATAGTGAGTCCGGGATGTTTTTCCCTGAGCATTCCCGCGAGTGGCAACAGGTGATAATCGTGTATCCAGACGACATCTGTTTCCCGCAGCTGCGCCAATATTGCATCGCAGAATGCTTGGTTTACAGCGATATAAGCCTGAAAAGTGGCGGGATCATATTCCGCATAGGATGGAAAATAGTGGAACAGTGGCCAGAGCAGAGAATTTGAAAATCCATTGTAATATTGTTCATATTGTTCTTCATCGGTAAACACCGGCAGATAGGCATAATGCGAATCGCCGGATTCGGCCTTTTCCCAGGTCTCCCTGTCGATTCCGGGCATGCCCGCCCACAGTTGTTCAGTGAACACTTCTTTTCCGGCGCCACCGATATATGCCTCGACTGCCGAAATGAGTCCGCCAGATGACTGGCGCTGGACATATATGTTGTCTTTCTTTTCAATAGTGAGCGGTAAACGGTTGGAAACTATGAGTAATCTCTTCTGCATAATTTATTGGTGTTAAGAAATGAAAATCCCGGGGAAACACTGCAAGTGTAGGTGACAAGATGACCGGGAGTGCCCTTGAATTTCCGAAGGAACGGGCGGGATATTCTGCTGAATTGGCGCAGAATGATGCAAATATACGATTATTTCACGTAAATCCTAATAGACCACCTCGGTTTTAAGACCTTTTATGATTCCGGGATGGATCTACTCTAAACCCAGGCGGCTGGTAATCTCCTGGCAGATAATTTGCAGGCAAAGTGACCGTGTTGCCGTCACGTACTGCCCTGTAATGTGGAGACATAATTTCAACTCCGGCCTTATTGAACCTGTCCTGGATATTAGCATGAAGACTGGAATAGATGAATGCCTGTTTATCTGGCCTCCTTGTATACGCATTGATGTTGTAGCTGACGTAATAATCGTCAAGGCTGGTCTGCAAAACAAATGGAGGCGACTCCCTTTCTATGAAATCTGTATCTGTCGCAGCTGCAATCAACAGTTCGTGGACCTGGCGCCAGGGAACATCATAGCCGATGGTAACCGTGGTGTTAATGATCAGGCCGCTGCTGAGTGCCTCGCTGCTGTAATTTGTGGTATGGCTGCTCATAACCGTGGAGTTCGGAATGGAAATGAGTTCATTTTTAATAGTTCGGATACGCGTCACCAAAACCGTCTTCTCAATCACATCCCCGTTTACCTCACCGATCTTTACCCGGTCACCCACTTTGAAAGCACGCATGTAAGTAAGTACAAGGCCAGCCACGACATTACTCAGTGCACCCGCTGAGCCGAAGGTGAACAGGACACCCATAAACACCGAAACGCCTTTAAAGATCGGAGATTCAGATCCCGGCAGGTATGGGAAGACCACAATCAGCATAAAAGCAAGCATCAGCACTCTGATAATCTGATATGTTGGATTTGCCCAATCAGAATAAAAACCTGGAATTGTCAGCCTGCCGCGTTCAACCTCTGTTTTCAGGTAGCGGAAAAATTTGATCACGTAGCGGAAGACGATAATCAGTACGGTGATGGTGATCAGGTTGGGTATATAGTTCCAGATTGCAAAAAATATCCGTTTTAAAGGGCTTACAATATAGTCCAGAAGTGTAACAGAGAGGTCACGGGTATAGGGAAATATCCCGAAAAGGACGGGCAATGCAAGGTAAAGGACAAATAAGATTACCAACCAGCGCAGCACAATAAATATAAAGTTCAGCACAGTTAACTGCTGGTCTATAGTGAGCAGTTCCAGTCCTTTAAGTTTAAAGCCTTGAATCCGGCCTCCTTTCTGGTTCAGCACTTTCTGACGCAGCCAGTTGAAAAACCGGTTGACGCCGTAAATAATCAGACAGACAACGACGATAACCAGCAGCGCCAGCAGGCTTTCTTTAAACAGTACCTGCCAGCTGGTTTCCAGATTATAGTCAGAAAGTGCCTTAACAATGATACTCCTCCATTGGGTAGCGAGGAGTTCGCGGGAGGTATTCTGCCAAAGGGCGTCCTGATCGGAAACTGAAACCAGCAGCAGATTGCCATAGATGATGTCTGCACTCAGATCGGTCGCGTTCACAACTACGGAGTCCTTTCTGAAGTTGTAACGGCCAGCGACCTCCTTTAGCCGTCCGGCTATAGCCAGCGCACGGTCCTGTGCGGTAAAGCTGCCTTGTCTCACAAAGACCTGAAAGAGCGTGTCATTTAGCAAGATAACCGGGAAACCCTGCACTACTTTCCGAAGGGAATCTATTTGCTTTTTCTGTACAGTCAGTCTCAAAGCGTCCCGTTGCCGCAACCGGGCAAGCTCATCCATCAGTTCAGCTTTCTGAAGATTATCTGTACTACTCAGACGCGCTACCTGTGTTTCCAGATCCGTACGTTTCAGCGAATCAGCTTCACGGTCCTGGGCAAGCTTCCTCACTTTGAGCAATTGCTTGTCAAGCTGAGCATTTTGAAATGAATCCAATTGCTGACGAATCGTATCCTGTTGTGCTATGGCTGTTGATTGCCAGCAAATCATTACTAAAAGAGTGTAAATGGCATATTTCATAGATAAATCCAATATAGCCTTTTTTGAATTAATGTTTGCCTGACTTGCAATTGGCAATGCCGTCAGGTAACTTTACGTATCCCATATTATAAAATTCCCTGATGGATGTTAACAAAACTCCAGTCCACAAATTAAATGAATTGCAGTCAACGGCTATCTGCGGCAACGACATCAGCTCTTCCTGTCTTTACGTATCTGCACTTACCATTGGATATGCAGGTCAATATGCATGGATATCACTCCTGCTGGTCGCTCTTGTCCTGTTTCTGTTCAGGAAGATTTACGGCGAGGTGGTAGGTGCGCTGCCGCTGAACGGTGGTGCCTATAATGTGCTGCTTAACACGTCTTCAAAGCGTACTGCTTCCTTTGCGGCATGCCTTACAATCCTTTCCTATATGGCCACTGCAGTGATATCAGCCTATGAAGCTATGCATTATCTGCATGACATCTATCCTGGATTGCCATTATTTCCGGCTACAGTTGTGCTTCTTGGCATATTTATGCTCCTGAGCATTATTGGGATCGGTGAATCAGCAGGCGTGGCAGTTCTGATCTTTGTCACGCATGTTGCCTCGCTCACTTTGCTGGTATTGCTATCAGTCTGGTCAATTAGTCATATCGGAACGGCTACGTTTATGCTGAACTGGCAGATGCCGGTAAGTACCGGGGGAGTTGCCACTGCATTGTTTCTTGGATTTTCTGCAGCGATGCTAGGTATATCAGGCTTTGAGAGTTCGGCGAACTTTGTCGAGGAACAGCAACGTGGTGTGTTCCCTAAGACCTTGAGAAACATGTGGCGGTTGGTCAGCGTTTTTAATCCTTTGATCGGGCTGCTTGCACTCACGATGCTGCCGATCGCATCTATTAATGAACACCGGGAGTCCCTTTTATCTTTCATGGGGCTGAAGGCCGGCGGCGCTTGGCTCAGTATACTGATCTCTGTCGATGCTGTGCTGGTGCTCAGCGGGGCTGTGCTGACCTCCTATGTGGGCGTTACGGGGCTTGCGGAAAGGATCGCTCTTGACAGAATCCTGCCTAATTTCTTCCTGGCGAAGAACCGCAAGGGGGTCAACTACCGGATCGTGATTGTCTTTTTCCTGCTTTGCGTTTCGATCCTGCTGATTACGGAAGGCGATCTGGCCAGTCTGGCCGGGGTATATACATTTTCATTTCTGGCTGTTATGGCCCTTTTCGGTGTAGGTAACCTGCTATTAAAGGCAAAGCGAGAAAAATTACCAAGAACTGAGCGTGCGCCGGTTCTTTCTGTAATCGTTGCAGTAGGATTCATCGTGGCAGCTTTCTTTGGAAATATGCGGCTCAATCTCACTTCTTTTTACGTATTTCTTCAGTACATGGGGCCCTCAATGCTCTTTATCCTGATCATGCTGAGCAGGGCAAAGATCGTAAAATGGCTTATTTATGGAATGGGGCATTCGAGCCGGCCGGTCCGGAGATTTTTCAAAAACACATTCCGTCCTTACCGGGCGCTGGTAAAGATCAATTCTCAGGAGTTTGTTTTTTTTACCCGCGGCGATAATGTCGCCGTGCTGAACAGGGTGATGATGTATGTAGAGGAGAATGAGGCGACCAAACGATTGAAAATCGTGCATGTAGCGAACGAAGACAGCAATAATGAGCATTTAAAGAAGGATATTGAGGTATTGGACAGGGCGTATCCAGATATTGATATTGACTTTGTTGAAATTGAAGGCCGCTTCGGTCCGGAACTGATTGACCGCCTTTCAATGGAGTGGAATATTCCTAAGAATTTTATGTTCATCGGCGCTCCGGGAGATCGATTTCCATATCACGTGTCCGAATTGGGCGGGGTCCGACTGATCATCTGAATCCCGGATAGGATTTTTTCTTACCTTTGTACCTCCGGACGCCATCCTGGCGTCATTTTGTTAACTTCAATCAGCCGGCTTCAGGAACCGGTTTCACTGCGCCTTCTGAAGGGATGCCCGTAGTGTTAAATTTACATCATGGAGAATATTTTGGATCAGCTCATCTGGGGAAACCGCCTTTCCAATTGGCTCACCGCATTTGCTATAATCGCCTTTATATGTCTTTTAATCAGACTGCTGAAGGTTGTGGTCATCAGACGTATTGAAAGGTGGGCAGCACGTACCACGAATGTTTGGGATGATTTCGGAATTGCGGTCGCTGACGGGGCGGTCATTCCACTGCTTTACCTCAGTGCGTTCTACTACGGATTGAAAACTCTGGTATTCACAGAAAAGACTTTTCAGGTCATTAATGTCGCCTATCTTATTGCCGCGACCTTTTTCGTTCTGAAAATGGTGAGTATGGTGTTTCGTAAGTTCATTGTTTCCTATATCCACAGGAACGACGATGGGGACGAAAAGGAAAAGCAGGCTTCAGGCCTGATCGCAATTGCCAATATCGTGATCTGGGTGGTCGGTTTCATCTTTCTGCTTGACAATCTTGGCTATAATGTTACCACACTTATTGCGGGCCTGGGTGTCGGCGGTATTGCCATTGCACTCGCTGCACAGACGGTGCTTGGAGACTTGTTCAGCTATTTCGTAATCTTCTTTGACCGCCCTTTCCAGATTGGCGACTTTATTGTCATTGGTGACAAGAATGGAACTGTAGAATATATTGGTATCAAAACCACACGCATACGGACACTGAGTGGTGAGCAGCTGATCTGTTCAAATACCGACCTTACCAACTCCAGGTTGCATAACTTCAAGCGGATGCAACGTAGAAGGATCGTTTTTTCTTTGGGTGTAACCTACGATACTGCCAGCGGCCAGCTTGCAGAGATTCCCGCAATCATTAAGAATATCATCAGTCAGGATCCGTTGCTTCAGTTTGACAGGGGACATTTTTCTGGGTATGGCGACTTCAGTTTAAATTTTGAATTTGTATATTTCGTGCTGAGTCCGGATTATAACGTCTACATGGATTGCCAGCAGCAGTTGTATCTGAAAATCTTTTGTGAGTTTGAAGCCAGGGGAATACAGTTCGCCTATCCTACGCAGACCGTCCTGATCAACCACGCGGCGGCTGATTGAATTGTTTGAAACCTTATTTCTTGTTATGTTGTTAATTAATGGCCAATTGCATTGCGTATGTTGTTTAATATTTCAAAATTAATGGGGTGGAGATTAAGTGCAAAGGACGGAGAGATCGGTAAGATCACAGATATTTATTTCGATGACAGGTCCTGGCAGATCCGGTATTTTATCGTTGAAACCGGAAACTGGCTGTTCGGAAGAAAGGTCCTGATTGCTCCTTATGCAGTTACCGGTGTCGTCGCAGCAGATAAGTTGCTTGCTGTCGGAATGAATAAGGAACAGATCAGGAACAGCCCGGACATTGATACAGACAGGCCTGTATCAAGGCAAATGGAAGCAGCTTTATTTGATCATTATTCCTGGCCGTATTACGGAGGCGCAGGTATGGGATATCCGACTACGGGTATGGTTGAGGGCGCATCAAAATTTGCCAATTCCCAATCGTCGGACGGTGACGCTGATATTCATTTGAGAAGTTACAGCCACGTGTCTGATTATATGGTCCATAATGAGGACGGGTTTATAGGTAATGTATTCGATTTCGTTACTTCGGATGAGGATTGGCGTATCCCCTTTCTTATTATAGATACACATAACTGGGCGTCAGGAGACATGACCTATGCACCAACTTACAGGATATCGTCTATCGACTGGCACACTCATGAGGTTAGGGTCGGCCTTTCAACGCAGGTCCTCAGGAATAGCCCGAAATATGGTCATCAGGATGCGCTTTCAGAAGCATTTTCTCATGATCTTTATAAATACTATCCCATGCTTTGATCTCCGTGTAGCGATGCCATTTTTGCCCCTTTAATAGTGAGGAGTTAACTTTACCATAAATCTTGTGCCCTTACCGGGCGCGCTATCGGCGGTTATATTTCCGCCTGCTCTTTCAATCTGATGACGGATCAGAAACAGGCCTATACCCCGGCTGTCGAAGCCACGGTGAAAGGTTTTCCGGAATTGAAACAGCTGACTGCCGTAGCGGTCCATATCGATACCTATACCATTATCGGAAACCGTAAGCAGGATGTCGGCGCCCAGGGATTCCGTTTTCAATTTGATTTCAGGGGCTGTTTCAGGCGCGGAGTACTTTATCGCATTACTCAACAGGTTATAGATAATGCTTTCCAGATATATTCTTGGGTAATGAACGGCTTCCGCGCTAAAATTCTGTTTGATCACAATGCTTTTGGCTGCAATATCTGCGGTAAACTGTTTCAGTACTTTAGCCGTCACCTCCTGGAAATTACATCGCTCATAAGTCAGCGGCATGTTGCTGCTGGCTTCAAGGACATCTGCCAGTTCCCTGAAGGTTTCTGTGAGGCCATCGCTGCTTCGCCTCAGCATGTCCAGGTATTCCGTCCTTTCGCTGTCGCTTTCTGCATTGGTGATCAGGCTGATCAGGGACCGGATATTACTGGCCGGACCGCGCAGGTTATGGGCAACGATGTAGTTGAATTCTTCCAGTTTTTCCAGCTTCATACTTAGCTCCGAAGTGGTGGCCTCCAGTGCTTCCTTTTGCCTTGCCAGTTGCTCCAGCTGACTTTTCTGTACCGAAGTATCCTGAATCTGGGAAATATAGAACGCTGGACTTTCATCTGTGCTATAGACCACCGTTACCGTCAGCAGGCACCAAACAAAATTACCGTTCTTATGCAGGTATCGTTTTTCCATGGAATAACTATCAATCTCTCGTCTGTTAAGCTGTTCCAGTTTCATCAGGTCACTGGAAAGATCTTCAGGATGTGTGCAATCGTGGAACCGCATGCGTTTAAACTCCCGGGCCGTATATCCCAATATCTGGCTCAGCGTTTTGTTGACATCAAGAAACTGCCCCTGAAGATCTACCAGGGCCATTCCAATGCCTGAATAGCGAAACGCCTGATTGAATTTCTGTTCATCGATCTTAATCTTCTCCTGAGCAAATTTCCACTGCATGTCCAATTCTTCCATTTGCTCGCGAATTTTATGCTGCTGGGTCACTTCCGAAATAATAGCAATTACCCTTTCCTTCATTCCGGTAACCGGCTTCACCTGTAGTTGATACCAATTGCCTTTATGAGATTCAAACGGCGATTCGTACTCCATCCTGCAGGTCGTCTTGTCCACATATGATTTCCAGATGATGTCTGTAAAACGTGCTGAAAGTTCCCGGTTAAAAAGCGCGCTCAAATGCTTGCCTCTCATTTCCTCAGGCGGAAAAAACAAGCGTTCAGGGCTGCTTGTCCAGAGATTGATGATCACCCCATCAGGTGTCAGTTCAAAAACGAAATCGCTGACTGAGGAAAGCAGCAGTTCGAGATTGTGTGCGGGAATCTCCATCTTAAAGTATTTGCGTTAGAGAATTGAAACGTTCGTCAAATATAATCATTCCTGAAACCTCTATCAGAGATGGTTATGTATAAAATAATTGATGTGCAGAACTTTTTGGTAGTAAATCCGGTTTATGCCATACAAATACTAACCATCTGATCGTGAACGTAAGCACGCCGGCCGGACCAAGGCTGTTACTGATTTTAGGCCTTTGCATCCTTTTAGGAATAGCATCTTATTCTGCTTATCAGCTGTATTCGTTCTCACGGGAGCAGCACCAGATCAAGACAGACTATTCCAATATCAATAACATAACGTTCGGGCTGTTTTCTGTAACCCAGTGGCGAGATGAAGTCAGCAGTATCGTAAGGCGCCAGGTACAGCATCTTGAACTGACCCCACAGCAGAAAAAACAGCTCCGCAGAGAGGTGGAGGAGGTGATGTATACACTGATCGATAAGGCAGAATCCCTGCTTAATAAAAAAAAGAAAACGATCGGGGGTAAAATTAAAAAGTTCGTCATTAAGACTTTTGTCAACACGGACAATATCCGCAGTAAAGTTCCGGGTTTCACAGAGCGGATCTTAAGAAAGATTGACGGTCCGTCGGGCAAGAGAAAGCTGAGTAACCTGGCGATGTCCAAATTCGACGACCTCAGACAAAGTGATTATATAGACAGCACTGCAGCCGCAAACCAGGCAGAAACCCGAAAGGTCTTCAACAGATATCATGCGGGTTCCGTAGCGCAGCTGAATCAGTTACTGGCCAAAAGGTTGTCCGTGATCAAGTCTGCAATGTACATGTATTCTTTTGTGATGATCGGAACCGTTGTCGCCGTGCTGCTGCTCTGGTGGATGCTCAGAAAGCACAAGGAACTGCATAGGACACTTTTTATCATGTCATTGCTATTCGCTTTTGTCTTCCTGGTCGTAGGGCTCACTGCCTCCATGATTGAGGTCGATGCGAGGATTAAGTCCTTTGATTTTGTTTTGCTTGGAGAACATGTCGTGTTTGAAAACCAGGTCCTTTTTTTTCAGAGCAAGAGCATCTTAGATGTGGTCAGGGTATTGCTTAAGCAGCCTGCGGCCGATTCTATAGCAGTAGGTGCCCTCATCTTTTTATTCAGTGTGCTGTTCCCGGTTATGAAGCTGGCGTCTGCAGGCATCCATCTTCTTGGGCGTAAAAGCGTAGCCGAAAACAGGTTCATCCAATTTTTCGCCTTTCAATCGGGCAAATGGAGCATGGCAGACGTCATCGTCATCGCCATCCTGATGGTGTACATCGGGCTGAACGGGCTTCTGGAAAGGCAACTGGCGGGATTGAACATCAAGAGTGATCTCCTGACCGTGATCACCACGCACAATACAGACCTGCAGCCGGGGTATATTATCTTTATCTGTTTCGTTCTTTTCGGACTCATCCTTTCCACCATCTTAAAATACATTACTCCTCACGATGCACACTGAACCGTCTAAATACCACTACCGGCTTTCTGGTGTGATCGCCATCGCAGTGATGGTGCTGGCGCTGGCCGGCGGCGCCTGGTCTGCCCTTAAAATTTACAAACTGTCGGGGGCGCGTGAACAGATCAAAACCGATTACAGCGTAGCGAACAACATTACCTTTGGTGTATTCTCTATCGATGCCTGGTCGGAAATGATCGGCGGTATTGTGGAACGCAAGATTGACGGCTTCCAGGTATCTTCACAGCAAAAAAAAGAACTGCGGGCTGAAGTAGAGGAGCAATTGAACGGCCTGATCAGCAAAACGGTCAGGGAATTTAACAAGCCGCAGAAGACCCTCGGCGGAAAATTGAAGAAGCTTGCCTTTAACATCCTGGTCGATGAGGATGAGCTGCGGGAATTCGTTCCGACCTTTGCCAGTACGATCGTCAGCAAGTTAACGGGCAGGTCCAGTATGAAAAGGCTGAAGTATATCGCCTCCACCAAGCTGGATTCTTTACAGGATGATACTTATGACAACAGTGAGCCTGCGCGTGTAACCGTCAACCGGAGCATTTATAAGAAATACCAGGTCAGTAATGCTGCACAGTTCGACCACGTGATCAATAGTCAGCTCCGGCAACTGATTGCTCTGGGCGACCGGTATTTGCTGTTCATGGCTGCGGCCTTTGTTACTTTGCTGGCGATGTGGTGGCCGGTCAGAAAACAGCCCCAGCTATTTACACCAGCGTTCATTTTGTCGGCGCTTTTCGGGCTGGTCCTTTTGCTGGCGGGTATCGGCTGTACCGTTATCGAGGTAGATGCACGTATTGACAGTCTTAAGTTTACGCTTCTGGAAGAGCAGCTTGCCTTCAACAATCAGGTCTTATTTTTTCAGAGTAAAAGTATCTTTGCGATTGTCAGGGATCTGTTCACCGATCCTAAGCCTGATGCGGTCCTGGTGGGTATCCTCCTGTTGCTTTTTGTAATCCTGCTGCCGCTCGTCCGCCTGGTGGGAAAAGGATTATATGTCTGTTACCGGGATTGCAAGCCTGAGCATAAACTGTCCAGGTTCCTGGCTTTCGACCTCGCCAAATGGGATATGGCAGACGTAATGGTCGTAGGGGTCGGGATGACATACATCGGGCTGAACGGCATTTTGAAGAGCCAGCTGTCAAACATTGACATACGGGACGAACTGCTGGTGGTGACAACGTCCAATGCGACTTCTCTCCAGACCGGATATTTTCTTTACATCGCCTTCGTTATTTTCACAGCGATATTATCTGCGATTTGCAGGCGTATCAAATCTTCAGTGGTGCCTGCTGACAGATAATTGTAAATCATTGGCTAACTTTGTGGCAATTTGAAAAAAATGATGAGCAATAAGAATATTGACGCGATGATGAGGCGCCTTGAACCGTTCAGAGACCGGTTGATCATGCATCCCCTCTATGAAAGTATTGTTACGCTTGAAAATCTGCAGCGCTTTATGGAGCATCATGTGTTTGCCGTATGGGATTTTATGTCACTGCTCAAGGCGCTCCAGCAGCAGCTGACCTGTACTACAATACCCTGGCTACCGGTTGGTAACGCAGAAGTACGTTACCTCATCAACGAAATTGTAACAGGAGAGGAAAGTGATGTTGACGAGGCTGGAAGGCGTACCAGCCATTTTGAATTGTACCTCCGGGCAATGCAGCAGTCTGGAGCAGTTACAACCCCGGTCGGGCAGTTTATCGAAACACTTTCGACAGGCGGCATGCTTCAGCAGGCATTAACAGTCACAGGTATTCCCGAAGCGGCGCGAAGATTTGTGCAACATACTTTCAATGTGATCGGTTCCGGGAAACCTCATTTGATCGCTGCTGTCTTTACCTTTGGCAGGGAAGATCTGATCCCTTCTATTTTCATAGAAATGGTTCGACGTGTTGCGGGTCAGTTTCCCGGGAAGGTAGATGTCTTGCTATATTATCTTGAACGCCATATTGAAGTAGACGGAGATCATCATGCGCATCTTGCACATCAGATGACTGCAGAACTTTGCGGCGATGATCAGGCAAAGTGGGAGGAAGCAATACAGGCTGCTGAGGAAGCATTACAGGCCCGGCTCGAATTGTGGGATGGTATTCTGGGCAGACCAGGCGAAGCTACCAGAACCTCCAGCCGTTGTCATTACTGATCTGCTGCCAGGCTTCTCTTTCGGTTAACTTTAACTGGCTTTTGCCGCAACTGCTGCAGTCCCGTTTCTTGGAATGGCCGTAAATCCAGCGATGTATCCCTAAAGCACACAATATTTGGTTCAGGATCTTCATATTTTGTTGGTCAATCAAATTTAGCCAGTAAAGACAACGTGTGTATATGAAGGAAGTCAATGAAAAAGATGATAAATATCAGTTATATTTGATGATATGAGTTTAGCCGGCATCTTTCCAATCGAGCAATGGAGCTTCAACACAGACTCCGTGCTCAGCGCGCTCAGCGAAGAAGAATACGAACTGCTCATCACCAGCCAGGGTATGCAGCATTACCGCAAGGGCGAAATCATATTCAAAGAAGGGATTGTCCCTTCCGGCATTTATTTTATCCACAAAGGCAAGGTGAAGAAGTACAAAACCGGAAATACGGGTAAGGAGCAGATCATCTATATTGCCAATAAAAACGAATTGATCGGCTATCATGCCCTGCTCTCGGAAGACCGCTATCCGGATTCTGCCGCTGCAATTGAAGACTGCCAGATCACCTTTATACCAAAAGATGATTTTATGCTGGTCTTAGGTAAGTCACCTGTTTTCGCGGCCCGGCTGCTTAAATCGCTTAGCCATGAATACAGCGTGCTGGCCAATAATATTGCTGTTTTTGCCCAAGGGACTGCAGCGGAAAAGCTGGCCATTGCCCTGATCCTGATCCGGGAAAAGTTCAAAACAGATACACCTGCAGGCCAGCAGACTTATATCGATATATCCAGGGCAGACCTGGCCAACATGGCGGGAATCGCCAAGGAGAATGTGATCCGTTTGCTTAAGGAACTAAAATCTGAAGAGATCATCGGAACTGAAGGCCGTAAGATCTGGGTTAAAGATATCGCCAGGTTAGTCCGCAGGTCAAATTTCAGATAATTATTCTCAGTTCATTTTCCGGCTTTCGTTAATTACGGCCTGGTTTACTTCCCTGACCCGCTCAGGATCCATTTTTTCAAAGGCCCTGTCGTAGGTAAGCAATCCATTGATCTCGTGTTCTACATCGGTGGTCTGCGTATAAACGGCGACGCTGAGGCCCTTGTACTTCATCAATTGTTCCACCTGGTCCATCAGCAGCACATATTTATCGGTCAGAGCCGACTTCGAGGGCTCATAACCATAAGCATTGTTTTCAACAGGCCACATGTGGCCCCTTACGTAAAGACCTACACCGCCATATTCCCCAAGCGAAGCCGCCCTTTTGGTGTCGGGTTGAGACGCGTCATAGGGACCGATATAGATATGGGTATCGACAAAGTCGCCGTTGCCCGGGTCGCCGGCTGCTTTCTGATAACCGGGATTGTTGTTGAAACCGGAGTTCCCGTTGACCAGCCTGGAGGGATCGTATTTTTTTACCCAGTCGGTAATTTCACGCACGTCAAACGCGCCCCAGTTTTCATTGAAAGGTACCCAGGTAATGATAGACGGAGAATTGTAGAGGTCATCCATGACCGCTTTCAGCTCTTTGCGGAAAGTACTCCTGGTCCTGGCTGTGTCCTCATGCTGGTACCACATGGCCGGCATGTCCTGCCAGACCAGCAGCCCCAGTTTGTCGGCCCAGTAATAAAAGCGTTTGGGCTCTGTTTTCATATGCTTCCTGATCAGGTTAAAGCCGGCCTTTTTGGTAAATTCGACGTCAAACTTCAGGGCCTCATCCGTTGGTGCGGTCAGGATGCCGTCTGGCCAGTAACCCTGGTCTAGCAGACCTACCTGCATCACAAACTGATCATTCAGCAGTGGCCTGACTACGCCGTTGACCTTACCCAGTCGGATGTCGCGCATGCCAAAGTAACTGGTGACCTCGTCAGCGGGCTTTCCGTTTTTGTCGAGCAGGGTCAGCTTCAGGTCGTACAGAAACGGGTTTTCCGGCGACCAGGTTTTTGGATTGCTGAGCGGAATGTCAAATTCCTTTCCGGCCTGGCCTTTCGTTTCGGCAACGATCTTTTTGCCTTCCATCGCTACCGCCATTATGGTGCCGGCTCCAGCCTCAACAGATACCCTTAATTTCTTGTTAGGTAGGTCTGGCGTCAGGCGGATATTTTTGATGTAATTGACGGAAACAGGTTCCAGCCATACACTTTGCCATATGCCTGATGTATAGGTATAATCTCCTCTCGGCCCGTTTTTCCCTGAGGGCGTTCTGCCGTCGTTTGGATCGTGTGCAGCTACGATGAGCTCATTGCTGCCGTTTTTTAGAAACGGCGTGATGTCAAAGCTGAAGGAGTCATAACCTCCTGCATGGGTACCTGCCTTCTTACCGTTGACAAAAACAGTGGCGTTATGGTCAACCGCGTCGAAATGAAGGATCACTTGTTTACCTTTCCATGCCGCTGGGACTTCGAAGCTTTTTTTGTACCACATATTGGTTTCCTGGCTGCGTTCGATACCTGAAAGCACAGATTCAGGGCAGTAAGGCACCAGGATTTTTTCTTTCACCGTTGCAAAACTGGCAGGCTTTGCCGGATTCAGTGCGTCCGGAGCCTGTTTGCCACCGGTATAGTCCCATTTTCCATTCATGGACAGCCAGTCTTTACGCTGCAGTTGCGGGCGTGGATATTCCGGAAAAGGACTGGCAGAGGTCATGGCTTCCTGTGTCCACCTGGTGGGAAGTTTTGGCTTTTGTGCAGATGTGTGCTGAAATGCAATGACCGCAGTCATGAAGAGCGTGGCGAGCAGGCGCTTTTTAGCTGTAAACATAAATTCAGTTTCTTGAATAATGGATTTTGTCTTCGCCTAATATATAAAAAATTAAAACTGCTACCTATTACTTCGTCATCACATACCTGTTCGTCACGCATTTCGGGCAGAAATAGATACGTAAAGGAAGAAAGCCTAACACATATTTGAGTACAAAGCCCCTTGGTACCTGGTAATGGAACTGGGTGCCGCATTTCCTGCAGTTGTAATCCTTATAGGCCATCGCGTAATTTTAGTTTTCAGATAAACTGCAAATTTTCGTGGTTTTTTTTATTCAGGAAATACCTATAACTAGGGATTTTTTCACCGCTGGCTAAAGGAGACTCTTGCTTTCCAGGAAATGGATAACGTCCTGCCGGTAATTCTTACCAATAACGATACTTGGTTTGTGTCCGCGGATCCTGAGGGCGCCATTATCCGTTCCTTCAATGTGAAGCTTACTGACAATATATGACCGGTGGGCCCTCATGAATTTGTCTTTCGGTGCCAGCTGCTTCTCTATGTTCCTCAACAGTACCTTGGTCCTTATACAGGTTCCGCCGATAGTATATACCTTTGAGTAATTCCCCGCAGCCTCTACAACGCATATCTCTAAAAAGTGGACCTTTACCAGGTTGTTCCCTTTATCGGTGTCTTTGAGAAAAATGAAGTCTTCAAGCTGGGCAATCTCTTTTTGTATCCTGGAAATGGACTTCATACATTTATTTACGGACTGATCAAACCTTTCCTGGTAAAGTGGCTTTAACAGGAAATCATCAGCCTCCATGTCAAAAGCCTTTACGGCAGCGTTTTCGGTCTTTCCGGTGAAGACGATAAACCTTGAATTCAGTTTCAGCACCTTATAATAATCTGAATATTTGATTAGTACATTTTCAATATTGATGATTACGAGATCTACATAAAAATCTTCAACTGAATCGTGCGGAGGGTAATTGACTTTAATCAGCTTTAATATCGGATTATTTTTGATAAGCCCTGATATCGGCTCGGCATCCTCTTTACTATTCTCAAAAATTACACATGTTATTTCCATTCGCTCGTCAGTTTTTTTTTATGGCAGGTCTCAATGTTGATAAATGCTTTCACGTACAAAGAACATAATTCTGCGTACAGATTTTGCCTTTTCATCAATACTACTTGCTGCCTGGTTAAATTATGCTAAAATTCGCATTGCCGTCAAGGGAAAGTGCGGACGGCGATTTAAAGTTATTTAATCTATTAACGGACTCTTATCGTGAACAAAAGTCTTTACAATCAAATTAGCCGCATTTTCCGGTGCGAAGCCAGGGTCAGGGCCTATACCCTTACCGAAATCCTTGTTGTCCTGGTTATTATTGGCATTTTGGTACTGCTTGCATTGCCCAACTTGATGCCTTTGATCACTAAGGCCAAATCGACCGAAGCGAAGATGCAGCTGGAGCATGCGCATCAATTAGAGAAGGCTTATTTCTATGAGCATTCCAAGTATTCGTCAAGCTTGCCCGAGATCGGTTTTACGCAGGAAAAGTTAAGTACCGACGGAGCAGACGGCAAGGCGAATTACCGGCTGGAAGTGGCGAGTGCCACGACTACCAATTTCATTGTCAGGGCTACCGCCGTAGTGGATTTTGACGGGGACGGGACGTTCAATGTGTGGGAGATCGACCAGGATAAGAACCTGCGGGAAGTGACCGCAGATTAGTAATACAGGGACAGAAACGCTATCTAATGCTTAATCATCTCACTTATCTTGGCATTCTGCTGGTATTGGCTTTTATGGTATTCCAGGATTTTCGTTACCGCGGAATTACCTGGTACCTGTTTCCATTGCTGGCTATCCTGCTGGTGTTTTCGGCCAGAGGCGACTTCAGTTTATTTGATGCCGGCCTCAACCTGGGTTTTGTAATACTGCTCGTATTGCTGCTGACATGCTATTTCAGCCTGAGAAACGGCCGGCTGTTGAATATATTAGCAGGCTTCCTGGGTTTGGGCGATATACTGCTGCTGGTATGTATTGGCGTTTATCTCCCTGTTCTGGTTTTCGTTCTTTTTTATGCGGGCAGCCTGCTCCTGATCCTGGTGGGAACGGGAACCTATCTGAAATTCAGGTCTGCCGCAGGGTATACGGTACCATTGGCCGGCCTGCAGGCCTTATTGCTGATACCGGTTATCGGCATAATCTGGGCCGGACATATCCAGCTGGCCCGGCTTAATGATCAACTTTTATTATTACTGATATGATACAGCCGGAGCTATTGCATGAGCTGAGCGGGGAGATGGCCTGGCATTATCAGGTGTTTCCATTTGAGCTGGAAAGCGAAGTGCTTCATTTGTATTGCGGCCAGGGAACAGATGTTGCGGAGTTGAAGGATGAGCTGGAAATTGTGCTGGGGAGAGAGGTGTGTTTTGAAGTACTGGAAGGCCCGGAGATCTCCAGGCTGCTTAACCAGTACTACCTCCGACCGGAGCAGCCCCAGTCGATTGGGGATATGCCCCGTTTACATCAAAACCCCGGATCAGATGATTTCCTTCAGGGCCTGATCTCCGAGACCAGAAAGCTGAAGAGCAGCGACATCCACATTGAGGCTTACGAGGACAAATGTCGGGTCCGTATCCGTATAGACGGTATGCTGATCGAGCGGTACCGGCTGGAGGCCGCGGAATATCCCTCGATCATTAACCGGATCAAGATCCTGGCGAACCTGGATATTGCCGAAAAGCGGCTGCCTCAGGACGGACGGATCAGCTTCCGTTCACCTACAGAAGCTTTTGACATCCGGGTATCGGTATTGCCTACGCTGCATGGAGAAAAGATCGTGATGCGCCTTTTGAGCAACGATGCCACCAATATTGACCTGTATAAGCTGGGACTTTCAGAGACCGATCTGCAAAACTACCTGCAGGGCGTGCAGCGTCCGAACGGGATCGTTCTGATCAGCGGCCCGACCGGCTCCGGCAAAACAACTACACTGTACGCGACACTGAAGCTGCTCAATAAGACTACGCGAAATATCGTGACCATCGAAGACCCGATCGAGTATACACTCGAGGGGATCAACCAGGTACAACTGAAAGAAAATATCGGTCTGGGCTTCGCCTCGGCACTGCGGACCTTCTTAAGGCAGGACCCTGATGTGATTATGGTAGGGGAGATCCGTGATCCGGAAACTGCCGGAATGGCGATCCGCGCTGCCCTGACCGGACACCTGGTCTTGTCCACGATCCATACCAATTCGGCATGGGGCACCGTATCCAGGTTACTGGATATGGGCATTCCGGCCTTTCTTGCGGCAAACACGCTCAATACATCGGTAGCGCAGCGGCTGGTGCGGCTGCTGTGCCCCGCATGTAAACGCAAGGCGACTTTTAACGCAGACGCTTATCCCAAAAGCTTCCGGCCCTTCTATGAAGTGGATGAGCATTACCTACCCGGCGGCTGCCCCAAATGCTACAATACGGGTTTCAGCGGCCGTAAAGCCGTGTACGAAGTCGTGCCGATGGACCGGGAGCTGGCCGCGCTGGTGAAAGCCGGGGAGCTCAATGCAGAGGAAGTTTTGAAGAATAAAGGCATCCGTTCGCTGGCCGAGAATGCCTTTGCACTTTTTGCCGCGGGAGAGACTTCGCTGGAAGAGATCTACCCGCTTTTAATCAATTAAGAAACGAGTTTTTTTATTAGTGATATGTTTAAAAAAGGAAATAAAGTTGTTATGCTTTCGCACTTTACGTCATTCCGACGCAGGGGGAATTTCTTGAATGGCATGAACAAGAGATCTCTCGGTGCCCTCGAGATGATGGGTTGGTGCACGGTTGATGTTATGCTTTCGCACCTTACGTCATTCCGACGCAGGAGGAATCTCTTGAATGGCATCTTCCGGGCCCTACTTCTGGCCCTATTCCTGCTGCCGCAACTGCTTTTTGCGCAGCAGGACAAACAGGAGCGGATGGCGGAACTGGAAAAGAAGCTGGTGGGGCTTTCGGCCTTTGTGCCCGGGCTGAAGCAAAAAGTGCAGGTGGGCATATCCGGTGTATCGCTGCAGGAATTTCTGCGCGCGGTGGCCCAGAGCAACCAGCTGAACATCAACGTCGACCCAATGCTGAACGTCAAGGTGAGCAGCAGCTTCAATAACGAGAATGCGCTGAACATCCTGCTGTTCCTGGCCAGGCAGTATGACCTGGATATCAATGTGATCGGCTCGATCATTACCGTGGCCCCGTATAACCCACCGGTAGTCAAACCCCGGTACGTCCCTAAGGAAATCCCGATAAATTATGATGCGAGTGCAAATACACTTTCTCTGGAGCTCAGTAACGATACCCTGGATATTGTGGCCCGCAAGATCAGCCGGTTGTCCGGAAAGAATATCGTAGTGCCGGCAAGCCTGCAGGGCAAGACGGTGACCGGCTTTTACAACCAGGCGCCTTTGGAAACCGCTTTGGAAAAGCTGGCCTTTGCCAATGGCATTAAGCTGGTCAAGACCAGCGACCAGGTCTTTCTGTTCCAGCCATTGGCAGAAGGAGAGGAACTGTATGTAAACGGGGAAGGCAATACCGATGTGCGCAAAGGTTTCCGTCCATCCGCCCAGGCGGGGGGAATGAATGGGAGTCCGGGCGGAGCGCCGGGTGGCTTCAGCATCGATAAAAAAGGAAAGCTGCTCAGTATCAGTTCTGTGAATACACCGATTATGGACCTGGTGAAATCTACTGCGGCGGAGACCGGAGCCAGTTATTTCCTTTATTCCGAACTGAAGGGCAGTATCAGCACTAAAGTAAGCGATATCGGGTTTGATGACTTCCTGACCGCGCTGTTTAACGGGACAGAATATACCTATAAGATCGACAATGGGGTATACCTGATCGGCGAGCGAAGACTGGAAGGGCTGAGAAAGAACAAGGTATTGCAGTTGCAGTACCGCTCGGTAGATACGGTGATGATGATGATCCCGATGGAGCTTAAAAAGGGACTCGAGATCAAGGAATTCAGAGAACAGAATACCCTGCTGCTTTCCGGGGCTTCACCGCAGATCGCAGAAGTAGAAGCCTATGTGAAAGAGCTGGACAAGCTGGTGCCGATGGTACTCATGGAGATCACGCTGCTGGACGTCAGGAAGGGACATACCGTCAAGACGGGCATCACCGCCGGCATTGCCGATTCGACGGTAGCGACAAGGGGGCTGGTCCTTTCCGGCCTGGACATGACGCTGGGTTCGGGTTCCATCAATGACTTCCTGGGCAGGATCGGGACCAACCAGACCTTCAATATCGGCAAGGTAACGCCGAACTTTTATATGAAACTGAGTGCGCTGGAAGCCAATAACAATGCCGAGATCAGGCAGGTGCCTAAACTGAGCACCCTGAACGGGCACCCGGCCACCCTGAGTATCGGTACCACACGGTATTATGTGACCAAGACACAGAATGTATTTTCCTCGGTGAATACGCAGACGGTGTTTACCGAACAGTTCAACAAGGTAGACGCCAACCTGGCCGTTACGGTAAACCCTGTCGTTTCGGGTGATGACCAGGTGACCATGAAGATCAAGGTGGAGATATCTGACTTTATCGGCACACCGCCAGCGAACGCGCCGCCGCCGACTTCAACCAGTAAGTTCGAAAGCATCATCCGGGCACATAATGAAGACATGATCGTACTGGGTGGTATGGAGCGGACAGAGAAAAGCGAGGCCGGAAGTGGCGTGCCGCTGCTGTCACGCATCCCGGTACTGAAATGGCTGTTCAGCTCACGGGAACGTACACGCAGCAAAGTGGTGACGCTGGTATTCATCAAACCGACCATTATTTATCAATAGGGAGCCTTATGCATTTGAGGTAAGCACAGATGAAAGCAGGAGCAAAAATAAGCGTATGGTTTAAAGGGCTGTTCCGGGTGAAGCAACTGGCGGTGCTCAGGGTCACGCTGGACAGGGAGGGGCAGCATCAGTATTCGGCGTATTTGCTGGAATTAGAGGCGGAGCAGGTAAAGGTAGCTGCTGAACAGGGCGCGCTGAAAAATGTCGCCCATTTTAGTAAAAACTTTCCGAAAATGCCGGTGCTGTTGTGCCTGAATGGTAAGGGCGTATTGGGTAAAACCATCCTGGCTGCGGACTTAACGGGAGAAGCGGCGTTAGCGCAAGCCCTGCCGGGAGCAGATCCGGGCGACTTCTATGTCCAGGTCTTAAAGGTGTACAACGGAGCACAGCCCGAAACGCGACTGGAAGTGGTCAGAAAACCGCTGGCAGATGAACTGTCTGCCGAGCTTGAAGCAGCGGGACACCCTGTGGTCGGATTGTGCCTGGGGGAAGCGGCTGGTTTACAGGACAACGCGGTGAAGGTATTGCTCGGTGCAGGCGGGGTGACCGCTGCTGCTCCGGCAATGCAGGAACGGTTGGTACAGTTGCGGGCAAAGGCCCGTTTGTCGGGCGTGTTTGCTCTGACCGGCGTAGGCCTGTTGTTGCTGCTGCTGCTGAATTTCATGCTGCTCAGCCATTATACGGCTGAAGTGGAACAGCTGGCCCTGCAGCAGAACTTAAAAGGAAGCGAGGTAAAGAAGTATGCGCTTTTGGAAACTGAGCTGGGCAGCCGCGCCGCGTTTCTCCGGACTTCGGGCTTTAGCGGTTATCCCTTTGCCTGGCTGACGGGAGCGGTGATGGCCTCCAGGCCGACCGGCGTCGTCGTGACGGAGTTCAGTATCAATCCTTTAAGACAGCAGGCCTTCGCTTCCGGCGGCCGGAAGGTCTATGAGGCGGGAAAGATGATCATCCGCGGACAAAGCGATGGGGCGGCAGAGGTGAATGGCTGGCTTTACGGGCTCCGCGCCATGGATTGGGTGAAACACTGCGAATTATCGGGATATGTAGTGAGCAGGGACACCGGTAAGGGAGAGTTTACGGTCTCGATAGATATGGCGCCATATCGCAGTAAGGAAATAAAAGAATAGCAGGAAATGAAAGTAAAGACAATCAATTACAGGCTGATCCTGAAAATGGCCCCGGTGCTGATCCTGCTGATGGGGCTCGTCTGCTGGCAGCTTGCATTTAAAAAGACCTGGGCCGCTTACGGACTTTACAGGCAGTTGACGGCGGCGGCTGCGCCATCGGCAGAACTGGGGATCAGTCCTGGCTATACAGCGCGCAGGACGCAGGCGATGGAACAGTTGTACAACCGTTTTGAGATCGATTCGGCATTCTGGAAAGGACAGCTCTGGAATGCCTGTGCTACGCTGGGGCCCGTGCAGGGATTGCAGGTAAAGGCTTTTCCCGGGTGGGAAAGGGACAGCCTGGCCGGGCGGCCGGTACTGCGGCAGCACATCGAACTGAGCGGCGCCTATTTTAAGCTGCTGGCCATGCAAAGGCAGCTGGATACGGCGGCTCGTATCGGGCGGATCACCACCTTAATTTACCGCAGGGCCCCAAGAGACCTGCAAACTACCATGGAACTCATTTTTACGGGTATCCCCGTGATCAAATCAAATAAAGAATCGCGATATGAAGAACAATAGAAAAGGAATGTACAGCAGCAAGATCGCCCTGGCGGTTGTGGCCCTGCTACTGGTTTCGTGTAAGGATTTTATTGAGCCTTCGCTGGAAAAGCGGGAGGTCCGGTTGCTGGCACCTATGGACGGATCGGAAAGCAACCGTTACCAGGTCGGGTTCAACTGGGAGTCGGTAGCAGACGCGCTGCGGTACCGGCTGCAGATTGCTGCGCCGGATTTTGAGCACACGGTATCCATGGTGCAGGATACCATTATCGAGGGCAGAACACGATTTGAAATGACCATGGAGCCTGGAAAATACCAGTGGCGGCTGAGGGCGGAAAATGGCAGCAGCCAAAGCGGCTATGCTACGGCTGGTTTTACGATCCACGAATCTTCGCTGACCGAGCAAAAGGTAACCCTGAACACCCCAGGTACAAATTACCTCAGCAGTGAGGCGAATGTAGGCCTGGGCTGGAACAAATTGTTTGGTGCCACCGGCTACCAGCTGCAGATCGATAAAGACAATTTCGCTGACGAGGATGACCTCGTGTACGATGCGGTACTCAGTGGTAACGTGTACCAGTTCACTTTCCCGGAAGATGGCAGCTATCAGTGGCGCGTACGGGCCCAGAATGAGAAGGAAAACAGCAAATGGTCTGAGGTACGGACGCTGGGCTATGACAAGACCGCGCCGGCTGTTCCCGCACCGGTAAGCCCGGTGAAGGGGGCACAGGTTAGTTTGCCGGTCAGTATTTCCTGGACGGCGGTGAACACGGCAAAGAAATACCGGCTTTACCTCTATAAAAGTGATGGGGTAAGTAATTACAGTACAGGTTTTCCTTTGCTGGTCAACACGAACAGCTATTCGTTCAGCACCGGCCAGCAGGGAGAACTGGTGTACTGGAAGGTGACCGCACTGGACCAGGCCGGGAACGAAAGCCCGGCCAGTGAACTGATGAACTTCAGCATACAATAAGATGGCTACGCAAAAATCCAAGGGAATGCTGTACGGGCTGGGTTTCCTGGTACTGGGTATCTGGGGGCTGATCGTTTACAGGTTATTTTCGGCGGTACAGGGAACGGATGATGTAGCGGTCAAAGTGGCCCCGGTACCATTTACGGCCAGGCAGGACTTGCCTGCGGCAATGCCGGATACGTTCCGGCTGCTGACGGACTATCCTGATCCTTTTACGGGTGAGGCGGCTATTAAGCCAGATACGTTAAAGCGCAGACCGGTGGCCGCAGGTAGTGCGATCAGCGCTGCCCCGCCTGCTGTGGTGATGCCGAATCCGCTGGAGCAGATGAAGTACCTGGGCTTTGTATCGGGTGGTAAGGATGTCCGGCAAAGGGTAGCGATCATCAGCTATAACGGGCAGGAGAAAATGATGCGGATAGGGGATACGCTAGCGGGCGTAAGGCTGCTGGATATCGGGCTGAATGCCGTGAGACTGAAATACAGGAAAGAGACCAGAACATTAAAGACAGAATGAAAGCGATGAAAAATAATTATTCGTCAATGGCGGTGCTGGCATCGGGCCTGGCGCTCGCCGGGATCATGGCTTCCTGCAAGCCGCAGGAGCTCCAGTATATGGACCGGCTGGGCCGGGATGTGGTGCTGCACCAGGGTGACATTACCGTACAGCTGCAGCTGCAAAAAAAAGGGATGCTGGTGCTGCCTGAGATGGCGCACACGTATTACTGGTATGACAAAGGAAAGGTGAACAGCTCGCAGGCGGCTTATTCCGGGAAGGTGCTGCACGGCTTGTACCGCGAGTATGACCGCGCGCACAAAATGTTGCTGGTGTCGGGGAGGTTTCACAAGGGGCTGAAACAGGGGCGCTGGCTGAGCTGGAATGCGGCTGGCAGGTTGCGGCAGGCGGAAATTTACAGGGACGGCGAGCTGAACGGTGCGCTGGTGAAATACGACAGCCTGGGCAGGCCTGCTGATACTTTGAACTACAGGAATGGTGTACTGAGGGAGCGGCGCCCGGTGGATTCGCATCCTGCCGACACGACGGCCCGCAAGGGATTGTTCAACAGGCTGAAAGCCATCTTTAAAGGAAAGGGAAAACATAAATAAACTGTCTGATGGTACGCGCCTCCGCTCTTTATATCTCTCTGATCATCTCGCTGCTCATTGTGCTGGTTTGCGGTGCGATGCTGATGACGACTTACATCTACCGCATGCAGGACCGCAAAGCAGTACGCATGCAGTTACTGAAACGTAACCTGTCCTCCGCAAGGGAACTGTTGCTGCTGGACAGCTTTCCTTCAGATACCCTGGAAAAGCTGAGCCTGTTTGGGGAACAGCAGGACAGCGTATTGCTGGAAAAGCGTACCTGGGGAGTTTACCAGACCGGCATCATCAGGGCCTGGGTGGGCGCAGACTCCGTAGCACAGGCCATCATGATGGGAACCGTGCCTGCAGATACACTGCAGGTGTTTTACCTGGCCGATGAAGACCGGCCGGTGTCGATCTCGGGTAAAAGCAAGATTACCGGTACGGCTTACTTGCCCAAATCGGGGATCAAGGCCGCTTATGTGGAAGGCAGGGGATACGAAGACCGGACGCTGGTCTATGGCAGCATTAAAGATAGTGGCAGGGAACTGGAATTGCCGGCAGGCAGGGATTTTTCTGACCTGGCGGACTGGATGCAGGAGATGCTGCGCAGGGCCAGGCAGGAAGGCAAGCCGGGTATCAATCCGGATGTCTCTTGTAGTTTTCTGGAACCTGTAAAATGGGTATACCAGGGAGCTGTAGCGCGGGTCGGAGAGGGACAGCAGCTCAGCGGACAGGTCATTCTGGCCGCTGATAGCGCGATCACGGTCCAGGCGGGGGCCAGGCTGGAGCACGCTATCCTGATCGCACCGTATATCCGCATAGAAGAAGGCTTTACCGGGCGTTTGCAGGCCCTTGCCACCGATAGTATTGTCACCGGAGCTCAGGTGCAGCTGAAATATCCCTCGGCTCTTGTCGTGCTGAAGCCGGATACAGCCGGTTTCCAGGCCAGGCTGAGTATGGGTAAAGACTGTCTGGTAGAGGGGCCGCTGATCGCCTGGGAGAAGCAGCGCAGTGAGCTGATGCCATTGCTCCAGATAGGCGAGGGTACTTTGGTAAAAGGAGAGCTGTGGAGCAAGGGTTATGTGACCTTGGCTAAAAATGCGGCTGTAAATGGTTCCGTAACAGCCATCCGGCTGATGGCCAGGGTTTCGGGTGCCATTTATGAAAACTACCTGATCGATGTGAAACTGGACCGTACCCGGCTGAGCAGGTATTACCTGAGCACGGGCTTTCTGAATGGTGGGGCTTTAAAACAAAAAATATTATGCAGGTTGAACTAAGTAAACGGCTGAAGGCGGCTACGGTGACCGAGACCGTAATTGCCATGCTGATCCTGATGATCAGCGTAACTGCGGGCCTGGTGATCTATGGCAGGCTGGCCGGTACGGGAGTGAACGACCAGGCGCTCAGGGCCGGATTGTATACCGACCTGGTGACCGATAGCCTGGCTGCGGCAGATTCATTTCAGGACCAGGTGATACAGCAGAACGGATTTACGGTGGCGGTAAAGTTCAGTGAAGTGGTCAGGTTTAAGGGCGCCTGGGTGCTGGCTGCAGTGTGCCGGGACAGCGAGGGCAAAATACTGGCAGAGGTCAGCAAAATCGTTACGGGAGATGGGAAACAAGATTAAGGCATTTACGCTGATGGAGGTAGTGCTGGCCATGATGCTCGCAGCAATCGTTGTGGGTATGGCCTATACTGCCTTCAGCCTGTTCGGAAAGCTGCAGGGCAGTTACCGGCAGAAGAACCTGAGGCATGCAGACCTGCAAATGGTGCGGGAGGTGCTGCAAAGGGATGTGGAAAGGGCCGGATCGGTGCGGCTTGAGGGAGACCGGCTGCTGATGGATAGCCTGATCTACCAGGCAGGGGGAGATTTTCTGCTGAGGCAGGTTGCCGGGGGTACAGATACGCTGAAACTCCGGACGCTCCGCATCCAGGGATCCTTTGAAGAACATCCTGTAGCTGACGGCCTGGCCGACCGGTTGGTCCTGAGCTTTATGCAGGATAGTGTGGCGGTTCAGCTGCGCATTGATAAGCAATATACCTCAGAGGAACTATTCAGATTAAAAGAGGAATTATGGAAAAGATAGACATCGCCGGACTGCTTTCCAAGGACATCAGCTTTGGCGGAACCGGGCTGAACGATCAAAAGAAGACCAGTTTCTTCTTTGAACTGGGTACCCTGCTAAGATCGGGAATCGACCTGAAGAACAGTCTGGACCTGGTGACCTTGGAAAGCCTGAAGGACAAGCAGGTTGCGGTTTACCGGGACATCAAAGCGAAGGTGATTTCCGGGGCATCACTGTCCCGGGCGGTAAAAGAGACCGGAAAGTTTTCGGACTATGACGAATTCAGCATACAGATCGGGGAGGAGACCGGCAACCTGGCCGAGGTACTGGATGACCTGGCCCTGTTCTATAAACGCAAGGTAGAGCAGCGGCGCAAGATCATGGCTGCATTGACCTATCCTGCCATTGTGCTGTGTACCTCTGCCGGGGCGGTGTTCTTTATGCTGAGGTTTGTGGTGCCGATGTTCAGCGATGTGTTCAAGCGCTTTGGGGGTAAGCTGCCCTGGATGACCGAAATGGTGATCTCAGCCTCGGCGCTGATGGGCAAATTGTTTTTTCCGGGTTTGCTGGTTTCCGGGCTCTGCGGGTATTTGGTGTATGCGTACCGTAAAGAGGAGCGTTTCCGTGAGTTTTCCAGCCAACTGGTTCTGAAGGTGCCGGTTTTAAATGAACTGGTCAGGAAGATCTACCTGGCCAGGTTCTGCAATACGATGCGGCTCTTGATCAGCACCAGGATTCCCCTGCTCAGGGCCATCCATATGGCCCGGCAAACGATCGGGTTTTACCCGATGGAGGTCTCGCTGAAACAGGTGGAACAGGACATTATGAAGGGAGTGTCGCTGCATGCCAGCCTTGCCAAGTTTGAAGTTTACCCGGCCAGGATGGTCCAGCTGGTAAAGGTAGGTGAAGAGATCAACAGGCTGGACCATTTCTTCGGCAATATTGCCGAGCAGTATGTGCAGGAGGTGGAATACCAGACCGGGACGATCAGCAAGCTGATTGAGCCGCTGATCATTATTTTTTTAGGCCTGGTGGTCGGGTTTATCCTGGTGAGCATGTACCTGCCGATGTTCCAGATGAGTAATAGTTTTTAAATTTTTTTATAGCGATATGGAAGAGAAATTTTACAAGGAAGTCAGTGATATGATTCGTAAAGCACGAAAACACAAAGAGTACACCCAGCTTTACATGGCGGTCAAATTAGGTATTACGCAAACAGGGTATTCCAAGATTGAATCCGGTAAAAGTAAATGCTCGGGACCAAGGCTGCTGGAGATTTTTGAACTGCTCGGATTTGACCCGCCGAAGGGAATGGATTTTAAAGGAAAGTGAGCGCTGAATACGGCTTTTACATGCCTTCCTAAAGAATATGACTGTCAGTCATATTTTATGACTCGTAGTCATACTTTATGACTGACAGTCATGCTTTTTTGCTGGCAAGCTGAAAGTCTGGTGGTTAAGTTTGACTAAAAATCTAAATGCATGAAAAGGCTCTTACTACGTTCACAACTTTTGTCTCTCAAAGGAATCTTTATTTTTATTCTGCTAGGATTTTGCAAGATAACCTCTGCCCAGATTACGGGCTCTTTTACGGTTGGTGGAGATGCTAGCCGGTATTATCCAGTTACTTTTTCAGATGGTGGTTGGGCCAACAATGTTGCTTCCGAGCTGGAGATCGGCAGATCCAGTGTATACGTAAGTAGCACCTGGGTTGGATCAGTAATTGCCCGATTTGATTATCACACAACAAGATGGGGAAATGCAAATGCGTTTATAGATGCCAAAGTCTTTCAGCGCGTTAATGGGTCTGCTGGTCAGGATGTACCATTTATCGGGGGATGGCGTGATGCAACTGCGGCAAACGCTGATGATAAGATTGTTATCTGGTTAAAAGGTGGTAATATCAATTATTATTACCGGTCCAAGTTTGCGATTACTGTGACAGTATATGACGGTACGGCAAATGCGCTTCCTTACCAGGAATCGGGAGGCCCTTCACATACATACAAAACGGTGGTTGACGGTTATGTAAACTCAAATGGTATTAGTCAGACTGGTTCAGCTTATTTCCAGGGTACAACCAATAACTACTTTAATGGAAACGTTGGTATAGGCGCGTTGGACACGAAAGGTTACAAACTTGCGGTGGCGGGTAGTATGATTGCGGAGTCGGTTAAGGTGAAGTTACAGGGGGCATGGCCGGACTATGTTTTTACAAAAGGCTATAAGCTTCCAACGCTCACAGAAACCGAAACTCATATCAAAGAGAATGGCCATTTGCCAGGCATTCCTTCTGCTTCGGAGGTGAAAGAAAATGGTGTGGAACTGGGTGAAATGAATAAGAAGCTGTTGCAAAAGATTGAGGAGCTGACGCTGCATTTGATTGAGATGGAGAAGGAAGTCAAGAGCCAGCGAAAGGAAATAAATAGTTTAAAACAAAAATAGTTAATGACTCAATAACTGCTGATATGAAAAAATATTTAATGCTGATTTTATTCACAGGATTTTTCAAAACAGGCTTTTCCCAGACATTGCAGACTGTAACAGATAATGGGAATATCACTACAAACGGTATTACTATAGGAACAGGTCATACGGGTGCCAAGTTTAATGTGAATGCCTACGGTATGGATGCCAACGGTTCGAATGATGTTTCCATGATTGTGGCAAATCAAAGGTATAACTCTACAAATTCAGCAGGCGAAAACAGAATTGTATTGGGATGGGCAAATCACTGGGCAGCAGCAATAGGCGCATATAAAGAGTCGACAAATATCTCAGGCCTACGATTTTATACAGAATATGGATTCAATACTCCGCAGGAAAAGATGCGGATAACGGGGGCAGGAAATGTAGGGATTGGGACTACCAATCCTACTGAAAGACTTTCAGTAAAAGGTAAAATCAGGGCACAGGAGGTTAAAGTTGAACTTGCCAACTGGCCGGATTATGTTTTTGCAAAGGACTATGCTTTGCCGACGCTGGCTGAAACGGAACGGCATATTAAAGAGAAGGGCCATTTACCAGGCATTCCTTCTGCTGCGGAGGTGAAAGAGAATGGAGTAGAACTCGGCGACATGAATAAGAAGCTGTTGCAGAAGATCGAGGAGCTGACGCTGCATTTGATTGAGATGAAGAAGGAGAATGCAAAGCTTGGTAGTCTTCTGACTGAACAGCAGACGGCAATAAAAGAACTACAACTTAAAATAAAGTAAATGCGTAATTACATCTTTAGCCTATTACTGGTCGTATTCTCTGCGACTGGTTTTGCCCAGGTCACAACATTAGCTCCCGGTCAATATAAGAGTATTGTTGTCCCGTTTTACTCAGCTAACTTGGATTATACCAGGGTGTTGATCTTATTACATGAGTCGTATGGCACGACATTACTTAGCGCTAATTATGCGATTGGAACAATTACGGCCCTGAGAGGATCGGCGGGAGCTTATAATCGCGTAAATATCGCTGAAGTCAATACCGCCTCTGCTTACAACATCAATTCAGGGAGTGTATCCTCAGTTTATAACAGTGGACCGCATTGGAAATTAAAGACTTGTACGTTTAATGGCAAAAAATATTTAGCTCTGGAGGTTCCATATGCGGATGCCTATCATGACCAAGGTTACAAGTTTACAGGGTGGACAACATCGACTGCAGAAAATATGTTGGCAGTACCATACCAGATAAATGGTAATCCTCTTAACCAAAGTGTATTGAGTAATATTCAGGATTTTGTTCCTACGCACACAGAAACACATGATGTTCCAAATTTTAATGTAACGGGTAGTGTTGCAATAGGTACGACAGATCCGAAAGGCTATAAACTAGCTGTGGCGGGTAATATGATTGCAGAGTCTGTGAAAGTAAAACTGCAAGGTACCTGGCCGGATTTTGTCTTTGCAAAGGACTATGCTTTGCCGTCACTATCGGAAACAGAAACTCATATCAAAGAGAAAGGCCATTTGCCGGGTATTCCTTCTGCCGCGGAAGTAAAGGAAAATGGCATCGAACTGGGCGAGATGAATAAGAAGCTGCTCGAGAAGATCGAGGAGCTAACATTGCATTTGATCAGAATTGATAAGGAGAATGCGAAGCTTGGAGCCCTTGTGGAAAAACAACAGAAGGACATAAATGAACTAAAAACGAAAAATCAATGATTCAGTATACAAGGAAAATATTGCTAGCATTGGCAATGGTGCTACAAGTTTACTATGTAGCCGCACAGACAAACACGTTTCCTGCAAGTGGGGATGTTGGAATCGCTACGACCAGTCCAAGAGGTGCACTTGATGTTGCGAAGTATATACCATCGGGCGCTCTAGGGACAATTTTTGGCAGGCTTCTCGAAGGCGATAATGAGGGAAACGGGACATTTTTAGGTGTTCGGGGCTACGCGACAAATGTTCTGAATAGCAGAAGTTTTGCAATCATTCATAACTTTTATGGTCAGACGAATAGTTCAATTAATTTCCTGAGGGGTTCGGCGATGACTGGAGGCGCGATTAGTTTTAGCACGAATTCTGATATAGAGCGTATGCGGATAGACCATCTGGGCAATGTAGGGATCGGAACGACTAACCCGCTATCTAAATTCCAAATTGCAACGAGCGATAAAACTGGAGAAATAAGAATTGGAGGAGCAAATGGCGTAAATAGTGGTCGAGTCTTTATTGCGGCTGATATGGTTAATGATCGAAGTTATATTGATGTATATGGAGATAATACATTTAAAAAGCTTTTTATTGACGCCTCAGTTTTAGCGCTTAATAATGTAAGTAGTGGTAATGTTGGTATAGGTACGGCCAACACGCAAGGCTATAAACTGGCTGTGAATGGTAGCATTAGGGCTAAAGAAATTAAAGTAGAATCAGCTAACTGGCCGGACTATGTTTTTACAGAAGATTATAAGCTTCCAACGCTGGCTGAGACTGAAACTCATATCAAAGAGAAAGGTCATTTGCCGGGCATTCCTTCTGCTACGGAAGTAAAGAAAAATGGCGTTGAATTAGGTGAAATGAACAAGAAGCTGCTGGAAAAGATTGAAGAGCTGACCCTGCATCTGATTGAGACGAAAAAGCGGGATGATACCCAGCAGGCCGAGATAGAGGCATTGAAAAAGACATTAGTGGCACTGGTAACGGACAAAAAGTAAACGGATCATAAGACTTTATCTGAATTAATTATGCATATCAAATTCAAACTCTTACTGGTGATTGCCGTACTTGGCAATAGTCAATTGATGGCGCAGGTTACTTATAATAAAAGGGCCGGAGGTCCGATAGGCGAAGCGCCAAAAGTGGGTAAAATAAGTGGGGCCTATAGTCTGGACAATGTGGACAGGAGTACGGGCACTGTAGATATCAATATTCCGCTATATGAGATTAAAGCACATGATATCAGCGTGCCCATTTCGATCAGTTATAAGACGCTGGGGATTAAAGTTGGGCAAGAGGCCGGCTGTGTCGGCATGGGCTGGGAGTTGAATGCCGGAGGAAAAATGATCAAACAGGTAAACGGCCTGGACGACGATGGGGGTGCAGCATCTATTAAGTCGACTTCAAATTTCTCTCTGGATCCGGACAATAATCAAAATCACCGTACTACATTGATGAGCGTAATGAGCGGAAGTACAGATTATGCTTATGATGTCTTTAGCTACACTGTACCCAGCGGGGGCGGGAGATTTACGAAGGGTGGGCTGACTTTCCCGTATGATCCGACATTTAAATATTCAGATAATAACAAAAGCATCACTACCGGAAATGGGCTTGTCCACTATTTTACAACCGGTGACCGGATCATTGTCAAGAAAAAAAGATTTTATCAGCCAAATGGCGATAACCTGGTTGCTATTCCTGGCGGAGACTGGTATGGGTCTCCACAGGAGTATGACTCGGATTATAACCTGTATAGGATCACTTCACCAAAGTCAAGAGATACGGTCAGTTTTCTATATGAGGATACTGCCTCTGTCAATCCGGGCACAGGCCTGCTTTCCAGGATACGTACCACCACGACCGAGATACTTCCCTTAAGCAGGGATATGATGTACAAGTCTTCGTCTAGCTCTTGGGATGATGCCAATGGACAATTTTTGTTTCATGGCGAACCGATTATCGGTCAGAGTAAAATAGAGACAAAGGTACACCGCAGACTGAAGGAAATTGTGTTCCCTAATGGGAAGGTCACTTTTGAGTACAGCCCTAATGAGGTGCTGGGAAGGGAAGTATTGCTAAAGGTTACCATTAAGCATAAAATTAATGGCGAATACAAATGGTATAAGCATTATCAATTCAATTACGATCCTGATGTGCAATACGGGCATTACCTGGAATCGGTTGATGTCTACGATGCAGTTGGAACGAAAGCCGGTAAGTGGAAATTTAGTTATTACGGGAGTCAGACTGCTGGTGTGCTTGGAAAACTGCCTGTACCTCCGAACATTGAAAGCAAAGCTAAAGATAGATGGGGTTTTTATAACGGCCAGACCGGGAATAAGACCCTGATCGAAGATCCGGACAGTACGATCAGTCTGAGAGATATTCCACACCTGATGGCATGCTTCAAGGGGCATCCTGGTACCGCGCCCAGTTCATTTGATTATCACAGGCAGGAGGCAAAGGAGGTTTATAATGCGCCTGGCGATACTCAGAGCCAGAATGTAAGCTTCGGTAAGAGAAATACCAACTTCAATGAGATGATCAAGGGTACGCTTCAAAGTGTTTCTACGCCTACAGGTGAAAAATTCCTTTATGAATACGAACCTCATAAATACCGGATTGACGGAGCTACTTCCAATTATACCCCATATACTAAAATTTATCAGGGTGGGGGGATCAGGATCAAGACGATTACCCAGGCGGATGGGATCATGTTTTCCGGAGCGACGCATTCCAAGCGTGGGTTTACTTATGGTGTTGGTGCAGTTAATAGCACGAGTTCGACGGAATCAGGTTATGGTATCGTTCAGATACCTGGTCTAATTACCAGTGTGACTTGCAACTACGTTTTTAATACAAATACGACTTATATTGAAAATTTACAAATCTTTTCCCACCCGTTAAATGATCTGGTATTACATAACGGTAGTTACGCTTATTACCCTTCAGTTGTAGAAAGCATCTACGACGGGCCTGTAATTTCCCACCAAACGGCTTATTATTTTAATCAAAGTGTTCCGACGGCTGCCTGGAATTATCCCAGCCCATCTAACCGTGCACAGCAAAATTTCCCTGAATTTTATACGAACCAAGGCATCCAGAGAAATGTGCCTGTGGGGTTGCCTATAAAGATTATTGAATACAATGGTTTACGCACAGATGGTACCAGGGCCCGGGTCACTGTCAACGATTATAAAAACTATGATGCGCCATCTACATCGCCAAAGCAATATTCTTATTTCGGGGGTGTGAAGGGGATGAAGATAGGCGAGTATAATACCTCGTTTACAGTATGCGGTATGGCGAACAATAACGGTAACTATACTTATCAATGTAGTCAGATAGCGACCATTCCAAATATGGACCCCTTGGGTTATAAAGATGTAGGCCCGGAAACCAGTACGAACTATTATCCTGGTAAATATTATGGAAGTACAGTAGACTTATCGACGCTGTCCAATGTCTACAAGCTTTCTGAAACTCGGGTTTCGACCTGGGACAGGGTATATATAGATTCTACGACAAACTTGACAAAGTATCAATACAATAATATTGCACACCTTCAGCCTACCCGCATTGTCAGCTATAATTCAAACGGAGATTCTACGGCAACCAGGCTCAAATACGCTAAGGATTTTTTACAGAATACCGTTCCGGGGGTCAATCTGCTGCGCGATGCAAATATGGTCGCTGAGCCTGTCGAAAACCTGGCCCTGGTCATGAAAGGCGGCGCTTACCAGGTACTTGCAGGAACCAAAAGTACCTTTTCGGATTTCTCTGGCAAGACTTTGCCAAGTAGTGTGTACCGTCTGAATACCGGAGGCATCCCATTCTCTGAATTGACTTATAGCGAATCGGATAACAGCTATTCGCTGGAAAGCAATTACGATGCTTACGATGACAAAGGCAATCCTATCCTGTATTCGAATTTGTCCGGTCCAAAAACCGCACTCATCTGGGGCTATAGTAAAGAGTTTCCGATTGCCGAGGTGGTCAATGTGCAGGGTTCGAGCGAGGTCGCGTTTACAAATTTTGAGGAAGGAGATAAGAGTAACTGGCAGTATGCGGGAACCCCGGTGCTGGATACCCTGTCGCCGTCAAGGGATTACGTTTACAACCTGGCAAGCGGGAATATCACAAAAAGCACCAACGTATCGGGGAGAAAATATATCGTGGGCTACTGGTATAAAAGTGGTTCTACAGTAAACGTAACAGGGGGAACCATCGGACCTGAAGTGGTAAAGAATACCAAGGGCAACTGGGTATTTGCAGAACGGGAGCTGACCGCTGGGGCATTAACTGACGTAACAATTTCAGGTACAGGTTTCATCGATGAACTGCGCTTTCACCCAAGTGATGCCGCGATGCGGAGCTTTACCTATAAACGTGGGGTCGGAGTAACCAGTTCAATGGATGTGAGAGGCTTAACCTCCACTTACGAATATGACAATGAGCATAGGCTCAGGAATATCAAAGACCATGACGGTAATATTGTCAAGGCTTACGACTACAATATTGGCAAAAGATATAAGCAATAACCGCTACTAAATTGACGTATATGAAAAAGTTCATCATCACCATAACTTGCCTGGTACTTTTCTGGATCCCTGACTTAGCTCTTGCGCAGCAACAGGTTTCCGTGATTGCTTACGGCAATCAAAAGGAAATTACCGCTTCTGAAAGCATTATTTTAAAGCCAGGATTTACGGTTCCTGCTGGGGCGAACTTTAAGGCTTATATCAGTCCGGCTAACGGGGGCGTACAGAACCAGCAATGGTTTAACAAGGACTATAATTTTATCGTTACTTACGATGTAAGGCAAGCCGGAATCTTGAAGCCATCTGATTCTACAAATCTGAATACACATGTAAATACTTCTGTGGAATACCTGGACGGGATAGGCAGGTCTGCGGGAACGATCGGTATCAAAGCCAGCCCTTCGCTGAAAGCCGTACTTCAAAACCGTTCGTACAACTATATGGGTGTTGAATCTGCCAAGTATCCGCCTTACACGAAGGCTGGAGAAAATGGCTATACGCCGCCATATGCATGGGATCAATCTAATTTCTATGCCAGCCCTCCTGCTGGTATTGGAGCATCATTATATCCTTATTCCGAAGCAAGGTATGAAACCAGTGCGCTAAACCGGGTAGTGGAGCAGGGGGCACCTGGAGACGACTGGCAGTTGACCACGGGAAGCAGCCCTAATAGGGGGCATACGGTTAAGTACTATAATTCCTTTCATAGAAAAGAGGCCTTGTATAAGGTTTCCATCAATGCTACGACGGGAGCCCGGACACTGGTAAGACAAAACAACAATGAACTGTATGCAAACAATTCGGTATCCAGGGAGTCTTCCTGGGATGAAAACAGCAATTCATTTAACAACTTGCCATTATCGAACTCGGTACTGGAAGTAAAGGACAGGGACGGGCGGGTGATCTTAAAGCGCGCATATACTCAAACCATAGATGCATTAGATACGCTATCTACCTATTATGTGTATGATGATTTTGGTAATTTATCCTTTGTGTTGCCGCCTGCCGCTAATCCTGATGCCAATGCGGCAATCACCCAGACGACGCTCGATGCTTATTGCTATCAGTATAAATATGATGGCAGGCAGCGTATGACTGCTAAAAAGCTGCCAGGAAAGGGCTGGGAGTATATGGTATACAATAAACTGGACCAGTTGATCATGACCCAGGACAGTGTGCAGCGGGGCCGCAGTCCGCAGGAATGGACGGTTACGAAATACGATGCCCAGGGTAGAGTTGTCTTAACGGGAATACATACACGTGCAGGTACAGCCAACGTGAACTACCTCAGTACTGTACAAACAGAAGCGAATGGTATAGCTACGCAATGGGAAAGCAGAACGACAACAGGCACAGGGTACACCAGCGCCACTTACCCGACGACGGTGAATACCGTATTGACCGTAAATTATTACGATGACTACGCCATTCCGGGAATACCTTCCGAGGCGGCTTACAATCAATCCGCAAGTTTTACAACGATGACGCGCGGACTAACTACAGCCAGTAAGTCGAATGTACTGGGTACATCAAATTACTTGTGGACGGTTAATTATTATGATGACAAGGCGCGTGTAGTTAAGGTCATCCGGCAACATTACAAGGGTAAGGCGACAGTAGCGACCAATTATGATGAGATCACCAACGAATATGATTTCTCGGGTGCAGTAATGGCGAGTACGAGGAAGCATTATGTTGCAGGAACTGAAAGCCTGTATATCAAAAATGAATATACCTATGACGCGCAGGGACGGAAGGTAGATACTTACCAGTTAACCGCCAACACTTCTGGAACTTCAGCCAACCAAAAGATCTTGCTTTCTCGTAATGAGTACAATGAACTGGGCAATATATACCGTAAACGGTTGCACAGTACAGACGGCGGTGCGACGTTTAAACAGGATGTAACCTACAATTACAATATAAGAGGCTGGCTGACTTCGATATCTTCAGCCCTGTTTGGAGAGGCGTTGTACTATCAGGATGCACCAAATGGAGTAACGCCGCAATACAATGGCAACATCAGCACGCAGACCTGGGGTACGAATAAGTATTACAACTACAGCTATGATAACCTGAACCGGCTTAAGTCTGCAGTAGCCGGTAACGGCAATAATGAATCGATCGGCTATGACCTGATGGGTAACATTACCCGCCTTCAGCGAAAGCTGGGCGGTTCACTGATAGATCAACTAAGATATACCTATGGCGGTAACCGCCTGACCAGCGTACTGGACAGCAATGCAAACGTCGCAGATACGAGGTTTCAACTGGCGGGTACCACCAGTTATACTTATGACGGGAACGGCAACCTGACCGGAAGGACGAACTCAACGAATACCGGCAATAACCTGGGCAGCATTACCTATAACCTGCTGAACCTGCCCAAGGCCATGACCTATTCAGGCAATACGATCAATTACATTTATGATGCGGGGGGCGTAAAGCTGAGAAAAGAAGTAGGGACTACAGTTGCAAATGATTACATTAGTGGTATCCATTACGAAGGCGGAGCTTTCGCATTTGCCCAGACAGAGGCAGGAAGGGTCGTCAAGAACGGTACAGGAACGGACCCTGTTTACGCCTATGAATATACGTTGAGCGACCACCTTGGTAATGGAAGGGTGTACTTTGATATTTATAATGGCACAGCAAGGTCAATTCAGGAGACCGACTACTATGCATTTGGATTGGGCTTACAGACCGGCTCAGTAATTGGTAACGAGAACAAATACCAGTACAACGGTAAGGAGAAGCAGGACCAGGAGAAGATGTTCGATTATGGGGCGAGGTTTTATGATCCGGTGATTGGTAGGTGGAATGTGATTGATCCGTTGGCGGAATTGGCAAGGAAATGGTCTCCATATAACTATGCGATGAATAATCCGATTAGGTTTATTGATCCCGATGGGATGGCTGTTGAAGAAACTAATTTAGGAACTAAATACACAGGTGAAGACGCCCAAATTATATTCAACCAGTTAAAGAGTCAATATTCACCTAAGAATAAACGTAGTGGTAATGACGATTGGTTTACAAGGCTTCTTGCAGCATTAGGTATTGGTCCTATGAATTCCCCTAAAGATTTAGATCAGGCTAAACAAATCGCAGAAAATTGGGAATCATTCAATCAACTTAGTGCAACTGCAGAAGAAGCTGACGAGAAAATAACAGACATACCTGTGTTAGGGGGGGTGTATCAGGTCATGAAATATGGAACTGGTACTTTTTCAACTGGACCAAATTATTTTGCTGCAGGTATGGGATTGCTTTCAGCGGGATCTGATGCGATTGGAGGTTTTGAGATTGCAGGAGCATATAAATCATTGGCTAAACTTGGATTAAGAGATGGAGCCAAGAGATCTGCTAGTGAAGTTTTAGAACTGGCACAGAAATTCCTAGGTAAAGGATATAAAGAGGCTATTCCTGGGAGCGGCAGATTCATATCTTCAGATGGAAAAAGAGTCTTTAGAATGGGGACAAGTGATATAACAGGAGCACATGGAGGAGGGCCCCACGTTAATTTTGAGACATTTGTTCCTAACCCTGCTAAACCTGGAAAAATGATGCGAAAGGATAATTATCATATATTTTTAACTGATTAAAATGGAAATAAAACTGACAATACCAGAATATGTGGATCAAGGTTTAACATCTGAATGGCAGTATGGCTTTGAGATTAAGGTTGGGGTTAATGATGGAGAGGTTATAATTTCTGCTAACAAAGCAGGGTTAATTTCTCTAGCAAAGCAGATGCTCTCCTTAGCACAGGATGCCGTTCCAGTAGGTTATCACATGCACTACGACGAATATAACTCATTAGAAGAGGGTTCTGTAGAACTTATAATTGAGAAAAAATGAAAATTTCAAGGTACAATTGAATATGAAAATAGATTCAGGAACATTTGAATAGAGTTAGTGGCCCCGTCAAGCCAGCATAAAAAATTGGAGAAAACGGCAATACAATTATACTTTAACAAAACCGGCAACTGACCGAAAAACAGGGCAGTTGCCGTAAATCGTTTCCTATAATAAGAACTCATGTACGTTATCCAGGTTTATCACCTGTGTAACGGCTTCCTGGTAAGCTTCTAAGAAAGTTTTCGAAAATTTTGCATGGATTACATTCCAATGCGCTATGCCTTATCGATCACTGGCGAACGTGTTTTCCTATCGCAAATTAATAATGAAAATTGCGAATTCATTCGCAGTTTTTTGTTTTCGGCAGGGCAATTAACTTTTGATCTTTTAGAATCGTATTTGGAAAGGCTATATAACCATTTGGAGAATGAGCCCTAGAGAAAATTGAATACAGTAATAGAGTTTTTAACGTGTTTTTAGCAGAATATGACTGTCAGTCATATTTTATAACTGGTAGTCATACTTTATGACTGTCAGTCATGCTTTTTCGCTGGATTAATCGACATATGGTGATTAGGTTTGAAAAGGAAAAATCCGGTGATCTAAATTATGAAAAGGCTCTTGTTACTTTTTTTGTTATTTGTATTCAGTGAGGCTAAAACTCAGACGAATACTTTTCCCGCATCTGGGAATGTTGGAATCGGGACTACTTCCCCGGGTGAAAAGCTGGTGGTAAATGGTAATGTTTCCCTTATCGATGGAGGTAGTTTTCAGATAGGCTCGTCAAACAGTGTGGTATGGGCCAATAGTAAAATCCTAACAAGAGGATATTCCAATCAGGATTTCACAGAACTACTAGTTCCGGGGCACATTGCGAATACTGCTAGCATCAGGTTGCTTGCAAATGGGAACGTTGGGATTGGTGCTGCTACTCCTCAATATAAACTGGATGTGAGCGGTGAAGCCAGATTACTCACTACAATAGTATCAAGCTCAAATTCGCCGTTTCAAACCTCGTCGATCTTATACTCCCAGCCTGGGTATAACAACATATTTGGTGTCGACGGCACCTGGACTTCGAAGTACTTTGGCATGAAGACAAACGGATCTTTTGTGGTTATGGGAGGTAATGTTGGAATTGGAGTGACTGATCCGCTGGATAAGCTTTCGGTTAAAGGAAGAATCCGCGCTCAGGAAGTTAAAGTAGAAGCTACCAATTGGCCGGACTATGTTTTTACAAAAGACTATAAGCTTCCAACACTTGCAGAGACCGAGGCTCATATCAAAGAGAAAGGCCATTTGCAAGGCATTCCTACTGCTGCTGAGGCAGAGAAAAATGGTGTGGAGCTGGGGGATATGAACAAGAAACTGCTTCAAAAGATAGAAGAACTGACGCTCCATTTGATAGCACAGAGTAAGCTTATTCAGCGCCAAAACGAAAGGCTGAATGTCCAGGAGGAAGAAATAAATAAGCTTAATAAACTTTTAAAAACAGATGAAAAATGAGAATCGTACTAATCTTCAGTGCTTTGATAATGTCTGGTCTGGTACTGTCTGCTCAAACACTTCAGACTGTGGTCAATAACGGCAATACAGTGACCACTGCAGTTAGGTTGCATGGTAGGGTTGATCTTGGTGAGAAATATGATGCCGGTGCTTACGGAAGTGTACAAATAGCCCGGGCGGCAAACCAGGGTAACAAATTTCATTTGTCTTTTATCAGTGAGGGGCAAATGGTCTACGGGATGGGATATCTGAATAACTCAACCGTATTTGGTATACAACCGGGGAGTGATAACAGCACTGCAAATGGGATTTTCATAGCCCCAGCCGGAAATGTTGGATTGGGAAATCAATCTCCTCAATACAAACTGGATGTGTCAGGTGATTTTAGAGTACAATCGGGGAGTAACCTTTTTGCTTACAACGGACTTGCAGATGTTCTGTTAAAATTTGCGGGGCGGGGTTCGGGTGGCCGGGCAATGGTGCATGACACGAATAACCGGCTTACATTGAATTGTGAGGGGGATTTCACAGGTGGCACCTCTATAGGTACAAATGTTTATTTTTCTGAAGTGCCTTCCGGCACGTCTTATATTCAATTTGGAAATGTTGGTATCGGTACCACAAATACTCAAGGTTATAAGCTTGCAGTGGCGGGTAATATGATTGCGGAATCGGTTAAGGTGAAGCTGAAGGGGGCGTGGCCGGACTATGTTTTCACAAAAGATTATAAACTTCCAACACTGGCAGAGACCGAAACCCATATCAAAGAGAAAGGTTATTTGCCAGGTATTCCTTCTGCCGCAGAAGTAACGGAAAATGGGGTTGAACTGGGTGAAATGAATAAGAAGCTGTTGCAAAAAATAGAAGAACTGACGCTGCATTTGATTAGTAAGGAAAAGGAAATTAATGAGCTAAAAAAGAGTGTACGGCGCCAGGAATCGGCGATCAACATGATCATGTCTAAATACAAATTTAAGCAGTAATGAAAAAGATACTGGTATTAATGGGTTGCTTTCTTTGGCTGAACGGAAAGTCCCAAACAAATTATGTGGTTGTACAGGATACACGAGCGGTTAACAATCCGCCAACTTACTTTAAAACGAAGTTAAGTGTTGATTTCAAAGAAACGACCACGATAGGAGCACCAGGCTCTGCTTTTTTTACAACATTACTAACGGTGGCCCCATGGCACGACGATAGTGGCGGGAAAAACCATCAACTCGGATTTAATAACGACGGACTTTTTTACCGGATTGGAAGTCATTCCTCCACGACATGGGAACCGTGGCGACGGATGGTAATTGAAGATCCGAACGGTAATGTTGGCATTGGCACAAATACAACTATTGCAAAGCTAGATGTCCGCGGCGGTTTCGCTGAATCAAGTTATGGAATTCAGACACCGACTGTAAATATATTCGGTACCGAGCCAGCTGGAGTAAATAAAGGATCTTGTATTGCACTTGGGGGGAAAACGGGTAATGGAACTCCCGACTATCCATTTGCTTATGTTTTCGCGGGAAAGGAGTCTAATGCATTTGATAGCTATGCAGGATATTTTGCTATTCGAACGGTATCCGGTAATTCATCTGGTGAAGTGAATAGCGCTAATTATGAAAGACTCAGAATCACATCACTTGGAAATGTTGGCATTGGAACAACCAACCCTACCGAAAAGCTCTCTGTAAAAGGTAAAATCAGGGCACAGGAAATTAAAGTAGAGCTGACGGGGTGGGCAGACTTTGTATTTGCAAAAGACTATAAGTTGCCAACGCTTGCAGAAACCGAAACTCATATCAAAGAGAAAGGCCACTTGCCAGGTATTCCTTCTGCTGCAGAGGTAAAGGAGAATGGGGTTGAGCTGGGCGAGATGAATAAGAAGCTGTTGCAGAAGATCGAGGAGCTAACGCTGCATTTGATTGAGATGGACAAAGAACTCAAAGCTCAGCGAAAGCTAATGAAGGATCGGAACAACAATGAAGAGTAACTCATCGAATCGAAAATGAAAAAGCAAATTTTTACGTTGCTGTTAGCCTTGGTTGGATCATTGCATACACTATCAGCGCAGTGGGTTACAAGTGGAAATAATGTCTACAACACAAATACCGGATATGTGGGCATAGGGACAAGTTCTCCAACATCATTTTTAAATGTGGCTGGAAACTCTTCAACAAATCCCGAAATACAGGCAGATCATTACTTTAGCAATTTCGGAGGGGCCACTGTACAAGTCCGCAAAGCGAGGGGAACGCGGACTGTACCCTTAGTAGTTGCCAACGGCGATTATCTGGGAAGCTTCGAATCCTGGGGATATGCGGGATCCTCATTCGTGCGTGGAAGTTATGTTGGTACCGTGGTTAATGGTACCCCTAACGCTACCGCTATTCCCACAGATCTCGTCTTTGCTACGAACAATGGTTCCTGGCCCGATGCCATAGAATGGATGCGGCTTGATAAGAATGGAAACCTCGGTATTGGTACTACCGTTCCTACCGAGAAGCTTTCAGTAAAAGGCAAAATCAGGGCACAGGAGGTTAAGGTTGAACTTGCAAACTGGCCGGACTATGTTTTTACAAAAGCATATAAGCTCCCATCGCTGGCCGAGACAGAAACTCATATCAAAGAGAAAGGCCATTTACCAGGTATTCCTTCTGCTGCAGAGGTAAAGGAAAATGGCGTTGAACTGGGTGAAATGAACAAGAAACTGCTGCAGAAAATTGAGGAACTCACACTGCATTTGATTGAGCAAAAAAAAAGAGTAGACCTTTTAGTCAGGGAAAATGAACAGCAAAAGGAAGATATCGAAAAATTGAAATCTAAATAATAACGTTATGCGCAAATTAATTAAACTGTCATTAATGATCATAGCCTGTGTGTCTTTCTCTGTTAAAAAGGTGTCGGCAGCAAATCTTGTGGCAAGCGAATATATTACTTCAGTGACCTTTCCCGCCAACTTCCAGGTGGGGAGGTATACAGAGTTCTTAGCGGTTGGCCTATATGATGCGGGCTCGTCCGGTAATTACGAAATATCGATTTCCTACACGCGCAGCAATGTTGCAGCGGCAGCAACTTACCTGGCTAGTATAAGTCATGCAAACCCCGCGCTTTGGCGGGAAGTAGGTCGTGTAAACAGTAATGGATATGGCACCAATGGATCATCTGGGCACAATTTTACGATAGATTGTAATACGGAATATGCCGCTCCTAGATTTCGCATCAGGGCAATTAATACACTTGGCATAACAAGCGAAGCCATTACTGTAAATATTAAGGTAAGAGCAATTAATAACAATGGGGCCTGGACGCCATTAAATGTTTCAGGAACGGATCTGACAGTAACTAAGTTTCTGCCAATGACGAATGATTGGAGTTTATATGTAGGGAATGATATCTCAAACGATGGAGCTCAGCTGGCGATAAAGGCAATCGAAAATGGAAATGTGGGAATTGGCACTGCAACGCCTGCAGAAAAGCTCTCTGTCAATGGCAAAATTCGGTCAAAAGAGGTTAAGATAGAGATTACAAACTGGCCGGATTATGTCTTTGCAAAAGACTATAAGCTCCCAACGCTCACGGAGACCGAAACTCATATCAAAGAGAAAGGCCATTTGCCGGGTATTCCTTCTGCTGCGGAAGTGAAGGAAAATGGCGTTGAACTGGGTGAAATGAACAAGAAACTGTTGGAGAAGATCGAAGAGCTGACGCTGCACCTGATCGAGATGAAGAAGGAAAACGAAGACCAGAAAACATCGATCAATGGTCTTATCAACAGAATACAATCGCTGGAAAACAAACAAAAAAATAATCTGAATTAGCATATGAATCTTAAGTGTTTTTTAATTGCACTACTCCTTTTCGCAGGGGTAGTGAAGCGGAGCTCTTGCCAGATTTCTTATAACAAGAAGGCAATCGGAGCCATCGGAACGGCACCAAAGACAGGGACTTTTGAAATAAATGCAAGCCTGGACAACGTTGATGTCACCTCGGGTACGCTGAAGATCAGTATCCCGCTTTATGAGATCAAGGTGAACGACATCTCAGTGCCGATTGCCCTGAGTTACTCGGCCTTGGGGATAAAGGTCGGGCAGGATGCCGGGCCTTGCGGAATGGGCTGGGAACTTTCCGCTGGTGGCAAAATTGTATCGAATATTCAAGGCAGGAAAGACGATGCATCTGGCGTCGGCATAGAAAATACCCCTTTACCTGAGGGCATTGAAAATTCGGGCGGGTATGATCCCTTTAATAATGGGGTACATAAAACTTTCACCCAGCATGTTGTCGATGGGAAGCGTGATGCTGCCTGGGATACTTATTCTTATTTTTTGCCTAACGGTAGTGGAGGGACTTATACCAAAAGCGGACTTACATTTCCCTATGATCCGTTGATTAAGATTGAGCATCCCACGACGATTAAGACCACAGACGGTCTGGTCTATAATTTTCTTCCAGGTGATCGTAAGCAATGGAGAAAGCGAACCTACTTTGACCCGAATTCTCCTAGTACACCTCAATATATAGGAGACTCAGATTTTACGAAGGATCCGCAGACTTTCGAATGGAAAGATTATGTATTGTCCAGTATAGAGTCTGTAAAGTTTAAGAGCATGGTGTCTTTTAATTATGAGTCAATCTCTGACACTTCGAGGTTAAACAAAATGGCCAGAGTTTCCACCTCTGAGTCTATTCCATTTTATCGAAACGTGAAAGCCCCCGGAGCCAGTGGAGGTGCTCTTGAAGACCCCAACAGACTTTACAAGATTGGTGAGCCAGTAATTTCACAATCAAAAACCGAATATTTAACACACTCGCGTATAAAATCCATCGATTATCCAAATGGACGTGTATCCTTTGAGTATGGCAGCGATATATTAGGGCGGGACGTGTTAATTACCATACGTATTTACCAGAAGGAAGGAGCGGTGTACACCACATTGAAGCGGTATGAATTCTATTACGATGAAAACGAGGTATCTTACGGACATTACCTGACAAAGATTGATGTTCATGATGCGAACGATGTAAAAGGCAGCCCCTGGGAGTTTGATTATTTCCAGAAAATGCCGGTAGCGCCCAACAAGCACTCTCTGGCGATGAACTCCCAGGATAGGTGGGGCTTTTACAACGGAGTGGTCAACAGAACCTTACTTGAACATCCTGATAGTGTACTGGCACTAAGTCTGATGAATCGTTATCGTATTGCTGAATCAGAGTATGCGATCAATAACAAATTTATTTACTATACACGTCCGGAGGCTACAGATAGGTATGGTTTTTTAAACATGGCTTATTATTTGGGTATACCCAGGTACAAGATCGATTTCGCCAACCGGGGCTTTAACTTCAGCAATGCCCTAAAAGGAACATTAGCTAGTGTAAAAACTCCTGCAGGTGCGAAGTTTGTTTATGAGTACGAACCTCATAAATTCCGTAAGAACGTATATTTGGATGGAGTTCTTACTTCGAAGACTTTTTTCGGTGGTGGCTTTCGCGTAAAGTCCGTCACGAGGAAACTAGAGCATGACAGCTTATACGTTTATACATTATCGGGTAAAGATGTCAAGACCAGATATGAATATGGTGAGGCGAGTCTGGCCCAGGCAGAAACGCCAAGTGTTAAAAACGGATATGGTCAGGTTACTATTCCAGGCAATGTTGTAGGCCATATCTCCAGATATTTCAATGATGCGAACAGTATTTTGTCCAGCTACAGTAATATCATGCTGCTCTCACACCCTGTAAACAATATGTCCCAGTCGGGCGGAAGCTATGCGATGTATGGTTCAGTTACGAAGTATATAACGAACTCGGCAAGCCAGGGAAGATACGGCAAAACTGCATATTTTAATTATTTGCCTGTTTACGATGCTCCTGATTATATATGGACGGCTGCTGCTTTGAGTTCTGCGATAGACAATATAAACCTGCCTTTGATTGTGCCCAATCCTGGCGTGCAAAAGGAGATCCAGAATAAAACCTATGCCGAGCTGGAATATGCCTTCAAGAATAACGTGTATAATGTGGTGAGGCAAAAGGAAAGCAGTTTCAAATTTTTCAATGCTCCTTTGACACCGCAAAATAAAACCCTGTCTTTCTTTGTGACGATGTCTTCACAGCTATCCGGCCCGCTTCCGGCCAATACACCGGGAGGTGCGATCACTGACAATCCAATTTCTGAAGAATCTTTATTTCTTTATAACCAATGGTCAAGTTGTGGTTTAGGGATGGCAGATTATTATTCTAAGTGCCAGCTGGCAGACGAATCGCGAACACCTCATTTTCAAGGTAAATACACGCATGAATTTGTAAACCTGGCCGGATTGTCAAACTGCATCCGAAAAGACAGTGAAAAGATAACCGTGTTTGACGACAATTACCTGACCCAGAGCATCACTGAGGTGAAATATAATTACGACAATCCGGCACATTTGCTGCCTACCAGGGTAGGGGTTAAAAATTCACTTGGGGATTCAGTGATCACGACCACCAAGTATGCTCAGGACTATACGGGCGGTAGCTCAATAATTGAAACCATTAAGAGCAAAAATCAACGTCTGGCCGATCCGATCGAAGAATATACCACCTTTAAAAAAGCTGGGGCAGGTACAGCGTACATAAAAAACTGGATCATCAACACCTATAAATTGGAGGAAGATGCTATTTATAACGACAAGGTTTTCCAGCGTAAGCTAAGCAGCGCACAAGTACCATTTGCAACATCCGGTTTTAGTGGAGATGAGGGCAGTATCAATCTCGCCGATTTCAGACAACAGGTCAGTTATGATCTGTATAAGAAGGGAAATGTCCATAAATATACAGAGCTGAATGGAAGTTCCAATGTAATCCTCTGGGGTTATGATAACCAATTACCGGTGGCCAAAGTGAGCAATGCGAACAACACCTCCAGTGTGAATGATCCGAATGGCAGGTATACAAGCGCAGATGTGGCCTATACCAGTTTTGAAACCAGTGACGCAGGCAACTGGACTTTTACAGGTACACCGGTATCCGATGTCTCCGGACCATCGGGTAAAAAGGTATACTCACTGGCTACAGGAAATATCACCAAGACGAACGGAACTCCTTCTACTACCAAATACATTCTTTCCTACTGGTACAAATACGCAGCTTCGGTTACTGTAACCGGCGGCACAGTCAGTGCAGCGGTTGTAAAGAACACTTATGGAGAATGGAGCTATGCAGAACGTGAAGTAAGTGCGGTCAGTGGTACGGTTACCGTATCCGGCACAGGCTATATCGACGAGCTAAGGTTCCATCCTTATGAGAGCCAGATGACCACCTATACCTATGAACCCCAGATCGGGATTTCCGCAGTAATCGACCCCAAGGGAAAGCTGCAGTTTTATGAATATGATCCGAAGCAGCGGCTGAAGAATATTAAGGACCAGGACGGAAACATTGTAAATAGCTACAAGTATCAGGAGGCCAGCGGGCTATAGTACCAGTAACCATCAAAAACAGCGATTATGAAAACGATATTAAAAGTGATGACCTCACTTGGCCTGCTCTGTATGATACCGGGACTAGTGCCTGCCCAGCAAAACAAGGTGATTTCCAAATACGAGAAGCAAAAGGAAATTACTGCAAATACGAGCATTACCTTGAGTGAAGGTTTTGAGGTAAAGGCAGGGGCAGAATTCAGGGCTTATATCAGCTCAAACCCCGGCGGAGAGCTCAATTATGCCCTGAACCCCTCAATGAATACTATTGTCAGCTATACGACCAGAGTGCCGGGGATCATTGAACCTTCGGATCCAAAGAATGGCATCAACCAGGTGATAGTGGATGTACAGACTCTAAACCATTATGGGCAACTGGTAGAAACCCAGAACGTGAAGAGTACCCCTGATTTTAAAGATGTGATCACGATTACTGAATACGACGATGCAGACCGGCAGGCAAATAAGTACTTGTCCTTCGCCTATACCTCGGGAAAGAAAAACTTCTTTACAAAGGGCTTTAGCTTCAATGTCGAGAGCTACTATTCATCTGCCAACATTCCGCTGTCTATGGAGGCCAATGCTGAGCCAGTGCACCGGACGGTATTTGATGGTTCACGACTGAACCGGATTCGGGAACAGAGCTATGGTGCCGGTTATGAGATCGGCTCTGATAAGACAACAAAGTATGCTACGTTGATGGGGACTAATGATGTGGCCAGATATGATGTGCTGGTCAATTCCTCCACCGGGGCCCGAAAACTGACCAGGACCGGCAATGCCAAATACAGTGGCAGTGAAATTTTGATCAACAGCTTCAAAAATGAGAACGTTGCCCTGGCGTACTTGGCGGGAACGGTGCACGAGTACAAGGACAAAGACGACCGGGTGATCCTGCGGCGGCATTTCAATATAGTAGGATCGATCCAGGAGACGCTTTCAACCTATTACGTATATGACGACCTGGGCAACCTGAGCTTCGTGCTTCCACCAAAGGTTGAGGCGGACGCAGATGGTATTCCCAGCCAGAGCACGCTGGACAACCTGTGCTACCAGTACCGTTACGATGACCAGAACCGGATGATCGCCAAAAAAGTACCCGGCAAGGGCTGGGAGTTTATGGTGTACAACAAGCTGAACCAGGTGATCATGACGCAGGACTCAGTGCAGCGGATGAAGGCGCCGCAGGAATGGAGTATCAGCAAATATGACGGGCAGGGACGTTCAGTCGTAACCGGCATCTATACCCACACGGGCAGTACAGCAGGCACCAGTTACTTAGGTGCTATTCAGAGCAGTGCCGATGCAGTAGCCAGCCAGTATGAGACCCGTACCGCCACTGGTACCGGCTATACCAGCGTTACTTACCCGACTACCCTGGCGGTAACCCTTTCCATTAATTATTACGACGACTACAATTTTCCAGGGGGCAATCCATACCCTTACAGCGGCAGCGATGCCTCTGCGATGACCAGGGGCCTGCTTACCGGCAGCAAGGTGAACGTACTGGGTACTACCAATATGCTGTGGACGGTGAACTACTATGACCGGGACGGCAAGGTCAGCCATGCCTTTAAGCAGCACTACAAGGGAAGCACAGTAGTAGCGGGCAATTACGACGAGATCAGCACTACGTACGACTTTACCGGGGCGGTACTTTCTGCCACAAGAAGCCACAAGGTAGCCGGAACCGAACAGTTAAAGACACTGGACGAATACACCTACGACCATCGGGGCAGGAAGGTAGACAGCTGGCAGACGATCGGCAGTGGTACCCGGACATTGTTGTCCAGGCTGGAATACGATGACCTGGGGCATGTGTACAAGAAGAACCTGCACAGCTCTAACAGTGGCAGCTCGTTCCTCCAGACGATTACCTATGCGTATAACACCCGTGACTGGGCGAAGAGCATGACTGCCCCGCTATTGGCTATAAATACCACCTTTCAGCCGAATGGCAATATCTCTACGTTCAGCTATACTGGGCAATACGGCGGCAGCCGCAGTTTTACTTACGGCTACGATAAGCTGGACCGGCTGATCAGTTCAACCTATGCTACCTCAGGCTCAGGGGGGACGGTAACGGCAAACAAGCTGAATGAGGAGATTAGTTACGACAAGATGGGCAACATCCTGAGCTTAAAGCGGGGACTGTCTACCAACACCCCGATCAGCTATACTTACGCGAACGGTGGGATGAGCAACCTTTTGAGCAGTACCTCCGGCGCGGTTGCAGGCAGCTATACGTATGACGGCAATGGCAATGCGCTTACGGATGGTAAGCGTGGGGTCACCTCGATCAGCTACAACCGGCTGAACCTTCCTCAAAGCGTGACCAGGAGTAGTGGTGGCAATGCTGCTTACACTTACGATGCGACGGGTACGAAGCTGAAATCGGTACAGGGTACGGTGACCAGGGAGTATATCGATGGCATCCAGTACACCGGAGGCAACCTGGAGTTCTTTGCTACCGAAGAAGGGCGTGCGCTGAAGAACGGAAGCACGTACAGTTACGAGTACAATCTGACAGACCATCTTGGCAACGTAAGGGTATCGTTTGATAAGCACCCGACGACGGGGGCAGCCCGGGTGATCCAGGAGAATGAGTATTATGCTTTTGGATTAGATACGATCAATTACATATCGGGAACGAAAAATAATTATCTTTATAACGGTAAAGAGGAGCAGGACGTTCTTTCAAATATGTATGACTACGGGGCGAGGTTCTACGACCCGGTGATTGGGAGGTGGCAGAGTGTGGATCCGTTGGCTGAGCAAGGTAGAAGATGGTCTCCTTATGCTTATGCGTTTGATAATCCAATCTACTTCATTGATCCCGATGGTATGTGGCCAGGTCCAAATTTCCTGAGTGATACCTGGGCTTCTGCTAAAAATTCTTTTAAAGGCTATTTCAAATCTATAGCTCATGCAGTTCAGAATCCGGGAGCTACTGCTAGAGCTGTTGTAAATAATGTTAAAAGTATGTCCGTAGGAGAACTGTTGGTGTCACCAGTTACAAAATCTCCCGGAGCACATGTGTTAAAGACTGAGTTTGCGGCAGCCAAAGCAATTATTCAAGGTGATGGTAAAGCTTTTGGGAATATCATTGGTCGCGAAACAGCTAATACTGCCACTGTTCTTGCTACGGCAGCAGCAGGCGAGGCTATTGGAGGTACGAAAGCGTTAATTCCGAAAGCTAACAATCCGGTGCCAAACGAGTTAGCGAGAGTTGTTCCTACTGCGGATGGTATTACTACATTGGGAAAGCCTGGTACTCCTGATGTATTTGTAACTGCTGCTAGCGATATCAAGGGTTTAAATTCTAGTCAGATAGCGACTAAGCTTGCAATTCCTGAAAGTCAAACTGGATTTACTATTTTTACCTTTCCTACTCCAACTGGAGGGATTGCGACTCCAATATATAGATCTGATCCCGGATTTGTAGGTTTTGGTAGAACGATGGGAGGTGCGAGAGAGTTTACGATCCCGAATCAACCAATACCTGCTAATGCAACAAAAAATGTAATACCATGATGATAAATTCAAGCGAAAAAAAAATTACAGGTAATTGGACTTTTAATGGTCAAAAAATGGTAGAGGATGAACAATGTAAGAGAATATATTGGCTACGTGATAACCACTTAACGCGTATAACCTCGGATCAAAGTGGCTGGGACGTTTTATACCAAGACCCAGAAGATATGAGATATTGGGAGCTAATTTATGAACATAGTGAATTGCAAGGGGGCGGCCCTCCTTCATTAATACAATTATCAAAAGAAGATGCTGGATCAAAATACGCTATATAGGCAATTCTAACCTTATGATGATAGTTGAATGAAATAAAAATTGCTTGATCTTAGACGGTGCAAAAGTTGTTTTAAGGAGGCCCTAAGCGAATAATGGATAGCAAAAATGAATATTCAGGAATGACAGTTAATGAACGCTTATATGTTAGCGGATTATCTGACGGGTATTACGAAGCCGTGAAGGAAAAGGATATTGAGTCAGCTATTTCAATACTTAAAGCAGTTGATTTGGGCGAAGAGAATATTAAGGCCATTTTGAAGTTTAGTGGATTAATTGGCGATGACTATAAATAACCTCCAGGCTGATGCGAGCTTGTCGCTTGTGACCATAGTCTGTTTATTGAAGCAAGCTTTGATGTTTATCTGATAGTCAAGTTTGCTAATTAGCTAACAGGCTGCATAAACACTTATGCAGCCTGTTGTTGTTTTTATACCTGCTTGCCTTCGCTCGGGGCGAAGGAAGAAAACCCTGCGAAATTTAGGTTTAACGAAGCGACCGGCATGACCTCTGTGATTAAGCCTTTATCAATAATTATATGATCGGGATGCCCGATAAGGTAATCAGTAATGCTGAAGGCATTTACGATCTTGGTGTAAGTCACCAAAAACTCCAGCAGTTTAAAATTATGAATCTAACTGTCACCGGGAAAGGCCAGTATTTTATGGCATACACCAAGATAAACGTACTGGACACGGCTAACATGCTGTGGGTGGTGAACTACTATGACCGGGACGGCAAGGTCAGCCATGCCTTTAAGCAGCACTACAAGGGAAGCACAGTAGTAGCAGGCAATTACGACGAGATCAGCACTACCTACGATTTTACCGGGGCAGTGCCTACCGCCACAAGAAGCCATAAGGTAGGCGGAACCGAGCAGTTAAAGACACTGGACGAGTACACCTACGACCATCGGGGCAGGAAGGTAGACAGCTGGCAGACGATTGGCAGCGGTACCCGCACATTGTTGTCCAGGTTGGAATACGATGATCTGGGGCATGTGTATAAGAAGAACCTGCACAGTACTAACAGTGGCAGTTCGTTCCTTCAGACCATTAGCTATGTCTACACAAACCGTGACTGGCTGAAGTCGTCTACTGCCCCTCTTTTCACACAGAAGCTCACCTATGAGCCCAACGGCAACATCCTTCGTTACAACTACATCGGTCAATACAGCGGCGACAAGTATTTCAATTATACGTACGATGCACTGAACCGGCTGACCAAAACCTCTTATAACTTCGGCCCCATCGATGACAGCGGCGCAGTATCGCGCGTAGCTGGCGGAAGTGCCAAATCATCGGGGGTGATGTCCCTGTCCCTGCCTTACTCTACCCTGAACGAGGAACTGGTGTACGACAAGATGGGCAACATCCTGAGCTTAAAGCGCGGGGTTTCAACCAATACCCCGACCAGCTATACCTATGCGAACGGCGGGATGAGCAACCTGTTGAGCAGTACCTCGGGGGCGATAACCGGCAGCTATACCTATGACGGTAACGGCAATGCGCTTACAGATACCAAACGTGGCGTGACGATCAGCTACAACCGGCTGAACCTTCCTCAAAGCGTGACCAGGAGCAGCGGCAACGCTGCCTATACCTACGATGCGACGGGCACGAAGTTGAAATCGGTACAGGGTACGGTTACCCGGGAATACATCAGCGGTATCCAGTACACCGGGGGCAACCTGGACTTCTTTGCGACCGAGGAAGGGCGCGCCTTGAAGAACGGCAGTACCTACAGCTATGAATACAACCTTAAGGATCATCTGGGCAACGCGAGGGTATCGTTTGACAACAATGGCGGCACCGCCAGGGTGATCCAGGAGAATGAGTATTATGCCTTCGGCCTGGATACGATCACTTACATATCGGGAACAAAAAATAATTATCTTTATAACGGCAAAGAGGAGCAGGACGTTCTTTCAAATATGTATGACTATGGGGCCAGGTTCTATGACCCGGTGATTGCCAGGTGGCAGAGTGTAGATCCGTTGGCGGAGAAGATGCGCAGGCACAGCACTTACAACTATGCCTTTGACAACCCGATCAAGTTTATTGATCCGGATGGGATGAGGCCAACGGGGCCTGGAGATCCATCAAGTTGGGCGACAAAAGCTCGGGATGCTGTATTTAGACTATTGGGTTATAACAGCAATTCAAATCAAGTTGATCAGGAAGAAAGGAGTGATAGATACGCAAAACTTAAAAAGGTTACGGAGACAAAAGAGGATATGAAAACTGTAGCAAAAGCTACAAAGCCGGCATCTAAACTTATGGCACGGAAAACTGCACCAATATTAGAGCAAACTGGTGCTGCTGTAACTGGCGTAGCATATGCAGCAGCACCAGTTACAGGTGGCAGTAGCTTAGTTGTCGTCCCTTATGCACAAGCTGTTGAAAAAGCAGGAACTGCAATTCAATTTGCTCTTGATGTAAATGATGGGAAGTACAAGGATGCTGGTTTTACAATAATTTCTGAAGGAGTTACAGGAGCTTTAGGGAAAACTATTGATAAAGCAGCGGATGCGGAAGATTACAAAAGGAGATAAGGGCGTTTTAAGTTTTATTTCAGAAGCATGGGGTAAAGTAGCAGACTTCGTTTATGATAAATCAAAGGATGAAAAATAAAAATGAATTTTAATGAATTAAAGATTTTTGTAGGCGGAATTGGATTTTTAACTATTGGTATTTGGCTATTCTTTAATATGCTAAAGGATACTAGGTCGGGTTTCAGAAGTAGTTTTGGGCATGATATTCAAATCTACGTTGCATCTGTGATGAGTATAGTATTAGGATGTATATTAATTTTTAAGTGGTTATTTTGAGGAAATGTCAGGTAAATATGAATAGATTTACGCATTAAGATGATGATCGTAGTTATGTTAACCATTAAATTTTCGACATTATGAAAGCCAAACTCAAGAGTAAGTGTAGATACCCCACTTTCCCAACAGCACTAAAATAAACAATTATGCACTTCTTCTTTCTTTGAATTCAATTGGTGTGCAGTCTCCCAAACTGGAATGTGGATGGTTGTTGTTGTAATCCTGTTTCCATGCATCAGCAAGCACCTGAACTTGAGCTAAATCCTCGAAAATATAGGCATCAAGGATGTCTTCCCGAAATGCCTTATTAAAACGCTCGCAATAGCCATTCTGCATCGGCTTACCTTTCTGAATCCGTTGGTGCTGAATCGAGAAGTCCGAACAAAAGCCTGCAAAAGCCTTTGCTACGAACTCAGTCCCATTATCGGTTCTGATAGCACCTGGTTTCCCATACCACTCAATTGTTCGCTTGAACAGCTCGACAACTTTCTGGGAAGGAAAGCTAAAGGATGCATGGCATAGCAGGGCTTCACGGTTATAATCATCAATGATGTTCAATATCCGCACCTTACGACCATTCTCCAAACGATCTTCCATGAAGTCAGCGCTCCAGGTAATGTTTGGAGCCAGCGGTTGCAGCAAAGGAAGTTTTTCCGGGTTGGGCAATCTACGCCTGATTTTCCGTCTTCGTTTGTTCATGCCCAGTTTAACATAGATCCGTTCAATTCGTTTGTGGTTCCACTCAAAACCCTCCCTGCGAATCCGCTTGGTATATTCCGGGCAGCCACGCGTGGGAAGTTTGGTTGCATATTCACGTAATTTATCTTCTACGGCACTGTCGTCACGCACCGATTTATAGTAATAACCCGATCTCTCCAGTTCGACAAGTTTACATGCCCTGGCAATGCTGATTTGCGCTTCACACCTAATCTCATCCACTAAATCACGCTTTTGACAAGGCCTTAAAGCTTTTTTTCAATCACGTCCTTTAGGATCCGGTGGTCAAGGCTTAGTTCCGCATACATCTGCTTTAACTTAGCATTTTCACGCTCCATCTCCTTGTACTTGCGCAACATCTCCGCGTCCATGCCATCATATTTGCGTTTCCAAAGGTAAAACGTATTCTGACTGATGCCCAACTCACGACAGATATCTGCCGCCTTCTTGCCCCCTGCGTGTTCTTTCAGAACCCCGCTGATCTGGCTCTCGGTAAAATTTGATTTCTTGATTTCTCAGTTTAAATTTAATAACTTTCAAACTGTTGGAGTTTTGGGGGGACTTACAGAGGTCATAACCTTTTTGAAGGGCAAAGGCTTGGACTACTATAAAGAGCCGATCCCTGATTACATATTAAAAGAAATCAAAAAGAAATACCCAAAGAACTGGGAGGAATACGCCCAGAAGTATTAATAAAGTACCAACAAGCCCCGGTTGATTCAACTGGGGCTTGTTGTTTAATGCGAATATGCTTTATCTGTTTTATGAAAGCAATTAGATTTTTGGATGGAGAAAAGGCATGAATAAAATTAAATTTACTCATCTTTTAAATGAACAGACAGATTACAGACAAAGATTCTTTGCCAAATTACAGGGTTTTTGGAAACTTGGTAAAAAATAAAATATGAAAAGTATTATTGCAATGATTGTCCTCTCAATAATTAGTTCATGCATCTCTAAAGAGCGAGGCAATCAAGAGGCAGAAGCGTATCCCACTTTGGATACAATTAAATTTATCGATGTTAAAACTAAAAATATTAGTTCTCAATGTTCATCTGTTATTGGGGGATATTATTCTAAACTTGGAATTTTAATCTCAGATTATTATATTTTAATGGACAGCTTGTCTGTTGACTTAAATGGGGATAGATATGCTGATGCCGTTGCCATATTGTCTCCTAGATCATTGGAGCCTGTCGAAAGCAAATGTGATTTTTCTTTTGATCCAAAACCAAAAAGATTATTAGTGGAGATTATAAGAAATAGTAACGGGAAATCAAAAATTAGAGGAGTCTATCCTAATGTTATTTCAGATATTGGGGGTGTTCTTTCTCATTATAGTGGGATTTTTATAACTAAAGATGGATTCAAAGTGATTCATGAAGCTGGGTCAAATTACTCCTGGAATTATTCGACTGAATTCACAATTACAAACAACCGTCTCACAATCAAAAGTATATCTAAGACGTGTTCACATGGAGATAAAGTAGATAGTTCAATATGTCGGTATAGGGGTCTAAGTTTAAACAAAGTAAATATACCCGATACTTTGAATAATCAATGTAACTGTGATTTACTATGGTCTAAATTGGACAGATAGCTAACGAGTTGTACCGGCACGTTGTTGTCGAGACTGGGATATAACAACCCTGAGTATTTATCTATAAGAGAAACCTGACAGCACCAACTGCAGCTTGATGGTAACGGCAATGCGCTTACGGAACGCGAGCGAAGAGTGACCAGGAGTAATGGTGGCAACGCTGCTTATACTTACGATTCGACGGGTACGAAGCTGAAATCGGTACAGGGTACGGTGACCAGGGAGTATATCGATGGCATCCAATACACCGGAGGCAACCTGGAGTTCTTTACCGAAGAAGGGCGTGCGCTGAAGAACGGAAGCACGTACAGTTACGAGTACAACCTGAAGGACCATCTGGGCAACGTAAGGGTATCGTTTGATAAGCACCCGACGACGGGGGTAGCTTGTGTGATCCATGAGAACGCTGTTGGTTGGAAAGGCCAAGCAACCGTCGAAGGAGTTAAATCTTTTACTTTGCAACTTTCAGAGTATGTTGGAAAAGAAATTAAAGGATTCTCATATTCATCTAACGGTTCTGTAAATGCTACAGATGTGCTGTTAGGAGCTTATCAAAATAACTATACGACATCTTATGGTTCAGTTGGTGGGCTCATAAAAAAATATGGAGATAATTTTTCTTTTAATAATGTGTTATAAGATTTTCACACTCATCTTGGGGGCAAATTGGGAGCAACTGAATCTGCACCCGAAATTTCACAGGACGTTAGGAGTATGCGAAGTGATAAGCCACAAATCCCAAATGCAAGATTTATTATATTGTACAGAATTCCAGGCCAGACAGTACCAGCAGAATACGATTATATCCATAATTAAATACATAAAGGTAAAGAGATGAAGAGATTATTAATTATTTGTACTTTGCTTTGTATTTCAACAAATATTCTTTGCGCCCAGAATAAAACAATTAAAGGAAGGGTAGTTGATAAAAATTTGGAAACTTTGCCATACGTATCAATTGTCATTAATGACACAGTTAAAGTTGGTAAAACAGATTTAAATGGTTTTTTTCAAATAGATATCCCTATCTCAGTAAAAAAATATCATTTGAATCTGTTGGATTAGATGTTGCAACTATAAGGCTTGTAGATCAATGTAATGAAGTGGAGGTTGTAATGATGTTAAGGGGTACTTATGATTTTACAACAATGAAGAGAGTAGATAAACTTCGAATGAAAACATTCAGGAAACTACCCCAATTACATAAGGAAGCATTTGAGAAAGGTATATTCAAAACAGATAAAGCTTGCTATGCACAAGAGTTTATTCCTTACTACGAGAAAATACGATAAGGGCGTTTAGGGCATTGATAAGCAATCATTAAGTCTAATAGCGATAAATAGAACCTGTGAAGATTTTTGTGTAAATGGTCAAATCCTATAATAGGAATTCATGTACGTTATCCGGGTTTATCACCTTCGTATCCGTTCCCTGGTAAGCTTCTAAGAAAGTTTTCGAGAATTTTGCATGGGTATTTACATTCCACTTCATTTCATAAGCCTTCATAACGCCGTTCCGTTCCTCGATATAATCTATTTCCTGCTGCGCGTGCGTGCGCCAAAAATACCGGTTGCAATTAACCAGATGGTAAGCAAGGTATTTCATGCGCTCGCTGATGACGAAATTTTCCCACAGCGCGCCAATATCCTGCCTTAAGTTAGCCGGGCTGAATTGATTGATAACGGCATTTCGTAAGCCGTTATCATAGAAATAAAACTTCCGGCTTTTCTTCAATTCATTACGAAGATTGCGGCTTAAAGCGCCTAATCTGAATACGATGAAGGATTTTTCCAGTAAATCGATGTATTTCTCTGTGGTCTGATTGTCCAGGCCGGTCAGTTGTCCAAGTTCATGATAGGACACTTCACTGCCTACCTGGAAAGCCAGTGCCTGGACGAGCTTTTCCATTTTATCTGGTTTCTGAATGCGCTCCCAGGTAAGAATGTCCTTATAGAGATAACTGCCGGATAACTGTTTTAACCTGGTTTCTTCTTCTCCGGGATTGTTAACGATTTCCGGATAATATCCGTAAACCAAACGATGGTTGAGCTGACGCCTTTCCTCCAGAAGACCATGATGGTTCGCCATTTCCTCAAATGAAAAGGGATACAGTTGATATTCCCATTTACGCCCGGTCAAGGGCTCGTTGATGCTATTTGCAAGCTCGAAAGCTGATGAGCCGGTAGCGACGACTTTCACTCCGGGAATCTGATCGACAATCAGCTTAATACACAAGCCAATATTTTCAATGCGCTGTGCCTCATCGATCACGAGTGTTCCTGCTTTTCCGATCATTGATCTTAATAAACTGGCTGTTGGACTGGCCAGTAGTGACCGGATGTCGGCCTCATCACCATTCCACCAAAGTATGTTGCCTTTGAACTCTGGTGAGAGCTGACGCATCAGCGTACTTTTTCCCACCTGGCGTGGACCGAGCAAGATTATGGCCTTTTCATCGGAAAGGTGCTTTTTGATCACATCTGTTAGCGCACGTATAATCATAAAATTGCGATTTCATTCGCAAAAATAATATAAAAATTGCGATTGCATTCGCAATTTTTGCAATTTGGCGTTGAGGCGATAAATTGCCTGTTTAAATTTATTCATATTTCCTATTGGCAATATCTATCCGTCTCTAATGATTGCGGGGCATGCTCGCGGGCAATCAATAGATTTTGTTATTTTTGATCATCTAAAATGCTCCATGATGCGAAACCCAGTACTCTTATTCTTTTTCTTGTTGTTTGGTTTGCCAGCAAAATCTCAAGTATTTGAACGCGGATTTTATGTTGACAATAGCGGGACAAAGTTTGACGGAGAAATCAAATACGATTTCAGAAATTCACATAAACCTGTATCAAAAGAATTGCAATACTTTACTTTTAAGTCTTCTGCCACAAAAGCTGTCAGATTGAATGCAGATGAAGTTCAGTATTTTGTCATTTCCGGTGAGAAGTATTTACCGAAAGGCGGGTCTTCAACTGTATTTGTCCACGAGGTGTTTAGCGGGCCGGTAAAAGTCTATGCCCAATACAAAATGTCCCGAACAGCTGGCGGTTTTTATAATTCGAATGGTATTTTTATCAATTCTTCATCCGGCAAGGTTACTGCAGATTATACCTATGGCGATAATCCCGATGATGCCGCTGAGGTTAACAAAGCAAATTTTGTAGAAGTAATGACAAAAGCCACTACCGATGTTCCGCAAATTGGACAGCTACTTAAAGACGGCATTTATACAATCAAGAATGTTGACGAAATGATTGCAATGTATTGGACAATCAAAAGACGTAAGGTTTAATAGAGGGTAGTTTGCGCAGAGCACTATTCATACCCAATTGCGATCAACCGGCACCTACCCCAACTACGCACTGAGTCCGCCATGAGTACGGGGTGAGTACGCCTTTTCCCTGTAAAAAGGCGTACTCACCCCGTTAATATTGTCTTTTTGATACGTATTTGGCTTACTGGCATGTCTGCTTCAGATCATCGGCAGGATATAACTTATTATTAAAGAAAATGGGGTAAGATTGACGGAAAGAACATTATCGCCTGGTTGGCCCTTTGATACAACGGATTTACAACTTTAACGATTGAATGAGCCTTTATTTCCCGCTTTGGTACGTAGATTGGGAAAGGATGTGATATATTTACCAGATACATTTAACCCTAACTGATGAAGCCGGATAAAAACTACGATTCCGAGTTCTGTGGCTCTTTACCCATTCACCAGATCAACCTGGTACAGGACTATGGCTACCTGCTGCTGCTTGAAAAGACTGACCTGAAAGTAATACAGGCCAGTGAAAATACAGAAGCTGTTTTTGGCCGGCCGGTCAGGGAGTTGATCGGGACTACTGCGGATGAGCTTTTCACCGGTACCGATATTGAAAAGATCAGGAAAGTCCTCGGGGATGAGCTGGGGGGCCGTATCCCCTTTAACTTCGCTTTGAAGGAAAATAGCCCTGGAACAGACGGCGCAGGGGCGCGCAGCAAAGACTATCATGTCCTTATGCATATCAAGCCGGAATACCTGGTCCTGGAGCTCGAAGCAGTTCCGGTCAGTGAAAAGAGGGACTTTACTGATGTGTTCCAGGAAGTGAGGTACATCATCTCTTCTATTGACAAGGCAAGTACGGTTGAAGAGGTCTGCCGCACAGCCATTCACGAGCTGCGCAGGATATCCGGTTTTGACGGCATCCTGATGTACCGTTTCGATGAACATTGGAACGGAACTGTAATTGCCGAGGAAAAAGATGAACGCCTGGAAACCTATATGGGGCAGACTTTTCCGGCATCGGATGTGCCCAGGCAGGCACGTGAACTTTATCTGAAAAACCCTTACCGTCTGATACCTAACCGCGAATTTGAGCCTGTCAAGCTCTATCCGGTGATCAACCCGCTGACGCATGCCTTCACCGACCTTTCGGACTGCAACCTGCGCAGTGTGGCTGCGGTGCACCTGGAATATATGAAGAATATGGGCATTAAGGCCTCGATGTCGGTCCGTGTAATCCACGAAGGCAGGCTCTGGGGGCTGATCTCCTGCCACCATATCACGGCCAAATACCTGGATTATGAGACTTGTTCCCTATTTGAATGGTTGTCGGGGGTGATATCAGACAAGATATCGCTGATCCTGAACAAGGCCGGGTTTGAGCTTGCCGGAGAATTGCAGGCCAGGCGTACAGCGCTGACCGACCATATTTACGCCACGGGAAATGTCGCGGAGGCACTGGCCGGTCTGGATATGGAGGGACTGCCCGACTTGTTTAAGGCTGCTGGTGCTGCCGTTGTGGTCAATGGCAGGACAAGCGTGATCGGTAATGTCCCTGAAAGGGACGCGCTGGACAATCTGTTGCTCTGGCTCGAAGGCAGGGAGGTAGAGCAGGTATACCATACCGATAACTTGCCGGGTATTTACGAGGAGGCGGCGCAATATGCCGGGGTCGGCAGTGGCCTGCTGGTGATACCCATAGATATGCGACGGGGAGAGATGCTGATCTGCTTCCGGCCTGAGGTGGTACAGGACATCCATTGGGGCGGCGACCCCAACAATGCCATCCAGTTTGATCGGGACGGCAAAAACTATCACCCGAGAAATTCGTTTAAACTGTGGAAGCAAACGGTGCGGCAGCATTCGCTGCCCTGGACGCACCAGGAGCTGGATGTTGCAGCTTCACTGCGTAATTTCCTGTTTGAGTTCCGGATGAAACAATTATACAATTAGTGGGAAAGACAACAAGATACGACCGTTATATCGTGGCCATTGGTGCGTCTGCCGGTGGGCTGGAGGCTATCCACGAGTTTTTCGACCATATGCCCCAGCACCCCAGCTTTTCCTTTATCGTGATCCAGCATCTTTCTTCCGATTACAAAAGCCTGCTGGTAGAGCTCGTCGCCAAGCATACGCACATGAAGGTGTTCGAGGCCACCCATGACATGAGCATACAGGTGGACTGCGTGTACATTATCCCGAACAACAAGCTGATGACCGTGAAAAACGGTAAGCTGAAGCTGGCGGATAAAAAACTCATTAAAGCACCAAATACAGCGATAGATACCTTCCTGCATACGCTGGCTGCGGACAGGAAGGAGAAGGCAATTGCGGTAATCTTGTCCGGGACCGGGTCGGACGGGACCAAGGGAATCCGGAGCATTAAGGAGCAGGGTGGAATGGTAATGGTACAGGACCCCCTGACGGCAAAGTTTGACGGGATGCCCAATAGTGCCATCGCTTCGGGAGACGCGGATTTCGTACTGCCGCCTAAGAAAATGCCGGAAGAACTGTTCAACTATATCCAGGAGGAGCCCGTCAACGTGCTGGAAAACGGCAAGGTCGATGAGAAACTGCTGGATAAGGTATTTGAAATGGTGCACGAGCAGAGCGGCAACGACTTTAACCTGTATAAGACACCGACCATCATCCGGCGTATCGGGCGCAGAATGTCGCAGCATGGCCTGAAGTCTCTGAAGGAGTTTGTAGGCTTTCTGGAAGGAAACCAGGAAGAGGTAAAAGCGCTGGGACAGGATTTCCTGATCGGGGTGACCAAGTTCTTCCGGGACGCGGAGGCTTTCCGTTTCCTGCAGGAGGAGATATTGCCCGGGCTGATCTCGGGCAAGGTTCCGGGCGAGCCGCTAAAGATCTGGGTATGTGCCTGCAGTACCGGACAAGAGGCCTATACGGTGGCAATCATCGTCAATGAGTGTCTGAAAAAAATGGGCAGGCGCCTGGACGTGAAGATCTTTGCAACAGATATTGACGAAAAAAGTATAGAGATTGCGGCAAAGAACCGCTATCCTGAGCACATCCGAAAGGAGGTGCCTGCTGAGTTGCTGAAGACGTATTTTATCCGCGAGGGAAAGCACTACAGCCTGGTGCCGGAGATCAGGAAGCAGGTGGTATTTGCCCGGCATGATGTGATTAAATCGCCACCCTTTATCAAAAACGACCTGATCACCTGCCGTAATATGCTCATCTATATGAACGCTGTATTACAGAAGAAGCTGTTGTCTATCTTTCATTTTTCGCTGAACAAGCGGGGCTTCCTGATGCTGGGTTCAAGCGAGACGGCGCAGGGAATGAAGGAAGGCTATTCGGAGTTCTCCGGTAAATGGAAGATATACCAGAAGGACGGCGTGGTGAACTATGCGGCCTTCAATACCTACAGTACCTCGGGAAGAATGCTTTCGCAGGCTGACAAAGGGAAACACAAGGCATCGGAGCCCGAGGAGCATCCGGCGCAGGGGCGCTTTAACAAGTTCCTGACGGCGCACCTGGGATATGCCGGGATATTGATCGATAAAGGCTATATCATCAGGGAATCGGTCGGGGACTATGGCAGGTACCTGTCTTTGCCGTCTCAAAAAGTGGAGTTGAACCTGCTGCTGATGGTGCCGAAGACGGTTTCTGTATTGCTCAACACAGCCTTGCGGAAGGCATGGAAGGAACAGTTACCTGTACACCTGGGCCGGATCAGGCTGCAGCGCGGTGGGGAGGAGCGGTTGGTAAACTTGTCCGTGCAACCTCCTGAAAACGGCGACGGGCTGACTATGGTGGTATTCAGCGAGGCGCCTGGCGAGGTGCTGAACACCCGCGAGGAACAGGACCTGGTGCCCTTGTCGGAAGAACATCAGACCGAATATGTATTTGAGCTGGAGGCCGAGCTCAACGAGACCAGGAGTAACCTGCAGCTTGCGGTGGAGGAAATGGAGACCACGAACGAGGAGCTGCAGTCTGCCAATGAGGAGCTGCTTTCTGCGAATGAGGAACTGCAATCGAACAACGAAGAATTACAGTCGCTGAACGAGGAACTACATACCCTGAATACCGAACACCAGCTGAAGATCAGGGAACTTCAGGAACTGAACGATGATCTGGACAATTATTTCAGAAGCACGGATATCGGGCAGGTTTTCCTGGACGCCACGCTCGTCATCCGTAAGTTTAACCCTGCAGCGGTCAGTATGGTAAACCTGATCGAAGCGGACATAGGACGTTCGATAGAGCAGATCTCCAACAATATTGTTTCTGAGAACCTCACGACGGACGTAAAGGCTGTGCTGCTGACGGGACGGGTGGTAGAAAAAGAGGTGCAGCTGGTGAATGGTAAACGGAGCCTGATGCGGATCATGCCTTATGTACGTAAGGATATGCGGAAGGATGGGGTGGTGGTCACTTTTGTGGACATTACCAGCATCACTGCGTTGAACAACATGATCACCGGGGTGTTCAACGCCAGCCTGAGCGGGATACTTGCCTTCTCTGCGGTGCGCAACCATGATCACTTTATCGTGGACTTTAAGTGTCTGGCCCATAATGAGACTGCGTTGACGCTGCTGCACAGGACCGAAGGTGAACTTTCGGGCGCTTCACTCGTGAAGCAGCTGCCTGAGCTGGTAGAGGGTAACCTGTTCAACCGGTACATTAGCCTGGTGGAAAAGGGGGTGCCTGTAGAGACAGAATTTGTAATAGGTGATGCGCGCTGGTTCCACCTGGTGGCGGTAAAGATGGCAGATGGTTTTGCTGCGACCATAACGGATATTACCGATCAGAAGGCAGCCGACCGTAAGCTGAGGAAGAACTATAACGAACTGATCTCTGCCCGGGAGAGTCTCCGGAAGTTAAATGCGGAACTGGAACTGAAGGTAATGGAGCGTACCCGGAAGCTGTCTGAAAGTGAGGAGCGTTTCATGCAGGTGTCCAGGGCGACAAACGATACGGTATGGGACTGGACGCTGGCAGACAACAAAATGTGGCGCAGCGAGAACCTGGAAAAGATGTTTGGATACGGGCATTCGAAAGAAACCGGTTCCATCGGTTTCTGGTTTTCACACATTCATCCTGATGACAGAAGTGGCGTAGAGGAGAGCATTTTTCATGCGATCAATTCCGGTGCCGCGCAATGGTCGGAGCAGTACCGTTTCTGCAAGGCGGACGGCAACTACGCAACGATCCTGGACAGGGGCACGATTATGAAGGATGATTTTGGCGTGCCCTTCAGGGTGATCGGCTCTATGATCGACATCACCAGCCTGGTCAACGCACAGAAACAGGTCAAGCAGCAGCAGGATGAGTTTAACCGCATCTTTAAAAGTGCGCCCGCACTGATCAGCATCCGCAGGGGTGCCGGCCTGGTCTATGAATTCGTGAACAATGCCTTTGCGGAGTTTTACGGGAACCGCGACTATATCGGCAAATCCTCGCTGGAAGCCGGCTGGGAGATGCATCCTGGCCTGGCCGAACTGGAACAGAAAGTGCTGAAAACAGGAGAACCGGAAGTATGGCGGGCTTTTCCGCTGCACCGTCCCGGCAGTGAGGAGGAGCGCTGGTTTGATTTTACGTTTACGCCGGTCTACACGGCTGACGAAGAGATCGACGGTATCGCGTTCTTTGGTTTTGACGTGACGGATATGGTAAAGGCGCAGCAGAAGAAGGACGAGTTCCTGAGCATTGCCAGTCATGAGCTGAAAACCCCGGTAACCAGTATCAAGGGCTTCCTGCAGCTCGCACTGCGGCTTTGCAGCGCAGAGCCGAATGCCTCGGGGCTGAGGACTTATATCGACAAGGCGAACCGGCAGGTAGACAACCTGACTTCCCTGGTGGCCGACTTGCTGGATGTGACCCGGATACAGGCCGGCAAAATGGCGTTTGATTACGTGCATTTCAGCATGAAGAAAATGATTGAGGAATGTGTGGAGGACATGCGGAATACGTCGGGATACGATATTGTACTTGTACACCTGGATGATGTACTGGTGGAAGCAGACCAGCGCAGGATTGAACAGGTACTGAACAATTTCTTGTCGAACGCGATCAAGTACTCGCCGAATGTGCAGCGGGTAGAGGTATTTACCCGAGTTCAGGGGGATGTGGTACGGGTTTCCGTGCGTGATTTCGGGATTGGTATCCCCAGGGATAAGGTAGACCATGTCTTTGACCGGTTCTTCCGTGTGCACGATACTACCTTTAAGTTTGGCGGACTCGGGCTCGGGTTGTACATCTCGGCAGAGATCATGGCCCGTCACGAAGGAAACATTGGCGTAGAGAGTAAGGAGGATGAAGGCTCTGAGTTCTGGTTCGAGCTGAAGGTGGCGGGTAATATTTAGTTTTTAGTATCTTCGGCCTGATGGATAACGCTAACGAAAATTCACAGATCTTTACCCGGATCTATGACCAGAACCTCTGGGGTGGCAGTAAGGGAAAATATTATTCCGGTTCCGGCTCTCACAATGCACATGTCCGGGGTTATGCGAAGACGATCGCCGGTTTTATTACCTCGAATGATATCCAAAGTGTAGTTGAGATCGGCTGTGGTGATTTCAATGTCAGCAGTCAGATACTGGCGCTTGCGGCCCGGGCCGGGCATGCAGTGGATTATACCGGTTATGATGTGGTGGAAGGGCTGATTGAGCGCAACCAGCAGGAATTTTCGGGGCCTTCAGTAAGATTTTTCTGTGCGGATGCCTGTACCGCAGCGATTGCGCCGGGAGACCTGCTGATCATCAGGCAGGTTTTGCAGCACCTGAGCAATGCGTCCATTTTACAGATCGTCAGGAAGTTTGGTAACTACCGTTATGTGATCGTTTCGGAGCACCAGCCCGCCTCATTTTACGGTACGCAGATAGTACCTAACCTGGATAAGGAAACGGGGGCGTCGATCCGCGGCGAGAAGATGTCGGGGGTTTACCTGGACCAGCCACCGTTCAACTGCCGGGTTACGGAGACGATTTATTCGATGCGTGAATACATTGCCGGACTTCATGCGGCGATCAATACCTTTGTTGTTGTGCCCGCGGGTGCTTAACATTGCACCTTTTCATCTTCAGACCCGTTTGAAACGGTCCTTGAGTCTGAGTATAGGTTTTTCTACCAGGTAATGTGAGGCCAGGCCGATACCGATGGCGACGAAGAGGTTCTGGGGAAATCTGTTGACCCAGAGATCGTTCTTGTCGGTCAGGAACAATTGCTGCCATACATACAGGGAATAAGAGGCGATCCCCAGGCGGGATATTACAGGAGTGTTGAAAAAGTCTGCGGGCCCGGAAGGGACATACATCGCCCAGTACAGCAGGAACATGATGCTAAAGTTGTTGAGGGTAATGCCTATGGTGAGGTTGTAAGCCGCCTGCCCGTACCAGGTGAGCAGGGGAGAAACGATAAACAGAAAGCAGGCGACGGCGGCAATAAGCCTTTTGTCTTCTACATACCGGAGATATTTTTCGCGGAAACCGGGCAGTTGTTCCAGTAATGCGGCCAGACAACCGGTAAGAATGGCGTCGCCACCTGTGTGCAGCATCTCGCTGACATGGGGCCTGCTGCCCGGAAGGAACAGGAAGGTAGCGACCCTCAGCAGGGGCATGACGGAAATCAGGATCAGGACTGCCCTGATGAGCGTCCTGGTGCTGAGCTTAACAAAGGTAACCGGCCAGAGCAGGTAGAATTGCTCTTCCATGGACAGCGACCAGAAGTGTCCCATGAACCAGGTGCCTTTATCGATACCGTCCAGGTTGCCGATGAAAAGGTGCTTGTAGTTCCAGAGGTAGAAGGACGCGAAAAGGATGAGTGAGTAATTGCTGAAAATATCAGGAATAAGGGTCCATTTCAGTACAAGGATTACAAAAATATAAAGGAAAAAGGTGGGGAAGATGCGGAACATCCTGCGGATGTAGAAGTCTTTCAGGCTCACTTTTCCGGTTTTTTCCTGCTCCCTGATGAGCAGACGGGTGATGAGGTAGCCGCTCATGACAAAGAATATCCTGACGCCCATATGCCCGAATCCGGAGATGTAGTAGACCAGTTCCCGGTAACTGGCCTTGAATACCGGGGTGGTCTCAAAAACATGGGCGATGAGCACCATGATGATAAAGGTGCCGCGGATGCCGTCGAGGCTCCTGATCCTATCTTGCCCTGACATATTTTACTTTTTTTGAAAGTTTGGCGGAGGGTTTCTCGATGTATCTCCAGAAGAGCAGCGCGCAGCAGAAGCTAAGTAAACTGGCACCGATGAACAGCAGCCAGTTGAGCCCCGGCGCGGTGTAACGCTGCAGCAGGTTAATGAACTTGATGCCTATGGGAAAGTGGATGAGGTACAGGGAATAGGAGATCTCGCCAAGGAAGGTAAGCGCGGAGTGGACAGGTTGTCTGTACCCGAGCATCAGCAACAGGGTCGCTGCTGCGGTAAGTGCTTCGCCGGTCCCGTAAAACAGGAAAGAAAAGACGATCAGGAGACCGAGGAGAAAATACTCCAGGTGGCTGTCTGTGTTTTGTATGTATATCCTGAAGCCGATAATGCCAGTCAGAAAGAAGGGCATCCACGTGAGCATATCCAGGCATGCGGGGCCAAGGTACCGGGACAGGAACAGAAAAAGCGGAAGGCTGACCAGAAGCGTCGCTTTTGGAAATTTGTTGAGCAATGGAAAAAAAAGCCCGATGAACAGGTAGAACTGTGCCTCGATCTTCAGTGTCCAGAATACGGGGTTTGCGCTTGGGGCATGAAGAAAGAAAAGGCTCTTAACTATGGAAAGTGGTGTTTCGGGATTGGGCAGGTGGCGGTAGTGGTAAGAAATTGCAGCAATAATGAGGCTGATGGCCAGTGCGGCAAGGTAAGGGGGGTGTAGCCTGAGGAAACGTTTGGAAATAAAGGTGAAATAATCGTTCAGCTCATATTTCCCCATGTGCATGCTATAGGTGATCACAAATCCGGAGATCAGGAAGAATATATGGACGGCAAAGCGAAAGTAAACTTCCATAGCGGCAAACATTTCAGGGAATGTTCCCCCGGTACCTGCCGGCTTTCCGAAATGGGCGAAGCAGACGGCGGTGACGGCCAGGCCCCGGAGGGCTTCTACTACGGTTATTTTTGACGGTCTTGACATATACGAGCGCTACTGATATCTATTTCAGGAACGAGGCGAAAATACTGGATGCTTTGGGGTCTTCATTTGTTCATTCCGTTCATTTTGGGCGTGTTCAGGGGCGCTTTGTGCCTTGGGACGGACGATATTATAACTTTGGGTTGATGTGCTTGAAAGGCCTTCTGAGACACTGTTAACGCTACGGTGCCTCATACATACTTAACGTGAGAAAAGGAGTATGATTAAAAACCTTGTCTTACGACTTGGAATATGATACGGTTTTAAATAAACATATGAATAAACAACTACTCAGGTACTGTGCCTCTCTTTTTGTAACGCTGTACACGCTCTCTTTTTGTTCCTGTGCAACTGGTAAGAAGACTGCATACTTTGCGGATGTAAGCAAGGCGGATGTGAGCCATAAGGCGTCTGCGGAATATTATGAACCGCTGATCCAGACGGATGATATCCTGTCGGTGAACATCCAGACGATAGACCCAAGATCGACCACTGCACTGAACCAGGGCGGCCTGCCAGCCGCCATACCTTCGGGAAACGGCCCGGATGCGGCGATGAACGGCTTCCTGGTTGACCGTGATGGCTTCATCGAGATGCCGATGCTGGGCATGGTTAAGGTTGCGGGCCTGACGACGGCCGATGCCAAGGAGGTGATCCGCAAGAAGGCCGCTACTTATTATAAGAACCCGACGATCCAGGTGCGCTTTGCGAATTTTAAGATCACGGTATTGGGTGAGGTGGCCAAGCCTGCTTCCTATACCATTCCAAACGAACGCATCACGGTACTGGATGCCATATCGCTGGCCGGGGACCTGACCATTTACGGAAAGCGGGATGATGTGATGCTCATCCGGAACAATGGTTCCTATAAGGAAATTGCCAGGCTTAACCTGAACTCTTCTGAACTGATGGCATCGCCCTACTTCTACCTGAAACAAAATGATGTGCTGTATGTGGAGCCGAACAAGGCTAAGGTGGCCACCAATAATGCCCCTAAGTTCCAGTATATATCCATTGCGCTTGGAGTGGCTACGCTGATCGTTACCGCCATAGCGAGATTATAGACACCACTCAAAAACTGACAAAATGAGCAATAGAGGAGCATCCCAGGATGAGTTTTTTGCAGAAAAGAGCCAGGTTAGTCTGAAACAAATGCTGTCCAGGCTGATCGCCAACTGGTACTGGTTTATCATCTCACTGGTTATCTGTCTGCTGATCGGGTTTTTATACATCAGGTATACATCACCTACTTATGCGACGGGCTCAAAGATACTGATCACCGAAGATAAGGCTCCGACTCCCGGAGATGATGCCCTGTCCAAAGCATTGGGTGGCAGGTTTGGTATTGCGAACAGCGCCGAGGCCGAGGCGGAAGTGTTCAGGACTAGGGTACTGATGCAGCGTGTGGTCAGGGAACTGAAGACCTACATCAGCTATTTCCATAACGGGAATGTGAGGCTTGTAGAGCTATACGATACTTCTCCGTTTAAACTCACGGTGCTCAGTTCGCCTGACAGCATCATCGCCCAGACGATGGAAGTGACCCTTAACGGCAATAAGGTGAGTATTTCCGGTGAAGTTGAACTTACCGGTGAGGATTATGACCGGGAGGTGAACCTCTATCAGCAGTTTACCATTCCCGGCGGGTCTAAAGTGATCGTGGAAAGGGGATATGGAAGGGCCGCGCCTGGCCAGGTATATACGGTGGAGGTTAAAACCCTGAGGGAAACTGTTGACGACTTCATGGAGAACCTGGGGGTAGAGATCCCGATACCAATGGTAAAGATCCTGTCCATGAATTTCATGGGTGAAGTCCCCAAAAAATCGGAAGATATCCTGAACAAACTGATCGAAGCTTACCAGGAGAGTGCATTGTCTGACAAGAACAGGATAGCGGACAGTACCATTGCATTTATAGAGAACAGGCTGATCTATGTGGGTGAGGAGCTGGGTAATATTGAGGGAAATGTACAGAGTTTCAAGCAGCGGAACCAGATCGCAGATATATCGGCGCAGGCCAGCCAGCTGATTTCTTCTACCAAGGAGTCTGTCGATGACCTCGGCAAGACGGAGACTCAGTTGAGTGTGCTGAATTCGCTGGAGCAATATCTTTCGGGGGCTAATCCGGCAGAACGTATCGTGCCGAGCGGGGCCCTGCTGGACGATCCCGGCTTTTCGGCCCTGATTGACAGGTATAACACGATTGTCCTGGAAAAGGAACGCAATAGTCTTACGCAGACGGATGCCAACCCTTATATGCAAAACCTGAACGCGCAGATTCAAAGTGCAAGGGCAGATATGCTGTCCAGCCTTAAGGGAATGAAACGCTCGCTGGAAATTACCAGGAGCAGGGTGTTGTCTAAGTCAAATACCATTGCCGGCCAGGTAAGAAGGGTGCCTGCCGTGGAGCGGACTTACCTGGATTTGTCGAGACAGCAGCAGATCAAGCAGGACCTGTACGTGTTTTTGCTGCAGAAGCGCGAGGAAACCGCAATTTCCAAAACCTCCAATATTTCCAATTGCCGTGTCATTGAGCCGCCGGTTTCCAGGGGGCCGGTAAGCCCGCTGAAGAGAAATATCTATGGGTATGCGGTGATCATGGGGTTGCTGATACCGGTTGGCGTGATCCTGACCCGGGACAAGCTGAACAACCGGATCATGTCGAGGACGCAGATACAGAACCATACAAAGGTACCGATCATTGCAGAGATCGGACATAGTGCGGAGTACAACAGTACGATCATTGTCACCCAGGATTCCAGGACACCGATCGCCGAGCAGTTCAGGGCCTTAAGAACCAACCTGTCGTTTTTCCTCAAAGGGGAGGAGCAGAACATCCTGATGACTTCCAGTATGTCGGGCGAAGGCAAGTCTTTTATTTCGCTGAACCTGGCTACGGTACTGGCCATTTCGGGGAAAAAGGTGGTCGTGATGGAGATGGACCTGAGGCGGCCCAATTTATCGAATAAGCTGAACATGAAAAATGATTTCGGCTTTACGAACTATGTGGTCAACAAGCAGCTTTCACCGGAAAAAATTGTAAAGCCATCGGGTATCCATCATAACCTTTTTGTGATCAGTTCGGGTAACCTTCCGCCAAATCCGGCTGAGATCATCGTAGGTGAGCGTACGGATGAACTGATGCAGTACCTCAACGCGCATTTCGACCATATCATCATGGATGCGCCTCCTGTCGGGATGGTTACTGACGCCCAGCTGCTGAGCAAACATGCAGACCTTACTTTATATGTGGTCAGGCAGGGGTATACCTACCGGGAACAGATGGTGATCCCGCAGGATATTTATGCGAACCAGAAGATGAAACGCATCGCGATCCTGGTCAATGACGTGAAGGATTCATCGAGTTACGGTTATGGTTACGGATTTGGCTATGGCTATGGTTATGAGGCGCAGCCGGTAAAGAAGGGCTTTTTTGAACGAATATTTAAGAAGAAATGATAGAGGGGCTGGCGCGTTGGAGTAGTATGGTTTCGGTGACCGGATTTGCCCAGGTGCTGGTGCAATTGCTGGGGCTTGCCGGAGGTATCCTTATCGTGAGGTGGTTACCAGCTCCTGAATTTGCGCTGTATACACTGGCCAATTCCATGCTGGCTACAGTGGTTGTGCTTGCCGACAGCGGGATAGGGGCAGGAATACTGGCGGCAGGGGGAAAGGTATCCCGGGATCGACTGTTGCTCGGGCGGGTAATTGTAACCGGCGTCGGTCTCAGGCGCAGATTCGCCTGGCTGACGCTGATGATTGCATTACCTGTATTGCTGTATTTACTGATCCGGCACCATGCAGAACCACTGAAGGCAGGGCTCATTGTATTGTCTGTGGTGCCGGCATTTTATGCAGCGCTGACGGATACGCTCTACGAAATACCGCTGAAGCTGAACCAGGATGTAGTGGCCTTGCAGCGAAACCAGTTGGAGGCAAATGTGAGCAGATTTTTAGCGCTGGTGGTTATGCTTTATTTTATCCCTTATACGCTCGTGGCCATGCTTTGCGGTGGTTTGAGCAGGCTGCTGGCGAATGTCAGGTTGCGAAAAAGGGCTGGCAGGTTTGCGGATCTGGACCAGGAGGGAGACGGGAAAGTAAGATCGGAAGTGGTCATGATGCTGAAAAGGACCTTGCCAAGCACGGTCTATTATTGTCTGTCTGGTCAGATTACGGTCTGGCTGATCTCTGTTTTCGGAAATACGGAGTCGATCGCCCAGGTAGGGGCCCTCGAACGTGTGGCGAGCGTGCTCGGACTGGTCAGCTCGGTATTCTATTTCCTGATTGTCCCCAGGTTTGCACAATTGTTTGACCGGTCTTATCTATTAATGCTGCGGTTTGCCCAGGTTCTGGGGCTACTGACGTTGATCTGTGCAGGAGTTTGCGGCCTGTCTTATTTTTTTGCCGGTCAGGTACTGTTCATTCTCGGGCATCAGTACCGCCATCTGGATATGGCCTTGCTGCTGGTTATGGTTTCAGGCTGCCTTAAGCTGACAGCCGGTATCGCCAACTACCTTTCTGTATCGAGAGGCTGGGCCATTGAACCGGTGTTATACATTACGGTCAGTGTTGTGGTACAGGTTGTGGCCATTTGCATGCTGGACCTTTCGGTATTGCATGATGTATTGCTGCTATCCATTGTAAATGGTGCGATCGCTTTGCTGTTGTATTGCGGATATTTTTTTTACCGGAGTTTTAAGCTGAGGGTTGCGGGGATATGAGAAAGGACGGAAAGCGGCCGGTATGGAGAAGGGTGGTCTCGGAACTGAGGCTTTATCTGTGCAATGAATGGATATCCTGTCTTCCGGGTTACTGGCTAAGGCATTGCTATTACCGTGTCTTTATGAAATTCGAGCTTGGTGCCGGGTGTTCGGTAATGATGCATACGAGGTTTGACCAGGCGGGCAACCTGGTCATCGGGCAGAATTCCGTGATTAACCAGCGCTGCAGGCTGGACAGCAGGGGAGGCCTGTTCATTGGTTGTAATGTCTCTGTATCTGAAGAAGTAACGATCCTTACCGCTGACCATGATGCGGGATCAGCCAGGTTTGAAGGCAGGGTCAGACCGGTCAAGATCGGTGATCGTGTCTGGATCGGGACAAGGGCGCTGATCTTGCCGGGGGTGACGGTTGGCGAAGGTGCGCTGATCGCTGCTGCTGCAGTGGTTACCAGGGATGTAGATCCATATACGGTTGTTGCCGGGGTACCTGCAAGGCAAATCGGGACAAGAAGAAGCGACCTGGTATATGAAACAAAGTATCGGAGGTTATTTCACTGAGGCAAATGGAACGGCTGGTACATCAAATAATGTTTAATCTCAGGGTACGCTATCCGAACCGTACTGCTTCGGCACTACGCAAGCTGGTCTACCGGCTGGCTGGTATGCAGATCGGCAGAGGTACCATTCTTGGCAGAATTTTCGTGAACTGGCCTCACCAGGTACTTATCGGGTCGGATTGCCTGCTGCAAAGGGACGTGGTATTACAGTTTGCCGGAATATGGGCTCCCGGACGCAGGATAAAGATAGGGGACAGGGTGTTTATCGGCAGGGGTGCGGAGGTCAATATTACGCATGGACTGGTGATCGGTAATGACAGTCTGATTGCTGCCGGTTGCCGGTTAATTGACCACGACCATGGAACTATAGCAGGAGAACTGATCCGGACACAGGAATGCCCGGGAGAACATATAGCAATTGGGAACGATGTATGGCTGGGAAGTAACGTAGTGTTGTTGAAAGGAGTTTCTGTTGGGGACGGAGCGGTGGTTGCAGCAGGAGCAGTGGTGACCAGGCCGGTTCCTCCAATGGAAATATGGGGAGGTGTGCCTGCGCGGAAACTGGGAGAAAGGAGAACGATATGCGCCTGATGTTCGTTTGCGGTTGCCTGGAGCCCGGATGCGACGGGGTCGGAGATTATGTTGTTCGTCTTGGGACTGCCCTGGTCTCACCGCACATGGAAGTTTATATCCTGGCCTTAAATGATACTTATATAGAAAATGTTGCAGCGGAAAAAAGGAATACGGCGCAGGGCAGTATCCAGGTAAGGCGTTTCCCGTCTGTAATGGCCTGGCACAAAAAATCGGAACAGGCCTTACACTTTGTCCGTGAGGTTAGCCCGGAAGTGCTCAGCCTGCAATATGTCCCTTATTCTTTTCATAAAAAGGGCCTGCCTTTTTCTTTAAATAACTGGCTGGGCGCTTTGTCGGGAGAATTCAGGTCCCATGTCATGTTGCATGAGATCTGGCTGGACTCGCCGGCAGGCTGGAAGCAGGGGGTAGCGGCTTTCCTGCAGCGCCGGCTGATCAGGAAGATGATCGGGATGATGAAGCCCGTGGTGGTAAACGTATCTGTCTCCTATGACCGGGATGCGCTGGCTAAAATTGGGATTTGTGCGGATGTCTTGCCGCTTTTCGGCAATGTCTGTCCGGATACGGCAATCCAGCCGGGCCGGAAATCTATGTTGCCGGAAAGGGATGTACCTACTGTGCTCTATTTTGGCGCTGCCCCCAAAGGTGCTTTCCGTCAGATTTTTACAAATGAAGTCCTTGGTTTTTGCAAAAAAGACTTCAGGGGAATAAGACTGGTCTTTACCGGAGGTGAGGCACAGGCAAAGGCAGCTTTCTTTGAGGTACTGAAAGCAAGCCTTAGGGGATACCCCTGTGAAATACTGGATCTTGGATTTTTACCGGGAGGGGAAATCAGCAGGCTGATGCGGCAATGTGATGCGGGTATCTCGAAATCAAAGCCCAGGTACCTCGGAAAAAGCGGAGCAGCTGCAGCGATGCTGGAGCACGGGCTCCCGGTATGGTTGCCCAGGTGGAACGGGAAAGAGGAATTGGGAGTGTCGTTCAGGTCCGAGCTGGTCTTCAGTACTTTGCAGGCGGCGTTGTATTCGTCCAGACAGCCTTACCGGTCGTTACTGGCCGAGGTAGCCGAAAGATTTATCGGACAGTTTCAGGTAGAACCATCGGTTAAAATGGAGGTGGGGATATGAAAATATTGTTTCTGACGCATTTTTTCAATCCGAGTATCGGTGGTATTGAGGTCAACTCGGAGATCCTTGCAGGTAATTTTGCAGCGGCCGGCCATGAGGTCCGTTTGCTGACCTGGACCAGAGAGGCGGCAAACCGTTCCTTCCCGTATGAGATCGTACGTAATCCGGGCTTGACAGATCTTGTTCGGGGCCATGCCTGGGCTGATGTCGTGTTTGAAAACAATCCATGCCTGAGGCTCGCATGGCCTGCATTCCTGTTGCATAAGAAGCGTGTAGTTGCCCTGCGGTCATGGATCCGCAGAGACGATGGTACGATAGGCTGGCAGGACAAACTAAAGCTTGCCGGGCTGACCAGGGCTGGAAAGGTGATTGCCGTGAGCGGGGTTTTGGCGCGGGCTTGCTGGCCCGATGCGAGCGTGATCGGGAACCCTTACCGGGCGGCGTTGTTCAGGACAATACCAGGGACTGAGCGCACTTCCAGGTTTGTGTTTTTAGGGAGGCTCGTCCCGGACAAGGGAGCGGACATGGCGATCCGGGCATTGAAGGCTTTAATGGATAAGGGTGTGTTCGATGATCAGCCTGGTCCGATGCTGAGCATCATCGGGGAGGGTCCGGAAATGACTTCGTTACGAGACCTGGCGCGGCAGCTGGATATGAAGGATCATGTACAGTTTCCGGGTACGCTGACAGGTACGGCGCTTGTCCATGCCTTGAATAATCACGGATACCTGCTGGTTCCTTCCCGGCTGATCGAACCATTTGGGAATGTGGCGATCGAAGGGATGGCCTGTGGCTGCATACCGGTAGTGGCAGATGAGGGCGGTTTGCCTGAGGCGGTCGGAAACGCCGGGCTTAGTTTTAAAAGGAATGACCTGGACGATCTGGTCGGTGTCCTGACAGACCTGATCGGTGATGTTTCCAGGCAAAGTAAGCTCCGGGGGAATGCCTTGAGGCATCTTGAAAAGCATCGCCCTGAAGTGGTTTCCAGGAGGTATCTGGACATCATTGAAGCGGTTGCAGGAAAGGAGGGCATATGAAGATAATCGTTGCACATCCTACCGGAAACCAGTTCGTGCGGGCCCTGTTGAGTACGCTTCAGCAGCGGGAAATGCTTTCGCGTTTTTATACAACTATGGCGGTCAGCCCGAACAGCTGGTGGCTGAAACTATTGCCGCCGGGGTTCCGTTCGGAGCTGACACGAAGATCTTTTCCGGTATCCGGACAATTGCTCGATACGAGACCAGGGCTGGAACTGGCAAGATGCGTATTGCCTAAACTGGGATATAAGCGTGCAGTGAAGCATGAAACCGGCTTTGCCTCACTGGACCATGTCTATATGGACCTTGACCGTTTTGTGGCGTCCAGGCTGGAACAGGAAAAAGATGAAAGCGGGGCTGCTGCGGTCTATGCGTATGAAGATGGTGCCCTGGAAACTTTTCGCAAAGCGAAACGGCTCGGCCTGCTTTGTATTTATGACCTGCCGATTGCGTATTGGGAAGTTGGAAAGCGACTGATGCGTGAGGAAGCCGCCCGGCTGCCCGAATGGGCGGTTACATTGGGTGGCGGCGTAACGGATTCTGCAGATAAACTGAAACGGAAGACAGCGGAGCTGGAACTGGCAGACATCGTGGTCGTGCCGAGCGGGTTTGTAAGGGAGTCTCTGCCTGCCTGGGCGTTCGGAAAGCAGGTCATCGTCTCGCCCTTCGGTTCTCCGCAGGAACGTATTGCACATGCCGGTAACGATGTGCTGAAAGCGGACAATCGCCTCAAGGTGTTGTTTGCGGGTTCAATGGGACAGCGTAAAGGGCTGGGCGATTTGTTCCAGGCCGTGAAAATGCTGGATAGCAGAAAGATTGTGCTTGTCGTCATGGGAGGTCTTCAGGCACCGATACAGTTTTACCGGGACAGGTATGATGGATTTGTCTATGCGCCTGAGCGCCCGCACGGGCAGGTACTGGAATTGATGGCGGGCTGCGATGTTTTCTGCCTGCCGTCGATACTGGAGGGACGGGCATTGGTGATGCAGGAGGCAATGAGCCAGGGGCTGCCGCTGATCATTACACCGAATACGGGAGGATCGGATCTGGTGATCGAGGGGGAAACAGGCTTCCTGGTGCCGGTCCGGTCTCCGGAACAGATCGCAATGAAACTGCAGTGGTGTATCGATAACCGGGAAAGGGTAAGGCAAATGGGTGAAATGGCCAGGCTTCACGCTGCGAATTATACCTGGAAGACTTATGGCGACAGAATCGTTAACCAATTAAATACGGTCTATGCTGGCAGATAATTATTCAATTGGCAAAGACGGGAAGGAACTGCTGCTGATGAAAAAGGCAGTGTGGCTGTATCTTTTGCTGCTGATCTTTGAGGGTGCACTGCGAAAATGGGTCTTACCTTTTCTTTCTGCACCACTGCTGGTTGTCCGCGACCCGCTGGCGATCTATTTAATGTATAAATTATGGGTGCAGGGTATGGTGCCCTATTCCAGGCTGCTGACCGGAATGCTGCTAATCGGCTTTGCCGGGATCATTACTGCTGTAGTACTGGGGCATGGTAATTTGTTTGTTGCCCTTTTCGGGGCCCGGATAATGCTGATCCACTTTCCGATGATCTTTGTGGTTGCACAGGTACTCGACCGGGAGGATGTCATTGCAATGGGCCGCTGGATTGCCTGGATTGCCCTGCCGATGACGATGTTGATCGTATTTCAGTTTTACAGCCCTCAGTCTGCACTGGTGAACCGGGGTGTAGGCGGTGTGGAGGGAGCGGGCTTCAGCGGTGCGATGGGGTATTTCCGGCCTTCCGGAACATTTTCCTTTACCAACGGGATCCATATGTTTTACGGATTGCTGGCAAGCTATCTTTTGTTTTTCTGGTTTTCTCCGGGACAGATCAACAGGTTTTTACTGTATGGGGCAACGGGAGCGCTGTTGATCGCCGTCCCATTTTCGATCAGCAGGAGCCTGGCTTTTCAGGTCATGATCACTTTTGTCTTTGCACTTTTTGCGGTAGCCAGAAGACCGGAGAATCTGCTTCGTGTTATTCTTGGTCTTATTGTGATCATGGCTGTTGGCGGGGCGCTTTTCAGCCTGGATTTCTTCCAGACCTCTGTGGATGTATTTATGGTCAGGTTCAAAACCGCCTCGGCGATTGAAGGCGGGGTTAGCGGGACGGTAAGCGACCGTTATTTTGGCAAGATGTTCAGTGCACTGGCCACTGCTTCCGACCAGCCCTTTTTCGGATATGGGCTGGGTATGGGGACCAATGCAGGAAGCGCCCTGCTGACAGGATCCAGGAAGTTCCTGATCGCAGAGGAAGAATGGGGGCGGATGATTGGGGAACTGGGCGCCTTCCTGGGGATAACGGCGATTTCGATCAGGCTTGCCATCAGTGCCAAGATGGCGGTGTTTTCTTACCGCGGGCTCAGGTTTGGAAATTATCTGCCCTGGATGCTGCTCGGCCTGGCACTGACCAGTGTGACTAAGGGTCAGTGGGCCCAGCCGACTTCCTTAGGTTTCAGCGTCATGATTGGCGGCATGCTCATCGCTGCACTGAAGGATTCGCAGAATATGGAAGATAAACAACTAATGAAGGAGGGCTAATGGAAATCGTTCTTTTTGCACATCCCGAATTCCTTGGACTGCACAGTTTACAACGCTTTACGCATATGCTGGCTGATGGCCTCAGGCTCCGGGGCCATCATGTTGAGGTCTGGAAACCCGTTCCATGGACATACAGGTTGAAGCTTCCTTTTGGCCTGAGAAAATGGCTGGGATACATAGACCAGTATATCTTGTTCCCGGTAAAAGTGCAAAGGGACATGCGGAGATTGCCGGCTACCGCCCTGCTGGTCTTTACGGACCATGCCCTCGGGCCATGGGTGCGTCTGGCAGGAAAAAGGCCGGTTGTGGTGCATTGCCACGATTTCCTTGCCCAACAGTCGGCTCTGGGCCTGATCAGGGAAAACAGGACATCGTTTACGGGGAAGATCTATCAGGCTTATATCCGGAATGGGTATAAAAAAGCAGGCCATTTCATTTGTGTCTCGGAAAAGACCAGGGCTGACCTGATGGCTTTCATGGAGCGGCCCTGCAGGTCGGAGGTGGTTTACAATGGATTGCCTGATGTGTTTTCGCCTGGCGATGCCTTCAGCGCAAAAGCGCTGCTCGGCCAGTTTTTAGATATGGATCTATCCGCAGGTTATCTGCTCCATGTGGGCGGTAACCAATGGTACAAAAACCGTAAAGGCGTGATCATGCTGTATGATGCCTGGCGGTCGGTGAGCAGGTATACTGTCCCTTTATTGATGGTCGGTGATGCGCCGGACCCCGGGCTGAAGCGGCTTGCAACAGATTCTCCTTACAAAAAGGATATCCTCTGGCTTTCGGGACTGGATGACTATACCGTGAGGCTCGCCTATTGCGGGGCATCTGTTTTCCTGTTTCCCTCAATTGCGGAAGGTTTCGGCTGGCCTGTTGCCGAGGCAATGGCCTGCGGTACCCTGGTACTGACTACGGCGGCTCAGCCGATGATCGAGGTAGCGGGCGATGCGGGATTTTTCATGGAAAGTTATCCGCAGAGTTCCATGGAACAGGGTTACTGGGCAAAGAAAGGGGCCAGATTACTTGAGAAACTGGTGGACATGAAGCCGGAAGAACGACGGCAATACATAAAAAGAGGATTGCTGAACGTACAGCGGTTTGGCTGCGGAGAAATGTTGAACAAGATTGAAAGATTTTATAAAAGCACTTTGGATGATTACTACGCTACATATTCTGCCGACATTAAATCCTGAAGCCGGGGGGCTGAGCCAGGCGGTTTCAGGCATGGTGAGGTATGCTTCGGGGACAGATCTTGCCCATGAAGTACTCAGCCTTGACCGGGAGGATGCACCATATCTCAGGCAGTTTGCCCCGGATGTCCATGCGATAGGCAGGGGCTTTACCGCCTGGAACTACCATCCGAAATTGCTTTCATGGCTGGGTGAAAACCTGAAGCGGTACGACAATGTCATTGTTCATGGACTTTGGCAATACCAGAGTCTTGCCGTTTTCCAGGCTTTTAAAAAGTCGAGGAATTTCCACGGTAAGCTCCTGGTGATGCCGCATGGTATGCTTGATCCCTATTTTCAGCGCGCGGCCGACCGTAAGCTTAAGGCTGCCAGGAACCTTGCATTCTGGAAATATGTGGAAGCAAAACTCGTAAATGCGGCCAACGCATTGTTGTTCACCTGCAGTACAGAGCAGGAACTGGCCAGGCAGCCTTTTGCGCCTTATCATCCGCGTAACGAGCAGGTAGTAGGGCTGGGTGTAGCGAGTCCGCCTGAAGATCGTCCTGACTTAAGGGCTGCCTTCCTGAACATTTGTCCGCAGATCGGCGACCGGCCTTATTTACTATATATGGGCAGACTGGACAGGAAGAAAGGTGCGGACTTACTGATCAGGGCCTTCTTAAAGCTCAAAGCGGAGTGCTTGCCGGATCATGTTCTGGTGATCGCTGGTCCGGGGCTGGATACGGCTTATGGCAGGGAACTGCGGCAGATGGCAGGCGAAGCCGCGGACATCAGGTTTACGGGAATGCTCACGGGGGATGCCAAATGGGGTGCATTATATGGTTCAGAAGCCTTCGTGTTGCCTAGCCACCAGGAGAATTTTGGCATTGCCGTAGTGGAGGCGATGGCCTGTAAAAGGCCAGTGCTGATCTCGGATCAGGTCAACATTTATCGTGAGATCGAACGGCATAAGGGTGGCATGATCGCCAGGGACAGGCCCGATGACATTTACCTCATGCTGAAGGAGTGGCTGTCGCTCAGCGAGGGGCAAAAAAGTGAATTTGCCCGGAACGCAAACAGGTGCTATCAAAAACATTATTCCGAAACAACGGCCGGTCGGCTGATGCGGAATGTGCTTAAACAAGAAAGATTATGATTGACATTGCATATAAATCAGCAACCTACAGGTCCCGGGTCGAGCTGAAGGATTTCGACGCAAAGGTAGGGCTTGACAGGGGTGCCTCCCGCCTTAAAGAATCTTTGTGGTATATCGTTAAGATGTTCTTCTTCCTGTCTGCATTTCCTTTTCCGAGCAGTTTCAAGGCGATGCTGCTGAGGCGTTTTGGAGCGAAGGTAGGTAAAGGGGTGGTCATAAAGCCGCGTGTCAATATCCACATGCCCTGGAAACTGGTCGTCGGCCATCATTCATGGCTGGGCGAAGAGGTATTCCTGCTCAACTTTGAGCCGTTGACGATCGGGGATAACGTATGTGTTTCCCAGCGGGTTTTCCTGTGCTGCGGTAACCATAATTTCAGGGACCCTGCAATGAGCTACAGGAACGGGCCGATCGTATTGGGGGATGGCAGCTGGATTGGGGTAGGCTGTTTTATCGGGCCGGGTGTCAGGATCGGTATGGATACGGTGGTATGTGCAGCCTCGGTGGTAACCCGGAGCCTGGAGAGCAATGGGGTCTATAAGGGAAATCCTGCAGTATTTGTGAAACCAAGATGGCAATGAAGCGGAAGAGGATTTTAGTGATCGGGATCAATAGCGTCCCTGAGCTGACGGGCATCGGTAAATATACCGGTGATATGCTATACTGGCTGGTTGATCAGGGACATGACGTAACGATGGTTACCGCACCTCCTTATTATCCGCAATGGAAAGTTGCTGAGGAATATTCAACGCTGAAATTTAAAAAGGAACGGATAATGCCCGGCCTGACGATATACCGTTGTCCATTGTATGTACCTGCAAGACCTAACGGGAAAAAGAGGATATTACATGAGGCAAGTTTTTTCATCACTGCATTTCTGGTGGTTGCCAGGCTGCTTTTCAAAAAGCGGTATGACAATGTGATCGTTGCTGCACCTCCCTTTCATTTGGGTTTGCTGGGGCTTTTTTACCGGTTTTTCAGGAAGACCAGGCTACACTATCACTTGCAGGACCTGCAGGTAGATGCGGCAAGGGAACTCGGGATGCTGAAATCGGGATGGTTGCTGACCGCGGTATCTGGCCTTGAAAAATATATTCTCAGGAATGCCGATATCGTATCCACAATATCTGCGGGGATGAAACGTAAGGTGAAAGCCAAGGTGGCCCGGCATGTTGCGCTGTTCCCGAACTGGGTGGATACCAAGGTTTATTTCCCTGTTTCGGGCGGTTCTGCCCTGAAACGGGAGTTTGGCTTTTTACCCGAAGATAAGATCGTTCTGTATTCGGGAAGTATAGGCGAGAAACAGGGACTTGAAATGATACTCGATGTAGCCCTGATGCTGAAGGAGCAGTCAGCACTCAAACTGGTCATATGTGCTGAAGGCCCGTTTAAAGAAGATCTTAAACGTCGCGCGGCCGAGCGCAATGCAGGTAATATTTTCTTTATTCCGCTGCAACCGAAAGATAACTTCAATAAGTTCCTGAATATGGCGGATGTGCACCTGGTGATCCAGAAATCCGGAGCCGGTGACCTGGTTATGCCGTCTAAGCTGGCTTCAATATTTGCAGTGGGTGGTCTGGTTATTGTTACAGCCGCGACGGGAACTTCTCTCTTCGAACAGCTGAACCGGTACGATATCGGACTGGTGATCCCGCCGGATGACCCCGAAGGGCTTGCCCGGGCGATTGTGAACAGTCTGGATACCTGCCATTGCCAGCAACGGGTAAATGCACGTGTCTATGCGGAACAATATTTATGTAAATCTGTGATACTCGGCGAGCTGCCGTCTCTTTTGGACGGTGTTTAGTTCCGGAAAATAAGCAGGTCCTGATGAAATGCCAGGTAATATGGTTATGTTTACGGACAGATAAAACCAGATATTACCATGAATAAGTGTGCTGTCGCATTAACGGTTTGTTGTGTGCTTTCTGTTACTGTTTTTGCCCAGGTAAAAAAGGAACCTGCTGATTATGTAAACCCATTTATCGGTGCAAGTACGAGCGAAAAGGCTGCCGGTACGTATCACGGTCTGGGTAAGACTTTTCCGGGAGCAGCAACGCCTTACGGTATGGTACAGGTAAGCCCGAATACAATTACCGGAGGTGATAACGGACCAGGCTACAGCGATGAACATACCAGTATCGAAGGTTTTGCCTTCACCCAGATGAGCGGTATCGGCTGGTATGGCGATCTGGGAAATTTTCTGGTCATGCCTACGGTCGGCAGGTTGTATACCCACGCCGGAAAATCAGAAAAACCGGAGGAAGGCTATCGTTCTGATTATGATAAGCAGTCTGAGCAGGCGTCTGCCGGATATTATGCGGTGACGCTGAAGGAGGGAAATATCCGGGCGGAGGCTACTGCTGCACCCAGAAGTGGCATGCTGCGTTTTACATTTCCCGGGAACAAACAGTCGAGGATCCAGATTGACCTGGCCAGAAGGGTTGGTGGCACCTCTGTATTGCAGTATGTCAGGGTTTCAGGCGCCAATGCCATCGAAGGCTGGATGAAATGCAGTCCCGATGGCGGGGGCTGGGGAAACGGTGACGGCAAAGGTGATTATACGGTTTATTTTTATGCAGAATTCAGTAAGCCACTGAAGCGTTTTGGTACATGGTCTGCCGATATCCCGGATAACTGGAGCCGGAAACTGGAAGATGTAACCAGTGACAGGTACCAGCAACAGGTCGCTAAGGCGGTAGTGACTGAAGGAACCCGGGAAGCGCAGGGAAAGCACCTTGGATTTTACACAGAATTTGAAACGGAAAACAATGCGCAGGTATTGCTGAAGACCGGAATATCTTTTGTCAGCATTGCGGGGGCAAAACGTAACCTGCAGACGGATATCAAAGGCTGGGACTTTGATGCAGTGAAAAGAAACGCCAGGGCCTTGTGGAACCGCTCCCTATCGAAGATCAGTGTAAAAGGAGGTACGGAAGCGGAAAAAACGGTATTCTATACGGCAATGTATCATACGCAGATCGATCCGCGGACGTTCTCCGACAGTGACGGCAGTTATACCGGGGGCGATGGAAAAGTACATCAGGCCAGCGGCTTCACTAAACGGACAATCTTCAGCGGGTGGGACGTATTCAGAAGCCAGATGCCATTGCAAACGGTCATTAATCCTTCGTTAGTGAACGATATGCTGAATTCGCTCATTACGCTGGCAGATGAGAAAAAGATGGGATACCTGGAAAGATGGGAATTTCTGAACGCCTACAGTGGTTGCATGATCGGCAACCCGGCGGTATCGGTAATGGCCGACGCCTACGCAAAGGGCATCCGCAGGTTTGACATCAACAGGGGCTATGCACTTGCGGTAGGCAGTGTGGAGAAGTTTGGCAATGGAGACAAGGGATATTCCTGGCAGCAGGTGGGCATATCGACGACACTGGAATATGCTTACTTTGAATGGTGTGTGGCGCAACTGGCAAAAGCCTTGGGAAAAGAAGCGGATGCAGAAAAATACCAGGCCCGTTCGGCGGCCTACAAAAATATCTGGGATGCAGAAAAAGGTTGGTTCCGGCCAAAGAAGGAGGACGGAAGCTGGGAACCCTGGCCTGCGGAGGGGCGTTTGAAGCAATGGTACGGATCTATGGAATCTAATCCCTATCAGCAGGGCTGGTTTGTGCCGCAGGATATTGACGGGATGGTTAAACTGATGGGTGGACAGCAGAAGACACTTGCAGACCTGACCCATTTCTTCGATCAGGTTCCTGAAGATATGATGTGGAATGATTATTATAACCATGCCAATGAACCGGTACATCATGTCCCGTTCCTGTTCAACAGATTGGGTGCGCCCTGGCTTACCCAGAAATGGACGAGAACAATATGCAGTAAAGCTTACCGTAATTCGGTAACCGGTCTGGTAGGAAATGAGGATGTAGGGCAAATGTCGGCCTGGTATGTGCTCGCAGCGAGTGGCTTTCATCCGATAACCCCGGGAAGTACGAGGTATGAACTGACCAGTCCGGTATTTAACGGTATCAGTATCCGGCTTGATCCTGCTTATTATCCCGGCAGGCAGTTTGACATTATCGCCAGCAACAACAGTCCGGCTAATATCTACATCCAATCTGCCCGGTTGAACGGCAGGCCTTATAACAAGGCCTATATCGACCACAAGGATATCGTCGCAGGCGGTAGACTGGAACTGGTAATGGGTAGCGAGCCTAATAAAAACTGGGGAACCAACTAAACACAAATGATAAATATGAAAAGAAGATTCTGTTTGCTGGCTTTGTTCCTGTTTGTACAGGTGCAGGTCTTTTCTCAGCAACCTATCGCCAAACTTCCGGACTGGGCGCTTGGCCCGTTTGTACGCCCCGAAGGTGTCAACCCGGTGATCTCGCCTGACTCCACAACAAGGTTTTATGATCCGATGCAGCAGAAACAACTGGACTGGGAGAGTAATGACACCTTTAATCCGGCAGCAACGGTAAAAAACGGTAAGATCTATGTGCTTTACCGTGCAGAAGACAAGTCGGGCGTGGGTATCGGCCACCGGACTTCCAGGATCGGGCTGGCAGAAAGTACCGACGGAATCCATATGAAACGTACGGGAAAGCCCGTTCTTTTTCCAGCAGATGATGACCAGAAGGAGTTTGAGTGGACCGGAGGATGCGAAGATCCGCGCGTGTCGGTTACGGAGGATGGAACTTACCTGATTTTGTATACGCAATGGAACAAAAAGGTCCCCAGACTGGGCGCAGCGACTTCAAAGGACCTGGTGCACTGGAAGAAACATGGACCGATTTTTCAGGACGCATACCACGGTAAGTTCCACAACATCGCATCTAAATCAGCCTCGGTGCTGACTACGCTTAAAAAGGGAAAGCTGGTGATGGTAAAACATAAAGGTAAGTACTGGATGTATTGGGGTGAGCGGCATGTTTACGCAGCTACTTCCGATAACCTCGTTGACTGGGCACCCGTAGTTAACGAGAAGGGCGAGCTTAAGGAACTGGTTTCTCCGAGAAAGGGCTATTTTGACAGCGATCTCACGGAATGCGGGCCTCCGGCGATACTGACTTCAAAAGGTATTGTACTGATGTATAACGGGAAAAACAAAGGTGGAGCAGACCGTGACCCCAGTTATACCGCAAATTCCTATTGCGCCGGGCAAATGTTGTTCAGTGCCCAGGATCCGGGTAAGTTTTTGGATCGCCTGGACAAGCCGTTTCTGGTGCCGACCGCACCGTTTGAGAAAAGCGGCCAGTATCCGGCAGGTACGGTATTTATTGAAGGCCTGGCGTACCATAAAAGCAAATGGTTCCTGTATTATGGCTGTGCCGATTCAAAGGTTGCCGTAGCGGTTTTTGATCCCTCCAGGACCAGATAGGTTAACGGAAAAATTCTGTAGGCGTAAGGATGAGGCCGAAACCAGCATAGTCTGCCTCTGTCTTATGTACGTAGATTTTTGCCTGGACGGCGGCCCATTCTGTGAGGTTGTATTTTAAGCCGGCGGTCCAGTAAGTGTGGTTATTCCTGTAGCTGTTGTAATGCAGGTAATAACCATACTTGATCATCAGGGCAAGCCTGCCCATCCAGATGTCGGGCCCCAGTGCTGCACCTACCCGCCAATGGTCATAAGAGGTGGCAAATGACTGGTAGGTATGGTTAAAATTGGCCGGATCAAAGACAGAGTGGTAATAGACCGCGTCGATACCGGCGCTTGCCGCCAGTATGGAGCTGATCCGGTAGTTGTAGCCGGTATACAGACCTGTCCTGAAATAGCCGTCTTTGCTCTGATAGACGCCTCTTCTTCCAATATTGGCTGCGATATCAATGCTGTGCCGGCCTTGCTGAAAGTTCCTGACCGTACCGGAATCAGGTACAGTCCTGTCGCCTATGGCATGTACGATCCCCATACTGACGTTGAGCAGGTTCATGCCATTATTCGGCACGCGGAAGGCCGCATTTGAGTAATGCAGCACGTCCAGCCCCGCGGCAATGCCTGTTGAGGCGGAAACGGGAACCGATAATTTAATGCCTGCCTTGGAGGTGAAGTTGATGTGGCTGCCGATCAGTGGGTTCTTGTTGGTAAAATAGGTCTTTTGCGCATAGCCGATGCCGAACGCCGGGGTAAAGAGCAGTTCAGCACGGCTTATCTTCAGTAACGCGATGTTTAATCCGGCAAGGGCAGCATAGGTGTCTCCGAACAGGCCTTCCTCCGGATCGCCGGCGAGTTTAATATTGCCCATGTTTTTGTAATCCAGCATGACATCGATGCTTTTCAGGTGCATAGCCCTGACCCACTGTCGCGGTTCGTCGCTGACGTTGATGTGATAGATCAGTTCGCCGCCGAAAGATGTGCCGGTCAGTTTATGGTTGGCGGTGAATACTCCGAGGGATACCTGTGGGGTAAATTCTAGGGAATTGCGGCTGCGTTCCTGTCCGGAAGCCATACCGGAGATCAGTAGAACGGTTAAGAAAAGACTGAAAGATATCTTATACATGGGGCAAGTAAGGTGCCGCAAATGTAATCAGAAATTTGAGGAAGTAACGCGCCTGTTTAGGAAGCAATGGTCTTGGTGGTCCGGCTGATGGCAATTTTCCTGACGGTACTGATAATACCGGCAGTATCATAGCCACAGAGTGCCCAGAGCTCAGGCTGTTCACCGTGCTCAATGAATTCGTCGGGTATCCCCAGACGGATGACCTGTCCCTGGTAATGGTGATCGGCCATGAATTCCAGTATGGCACTGCCCACACCACCCTGAAGACAACCGTCTTCCACGGTAATGATATATTTATACCTGCTGAAGACGTCATGAAGCAGTGCAGCGTCCAGGGGTTTTGCGAAGCGGAGATCGTAATGTGCCGGATGAATGCCTTCGCTGTTCAGCTCTTTGCAGGCTTCCACCGCGAAGTTGCCTACATGACCGATAGTCAGTATTGCTACGTCTTCACCATCACAGATCTTACGGCCTTTTCCGATTTCCATGGCTTTGAACGGGCGCCTCCAGTCGGTGAGCACACCTTGCCCGCGCGGATAGCGGATGACAAAGGGCCCCATATCTTCCTGCTGTGCAGTAAACATCAGGTTGCGCAGCTCTTCTTCATTCATGGGGGCGGAAACCGTCATATTGGGGATACAGCGCATATAGGCAAGGTCATATGCACCATGGTGGGTAGCGCCGTCGGCCCCGGCCAGACCAGCACGGTCGAGGCAGAATATGACATTGAGGTCCTGGATGGCCACATCGTGAATGACCTGATCGTAGGCACGTTGCATGAAGCTGCTGTAGATGTTGCAGAAGGGTACGAGCCCTTGTGTCGCGAGACCAGCGGAAAAAGTAACGGCGTGCTGCTCAGCGATGCCGACGTCGAAGGCACGTTGGGGCATGGCTTTCATCATGATGTTCATGGAAGAGCCCGAAGGCATGGCAGGGGTAACACCGACGATCTTTTTATTGGCTTCGGCCAGCTCGACCAGGGTATGTCCGAATACATCCTGGTATTTGGGTGGCTGAGGCTTTTCGCTTACCGTTTTTTTAATTTCTCCGGTAATCTTGTCGAACAGGCCGGGAGCATGCCATTTGGTCTGGTCCTTTTCTGCAAGTGCGAAGCCCTTTCCCTTAACCGTTACGCAATGGAGCAGCTTTGGGCCGGGAATATCTTTAAGGTCACGGATGATCTGGGTAAGACGTATGACATCATGCCCGTCTACCGGGCCGAAGTAACGGAAGTTGAGTGCTTCAAAGAGGTTGCTTTGCTTGAGCAGGGTCCCTTTGATGCTTTTTTCAATCTTCTTGACGAATTTATGCGCATTGGGCCCAAGTTCGGAGAGCTTGATCAGCACGCTGGAAATGTCGTCCCGGAACCGGTTATAGGATTTTGATGTCGTAATGCTGGTGAGGTATTCCTTCAGCGCACCCACATTCGGATCAATAGACATACAGTTGTCGTTCAGGATGACCAGCAGGTTGGAGTTTTCTATACCGGCATGGTTCAGCCCTTCAAAGGCCAGGCCCGCCGTCATGGCGCCGTCGCCGATGACTGCCACATGCTGACGGTCTTTCTCACCTTTATAATGGGAGGCGACCGCCATACCCAGCGCCGCTGAAATGGAGGTGGAGGAATGGCCTACGCCGAAGGTATCGTATTCACTTTCACTGATTTTCGGGAAGCCGCTGATGCCGTTGAATATCCTGTTCGTATGGAATACAGATTTGCGTCCAGTAAGTATCTTATGCCCGTAGGCCTGGTGGCCCACATCCCAGATCAGCTTGTCGTAAGGAGTATTCAATACATAATGCAGCGCAACGGTAAGTTCCACAACACCCAGGCTGGCCGCAAAATGGCCTCCGTTTACACTAACTACATCAATGATATATTGCCTGAGTTCCTTGCAGATCTGCTCCAGGTCCTGTTCCTTATACTGCTTAAGGTCAGCCGGATAATTGATGCTTGGCAAAAGTTGAGGACCGTTGGTGTCTTCCATGCAGTGAATATAGAATAGAACTGCAAAGAAAGGTATTTTGTTACGTAACTAAGAAGGAAAATCTTAATTTTACAGAATTAAACTTCGATAAATGAATAGAGATACTTTAATTTTTGATCTGATTGACAGGGAATTGGACCGCCAGGAACACGGACTTGAACTGATCGCTTCAGAAAATTTTGTGAGCAAGCAGGTGATGGAGGCAGCAGGCTCTTGTCTGACGAACAAATATGCAGAGGGACTTCCGGGAAAGAGGTACTATGGCGGATGCCAGGTAGTAGACGAGATCGAAACGATCGCGATCGAGCGTGCAAAGCAGTTGTTTGGTGCGGAATGGGTGAACGTGCAGCCGCATTCCGGCGCGCAGGCCAATGCAGCGGTGATGCTGGCGGTGATCCAGCCAGGCGATAAGATCCTTGGGTTTGATCTTTCTCACGGCGGCCACCTCACTCACGGTTCTCCTGTGAATTTTTCAGGAAAGCTGTATCATCCTCTATTTTACGGAGTTAAAAAAGAAACAGGCTATATCGATTACGAAAAGCTGGAAGAGATTGCCCTTGCAGAAAAACCCAAGCTGATCATTGTGGGCGCTTCGGCTTATTCCAGGGAATGGGACTATGCCTTTGTACGCAGTGTCGCGGATAAGATCGGTGCGCTGGTGATGGCGGACATCTCACACCCTGCCGGACTGATCGCGAAGGGCTTGTTGAACAACCCGCTTCCACATTGCCATATTGTAACCACAACGACCCACAAGACCCTGAGAGGCCCCAGAGGCGGCATGATCATGATGGGTAAGGATTTTGAAAATCCGTTTGGATTAAAAACCCCTAAGGGAGAGACCCGCATGATGTCTTCGTTACTGGATATGGCGGTGTTCCCGGGAACACAGGGGGGGCCACTGGAGCACATCATTGCTGCCAAGGCCATTGCTTTCGGCGAGGCGCTGAGTGATGAATATGGTGATTATGTAAAACAGGTACAGGCCAATGCACAGGCAATGGCCAAGGCGTTTGTTTCCAGGGGATATGGAATCATTTCTGGCGGCACTGACAACCACCTGATGCTGATCGATTTGAGGAACAAGAATATTACCGGTAAGCTTGCGGAGGAGTCTTTGGGCAAAGCAGAGATCACTGTAAACAAAAATATGGTTCCTTTTGACGATCGGTCTCCCTTTGTGACTTCAGGCATACGCGTCGGAACTGCCGCCATTACTTCCCGCGGGTTTAAGGAAACGGAAATGGAACAGATCGTATCGCTTATTGACCGCGTGATTACCAATCCGGAAGATGAAGGTAACCTGCAGGCAGTCAGGGAGGAAGTAAAGGCGCTTGTCGGCCGGTTTCCTTTATACAAGTAAAACATACAACAAGCATGTCCGTGCCGCTTAATTCATCGGCTGGTGAAGATGAACGGGTAAGAGCCCTGCGTGATCACCATATCCTGGATACTCCTGCTGAGCATGAGTTTGACAATATTGCCAAATTAGCAGGATTGATCTGCAATGCGCCTATTGCGCTGATCTCCATGGTCGATGAGGCACGGATCTTTGTTAAATCGCTTGTAGGGGCATCTGCTGGTGATGTTCCCAGAGAGATGTCATTCAGCGAACATACCATCCGGGGAGATGACGTACTGGAGGTTGCAGATACTACACTTGATTCCCGCTTTCTTGCACACCCCAGCGTAGCGGGAGAACCTCATATCAGGTTTTATGCGGGAGCACCGCTGATCGACGGAGACGGGTACAAACTTGGGGTGCTTGGTGTTTTTGACACCAAACCCCGAAGGATCAGCCCGGAACAGAAAGAAGGGCTTCAGGTCCTTGCCCGGGAGATCATTACCCATATTGCCCTCCGCAGGAAAAGTGTTGAACTGGAGGCAAAGACGGCCCGTTTTGAGGAAATGCTTAACCTGTCAACGGTTTCCCCGGAAATTCATTGTATCCTGGACAGGCTGGGCAATCTTTTGTTCATTAATGATGCGGTGACCAGTATACTGGGCTATACTGCAGCTGAAGCCACGGGACTTAACATGTGGGGATTCTGTGATCAGGAAGATGTTGCTGTGGTGCTGGCAGAAATCGAAGCCGGATTGCGGGCGGGAAAAAAGCATTTTCAGGCAGAATTCCGGATCAGGAGTAAAACGGGGCAGATCAGCTGGCTGAGCTGGAATATGGTAGCTAAGGGTGACCGCTGGTATGCTTACGGGCGCGACATCACGGAGAACCGGAAGGTACAGGCTGAACTGACGAAGCTTTCGCTTGTGGCCAGCAAGGTAAATAATGCGGTAGTGATCAATAATGCGGATAACCAGGTTACCTGGGTAAATACGGCGTTTGAACAAATTACCGGCTATACACTGGATGACTTGAAAGGAAGGCAGCTGGGTGACCTGATTTCAGGGCCCGGCACGGATTTGCAACTGCTGGAGACGGCACGTGAAATGACCCGGCAGCATAAATCCTTTGCTGTGGACATTCTCGGTTACAGGAAGGATGGTAGTCCTATCTGGTTATCTGTTTATAACACCGTCGTCCTGAATAAGGAGGGTAATGCCGAGTTTGAAGTAGAGATCATTATTGATATTACTGAAAAGAAGGAGGCCGAACGGGAAATGACGGAAGCAAGGGAAAAGGCCATCCAGCTTGGGGAAGCGAAGGAAATGCTGTTGTCGGTAATGAGCCATGAGATCAGGACCCCGCTTAACGCGGTTATCGGAATGACACATTTGCTGCTGGGTAACGACCCTAAACCTTCCCAGCTTGCTGACCTGAATATTTTGCGCTTCTCTGCCGAAAGTCTTTTGGGTATCATCAACGACATTCTTGATTTTACAAAGATCGAGAGTGGGAACATGCAACTGGAAAGTATGCCGTTCTGTTTGCGGGAGCTTGCTATGGATATTGTTGAATCCATGCAACGCGGGGCATCTGAAAAGGGCAATAAGCTGGGACTTTCCTTTGATAACCGTGTGCCGGATACAGTAATGGGTGACAAGACCAGGTTGTACCAGGTCTTAATGAACCTGCTGGGAAATGCGGTTAAGTTTACAACTAATGGAGTGGTCGCGCTGCGGGTGAGGCTGGAAGAGGAAAATGACCAGTATGCCAATATTCATTTCGAGGTTGAGGACAGTGGCATAGGCATTCCGCAGGACAAGTTGTCTTATATCTTTGAAACGTTTACGCAGGCTGATACAGATATTTCGCGTAAATATGGTGGTACAGGCCTTGGCCTGGCCATCACTAAGAAATTACTCGGTCTGTTTGGAACCGAGATTGCCGTGCAGAGCAGGATCGGCGAGGGAACTACATTTTCATTTGATATCCGGTTTAAGAAGGCGGAGACTGAATCCAGGATGATTCCATCCCGTAACGAGGAGCAGATTTTTTCGGGGAGCCGCATCCTGGTAGTTGACGATAACGAGGTGAATATTCTCGTGGTCGTAAGAATGCTCAATAAATGGGGTATTGAAACGGAGTCTGTCAACAGTGGGGAACTCGCGATAGAGAAAGTGAAGCAACAGCATTACGATCTTATTTTTATGGATATATATATGCCTGGGCTTGATGGATTTGAAACCAGCAGTATTGTTCGTGCTATGGAAGGTGAATATTTTCGACGTGTTCCTATCGTTGCCTTAACTGCTTCAGGAATAGATGTTGAAGAACAAAGGTTTAAGGCTTCGGGGATGAATGGCTATATTTTAAAGCCTTTTCGCCCTGCAGAGATCAAGACCCTGATCTCCGGTTACTTATTAAAGTAAAGAGCCGATACTTCATAATGAAAATATCGACTCTTACCATCTAAATTAACGCTCTCAAATACATAAACGCAATTACGGATCAATTGTTTTATTGCAGGTGCATAATTTTTAAAAAGCACATGCAGCGGCAGCTATACTTATTCTCTTTACACCTGCCTGGTGCAATTTTGTAGCGCCGGCGATCAGCGTAGCCCCTGTGGTCACGACGTCGTCTATTAAAAGTACATGGCGTTCCTCCAGAAGGCCGGGGTGATTAACCGAAAATGTATTTTGAAGATCCTGGTAGCGCTTGTACCTGGTTTTAGTGGTCTGGCTTTCAGTGGCCGAGTGCCTGATCAGAAAATCCGTATTGAGGTCAAGACTTAACATGTCGGCGAGGCCCCTGGCGATGCAGGCACTTTGGTTATAGCCTCTCTTGCGAAGCTTATTCCTGTGTAACGGAATAGGAATGATCAGATCGACTCCTGTATGCCAGTCTGTTTTTTTGAATTGCGCTGCCATCATTTTACCCAGTTGAATACCGATGTCCTGCTGTCCCTTGTATTTCAGGGAATGGATCAACTGTTGGGTTTTGCTTCCTGTTCTGAAATAAAGCATCGCCATAGCGGAATGTACCGGCAGGTTGCCCCAGAAGAGCCTGGCGACGATATTGTCCGGATGCTGATGATGGTCTGTATAGGGCAGGTCATAAAGACAATGGGTGCAAATTGTTTGTTCGCCAAGGTTTAACTGCCGGTTACAGCCACCGCAAAGCCTTGGGAACAGCAGGCTGCAGAGGCTTTTAAAAGATTGCGCGAACCTGGGTTTCAAGTTATAGTGCCGCTTGTTCTTTAACCGCCAGTTGCCCGCAGGCAGCATCTATATCCTTCCCTCTGCTGCGCCGGATATTTGTGGTGATTCCCTGACTCTTCAGGTATCCGGAAAAGATATCTATTTTATCAGCCTGTGCATTGATGAAGCTGGCAAACTGTATAGGATTGTATTCAATGAGGTTTACCTTGCAGGGTACATGTTTGCAGAACCGTGCGAGTTCCATGGCATCAGAAATGTCGTCGTTAAAATCATTAAAAACGATATACTCATAGGTTACCGGATTTTTTGTCTTTGAGAAATAATATTTCAGCGCCTCTGCCAGGGCCTTTAGTGAATTTTGTTCATTGATGGGCATGATCTCGTTACGCTTCTGATCGTTTGCCGCGTGCAATGATAATGCTAAGTTGAATTTCACCTGATCATCTCCCAGCTTTTTGATCATTTTAGCGATGCCTGCTGTGGATACTGTAATGCGTTTATAGGACATATTCAGGCCATCCGGTGCAGTGATCCTTTCTATGGAGCGCAACACATTTGCATAGTTCAGCAAAGGTTCTCCCATGCCCATGTATACGATATTGGTGAGTGGCAGTTTGTAGTTCGCCCTGGCCTGTCCGTCTATAAGGACTACCTGATCGTATATCTCATCGGCATTCAGGTTACGCTTCCTGTCCATGTAGCCTGTTGCGCAAAACTTGCAGGTAAGGCTGCAGCCTACCTGGGAACTGACACATGCCGTCATGCGGTCGTCCATGGGAATCAATACCCCTTCCACGATATTGCCATCGTATAAGCGAAATGAACTTTTAATGGTATGGTCGGTGCTGATTTGCGACTGGTTGACCGTTACGGCATTGATGGTGAACTGCTCATCCAGTTTTTTTCTGAGGTCTTTGGACAAATTGCTCATTTCCCCGAAACTGTGTGCCGACTTTTCCCATAACCACTGATAGACTTGTTTAGCACGGTAAGCAGGCTCATTTAACGTCGTAAAGTGTTGCTGCAATTGGGCTAAGTCTAATGACCGGATGTCTTTTTTCTGGTGGGCAGGCATTTTCCGTCAGTTTTTGACTGCAAAGATACCTAAAATATTCTTAACCCCCGGGCATGCGGTTTTTTACGGGTGGCCTTTTGTCGCTGAAAGCTCGTAAAGCGTGTCGGTTTCTGAGGAGGACAGCTGACGCCATGACCCTGCGGAGAGATCATCAAGGTCAATGTTAAAAATGCGAAGGCGCTCGAAGTTTGAGATTTCAAAACCGGATTCTGTAATGACTTTTCTGACTTGTCTGTGAAGCTCCCGCTCCAGTACGAGTTTAAGTCTGTTGCCGGATATATGCGTTAAAGAAACCTTTTGCTTTCCCTCTTTCGCTTCCCGGAGTGCGCAGATCTCTTCTATTTGATTCAGGAGCTTTCTGTCGGGCAACTTGTTTAGCTCCAGTAAAAACTCCTTTGTTGCACCGGTTACAGGTCTGAGGATGTTCCCAGCCAGCTGCCAGTCATTGGTGTACAGCGTAAGGCCGCTTAAAAAGGAGTCGGTTCTGCCTACGGCCCGGACAAGGTCGTGTGCTTGTTCTGCGTCTTCATTTTTGGTTTTGTGATAAGCAAAGACGAGACGGCTTTCGGGCACTGGCGGAAGGACGGGCTTGCCTTCTACGGTTACAAGATCGCCAAATGCAACTGTGGTATTGGGTTTGGCAATCTGCCCGTTGACCAATACCGTTCCTGAGGAAATATACCGGTCGGCAGCGCGTCTTGGATAATTGCCATATTCACTGATGTATTTGTTCAGTCTGTTCTTGGGTTCGGGCATGTGGTATAAAATTAATATTTTACAAAAGAACCAATTTCTTTGCACAATTGCAGTATTGCAGGGCTTTATATCCTGGTTATGGGCAGTTGTGAAAGGCGTAACGCTTGTATCTGAATTTTTGGATAAAAGCTATACATTTTTTTAATTAGTCAGTGAATAATCGATATTTGTGAGACAAGGGAATGACCAGATATAACAGATATAGCGATGAGGAGTTGCTGAAGATGCTCAGGGCGTCGGATCACTACGCCTATACCGAAATTTATAATCGTTATCACTATATGCTGCTTCAGCATGCCTATACGAAACTGGGAGATGAGGAACAGGCCAAAGACGTAGTGCAGGAATTGTTTGTCAACCTGTGGCTCCGCAGAGAAAATGAGATGAACGCTGCAAATCTGGCCGGCTATCTTTATAAGGCGACCCGCAACAAGATACTGGATATCTTTGCACATCAAAAGGTGAGGGAAAATCATGTACAGGCCTCGTTAAATGATTTTGCAAGTAATTATAGCTATGCTGATACTGACCACCGGGTGCTGGAAAAGGAATTGAGCGCTTATATTGAGCGTCAGGTACAGGCCTTACCCAGAAAGATGAGAGAAATATATGAGCTGAGCCGGAAGGGGCATTATTCTCACAGGGAAATTGCTGAAATGCTGAATACTTCTGAGGCCAATGTGAGCAAACAAGTGACCAACGCGATCAGGATACTCAGAAAAAAGACAGATACTTTTATTATTATCTACTTTATTTACAATTCGTTATAATTTCCTGAAAAAAATTAAAATAATTCTTCCTGTTCCGTCCCGCTCAACCGTTTATGTATTGTAGACGATTTGGAGCGTACCCATGCAAAGGCCGGAAATAAAAGATTTGCTAAAAAGATATCTGGCAGGGACATGTACCCTGGCGGAACGGGCTTTGGTAGAACGTTGGTACATGCAGTTCAACGAAGATAGTAAAGACAAAGATATCTCAGAAGAGAGGCTCATTGAGATGGGCAAAGAAATTCGTAATGCGCTTTCATTACAGGAGGCTGTGGTAGGGACAAGAAGACGCTGGCTGGTGCGTACAGCAATTGCTGCAGCGGTTTTCGCGTCCCTGCTCGGCACCATTTTTTTTACTGTGTATTTCCCAGCGGTCAACAGGCAGGCAGCACGGGTTGCGTTGGATACAATAACTCCGATCCACTCGTTACGTCACAACACCTTGATCATAAATGGTCGTTTACAGATAGATTTGGATAGTGCGGGAGAAGGGGTGATTGCTGATGGAAATGGATTTGAAGTGGTTAAACTAGGTCCCGGAAGATTGATGTACCGGCGGAAAGGTAAGGATTTAGGGAAGGGGGAACGGCTTAACCATATGATCTCTACTCCGAAAGGAAGTAATCAATATGAAATAATATTGTCGGATGACACCAAAGTATGGCTTGGCGCCGCATCAACCCTCATTCTTTCCCCTATTGATTTCGCTCTGAAACGGAGCGTTTCTATGAGCGGCGAGGCCTACTTTGAAGTTTTTAAAGATCGGGACCGCCCGTTTTCCGTTCGTGCGGGCAGCCAGCATATCGAAGTGCTGGGTACTCATTTTAATGTAGAATCTTACCATGAACGGCAATGGACGAGAACTACACTTTTAGAGGGCTCGCTTCGTATAAAATCGGTAAAATCTGCGATACTCAGACCTGGGGAACAGGCGGAAAGTGATACACACCACCTTATGGTAAAAAAAGCAGATACGGATGAGGTTACTGCATGGAGAAAAGACGAGTACATTTTCCGGAATGAGCAACTGTCAAATGTGATGCTGAAACTGGAGCGGTGGTATGATATAGATGTGGAGTACCGGACCCCCGATCGTGCTGAAATAATTCTCGGTGGAAGTATTTCCCGCAGGGACAGATTAGAGGATGTTTTGAAGGTGCTGGGACTTACGGGTAATGTTAACTTCCGGCTAGAGGGGAAAAAGGTTATTGTGCGCTGATTTTTTTTCCTGAGTCTGTGGAAATACCTAATTTAGGGGTTATGAATTTCCGCATGAAGTATCTGATCAGTTTTTCTGTTGCGTTGGTATTTCTTTTGAACTCCTGTAAGCGGGACTGGTTGGATGCGAAGCCGGACCGGTTGCTCGTAGTTCCGCAAAAAATTACTGATTTTCAGGCTTTGCTGGATAACTCTACAGCGATATTTAATTTTTTCCAGGCTTCAGGGCTCGGAGAGATTGCTGCTGGTGATTTTTATATCCTTTATAATTCCTGGCTTACACTTTATGGTAATCAGGAACGGTCTGCTTATATCTGGGAGGAGACGGCAAAATTCTATGGAGGGGAGATAAGTAACGATTGGCAATATGCTTATAAACGGATACTTTCTGCAAATGTAGTCTTAAATGGCATTGAAAAAATTAAACCTTCTGAAGACCAGAAGGCGGCATGGTCTAATGTTAAGGGTAGTGCACTTTTTTTTCGCGCTTTTGACTTCTATGGTCTTACCCAGGAGTATTGCAGGGCTTATAGCGGGACTTCTGCTGCAACCGATCCCGGCCTGCCCCTGCGACTTGACTATGATGTCAACTTAAAAGTCTACCGTTCATCGCTCCAGCAGACTTATGATCAGATTATCAATGACCTGAGCGCTTCGGCTGTGCTTCTGCCAGATACCCCTGTTGCGTTGACCCGGCCTTCTAAAAAAGCTGCATATGCGTTGCTTGCAAGGACTTTTCTTGCCATGGAGAACTACCAAAGCGCAGGGCGTTATGCAGACTCGGCATTAAATATTGGTGATGAGCTGCTGAATTATTCATCAATTAATGTTGCTTCCTATCCCTTTAAGAAATTTAATAAGGAAGTGATCTTTCACAGTACGTTTACCTACGGAATTTTCAACGCGTCCCGCCTGCTGGTAGAGCCGGAACTTTATAAGAGCTATACTGAAGATGACTATCGTCGCACGCTGTTTTTTAATACGGTGGCAAATGGAGTTAACTTCAGGGGTAGTTACAGCGGTGACAGGACTTTGTTCGGCGGTTTGACCACAGATGAACTGTTCCTCATCAGAGCTGAATGCAATGCCCGAAACGGTGACGTGTCAAAGGCAATGGAAGATCTGAACCGTTTGCTGAGGACAAGATTTAAGGACGGATATACTGACCTTACGGCCGACAATGCAGAAAAAGCCCTGGAACTGGTATTGAGGGAAAGAAGGAAGGAACTGGTGTTCAGAGGAACGCGGTGGTCTGACCTCAGGCGGTTGAACCGGGACAGCCGTTTTAAGGTAACCCTGAAAAGAACCTTGAACGGAACCGAGTATGTGTTGAAACCGGATGACAAGCGTTATGTGTTTCCGATTGACGATTATGAGGTTGCCAGCGGCATTGTGCAGAATGACCGCTGATACTGAAAATTTTAACCTGATGTTATTTACAGCATGATTTCTTATCTGTCCGCGTCTTATGTTTATCCGGTTAGCAGTCCGCCGTTAAAGAATGGTGTTATCGGAGTAGGAGCGGATGGTCTGATAGCAGAAGTGCTGGATAGTGAGACAGCCCGTGCGCGCGGGTTGAAAGACGTGCACTTTCATGAGGGATTGCTGGTGCCGGGTTTTGTGAATGCTCATTGTCACCTGGAACTCTCCTGCCTGAGAGGAAAGATTGCGAAGCATACCGGACTCATCAGCTTTGTTCAGGAAGTGATGCGGCTCCGGACGGCCGATGAATACGAACTGGATGCCGCCATGCTTCGGGCAGATATTGAGATGCTGGAAAACGGGATCGTTGCGGTGGGTGATATTGCCAACCAGGCAGTGTCCCGCGTCACTAAACGGGGTAGTTTGATTCATTACCATACTTTTGTGGAGATCATGGGTTTTGACCCTGCCATGGCCCGGACGATACTGGACAAGGCTAAGGAGTTAAAACGTAGTTTTGGGCCGTTGCCGGCTTCTGTCACGCCACATGCTCCTTATTCCGTGTCGGAGGAACTTTTTTACGGATTGTCTGGTATGCCGGATGATGAAGGGGGATGTATCAGTATACATAATCAGGAGACTTCAGATGAAAATCTTTTTTTTCAGTACAAGACGGGGGGCTTTACTGAATTATTTGCCAGGTTGGGGCTGGATATAGGGTTTTACCAGGCAAGTGGTAAGACATCTTTACAGACTTACTTGCCATTTATACCTAAGGGAAAACGTCTGCAACTGGTACACAACACCTTCACGAGCAGGGAAGATGTGGTGTTCTCCGGGAAGCTGCACTATAAACTTTACTGGTGCCTTTGTCCTAATGCCAATCTTTACATTGAAAACCGGTTGCCTGATGTTGGAATGATGAGAGCGGAGGGATTAAGGATCACCTTGGGCACGGACAGTCTGGCCAGTAACGACAGCCTGAGTATTTTTTCGGAAATGCAGACGCTGCAGCAGCATTTTAAGGTGCCTGTAGAAGAGCTCCTAACGTGGGCATGCCTGAACGGGGCAGAATTTCTGGGCATTTCGGAGCGTTACGGTAGTTTTGAGCCAGGTAAACGTCCGGGAATTAATTTGCTGAAATTTAACGAACGGAACGGAGGACTGGTACTTGGCGCCTCTATGAGACGTCTGTATTGATTATGGAAAACAGGATAACGTCACTTTTTGGAGTAAAATATCCGGTAGTCCAGGCTGGTATGGTCTGGTGCAGTGGGTGGAGGCTGGCAGCTGCCGTGTCGGAGGCTGGTGGGCTTGGTTTAATCGGAGCCGGTTCCATGTACCCGGAGGTATTGCGCGACCATATCCGGAAATGCAGGGTTGCGACGGACCGGCCTTTTGGTGTCAATGTGCCCTTGTTATATCCGGACATTCAGGAATTGATGAACATCATCGCTGAAGAAAAAGTACTTATCGTTTTTACATCTGCAGGCAATCCTGCTGTCTGGACCGGCTGGCTGAAGGAAAGAGGAATTAAGGTTGCGCATGTTGTGGCCAATTCAAAATTTGCGCTAAAAGCTGAAGCCAGTGGGGTAGATGCAATTGTGGCTGAAGGGTTTGAGGCGGGAGGTCATAACGGGAGGGAGGAGACCACTACTTTTTGCCTGGTTCCGATGATCTGTGACCTGGTGAAGCTGCCGGTAATTGCGGCAGGAGGAATTGGGAGTGGTCGCGCTATGGCGGCGGCAATGGCCCTGGGAGCGGAAGGAGTGCAGGTAGGGTCGGCCTTTGCAGTCGCAGAAGAATCTTCGGCACATGAGCGGTTTAAAGCAAAGATCATTGATGCGTCGGAAGGAGATACCCGGTTGAGTATGAAGAAGCTTGTGCCCGTACGTTTGCTGAAGAATGAATTTTCTGAAGCGATAAAGGGGGCTGAAGCGCGGGGTGCTACCGTGGATGAGCTCAGCAGATTACTGGGGAAGGGAAGGGCCAGGCTTGGCATGTTCGAAGGTGATACCGCGCAGGGGGAACTGGAGATCGGGCAGGTTTCGGCGATGCTGAACAGGATCAGGCCAGCCGGATCTATCCTGGAGGAGATGATTGATGAGTTTAATGGCGTATCGGAAAAGTTGAAACGGTTGTATTTTTAATAAGCAAGCAGGGATATATGGAAACAGTACATCTGGATATTGTGGTAAACGGTAAGGTGCAGGGAGTAAGGTTCAGGGAAACCACCAAATATGTTGCCGACCAGGCGGGGATCAAAGGTTTTATACGGAATGAACCCGATGGTTCTGTATATATAGAGGCTGAGGCAGCCCGCTGGGAACTCGATGCATTTATGGAATGGTGCGGGGACGGACCTGACCGTGCACGGGTGGAATCCTGTACCTTTAAAGCAGGAGAACTGAAGCATTTCAAGGATTTTGTGATCGTTAAACGTTAACATGTCGGTATACAGAAAATTTGCCGGGCAAACGCTGATCTACGGGGTAAGTACGATCCTTTCCAGGATGATCGCATTTGCATTGACACCGGTCTATGCACGTGCGTTGCCGGTAGGTGGGAACGGAATCTTTACGGCGATGTATGGTTATGCCTCCATTATCAATGCCATACTGGCTTTTGGTATGGAAACTACCTTTTTCAGGTATTTGCAGAAACGTGACGATGACAGGGAGACCGTATATAATAATTCCTTTGGAGCAGTCTTTGTTGTTTCTATGGTATTTCTTGCCTTTTCCCTGTTTTTTCTGGACGATGTCATCCGTTTTTTGCTGGCAGGGGATACAGGGGCCTACCGCGATTATAAATTCTATGTGCAGTGTTTTCTGGCGATCCTGGTTACTGATGCGGTATGTGTGATCCCCTTTGCAAGGTTAAGGGCGGAGGGAAGACCGGTTCGGTTTGGTGTGGTCAAATGCCTCAATATCTTTATTGTGGTTTTTTTTAACGTGTTTTTTCTTTTCATCGTCCCTTTCATGATCAGCCGGGGATTGCCGGGAGGAGAATGGATGGCAGTATGGTACCGGCCAAAGTGGGTAGGCTATGTATTCCTGTCAAATTTGTTTGCGAGTGCATTGACGGTATTGCTGCTGTTGCCCGAGCTGCTGAAGTTAAGGTTGCATTTTAACATGCGGATGTTTTTGCAGATGCTGAATTATAGCTGGCCGATACTCATCGCCAATATATCATTCATTATCAACGAGTCGCTGGACAAGGCGATGCTGAAACACATGCTGCCGATTCAGATCGCAGACAGAGATGTCGCCATTTATGGAATGTGTGCAAAAATCGCATTGTTCCTCAATCTGTTTGTCCAGGCCTTCCGGTTAGGTGCGGAACCATTCTTTTTTAGCCAGTCCAAGAATAGTAACGCTGGTGAGACCTATGCCCGTATCATGGATTATTTTGTCATTACGGTTGCAGTAATCAGTGTTGCATTGGTCGCCAATGTAGACTTGCTGGCTAGTGTTATCGTGGGGGCCGAGACCCGGATAGTAAATGGTACGGTAATAAATAATGTCTACTGGGCCGGGCTAAACGTGATTCCGCCGCTCATATTTGGCTATATGAGCTTAGGGATATATATGAACTTATCCGTCTGGTATAAGCTTTCCGATCAAACCCGTTTCGGTCTTTATATCTCGGGTATTGGTGCGTTGGTTACGATCGTACTGAATTGGATTTTTATCCCCGAATATAGTTATCTGGCCTCTGCCTGGGCATCTGTGTCGGCATATGCGATAATGATGATTTTGTCCTATGTTCTCGGACAGCGGCACTATCCTATTCCTTATCATATCAGGAAAAATACAGCTTACATGCTCGCTGCCATTTTGATTGTATTTTTATCTTTCAATATTTTTAACCGGAATATCTACATTGGAAACATGTTGCTGCTGGTGTTTGCCGGTGCTGCTGTTTATCTGGAACGTAAAGGACTGAAAGCGATTTTAAAAGGAAAATGACGATTGGAATAGATAGTTGTAAGTTGTTTTTGCTGGCCCTGTTTTACGGACTTTCGATATTTTTTATGCAGGTTTCCGGGCAGACGGTGAAACCTGCAGCTATGGCAGACAGCAACACGGTCCGCTTGTTGTTTTTTGAAGGGCTTAGGGAAAAGCTGAACGAAAACTATGCAAAAGCTGAAGAATGTTTTAAAAAGATACTGGTTTCCCAGCCAGAGGATGCACCTGCGAATTATGAACTTGCAGTTGTGAGCTTCCGGCAGAATAAATTACTGGATGCCGAGATTGCGATCCGAAAAGCTACCGCTGCCCGCCCCGGCAATATCTGGTTTTTGCGCATGCTTGCAGAACTGTACAAACGTAAGGGAGATATGGATGCACTTGTTAATGTCTTTGACCGTATGATTGCATTAAGCCCGGAAGATGAATCATTTTATTATGACCGTGCCAATGCTTTATTGCTGGGAGGTAAGACAGGGGAGGCGACGAAGGCATACGTGGTGATGGAGCAAAAGTTCGGGCCTTCTGAAGAACTGGAAAAGGCAAGAAAAAGGATAACTGCCGGAAGCACTGTTTCCGATGAAAGCAGTGCCGCTGGAGTTACGCTGACGGCTCCTGAACAATTGCTCGCAGAAGGAGAGGTCTTGTTTAAGGCGGGTGACCTGAAAGGCGCGCTGGAGAAATTTGAGGCGACGGTAAAGCTGACAGACCAGCTGTATATGGCCTGGGAACACCTGATGAGGACTCAGCTTTTGCTGGGAATGTACCAGGAGGCAATTAAATCCGGAGATGAAGCGTTATCTCTATATCCCAGTCAGGCCGCGCTGTATTTTCATCAGGCAGTGGCCTTGTTGAATGCGGGACGTATTGATGATGCACTGCAGCAGATACAAACAGCAATGGGCCTGGACGAAGATAACCCTGCATTGCTGGAGTGCTATGGAGATTTGCTTTTTTTAAAGGGAAAGACCAGTGATGCGGTAGAGCAATGGAAGAAATCGAAGGCAGCAGGTAACCACACAGATAAACTGAAGAGAAAGATCAATGAGGAAAAATATATTAAATAGTACATTACTGCTGGCGGTCATAGGTTGCCTGGCGATGGCGTGCAAAACGAAGAAGGCGCTGGTAAAACCTCCGGAACGGCCGGTTGCAGCCGTCGATACCCGTAGCGCCGAGGTGCTTCGACGGTTACGCGAGAGGGACTTCAGCTACCGGACATTATCACTGAAGGCCAAGGCTTATCTGGATATAAATGGCAACGGGAATAATGTTGCGATGAATATCCGGATGCAGAAGGACGAAAAAATATGGGTAAGTATAACAGCGATTGCAGGGATAGAAGTTGCGCGGGCATTGATCACGCCGGACAGTATCAAGGTGAGGAACAATTTCCAACAGGTATATCTTAAGAAGCCATTTGCCTATATACAGAAATTTGCAAGCCCGGAAGTAGACTTTATGCTGCTTCAGTCCATGCTGACAGGGAACACTGTGGCTGCCTTTACTGATCAGAAGACCATTCCGGATACACTGAATGGAAACTGGGTACTAAAAGGCGTTCAGGGCGGATTGGGCTACCAGGTGTTGTTCAATACTTTGCTCAAGACCTCGGATTTGAACCTGAACGATGTAAAATCCGGAAAGGCACTTAAGGTTCAGTATGGGGAATATCAACTGGTAAATGAATTGTTATTCCCTTCTTCAGCAAAGATAAGCTCGGTTTCGGGCAAACAGACGGTAAAGATTGATCTGGATTTTTCTAAAGTAGAGCGAGACCTTCAACTGGAGTATCCTTTTAGTGTTCCGGCTAAGTTTGAGGTAATCAATTGATTTTTTTATACTTTTGACGCAATGAAGCCATACCATTTACTGTTTTTTCTTGTGTTGTTCCTGATGGGTGTTCCAAGAGCCTTTTCACAAAGCAGCGCGGAGTTGAAGAGAAAGAAGGAAGCGATACAGCGGGAAATAGACCTCTTACAAAAAAATGCAAATAAGGCGGCCAATAATAAAAAATTGACATTAGGGCAGATCAATGCAATAAATGCAAAGATCCGGCTGATGCAGAATAAGATCGGGGTCATCAACTCTGAAATCAAGAACCTCGACAACCAGATACACCAGAACACAAATACCGTAAATAACCTTAAGGGCCAGTTGAGTCAGTTAAAGAAGGAGTATGCGAGTATGATCCGGTTTGCACAGCGTAACCAGAATGCTTATGACAAGATGATGTTCATTTTTGCTGCCCAGGATTTTAACCAGGCCTATAAACGGATCAAATACCTTCAGCAGTTTGGACAGTACCGCAAGAAGCAGGCAGGTTATATTCAAGGGAAGCAAAAGGATTTGAATGCAGAGATCGTGGTATTGGACAAGAACCTGAAGGAAAAGAGCAGCTTACTTCAGGAACAGGAGCAGGAGAAAAGCAAGCTCGGTAAGAATAAATCAGAGCAGTCAGCGGTTTTCAACCGGTACAGCAAGCAGGAAAAGCAGTTGAAGCAGGACATTGCGGCAAGGGTTAGACAGCGTGCCCAGCTGGATCGAAGCATACGTGCTGCAATTGCCAGGGAAATTGAGATTGCGAGGCGAAAGGCAGAGGAAGAAGCCAGAGCGGCGGAACGGGCTGCTGCGGCAAAGGCGAAGGCGGAGAACCGCCCCGTACCTGTAACCGAAGAAAAGCCCAGGTCGAGCGGATCTTACCTGACTGCGACTCCTGAATCGGCACGTTTGTCTTCTCAGTTTGAAGGAAACAGAGGCTCGCTGCCATGGCCTGTGGCCACAGGAACTATCGTTGAAAGTTTTGGGCGGCACATGGAAGGACAGGCAAGTTACACCAATGACGGTGTCAATATTGAAACAACAGAAGGTGCGGCAGTGCGGGCGGTATTCAATGGAGTAGTCAGTGCAGTAGATTCGCAGCTTGGGAGATACTATGTACTGATCAAGCACGGAGAGTATTTTACCGTTTATCAGAACCTGAAATCTGTGAGTGTTTCCCGGGGCGATAATGTGACCACCAAACAGACGATCGGGGTTGTTGCAAATACTGACGGTACACCTCAGCTTCAGTTCCAGATCCGGAGAGGGATAGCCGCGCAAAATCCTGAAGGCTGGATTGCCAAGTAAATTGGGTGTTTAAATTCACTATATTTGTATAAAACCAATTAGATAAACAAGAAACGATGTATAGAGGGACGATTATTGAATTTCTGAATATGGGCGGCGGTGAGATTATGCTGATCCTGGCCGTAGTGCTTTTGTTATTTGGAGGTAAAAAATTACCTGAACTGGCAAGAGGCCTGGGGAAAGGGATCCGTGAGTTTAAGGATGCCTCGGAAGGCGTGAAGCGTGAAATCCAGAGAAACATAAATGCCGTAGGTATTGAAGAAGATGTCAATGCTATCGTAAACGAAGTGAAGGATACATCTCAAAGCAGATATCCGGGCAACGAAGATGTTGTTGCTCAAAACCTGCAGGACAGGGAAGATAAAATAGAAACAGATAAGACTAACCTTTAATTAAAATATCATGTTGAATACAACAATACTGGCTGCATTGGGCACTACGGAAATCGTTCTGATCCTTGTGGTTGTTTTACTGCTCTTCGGCGGCAAGAAGATTCCGGAACTGATGCGTGGCCTTGGCAAAGGAGTGAAAGAGTTTAAGGACGGAAAAGAAGGCGTGGATGACACCAACAAGCCAGCCTAAACAGAAGAAATATCAGTCCCTGGCGGAAATCAGGGCGCTTATCGCACAGAAGACACTTACTGTTCCTGAGCTCCTGGCACACTATCTGGAGCAAATCCGCGAAAATGAATACCTGAATGCCTTTAATGGCGTATTCGAACAGTCTGCAACAGCACAGGCTGAAAAGGTGCAGGCTAAGATTGATGCAGGAACTGCCGGGAAGCTGGCAGGTATGGTGATCGGTATTAAAGATAATATTTGTTACAAAAGCCATGAGGTAACGGCATCTTCAAAAATGCTTGAAGGGTTTGTCTCGCCTTATTCAGCCACCGTCGTTGAGCGTCTGCTTAAGGAGGACGCGGTAATCATTGGCAGGTTAAACTGCGATGAATTTGCAATGGGCGGGTCGAACGAGACCTCTTATTACGGTCCGGTGAGGAATGCGGCCGATACGGAAAGGGTAGCAGGCGGGTCTTCAGGAGGCTCTGCTGTCGCTGTCCAGGCGGGGTTGTGTCTTGCGGCCCTGGGCACAGACACCGGCGGATCAGTGCGTCAGCCTGCTGCGTTCTGCGGATGCCTTGGGCTGAAGCCTACATATGGGCGGATATCCAGGTACGGTGTAATCGCTTATGCCTCATCATTTGACCAGGTGGGCACGATTACGAATTCCGCAACTGATGCAGCGGTATTGCTGGAAGTGCTTGCCGGTGCTGATGACTATGACAGCACGGTATCAAGGTTAGCTGTACCTCCCTATACAGAACATTTGGAGAAAAAAACAGGAAGCAGGCGTATAGCAGTTCTTAAGGAGACTTTGGACAGCGGTGTTCTGGACCATTCTGTAAAGGATGCTGTAGAAGCTGCCCTGGAAAGGTTCAAGGCACAGGGCCATGTTGTAGAGTATGTTTCTTTTGACTTGCTTGACTATCTTGTCCCGGCCTATTATGTTCTGACTACAGCCGAGGCTTCTTCAAATCTTTCCCGGTATGATGGTGTACATTACGGTTTCCGCGATACTGAAGCCAGGAACCTGAATGAACTTTACCGGAAATCCCGGGCAGCAGGTTTCGGTGATGAAGTCAAAAAGAGAATTCTTTTAGGGACCTTTGTGCTGAGCGCCGGTTATTATGATGCCTATTACCAGAAGGCGCAGCAGGTGCGGCAGCTCATCCGTGAGAAGATGGAAGAAATGCTGGAGCATTATGATTTAATTGTTTCACCTGTCGCCCCGACCCCTGCTTTTAAGTTGGGTGAGCATATGGAAGACCCGCTGGTCATGTACATGGCAGACATTTTTACAGTTCTGGCTTCGCTGACAGGTATTCCGGCAATAGCTTTGCCGCTGGACAATAATCAGGAAGGTTTGCCGTTAAGTATTCAGCTGATGGCACGGCATTTTCATGAAGATACCTTACTTGCGTTTGCGCATCAGTTTATGAACGTGTATGTAAACTAAACAAAGACCAAAAGCGCTCTGCCTGCCTATGAACAAAAAAATACTACTGGTATGCTATTGTATCCTGGTGCTGCTAGGCTTTTCTGCGTCTGCCCAACAATCCTTTACCCTGAACGACACCGTTCCGCTGCCTGATGTAGGTGATGTCCCGAAATTCAACGCTTATCACTACGTCTTTAAAAAACGCCTGGATTCTATTCAGACGACGGTACCCTTGTCTTATAATGAATATGTTCAGGAATACATAGACATCTATGCGGGCCGGAAGGAGATGATTGGAAAGATGCTGGGCCTGTCAGACTATTATTTTCCGATTTTCAGCAAGGCACTTAAAAGTTATAATGTTCCTGAGGAGATAAAATATCTTCCTGTAATTGAGTCTGCAATGGATCCGTATGCGGTTTCAAGGGTAGGCGCGACAGGACTCTGGCAATTTATGTTTACAACCGCCAGAGGTTACGGTCTGAGTATAGACCGCTATGTTGACGAACGCAGGGATCCCATACAGGCGAGCTATGCAGCAGCGGCTTATTTCAGGGACGCCTATGAGGAACTGGGTGACTGGTTGCTTGCGATTGCAGCCTATAATTGCGGCATGGGCTGTGTAAAACGGGCTATGGAGCGTGGCAACACCGCAGATTTCTGGGAATTGAGAAACTATCTTCCAAAAGAGACACGTAACTACGTTCCGGCTTTTATCGCCGCTTTATATGTGATGAACTGTGCAGATAAACATGAGATCATCAAGCGCGCCGCTCCTTTCCGCCTGGAGACGGACACTATTCTTGTAAACCGTTTTGTATCTATTCCTGATCTGGCGAAGACGCTGGAGATTAGTGAGGCCGAACTTTGCAGCCTGAACCCTTCTTATAAGAAGAAGCTGGTTAACGGGACGAACGATGCCCCTAAGCGACTTGTCTTACCAAGGACAGGCTTTGAAGCCTTCGCACGTGTTTATGCGATACTGAACAGCGATGAACATCCTGCAGAAGCGAAACTGCTGCTGGCCGCAAACATGGATAGCGAACGCAGGAATCCGTTAAAGCAAAAGCCTGCCTTTATTTTGCACCGGGTATTGAAGGGACAGAACCTGAGCGTAATAGCGGACAAATACCATGTTGAAGTTCAGGATCTGAAGGTCTGGAATGGATTAAGGTCCGCTGCCATCATGCCCGGTCAAAAGCTGAAGATTTACCTCGAGGACAATTTCCGGGGGCGTAAGAGTTAGTGATACCGGACGCTTTTTGGTAAAACCCGAATTAAAAAGAATTGTAAATTTGCTGCTTGACATCTGAATCGCTATGAGTAAAACCAACAGGAAGCAGGATGCCCTGGACTATCATTCCCAGGGAAGACCTGGAAAGATAGAGGTTGTCCCTACAAAGCCCACCAATTCCCAAAGGGATCTTACGCTGGCCTACTCTCCCGGAGTAGCCGAACCTTGCCTTAAGATTGCTGAAAATAAGGAGGATGTGTATAAATATACCGCAAAGGGAAATCTTGTAGCCGTAATCAGCAACGGGACCGCTGTTTTGGGACTTGGTGATATAGGCCCGGAAGGCGGTAAGCCAGTAATGGAAGGCAAGGGGCTTTTGTTTAAGATCTTTGCCGATATCGATGTATTTGATCTGGAGCTGGATGTCCGCAGTGTAGACGATTTTGTAAGGACGGTTAAGGCGCTGGAGCCGACTTTTGGGGGAATAAACCTTGAAGACATCAAGGCGCCGGAATGTTTTGAAATTGAGCGGAGACTGAAGGAGGAAATGAATATTCCGGTCATGCATGATGACCAGCATGGTACAGCGATCATTTCTGCCGCTGCATTGTTAAATGCGTGTGAGCTTCAGAAAAAGAAAATGGACCGGATCAGGATTGTGGTCAACGGAGCGGGGGCCGCCGCGATTTCCTGTACGCGGCTGTATGTGTCCCTTGGGGCAAAAAAGGAGAATATTGTCATGTGTGACCGTTCAGGTGTAATCCGTGCGGACCGGCAAAAGCTCGATACTGTTAAAGCGGAGTTTGCGACCTTAAGGAACCTGCATACCCTGGAAGAGGCGATGAAGGATGCGGATGTTTTCATCGGCTTGTCTTCTGCCAATTGTGTAAATGGTGAAATGCTGAAGTCTATGGCGAAGAACCCGATTGTATTTGCTATGGCAAATCCTGATCCGGAAATTGCTTATGAACTTGCGGTAAACTCACGCAGGGACCTGATCATGGCTACAGGACGTTCGGATTACCCTAATCAGGTAAACAATGTACTGGGCTTTCCTTATATTTTCCGGGGTGCTTTGGATGTTAGGGCTACCGGTATTAATGAGGAAATGAAAATTGCTGCCGTCAGGGCAATTGCAGAACTGGCAAAGAAGCCGGTCCCTGAGGCGGTCAACATGGCTTATAACCAGAATAACATCAAGTTTGGAAAAGATTACATTATTCCAAAGCCGATGGATATCCGGCTGCTGACCAATGTTTCTATGGCGGTGGCGCGGGCAGCGATCGAATCAGGTGTGGCAAGGAAGCAGATTACAGACTGGGATGCTTATCAGGAAGAACTTGAGCGCAGGCTGGACGGGGAGAATGTGATCATGAGGGCCATTACAAACAAGGCAAAATCTGATCCTAAGCGCGTGGTATTTGCGGAAGCGGATAATTATAAAATACTGAGGGCTGCCCAGATTGTCAGGGATGAGCATATTGCGATTCCTATCCTGCTTGGCAACCGCGTTGCAATTGAAAAAATCATCGCTGAAAATGCGCTTGAACTGGAAGGAGTACAGATCGTCGATCCGGCTGAAGATCCGGAAAGGGTAACGAAATATGCAGAGGCACTTTACAGAAAGCGGCAGCGCCGCGGAGTGACCCTCACGGAAGCAGTTAAATTGTTACGTGACCGGAATTATTTCGGTGCTTTTATGGTAGAGTTTGGGGATGCAGATGCCCTGGTCTCCGGGCTTACGAAGAATTACGCCACGACCATTAAGCCTGCCCTGCAGGTTATCGGTACCGAGCCCGGTGTAAACCGTGTAGCGGGTATGTACATGATGATGACTAAAAAGGGGCCTGTTTTTTTTGGCGATACTACAGTCAATGTGAACCCATCTGCGGAAGAACTGGTTGATCTGACCTTGTTGCTGGAAAAGGCAGTCAGACGGTTTAATATACAGCCCCGGATCGCTTTGCTGTCCTATTCAAATTTTGGGTCCAACGACGGGGACATTCCGGAAAAGGTCCGTAAGGCGACCGGCATATTGCATGAGCGCCATCCGGATATTATAGCAGATGGGGAGATGCAGGCGAATTTCGCCATGAACAGTGCGATGATGCAGGATAATTTTCCATTCAGCAGACTTGCAGATGCACCGGCAAATACCCTGGTGTTCCCTAACCTGGAATCTGGTAACATCGCTTACAAGTTATTACAGGAGCTGGGTGAGGCTGAGGCAGTAGGGCCTATCCTGCTGGGACTTAAAAAGCCGGTACATATTGTACAATTGGGAAGTTCGGTAAGAGAAATAGTGAATATGGTCACTATTGCGGTATTGGATGCACAGGGAAAGGAAAGGGACCAGGCACCTGAAAAGAGCGGAAGATTAAAAAAGGATTCTAAGAAGTAGTTATGTTTGAATATATAGATGGCAGGCTCACCTTTAAGTGCCCCACTTACGTTATTGTTGAGGCCGGAGGCATTGGTTATCACATTAACATATCGCTGAACACCTACAGTAACCTCGGTGATGATGAGCGTTGTAAAGTATATACCTGGTTGCATGTGAAGGAAGATGCACACACGCTTTATGGTTTTGCGGATGAGGGAGAAAGGCGACTGTTCCTGCACCTGATCTCTGTTTCCGGGATCGGGCCGGGTACAGGACGGATGATGTTGTCTTCCATTACACCGGTGGAAATACAGTCGGCGATCGTCACCGGAGACCTGCCGCTGATCCAGCGAATCAAAGGCATTGGCGCAAAGACGGCTCAGCGCCTGGTGCTGGAGCTGCAGGACAAACTGAAGAAGGAAGGTCAGGGTTCGCTGATTGCGGCTCCGCTGAGAACAACTGCCCGTGAAGAAGCGCTTTCTGCTTTGATCATGCTTGGTTTTGCGAAACCCGCCTCTGAAAAAGTGCTCGACAATGTAATAAAAACCGGAGGACTTGAACTCCCTGTAGAACAAATGATAAAACTGGCCCTCAAAAATCTATAATTAACTCTACCCTTGAAAAATCTTTTAACGCTGGCCCTCTTCCTCACTCTCTGTTTTTACGGGGCAAGCGCTTATGCCCAGGTCAATCCTGTGAAAGCCCCTAGTGATACGGTGAAAAACCCATTCGGCCTCAGGGAGAAGCAGCGTCTGGGCATCAGGTCGCTGAACAGCCCTTTTTATCCTACACCTGAAAATGTTCGCAGAACGGTAGAGTATGATGCAGTGAACAAGCGATATATCATCAGGACGCTGGTGGGTGACCGGTTATATGGACCACCGCAGTATCTGACGGTAGAAGAGTATCAGCGACTCATCAACAGCGAGATCAAGCGGGAAAACTGGAGGCAATTTTCTGACCGGGAAGTAAATGAGGTGAGACGAACGGGGATAATCCCCAGTTTGCAGGTCAACAGCCGTGCTTTCGAAAGGATATTTGGGGGAACGACCATAGATATACAACCCAGGGGGGAAGCGGAGCTTACTTTTCTGGGACGCATCAACCGGAATGAAAACCCGCTGTTCAATGAACGGCAGCGGGTACAGGGAAATTTTGATTTCAATCAGCGCATACAGATGGATGTGATCGGCAACATCGGTACGAAGATGAAGGTCAATATGAACTACAATACCGAAGCGCAGTTTGACTTCGAAAACCAGATCAAACTGGATTATACCGGCGGTGAAGATGATATTATTAAGAAGATTGAAGCAGGTAATGTGAGCCTCCCGTTAAATACTACGCTGATCAACGGTACGCAGGCGCTCTTCGGTGTCAAGACACAGCTGCAGTTTGGCAAGCTGATGGTAAACTCCGTCTTTACCCAGCAGAAGTCTCAGTCAAGGGAGATAAAGATCAATAATGGGGCGCAGCAGAACGAGTACAGGATGAGCGCAGACAATTACGAGGCGAATAAGCATTATTTCCTGGCCCAGTATTTCAGAGATAACTATAATCGGGCGCTTTCCAATCCGCCGACAATTACCTCAGGGGTGATCATTACAAAAATAGAGGTCTGGATTACCAATAAATCCGGAAGCACCCAGGATTCCAGGGATGTGCTGGGATTTATTGATCTGGGCGAGAACAGACCCTATAATACTGCACAGCTTTCGGGTGCGGGGTATTCTGCACTCCCTTCCGGATTTACAAACCCTACTTTTCCAAGACCATCCAACAACCTGTTGGAACTGCTCCCAGCAGATGCCAGGCAGACCAATTCCAATGCAGTGATCTCATTCTTTCAGGGCAAGGGGGGGACAGATAACTTCGCTAAGCTGACTTATGCAAGAAGGCTGACCGAAAGGGAATTTACTTTTCATCCGAAGCTGGGTTATATTTCACTGAACAACGCATTGAACACGGACGAGGTACTTGCGGTTGCTTATCGCTACACCTATAATGGAGTGGAATACCAGGTGGGAGAATTTTCTACGGATATCCCTTTTGACCAGGCTGCCCCCAAAGTACTGTATGCCAAATTGCTGAAAAACGAAACTACAAAAACGAATCTGCCGACCTGGGACCTGATGATGAAGAATATCTATTCAATCGGCGGATATCAGATCAGTTCGCAGAATTTCAAACTGGATATTTTCCGGATAGATGAGCGGACTGGTATCGAACGCCCCGTAATTACCGAGGGCGAAAAACTGGACAAGGACAGGAAACCACTGAAGGACAAACTCTGGATACAGGTAACGGGACTTGACCGTCTGAACCAGCAGGATGAGGCCAGGCCCGATGGTATCTTTGATTTTAAGGCAGAAAACAGGCCCTTTGGTGAAAATACAAGCACTGCTTTAGGTGCATCGTCCGTAATACCTGGCAGTTTGAATGGCAACAATACGGCTGCGGCTGCAATGACCAATACGGTCAGTGGCTATGTCACGATAGATCCGTTGAACGGCCGGGTCATATTCCCGGTAATAGAACCCTTTGGTAAAGACCTCGCTGACCAGTTCCTGCCGACGGAACAGTCGCTGGCTGACAGATATGCATTTACTGCGTTGTACGATTCTACCAAAGTGATCGCTCAGCAACTTTTTACGAACCAGAACCGTTATATCATAAAAGGCAGTTACCAGTCCGAGGTTTCGTCAGAATTTAGCCTGAATGCAATCAACGTACCTGAAGGATCGGTAAAGGTGTTTGCCGGGACCATTCCATTGCAGGAAGGTACAGACTTTACTGTAGACTACCAGGGTGGAAGGGTGAAGATACTGAATACAGGCGTGCTGATGTCCGGGCAGCCCATCAGGATCTCTACGGAGAATAATGAGCTTTTCGGCCTTCAGCAACGGTCTTTGTTCGGTACGCGTCTTGATTATAAGGTGAATAACAAGCTGAATCTCGGCGGAACTTTTATGAGCCTTTCGGAGAAGCCGCTGACGCCTAAGGTAAACATCGGTGAGGAACCCATTTCCAATACGATCTGGGGTGTTGACCTGAATTACAGCTCTCCTTCCAGATTCCTTACAAGACTGGTGGATAAATTACCACTGATTTCTACCAAGGCTCCTTCGAGCATCGCTTTCTCGGGAGAATTTGCCCAGTTGCTGCCGGGGCATCCGAATGCATTGAATTTTGCCGGCGATAAAGGAGGAACAAGTTACCTGGACGATTTCGAGGCTTCCCGTTCGGTGATCGACCTCAAAAGTGCAGTGCCATGGCAGATATCCGGTACGCCGCAAATGTTCCCTGAATCGCAGGACATCGATAAACTGAGCTACGGATATAACCGGGCCAGGATCGCATTTTATAATATTGACCCGACCTTTTATAACCGCAACGCAAGTACTACTCCTGCAAACATCAGAAATAACAGGGCCGAGCTTTCTAATCATTATGTACGTGAGATCATTGAGCAGGAGGTATTTCCCTTTAAGGAAACCAGTACCGGTCAGGCAATCACCTTACCCACCCTCGATGTCGCTTTTTATCCCACGGTACGCGGACCATATAACTATACGCCTACCGGTTTCGGTGCAAACGGCGCCCTGAACAATCCCCGTTCAAGATGGGGCGGCATGTTCAGAAGGATCGAATCCAACGACTTTGAGGCACTCAACATTGAGTTTATAGAGCTATGGGTAATGGACCCCTTTATCTATAAACCCAATGCTGCGGGTGGGGATCTGTATTTCAACATCGGTAACATTTCAGAAGACATTTTAAAGGATGGCCGTAAATCATTGGAAAATGGTTTGCCTGCAGATGGCGATGTTTCCAAATATGATGAAACTTCCTGGGGCCGGGTACCCAAGCTACAGCCGGTGGTCCAGGCGTTTGACAATGACCCCAATGCGCGGCGGATACAGGATGTGGGCCTTGACGGCTTATCTAACCAGGACGAGCGCGTGAAATTCGCTGCGCAGATCGCTCAGATCAAAGCCCAGCTGAACCCCGACGCTGCCGCAGCCCTGGATAATGACCCCTCTTCCGATGATTATTCTTATTACCGGAGCAGGGAACTCGATGCCGCCAACGCAGGTATCCTGCAACGCTATCAGCGTTATAATGGCACCGAAGGTAATGCCAAGACGCCGCAGCAGAGCCAGGAAGACTTTGGCGTAGAAAATTCTGCTTCTACTTCCCTGCCGGACGGAGAAGACGTGAACAGAGATAATAACATGACCCAAAGCGACGAATACTTCCAGTATAAAGTTTCCATGCGTCCGGGAGACCTCATGGTAGGGCAGAACTTTGTAACGGATAAGGTGACCTCGCAGGTTAAACTGGCCAATGGCACGACGCAGCCGGTGACCTGGTACCAGATCAGGATACCTCTGGCACAATACCAGCAGCGGGTAGGCAATATACAAGACTTTAAATCAATCCGCTTCCTGCGATTGTTCATGACCAATTTCACCGATACCGCTGTACTCCGTTTCGGAAAGATACAGCTGGTGCGCGGCGAATGGCGGCAATACAACGCCGCTAATGATGCCGATAAGGTCATTGCAGACCAGAGCCTGGTCCCGGCCGCTCCCGATAATTCTACCATTGAAGTGGCCACTGTCAATATTGAGGAAAATGGTAAACGTACGCCGATCCCTTACGTATTGCCTCCCGGAATAGAGCGTGAAAGGGATTTTACCAATTACCGTGGTGATACCAGGCAGAATGAGCAGTCGCTTGCAGTGACTGTGAAAAATCTTCGCGACGGTTACGGACGGGCAACGTTCAAGACGGCGATCAATGATTTTCGTTCTTACAAGCGCCTGGAAATGTATGTACACCTGGAGGCACTGGGCAATTCCCCTTTGAATGACAATGATGTACATGCGTTCCTCAGGATAGGGACGGACAACCAGGACAATTATTATGAGTATTCGCAGCCGCTCAAAGTAACCAATCCGGGAACCAGTGACCCGTATGCGATATGGCCCGACCAGAACAAACTGGATATAGCGCTGGAGCTGTTTCAGAAGGCAAAGATTGAAAGGAACAGGGCCTTGCTGAACGGTCAGCCCTGGCCGGTGAATATTCCTTTTGATTACGTGGTGAACGGGAAAAAAATCACCATTAAGGGCCAGCCGGATATGAGTAAGGTCCGGGTGTATATGCTGGGGATCAAGAATCCGCTCCGTAACGGTGCGAGCCCGGTCGGAGATGACGGGCTGGATAAAAACGCGGTGGTATGGTTCAATGAACTCAGGCTGACACACTTCGACGAACGTGGCGGATGGGCCGCTACGGCAAGGATGAACGCACAGCTTGCGGATTTTGCTGACGTTAATGTTTCGGGAAGTAAGTCGACCGTCGGTTTCGGTTCGCTGGAATCCCGGGTAAGCGAACGTAACCGGGCCGACAACGTCTTCTTTGATATTTCTTCCAGTATGGAGCTGGGCATGCTGCTGCCTAAACGGAGCGGGGTAAAGATCCCGATGTTCGTCAGTTATTCAAATCAGGTCAGCACACCGCAGTATGATCCCAGGACGCCGGATATTGAATTGAAGACCGCACTGGAGGGTGCAACCCAGGCACAGAAGAAAGAAATCCTGGATTATGCCCAGGATTATACCAGACGTAACAGCATCAGTTTTACGAATGTGAGAAAGGAGCGGACAGACCCTGATAAAAGACCGAAGCTCTGGGATGTGGAAAACCTCAACGCCAGTTATGCGTATACCAAGTTCTACCATCGGGACTTTATCAACCAGAATAATGTCCAGGAAACTTACCGGGCGTCTCTTGCCTATAATTACGCAGGACAATCGAAAAGCTACCAGCCTTTCAGCAAACTGATCAAGTCCAACCTGATGGCGCTTCTGAAGGACTTTAATTTTACCTTGCTGCCCAACGCCATCAACTTCAGGATTGACGTAGAGCGGTATTTTTCAGAAAACAGCCTGAGGAACAATGACCCCGCAAATTCAATACCCGTCAATACCACGTTCAACAAGAATTTTCTGATCACCAGGGTATATGGCATTTCCTGGAACCTGACGCGGTCGCTGACCCTTGATTTTGACGCGACCAATTACTCCATAGTAGATGAACCTGAAGGCAGGGTAAACGGCTTGAAACGCGATACGGTATGGGAAAACCTGAAGAAGCTCGGGCGTACCACAGACTATAGCCATACCATGAACATTACCTATAACCTGCCGGTCAATAAGATACCGGGTATGGAATGGGTAAATGTGGCCACACGTTACGGAACGAATTTCAACTGGCAGACAGAACCGCTGTCGACGTTGAGGAACCCGGAGATCAACCTGGGCAATACGATCCAGAATTCAAGGATCATACAGGTAAACCCTAATCTGAACTTTGCGAGCCTGTATAACAAATTTGGGTTTATCCGGAAAGCCGGTAAAGATGGCTCGGGGCCCGGATTCTTGCTGGGCCTGTTAACCGGTATCAAGAACATTACAGGAAGCTACGTAGAGAACAAGGGCATTTATCTGCCTGGCTTCCTGCCCAGGAGCAGTTATTTTGGACTGGATGAGGCAACAGGAGCACCGGGACTGGCCTTTGTACTGGGTAGCCAGCGTGACATCAGGGCCGAGGCCCTGGCTGGTGGCTGGATCACCAGGGATAGCTTACAGACCCAGCTTTATGTCAATACCCTGCGCGAAGACCTGGCTTTCACAAGCTTGGTAGAGCCATTAAAGGACCTGACCATCACGCTGACAGCGACTAAGAACAGGACACTTAATTTTTCTTCAAACCTGAGGTATAATTCCGATGCCGCTGCATTCCAGAATCAAAGCCCCTATACCACGGGAGATTACAGTATATCTTTCATTACCCTTCGCACCGCATTTTCGGAAAATTCGGGCAGTACAGTCTCCCGGTTGTTCAATCAGTTCATGGCCAACCGGGAGATCATTTCCCAGCGGCTGGGCACATTAAACCCAAATTCCTCCGGGAGCACCGGAGGTTTTGCCGATGGCTATGATAAGAATGCCCAGGATGTTGTCGTTTCTGCCTTTATTGCGGCCTATACCGGGAAAGATGCTTCATCGGTAAGTTTAAATGCATTCCCCAAGATTCCTTTGCCTAACTGGCGGCTCAATTACCGCGGCCTTACCCGGATCGGGTTCCTGGCCGATCGCTTCTCTTCAATAGACATCAGGCATTCCTATCGTTCCATATACAGTGTAAACAGTTTCAATTCGCTGATCAGGTATGGCGAGACCAATGGATATTCCAGTGTAAGGGATGCTAACGGTAACTTTTTGCCGGTTTATCAATATAGTCAGGTAACCATTGCCGAGCAGTTTGCCCCCTTGGTAGGAATCGATACCCGGTTCAAGAATAACCTGACGGCAAATTTTGAACTGGGCAGGTCGAGGATGCTGGGGCTTAGCCTCGCCAATAGCCAGCTGGCCCAGCTTTCTGAAAACAACCTCGTCTTTGGACTGGGTTACCGCACCAATAAGTTCAGGTTTCCTTTCGGACTTTTCAAGGGACTGAAAATGGACAACAACATGGACTTTAAACTGGATGTAGCGGTGAGGGACAACAAAATGGTAATTTTCAGGCCGGATGTCACGGAGGCCGAGGTATCTTCAGGTTCGCAGAACATTACTTTCAGGCCAAGTGTAGATTATATCCTGAACCAGCGCTTCAATATCCGCCTGTTCTATGATTCCAATATTACCAGGCCTTACACGTCTCAGACATTCAATACTTCTTTCAGCAATTTCGGGTTCAGTTTAAGAATTACGCTGAATTAAGATTGTGAGTGATTATCAGATTATTTACCTTTGGCGCGTGCATAAGTAATTAACTTAACAACATAAAATAAGACAAATGAATTTTCCAGCAGAATTAAAGTATACCAGAGATCATGAGTGGATCAGGGTAGAAGGGAACGAAGCCTACATCGGCATTACAGATTTCGCACAGCGTGAGCTGGGTGATATTGTTTACATCGACATCAATACTGTCGGTGACGAGGTAGGTAAGGATGAAGTTTTCGGTACTGTTGAAGCCGTTAAGACCGTTTCTGACCTTTTCATGCCTGTAACGGCTACGGTACTGGAATTCAATGCTGAGCTTAATGATGATCCTGAACTTGTAAATTCTGATCCCTACGGAAAAGGATGGATGGTAAAGGTCTCGGTTGCCGATCTTGACAGTGTGGATGGCCTGCTGAGCGCAGCGGCTTACCAGGAATTGGTCGGCGCTTAGCGATGAATATGTTGGAACGCATTAAATCCCAGATATGGGCCATTCTCTGGACGGCCGTTATCCTGGTCATGTGCAATATGAAAATGCCTGATACCTCCGGATCAGGCTTTTTTTTTGAGGGATTCGATAAAATGGTGCACCTGGGCTTTTTCTATGTGCTGACCATTTTTCTTTTTTTTGGTAAGATCAGGTACCAGCATAATTATAGTTTCAGGTCGCTGACCATTTTTAAGGTTATCCTCATCGGAGCTGCCCTGGGCGGTTTTATCGAGCTTGTGCAATGGAAGATATTTACCTATCGGTCTGCAGAGTGGTGGGATTTCGGTTGCGACATGGTGGGTGTTTTCATGGGTGTGTTCAGTTTCGTACTTTTACACCTGTTCAATTACGAGAAACGGTAACGACACATGAGAAAATCAGCCATTTTACTTGCCATCCTGTTATCCTCGGCTATGCTGTCCGGTTGCGGGCTGTTCAGACCGGGATGTAAATGCCCTAAGGTAAGCTATCGGCAAATTCCGGCAACAGCTTCAACTCCCGCACGCTGATTATCCGGACTCTTATTTGGAATTATTATAGATAAAGGTTAAATTGCCGCTTTATTTATACCTGATAAAAAGATGAAACTTTCACAGCTAAATCCGGGAGAACGCGCAACCATCGTATCCTTCACTGATCTTGAAATGTCGGTCAAACTGATGGAGATGGGGTGTCTTCCCGGCGAACAGGTGGAAGTGGAGCGGTTTGCGCCTATGGGCTGCCCGATTGCGATCCGGGTATCCGGCTATCAGCTCTGTCTGCGCAAAAGCGAAGCATCTATTATTATAATCGAACAATAAGTTGGCGGATAATTTAAAAATTGCATTAGTCGGAAACCCGAATACCGGGAAATCTACGCTCTTTAACCTGCTTACTGGATTAAACCAGAAAATTGGTAATTTTCCAGGCATTACGGTTGATAAGAAAGTAGGTTATACCCGGCTTGCCGACGGCAGGCAGGCAGAGGTTACCGATCTTCCGGGCACTTATAGCCTTTATCCCAAAAGCGGCGATGAAAAGATCGTGCTGCAGGTGCTGGCCGATCGGAACAGCCCAAATCATCCCGATATTATCGTTGTAGTAGCAGATGCCACTAACCTCAGGAGAAATTTATTGTTGTACACCCAGGTAGCAGATCTGGGCATACCGTTGATATTGGCGCTGAACATGACCGATATGGCCACGAAGGAGGGAATTGACATCAATGTCGATAAACTCTCCGAAAGACTGGGCGTCCGGGTAGTCCCGATATCGGCCAGGAGCAATATCGGCCTCGATCAGTTGAAGCAGGCCATCAGTAACACCAACAAGATCCCTACACAGGCTCCGGGTGCAGACCTTCATACCATTGCTCCGCTTGCTATCGAAGCAGCGAAAAAGATACTGGCTACAGACAATGCCTACCTTGCCCTGCAGTTGCTCCACCAGCACCAGTCATTAAACCTGCTTAGTCCGGAACAGCACGCTGCATTGGAAAAAATCAGGACAGAACATGTGTTTGAATCTTCGGCACTACAGGCCGCTGAGACGATTGCCCGTTACCGGTATCTCGGGTCGGTGCTGAGCGGTGTCATTACAGATACCGGGGCGAAACGTAAATTTGCCACGAGCGACCGGCTGGACACCATACTGACCAACCGCTTCTGGGGCTTCATTATATTTATCGCCATCCTCTTCTTTATCTTCAACTCTATTTTTTCCTGGTCGTCCTATCCAATGGACCTGATCGAATATACGTTTGTATGGCTCACCGAATATGGTCATCGGCACCTTCCGGAAGGTATACTGACAGACCTGCTGCTGGACGGTATTGTAGCCGGCCTGGGGGGTATCGTGATCTTTATTCCGCAGATTGCCATTTTGTTTGCCTTCATTTCGATCCTGGAAGATACGGGCTATATGGCCAGGGTTACCTTTATGATGGATAAGATCATGCGCAAGGTCGGATTAAGCGGTAAATCCGTCGTGCCGATGATCGGTGGTCTGGCCTGTGCCGTGCCTTCTATTATGAGTGCCAGGAACATTGAGAACTGGAAGGACAGAATCATCACCATTATGGTTGTTCCGCTGGTCAGCTGCTCTGCCAGGCTTCCTGTTTATACACTGCTGATCTCGCTGGTGGTCCCGGAGAAAAATGTCTGGGGATTTATTAACCTGCAGGGCCTCACGCTGATGGCTATGTATGTGATCAGTATCCTTGCGGCTGTAGTTGTGGCCTATGTGATGAAGCTGATTGTCAAAGCGAAAGAACGCTCTTATTTTATCATGGAGCTTCCGGTTTACCGTATGCCGAGATGGAGTAATGTATTGCTGACGATGTATGAGAAGTCGAAGACATTTGTTTTTGAAGCCGGAAAGGTTATTATTGCCATATCCATCGTATTATGGGTACTGGCTACGTACGGGCCTTCAGATAGATTTGAAAAAATAGACCGGAAGTATACGGCTATTGAGGCTGGAAAGGACAGCGTGCTGATCAGTACACTGGAAAGGGATAAAGCTGCCGAGCGTCTGGAAAATTCCTATGCAGGCATTCTTGGACACGTGATTGAGCCGGTCATCAGGCCACTCGGTTTTGACTGGAAGATCGGTATCGCACTGATCACTTCATTTGCTGCCAGAGAGGCTTTTGTAGGTACTATGGCAACAATCTATAGCGTAGAGGGCGACGATGCAGTAGATACCATCCGCAATAAAATGCGTGGCGCGCGTGATCCGGATACCGGGCTGCCGGTGTTTACCTTTGCAACGGCTTTCTCACTGATGCTGTTCTACGCATTTGCCATGCAGTGTATGAGTACCGTTGCAATCGTATACCGTGAAACCAAGTCCTGGAAGTGGCCGGTTATTCAGCTGGTCTACATGACAACGCTTGCCTATGTAGCCAGCCTTATTGCTTATCAGCTTTTGAAGTAATTACTTATATTGGCTTCATGGAAAAGAAAGATATCCTGGCGCAGTACATGCCTGCGGGGGCAGCCCCTGTAATCGCACGCTGGATAGATTATTTCCAATGTGAATTTAAGATATCGCGTAACCGGAGAACCAAACTTGGGGACTACAGGCACCCGTTCAGGGGTGAAGGTCATAAGATCTCGGTGAACAATGACCTCAATTCCTATGCGTTCCTGGTTACCACAGTACATGAGTTTGCCCATTTGTTGACATGGAATGAATATAAAAATAAGGTAAAACCACATGGAGACGAATGGAAACGTAATTTCAAACGCATGATGGTACCTTTTCTGAACCAGGATATATTCCCCGAGGATATCCGGGTGGCCATCCATCATTACCTGAATAACCCCGCTGCGGCAAGTTGCACCGACCTGAGGCTTTCACGTGCACTGAAGGCCTACGATTTCGGGAAGGAAGACGCTAAGAGACTTGAAGAGCTGCCTGCAAATGCCATATTCAAAATCAAGGATGGCAGAAGGTTCAGAAAAGGAGAGCGCCTCAGGAAACGCTACCGCTGCGTGTCCCTGGATAACGGGAATACCTATCTTTTTAATCCGCTGGCAGAGGTTTCGCCGGAATTATCGTCTGAGGAACTGTTCCTTTCCGTCCATTGACGCGCAAATGACTTTTCCGCAACGACAGGCATGTCCCTGTATTTGCCCCATTTTCTTTTGAACAGGTACTTCAACAGGAAATTCTTGATCTTGCCGCCCACAGCATCCATTCGCGATCGTTTTTGCATACCCACATTCCATGCTTTCCAGCCAATATCTTCTATTTTGGTGTTTTCATGCGCCTTGACGGCGTCCCGCCTGTTGAGCAGCAGCATCTTGTGGATGTCTATTTTTACCGGGCAGACTTCAGAACATTTCCCACAGAGGCTGGACGCATAACTCAGGTGCTTAAAATCTTTCATCCCCTTAAAATGGGGCGTGATTACTGATCCGATCGGACCGCTGTAAGTGGTGTCATAAGTATGCCCGCCGATGTTTTTATAAACCGGGCATGCATTCAGGCAAGCGCCGCACCTGATGCAATACAAGCCTTGTCGCTGCTCCTTTTGTGCCAGGAGATTCGAGCGGCCGTTGTCCAGCAGGAGCACATACATTTCTTCCGGACCATCCGTCTCTCCAGGCTGTCTCGGGCCACTCAGGATACTGTTGTAAACGGTCAGGTTTTGACCTGTGCCATGACTGGCCAGCAAGGGCCAGAATAAGTCTAGATCAGCTATTGAAGGAATTATCTTTTCTATACCTACAATAGCGATATGTACCTTTGGGAAAGTGGTACACAGCCGGGCATTCCCCTCATTTTCAGTTAAAGCAATACTTCCGGTATCCGCTATCAGAAAATTTCCGCCGCTGATTCCAACATCTGCCCTCAGGTATTTTTCCCTCAGGAGCTCACGTGCCTTTTGTACAAGTTGCTCCGGTGTATAATCCAGGGGAGTGCCGAACTTATCGTGGAATACCTTTGCAATTTCCTCCTTGCTAAGATGCATGGCCGGTGTTACGATATGGTAAGGAGGCTGACCCAAAAGCTGCACAATATATTCCCCGAGGTCACTTTCCAGCGATTCGATACCCTGCTTTTCCAGGAAGTCATTGATGTGTATCTCCTCGGTGGTCATCGATTTTGACTTGATGACGGTCTTGCCGCCAACCCTGTTGATAATGTTCAGGATCTCTTTCTGTGCCTCAGCGGCATCATTAGCCCAGATCACCTTACCACCCCGCCGCTGGAAATTTGCCTCAAATTCCGGCAGGTATTTGTCCAGGTTTTCCATGACCCGCCATTTGATCACATGCGCCTTCTTTTTGGAGTTTTCCAGATTCTCAAATTTAGACAGACCGCGTTCGACAGCCATATTATACCTGCCGATATTATAGTTGATGGTTTTGCGGTGCCCCGCGTCGAAAGCCTTCTCATCCGCCTTTATCAAAAAATCTTCAGCAATCTTCGTCATAGCTCTATTTATTATTCAAAACCCCTATTTCTTAGGACTGCCATCCTCATTCTTATCTACTGCCGGGCGTTTCGCAGCATTCGCAAGTTCCCAGGCGGTAAAATATACCAGCCGGCTCCTTTTTGCAAGCATTGGAAAGTCGATCTTGCTCACCTCGTCTCCAGGCTGGTGATAGTCCTCATGAACCCCGTTGAAATAAAAGATGACCGGAATGCCATGTTTGGCAAAGTTATAATGGTCAGAGCGGTAATAAAACCGGTTAGGATCAGTACGGTTGTTGTATTTCTCGTCCAGTTTAATGTTCACGTAATCCTTATTCGCCTTTTTCCCGATCCGGTCGAGGTCAGAACTCAGCATGTCAGATCCGATAATGTATACGAAGTTATTGTCCTGGGCACGCTCCTTGTCCCCCCGGCCGATCATATCAATATTTAAATTGGTAATGGTTTTTTCCAGTGGAAAGACCGGGTTTTCAGAATACCACTCCGATCCGAGCAATCCTTTTTCCTCGCCGGTCACCGTCATGAACAAAATGCTTCTTTTAGGACCGTACCCCGCTTTTTTTGCCTTTGCAAATGCTTCGGCGATCATCAGTACGCCAGTCGTCCCCGAACCGTCGTCATCGGCACCGTTATTGATCTTATCGTCTCCTTTGGCGTCCGGATTTATACCGATATGGTCATAATGTCCTGTAATGACCAGTACTTCATGTTTTAACTTAGGATCACTGCCTTCCAGGAAGCCCAGAACATTTTCTGCCCTTACTTTATTTTCCTTTTTGCCGGCACAAATGCTCAAAGGCACCCTGACTTCCGTTGCAGCAGTTTTACCTTCAGCCAGCTTTGCCCTCAGGGCCGCGAGCCCAGATCCGGAGACACCAAGAATCTTATCTGCAATGGCACTTCCTATATTGATTACAGGCGTGGGCTGGGTGCTATTCAATGTCTCCAGGTATTCCTTACTCTTCATCACCAGCTGTTCGGACTGCAGGTATCTTTTAAGATTATCCGGCATATCATCCACCTGGGGGTCGACAACAAGGACTGCGGCTGCCTGATGCGCTGCCAGATACTTCAGGCGGGCGTTCAATGCAGGTAAAGCTTCACCACCTTGCTCTCCCGAAGGCCTTGACTTCAGGATCATGACCACTTTTCCGGAAATTTCGTTACCCTGAAAGTCATCATAACCTTCCTTTACGAGCCCATATCCGCCGAAGAGAACTGAAGGGACACTCAGCGTAAAGCCTTTAGGTAAAACGATCTGCGGATTCACATAAAAATCCTTCAGGGGTTCTGCAGGGTCACCATCGACAGTAAGTACCTGGGAAAGTTCAAACTTTGCCATATCCACCGGTTGAAAATATCCACCGCTTACCGGTCCCTTCAGCCCCGCTGCTCTGAAATGCTCCCGGATATAATCGGCTGCTTTCCAGCCTCCGGGAGTACCCGTCTCCCGGCCTTCGTACTCGTCAGAAGCCAGAACAGAAAGGTGCTTATAGGCATTGTCCTTGTTGATCGTCTGACTAAACTTAATCGCGGTTTTATTCTGTGCAACTGCCGTTGCGCTTAGCAACAGTCCGGCAACCGAGTACAAAAGTGCTTTTTTCATCGCTAACAGGATATTTTTCCGACACGGCCCGCATGCCGGCCACCCTCAAAGGCAGTAGTTATAAAAGTATCGGCCATCTGTTTTGCCAGATCTTCTGAAACGAAGCGCGCAGGTATGCACAACACGTTTGCATTGTTATGTTGTCTGGCCAGCGCGGCCAATTCATTGAGCCAACAAATGGCAGCACGGATTTGTTGGTGTTTGTTTGCCGTAATTGCTACGCCATTGGCGCTTCCGCAGACCAGAATACCAAAGGTAAATTCCCCATTCTCCACAGCCGAGGCTACAGGATGGGCAAAGTCGGGGTAATCCACGGAATCCGGCGAATAGGTCCCGAAGTCCTTTACTTCATAATCTGCAAGATACTCACGTAACAGCTCCTTGTATTCAAATCCGGCATGGTCTGCCCCAATGGCAATTTTTATCTTTTCTGTTGACATGTTATTTTAGTGCTTTATTTCTTTTACGTTCTATGTTTGCCGAAATGTAGATACTCATTTCATAAAGCACAAATAACGGCGTGGCTACCACCATCATGGTAAACGGATCAGCGGTAGGAGTTACTACCGCCGCTACGATCAGAATAATTACGATAGCATATCTTCTGCTTGAGCGCATAAATGCCGGAGTCATTATCCCCAGCTTTGAGAGAATAAAGATAATTACCGGCAGCTGGAAGATCACACCAGATCCGAGTGTGAGCGTCATTACAGATGACAGATAGGAATCTATTGTAAACGTATTCTGTATATCCGGGCTTACTGTAAAATTAGTCAGGAAGTTGATCGAAAGCGGACATACGATGTAATAGCCAAAGAGTATACCTACGAAAAATAAAACCGAAGCAAAGGCAACAAAGCCACTGGCAGATTTTCGTTCATTGTCATGCAGCGCTGGTTTCACAAAAAGCCAGAGCTCAAACAGCAGATAGGGGATACCTAGTACGATGCCTACCATCACACATGAGTTTAACTGTAAGGTAAACTGTCCGGCCATTTCGGTATTGATGATCTTTGCATCGATCTTGGTGATACAGAAGTCCGGGCCCAGCTGCGGGAACATTTCCACCAGTTTGCACATCATTCGGTAAGTCCAGAAACCAGGATTTTTAGGCCCCATGATTACTGTGTTAAAAATGAAATCCGTGAAGTAAAAGGCTCCGAGTGTCAGGACAAAGACTACGGCAAGCGCACGGAGCAAATGCTTCCTGAGTACGTCAATATGATCAAAGAAGGACATTTCCGCTTCCAGGTTCTTTCCTTTTTCCTTTATGGCCCCGATCAGGTCTCTTTTATTTGAGTTGCTCATGTATCTTATTTGTAAACAAAAATACCATTCTGTTTTATTTAGAATGGTATTTGCGTTTTAAATGTTAGAATTCGTACCTATTTTGATGCTATTCTGAAAATTCAAAAGTCTCCATAAATTTGGTGGTAAAGTTACCTGCCCTGAAATTCGGGTCCTTCATCAACTTCAGATGGAAAGGGATCGTTGTCTTGATACCTTCTATTACAAACTCACTTAATGCACGCTCCATGGTGCTGATCGCTTCTTCACGCGTCTGCGCTACACAGATCAGTTTGGCAATCATTGAGTCATAGTTAGGCGGAATCTGATAGCCTGAGTATACGTGTGTATCCACACGGACACCATGACCGCCGGGAGAATGGAAGTTGGTGATCTTTCCCGGGCTGGGCCTGAAGCCATTGAACGGGTCCTCTGCATTGATCCTGCATTCGATCGCATGCATATCCGGCATATAATTCTTTCCGGAGATCGGAACACCGGAAGCTACCTTGATCTGCTCTTTGATCAGGTCATAGTTAATCACTTCTTCAGTAACCGGGTGTTCTACCTGAATACGGGTATTCATCTCCATAAAATAGAAATTGCGGTGTTTGTCTACCAGGAACTCGATGGTACCCGCGCCTTCGTACTGAACAGCTATTGCGCCCTTAACAGCAGCTTCACCCATTTTCTCGCGAAGCTCTGGCGTCATGAACGGAGAGGGAGCCTCTTCTACCAGCTTCTGATGCCTGCGTTGTATTGAGCAGTCACGTTCAGATAAGTGACAAGCCTTTCCGTACTGGTCACCGATAATCTGTATTTCAATATGGCGGGGATCTTCGATATATTTCTCAAGGTACAGGCCGTCATTTCCAAATGCAGCTCCAGATTCCTGACGGGCGCTGTCCCATGCATTCTCGAAATCTTCATCCTTCCAGATCACCCGCATGCCGCGGCCGCCACCACCTGCAGTCGCCTTAAGGATTACCGGATAGCCCATTTCATTCGCCAGCTTTATGCCTTCTTTCACACTTTCCAGCAAACCTTCAGAACCCGGAATGGTAGGTACACCGGCTTTTTTCATGGTGTCCTTGGCAGAAGCCTTGTCGCCCATTGCGTTGATCTGCTCCGGTGTAGCACCGATAAACTTAATACCGTAATCACGGCAGACGGAAGAGAACTTTGCATTCTCAGACAGGAACCCGTATCCGGGATGGATCGCATCAGCATTGGTTAATTCCGCGGCAGAGATGATATTAGGAATGCTCAGGTAAGAGTCCTTGCTGGGAGGAGGGCCGATACATACCGCTTCGTCAGCGAAACGGACGTGTAAACTTTCCCTGTCGGCAGTAGAATATACAGCTACCGTCTTAATACCCATTTCCTTACAGGTCCGGATGATACGCAAAGCGATCTCGCCCCTGTTGGCAATTAATATTTTTTTAAACATAGTTTAGTTGATATCGTGCAGTTTGCCTGCGGCAATATTAAATCGGTTCTACTAAAAATAAAGGCTGATCATACTCTACAGGAGAAGCATTATCAACAAGCACCTTTACGATCTTTCCGGACACTTCACTTTCAATCTCATTGAACAGTTTCATCGCCTCGATGATGCAGATTACCTTTCCGGCAGAAACTTCATCGCCTACATTCACAAAAGACGGCTTTTCAGGGCTTGAAGAGCGGTAGAAAGTACCGATCATCGGAGATTTGATGGTGATGTATTTAGAAGTATCTTCAGCTGCCGAAGGGGCTGCAGACTTGGTTTCCGCTGTAGCCGGTACCGCTTGCGGTGCTGCCGCCAGGGCTGCTGCAGGAGGAACCGGAGCCGCAACCGGAACTGTCGCATGAACAACAGTAGGTGTTTGATTGGTCTTTATTGTTATCTTGAAGTCCTGCTGCTCAATAGCCACTTCATTTACTCCCGAACGAGAAACAAATTTAATGAGTTCCTGAATTTGTTTAATATCCATTTTTTGGTGTTATTAAGAAAACAATGTGTTTAGAATCAACGAATGTATGATATAATTATGATAAATGTGACTAATAAGCCCACTTTAAGTAGACAGAGCCCCAGGTAAAGCCACCGCCAAACGCGGCAAGAATAATATTGTCTCCTTTTTTCAGCTGACTCTCCCATTCCCACAGGCAAAGCGGTATCGTACCATTGGTGGTGTTTCCGTAGCGCTGAATATTGATCATCACCTTTTCGGGTCCCACGCCCATTCTGGAAGCCGTCGCATCAATGATCCGTTTGTTTGCCTGGTGTGGCACCAGCCATGCGACATCTTCTGAGACCAGGCCATTGCGGTCCATGATCTCAGCAGCTACATCAGCCATTTTGGTTACCGCAAACTTAAATACAGTCTGGCCTTCCTGGTAAACCGAATGTTCATGGTTATCTACCGTTTCATGAGAGGCGGGCCTTACCGAACCTCCCGCTTTCTGGTGTAGAAACTGCATGCCAGATCCGTCGGTCTTGAGTATGGAATCCATCACCCCGTAGCCTTCCGCATCAGGTTCCAGTAAAACCGCTCCGCAACCGTCCCCGAAAATAATGCAGGTCGTACGGTCATTATAATTTACGATGGAAGACATTTTATCTCCACCTATAACCAGCACCTTTTTATGCTTTCCGGATTCAATGAACTGCGCACCCGTAGCGAGACCAAAGATAAAACCCGAACAGGCTGCCTGCAGGTCATATCCCCAGGCATTCTTCGCACCGACCTTATCTGCCAGGATATTCGCCGTGGCAGGGAAGGGCATATCGGGAGTTGTCGTGCAAAAGATGATGAGTTCTATTTCTTCGGCACCGATGCCGCGTTTCTTCAGAAGGCCGTTCACCGCCTCAACAGCAAGATCAGATGTGCCCAGACCTTCCCCCTTCAGTATCCTGCGCTCTTTTATCCCGGTCCTGGTCGTTATCCACTCGTCGGTCGTATCCACAATAGATTCCAGTTCCTTGTTCGTCAATACATACTCAGGAACATAACCATTAACCGCAGTAATCGCAGCGTGAATTTTACTCATCTTATCTTTTAATTATTAAATGCGGCCTGTATCTTACCCACCAGGCCGGTGGTTACCATATCCCTAGATTGTAGTATGATATTTTTTATGGCCATGGGGCTCGATATGCCGTGGCCAATAACAACCGGTGCATTTACACCAAGAACAGGACTGCCGCCATAGGTTTCATAATTGAAACGGTCAAAGAATTCGTCCTTCAGCCCCCTCTTCAGGGTCAATACATAAAAAGATTCTGCAAGCTTAAGCATCACATTGCCCGTAAAGCCGTCACATACCACAACATCTGCCTTATCATTGAAAAGGTCTCTCCCTTCCACATTTCCCACAAAATTGAAAAGCTTGGTTTCCTTCATCAACGGGAAAGTGGCCATGCTCAGCATATTGCCTTTCTCATCTTCTTCGCCGATATTCATCAGCGCGACTTTAGGATTATTGATGTGCATTACATTTTCTGCATACAGGCTGCCAAGGACGCCAAACTGCAGCAACACATCAGGTTTGCAGTCTGCGTTTGCGCCAACATCCAGCATAAGGCCTATGCCGCCGCTCAGTTTAGGAAGAAAAGTGGTAAGACAGGGTCTGATGATGCCGGGTATCGTTTTTACACTGAATACCGCACCAACAAGCATGGCGCCAGAGTTACCGGCGCTGGCAAAAGAATCCAGTTCGCCGTTTTTCAGCATTTCGAACCCTATTGAAATGCTGGAGTTAGGCTTTTGTACGATAGCCTTGGTCGGATGCTCGCCCATACCGATGACCTCTTCAGTATGAATATACTCGAAAAGGCCGGGATCAAAACCGTTCTCTGATATCAGCGGTTTAATCTGTTTGGTGTCACCGATCAGCACAATCTGCTCATCCGGTGATAACAATGGATGGGCTGCTATTGCTCCCAAAACATTTGCTTTGGGAGCATAGTCCCCGCCCATTATATCGAGACCTATTTTCATAGTAAAAATCAGTTTGCGCAGAGGATTTTGGGCCCTCGTTCAAGTCCCTAAGTTAACCTTTAGATGACTTAAAACACAAACTATTTTTTAGAAAAATTAACCTATAGAGGTGTTTTCAATAACCAGTTTACCGTTGTAATACAGGTTGCCGTCAACGTTATAAGCGCGGTGTGGGACATGGATCGCACCAGTTGTCTGGCATGTTGCCAGAGAAGGGGCATCTGCCTTATAGTGCGTTCTTCTTTTATCTCTTCTGCTCTTAGAAACCTTGCGTTTTGGATGTGCCATTGCTAGTTTATTTAATTATTTTATTTTAATTTCTTTAATGCGTCCCACCTCGGGTCCTCATCTGTTTCCTCTTCTTCCTTTTGTGCGCCCGTTGACAGGCTTTCCAGCCTTGCAATCATTTCCTGATCGCATTGCTGTCCGTCCCCGTTTTCCTCACAGAACTTAACGTAAGGAACGGCAACAGTGATGAACTCGTAGATAAGCCCTGAAATATCAATTTCAGTCTCCTTCTTGTGCAGTACGATGATTTCCAGGTCATCGCTCTGCAGTTCATCCTCGGCAAACTTTACGATCTGCCGCTCACGGATGCTCACCGGTGAATTGAACGCTGCCAGGCACTTGTCGCAATCCAGCACGATCGTTCCGTCTATACGGAACTGCAGGATCAGCATGGTTTCCTGTTTGTCCAGCTCAACCTCAGCTTTCAGGTCGCCCTTTTTTACAAGGGAGTACTCAAAAGCGTCAAAAAAATTGTTATCAATCTCGAAATCAAACTGATGTTTGCCAATTTTTAAGCCGGTAAACGGTATTGAAAATTGTTTTAAAGCTTTCAATTGTAACAAAATTTTAGCCCGCAAATGTAAGGATTAATTTAATAATCCTAAAATGTTATTTAAAAAATGCTAGCTCGCATCGTCCTTAAGGTCGAAGGCCGTTTCCACCACTTTTCCGCCGCCCCTCAGCTGATTGGACAACATCGCTTCCTGTTCCCTCCGGCGTTTCACGATATGTATGGCCGAGTAAACCGCTTCTGCAAAAGAAGAAGGGTTGGCAAGATTTTTACCTGCGATATCATAACCTGTTCCATGGTCAGGTGAGGTGCGTACAAATTTCAGCCCTGCCGTAAAATTTACGCCTGTGCCAAAAGCAATGGTTTTGAACGGGACCAGGCCCTGGTCGTGATACATGGCCAGCACCGCGTCAAACTGCTTATAGGTGCCGTTGCCGAAGAAGCCGTCAGCAGGGTAGGGGCCAAAACAGATCACCCCTTTATCGAAGGCATCCTGTATGGCCGGGATAATTATCTTTTCTTCTTCCGTACCCAGAAGGCCGTTGTCGCCTGCATGAGGGTTCAGCCCAAGTACCGCTATTTTTGGCTTCCCGATCCAGAAGTCCTTCTTCAGGCTTTCGTTCATCATCATCAGCTTTTTCACGATCTTTTCCCTGCTTACGCTCTGGGCCACCTTTTCTACCGGGATATGCCCCGTCACTACGCCTACCTTTAAGTTGTCGGTGATCATGAACATCAGCACATCATTGCCACCGCTTCTTTGCTGCAGGTATTCTGTATGTCCCGGAAACGTGAAAGTTTCCGATTGTATGTTGTTTTTGTTGATCGGAGCAGTTACGAGCGCATCAATATGCCCTTTTACCAGATCGTCCGTTGCCCTCTCCAGTGACAGCAACGCGTACTTTCCACCAGTTTCATTGGCTGTCCCGAGGTCTATCTTCACATCTTCTTCCCAGCAATTGATCAGGTTGGGCTTTTTGGCACTGGCCGCTTCGGCCTCGGTAATGATATTAAAGGTCACATCGTTTATACCCAGTGCCTTGCGGTGATACGAAGCAACTTTAGTGTGCCCGTACACAATGGGTGTACAATATTCCAGTATGCTAGCCTCGGCTAAAGTCTTGAGGATGACCTCCATTCCGATCCCGTTGATATCTCCTGTACTTATCCCGATTTTAATTTTATTGCTCATAATCCGACCAGAAATTTAGCGCAAATTACAGAATTCCACCCTAATGTTGGTCCTATACTGGTAAAACTTTCCTTATTTTGCAGCCATTAACAAATCGGGATATGAGTTTGGTCAAGGCAAAAAAGCATTTAGGGCAGCATTTTCTTACAGATAAGAATATTGCGGCCAGGATCGTCAATGCCCTGGTGCATACCAGCCAGTACAAGCAGGTCCTTGAAGTCGGTCCCGGTATGGGTATCCTTTCCGATTTCCTGCTCGAAAGGACAGAACTGGAAACCCATCTCATCGATATCGACGCAGAGTCCTGTGCCTTTCTGCAACAAAAATATCCGCAACTGGGTACCCGGCTCATCCACGGAGATTTTCTTCAGCTCGACCTGGGCACCATTTTTCCCGGGAAGTTCGCGGTTATCGGAAATTTTCCTTACAACATCTCCTCTCAGATCCTGTTCAAGATACTGGACAACAGGGACAGGGTTGTGGAAATGGTCGGGATGTTCCAGAAGGAAGTTGCTGAACGCTGTGCCTCGAAGCCAGGCACCAAGGAATATGGCATCCTGAGCGTCCTCATTCAGGCCTATTACCATATCGAATACCTATTTACCGTTAAACCGGGCACCTTCAACCCGCCGCCAAAAGTAAACTCAGGCGTCATCAGGCTCAGCCGGAACGAGGTCCATACACTACCCTGTGATGAGAAGCTGTTCTGGCGCACCGTAAAAGCGGGCTTCAACCAGCGCCGTAAAACCTTACGGAATGCCCTGTCGGCGGTGCTCCCTAAAGATAAGATGGACAACCATCCCTTTTTTGAAAAGCGGGCCGAGCAATTGTCTGTTGATGACTTCATCACACTCACTCAGCATCTTACCCAGCTCAATCAATAGCAAATGACCAAAGGAAAAATACTCATCGTAGACGATCTTCACCCTGTATTTAAGGAAAATGCAGCCGCAATGGGCTACCAGGTCGATGACCAGCCACTCATTACCAGGGCCGAAACCCTGGACATTATCGGTGACTATGACGGGATCGCCGTACGGACAAAGTTCCTTATCGACAGGGAACTGATTCTTAAAGCCCAAAAGCTGAAGTTTGTAGCCAGGGCAGGCGCAGGTCTGGACAATATCGACGAGGCCTTTGCCAGGGAAAGGGGTATTGCCCTCATCAACGCACCTGAAGGTAACTGTGATGCCGTCGGCGAGCACTCCCTGGGTATGCTCCTTGCATTGATGAACAATTTTGTCAAGGCAGACCAGGAGATCCGAAACGGGATATGGGACAGGGAAGGCAACCGGGGCTATGAATTAAAAGGCAAAACGGTCGGCATCATCGGCTATGGCCACATGGGGCAGGCCTTTGCGAAAAGACTCGCCGGATTCGGGGTCACCGTACTCGCCTACGATAAGTACAAGACCGGATTCTCAGATAAGTATGCCAGGGAAGCCAGCATGGAAGAAATCGTGAAGCACAGCGATGTGCTTAGTCTTCATATTCCCCTCACCCCCGAAACCCGGCTGATGGTGGATGACGAATACTTCTTTCATTTCCGCAAACCTATCTTTTTTATCAATACCGCGCGCGGGGAGATTGTCAGTGTGCAGGCCGTGCTCAATGCCATTAATAAGGGTAAAATAATCGGAGCGGGCCTGGACGTGCTGCAAACGGAGAAATTTCCGGCGCTGGGCGAACAAGAATGGTACCCTGAACTTATCGGGTCCCGTAAAGTGCTGCTTAGCCCGCATGTCGGCGGCTGGACATTCGATTCCTACCGTAAAATATCCGAAGTCCTTGCCCAAAAGCTGGAAGCGCTCTGAGCGACTTGCGGTTTCCGCTTATTGTTGTTTCCAGCGGTTATCCGCGGGAGTGGCATCCATAAAAATCCCGCCGTCCAGTACAATGGCGCTGACAGGTTTCGAGGCCTTCACCTCAACGGCAATCTGTTTGTCTGCATTTTTCCATACCGAAGCAGTCAAATGCGTGTTTTGTACACTGCCATCCGCGTAAACGACCTTTACGTCAAACGGCGCCGCAAAGCCACCCGTATTGTTTACCTGGACGGTATATGATGTGCCTTTAACGGTCACTTTCCCTACAGACAGGTCAATGTAGTTATTGCTGAAAAACCAGTTATTCCAGAACCAGTTCAGGTTCTGACCGCTGCCCGCGTTCATCGCATAAAAGAAATCCCAGGGAATCGGATGCTTTCCGTTCCAGCGTTCCATATAAGTTTTCAGGGCCTTGCCAAACGCCACATCGCCCAGCATATCCTTCAGTGCCAGGTAGGCCAGCGATGGTTTGCCATACGCATTGTTGCCGTAGCCTGCTCCCGAAACCTGTGTCGACATTGCAATGATCGGCTGGTCCTGTTCCCCGGACGGATCAGAGATCCATTTGCTGATCCTGAACTTCTTATAGTTTTCGGCAGCCCGCTCTTTTCCCAGTTGCTCAATCCCGATCAGGTATTCGAGTGTCGTCGCCCAGCCCTCATCCATAAAGGCATAGCGCGTTTCGTTGGTGCCCATATAAAACGGAAAATAAGTATGCGCGATCTCGTGGTTCAGTACAAACTGTGAGAATTCCAGATCAGGTGTACTGCTGTCGTTGATCATCATCGGGTATTCCATATCGGCAAAACCCTGAAAAGCCGTCATCGTGCTGTAGGGGTAGGGCACGCCCGGCCAATTTTCAGAAAACCATTTCAATGCAGCACGCCCCCATTCCACGGCGTGCGAAAAGTCCTTCGCAGCAGCATCGTACGCAGCTTGCATGCCCGCCCTCCGGCCTGTAGCTTTGTCTACCACTACGCTCGCCGCATCCCAGACATAAGTACTGCTCAGGGAGAAGGTAAAGTCGCAAATGTGCGTCGCGCTAAACTTCCATACATTCCTTCCGGGCTTTACCACTTTACCTGCCTTCATTTCGGCAGCCGAGGCAATATGGAGCACTTCGTCTGCAACCAGTGACTTTTTGTAACGGTCCGCAATTTCAGGCAGCAACACCTCCTCCGGATTCAGCAAGTCGCCCGTGGCCCATACCACATAACCCGCAGGGGCCTTAACTGTTACCGCATAATCGTTGAAATCGCTGTAAAACTCGGTACGGTCCGTATGCGGCACCTGGTCCCAGCCATTGTAGTCATCGTATACCGATATTCTTGGATATCCGTATGCCGCAAAAAAAGTCGTACTGCTGATCTGTCCCTCTCTGCCGCTTAGCTTAGACAAGGGATAGGACCAGGTAATTTCAAACTCCGTTTTCGAACCCGGAAGCAACGGCTGCTCCAGTTTTACATTCGCAACCGTTCCCCAATCTTCCGTATTTACCTTAATCACCGAACCTGCCGCCCTGAAAGAACTGATCTTGAGCCCTGCACTCAGGTAATCTTTTGGTACCTGTCCCGCGCGTGGTGCTTCCGGCTTATGAATGTTGTTCACAAACCGGATAGTTACAGAACTTAAGGTATCCGGGCTGTTATTGGTGTATAAAATGCGTTCACTGCCGCTTACCGTTTTCTGCACCGCATCCACTTCAAAGTCAATCGTATATTTTCCGTGGTTCTGCCAGTAGTTTTTGCCCGGTTTCCCGTCTGCCGAACGGGTGCCATTTTCGTAGGCATGTTTTATATTTCTGGGCATGTAAAGTTCCTGTGCGCGAAGCCCTGGAAGACAGAAAGAAAGCACAGCGAACGTAATGGCAAGCCTGGGTAAAATATCGGTTTTCATCATCATCTGGTTCATCATGTAAAGCTAAGTGAATCCATCCGATTATTTTCGGGTCGGTCCGATTGTTTCCTCACAATAATTTGCTTTTATCGTATTACCCGATTATCTTCGTTAAACTTGAACAAGACTATATGGGTTTATTCCGATGTAGTCTTGTTTGTTTTTTAGAGTAACGATTAAAATTAATTTAGCTATGACAGAGGTAACTTATTATACCCAGGATGGATTAGAAAAACTGAAGGAAGAGCTGCAGCATTTAAAAACCGTAGGAAGGCAGCAAATGTCAAATGCCATTGCTGAAGCAAGAGATAAGGGCGATCTTTCAGAAAATGCGGAGTATGACGCAGCTAAAGAAGCACAAGGCCTTCATGAGGCCAAAATAGCCAAGCTGGAGGCTACACTGGCTACAGCGAGGCTTATCGACGAGTCCAAACTCGACCTTTCCAAGGTGCTGGCACTTTCTATCGTCAAGATCAAAAATGTCAAGAACGGTGCTACCATGACCTACCAGCTGGTCGCAGAGTCGGAAGCCGACCTGAAGACCGGCAAAATTTCCGTAAAATCTCCCATTGCACAAGGCCTTCTGGGTAAGTCGGTAGGAGATAAGGCCGAGATCCAGGTACCGGCAGGAAAGATTGAATTTGAGATACTGGAAATCAGCAGATAAAATAACCTAACTGATTAAAAACAATGGCAAGCATCTTTTCAAAAATCGTCAGCGGGGAAATACCGGCACATGTCGTTGCCGAGACTGCCGAATTCCTGGCCTTCCTCGATGTCAATCCACTGGTGATGGGCCATGTACTGGTCATCCCGAAAAAGGAAACGGATTATCTGTTCGATATGGATGAGGAAGAATATGTGGGCCTCAACCTGTTCAGCAGAATTGTGGCAAAAGGCGTAAAAGAGGCATTTCCATGTGTAAAGGTGGGAGTTGCCGTTATTGGTCTTGAAGTCCCCCATGTGCACATTCACCTCATTCCCATGAACAATGTCAGCGACATGAACTTCAGCCGTGAAAAACTAAAACCAAGCCATGAAGAGCTTCATGAAGCTGCGGTAAAGATCAGGGCTGTACTCGCCAGAGGTTAACATTTACATCCACAATAAAAGGGCAGTTCAACTGCCCTTTTCTGTTTAAACGCTTATTTCAGTTTCTCGTTATTCCGGTGCCGCTCGGCATCCCTGATGTTCTTTTTCTCCAGGTTCTTTTGCAGTGCCTCCGTCAGGTCGATCCCTGTCTGGTTGGCCAGGCATACCAGAACAAAGAACACATCGGCCATTTCATCTCCAAGGTCAACCGCCTCGTCACTCTTCTTAAACGACTGTTCACCGTATCTTCGCGCCATGATGCGTGCCACCTCGCCTACTTCCTCCATCAGGATCGCCGTATTCGTCAGTTCATTGAAATAACGTATCCCGGTGGTCTTGATCCAGTTGTCTACCGTTTCCTGTGCTTCCTTAATCGTCATAGTACTTTTATTCCCTGTTCTTTGTGTCTATTAAAATCGTTACCGGGCCGTCATTGATCAGCGATAGCTTCATGTCGGCGCCGAAAATGCCCGCCTCCACCTTGCGGCCCAGCAAGGCAGTCAACCTTTCCTTCATCGCCTCATACAGGGGTATCGCCTTTTCCGGCCTCGCTGCACGGGTAAAACCCGGCCTGTTGCCTTTTTTTGTCGAGGCAAATAAGGTAAACTGGCTGATCAGTAAAATATCGCCACCAATATCGGCAAGCGCCTTATTCATCATGCCCTGCTCATCAGCAAACACCCGCATGGAGAAGATTTTCCCGGCGAGCCATTCCATATCCTCTTCCGTATCCGCGTCTTCAATGCCCAGCAGTACCATGAAGCCCAGCCCTATTTCGCCTGTTACTTCATCTGCTACGCGGCAACTTGCTCCTGAAACCCTTTGTATGACTGCTCTCATGTTTTACGGTGATTATGCCCTGGTATCGTGACCATAATAAATGCTCACATAACTTTCATACCGGCTTGGCGCAATTTCCCCTTCTTCCACTGCTTCCAGCACCGCACAGCCCGGCTCGTTAATGTGCCTGCAATTGTTAAACCTGCAGTCGCCCATGCGCTCCCTGATTTCCCGGAAATAATGCCCCAGCTCATCCTTACCAATGTCGAAGACTCCAAGCTCCCGTATGCCCGGCGTATCGATCAGGTAGCCCCCGAAAGGCAGTTCGTGCATCTCTGCAAAAGTTGTCGTGTGCTGCCCCTTGTCCGTCGCTTCAGAAACATGGCCGGTTTTCAGGTCCATTCCCGGCATCAGCGCATTGATCAGGCTCGATTTCCCCACCCCCGAATGCCCTGAAAACAGCGTTACCTTGTCTTTAAGCAGTTCAGCGATCAGCTGTACATTTGCACCATTCAGTGCAGAAACAGAATAACAGGGGTAACCGATGTGTTCGTAGATCTCCTGGTACTCCGCCAGTATTTCCAGCCCTTCCTCGCTGAACAGGTCGAGCTTGTTAAAAACAAGCACCGCCGGAATGTCATAAGCTTCTGCCGTGGCCAGGAACCGGTCGATAAAGCCCAGTGAAGTGCGGGGTGAGGCCAGCGTGACCACCAGGAAGGCCTGGTCCATGTTTGCCGCAATGATCTGTGCCTGTTTGGATAAGTTGATCGACTTCCGGATAATGTAGTTCCTCCGGTCACGCAGGCGGTCTATTACACCTTTATCCGAATTCGGTTCCAGTTCAAAATCGACGATATCGCCCACCGCGACCGGATTGGTCGTCTGTATGCCCTTTATCCTGAACTTGCCCTTTATCCTGCAGTCGTAATCTACACCTTCCTCCGTACGCACCTGGTACCAGCTGCCTGTCGATTTGATAACTAATCCTTGCATATATTTGGGTAAAGGTAAGAAATAGCGAAAAATATTTGTGAAAACAAAAATTATAGCTTTACTTTGAACCGCACACAGATCGTGTACAAAATACAATGTATAACCCATCACTTATTACCATTACCACCACCACAACCACCGGCAAGTCCGGAGGAAGGTAAGCTAATGGCATAACTGAAAAAAGATAAAGAACCATGAAAGCACCTTCCTCCAAAACGGGAAGGTGCTTTTTTTTTAACCACAGACTATGAACATACTAAAATTCGGGGGCACATCAGTAGGATCGGCGGAAAGCATCAGCACCCTTATCCGGATCCTCAGGTCAGAGCGGGAAAGGGAAAACCCCGTCGTTGTCCTTTCTGCCATGGGTGGCGTCACCAATATCCTGCTGGAAATGGCCGAGCAGGCGCGTAACCTGCAGGATTACAGCGTCCGGCTGAAGGAGGTCGAAGAAAGGCATTTCAGTGTCATCCGCACTTTACTGCCGGCCGGCGCGCAAAATCCGGTACTTACCCGGCTGAAGATCTATTTTAATGAGCTTGAAGACATTCTGCAGTCCGTTTATAACCTCCGCGAGCTGAGTCCGCAGACCAGGGACCTTATCCTGAGCTATGGCGAGCGCTGCTCTACCTTTATGGTCAGCCACATCGCCCGCCAGCAATTTGCCGATGCCCTTTTTGTAGACGGTGCCCAGCTCATCAAGACCGATAACAATTTCGGACAGGCCAAAGTCAACAGCAACCTTACCGAAATGCTCATCCGCGATTTCTATGAAGCACACGAAGGCCAGCTGTTGTTCGTCACCGGCTTTATTGCCAGTAATGACGAGGGACGGACCACCACGCTGGGCAGGGGAGGAAGCGACTATACTGCCGCCATCTGGGGTGCAGCACTCAATGCCGGCGAGATACAGATCTGGACAGACGTTGACGGAATGCTTACTGCCGATCCGAGAATCGTCAAAAAGGCATTCTCCCTTCCCGAACTGAGCTATACAGAAGCCATGGAGCTGTCTTATTTCGGGGCAAAGGTCATTTATCCGCCTACCATGATCCCGGCATTTCTGAAGAAGATACCCATCGTCATCAGGAACACCTTTCACCTTGATTTCCCGGGTTCCTGTATCCGGCACAATACCAGTCCTTCAAATCTCCCGATCAAGGGGATCTCTTCTATCGATGAGATCAGTGTCCTCAATCTGTCGGGCAGCGGCATGGTCGGCAAGGCAGGTTTCAGCGGGCGGCTGTTTTCCATGCTTTCCAGGGAACAGGTCAACGTTGTGCTCATTACCCAGTCCTCATCAGAACACAGCATCACCTTTGCCGTAAAGCCTTCCGACTCGCTGAAGGCCCTTTCGCTCATCAATAAGGAATTTGAGCTTGAACTGCAGGCCAAAAAGCTGGAATATCCCGAAGTAGAGAACGGACTTTCTGTACTGGCCATTGTCGGGGAAAATATGAAACGTACACCGGGCATAGCAGGGAAGCTGTTCAGCGCGCTGGGACGCAACGGGGTCAATGTCCGTGCCATCGCGCAGGGTTCCTCTGAATACAATATCTCGGTCATCATCTCCAGGGCAGATCTGTCCAAGGCTGTAAACGCCGTTCACGATGCCTTCTATGAAGACCTGAAAAAGACCCTGCATATCTTCTGCCTGGGCACCGGGAACATCGGCAAGACCCTGTTCAGCCAGTTGCTGGAGCAAACCCCTTTCCTGGCAGAAAACAACGATCTGCAGGTAAAGGTTGTCGGCATCAGCAATACCCGGAAAATGCATATCGATCCCGAAGGCATCGACCTGAATAACTGGCAGGAAGCGCTGGAAAGCCAGGACATCAAGGCCAGCCTGCCAGACTTCATTAAAAAGATGAAGACGCTCAACCTGCCCAACTGTGTCTTCGTAGACAATACCGCAAGCCATAACCCGGTAGAATATTACCTGGATATCCTGCAATCCAGCATCTCAGTGGTTACCTGTAACAAGCTGGGCAACTCTTCCGATTATGAGCAATATGCTGCATTCAAACAGGCTGCCCGCAGCTATGGCGTAGATTTCCTTTATGAAACCAATGTCGGTGCCGGCCTTCCCATCATCCGCACGCTCAAAGACCTGATGCTCAGCGGAGACAAGATCAGGAAGATCGAAGCCATCCTTTCCGGTACCATTTCCTTTATCTTCAACAACTTCAAAGACGACAAGCGTTTTCATGAAGTGGTGAAGCAGGCCCAGGAAATGGGCTATACCGAACCCGATCCCCGCGATGACCTCAACGGCAGGGATTTTATGCGTAAAATGCTCATCCTGGCACGCGATGCGGGGTACCCGCTGGAAGAAAATGATATCGAACTTCAAAACATGCTGCCTGCTGCTTGCATGGCCGCCGAAAGCGTAGATGACTTCTACCGGGAACTGGAAAACAATGCCGCCTATTTTGAAGACCTGAAAAATACCGCCGCAAAGGATGGAAAGGTATTGCGCTATATCGGGAAAATGGAACAGGGAAAAGTCTCCATTACCCTGCAGATGGTAGGCGAGGGGCACCCCTTCTTTACGCTTTCGGGCAGCGACAACGTCATCTCCTTCACCACCAACCGCTATAAAGACCGCCCGCTCGTGGTCAAAGGTCCGGGTGCAGGGGCCGAGGTTACCGCTGCCGGCGTTTTCGCAGACATCATTAATATAGGTAAAAGATAGATCAGAGATAACCATGAAATCCGTAAAAGTATTTGCCCCGGCCACTGTTGCCAATGTCGTATGCGGATACGATATCCTCGGCTTTGCCGTCAACCAGCCGGGAGATGAAGTCGTCATGCGCCTCACCGGCGGCAAAGGCATCAGCATCACCAAAATCACAGGCGACGAAGGCAAACTGCCGCTCGACCCTGAAAAGAACACCGTAAGTGCCAGTGTGCAGCACTACCTGAACCACATCGGCATGCCCGATACCGGAGTAGAGATCGAGCTCCACAAGAAAATGCCCATTGGAAGCGGGTTGGGTTCCAGCTCGGCCAGTACCGTCGCAGGCCTTTTCGCCATCAATACCCTGTTCGACAACCGGCTGAGCAACCGCGACCTGGTTCCCTTTGCTATGAAGGGCGAGGAACTGGCCTGCGGTTACGGGCATGCGGATAACGTAGCGCCCGCACTGATGGGCGGTTTTGTCCTCATCCGGAGCTACGAACCGCTCGATATCATCAGCCTGCCCTTTCCGCAAGACTTCCATGCGGCCATTGTGTACCCCGAGGTAGATGTGCCGACTAAAGATGCCCGGCAGATGATCCGTTCCAAAGTCCAGCTGAAAGACGCGGTTACCCAATGGGGAAACGTAGCCGGTCTGGTCAGCGGATTGTTCCTCAATGACTATGGGCTTATCGGGCGCAGCATGACCGATATCCTGGTCGAACCGGTCCGCTCCATCCTTATCCCTGATTTTGCGGTGCTCAAATCGCTGGCACTGGAAAACGGAGGCTTGGGTTTCGGCATCTCCGGCTCCGGGCCTTCCGTATTTGCACTCACCCGCGATGCAGAAACCGCCGCTGGCATTACAGCCAGGCTGCAGCAGCACCTGAAGAAAATGGACATCAACAGCCTTGCCTTTGTATCCGAAGTCAACAAAAAAGGGCCGATCCTGCTTGACTAACGGCATTTTATTATTACCCTCTCGTCATTCCGAGGCACGAGGAATCTCTTGATTTGCTACCTCAACAAGAGAGCTCTCACGATGTTCGAGATGACGGCGTGATGAACTATTAATGAACTAAAACCAGAAATGAAACTCTATAGCACCAATAACCACGAACTCCGCACAGACTTCCAGACTGCAGTGTTCAACAGTATGCCTGCAGACAAAGGTTTGTATATGCCACTGCACATCCCCAGGCTAGATGCAGACTTTATCGATCATATTGAAAACTATACCCTCGCTGAAATCGCCTTCAAAGTTGCCGCTGCACTCCTGCAGGATGCCATTCCTGCCGCAGACCTGAAGTACATCATCGATGAGGCCATCAATTTTGACGCCCCTGCAGTTCCGCTTCAGGAGGCCGGCGAAACCCAGCCGGACAGCTATGTCCTTGAACTCTTTCACGGCCCCTCACTGGCCTTCAAAGATTTCGGCGCCCGTTTCATGAGCCGCATCATGGGCTATTTCCTGAAGAACAACGAAAAGACCCTCGATGTACTTGTGGCCACCTCCGGCGACACCGGTGGTGCAGTTGCACTGGGCTTCCTGGGCGTTCCCAATACCCGGGTAACCATATTGTACCCCAAAGGAAAGGTCAGTGACATCCAGGAACTCCAGCTCTGTACCAATGGACAGAATATTCATGCCCTTGAGGTTTCCGGTACTTTCGATGATTGCCAGGCCCTGGTCAAACAGGCTTTCGCAGACGAAGAACTAAACGATAAACTTCGGCTGACATCGGCCAACTCCATTAATATTGCAAGGCTTATCCCCCAAAGCTTTTATTATTTCCATGCCTATGCCCAATTGAAGCGTCAGGGCAAGACCGATGTGGTATTTTCTGTGCCCAGCGGTAATTTCGGCAATATCGCCGCCGGCCTGCTTGCACATAAAATGGGCCTGCCCGTCAGGCAGTTCATTGCGGCGACCAATATCAACGATACCGTGCCGCGCTACCTGGAAAGCGGTGTTTACGAAACCAGACCATCTGTGCAGACCTATGCCAATGCCATGGATGTAGGCGCTCCCAGCAACTGGACCCGCATTATGGACCTTTTCGGCAACGACCTGGAAGAAGTCAGGAAAATCGTAACGGGCTATACCTTTACCGACGAACAGACATTGCAGGGCATCAAAGAACTCTACAGCCGTTTCCATTACATTGCCTGCCCGCATACCTCCATTGCCTGGCTGGCACTGGAAAAGTATAAGGAGAACACGATAGCTGATGCTGATTTTGCAGGCATTTTTGCCTCAACTGCGCACGCCTGCAAATTCCCTGATATTTTTCCTGAGGACATAAAGTCCAGGATTGAGGTTCCCGGACAAGTAAAGGAGCTGTTGGGTAAGAGCAAACAAGCCACCCCGATCCAGGCAGATTTCGGAGAGTTTAAACGCTATTTAAATACTTACCAGGGGCAGGAAGGGAACGCTACTTCTTACTGAACCGCATAATGGCGATATCCCCCATTCTGAAATTAAGGGTGGTATCGCCAACAATATCATAGTGGCTTACCTTTTTCAGCACCTCCAGGAAGGTTGCTTCCCCTTCTCCGGGACAGGCCATTTTCGTCATCATAAAAGGCTTTGTGAAATTGATCGTCGTATCATCTGCCGCCAGCGCCCCTGAAAAGGAATTACAACTGGTATTCCCGCTGAACCGCTTTTCAGAGACCTCAAACTTAATGACAGGTTTTTTGGCCGGATACAAGCCGTTAAATGCAATCCTTGGCCCCGAAATATAGTTCAGCTCCCAGGTGCCGCTCAGTGCCGACAAACCACCGTTTCCTATCGCGCCGGGTTTCATGGTGGTACAGGCCGTAAGAAGGGCCAAAATCACGACGGTCAATAGCAAATTTCTCTTCATAGCGTTCTGTCTTATCTGTATGAAATTACAAAGAGTATTCCAAAAAAGCTAAATCAGGACCCATCTTAATAGGCCAGGTTCGGGCTCAGCCATTTTTCCGCCTCTTCCAGCGACATTCCTTTGCGCTGTGCATAGTCCTCTACCTGGTCACGGGTGATTTTACCCAATCCAAAGTACCTGGAATCGGGGTGCGCAAAATAGAACCCGCTCACTGCTGCGGTAGGATACATCGCAAAACTCTCCGTAAGCTTCAGTCCGATCCTGTTCTCTGCATCCAGCAGCGCAAACAATGTACCCTTTTCTGTATGTTCAGGACAAGCGGGATAACCTGGCGCCGGGCGTATTCCGACGTATTCTTCCTTGATCAGCGCCTCATTGCTCAGCGATTCGCCCTTCGCATAACCCCAGTATTCCTTTCGTACAAGTTCATGCATCTTTTCTGCAAAAGCCTCGGCAAGCCTGTCGGCCAGTGCCTTCACCATAATGCTGTTATAGTCGTCAAACACGGCTTCATATTCGGCTACCAGCTCATCGCAGCCAATGCCGGCCGTCAGCGCAAAGCCACCGAAGTAATCCTGCACACCGCTGTCTTTCGGGGCAATAAAATCGGATAGTGCATAGTAAGGATTACCGGCAGTCTTTTCCGCCTGCTGGCGCAGCGTGTGAAATGCCACTTCAGTCTCCGGCAGCTGTACCAGAATGTCATCACCAACCGCATTTGCCGGCCAGAAACCGATCACTGCTTTTGCCTTCAGTAATTTCCCGTCAACGATCCGTTTCAGCAAGGCCTGTGCATCATTGAACAGCTTCTGTGCTTCCGTGCCTACAGCCTTGTCCTCCAGAATGCGCGGGTAACTGCCGCGCAGTTCCCAGGTCTGGAAGAAAGGGGTCCAGTCGATGTAATCCAATAGTTCCTCCAGCGGAAAATCTTCAAAAACCTTAGTTCCTGTAAACGATGGGGCAGGGGCCACTTTGTCCAGGTCAATTTTAAACCCTTCTGCACGGGCCTCTTCAATGGTCTTATAGCGCTTATCCGAACGCTTGTTCAGGTGCGCCTCGCGGGCCTTGTCGTATTCCGCTCTGATCCCTGCAATATACTCGTCCCTCAGGTCTTTGTTCATCAGCGTACAGGCCACGGTTACACTCCTGGAAGCATCCAGTACGTGTATGGCTGGTCCGGAATAGTTAGGGGCAATCTTCACCGCCGCATGGATCCGAGAAGTGGTCGCGCCGCCGATCATCAGCGGAATGGTAAAGCCCTCGCGCTCCATCTCCTTGGCGAAATGGACCATTTCGTCCAGCGAAGGCGTGATCAGCCCGCTCAGTCCGATGATATCCGCATTAATTTCCTTTGCTTTTCTGATGATCTCCTGCGCAGGTACCATTACCCCCATGTCCACGATCTCAAAGTTGTTGCAGGCCAGTACCACCCCGACAATGTTCTTGCCGATGTCGTGCACGTCACCTTTTACCGTCGCCATGAGGATCTTTCCTGCAGACGAGCCGGCGCCGCCATCAGGATTGTTCAGTTTCTCTTCCTCGATAAAAGGCAACAGGTAAGCCACCGCCTTTTTCATGACCCTGGCCGATTTCACGACCTGGGGAAGGAACATTTTTCCGGCGCCGAACAAGTCGCCGACCACATTCATTCCGTCCATCAGCGGGCCTTCGATCACTTCAATCGGCCGTGCATATTTCTGGCGGGCCTCTTCCACATCTGCATCCAGGTGCTCGATCAGCCCTTTCACCAGCGCATGCGATAACCTTTCCTCTACCGTTCCCTTGCGCCATTCCTCATCACGCACCACCTCTTTGCCCTTAGATTTGATCGTATCTGCATACTCTACCAGCCGCTCTGTAGCGTCGGGCCTGCGGTTCAGCAATACGTCTTCCACCATCACCAGCAGCTCCGGCGGAATCTCTTCATAGACTTCCAGCATCCCCGCATTGACGATACCCATGTCCATGCCTGCTTTGATCGCATGATAAAGGAATGCCGAGTGCATAGCCTCGCGCACCACATTGTTGCCCCTGAAAGAGAATGAAATGTTCGAAACACCGCCACTCACCTTGGCCAGCGGAAGGTTCTGCTTGATCCATCGTGTGGCGTTAATAAAATCTACCGCGTAATTGTTGTGTTCCTCCAGACCGGTGGCTACGGTCAGGATGTTCGGATCAAAAATGATGTCTTCCGCGGGAAAACCCAATTCTTCAACCAGTATCCTGTAAGAGCGCGAGCAGATCTCTACCCTGCGCTCGTAATTGTCTGCCTGTCCCTGTTCGTCAAAGGCCATGACCACAACGGCAGCGCCATAGGTCATGATCTTGCGCGCACTTTCCCTGAACTTGTCCTCACCCTCCTTCAGCGATATCGAGTTCACAATGCCCTTACCCTGCAGGCATTTCAAACCTGCTTCAATGACTGTCCATTTGGACGAATCGACCATGATGGGCAGCTTTGCGATATCCGGTTCCGAGGCGATCAGGTTGAGGAACTTTGTCATCGAAGCCTCCGAGTCGATCATGCCCTCGTCCATGTTCACGTCGATCACCTGCGCGCCGCCTTCCACCTGTTGCCTGGCCACCGCCAGGGCAGCCTCAAAATCGCCGCTAAGGATCAGTTTCGAGAATTTCGGCGAACCCGTGATGTTCGTCCGCTCGCCTATATTTACAAAAATGCTTTCAGGAGTTATCGTTACCGGTTCCAGTCCGCTCAGGCGCAGGTAAGGTTCAGTCTTAGGGATTCTTCTTGGCGTCACGCCTGCGGCTTTCGCTGCAATACAGCCAATGTGTTCCGGAGTAGTGCCGCAACAGCCACCTACAATGTTCACGAAGCCATGCTGTATAAAATCCTCTACCAGATGTGCCGTTTCATGTGGCTTTTCATCATAAGCACCAAATTCATTGGGCAGCCCGGCATTTGGATAGGCAGATACATAACACTCCGCTTTTGCAGCCAGCTCTTCGATGTGCGGGCGCATCTCTTTGGCTCCAAGCGCACAATTGAGCCCGATACTCAGGGGCTGTGCATGCCGCAGGGAATTGTAAAATGCCTCTACAGTCTGTCCGGAAAGTGTTCGGCCAGACGCGTCAGTGATCGTTCCCGAAATCATGATCTCAATCTTCCGGCCGATCACCTCTTCATATTTCTTTACCGCCGCGATCCCTGCCTTGGTGATCAGGGTATCGGTTATCGTCTCAAAAAGCAGCAGGTCGGCACCGCCGTCAATCAGGCCGCGTACCTGTTCATAGAACGCATCAAAAAGCTCATCAAAGGTTACTGCCCGGTAGCCCGGATCGTTCACATCCGGCGACATGGAAGCCATTTTTGTAGTCGGCCCCAGCGCCCCGGCAACAAAACGCGGTTTGTCCGGTGTTTTCGCCGTAAACTCCATCGCTACCTCTTTGGCAATGCGCGCACCCTCATAGCTCATTTCATAAGACAGGTCTTCCATTTCGTAGTCTGCCATGGAAATGCGTTGCGTGCTGAAAGTATTGGTCTCGATGATGTCCGTACCGGCTTCCAGGTACGCCGCGTGGATTGCCCTGATCACATCCGGACGGGTAATGTTGAGCAAATCGTTATTGCCCTTCACCTCGCAGGGATGGTCCTTAAACCTTTCCCCCCTGAAGTCTTCTTCAGTCAGCGCATAGCGCTGGATCATGGTGCCCATTGCACCGTCAATAATCAGGATGCGCTTTTCTAGTTCTTCTCTAATGTTCATTTAATGAGGATACAGTATGAGCATACAACAAGCTATTTTTGATAGAGGCCAGGGCCTAAACAAGTGCCGAACCCATTGTATGCAAAGCCTGACCACCGCACCTCCGTGCGTATACTGCAGGCCTTACAAAAATGCAATAAAGAAAAATTAAATCCAAAAATGAACGGGCCTGGAAGGTCACAGGCCCAGCACCAGTTCCTTTGCCAGCTCCAGCTCCTTCGGGCTGATGGTATGCGGCCGGCCGTTAAAGATCCTTGTGGTTACTTTCGCATTCATCTTAGCCAGTATCCCGGCGCTTAATTCTACCCGGCGTACCGGTACATGCGGATCGGGGTCGCCCGTAGTGATCAATACAGGGGTGTTTTTGAAATCGCCTTTATAATTTGCCATGTTGATTTCCTGGCCGATGAGCCCGCCGGTGAAGGCGACCGCCCCACCGTATTGCTGTGCGTTCCGGGTAATGTATTCCAGCGTGAGACATGCTCCCTGAGAAAAGCCCACAAAATACAGTGCACTTGCCGGGATGCCTGCCGCAATCACTTCATCTGCCAGTTCTTTGATCAGCGTAAGTGCAGAATCCAGCGCGGGCTGGTTCTGGCTTACGGGTGCAATAAAACTGTAAGGGTACCAGCTATTATTGGTGGCCTGTGGGGCCAGCAGCGCAGCATCTTCTATACCCAGGTGCCTGCCCAGCGACAGGATATCTGTCGCTGTGGCACCCCTGCCGTGCAGGAAAATCACTGCCTTTTTTGCCTCCGCCAGCGGAACGCCGGCGGCGACTATTTGTCGATCATGCGTGTACATTTTTAATCCAGTTTAGGTAAAACCTTTTCTATTTCCTGTCTGTCTGCTTCATATTGTGCAGGCAGTTTGAGGTTGCTGCCCAGTTCTTCCAGCGGTTCATCCACCGTAAAGCCGGGGTTATCGGTAGCGATCTCGAACAATACACCGCCTGGTTCCCTGAAGTAAAGCGAATAGAAGTAATTCCTGTCTATCTTTTCGGTAATGTGCAGGCCCATCGCCAGTGCCCTGTCCCTGTAGTGCATCAGGGTCTCCTCATCCTTTACCCTGAAGGCAATGTGGTGTACAGATCCGCCTGCGACATGGCCTATCGGTTCTCCGGGAGCTTCCACGATATCTACGATAGCTGCATACTCCACGGCATTTGTCACAAAGCGGTGCCGGTTCACTTCTGTCGCGGCAAGTTTATAGCCCAAAAGTTCCGTAAGCACTTGTGCGGTGGCCTCCATTTTGTTGGCGGTAATAGTTACATGATGAAAACCATATACCGCATTTTCAGTACCGATCTCCGGGCTGAGCCATTGTTTCCTGGTATCGGTTTCCACCTCAGTCAGTTCAAACTTCAGACCGTCGGGATCCAGAAAGGTCAGGTATTTCTGCCCGAACTTTTCGGCAGGCTTGTTATAGATCACATTGTTCTTCTCGAACCGGTCCTGCCAGAAGGCAAGACTGCCTGAAGGTACACTGTAACCGATCTCGGTAGCCTGACGCGAGCCCCTTCTGCCCTGTACGATGCCCTCCCAGGGAAAGAAAGTCAGGATGGTGCCCGGCGTTCCCTGTTCATCGCCATAATAAAAGTGGTAAGTTCCCGGATCATCGAAGTTGACCGTTTTTTTGACCAGTCTCAGACCCAGTACCCTGGTATAAAAGTCGTAGTTCCTTTTGGCGTTCCCTGCTATCGCAGTGATGTGGTGGATGCCTGAAATTTTAGTTTCCATAATTGTTCTCCTTAAAGACAAACAAATTTACGGCAGGTCTGCCAGGTAAATCTTAACATAGAATAAGAAATGGAGGCTGATTGTCCGGTCCTGGTATTGGGCTGAACCAGGCCTGGTACAGGGTTTAGACGGGATTTGTTCGCAAAACGGGTACCCTTTTGCGAACAAAGTGCGAACCAATCCCGACTCAGCCCCGAATCATGTGGGTTGAGAGACCATTGTGTCTCGTCCTATGTCTCGTCCTGGTATAGTGCTGGTCTTGTTCTTGTATCGCTTCAGGAATTATTTTCTGCGGCATTGGTTTTATCGGATGATTTGCAATAATTTAGCATATATGATGGCTGATTACAGCAAACACAGCGAAAACGAGTTGCTTTCTCTTTTACAGGGAGGCAACCAGCAGGCATTCGGCGTTTTGTACAACCGTTACAAAGCCCCGCTTTACCTGCATGCTTTCCGTATGCTGCAGGATGATGAGGAAGCGCGTGACATTGTTCAGGAACTTTTTTCGGTCATCTGGGCAAGGCGAGAATCGCTGAAGATCAGTACAACGTTTGAAGGTTACCTGTTCAGCACCATCAAAAACCGGATACTCAATTTCATTGCCCACCGGAAGGTCGTTGACCGTTACACGAAATACCTGAGTACTTTTGTTGAAGAAGGCATTTCAGGCGAGGATGAGCGTTTCGTCAACAGGGAACTGCTGGCGATCATACAGGAAGAAGTGGCCATGTTGCCGCCGAAAATGCGTGAAGTATTTGAAATGAGCCGGTACGAGGGAATGAGCAACAAAGAAATCGCGGCCCGTCTGGGCATCTCTGATCTTACCGTAAAAAAGCAGTTGAACAATGCAGCCAAGATACTGAAGCCGAAGATCGGCCTTTGCGTCGCGCTGTTCCTTTCCCAGCTTTAGGTTTCCGTTTATAGCGTCAGCTTATTTTTTATTTGTAGTTTCGATTGACGAGATTTAAATAAAAAAATAAGTTACGAACTATACATGAAAAACTCAGATAAGATACTGGAGGATAAGGAAATCGCCACGATGCTGGACCAGAACGCCGAGCACATGAGGAAGCTGCACGAGATCGTTCAGAAGACGATGCAGGAGGAAAAGCTCATTGTCGATAACCTGCTGCACCCGCCTAAGGAGACCTTAACCAGCGGGCAACGGGTTTCAGACAAAGTAGCGCGGTTCGGGGGTAGCTGGAAGTTTATTATCGTGTTTACGGTGATATTGATTGTCTGGATCATATACAATAGTTCCCTGCCGGTTGCGGACAGGTTCGATCCTTATCCTTTCATCCTGATGAACCTGGTGTTGTCCTGCCTTGCCGCACTCCAGGCGCCCATCATTATGATGAGCCAGAACCGGCAGGAGGAGAAGGACAGAATGCGTGGAGAGAACGATTACCTGGTCAACTTAAAGTCTGAACTGGAAATCAGGAGCCTTCATGAAAAGATAGATATGCTGCTGCAAGAGCAGATCAAGGGACTTTATGATGCACAGGTAACGCAGCTCAGGTTGCTGAAAGACCTGTCGCAGAAAATTGAGGGATTGGAAAAGCATAAGTGACGTTGTTAGCTCAAACCGTTGGGGAAAGCGGTTTATGCCAACAGAATAGCAGCAGGAATGCCTAATTGTTTATGCAGTATTTTGGCTATTCTTAATGTCAAAGGTTTTTTTTTATTGAGTAAAGCCGAAACATATGCCTTACTACCAATCCAGTTTACTAAATCTTTATTCATTAAACCCTTTTCTTCCATTTTTAACTTTACAACTTCAATAGGATCTGGAGACGGGACTGAGTAATTCTCATCTTCGTAATGTTTGATCAGTAACAGGGCAATTTGAAGTTTTTGACCCTCTGGAGAGCTAGGGAGGGTATTTTCATCGAATTGCTTATCTACCCAATCTAGTATTGACTGATATTGTTCTTCTGTTTTTATAATTTGTAATTCCATAACTAAGCCTTGAATTTAACTTTTGTCACGTCTATTTTATCGTATTCCTTATGCGTGCCAAACCACTTGATTTGTATAACCTTATAAATAAAAACAATCCTAACGACCAGGCGATATCGATTACCCATAATATTGATCACTACACGATCATCCCCGATCAGGCTTGCGTTTGCATATTGAGATTTAAGCTGCTGAAAGTTGGCAAATTCAGCATTTAAAAACTCATAATACCATTCATATAAAGCGTTTTTGGCAGTAGGATACTTTTCTGCATATTCTAAAAGTGTCTTTCTATTTATAATATTAAACATTTTAGGTTTACTATTAGTGAACAAATATAAGTTGTTTTTTGCAATCTTAGTTAATTTCTGGTTGCTGAGGCGGAGATTATCCGGATAAGTTATATTGTGTTGATTTTCAGCGTTTTTGTTTCTATAAGTTCTGCGAAATAGCGGGATAAAAAATATTTTCATTTTTCCCTACTACCAAATGCAGGTCTTGCTGTCTTATAGTTGTATGGGCCGAAATGAGCGGATATAGCAGAAATAGAAACAGGGGAATATAAAAGCGGCTGGAAAGCAATATGAATAAGGAAGAACTGGAAATATTGTTGCAGAAATACATGGACGGGACGCTGACCGGCGATGAGCGGTTGCGGCTGGAAAGGTGGTATTTGCATCAGGCCAGGTCTGGAAAGCCGCTGGAAGATGCAGGAGTTTTCGCGTCAAGGTTAAGGGAAATGGATATCGAGGTGCTTGCAGATGTTCTCGGCAATAACGAGCCGGGTCGAAAGCTACTGATAAGCCCGTGGACAAGGTGGGTAGCCATGGCTGCGGCGGTGGCGACGGTGGTGTTTGGCGTGTGGTTTTTCAATTATAAGATTGCTTCGCAGGCTCGCAATGACGGTTTGGTGATGAATGATGTTGCTCCGGGTAAGTATGGTGCGACGATCAGACTGGCAAACGGGCAGATAATACAACTGGACAGTGCGAAGCGTGGCGTGGTTGTGGGAGGTGCTGCGGGCATTGCTTATAGTGACAACACTCCCGTCATTTCGAACGAAGAGAGAAATCTCCTGAACAGCAAAGACAAGAGATCCCTCGGAACTCGGGATGACGTTGTGCAGTTGACCGCGACGACCGCCAGAGGGCAGACTTACCAGTTTACCTTGCCGGACGGAACTAAGGTATGGCTGAACGCAGACTCAAAATTGGAATTTCCTGATCAGTTTTCTGGAAAAGAGAGAAAAATATTGATGCAGGGTGAGGCATATTTTGTGGTAAAGCATAATGATAAGCAACCATTCAGGGTAGTGAGCAAGGCAAGAGATGGAAGGGAGCAGGTTGTTGAGGACATTGGAACTGAGTTTAACATTAAGGCTTATCCCGATGAGCCGAGTGTGAAAACGACGTTGGTGGAAGGCAGTGCGCGGGTTATACCAGTGGCGAGCCTAACCCGTCATTCCGACGACAGGAGGAATCTCTTGAATAGCAAAGACAAGGGATCTCTCGCTATGCTCGAGATGACGGGTAAGGGCGGAGAGGGCGTGACGCTAACCCCTAACCAGCAGGCAAGTTTAGCCAACGGTACCCTGAAAGTGGAAAAGGTAGACACCGAAGAGGTTACTTCCTGGAAAAATGGCTTCTTCGTGTTCAAGTCAACAACGCTGGAATCGGTGCTGAGCCAGGTGGAGCGATGGTATAATGTAGAGGTGGTCTACAGCAGTGAAGCATTGAAGAAGCTGACGCTGAGCGGTTCGGCTTCCAGGAACAGCAATGTATCGGTAGTGCTGCAGGCGATAGAAAATACCGGCACAGCAAAATTTAAAATAGATGGAAAGAAAATAACTGTATTGAAATAAATGATGAACCGCCTGACCAGCGGCTGGCTATAGGTATTGATCGTCCCTGTAGAGAGCATCAACAAACTATCAACTAAACAACCAAAACGACTATGATCAGATATTTACGACAGCAGAGTTAATGCAGCAAAGGGGCAGACCAGATAAAAAAAGCCGGAAAGTGAGTTCGAGACACTTGCCGGCAAAGGCCTGAGTCAAACCCAACAGAACAATTTTGACAAGTTTCCAAGGTATTTAACTCAAACCAACTAAAAGTATGTATAAAATTACTTTTAACCAAGGTATGCTGCGAAGGCGGCTGCCTCAAAAAATACTATTGATTATGAAGTTGATCGTAATCATCATGACCACCTGCCTGGTGCAGGTAAGTGCCGCGGGCTTTGCCCAAAAGCTCAATTTCACCAAAAGGGGCGCTTCCCTTTCCCAGATCTTCACGGAAATCAGGAAGCAGACGGGCTATTTCGTGATCTATTCAGACGAGCAGGTAGACGATGAGGCTAAACTGGATGTAAATTTCAAAAACACAGACCTAAAAGACGTCATGGATGTGATCGGCAAGAGCCAGTCCCTGGATTATTCCTTTGCGGAAAGGAACATTAGCCTGAAGCCGAAGGAGAAAGGATTTCTGGATAACATTATTGCGCGATTTCAGGCGATTGATGTACGGGGTAAGGTGGTGGATTCGCTGGGTAACGGACTGGCCGGTGCGACGGTAAGTGTGAAAAATGGTAAGGGCTCTACATCTACCGATGCCGCCGGAAATTTCCAGTTGAAGAATGTGGATGAGGGGGCCGTGTTGGTGGTGAATTATCTCGGGTATATAACCAGGGAAATTGCTGCCAGTAAGGAGTTTATGAATGTGGTTTTGCAGCAGAGTGCAAGTAAGTTGGATGAGGTGCAGATACAGGCGTATGGGGTGACTTCAAGGAGATTGAGTACGGGAAATATTTCGACAATTAAAGCTGAAGATATTGCTAAACAACCGGTTGTGAACCCACTTTTAGCGTTACAGGGAAGGATTCCGGGATTAAACATAACACCGACAACGGGTCTTTCTGGTGGATCAGTAAAAGTAAGATTGAGGGGGCAAAACTCATTGAACTTCAAAGCCGAACCCTTAATTGTTCTCAATGGCTTACCTGTTGATAATAACGTCGTCGGACTCGGGCATTTTAATTTGAGTGATCTTTCAGCATTGAGCTTTCTCAATAGCAATGATATTGAATCGATAGACGTTTTGAAAGATGCCGATGCGACCTCAATTTATGGAAGCAGAGGAGCGAACGGTGTTATCCTTATAACCACCAAGAAAGGAAAGTTGGGTCGACTCAGCGTGGACGCGACGCTCCAAACGGGTATAGGAAATGTTCCCAAAAAAATGGAGATGTTAAAGACACCTGACTACTTGGCGCTGAGAAGACAAGCGTATTTAAACAGTGGCATTAATATCAACAGCTTGTCTCCTGCACTTAATAATGCTGATGTACGTTACTGGGATCAAAAACGGTATACAGACTGGCAGGAAGAACTGATTGGCAAAAGTGCTCGCTACACCGACTTCCAAACATCAGTGTCAGGAGGAGCTGCTAGCTTTCAATATCTGTTGGGAGGAAATTACCACAAGGAAACCGTTGTGTTTCCGGGTGACAATGCTGATAAAAAGGGCAATGCACATGTCAGTATTTCTGGAAGCTCGCCCGATCAACGATTAAAAGCTACAATGATGGCTAGTTTTCAAGTAGACAATAACTCCTTGCCTGGAATTGATTTGACTGCACAGGCATTAAATTTAGCACCAAACGCACCTTCGTTGTTTACAAATGAAGGGCTAATAAATTATGAGCCATTGCCAAACGGCAATAGAAGTTGGAATAACCCATACCGGGAATTGTATAAAACATATGAGGCGAGAGTTACAAACTTAAATGCAGCAGGCAGCTTTACCTATAATCTACTTGATCCTCTAACTTTCAAAGTCCAATTTGGCTATAATGAATTGAGAGGCGAAGCATTCAATAAGATAGTACCTTTCGCTGGGCGGCCCCAAGAATCGTCGAATTTATTAGCAGCGGCTGGATTTAATACAACAGGGACAATAGGAGTTTCCGTAGAACCACAAGTCACATACAGGTCCCCTTTGCTCTCAGGTGACCTCGACATTTTAGTAGGCGCCGCCTACAACTCAAAATCAAATACTGACCAGTACATATTCGCTTCAGGAGCAACAAGCGATGCCCTACTAGGTAGTTTAGCAGCTGCGACTTCTTATATCCTATCAAACAACACACTTCAATATAAATATGCTGCTATTTTCGGGAGAGCAAGTTACAACTTTAAAAATAAGTATCTTTTCAATTCTACTATTAGGAGAGACGGCAGTAGCAGATTTGGGCCAAATAAAAAATATGGAACTTTCGGATCCCTGGCCGCGGGGTGGATTTTCACGGAAGAGGCAGCCCTCAAAGAACATTTGCCTTTGTTAAGCTTCGGAAAAATCAGGGCAAGTTATGGAAGCAGTGGTAATGATGGAATTGGGGATTATGCTTACTTCGAGCGATTCAACCCTGTGGATGTCGATGATTTATATCAAGGAGTAAGGGGATATAGAACGAGCGGTTTATTTAATAGCTATTATAGTTGGGAAGTCACAAGGAAATTAGAAGTCGGATTAGACCTTGGATTCTGTAAGGATAAACTTTTACTTAATTTTTCGGCATTCAGAAATCGGTCGGACAATCAGTTGATCGCTAACGCATTCCCTAGCATTGCAGGCCCTGGCCAACCGATTTACAATTTTCCCGCATTGATTCAGAACTCGGGACTCGAAGTAACTGCTACAGCCAATGCGGTAAACTCCCAAAACTTTACCTGGAAGCTGTCGTTTAATATTTCAAAAGACCGCAATAAACTTGTTTCGTACCCAGACATTCAAAATAGCGTCATCTATCAATCTGTCATAGGAAAGCCTTTCTACGGCGAAGTACGAGTCTTCAAAGCTGCAGGCGTAGATTCGAAAACGGGGCTGTATCAATTTTACCAGCCTGACGGGCAAATTACATCGGCACCAGATGACTCCTATTTGCTCGACGAAGAAGCATCCACTAGAATACTAACCATTCCGAAATATTATGGTGGTATTTCGAATTCGTTTACATATAAGAAATTTAGTTTAGACATCTTTCTTCAATTTACTAAACAAATGGGTAAAAATCCGATGGTTGATTTCATCGGTGCAGCGGGTAATGTCCTCAGCAACTTACCTATAGAATTCTTAGACAGATGGCAAAGAGAGGGAGATGTTAAAAGATTTCAGAAGGTGTACAGGAATTATCCAGACGAATATTTACAGGCCGCCGGTCGTGCCCAGGCAAGCGACTTTGGATATGTTGATGCATCATTTTTGAGGCTAAAAAATGTTGCGCTTTCTTACAGTATCTCGAATTCATCACTCACTAAACTAGGATTAAACCAGCTCCGCTTTTTTCTGCATGGACAAAACCTCCTAACCTTCACAAGCTATAGAGGTCTTGATCCAGAGACTCTTTCGACAAGCACATTGCCGCAACTCAGAATAATAACAACAGGGTTACAGACCACTTTTTAAAACATTTGAAATGAGACCAACATCAAGACTTTATATAATCCGATTGGCAGTACCTATTATCGCAATCCTAAGCTCTTCATGTAAAAAGATTATTGAGGTAGACCCACCTGTTAACTCGGTTATTGGACGGGAAATATATGAGAATAACACAACGGCGACTTCAGTTCTAATTGGAATTTACACGGACATGAGCCTAATGGACGGTTTTACCGGGCAAAACTCAATTTCTGTAAGAACCGGATTGTCAGGCGACGAGCTAGTATCTGTTGCCGAGCCAAATAGTATACTAAGCCTTCTCTATACCAACCAATTGACAAACAATGGTAATCTCTTATTCTGGCCAATTTACTACTCTTACATATTTAGGGTTAACTCGGCGATTGAAGGAATTACCAATTCAAATAACATATCCGCTACAGTTAAGCGGCAACTTATAGCTGAAGCGAAATTTTTGCGTGCATTTCTTTATTTCTATTTGGCCAACTTGTACGGAGACATACCTCTAGCTACTACAACAGATATTAAAAACAACATTGTTCTACCAAGATCTAACAAAGCGCTAGTGTTTGAACAAATACTCAACGATTTAAAGGATTCTAAGAGCGAAATTAGCAGCTTTTATGTTGGTGGAAACAGTATTACAGCCTCCGACCAAAGAATAAGGCCAAACAAGGCTACTGTGACCGCCTTGTTAGCTAGAGTGTATTTATTCCTTGGGAACTGGAAAGAGGCAGAAGCGGAAGCCGACTCGATAATAAGCAATAGCTCAAATTATACTTTAGAAAGTCTAGATGAAGCCTTTTTATCAAATAGTCGAGAGGCGATTTGGCAACTTCAACCAGTCGTTGCGGCGTTAAATACGATGGACGGTAATCTTTTTGTTTTATTGCCAGGCAGTAACCTACCGGCTGGTCCGGATGGCTTTGGGAGACCGGTATATTTAAACAAAGACCTTTATAACTCGTTTGAGGAAAGCGACCTTCGTAAAACGCATTGGATAGACAGTGTATCTGTATCAGGCACAACATATCCTTTCCCTTATAAATACAAGGCTTGGGAGTATCAACAGCCTCGCACTGAATACTTAATGGTATTTAGACTCTCGGAACAGATATTAATTAGGGCCGAAGCAAGAATGCATCTTGGACGCTTATCTGGAGTTAATTCTGCGGAATCAGATTTGAACCTAATTAGAAAAAGAGCAGGATTGAATGACATTAGTTTAAGCACTGCGAACGCTATGGAATTAATTGTGAGCGAGAGGAGACATGAACTCTTTACCGAATGGGGACATCGATGGTTAGATCTTAAAAGGCTCAATAAAATCGACGAGGTGATGAACAAAGTAGCATCGACAAAGGGAACAACTTGGGCAAACTATAAATCTCTCTATCCTTTACCGATTGAGGACATCAAAAGTAACCCAAGCCTAGTAGGACACCAAAACCCCGGTTATCCGGAGAATTAGCCTATAGGTCAGTATGCCCGTCGCGCCGCGAAGGCTTAGTGACCTTTTTCTAGTATTCACAAACTAAATGAATCGTGAAGAGAAATATAATTTTTCCATTCTTAATATTACTGCTTTCATCTAATTTATACAGTCAGGCGACCGACAGAAGACAGGCTATCGACAGACAAGCTATAGAGAATTGGCAAACTGTGGAAGAGCCTAATATTTCTAGCGATGGACGCTATGTAAGTTTTATGATCGCTAGCAACTCATCAAGGGAGAAAATAGCAGTAATAACTAGGCGTTCCGACGAAAAGAACGCGATAATAAAAGGTTGTATATCAGCACCTTTGTTTTCTGGGAAAACTGACCAGGCATTTATACTAACTAACAATAATTTGACGATTTGTAAATTAAAGAACTTTTATACATCAACACTGCGAGATGTATCCAGGTTTCACTTGATACAAGTTGGAAAAAAAGAACTACTACTGACATACTCAGACTCCTCTAAACATTTCACGATACGCGACGCCGACTTAAAAAAAATAGGTGAATACGTCAACGTACATTCCTATAACTTGAATGAAAAAGCTGAAAGCATTGCATTAATGATGAAAGATAAGTATGATACAAATCGAGTCCAAACCATCGTATGGATTAATCTCAAGGAAGGCGTTATAGAACATATGGAGTCGGCCGACCAAATACTATTTTCAGACATCAGCAACAATGATAAATACTTAGCGTATGTGACGGAAGAGCCTAAAAGCGGCCGAAGAAAAATTTGGCTGAAAGAACGGGAAATCAAAAACCCGAAACTGACTTTTAAGGATGAGGACACCGGTAAGCTGCAATATGATGTCAAGTTCACCCAAGATAACAGGAGGCTTCTATTTAAAACTGAGAGAGAAACGAAGCTTGACACTTCATCAGTACTGTTATGGTCTTATAGGGATATGTTCCTACATGGCCAAAGGAAGCCATTAGGAGTCCAATACAATAACAATAACGACTACTATATCTATGATATACGTTCTAATCAAAAGGCTAGACTTGGTGATGATCACACATATATCTACATGCCGGAACGGATTAATTCAGTTGCATTGATTTGCCCTGCGCTTGATGGCCTCTGGTTCGACGAGAAAAGTAAGGATTCTCTTAAAGTGTTAAATCTTAATTCTGGGTCTTTGGACAGTTTCCTTCCTCTAACTCATGAGAACAGACGCTTCTATATATCTCCAGATGAAAGTTTTATTGTTTGGTTTGACGCATCACTTGGATCTTGGTTTTCTTATGAAGTTTCTAAAGGCATAACAAGAAATATTAGCGAAGGCATTCCAGAAAAGTTTTATAACGAAGAGTTCCAAAGGCGGGGTAGACGATCGAACTTCGGCCTGTTTGGTTGGACTGACGAAGGCCGTTCGGCAATTATTGCAGATCAGTATGACATTTGGGAAGTAGCTCTGGATCTAACTAGTTCGCCCAAGAATCTAACTGGGGGTATCGGGAAGAAAAATAGGATAGAATTAACAATTGCAAATCCTGACTTACAAAGAAGTTATAAAGTAGACGAACAATTAATAATTATCGGATATGATAGAGAGTCAAAGAACGGCGGCTACTTTAAACTTCGATTAGGTAACAGGTTTCAGTTTAAGCCGGGACACCTGTATCCTTTTGCCGTATCGTCCAGATTAGAACCTGGGTTTAGTGAAGCACCTGCAGGTTTCGTGAAACGTTCAGAGAAATGTGAGATTTTCTTGGTAATGCGTGAAAATGCTTCTACATCACCAAACTTATATCTGACAGCAGATTTCAATTCGTACAAACGGATATCAAGTGTCTATCCTGAGGCTGATTACAACTTCCTGACTGCGACATTAGTTCGTTTCAAAGGTGTCGACGGACAAGAATTATCGGGGATTCTATATAAGCCTCAAGATTTCAAATCTGAAAACAAATACCCCGTAATTTTAAATTATTACGCGAAGCGAAGCGACTTACTACATAAATATCTTAAGCCAGCATATTCTGAGGGAAATATAAATATACCTCTTTTTGTAAACCAGGGATACCTAGTCTTCGTGCCCGATGTTTACTCTGAGTCAGGCGAAAATGGAAAAGGCACCTTCAATTCTATTGAGGGAGCCGCCAAACATCTGGCATCGTTGCCTTTTGTCGATCCTTCCAAAATCGGTATCCAAGGTCACAGTTATGGTGGATGGCAAACGAACTACATGATAACACATTCTAAACGCTTCGCTGCGGCATGCGAAGCAGCAGGTGTCTCGAATCAGATATCCGCTTATAATCAACTTCAATATGATTTGGGGCCAGACAGACAACAGTTCTATGAGATGCAATCACAAGGTAGCCCATATGGTTTAAATGTAACCCCATGGTCAAGTACGGAGCTATACCTCGCCAACTCACCCGTGTTGAAAGTGGACCGAATATCCACCCCGTTTCTTATGATGCATAACAGAGAGGACGATTTGGTGCCATTTGAGCAGTCGGTAGAAATGTTCTTAGCCATGAGACGGGCGCGTAAACAGGTTTGGATGCTAATTTACAAAAATTCTGGGCACCAACTGTCTTCGGATAACGCTAAAGACTTTCATTCAAAAATGCTTGAGTTTTTTGATTACCTATTAAAAAATAAAAGTGCTCCAAACTGGATGAAACACAATAATGAAATTTAATACTCTTTGAAATCAAAATTAAACTGCGTCATGAACAAACAACTATTAGCCCCGATAATATTTATTTACGCTATGCTACCGGTAAGAGTGTGCCAAAGTCAAGAGTGGCGACCTAAAGAACTGGCACTACCAACTCAATGGGCGGAGAGAGTGGGGCCAAACAACGCAATGACAGCATATCCACGCCCGCAAATGATACGGCAGAGCTGGCAGAATCTGAATGGCTTGTGGCAATATCGCATAACAAAAAAGGTGGACAATCTACCGACCAATTACGCTGGGGACATTCTAGTTCCGTTCCCGATAGAGTCGTCTCTATCAGGCGTTAAGAAGCAGTTAATGCCGGACGAACTACTTTGGTATAAAAGAAGCTTCTTCCTACGACGGATTTCGAAAAATGAGCGGATATTATTACATTTTGGCGGGGTCGACTGGGAATCTACCGTTATAGTTAATGGAAAAGAAATAGAAAAACATACTGGAGGTTATACTTCTTTTTCAGTTGACATCACTGAGTGTGTGAAACTTGGAAATAATGAACTTATAGTTAAGGTTTTGGATCCTAGTGATCGCGGCATTGGTCCACATGGAAAACAAGTGTTATTGCCTGGAAGTATCTATTACACTCCAAGTTCCGGAATATGGCAAACTGTATGGATCGAAACAGTTCCTATAAACTACATTAAAAGCCTTAAAATCACACCTGATGTTGATCGGTCACTCGTAAATGTAATAGTGAATTCATCGAAGCAAGCAGCTGTCACTTTGACCGTTTCGGGTAAGAGTTTCACTGGGATGAGTAACACTACTATCTCTATACCTCTCTCAAGTGTGCGGCTATGGTCGCCTGATGACCCATATTTATATGACATCGGTGTTAGTTTGGGAAAAGACATAGTAAAAAGTTACTTCGGTATGCGAAAGATAGATGTCCAAAAAGATGATAATGGAAATGATCGCATCTTTTTAAACAACAAGCCTTTCTACAACCATGGTGTGCTTGATCAGGGCTTTTGGCCAGATGGTCTTTATAGTGCACCTACTGACGACGCCCTAGCTTTCGATATTAAACTTGCTAAAGCAATGGGATTTAATACAATTAGAAAGCATATCAAGGTAGAACCTGCAAGATGGTATTACTATGCTGACAAAATCGGAATGCTTGTATGGCAGGATATGATAAATCCTCATCAAGACTTGCGTGAAGGAGCAAAACTGAGATTCGAACAGGAGTGTGCAGAAATTTTATCCCAACTTCATAATTTCCCTTCAATCACAACTTGGGTGTTATTCAATGAACATTGGGGACAGTATGATCAAGAAAGACTTACTAAATGGATCAAAGACTCCGACCCTTCAAGAATCGTTAACGGACACAGTGGTGAGTATTTATACGTGAACAGTGACCTTAGATCACCGCCTGATAATCCATATGCCGCGTCAGATATTACCGACGTTCATAGTTACCCAAACCCAATGATGCCAATTAAGCAAGCAGGCAAGGCGCAAGTTCTAGGAGAGTTTGGAGGAATAGGTGTTAGAGTCGAGGGTCACCTATGGGACGACATCAAGGCTAGTTGGGGTTATGACGGGATAAATTCTCCCAAAACAATGGCTCTCAAATACTCCACAATGGTTGATTCCCTGGCAATGCTTAAAGCTCAAGGATTGAGTGGATCAATCTATACACAACTTTATGATGTCGAAACCGAGCAAAATGGGTTGGTGAGCTACGATCGAAAAATTATCAAAATACCTTTGGATACAATAAGGCTAATAAACGAAAGATTATCTTCAATCAGCAAAAAACAAACCATCGACGTGATGGACCTTAATCTAGCGGTACAGGTCACTTCATTTCAGAACTATGAGGATATGTTAAGAGAATATCACCATGGACGACTAGATTCCGCTTTCTTAAGACAGCTTGCAATCATGGCAAATCAACGTAAGGATACAACTAGTCTCAAAAGGATCTCTAATGAATATATCAGAAGATTAACTAATCCGCTAAAAGAAATAAATTTGAAATTCCTCAAAGCATTCACTAACTCCACATCAGACAGAGGCTTTGAAATTTATTATAATAATATTCGAAAAATAAATGAAATCTTAGGTGCCGATAAGGCAGAATTTAAGATTCTAAGTGTCATTGAAGAAACACACATCAAGCCTCTCACCGGTCGTTTCAATGTTCTAGATTGGGATGAACTCGACAAAAAAATGACTGCGAAGTACGGTGCCTTAGGCCAAGAATCTGTTTGGCAATCCCGTTGGCTGTACAGCATTAATCATTCCGATTATGAGACTTTTTACACGATCACCAACAATTGGTTTGAAAAATATGGAAAGAAGCGTAGTTGGATCAACGGGGGAATAATAAATAACATTTGCTGGAATATTTTTGAGAATAGTTTGGACGAGAGAATTCTTAGGCAAGCGGTTGTCTTGACTTCACACGCACTAATGTTGGAAGAAACGGGTTTACTGTTGGACACCCATGCAAATCTGTTATACAAGTTAGGCGAAAAGGAGAAGGCACTCCTGTATGAGGAGAGAGCAATTGAACTCGAACCGAACAGACCAGATATCCATGATTCGTATAGAAAGATGCTGACTGGCATTCCCACATGGAATGTGCCTGAGGACGATAAGAAGGGAGGCAATTTAATGCCAAAACACTAAAAAGAGTCAATACAATGAATTCGTATATTCCTAAAATACAGTTGACCAGATGTGAATTCTTAGGTTAGTTATGATGTTTTTCGTAAACACTTAGCTGACTACAGCCCGATTTGCTTAGCAATATAAACAGCTTTTGATTTCATTAAAAAGCTGAAGTCTGCAAGAAATATGACCATCGAATTCGAAATCCTTCTTGAACAGCATTTCCGGGAGCAGCATCATCCGGAGTTTTACGCGGCCCGGTTGAATACCACGCTGTACGTACTGAACGGCATTACCAGGCGCCGCTTTGGCAAGACAGTTTACGAGCTGATCCAGGAACGGCTGCATCAGGAAGCGCTTCATCTCCTCATACATTCATCCCTGAAAGTAAGCGAGATCGCGTATACCATTGGCTGTTGTGACCACGGGCATTTTACAAGAAGTTTTAAAAGGAGGGTAGGGGTTTCACCGGCACAGTTCAAGAGATCTCTCGTAACCTCCAGATGACGGGGGTAAGCTGCGAAATTCATTCGGTAAAGAACTAACGAAATAAGATAAATTAATGGCGAAAAGAATACCATCTAAATTAAGCGAGCGACAAAAACTGGAATTTAAACAAGAAGTATGTGACTATTTAAAGGGACTTTACAGCAACATACCCGATGAGATGATAGCGGGGCTGATGTCGGATGACGGGCTGAAACCATCTATTAAATATAAGGGCGATTTTTTACTGTCGCCGGGTATAGTGGTAAATCAGGCCTACTTTCTGCGTAAGGGCCTGGTGAAACTTTACCAGATTGATCCCAAAACGGGCAGGCAGATTATTTTATTTATATGGCCTGCAAAAAAGATTGTGGTGCTTTTTGATGAGTTTGTGCAGAATACGAATAGTAGTGATCTGTACATGCAGCTGTGTACGGATTGCGAGTTGGTAGCCATAAGCAACGTGTTTATGGATGGCTTGTATGAAAAGCACATTGCGGCGCATAAGCTGACGCAAAAGATACTTGGCGATAAGATGCAGGTTTGGCGGCAGCATACGGCACTTTTGAAAAGCGTAGATAAGAAGTTTCGGTATTGCGAAATGAAGCAGGTTTTTCCCTGGTTGTTCGATGCTGAGGGCAAGTGTTTGCTGAGCAATGAAGGGGTTTGTGATTTTCTGGGTATTTCGGAGACGTGTCTGAAGCTGTCGAAAGGGAGCTGCGATTGAGAGGGGTTAAAGTGTCTCTGCGGCGGGGGCTAAAGTGACTTTTGGATTGCTGGCTGCCTTGATACTTTTGTACTATTCAAGAATTACAAAATCTCTATTTATGACGCAAAGATTGACGCTTAGAATTAGTTTTTACAGGATGTACAATGGCCGGAAGGCTTACCTGGTATTCAGGAAGCAGGGCGTTAATTTCAGGATCGCGGTGCGCAATCCGCTGCCTTTTATTGGCGATCTCCAGCAGCTGGCCAGATCGGCTGAAGCCGGCGGCAGGATTGATTTTTCCTGTGAGCTGGATGGTTGCCGCGGCAATGCCTGGAGGTTTGCGGTAATGCTTGTAAATGATGCGGTTGATCTGCGGCTTGAACCGGTTGTGGGGAATGAGGGAATGGCTGGTAAAAGGTTCGAGTGGGGCGGAGGCCCGGCAGTTTTTACCGCCGCCATTTATTACTTAACGAATGCAATGAAAGGGTAATCGGCTCGCCCTAATGAGCTTCATCACGGCCCCGGCGGTTGTTCATATCAAATTACTTTGCCGGGGTACGTGATGTTTTGAACCCATTAAAAATATAGAAGAATGGGAAAGTTTAAACAAGGCATCCTGGGGGATGTATCTGGACGGGTTGGCAACGCGGTTTTCGCGAGCTGGCGCGGAATCAATGTGGTAAGGGAGCGTCCGACTCCGACTACCAAACCGGCCACGCTGCCGGAGCTGGCCGCAAGAGCTGCTTTTACATTAATGAACGGATTTATGAATGAAGACTGTGCGCCGCTGTTTAAGGTGGGCTTCCAGTCTGTGGAGAAAGGGATGACACCGTTTAACAAGGCGTTTTCGCTGAATCGCAGGGAGGCGGTGACGGGTGTTTATCCTGCGCTGTCGATCGACTATTCAAAGATCGTTTATGCAAGGGGCAAGCTGCTTTCGGTATCAGCGGTGGTGTTGGCAACGACAGTGGACGCGCAGATCGATGTGAGTTGGGAGAACAATGCACCTGCTCCGGTAGTGCCGGCTGATCCGCTGGACCCGAATGACGACAGGATTACGGTGGTGGCGTATTGCCCGGTGAAGCAGGGCTGGGCAATAAGGCAAGGTGCTGCCGAGCGGAGTGCTGAGGGCTATGACCTGCAGGTGCCTGCCTCGTGGGCAGGGTCTGTTGTGCATGTCTGGTGTTACTTTGTAAGGAGTGACGGAATGAAGGTCTCAGACTCGGTTTACGCGGGGCAGCTTGAAGTGCAGTAAGTTAGTGCTCCGTCATTGCGAGAATGCGTAGCTTTCGAAGCAATCTCTGACAAGCGAGTGAGGGATTGCTTCGTCGTTCCTCCTCGCAATGACGAATGGATAATTATTGGGATTTATTATGGCAAAATATAAAAGTGGAATCATCGGGCCGCTGAGCGGCAAGATGGGTAATGTGGTAGCGGCGAGCTGGCGGGGTGTTGCGTATTTGAGGGAGCTGCCGGGGAAGAGCGGGAGCAAGGGGACGGCGAGGCAACTGGAGCAGCGTTTTAAAATGGCGTTGGTATCGGGCTGGCTGCGGCCGCTTCGGGATGTCATCTGGCTGGGCTTCCGGTCTCACGATGAGGCGAAAACGCCGATGAATGCTTGTATCGGCTACCACCTGGTACATGCGCTGAAGCAGGATGCGGAAGGAGTCTGGGTAATTGATTTTGAAAAGGCAGTGTTTAGCCGGGGTGAGTTGCTGGTTTCCTATGTGACGGGACTGACGGCGGTGAACGGCTTGCTGATGGTGAAATGGATGAATGGAACAGCGTCGGTTTTTTCTGCACCGGATGACCGGGCTACGTTTGTTGTTTATAGTGTGGCCCGGAGGCAGTTTGTAACTTTTGAGGAGGTCTGTAAGCGCATTGATGGTGAAGTGGCGCTACGGCTGCCGGATGTTTTTGCCGGGGAAACCCTGCAAGTATGGATGTATTATGTGGCTAGGGAGCGGCGGGCAGTAAGCACGACTTTGTATCTGGGCACGGTAGCGGTTATTGCCTGAAAAATTGTGGCTAAAATTTTATATTTGATGCGGAATGAAGAAAACACTGGTACTTTTTATTTTATCTCTTTTCCTTTTTTCGAATACCGGATTGAGGGAGATGGTGAAGTTGCCGGTGCTTTTCCAGCATTACTTTGAGCATAAGGAACTGGACAGCAGTATTACGTTTTTGACTTATCTCATGGATCATTATAATTCTGTGCCGCATACGGATAATGATGAGGACAGGGACAACCAGCTTCCTTTTAAGTCGGTACATTTTGCGGGAGTTTTCAGCCCTGCGATTGCTGCTATTTACATCAGCCAGTTAAAAAAGCCTGTTGCTGCGATTATTACAGGGCAGCATCCGGTTTATACGGACTGCTTTGTGCCCGGTGCCACCGGGGGCAAGATCTGGCAGCCTCCGAAATCAGGATCAGTTTTCATTGTTTAGGGCATGACCTTTTTTGGTCTGTCCGTATTATTCAGAGGATTGATCAAATAAAATTGTCATGCTTAACCATATTATCGGGTTTTCCATAAGGAATAAACTCATTATTGCGCTGTTTACGATAGCGCTGTTGATATACGGGATTTTTGAATTGTTTAAACTCCCCATAGATGCTGTACCGGATATTACCAACAACCAGGTGCAGATCATTACTGTGGCCCCTTCTTATGGGGCTACGGACATTGAAAGGTTGGTAACCTTCCCGGTTGAACAATCGAGCAGTAACATTGCCGGGATTAAGGAGATCAGGAGTTACAGCCGCTTCGGGCTTTCGCTGGTGACACTGGTATTTAACGATGATGTAGATGTGTACTGGGCGCGCCAGCAGGTTTCGGAACGGCTGGCGGTGATACAGGAGGCGATACCTGCGGGTATCGGCAAGCCGGAAATGGGCCCTATCTCTACGGGCCTGGGTGAAATTTACCAGTATGTGGTGAAACCAAAAAAGGGCTTTGAAAGCAAATATGACATAACGGAACTGCGGACGATCCAGGACTGGATGGTGCGTAGACAGTTGCTTGGTGTAAAAGGGGTAGCTGAGGTGAGCAGCTTTGGCGGTAAGCTGAAGCAATATGAGGTTGCATTGAATACAGGGAAACTTCAGGCCCAGGGGGTGACGATTGCCGATGTGTTTAATGCACTGGAAACGAATAACCAGAATACGGGTGGTTCGTACATTGAGAAGCAGTCTACGGTACTTTACATCAGAAGTGAGGGCCTCATTGGCAGTAAGGAGGACATAGAGAATGTGGTGATCAGGAGTGGTAAAGGGGGTGTGCCTTTGCTGGTCCGCGATGTTGCTGAAGTAAATATAGGTGCGGCTACCCGCTATGGGGCACTGACTTATAATGATGAGGGTGAGGTTTCGGGTGCCATTGTAATGATGCTGAAGGGTGCCAACAGCAATGTGGTGATTGAAAGCATTAAAGCGAAGATCGCGGAGATACAGAAGACGCTGCCGGAGGGTGTGGTCATAGAGCCGTTCCTGGACCGTACGGATATGGTGAGCAATGCCATTCATACGGTGGAGACGAACCTGCTGGAAGGGGCGCTGATTGTGGTTTTTGTGCTGGTATTGTTCCTGGGCAACCTGAGGGCGGGCTTACTGGTGGCTTCGGTGATCCCGCTGTCTATGCTTTTCGCAGTGATCATGATGAACTGGTTTGGGGTGAGCGGTAACCTGATGAGCCTGGGGGCGCTGGATTTCGGGTTGATTGTGGATGGGGCGGTGATCATCGTAGAGGCGGTGATGCACCAGCTGAGCCATAGCCGGAAGCTTGCGGGTGCGGCGATATTGTCGCAGCACGATATGGACAAGGAAGTAAAAAGTGCCTCTTCGAAGATGATGAACAGTGCGGTGTTCGGGCAGATCATCATCCTGATCGTGTACCTGCCGATCTTCAGTTTGCAGGGCATAGAGGGTAAAATGTTTAAGCCAATGGCACAGACTGTGGCTTTCGCGCTGCTGGGCGCATTTATTTTATCGCTTACTTATGTGCCGATGCTGAGCAGTGTATTCCTGAGCCGGAAGATGAAGCTGAAGCAAAACCTTTCGGACAGGATAATGGCACGTGTGGAGGCTTCGTACAAGTCGCTGCTGGTGAAGGCGCTGGGGATGCCGAAAGCAATTGTGGCTGCGGTGGTGCTGATGTTTGTGTTTGCGCTGTTCCTGCTGGGCAGGATGGGCGGAGAGTTTATTCCTTCGATAGAAGAGGGCGACTATGCGGTGGAAACCAGAGTGCTTCCCGGCAGCAACCTGAACACGACGATGGAAAATGTGCAGAAGGTGGCGGGTGTTTTGAAAAGCCGGTTTCCGGAGGTGAAGAACATTGTCACCAAGATTGGCAGCAGTGAGGTGCCGACTGAGCCTTTGCCGATGGATATGGGGGATATGATCATTAACCTGAAGCCGAAGAAGGAATGGACATCGGCAAAGTCCTTCGATGAGCTTTCGGAAAAAATGGGCGCGGCGGCCTCGGAAGTGCCCGGTGTGACGACCAGTTTCCAGTTCCCGGTGCAGATGCGGTTTAATGAACTGATGACCGGTGCGAGGCAGGATGTGGTATGTAAGATCTTTGGTGAAGATCTGGACACGCTTGCGGTATATGCAAAGCAACTGGGGAATATTGTAAAGAAGGTGCAGGGAACGGATGAGTTATATGTAGAGCAGGTTACCGGCACGCCGCAGATCGTCATTAAGTATAACCGTGCGGCCATAGCGCAATATGGGTTGAATATTTCAGACATCAACAGGAATATCAATGCTGCATTTGCGGGACAGCGTACCGGGTTGGTGTTTGAAGGCGAGAAGCGTTTTGACCTGGTGGTGAGGCTTCAGAATGCACAGCGCAGGGACATCAGTGATGTGCAGAACCTCCTGGTTGCCACCGGAACCGGCATACAGATACCGCTTTACCAGGTGGCTTCGGTTGAACTGGTGGACAGCCCCAGCCAGATACAGCGGGAAGATACGCGGCGCAGGATCCTGGTAGGATTTAATGTGAATGGCCGGGATGTGGAAAGTATCGTGAAGGAGCTGCAGGAAAAGGTGGCGCAGGATATGAAGTTGCCGGCTGGTTACACGGTGAGCTATGGTGGTTCTTTTGAGAACCTGAACGAGGCAAAGGCAAGGCTCTCTGTAGCGGTGCCGGTATCGCTGATACTGATTTTCCTGCTGCTTTACTTTGCCTTCAATTCGATCAAATACGGCCTGCTGATCTACACGGCGATACCGCTTTCGGCTATTGGCGGTATTTTCTTGCTGGCGATGAGGGGCATGCCGTTCAGCATCAGCGCCGGGGTAGGCTTTATTGCGCTTTTCGGGATCGCCGTGCTGAACGGCATCGTGCTGGTTGCAGAATTTAACAGGATAAAAACTTCGGGAGAAACGGATATGAAAACGATTGTGACCAAGGGAACGGTGACCCGGCTGAGGCCGGTGCTGATGACCGCCTTTGTGGCATCGCTCGGATTTTTGCCGATGGCGCTGAGTAACGGGGCCGGTGCTGCTGTGCAGCGGCCTTTGGCGACGGTGGTGATTGGCGGATTGATGATTGCGACGCTACTGACTTTGTTTGTGCTGCCCATATTGTATATCGCATTTGAAAGGGGCATTAAACCAGGACGGAAGAAACGTGCAGCGGCGACGGCAGTCTTGCTGTTGCTGGCATTTTGCCCGGCTATGGCCCAGCGGCCGGTACGGATCGCTGAGGCCCTGGATTCTGCCGTGAAAAACAACTGGCAGGTGCGTAACAGGGTACTGCGGGCGGAGCAGGCGAAGGCCCTGCTGGGTACTGGGGTAAATTTGCCGAAGACTGTGGTGACTGCGGAATACGGGAGGTTTAATAGCCCGCTTACGGATGACCGGATAACGGTTTCACAGAACTTTAGTTTGCCGACGGTATACCGGAGGCAGGCTGAGCAGTTGAAGGCGGAATGGAAGGCTGCTTTGCTGGATGCTGAGCTAAAGGAGGCTGAAGTAAGGAAGATCACGGCCGGGATATTTTATGGCTTGCTGCTGAATGCGGAGAAGCAGGCACTGCTGGCAAAGACAGATTCTGCCTATAGTGCTTTCCAGCAGGTTGCGGCATTGCGGCTGAAGGCCGGGGAGAGTAATCTGCTGGAGAAGGCGGCTGCAGAGAACCAGCTGTTGCAACTGAAGATAAGGCAAAAGGAACTGAAGCGTGAACAGGGCGTGATGATGCAGGAGTTTATGTTGCTGCTGAATACGAAAGAGCAGCTGGTGCCGGTGGCGGAAACTTTCAAACTGACCGGTGCCCTGACGGATACTGCCGGACTTTCTGCCCACCCTTTGCTGAGATGGCAGCGCCAACAGGAAAAGGCTGCTGACGCGGCGCTGCTGGTAGAGCAATCGAAGCTGCTGCCGGATGTGAGCGTGGGTTATAACAACATGAGCATACAGGACGGGATCTTGTATGACCGCGGCAACCGTTTCCAATCTTTCCAGCTGGGCCTGGAGATTCCCTTGTTTTCAGGCGCGCAGCGGGCGAAGATCAGATCGGCCAGGGCCGGACAGCAGATTGCCAGGAATGAGACGGCTTACCGTATGGCGATGCTGCAGCGCGAATATGCGGCGACGCTGGCCCAGGTGCAGCAGTATGGCGATATCGTGTCGGAGTTTGAAAAGGCCGCACTGAAAAATGCCCGTGATATTGCACAAACCCTGAACAGGCAGTTGCGGGCCGGAGAGATCAATTACCTGGAATGGACGGTATTGAACCAGCAGTCGCTGAATACGGAGCTGGAGTACCTTGATGCGGTGGAAAACCTGAATAACAGTATGATCAATTTGAATTACCTTTTGTCTAAATAAGCTATGAATTTTAAAGCAATTTCTTTCAGCACAGGCCTGATGGCATTTTGTGCTTTGGTATATGGATGCGGCGGTAAGGCCGGGGATAAAACTGCAGAGGCCGTAGTACCCGCCGATCCTCAGCTGGTGACTTTGACCGCGGAGCAGGCCGCCAATATTGGCCTGAAAACAAGTAGCCCTGTGGAGCAGGAGATGAGCGGTGTGTTGAAACTGAGCGGACAGATCGATGTGCCGCCGCAAAACCTGGTCTCTGTGAGCATTCCGCTTGGCGGTTACCTGAAGTCTACCCGGATGCTGCCGGGTACGCATGTACGGAAGGGTGAGGTCCTGGCCGTGATGGAAGACCCGCAGTATATCCAGTTGCAGCAGGACTATCTGATCGCTAAGAACAGGTTGGGTTATGCGGCGAGGGAATATGAACGACAGAAAGAACTGAACAGTACCAAAGCTGGAAGTGACAAGGTGTTGCAACAGGCCGAAAGTGAATTTAAAGGTTTGAGTATTGATACCAGGGCATTGGAAGCGAGGCTGGGCCTGATTGGTATTGATGCCCGGAAGCTGACGGAAAATTCGATTTCGAAGACGGTCTATATTTATTCTCCGATCAGTGGGTATATCAGTAAGGTAAATGTGAATATTGGCAAGTATGTGACACCATCGGACGTGATCTTTGAGCTGGTGAACCCCGAGGATATTCACCTGAACCTGACCGTATACGAGAAGGACCTGGACAAGCTGGTGGTAGGGCAGTCGGTTACGGCCTTTACCAATGACAAACCTGACCGTAAATATGCAACGAAAGTGATATTGGTAGGGCATTCGCTGGGTGAGGACAGGAGTGCGGAGGTGCATTGTCATTTTGAGCGTTATGATAAAAGCCTGGTACCGGGGATGTACATGAACGCGGAGATACGTGTAAAGAACAGCAAGGAGAAGGTACTGCCTGATGAGGCTTTTGTCAGTTTCGAAAATGCCGACTATGTTTTTGTGCAGGAGCAGGCACGTACTTTCCGGATGGTGCCCGTGCAGAAGGGCCCTTCGGAAAATGGTTTGACAGCGCTGGCCTCTGCTAACCTGGATGGCAGGCAGGTGGTGACTTCAGGAGCTTATTCTCTGCTGATGAAACTGAAGAATACGGAAGAATAGCACGTTGCTGTCTCCGTTTAGGTTCATAATGAATAAAAAAAATCCCCGCAATTGCGGGGATTTTTATAAAGTAATACTTGGTTTTTTAATCTTAACGCCTGTCGCCGAAGATCCTGAGCAGGTAAAGGAAAATGTTCAGGAAGTCGAGGTATAGGGAAAGTGCACCCATAATGGCCAGTTTCTTGGTATCGGCATCCTGGATCTGCCCGCCGTTTTCTTCGATACCTGCACCGATCCTTTTCAGTTTCTGAACGTCATAGGCAGTGAGAGCGGTAAAGATGGCAATGCCAACAAAGGCCAGCACAAGGCTGAAGCTTTCACTTTGTATAAAGGCATTCACAACGCTGGCTATGATAAGGCCAACGAGGCCGACCATTAAAATGGTACCGAATTTACTCAGGTCTACATCTGTAGTGTAACCCAGGAAGGCCATGATGCCAAAGATACCTGCGGCCGCGGCGAAACAGCTGATGATGGAACCTGAGGTATAGATGAGCAGGATAAAACTTAAGCTGACGCCTGTCAATACGGAATAGAGCAGGAAAACACCCAGCAGGGCGCTGTAAGACAACTTGCTGAGTCCTGCGCTCATCAGCAATACCAGCCCGAGCGGGGCCAGCATGACTACCCAGCCCAGGATACCCATTTTGCCGGTTTCGTAGTTGATGAGATAGCCCATGAGCTGAGGATTGCTGCCTACGAAGTAGGCGGCGAAGGTAGAGATGCCAAGGGCCACGAACATCCAAAGGAAAACGTTCGCAAAGAATCTTTTTGCCACCGCACCTTCTTTTTGTACAAAGACGGAGTCTTGTACATAGGTCCAATTTTTATCGTCGTTCATATTCATATCTATTTAATACTATTAACGTTGTTTATTGCTTTTAAATATAGGAATACTTTTACTGCATCAAAAGCTATGCCCCCAGCCTTTTTGTCAGGATTTCCTCAACTTTTTTGAAGAATTGTAAGGGTTTCAGGGTACGCCATGCCAAATCGTCAAGCTGGCCACCGAAATTGAGGTAATAATCGATGTTGTTGTTGCGGAATTCGTTGATGACGTGTTCCTGGAAGTTGATGCCGGTGATCCAGCCATCTTCTACGTCCTGAAACCATTCTTCGTAATAACTATCTTCAGAATAGTGGAAATTGAGCACATTCTCTCCGATGAGGATGAATTTATTGATCCCTTCGTTCATCATCAGTTCGATGATTTCACGTTTCAGCATCATAATGTCGTTGCCGATCGCATCGTTCCATTCGCCGATCAGCTCGATGATGGCGTATTGCCGGTCGTAATCGGCGAACAGCACTTTGATGTAAAGTGTATTGGAGCCAAAGTCGTCCCACTGGGGATGGATGAGGAAGTTATAGAGCTGCTTGTCGAAGTAGAACTCGGAGTACTCGGTGTTGTAGAAGGGAGAGCGTTCGTCTTCTGCCGCGATGTAATCGTCTCTCCAGAGGTAAAAAGGTTCTATTTCGTGCATGATTCGACTGCTTTACGTACACTTCCGTAGCGGAGCAGCAGATCGGCTGCGGCGGCATGATCAATGTTTAATGCTTCCATGACCATTTGGGTGCCGCGGTCGACCAGCTTGTGATTGGTTAACTGCATATCGACCATTTTGTTTCCTTTGATGCGGCCTAATCTGATCATGACGGTGGTACTGAGCATGTTGAGTGCAAGCTTTTGTGCAGTACCGGACTTCATGCGGGTAGAGCCGGTAAGGAACTCGGGGCCGACTACAATTTCGACAGGGTAATCGCTCTCTGCTGCTACCGGGCTGCCTTCATTGCATACGATGCAGCCCGTGAGGATGCCGTTCTGACGGGCTGTCCTGAGCCCGCCGATCACATAGGGTGTGGTGCCCGAAGCTGCGAGCCCGACCAGGCAGTCTTTTTCATTGATATGGTATTCACGAAGATCTGCCCATGCTTGCCCGGTGTCGTCTTCTGCATTTTCTACAGCCTTTCTTATGGCCCTGTCGCCGCCCGCGATGATGCCGACTACCCAGTCGAAAGGCACGCCAAAAGTTGGCGGACATTCAGAAGCATCGACCACACCCAGACGACCGCTGGTGCCGGCGCCGATATAAAATAACCGGCCGCCCTGCTTCATTTTTTCCGCAACGGCGGTCGCCAGTCTTTCGATCTGGGGAATGGCGGCCTCTACGGCCAGGGGCACGGATTTGTCTTCGTTATTGATGCTTTCCAGGATTTCCCGGACGGACATCTGGTCTATGTCCCTGTAGTTGGATTCCTGTTCGGTTACTCTTATCATCCCGGTGGTGTTTCATTTTTAATGAGGCCGGACTCGCGGCCTGCCGGTAAAAATCGTCAATTTCTTTTTAAGGGAAAAAAATATTGGGAAAACAATTAAAAATGATGAGGGTTAGCTATTTACAACCTAGTATTTGTGTAACTTTACACTGTCGCTATCCTGATGAAGAAAAATACCCGAATTAATGTCCTTATTGCGCTGGCTTATTCGCTTACGCTTATAGGCGGGATGTTTATGGGCTATAAATTTTTAAAGGACCAGGGATATGAATTCCGACGCGTGACCCTCCATGCAGATAATAATACTGCCAAAGTGGATGAGATTCTTCATATCATCAAGAAAAATTATGTGGATGATGTGAATGCAGATTCACTGAACCATTTACCGATTGACAGCCTGTTGCATAAACTGGACCCGCACAGTGCATACCTTCCACCTGCTGCGGCTTCGGAACTTGCGGAAAATCTGGGTGGTAACTTTGATGGTATCGGTATTGAGTATTATATTTTGAAGGATACTTTACTGGTGACGGATGTGATCCGGGACGGGCCTGCATATCTTGCCGGGATCAGACAGGGTGACCGCATACTGAAGATAGATACGGTTTACGTGAGCGGAAAGGCTTTGCCGCGCGAACAGATGGTGGGAAAGATCAAGGGAAAGAAGGGTACGGTGGTGAAGCTGACGATCATGCATCCGGGTACCACTGATGCGGTTGTATTTACGGTAAAGCGGGACCGCGTAAAAGTAAGCAGTGTAGATGCGTCTTATATGTTGTCTGACGATATAGGATATGTCAGGATCAGTAATTTTGGTGCGGAAACAGACAGGGATTTTATTGAATCGGTGCGGACGCTCAAGGCGAGGGGAATGAAGAAGCTGGTGCTTGACCTGAGGGATAACGGCGGCGGTTACCTGACTGCTGCCACGGGATTGGCTAACCAGATTCTGCAGGAAAATGCCCTTATTGTATATACGGAGGGCAAGCATGAGCCGCGTACGGACTATATTGCTACCGGTGGGGGAGAGTTTGAAAATGGTAAACTGGCGGTACTGATCAATGAGAATACGGCTTCTGCCAGTGAGATACTTGCGGGCGCTGTACAGGATCTGAAGCGTGGCATTATTATCGGAAGGCGATCTTTCGGTAAGGGGCTGGTGCAGGAGCAGTTTCCTTTTGGAGATGGTTCGGCGTTGAACCTGACCATTGCGAGATATTATACACCTTCGGGAAGAAGTATCCAGAAATCTTACAAGGATGGGTACCAGGTTTATCAGAATGAGATTGACAACCGGTTGGCAGATGGAGAGATCACCGGTATGAAGAAAAAGGATAGTTTGAAAGCCAGGGGTTTTTCGGGCGGCGGGATTTTGCCAGACATCTATGTGAAGGCGGATACCTCAGGGTTTAACCGCTTTTATGCTACGCTTTCGGAAAAGCGGGTATTGCCTGATTTTGTATATGATGTGCTTGCCCCAAGGTATACGGCGTTATTTATTGAACAGAATATTAACGGGTTTAACGTATCTGAAGCCGACTTTAAGGACTTTGTCCGGTATGTGCAAAATGAGGGAATTGCTGTTGACCAAAAGCAGTTATCTGCCTCAAGGCCATTGATCATGAGTGACCTCAAAGTGCTGTTGTGTAAGTATTATCTGGGTGAGGCAGGTTACTATAAGGCGCTGAACCAGGACGATCCGGTAATCCGGCAGGCCATGAGCAGCTTACAGTAAGCCTGTTTATTTCTGCCTGAAATAGATCTGGATGGGCACGCCGCTGAAGTCGAAGTTTTCCCTTAGCTTGTTTTCCAGGAAACGTTTATAAGGCTCCTTGATGTATTGCGGAAGGTTACAGAAAAATGCGAACATAGGCGAAACACCGTTGATCTGGGTAATGTATTTGATCCTGATGTATTTGCCCTTGGTTGCAGGTGGCGGGTAACTTTCAATGATTGGCAGCATGACATCATTGAGTTTCGAAGTAGGAATTTTCTTGCTCCGGTTGTTGTAAACCTCGAGGGCCTTTTCTATGGCCTGGAAGATCCGTTGTTTATTGAGGACCGAAATGAATAGGATGGGGATGTCGGTAAAAGGCTCTAGTTTTTGACGGATCTGGCTTTCAAAGACATTGATGGTCTTGCTGTTTTTTTCGATGAGGTCCCATTTATTGACGAGGATAACAATGCCTTTTTTGTTCTTTTCAGCGAGGTGGAAGATGTTGACGTCCTGTGCCTCGAGCCCTTCTGCGGCATCGATCATGAGCACGACCACGTCTGCTTCTTCGAGGGCTTTGATGGTGCGCATGACCGAATAAAATTCGATGTTTTCCTTTACCTTGGTTTTTTTGCGCAGTCCGGCAGTATCGATGAACATGAATTCGTGGCCGTACTGGTTATAGTGGATGTGGATGGAATCGCGTGTGGTACCTGCAATCGGCGTAACAATGTTCCGCTCCTTGCCGATAAGTGCATTGATGAAAGAAGACTTTCCAACGTTGGGACGGCCTGCTATCGTGATTTTGGGCAGTGCATTTTCTTCTTCAGGTTCTTCGCTGAAGTTTTTGATAACGTCGTCCAGAAGATCGCCGGTTCCCGACCCGGTCATGGATGAGATGGGATAAATCTCGCCCAGGCCGAAGCTGTAAAATACAGCGGCCTCATGCTGGAGCTGGGTATTGTCTACTTTGTTGACGACGGTAAAGACAGGTTTTTTACTTTTCCTGAGCAACTGGGCAATCTCATCGTCAAGATCTGTAATGCCTGTAGTCACATCTACCATGAAAAGTAATACGGTAGCTTCCTCGATGGCGATAACGACCTGTTCACGGATCGCAGTTTCAAATACATCTTCGGAATTGGCAACATAACCTCCTGTGTCTATGACTGTAAACTGCTTGTCTGTCCATTCTGCAGAACCGTAATGACGGTCCCTGGTTACACCACTGAAGTCGTCGACAATGGCTTTCCGGGTTTCAGTAAGGCGGTTGAAGAGGGTCGATTTGCCTACGTTTGGTCTTCCTACGATTGCGATGATATTGCTCATGGTGTGCTGTGAATGGTATTAATTATTAAGGGGTTGCAAAGGTACGCTTAATTTTCGTACCCGAAGCTCTTCAGGTAGTTCTTTTTAGTGCGCCAGTCGGGAATGACCTTTACAAAGGTTTCCAGGAAGACTTTTTCGCCGATAAATTTTTCGATGTCTTTGCGGGCTTCCATGCCTACCTTTTTCAGGCTAGCACCGCCTTTGCCGATCAGGATATTTTTCTGAGAATCACGTTCTACAATAATTTCTGCACTGATGCGGGTGATCTTTTCTTCCTCTTTATAGGAGGTGACGATAACCTCGGTGCTGTAGGGTATTTCTTTCTGGTAATTGTTGAAGATCTTTTCGCGGATGATCTCGGAAACGAAGAAACGCTGATTGCGATCGGTAAGGTCTTCTTTGTCGTAATAAGGCGGGTGTTCGGGCAGATAATTAAGAACGGTATCGAGCAGGCCCCCGAGATTGTATTTTTCCAAAGCAGATATGGCAAATATTTGCCTCGGATTGAGGGTTTGTTGCCAGTGGTTTATTTTTTCATCTACTTTTTCCGAGGTTGCATTGTCTATTTTATTGATGAGTACAATGATCGGGATGGAGGAATCTTTGATCTTTTCGATAACATCGTTCTCATCATGCTGCTCGTTGACGTCTGTTACAAAGAGGATAAGGTCTGCATCGATGAGTGAACTCTTTACGAATCCCATCATGGAATCCTGCAGTTCGTACTTCGGTTTGATAATTCCCGGGGTGTCCGAGAACACAATCTGGTATGCTTCTTCATTGACGATGCCAAGTATACGGTGCCTGGTTGTCTGCGCCTTAGGTGTAATGATGGACAGTTTTTCTCCTACCAGGGCATTCATTAAGGTGGATTTGCCAACGTTTGGCTTGCCGATGATGCTGACGAAACCTGCTTTATGGGACATAAAAAATTTTTTAAAATAAATTTGCAGTACAAAGGAACGAATTATATCTTTGCATTCCAATTCGGAAGGAACGTTAAGGATTTAATTACTACCAGGAATTGTATAGAGTGCGGGGTGGAGCAGTTGGTAGCTCGTCGGGCTCATAACCCGAAGGTCGCACGTTCGAGTCGTGTCCCCGCTACCAAATAAGGTTCACAGTTGTTAAGACTGGGGCAATCTTAAATGGCCCGTTCGTCTAGGGGTGAGGACGCAAGATTTTCATTCTTGAAACAGGGGTTCGATTCCCCTACGGGCTACAAACCCGCTCTATGCTAGATAGGGCGGGTTTTTCGTTTTTAAGGAATTTTTGAAACCGCGCTGATTGAGCTTAAACTTAGCTTTTGTGTTCGATTCCCCTGTCAGTTCTTATTATAGAACCCTAAAATTTTGGCTTTGAAGACATTGTTACAATTCTGGTCAATTCTTTCTTGTGCGTAGCTGGCCCCTAAATCCTTCGCGGTATGCCAATCTTCGCAAGCTCCTTTTTTATCCTTTAAATTGAACTTTGAATTGCCTCGATTAAAATACGCCATCGCATTTTGTGGCTCCAATCCTATAACTGTTGTATAGTCTTTTATCGCATCATTGTATTCTCCAGCTTCATCCTTATTAGCAGCTCTATTTACTAATGCATCTGTAAAATCAGGTGCTAATACAATCGCTCTGTCATAATCTCTTCTCGCGGATTTCCACGTGTGTAATTCATCTTTGACGATCGCTCGTGAATACCATGCATTAGGATCTTCTGGATTAATTTTAATTGCCGTTGAAAAATGAATGAAAGCCATGCCTAAATTTCTTTTATCGTATGCCGCCATTGCAAGATCAAAATATTCATTATATCGGTCGGAGTCTAAGTTGAGGAATGCTTGATCATTTGGATCACCCATTGCACCATACCCGTCTAATTTACAGTCAAATTCATAACCTTTGCAATATAAATCAAGCGCCCAATACAATAGATTATGTTCGTCAACCGGAAACTCCGTACTATCTCCCGCCATTTCATAATATTCCTCATGTCGAGTTACCGATTTGATATTATACTTGTAATTTTGAGATAGAAGTTCCCCGAGCAATTTAAGTTTTTGTTCAGTATCTGAAATGAAAACAAAATCGTAAATAGCTAAGGAGTATTCTATCATGCCACTTTTTTGGCGTTGCTCGTAAACGCTGGTTGCTGAAACCATTTCTTTTCCAAAATTGGCATTGAAATCGGACTGAGTATGGAATGTATTAGCCATATTATTTAGTCAAGTTCTGTGATAGCTAATGTATATAATATTTGCAAGTCTTCTACAAACGTGTTCGACCTTGGTAGCTTATCGGCTACAAATGGGATTACTCCCAAAGCAGACAAGGGTTGCTCCAAAGAGCAGCCCTTCTTCTTTTAGTATTTGTGAGTTAGGAGTGGTACCTTTTGTCCATATACATTAACGAACATGGTAAGAATTGTATATTTTGTTTTTTTTCTTTTGGCTGGTGCTATTGCGGCATTTGGTCAATCCCCGATTGAACATTTATCTGAGAAGCCACATATTTCGTTGAACACGTCACAGGAAGCGTTCATTGATGCGTTCAAGCTGCTGTTAATTGATCATATTGATAATAAGGCCCTAAATGCAACTCCGAAAGGATCATCATATCCACTGGCGATTGCGCTTTCTATGGATAAGGATGGTAAAGTTGACCAAGTTTACACCTCGTTAAATTTGACATCGACTATAAAGCGATTTCTCAGGCCGGGGAAGGAATTGCTCGCTACAATGCAAAAATTAAAGCCGATCTATAATGATCTCAAAAACAAGATTGTCATTGTCACCGTACTTTTTATTAGGGCTGACGCGCTCACAATAAATGCCGACAAAGAATTTAGCACATCTTTTATCGACCTTTGGCCTGATTTTCCACAGGACAATTCAAAGCCAGTTATCCTAATAAAACCCAGCATTTGCCGATACGACTTTCCTGTCAGGCATTAGCATTATTTGATACGCTGCGAGAGTCCGTATCGGACGCTATCGTTCCAGGCATCGTAAATGGTGCAAAGTAAACTTCTGTTTAGTGGCTGCTGTAAAATCTTTAGAGAATAAACAGGAAAGAACATTTTTGGCTACAACAATAGCAGATCAGGCTACAGCTGTTTGCTGAGGCCGGCCTAATTTTGCTATAACAAAACCAAAGAAAATGAAGATTGTATTAACTGGCTCGCTTGGCCATATCAGCAAACCGCTTGCAATAACATTAATTGAAAAGGGACATGATGTCACCGTTATAAGTAGTCAGGAAGAACGAAGCACAGCAATAGAAGCAATAGGGGCAACACCCGCCATTGGTCAGTTATACGATACCAGTTTCCTTACAGAAACATTCATGTCAGCGGATGTTGTTTACCTGATGCAGCCTCCGGGAATCTATTTTGATAAGACACCTGACCCCAGGATGTCCTGGACACACCTGGCAAACGTGTATGCAGAAGCGGTACATGATTCAGGAGTAAAAAAAATAATTCATCTCAGCAGTATCGGCGCACACACAGATACAGGTGTAGGCATGTTGGCCGCACACCACAAAGTTGAAAGTGTTTTGAAGGAGCTCCCACCGGCGGTGAGTATTAAATTTATGCGTCCCGTCGGATTTTACTATAACATGTTTGCTTTTATACCGGCTATAAAGGCACAAGGTGCTATCATTCAGAACTATGGTGGTGACTTGCAGGAACCCTGGGTATCTCCATTGGATATCGCAGCAGTTATTGCTGATGAGATAGAAGCGCCATTTGAAGGAAGAGCAGTGCGATATATAGCAAGCGACGAGGCATCGCCTAATGTGGTGGCAAAAATATTAGGCAAGGCTATCGGTATGCCTGAGCTGAAATGGAAAGTCGTTTCCGATGAAGATTTTCTTAACGGGTTACTGTCTAACGGGATTAATGCCAATACTGCGAAAGGACTGACAGAAATGAATGCAGCAAGAATGAAGAACCTGTATGACGATTATAACAAGCATAAACCTGAGGCTGGCAAAGTAAAACTGGAAGCGTTCGCAAAAGATTTTGCCGAAGTGTATAGCAGGTCTTAGTCTGACCTCGACTTTACCCCGCACAATATACACTTGCGTCTTATCTGGAGAAAAGGCAAAAAATTTACACTCCTGACAAACAGCTGTCATAAAGGCCAGCGAATTTTGTTCTAAATCAAATTAAAGAACAAGAACATGAATTTCGTTTCAACCAGAATTATTACCGAACAGGTCAGTAAATTAATAACTTTTTATGAGCAGGTGACCAAAATTCCTGCCACTCGTTTTACTGAAGACTTTGCGGAGCTGCAAAGCCCGGGCGCAACACTTGCGATTGGCAGCACGAGAACGCTTCAATTTTTTGGCGGTTCCGAAGTGGCTAAAGCCGCAGCAAACCGTACAATGATCATTGAATTTATCACCGCTGATGTGGACGGATTTTTCCAGGAACATGCTGCTTTCCTGGCACCTTATCTGGTGCAGGAACCAACCACGATGCCCTGGGGTAACCGATCTTTACTTTTTCGCGATCCGGACGGTAACCTCGTTAACTTTTTTACCCCCGTCAGCGCAGAGGCTATCAGGAAATTTGGAGGCAAAGCCGTTCAGATGTAATTTAACGGGAGTCAAAGCGCGGGCGATCGCATCAAATTAAGTTGCAAAAAATTATCAGTAATAATTTGTTTAACTAATTGGTTAGTTTTAAATTGGTTTTTCTAACCTAACGCTCATGACTACAAAACCAATACTATTCCTTTTCTTTTTCCTGGGTTTTTATTTTATTGCCAGCGGTCAGGAAAAATTCCGGGTAAAGGGAACGGTTGTGGATTCTGTGAACAGGGTTGCACTGACTGATGCTACCGTAACTGTTCTAGCTGCAAAGGACTCTGTCCTGGTACGGTTTTCCTACACTGATAAAGGTCTTTTTGAGATTAATAACCTTGACAGCGGACAACTTTTGCTGATAGTCACTTATCCTGATTATGCGGATTTTATTGAGCGTTTCTCGGTTAATTCCGGACATGTCTTACATGATTTCAAACGTATTGAAATGATCTCTGAAGTCAATTTGTTGAAAGAGGTCATAGTGAAAGCCAGAATGGCCTCAATTAAGATAAAGGGTGATACGACAGAATTTAATGCCGCAGCTTATAAGACCCAAAAGAATGCAAAGGTTGAAGATTTGTTAAAGCAACTGCAGGGCATGAAAATCAATCAGAGTGGCGCAATCATCTTTCAGGGCGAGCAGGTAAGCAAGGTACTCGTAGACGGAGAGGAGTTTTTCAGCGATGATCCTGCTTTAGTGACGAATACGGTACGGGCAGATATGGTAAGCAAGATACAGGTATACGATGATAAGTCGGTAGAAGCAAAGCAAACTGGTGTGGAAGACGGGAAAAAGGTTAAAACCATTAATATCGTATTGTTGGAAGACAAGAAACGTGGTTTGTTTGGAAAGGCGGATGTTGGTTATGGTACAGATGAATATTACACCGGCCAGCTGATGTTCAATAAGTTCAGTCCGAAGGAAAAGGCATCTATATACGGAAATATGGGCAATACTGGTAAGGTTGGCCTTTCTGGTGCTGATCATAACAAATTTGGCGCTGGTTATAGTCCGGGTGACTATGGTGGTAACGGGTTACCATTCGCACGTGATGGAGGAGTTCATTACGATAGAAAATGGAATAAAGATAAGCAATCGGTAAATGTGAATTATAAGACCGGGTTCCTTCAAACCGAAGGGATCAGTAATAGTCTGACACAGAATAACCTGCCAGGCAACTTTAATAAGAGTAGCGCTGACAGGAGTTTTGTAAACAGGAGTGGCAGTCAGATTTTCGAAGGAAATTTTCGTTCAGCGATCGATTCTGTTTCTGACTTAAGTACCTATGCTTCTGCATCAAGATATAAGTACAATTCCATGAACACGACCACCTCGAAGACCCTGAGGGGCAATAACGTGATTCAAAACAGCAATGATAGCAGAGCTGAAAACGAGACCGATAGCAGATACTTTTCCTTTAGCGCAAGTTATACACGACGTTTTAAAAAAAAGGGCAGAAGTCTGACGGTCAATAGCCGAATCAACGCAAGCGATGCTAATAGTGAAGGATATCAATGGTCTGCGCTAACTTATTATGATGGTTCCGGGAATCAGGATAGTACAAGAAGTATAAATCAGTTTAAGCCAACAATCTCGAATTCGAAGGTATTTTCGGCAGGTGGTACTTATACGGACGTAATAAGTAAACCGCTAACGATAAGCGGGGGCATTAATTATAGTGCAGATGAACAAGATAATAAAAGGCTTGCCTATGACAAATCTGCGGGGGGAATGTATGATCAGTTGGATACTGTATTCAGCAGCGATTACAGCTCGGGTACACAAAGAAATGGCTATAACTTAACCCTGAATTATTCTTCTGGTAAATCAAGAGCTTCAATAGGAAACAATACTGACTTAGTATGGCAGAGACAGAATGATCAGTTTTCTTCAACGTCACTTGCAAGGAATTTCATTAACTGGTCCCCGTATGGGAGTTTCAGTTATCAGCTCAGCAAAGCGGCATCGTTAAATTTTAACTATAATGGATATACGCTTCAACCCAGTATCTTTTACCTTCAGCCAATCAGGCAAAACAGTGATCCGCTGAATATTACTGTAGGCAATCCAAACCTCAAGCCGGAGTTTGAACAAAGGTTTAGTTATAACTACCGGGTATATCAGCCTACGAAGGACCAGGGAATTAATTTTCGTGGAAATTATACATCAACTTTGAATGACATTGTGCAGGATAAGACAATTGACTCGGCGGGGGTAAGTACCATTAAATATGTAAATGTACGGGGCAAAAGTCCAGGTTACTGGAACGTGTATGCGGAAGTATATGGTCACGCTACAAAACTGGATTTTATTATGAGCATTAATCTAAACGTTAATGGCAGCACGTATTACAATTTAATCAATGGTCAGCTTAACAGGACGAAGTCTGTAAGCTACTTCCCACAACTTGATATATGGACAAATAAGGGGAGCTATTCTTATAGCTTTAGTATTGGTCCTAACTTTTCATTCGGAGAATCCTCACTGCAGCAACAGTTTAAAAATAACACACGTGGATTCCTAGTGAGTGGAAACTTTTATACGAAGTTGCCGGGAAAATTTTTCATCGGTGCCGACTGCAGCTATAAGAGCAATGCGGGTAACGTGGTTTTTGACAAGCCTTTCGAACAGACTTTACTGAAGGCTTATACTGGCAAGACCTTTTTAAAGGATGAGAATCTGAAGCTCACAATTACTGGTAATGACTTGCTTGACCAGAATACCGGATATTCGCGGTCTTCCTCGGAAGGCCGGTTCTCGGAGTCGAGGAATCAGACGATCAGGCGTTATTTCATTTTTACCGTTACCTGGGACTTTAGCAGGTTTAAGAAGACACTTCAAAGGCAAGAATCATGATCAAACCAATTTTACTGACACTTTTATACCTAACGCTAACTTTGGATGTCAATGCCCGGCAGAAGCACTTTATTAACAGCGGGACGATAGAATTTGAACGCACCGCTAATATGTTTGCGCTGGTTAAGAAAAAGGTGACCAAGAATACCCAGGATATAAAACCTTATTATGAACGTTATCTAACCAGCGAGCCTCAGTTCCGAAAGCTTAAGAGTACGCTGTTCTTTAATTCTTCTAAGAGCTTATATGTGCCTGTACCTCCTGAGAGAGGGCTGTGGCATTACTACGATACACCAATGGCCAACCAGTTGAATACCGTTTTTTCAGATTTTAGAGGCGGTAATAGTGTGGTACAAAAGGAATTCTATGAACGAACTTATCTGGTAAAGGATCAGATGCGGAAGATTAAGTGGAAGATTACGGAAGAAAAGCGCGTTATAGCAGGTTTCAGATGTCGCCGTGCTAATGGTCTGATGCTGGATTCAATTTATGTAGTTGCCTTCTATACTGATGAGATCCATATACCTGGAGGCCCTGAATCTTTCAATGGATTGCCGGGTATGATCCTGGGTGTATCTGTTCCGCATGAGAACGTAACCTGGTTTGCAACAAAAGTAACCGAGGCTCCGGTGATTGAAGCGCAACTTGCTGTCCCGGTTAAAGGTAAGGTGGTGAACAATAAGCAGCTTTTCGAGGAGATTTGGAAGGCGGTGGCTAATTATGGTGACTACGCTATGGTAATGGTGAAGGGCTTGTTGTTATGAAATAGAATCAGGGTTCCATCTTAAGGTAAATCTGCCTACCTGTTGAAGTGATCCTAGTCAGAAAAGCAGTAGTTGCTCCACTTCTGTGTCGCTGCCGCTGAGTTTAAAGCTAGCTACTCTTTGATATGCTCCCGTAGCGGCCATTGTTTCGGGGTCTAATGGCCGTTTCAGTAATAAAATCTCCTCTGCGTTTACGATTGCTTTAAAAGGGCGGTTCCTCCATTCATCCCAGGCCAGTTCAAACTGTGCTTCATTCATTTTGCGGGCAATGGTAATGTGGGCCTTTTTGACGTAAACAGGTTTGAGGGTCTCTATCTTTTGCAGGAAGGGACGAAGTTTGACCTTTATGTTTTTCATGATCTTTTCCAGTTCCGGGTTTTGGTCGACCCCGACATATATCGTATGGTGAGGGAAATTACCAAAACCGTCCAGATTCAATTTAGCAGGAGTTAAGGTGCGGGCAATTGACTCAAACCGTTTAATCATCTGCTTTTCCAGGTGTGTATATTGCGGGAACTTTAACAATGTACAATGTGGCTTCAGCTGTGCCGCGTATTCACAGCCATATTCATTCTGGAAATAATTCTTAATCTCCTTAATTCTGGCACTTACTCCATCGTCGGGCTGGAGGACGGCAAGGTATTCGAAAACAGGAATATCCATTGTATCGTTTGCTAATTTTTTTATTAAACGTATAAAAATACTAATTTATTTAGTTTATTTGATCTGTTGTTGTAATTTTTTTGGATTATATATTCTAACCGTTATCTTTGCGTGCCTTTCCCGAAAATCATGAAGGATTTTCTGATAGGAAATGGCCCGTTCGTCTAGGGGTGAGGACGCAAGATTTTCATTCTTGAAACAGGGGTTCGATTCCCCTACGGGCTACAGAGCCGCCTTACGAAATAAGGCGGCTTTTTTTGTCCTTTCACTAAAACAGCCCTGCAGGCATCTGACTGCAGGGCTGTTTTAAAAGTGTTGTGTTGAATGATCCGGTGTTTATTTCCAGCCTCCGCCGAGGTCACGGTAAACATTGACTACAGCATTGAGCTGTTCTTTTTTGGTGTCGATCAGTTCCAGTTTCGACTCCAGCGCATCTCGCTGGGTCATCAGCACTTCAAGGTAATCTGCGCGGGCCGACTTGAACAGATCGTTAGAGACTTCGATGGACTTGTTAAGGGCGTCTACCTGTCCGGACTTCAGGCCGTAACGCTTTTCCAGGTTTTCGATATTGGATAGCTGGGTGGAGACTTCGAGGTAGGCGTTTAGGATCGTCTTTTCGTAGTTGTACATCGACTGCAGCTGGCGTGCATTGGCGTTAAGGAACTCTGCCTTGATGCCGTTACGGTTGATCAGCGGTGCTGCCAGGTCTCCGGCCAGGGAGTATAGCATGGATTCGGGAAATCTGACCAGGTAAGAGGGTTTGAAGGCCTGTAACCCAAATGCTGCCGAGATGCCAAAGGAAGGATAGAATTCTGCCCTCGCAACCTTTACGTCGATCTTAGCGGCGGCAAGGTCCAGTTCTGCCTGTTTGATGTCTGGACGATTGGCCAGAAGTTGTGATGGAATTCCTGTATGGACTGCAGATGGTACGAGATCCAGGAAGTTCTCCCTGTTTCTGGGAATTTCCTGTGGATAGCGGCCCAGTAACAGGTTGATCCGGTTTTCTGTCTCTTTCCTTTTCTGGAGGATCTCGTATTCAAGGCCTCTGGAATTGAGGACCTCTGCCTGAAATTTCTGTACCGCGAGCTCGGTGACGCGGCTGGCTTCTTTCTGGATTTTGACAATTTCAAGTGCCCTGTTCTGAAGTTCGATGTTTTGTCTTACTACTGCAAGCTGGTTATCCAGTGCAAGCAGCTCATAATAAGAATTGGCTACTTCTGCGATAAGATTGGTCAGTACGAAGTTTTTACCTTCGACGGTAGACAAGTACCTGGTTACGGCCGCTTTTTTTGCATTGTGCAACTTTTTCCAGATGTCTACCTCCCAGTTGGCATAAAGTGACGCGCCGTAGTCCATCAGTGGATCGGGTACTTCTTTTCCCGGAATAATGTCTGTAGAGGCGTCACCAGCACCCTGGCTGGTGTATCGGCCTACCTTTTCGACGCCGACACCGGCTCTGACCCCTACTGCCGGAAGGATATCACCTTTTCTCATGCGGATTTCGTTTCTGGCGATCTCGATCTCCTGAAGGGTGATCTGCAGTTCCTGATTGTTCTTGATTGCAGTGTCGATCAGGCTGATCAGATTTTTATCGGTAAAATAATTGCGCCATTGCATGGCTGCCATGTTCGTCGTATCAGCATTGTTGCTGTAGGCCGAGGGAACAGATTTGTTCTCGGTGCGCTGCACGACCGCCGGTATTTTACAACCCAGGGCCATTACCGTGCCCAGCACGGTAATGGTCTGAAAGATCCTGTGTTTATACATTGTGTTCGATTTCTTCTGTTAACGGATTTTCCTCTTCATTTTTAACGAACAGGTGTTTTTCGGATATCTTACCGAAGATATAATACAAGCCGGGAATGATCAGTACACCGAATACTGTCCCGAAGAGCATACCGCCGGCTGCTGCCGTTCCTATCGTCCGGTTACCGAGCGCACCGGGACCGGAAGCAAACACCAGTGGGATCAGGCCAGCGATAAAGGCAAATGAGGTCATCAGGATAGGACGGAACCGGACTTTTGCACCTTCCATGGCCGCCTTATAGACAGAGTATCCTGCCCGGTGCTTCTGTACGGCAAATTCGACGATCAGTACTGCGTTCTTGCCCAGCAGACCGATCAGCATGACCATAGCGACCTGTGCATAAATGTTGTTCTCCAGGCCAGAGATTTTCAGGAGCAGAAAAGCTCCGAAAATGCCCATGGGCAGTGAAAGGATAACGGATAGGGGCAGGATGAAACTTTCATACTGTGCGGACAGGATCAGGTAAACGAAGCCCAGACAGATCAGGAAGATGTAGATGGCCTGGTTGCCCTGTGCGACCTCATCTTTTGAGATGCCGGCCCAGTCTATCCCGAAACCTCTCGGCAGCGTCTTTTTCGCTACCTCGTTGATGACGCTGATGGCTTCGCCGCTGCTATAGCCCGGGGCGGCAGCACCGCTGATCTCGGAAGCATTGTACATGTTGTGCCGCGTGATCTCTGAAAGGCCATATACTTTTTCCATTTTCATGAATGCCGAGAAGGGAACCATCTCATCCTTATCGTTCTTTACGTAGAGTTTCAGGATGTCGTCGGGCAGGGCGCGGTATTGCGGAGCCGCCTGTATGATCACTTTATACTGACGGTCATACTTAATAAAGCTGATCTCGTAGTTACTGCCAACCAGTGTGGAAAGCGTGTTCATGGCATTTTCAATACTTACGCCTTTCTGCTGTGCAATATCATTGTCTACACGGAGCATGTATTGCGGAAAGCTGGCACTGTAGAAGCTGAATACTGAAGACAGTTCGGGCCGTTTGCTGAGCTCTCTTACAAAATCCTTGCTGACGGTTTCCATCTTCTTGTAGTCTCCTGAACCAGCTTTGTCCAGCAGGCGCAGCTCAAAGCCACCGGCAGCACCATAACCGGGAACGGCGGGCGGAAGAAAGTATTCGATGGTGGCACCGGTGATATCTTTGGATTTCTCTTCCAGTTCGTCCATGATCTGCTGAACAGAATGCTTGCGCTGGCTCCAGTCCTTTAAGTTGATCAGACAGGTTCCGGAATTCGCGCCCGTACCTTCTGTCAGGATCTCGTAACCAGCGAGTGCAGACACAGACTGGATGCCGTCAATGCCTTCTGCGATCTTTTGCAGCCGCTCTGCAATCTCGTTGGTCCTTTCCAGTGATGATCCCGGAGGTGTCTGGATAATGGCATAGAACATACCCTGGTCTTCATTAGGAATGAAACCGGAAGGGACCTGGCTGTTCAGGAACCAGGTGCCTGCGCAAAAAGCTGCAAGTACAATGAACGTAACTGCCCGCCTGGTCACGATGCGCTCGAGCAAGCCCTGGTATTTATCGGAAGTACGGTTGAATATCCTGTTGAAGCCGTCGATGAACTTGTCTACAGGTGTTTTCTTTCTGGCTTTGCCATGGTTGTTTTTAAGGATCATGGCGCATAGCGCCGGTGTCAGCGTTAATGCTACGATACCGGAAAGGATAATGGATGTCGCCATGGTAATGGAGAACTGCCGGTAAAACAGTCCGACCGGCCCGGCCATAAAGGCGACCGGGATAAAAACGGCGGCCATCAGGAAGGTAATGGCAATGATGGCCCCGCTGATCTCTTTCATGGCTTTTTTAGTAGCCTTCAGGGCAGACAAGTGTTCCTCTTCCATTTTGGCATGGACGGCCTCAATTACCACGATAGCGTCGTCGACGACCACGCCGATGGCAAGTACCAGCGCAAACAGGGTGATGAGGTTGAGCGTAATGCCAAAATATTGCATAAAAAAGAAGGTACCCACGAGTGAAACCGGAACGGCCATAGCAGGAATGAGTGTTGAGCGCCAGTCACCCAGGAATATGAAGACGACCAGGCCTACCAGGATGAAGGCTTCTACCAGGGTGTGGATCACTTTCTCGATGGAGGCATCGAGAAATTTTGAAACGTCGTAGCTGATCTCGTAATCCATACCTTTGGGGAAGGAGTTCGCTTTGATCTCTTCCATCCTTTTTTTGACATTTTCAATGACCTGGCTGGCATTGCTTCCGTAAGACTGCTTCAGCACAATGGCTGCCGAAGGCTTTCCGTTAAGGTTGGAATAGATATCGTACATTGAACTGCCGAATTCTATATCGGCTACGTCTTTCAACCTGAGCAATTCGCCATTTGGATTGGATTTCAGAATGACGTTTTCGTATTGCTGCCTGGTGGTAAACCTGCCTGAATATTTCAGTACATATTCGAATGCCTGAGATCTTTTTCCCGAGCTTTCTCCTGTTTTGCCCGGTGATGCCTCCAGACTTTGTGCACTCAGGGCTTCCATCACCTCATCTGCCGAGATTTTGTACGCGAGCATCCGGTCTGGTTTTAACCATATCCTCATGGCATATTCCCTGTTACCCAGAATATCTGCGTAGCCTACGCCGTCAACGCGTTTGAGCTCGGGCAGGATATTGATATCTGCAAAGTTAAACAGGAATTTCTGGTCGGCGTTGGGACCTGTATTGTACAGGTTGATGTACATGAGCATATTGGATTCCTCCCGGCTCACTTTTACACCTTCACGCACGACAAGAGGCGGCAATTTGTTGACTACCGAAGCTACCCGGTTCTGAACATTCAGTGCGGCCTGGTTCGGGTCGGTGCCCAGGTTGAATACGACCTGGATGGAGGCTTCGCCGTCGTTGCCGGCATCGGATGCCATATATTTCATGCCGGGGACACCATTGAGTGCCCTTTCAAGTGGAATGAGTACCGACTTTACCATAAGTTCGCCGTTTGCGCCAGGATATTCTGCGGTTACATTTACCTTGGGCGGCGATATAGAAGGAAACTGGGTGACGGGTAATTGGGTAATGGCCAGTACCCCCAGGAAGACGATAATGAGTGAGATCACTATCGACAATACAGGCCTTTGTATGAATCTGTTAAACATTGGTTTTCGCGATTGAAATGAGCGGTTATTCTGCTTTTAACCTCAGGTGAGTGAGTACGTCCTGCGGTTTCTCAAAGATGTAGTCGATCTTGTCGTCATCTTTTACCTTTTGTACGCCTTCAAGGAGGATTTTATCGCCTTCCGAAAGTCCGTTTGTCACAACATACAAGTCGGGTATACTGCCACCTACCATAATGTTACGGGACCTGGCAACATTATTTTTGTCGATAACAAACACAAAAACCTTATCCTGTATCTCGTATGTGGATTTTTGCGGGATAACCAGCGCATTCTTTAGCGGCATTACCATCTGTACCTTACCGGTTTCCCCGTTTTTCAGCAGCTGATCAGGGTTGGGAAAGCGTGCCCTGAAGGCGATATTGCCGGTTTCATTGTCAAATTCGCTTTCTATGGTTTCTACTTTGCCTTTGTATTTTAACGGCTGATTATTGGCCAGGAGCAGGCTTACCTGACTGCTGCCGCGATCTTTTGCGTTAGTCTGATAATCGAGGTATTCCGGTTCGGAAACATTGAAATAAGCAAACATCTGCCGGTTGTCGGACAGGCTGGTAAGCAATTCACCTTCATCGATCAGGCTGCCCAGTTTCTTAGGAATACGGTCAATAGTACCATCAAATGGTGCCCGGATTTCCGTGAAGGATAAGTGTAGTTTTGCGAGTGCGGTTTCAGCCTTTGCCTGGTCTAGCTTTGCCTGGGCCATAGCGAGTTCATTCTTCGATACTACGTTTTTGTCAGCAAGCGTCTTTGTATTCTGCAGTTCGATTTCGGCGGCCTTAGTTTCGGCCTGAGCCTTCATGAGCTCAGCCTCATAGATCTTTGGCATGATCCTGAACAACAACTGGCCTTCTTTTACAAACTGCCCTTCATCGACATAAATGTTTTGCAGATAGCCTTTTTCCTGGGCCCTTAATTCGATGTTGCGGACAGAGCGGATCTGTGATACATACTCTTTCGTGAAGGAGGTGTCAATTTTCAGGGGATTGGTTACCTTGTACTTCTCTACTTCTTCTTTCTCTTTTTTTTCAGATGTGCAGCTTGTATGGCATAGTATTCCACACAAGCCCATGAGCAATATGCTTCTCTTCATGGCATTAATTAATAAATTACTTTGCGAATTGATGATGTGACGGGCCTTAAGCGCCCGTAGATTGAAATAAATGGATAAGACAGAATGCCTTATCTGAAGAAGATCATAGTCTCAATACCCGTTGAAGGATATATTTAGACGAGGATAAACAAAGTAAGTGCCTGCAGGAGGGCAGCGGCTTTTTTAAGAACTGGTAAAAGCCTGTATATAATGCGATATAAGAGAGTGTAAAGAAATAACTGCTCAGCAGGGCGGATTTGCGTGAAACGGAAATGCCGTCATCTTCGTCCTCTGAACTGAGTGCGTAATCCTTTTTGTCTTCAAGCTTAGACTGTGGAGCTTTCTGGATATGTCTGGCTGCAGAATTATGGGTAGACTGCGGCGGTATTGCAGCACGAACGGAATAACTGATCCCTAAGACCAGGAAGCATAGTGAAAGTAAGAATATTGCAGCCGCTCTCATATCCGGGGCCAAAAATAATACTGGTTTGTGTAGTTACGCTACGCTTAACATTATTTAACGGTCAAAAATTTGTAAATAATGTACATTCAGGTGACGCTGCACAGCGAAATTCGGTTTTTTCAGGGCTAGCGTAGGAAACTGACTTCATTCCGGAGCTGATCCTGCAATCTTCACAACGGGAATCACCAGATATGGCACGCGCAGAAAATCGATTTAGTTGTTACATTAGCAATTGTATTATATTATTTACCTTAGGCCCATAAATCAATAAATTATGAAAAAAATATTCGTCGTTTTGGCTGTCCTTGTTCTTTTCGTTGATGCGGTAATGGCCCAGGCTCCTAACAAACTGACAAAAAAGGAAGAAAAAGAAGGCTGGAAATTGTTATTTGATGGTAAGACTACCAATGGCTGGCACACCTATTTGAGAGATACGGTAGGTTCGAAATGGCAGGTTGTTGACGGGGCGCTTGTTTTTGACCAGACTAAACCCAGGAGCGGGGGAGGGGACATCGTTACTAATGAGGCGTATGAAAATTATGAGCTTCGGTTGGAATGGAAGATATCCAAGGGCGGGAACAGCGGTATTATATTCAATATCCAGGAGGATCCGAAATATACGGCAACTTATGCTACTGGCCCCGAGATGCAGGTACTGGACAATATCGATGCCTCAGACAATAAAAAGCAAAACCACCTCGCAGGATGCCTTTATGATATGGCAGGAGATGCAACGGTTTCCAAACCTAAGCCTGTAGGCGAGTGGAACCAGGTCAGGCTGATACAGGATAAGGGACACCTTACCTTCTACCTTAATGGCATTAAAACTTTTGAAGGTCAGATCGGAAGCCAGGAATGGAAGAATATGATTGCCAACAGCAAATTCAAAGATCCCTACTTTGCAGATTTTGCCAAGGTAGCAAAAGGAAAGATTGCTTTTCAGGAGCATCCCGGATCAAGCCAGTGGAGGAACATTAAGATCCGTTTATTATAAGAGATCTATTTTTCAGATTCTCTTGGTAGAACATAAATTGACAGGGGGTGTCTCAATTGAGACACCCCCCTTTTTTAATGCACGAGAAGCGAATGGCATGACTGGATCAAAGCTTGCCGATCTCCGTATTTAACCACGAAACCCGGGCAGACAGCCATTTTTTGAGTTGCGCAACTTCATTTGTATAGCTTCCCAGTACATATTGATTTGGCCAGACGTATGTGTTCAGGATAGGCCATCTTTTAAAATTTTCATTCTGGGACAAAGACAGATATAGGGCAGTCTGGTCGATTACGGTGAATGTGCCATCTATGTGTGTTGTCTTTACCTCGCTCCATCGCTGTTTTACTTTTTTCCGGAATTCGGGATCGTTGAACAGATGTTTGAATAATGGCCCCTCTTTTATCCACCAGCCAGTTGAAAACTTTGAATCAGAATAATCTATATTTCCGGCTCCGATATCGAAGTCCCATAATGGACCGAGTCCGAGTTTCCCGTTACGGTCTTTGAAGTAAAAAATACTTGTTTTCTCTTGCGCATCTTCATTTTTCATAATTTCCTGGACAATGAACCAGTCAATAAATGAAGCCGTATTGATGAAATGGTCATAACTTTTTTCCGGATTGGTAAATTGCTCTGAGGTAATGGCGTCTTCCGTTTGCTGCAGATAATCTTTGATGTAGGCCAGTTGCGCATCTGTAATGTCTTCCGGAGATTTGACCGTGATGGGCAGCCCACCTTTCGTACGAAACCACACTTTTTCATCCAGCCTCATATCTTGTTCCAGAAGGTAACCGCCGGTAATATCTGTCGCTGATTTTTTTAATTCAGTAATATTAACCCGGTTTTCGTGCACTTCCACCTGGCTGGTAAGATAATAGTTGCCCTGGTAGTGACCGTTCATAACCAATTCGACAAATAACCCCCTGGGTGTAAATGACGCGTTTAGCTTTCGGCCCAGATCAAGTGCTATAGCGTTTCGCATGAGTGTCTTATCACTATAATTAGCCAGTAGTACCCAGTTTTTGGCAGCAGGCATACCCAGGATCTCTGCCTTGTCTGTCAGTTTTAAACGGTAGGGCTTTTTGGGCATATTCCATGTTGAATTTCCCCTGCCTTTTGCCTGCAGCGCGATGTGTTGTTTAGGCTGTTCGGTAAGCTGGTTGGTATTGATGTCCAATGTTCCTGTGACGTATGTATCTTTTGAGGTGATCGAATCGCTGGTATTAAGGTAAAGAATAGGGATTTTGGTGAAGTTCTTAAGTATGATCCGGTAGGTCTTTGTCGTTCCTTTTCCAGAAGTGAGTTTGTATTCAACAGGTTTACTGAAGTCGGTTAGGGTAACTCCGCTTTGCTGTAGGGTATCCCCTACTTTGACGGAGGCGTTTTCTGTGCTGAAAGTAACGACGAATTTTTTGTTGTTCAGAAAGGAGGGGATGGTCACGTTTACCGTTTGTCCAATTATTTCAGCATACACATCCTGTAATAGCTTTCCCGGATTTTTACTGGATTCTATTTTCATAGACAGGAGTGCTACACTGTCCTTTATTTCCGGTTGCGGATCCTGAGGTACAGTATTGCCACTGTCCTTTTTACAGCTATACAAGAGCAATACTATGCACAACAGATATGGTATTTTTTTCACTATGATTATATTTGGCTGATGCAATATATCAATTTTTTACGCTGCTGTTCACATGCTTATTAATTTGTAATGTTGTCTTATGGTCTTTATCTTAGACACTTAGAGAAAACTGATGAAACACATATCGATTATTGTTCCTAAAGGGGCTATTCTGGGTAGCCTGGAAGGGTCGAGGCAGATATTAAGTCAGGTAAATGACTTTTTTAAAATGAAGGGACAGCCGGCTGTTTTTGATATACGACTGGTTGGATTATCAAAAGCTACTGCTGTAAGCGGAGGTTTGTTTACCGTAAATACAGATGTGACAATTGCTGATGTCGATAGAACTGATCTGATCATCATTCCGGCGATTGATGGCGTCATTACTGAGGCATTGGAAAGAAACAGTGAATTTGTTCCCTGGATAAAGAAACAATATGAACAGGGAGCAGAGATTGCCAGTCTTTGTCTTGGTGCATTTTTGCTTGCTTCGACCGGTTTGCTGGAAGGAAGGAAATGTGCTACCCACTGGTTGGCGGAAAATGATTTCAGAATGATGTTCCCTGAAGTGGATCTGGTCACGGAAAAGATCATTACAGACGAACACGGCATTTATTCCAGTGGTGGTGCTTTTTCCTATCTGAACCTGATCCTATATCTGATTGAAAAATATGTCGGCCGTGAGATTGCTATTATGGCGGCTAAAGTATTTGCAATTGAACTCGATCGTAAGGATCAGTTGTCATTTACGATTTTTCAAGGTCAGAAGGCCCATGAGGACGAACAGATCAGAAATATCCAGGAGTTTATAGAAAAAAACTTCCACGAAAAGATCACCATCGACCAGCTTGCAGATATGCAGGCAATAGGCAGAAGGAACCTTGAGCGCCGGTTTAAAAAAGCTACTGCAAACACGATCGTTGAATATATTCAACGTGTAAAAATGGAAGCTGCTAAGTTTAGCCTGGAAACCTCCAGAGAGAATGTAAATGAGGTGATGTATAAGGTTGGTTACTCTGATACCAAAGCCTTCCGTACTACCTTTAAAAGGATTACAGGCCTTTCTCCGATCCAGTACCGCGCAAAATATAACAGGACGATAAGCGTTAACTGATGTACCTGTAGTCTTACTTTACAGACTGCCCTTCTCATCCCATGAATACCGTATCGAAGAACAGTTTTGTCAAAGCGATGAAGAGCAAAGTGATTATTGCTTTGATGCTTGCCTGTTGTGCGTTGTTTCTTGCCTGGGGTATCAGCAATGTTGCTTTTAAGGAGATGTTGGGAACGCTGGAGAGCATTTCTGCTCCGAGTGAAAAACTGCGGCTCGTAAATGTGGTTTCCAGAAAAATCAGTTCGATGGACCAACTGCAGCGGGAACAGATCCTGCAGAACCCTGAATCTTATCGGATCGGTATCAGGGCCTCGAGACAACTGAGGAATGTCCTGGATACGCTGGGAACACTATACGCAGAGGATTCGGCGCAACTGGCGCGTATTCTTAGTATAAAGCGCTTGCTGGCAGAAAGAGATAAACAGTTTGCCAGCTATCTGAGAATAAGGGAAAAGGTTATAAATGATGACGCTGTTTCCGATAAGGTAAGGGATATCAACTCAATTGTCTCCAGAAGTAATGGGAGGCCAGACAGTACCGTACTCGCTTCTGAGGAAAGGTCCTCTACCACCACCATCTATCCGGAAGAAAAGGAACGTGGTTTCTTAAGCAGGCTGTTTGGTAAAAAGCGTAATGAGGAAGGAAAATCTATAAAGATCGTTAGCGAGGAGCGTGTAAAAAGGGACACAATTGCTTTAGCTGCCGAAGATAGTATAGCACGCGAGCTTGAGCATTCGCTGAGGGTGATGGAAGTGGAGCGGAAGAAAAAGAGTGCAAGCTTTCTGAAAGAGGAAGCTGTACTGGCCAGAGCCAATGCCAACCTGATCCGGCAAATGCAGGATCTGCTTGGAAAGGTAGAAAGTGAAGTCGTCTCACAAATTGAAGTGAACAGTGTCCAGGCGAAGCGGGTAGTAAATACCGGGATTGATACAATGGGTATAATCATGGTGGTTTTTGGTGTAATCACCGTCGTGTTGTTATACCTCATTTTAACGGACATCACCAAAAGCGCAAAGTACAGGCATGAGCTGGAGCTGGCAAGAGATGAGGCTGAGTATCATGGGAAGGCGAAGCAACGTTTCCTGTCGAACATGAGCCATGAGATACGCACGCCGCTGCAATCTATTGTCGGATATTCAGATTTGATTAAAGATCAGGATATACCGGACAAAAAGCATATTCTGGCCATTCGCCATTCGTCCGAACATCTGCTTCAGATCGTTAACCAGATACTGGATTATAATCGGATTGTCTCGGGGAAATTTACTTTCAATCGGGAAGTCTTTGATATATGGTCTCTGGTTAATGAAGTTGTAAACGTGATCAGGCCCCAGGCTGAATCAAAAGGGCTGACATTGAAGACACATCTTGAAATTGAAGGCGCCAGATATGTGGAGGGTGATTCTTTCCGCTTAAAGCAAATACTGTATAATCTGCTGGGTAATGCGGTAAAATTTACTGATTCGGGAGAAGTACTCCTTAAGGCTTTTTACAAGCGTAAAAATGACGAAGCTTTTTATACTTTTAGCGTTAAAGATACGGGCATTGGTTTTTCAGAGGAGGAAGGTAAAAGGATCTTTGGTGAATTTGAACAGGGTGAATCTACTATTACTAATCATAACGCAGGAACTGGACTTGGCCTGGCTATTGTTAAATCCTTAACCGAAGCACAAAACGGACGGATCTATGTGAAAAGTAATCCCGGAAAAGGAAGCCTGTTTACAGTTTATCTCACCTACCAGATTGCAGAACCTCCCGCAGTTGTACCTGAGGATTCCAAAAGCACACATGCTTTTGAAGGCTTAGTCTGGATAGTAGATGACGATCGTCTGATACTCGATCTGTGTGGTATTTTTTTGAAGAGAAACGGGATTTCCTATCATTCTTTCGATACACCTTCAGCACTCTTGGCACAGAAGGTCACGCATGGCCTGAGGTTTGTATTTATGGACATCAGGATGCCTCAAATGGATGGGATTACACTTTGCAGATTGTTGAGGGAAAAGGTAGGCGACCTTGTGAAAATTTATGCGATTACCGCACAGGTGCTTCCCGATGAACGGGAGTTTCTGCTCGAGAATGGTTTCGACGGGTTATTGATGAAACCTTTCAGGGAAGAGGAGCTTCTTTCCATGTTGTCGAATGAGGGTCAGTATGAAGATACTGGTGCTATGTTTGACTTTACCGCGTTAAAAAAGATGACAATGGGTGATGAAAAATTGCTCAAGGCAATAGTGGAACGCTTTAAGACGGACAGTATTGAAGACATCGGTATGGTTAGAAAGGCAATGAAAGATGACCGCATTTCCGATGTCATACTGATTGTCCATCGTCTGGCAGGAAGAATAGCCCAGATAGGGAATAGGGAGTTATCCGCTACTTTCCGCAAATGTGAGATCAGGCTGGACAAGTCGAAGGTGCTTGATGAAGAAATGCGTAACGAATTATCCGGATTGCTGTGGGAACTGGAGATATTTTGCTACTCAATTTCATAACGTTCCATTTTGCTGTAAAGCGTTTTGCGGTCAATATTCAGGAGTTTTGCGGCTTTGGATTTATTGTATCTGACTTTAATCAGCGTTTCCTGTATCAGCGCCTTTTCATTAATCTCATTGATGGCCTTCAGATCTGAGCCGGACACACTGGTGTCCCGGTCAATTGCGAGCATCATCTCCTCCGGAAGGGAATCCAGTTCTGCGATGTCGCCATTTGTCAGCAATATCATTCGCTTGATCACGTTTTTCAACTCGCGTAAGTTTCCCGGCCAGTCGTATTGAAGCAGCAGTTCTTTTGCGGGGTCAGCTATTTTGACGACGTTTTTTCCCAGTGCCTGATTTGACTGTTTAATGAAATGATTGATGAACAGTTCAATATCCCTGCCCCGCTCCCGGAGTGGTGGCAGCTGAATCTTGAATTCGTTCAGCCTGTGGTAGAGATCTTCTCTGAACGTGCCATTTTGAACACTTGCTTTCAGGTCGTCATTGGTCGCCGTAATAATGCGTACATCTACCTTAAGGTTCTTCGTGCTTCCCAGAGGCTGTATTGTTCTTTCCTGGATGGCACGCAGGAGTTTTACCTGTACTTCATAGCTTAGGTTGCCTACTTCGTCCAGGAATAATGTCCCGCCATGTGCAGCCTCAAACTGTCCTTTTTTATTATTCAGCGCTCCGGTAAAAGCTCCTTTTATATGTCCGAACAGCTCGCTTGCAGCCAAATCCTTTGAAAGCGCCCCGCAATCGATGGCTATGAAAGGGTTGTCTCTTCTCTTACTCTGCATATGCAGGCTCCTGGCTGCGTATTCTTTGCCGGTACCGCTTTCTCCCTGAATGATCACAGACATATCTGTTGGTGCAACAAGACTGATATATTCATTGATTTTATCTGAAACAGGGCTCTTCCCTTTAATCGCATCCTGATACTCCACCGTACCTGAGTTAGATGAAGTACCTTTGTTTAAAACTGAATTGATAATCATCAGGAGTTCATCAGGATTAACGGGCTTTGTAATGTAATCTGAAGCACCCATCTGGATTGATCTTACCGCTGTTCTTACATCATTAAAACTGGTCATAATGACTACAGGCTGAGTAGCTGCCTGGTCCGTGATGTAGGTAAGTACATCCAGCGCTGTTCCGTCCGGCAGGCGGTAATCCGCCAACAGCACATCCGGGCACTCACTTTTAAATATCTCCAGCGCTTTACGGACATTATTTGCTAACATTACCTGATGTCCATTTTTACTTAAAAAGCCGTCAAGTATTTGAGAAAAAGTCAGGTCGTCTTCAATAATAAGTATCTTAGCCATAGGGATCAGTTTTTTCAAAAATACAAAAAAGCTAATAAAGTATTTTCAAGCGGGTTCCATCCAATGAATAGAACGTAGAGGTCCTTTTTGGTTGTTTTGATGTGGTTATAAGAAGTAATGATGTTTTTATTTTAGATTATAGTTTTTGTTTATTTTATATTCGGTTATTTTTGTGGGTAACTATGTGGGCTTTTCCGCTAAGACGATGTAACTGGCCATATTTATGTTCCGGAGACATGTTTTTTCTGATAACTTTATTTCGTAAATTTGCTTATATGCTGTCTAAGAAAACAAAATATGCCATTAAGGCTTTAGTTGCACTTGGGAAAAACATCGGGAATCCTCCTATGCAGATTGTAAAACTGGCAGAAAGGGAAATGATTCCCAGGAAATTCCTTGAACAAATCCTGCTTGACATGCGTAATGCAGGTTACCTTTACAGTAAAAAGGGTGCCGGAGGAGGATATAGCCTTAATAAGGCTCCTGAGGATATCTTTCTTGCAGATATTTTAAGGATAACAGACGGGCCTATTGCAATGGTCCCTTGTGCAAGCCTGAAATTTTATCGTAAGTGTGATGAATGCCATGACGAAATTACCTGCGGAATTCGCAAGACCTTTATCGATGTTAGAAATGCTACACTGAATGTTCTGGCCAGTACATCAATTGCTGATGTAATCTCCAGAGAATCTGACGGTACTAACCTCTTTTAATTAATTTATATCATTGTTTCTTTCCCAGTTATTGAACTTACCTGAAATGTTATTGTCTTCTATAAAGCATAACATGTCGTACTTAAATTCGTTAGCCCGGGTATGATCATTCATTTTCTTGAAGATTTCTATGATCGTACTGTAGATATATGTACAATGTAAGTTCAACTTGTTTCTTTTAAAGATCTGAAGACAATCCAGATAATATTGATAGGATACAGCGTACTCTTTTTCCAGAAAATTTAGTTGGGCATTGATAAGCTTGGTAGTTGCTTCTGTATATTTGGTAACGCCAAATCTCATTTTGTCTTTACCCAGTAGGCTAAGGATATTACCAAACTGAAATATCCTGGTATTATTTCCCTGGATCAGGTTTGCCAGTGCCAGGAGGCTGACCAGGAATATAGCCAGTTGAGAGCGGGGCTGAGACTCGAGGGCTGTATGATTATAAAGAGATCTAATGTTCTTTACGTCTGCATCGTTATATTTATAAAAAAAGCCCAGTACAATGATCAGGATAAGCGAAACAGTTTGCTGGATCGAATAGACGCCGGAATAACTCTCTGAACAGGCCTTTATCAATTCCTGCATGGCGATCTTGTTATCTGTTTTTCCGTTTATCCGGTCTAATATAAGCTGATTGATTTTTTGAGGATGGACAGGCCATTTTTTTGAGTCAAAACTATAAAGTATGTTCGTACGTTTTTTAATGAGATCGGTATTTAAGCTGAAAACATCAAATATCGACAAGATAGCGTGATAAACCATTAATGTTTCTTCATCTTCAGTTATCTCGATCAATACATTAATGGCATCACGATAGAAAGAATCAATAAAGTCGAAACTGATTAATTCCTTTACTATTGCTTCGTGAAACTTATGTTCGTGCAAAAGCCTATTTGTGTCTGGGTTGTTCTTGCACCTGTAATGGAGATTTTCCGCAACGAATAGAATAAGATAATTCTTCTCGTAGTTATTCAGATCAAGCTCGAAGAGCAGTGCAAGAGATTTAAAATCGCCAATTCTTATGATGAAGCGAATTGTCCACTGAAGTAACTGGAACCGAATTTGTTCACTTTTGTATTCTTTCTGGATAAAGTCAAAATATGAGCCGTCTACCTTAAGGTCAAATTTTTCAAGTATTTCAATAAAAAGGAAATACTCAAATATATGAGGGTGGATAAATTTAACATACTCCTTGGGATGAAAGTCTTCGTTACTTTTTTCTTCCATGAGTATGCCATCGGAAAGTAACTCTATATATGCGTTCTTGAAGGCGAGCAGGTCTCCAATCAGGTCGTCTTTTAATATTGAGCTTCCATTTCTTCCGAAATCAGTCAGTAGTATGATTTTCTTCAGGAAGAGGATTTTTTCCGTGTAATAGTTTGAACGATAAATCTGGTTCTGTATAAATTTAAAGATCAGCTCATAAAAAGTGATATTGGTTGAATAATTAAAATTCGGATCTTCCTTTTTCAACTGATGGTATAATTGAATGTGAAAGGGGAATTTTAACTGGTCTTTCAGATTTGGGCCTATTTCCGGATGTTCCTTCGAATTGATTTTAGATAAAATCTGGTCTACCTCTTTTTCTGTGAGTGGAGGGACATTTGAAATCTCAGCAACATTGAAGTAACTTCCGGGAAACCACTTCGATTTGAGGTATGCGGAATGCCTGATTTCATTGTAAAACCGAATCCAGGTAGTTGATCTCATACTTAGGACCAGTTTGATCGCCTTGCAGTTCTCGATGGTACAAAGAAAATTCGTAATGCTTTCAAATAGCTGTTTTTTTAAGTCTTTTTCGAATTCATGATCTGAGAAGCCGTCAATAAAAATAATCAGCTTTCCACCTGTTGTATCGTAGTTCTGGGCCGCCTGAGCGATCAGGCTGTCCTTTGCAGGAATGCCAAGATGAAACTTAAGCTGTTCTTCAAAATTGACCAATCCTTTTTCGCCGTTGAAAAGGCTGCTTGTTGTAATAAACAACAGAGAGGAATCTGAGAAGATATTCCGTTCATTGCTGATTAGTTTCTCAGCAAGGTGGGTGAGCAGAATGCTTTTGCCATATCCAGGCTGCGAAATATAGCTGGTAAAACTGTAGTCACTTTTGAAGAAGAGTTCAAAATCGTGTTCACTGAACTTTCTGCTGATCGTCATTTCATAGGGAATGCCAGAACGGTTTTTTATCGCTTTGACAGTATATTCGGAAACCTTTATCGCTTTCTCATGAATTTCTTTCCAGGTCCTGGGCGAGTTTTGAATGTTCAGGCCCTTGTTTGGGGAGCCTTGTTCAAGATGCTCTTCGTTCACATATTCTGAAAGCGTAGTCAGCGTAAACTTGGAGAAGTTGTGCTTGACCATGGCAAAACCAAACAATCGCTTAATCGTAGTTTCGCTCACATTCTTATTTAATGTTTTGCTTATCTCAATCGAAATGCGCTTACAATCAGCTGGCGTAATTGTACGTATTCCTGTCTTGGAAAGAATTAAGCTTTTTAGTTCATTTAATATAAATGTCTCGTCCATACAATATTTCGTTAAGCGTTAAATTCTTGAATGTATCGAATATAACGCTTTAAACAAAAACAAAGAACCCCTTTGTGTGAACGAAAAATGAATGGGAGTAAAAATATTTGAGTAATCGTCTATAAAGCAAACAAATATGCGGGTTTTTATTGAAAAAGCGCGAATACCTCTTGTCCCAAAATGAATAAAATGAACAGCGTGTAATTGGCGAGAGCGCTTAAATGAACAATTCGAACGGGAATTACGAGCTGATCTATGATTAAACTTGCATCAAGTTAATTTAAGATAATCTCAATCTCTCTCCTATGAAATGGACATCTACCTTATTAGGGAAATCTCAAAAGTCTGTTATTATTCTTATTGCTTTATTGGGTATAACGTTTTTTGGTTTCAAATCGTATGCGCAGTCCCGGATTTATGCTAATCAGGTTACTATCGGTAGTGCTGCTGACGACCATGTGGATAATCCTGGTAATGCGGTTTTGGCCAACAATAGTTTTGCGACTGTAAAATCGAACGGAGGTTTGGCCCTCGGCATCGGGCGTTACACCGGGCAATTGGAAATCAAATTTCCTTCTGTTGTTGCGGCCGGTACAACATCTTTTGTGCGTATAGATTTTGACCCAGACGTTTTAAACGCCCTTATTGGTGGAAACCTGGGCGGAGTACTCGCTGATGTTTTGGGGAATGTCGCGTTGGGTAATCATTTCTTTAAAATAGAGGCGAGAAACGGAAGTTCTGCTGTGCTTTCAGGGAGTAGCACGGGGGCGTTTACTAACCCTAACCTCAGATTGATCAAAGACGCCTCTGGAAATTTCTATGTGGCGCTTACACCTTCATCAAGCTATGATCGTATTTATATACAGGACGTGACCAATGCGTTGTTGCTGGGTGCCAGTAACAGCATGAGAGTATATAATGCTTTCTATACAACGGGAACTGACCCCTGTGCCCAGGGATTTGCTACCGGTTATGAAGGAACTGGGCTTACGGTTGATCTGCTGGGATTGGGCAAGGCTGGTGTGACCAATCCTGAGAGAGCAATAGATACCGACCCGAACAACTATTCTGAGCTCAGTTTAGGCATTCTTGGTGTGGCGGGGACAATTAGTCAGAATATATACTTCGAAACCCTGTCTAATCCGACTGATGATATCAATATAAAGATCCAGGCAGATCCGGCGCTTTTAAACGTAGGTTTATTGAACAATGTATCGGTAACTGCATACAATGGGATTACAGAAGTTGGTACGGCCAGCTTATCTTCACTGATCAACCTCGACCTCCTTGGTTTGCTGAACAGCGGACAAGTTGTGTCTGTTTCTTTTGCACCTGGAATAGCCTACAACCGTGTTAAAGTGTCCATGTCGTCACTGCTAAATGCCAGTTTGACACAAACTTTAAACCTTTATGCTATAACGCGTTCTGCAGGAAGGCCTACTTTTACAGCTCCGGCCTCAAATATGGTCTCCGTCTGTTCAGGGAGTGCTGTGAGCCTAACCGCTACAACAGCAGCTACCAACGAACTGCGCTGGTATGATAGTCTGACCGGAGGCAGCCCTTTAGCTACTGTAGCCTACAACGCTGCATTTGTTACACCTGCACTGAGTGCCAATAAAACTTATTATGTAGCGGCCAGAAGAACCGGCTGCCTGGATGAGTCTGTGAGGGTGCCGGTGCGGGTTACCGTTACAGCTGTCCCCGCTGCTCCTGCAGTGACAGCTGTTGCGCCAGTATGTTCCGGTTCAACTGCATTGCTGACAATCAGTAATCCTGTAACAGGTTTGACTTACCGCTGGTATTCCACTCCGACGGGCGGCACGCCACTGGCTACAGGCAATGCGTTTACTACTCCTGTACTTACCGCAACTACAAATGCTTATGTTGAAGCTGTAAATGGAAGTTGCGTAAGTGCTACCCGGACAAAAGTCGAAATTGTGGTAAATCCCGTTCCGGATTTACCTGTTGTATCTACAAATAACGAAACAATTACCGCAGGTCAGACTGCTACATTGAGGGCCACAGGTACAGGTACATTGAGATGGTATGCAGTGGCTACTGGTGGAACTGCAATCGGCAGCGGGGCTGAATTGACTACCCCGGTATTGACTGCTACAACTACCTACTATGTAGCGGCAGAGAATGCAACAGGTTGCGTTTCTAAAAGAGTTCCTGTTACGGTAACTGTAATAAATGGTACTACAAATACAAATTGTAACGCAGCAGTGGCACAACAGACCGGTATCGACGGTATCTGTGTATTGTGCAGCATACAGGGCGCTGGAAATTCTACTGATGCCAATCTTAATAATTTTACAAAAATAAACCTGGCTGTGGGTGTCGGCGCTACCGGTTACCAGAGATTGATCTTCGGTAAGGATGGCGTTGCTTCGGATAGTATACGTCTGGATCTGGAAACTCCGGTTGGGCTTGCAGATCTCAGTGTGCTTAGCGGTGTTACTATCAGAGTGATGAATGGTGCCGATGTCATCAAGACTTACCAGCTCAATTCTGCCCTTGTTGATCTGAAGCTCTTGAGTGGCAACAGATTTAAAGCCACATTTCCTGCCGGCGGGACATTTGACCGTGTAGAGGTAAGATTTGGGGCACTTGTAGCAGCATTAAGTAACCTCAGTATTTATGGTGCCGAGATCGTTTATCCAAAACCCACTATTAATACTGTTGGCCAAACGGTATGTTCGGGAAGTGCAGCAACATTGTCTGCTTCTGCAAATGGTGGCACAACATTAAGATGGTATAGTGCTGCGACTGCAGGTACGCTCCTTCAAACAGGAGAGAACTTTACGACTCCAGTACTTACCGCAAACACGACTTATTATTTAGAAGTAAGCAGGGGAAGCTGCACCAGTACTCCAAGAATACCTGTTACGGTTAACGTAACCACAGCTCCTGCTGTTCCTGTTGTCGCTGCTGTTGGCCCTGTTTGTTCCGGATCTTCCGCAACAATCCAGGTAAGTGGGCCGGTAAGTGGTTTAACTTATAACTGGTATAATACTGCAACCGGTGGAACTCCGGTATTTACTGGACAGACATTCAATACTCCGGCACTTACGGCTACAGCTACTTATTATGTAGAAGCTGCAAACGGAGGCTGTACAAGTGCTTCCAGAAGACCAGTAACCATTACCGTCTTGCCCTTGCCTGCGTTACCACAGGTACAGGCTTCTTCTGCTACGGTGAATCCGGGCCAGACGGCAATACTGACTGCTACTTCTTCGGAATCGAATATTACCTTTAGCTGGTATACATCAGAAACATCAGTAACTCCTGTTTATACAGGTCCTACTTTTGTTACCCCGCCGTTAACTGTTGCTACAACCTATTATGTAGAAGCAAAATCGAACGCCAGCGGTTGTTCAGCGCCTGGAAGGGTCTCGGTTACGGTCAATGTAAGCGGCGGGGGGCTGCCTAACCCTGTACCTTGTGAGGCACCTGTCGCCCAAGTAAATGGTGTAGATGGCGTAGCTTTGCTGGCGGGTGTATTCAATCCGCAACTGGCGATCGACAACAATACAACTACCGGGTCTTCACTGGTAATGCCAGTCGGCCTTCTTGGCGCATCCGTTTATCAGCGGTTGAGTTTTGCAAACCTTTCTAATATAGGTGATACAGTACGTATACTGCTCACTGCTCCCGGCAAATTACTTTCAGTTGGCGTCCTTTCAAATATTGAAGTAGGTACTTATAATGGAAATACCGGCAACAATGATGTAATTAAACTTAACAATGCCCTGATCCGTATCGAGCTTTTAAGCGGAAACAGCAGAGCCCTGGTGAGTTTTGTCCCAACCAAGCAATTTGATAAAGTTGAAGTAAGGTTGAATTCAGGGCTCGCTGGTGCATTGACTTCGATCGATCTCAACTATGCACAACGTGTTCCTGTTTCACCTGAAATAGTCGCGGCAGATGTTACGGCCTGCGCAACGCAAACCGCAGTCCTCACCGTTAAGAATCCAAAATCAGGAATCACCTATAAATGGTACGATGCTTCCGGCAACTACCAGACAGGTAAGGACGGCGTTACCTTTACTACACCAGCCTTGTCTGCAAATACAAAATATTATGTTGAAGCAACCACCGCTTCTGGCTGTTCAAGCTACAGGACTGCAGTGAACATCACTGTAACACCTGCACCACAGACGCCGGCATTGGTTTCATCCTCTGTAAATACTTGTGCTGGTAATTCTGTAGTACTCTCCGTAAGCAACCCAGTTACCGGAATTACCTATAAGTGGTATAACAACGCAGGTGTTTATCAGACAGGTAAAGACGGCCCTACTTTTACCATTGCCTCGGTAGCTGCCACGACAACTTATTCAGTAGAAGCTGTAAACAGTTGTGGTGTGGCTTCGGCGTCGAAGGCAGTGGCTACTGTACAAGTCGGAACACTGGACGCCCCTGTAGTTACGCCTGCAGCTCCTGTAATTGCTTCCGGTTCAGTTGCAGTATTGACAGCAACGTCAAGTACTGCCGGTGCTACATTCAGCTGGTTTAATACTACTAATCCTGGTGAAACTCCTGTTTTCAACGGGGCAAGGCTTGTGACTTCCCAATTCATTAACGATGGCACTGCTCCGATCCAGATCACTTTCTATGTTTCAGCATCGGTAGCCGGAGGTTGTACTTCGGTGCGGAAACCTGTTGTCGTAACTGTGCTGCCCAGGGTTGCACCTACAGATGTCCCTTGTGAAGCTGCCACAGTATCCGTTAAACATGGTGTAGATGGCGTGGCCCTGCTTACCGGGGTATTTAATCCAGGCCTGGCCGTGGACAACAATGCACAGACGGGATCTTCATTTGTAATGCCTGTCGGCGCACTTGGTGCTTCTGTTTACCAGCAGGTAGGCTTCAACGGTCTGTCAGCAATAGGTGATACTGTCGTCGTAAGGATCAGTTCGCCCGGAAAATTGCTGTCACTGGCAGTTCTCCCATCCATTGAACTGAGAACTTTCAACGGGGCGACAAGCAATAATGACCAGCTTGTGGCCAGCAACCCGCTTATCCACCTGGAACTGCTGAGCGATAACAGTGCAGCGACACTTAAGTTTGTTCCCCAAAAGCAATTCGATGGGGTGGAATTAAGATTGAAATCAGGCCTGGCAGCGGTCCTGACTACGCTGGACTTTAATTATGCTAGAAGGATCATTGCGGCACCTAAAGTGGCCAGCCAGACAGTGACTGCCTGTGCAGGAACATCTGCTATACTAGCAATAGCCAACCCCGCACCAGGTACTACTTATAAATGGTACAGAGGTGCTACTTATCTGGCTGGGAAAGATGGCATCTCTTTTACTGTTGACAATACTTTAGCAGCAGGTACCTACGACTATTTTGTATCTGCTACACGGAACAATTGTGAAAGCGCAAAAACAAAAGTAACAGTCACCATAGTTGAAGCACCGCTTCCGCCAGTTGCTGCGGCGGGCAACCCTGCGACGGCCTGTTTCAACACTCCGGTTACCTTACGTGTAAATGCCGTAGCAGGGGTAACGTTTAACTGGTACGATGCGGCATCAGGGGGTAATCTTGTCGCCGCTAATACAGCAAGTTTCACTACCCCGGCCAGCCTTGCTGCAGGTTCACATGACTACTATGTTGAAGCTACAAATGCAAATGCATGTGTCAGCGTAGGTACAAGGACCAAGATCACGATTGTGGTGAATCCTGCAGCACTTGCGTCAGACTTAAATGTAACCGGAGCCGGATCACCTTTCTGTGCCGGAACCAAAGCCAAGCTTACCGCCAGCAGTGTGACGGTAACTAATCCTGTATTTACCTGGTATACTGATGCGGCATTGACCAATGCAGTGTTTACAGGTGCTGAATATGAAACCCCAGTGCTCACGACGGGCAGAACTTATTATGTAACGGTACGTGGTACCAACAAATGTGCAAATACAGCGGCTGAGGCTAAGGTTGTTGCGCTTAAAGTAAATCCACCGGCCACGGCAGCTGATCTGGAAGTTTCAGGAGCTGGTACTACTTATTGCGCCGGTACTACAGCGAAGCTTACCGCAACCACTACTACAGTGACCAGTCCGGTCTTTACCTGGTACAAGGATGCAGCGCTGACTGATGTTGTATTTACCGGACCTGAATTCACCACGCCTGTACTGACCGCCACAGTTACTTATTATGTAACTGTAAAAGGGGCAAACAAATGCGAAAATCTTGCAGCCGGGGCAGAAGTGGTTACTTTAAATGTCAATCCACCTGCACTAGCTGCAGACATCAGTGTGAGCGGCGGAGGAGCACCTTTCTGCGCCGGTACAAAAGCAACGCTTACTGCCTCGAGTACTACTGTGACCAATCCTGTATTTACCTGGTACAGCGATGCAGCCCTGACCAATGTAGTCTTTATCGGTGCGGTGCTTACTACTCCTGAACTGACGGGCACAAAAACATACTATGTGACTGTTAAGGGATCTAACAGATGTGAAAATACTGCTGCGGGGGCGAAAACTGTTGTGCTGACGGTCAACCCACCTGCAGTAGCTGCCGACGTAAATATCGCCGGAGCAGCTTCACCTTTCTGTTCAGGAACTTCAGCCAGTCTGACAGCTTCAAGTACTACCGTTACCAATCCTGTATTTACCTGGTATAGCGACGCGGTATTGACCAATGCGGTGTTCACCGGAGCAGTATTCAATACGCCTGTACTGACAGCTACCAAAACATATTATGTAACAGTAAGGGGTGCCAACAAATGTGAAAATACTTCAGCAACAGCTAAAGCCGTTACGCTGACGGTTAATCCACCTGCTGTGGCGGCAGATATTACCGTTTCGGGTGCAGGAAATCCTTTGTGTGCAGGTAATAAGGCAACTTTAACTGCCGGCAGTACCACCGTCACCAATCCGGTGTTCACCTGGTATACCGATGCAGCATTAACAGATGCAGTATTTACCGGAGCGATATTTGAAACACCAGTGCTGAATGCAACAACGACCTATTATGTAACTGTAAGAGGTGGTAATAAGTGCGAAAATACAGCGACAACTGCAAAAGCAGCAGTAGTGACCATCAACCCTCCTGCGTTGAATTCTGATATCGCTGTTGCGGGAGCAGGAACTTCATACTGCGCCGGCACAAAAGTCAAGCTTACCGCCTCAAGTACTACTGTTACTAATCCTGTATTTACCTGGTATACCGATGCCCAATTAACAAATGCGATATTTACAGGAGCTGTATTCGATACACCAACCTTGCAGACAACAACCTCTTATTATGTAACTGTAAGGGGAAGTAACAAATGCGAGAATACTGCTTCTACAGCAAAGGCGGTAACCATTAACATCAATCCATTACCTGAAACTCCATCGGTAACTTCTTCAGGTACAGTGTGCAGTGGAGAAACTGCAATACTTGTCGTGGAAAATGCAAAAGCAGGCATTACTTATAAATGGTATACGCAGGCTACCGGTGGTACACTTTTATTTACAGGTAACCAGTATACTACATCAGCACTGAATGCTACAACCGACTTCTATGTAGAAGCTAACAGCGTATCCGGCTGCGGAAATGCCAGTGGGAGAGTAAAGGTGACCATAACGGTGGCACCTAGGCCGAATACACCTGCTGTGGTTTCAGCTGCTGTCACAGCCTGTGAAGGTAGTATTGCTGTCCTTAGCGTTTCCAACCCGCAAAATCAAGTTACTTACACATGGTATAATACGGCCACAGGTGGCAATGCTATAGGTACAGGTAGTGACTTTACTACACCGGTGATCATCTCAAATCAGGTATTTTACGTAGAAGCATCTACAGCGACCTGTACCAGTAGCTCACGTGCTGCGGTGACCATAACTGTAGCGCCGAAACCAGTGCCGCCTGTTTCAGTATCCGGAGCAGCTGACCCGCTCTGTGCGTCATCAACAGCAGTATTATCTGTCAACAATCCGGACGCAGCCTTAACATACAGATGGTATTCAGTACCTACCGGAGGAACTAAGCTTGCCGAAGGTAATACCTTTACCACTCCGGCAGTTTCAGCCAATACCATATACTATGTCGAAGCAGTAAGCAATATGACTGGTTGTACCAGCAACACGCGTACGCCAGTCCAGATAACAGTGCTTGCTAAGCTGGATGCACCGGTTGTATCAGTACAATCGACAACTGCAACCAGCATCAACTTCCAGTGGAACGCTATTGCTGGTGCGGTTGCTTATGAAGTTTCCATCGACAACGGATTGACCTGGATAGCGCCAAGTGGCGGACCGTCTGGTACAACCTATCTGTATGCGGGACTGCAACCAAATCAGACGGTCTCGATCAGGGTACGTGCTAAAGGCCAGCTGGATTGCCAATTGAGCGATGCCACCACTTTCTCCGGTAAAACCGAAAATCCTCTGGGCAATACCATATTTGTTCCCAACACTTTCACTCCTAATAACGATGGAAGGAACGATGTCCTGTATGTATATGGAAATACGATCGCTAAGATCAGGTTCAGGGTTTACAATCAATGGGGACAATTCCTTTATGAATCACAGCATATGCAGAATGGGTGGGACGGTACATATAAAGGAAGCCTGCAGCCAAATGGTGTTTATGTGTATTATCTCGAGGCTGAGTTTACCGATGGTACAAAGACAACTAAAAAAGGTACGATAACGCTATTAAGATAAAAGATGATCGCAGTAAACTTCAATCATTTACCTACAAAACTGAAAAACAACTTAGTTATGAAGAAGCTAATCAATATACTGGCAGTGGGAGCTGTATTGTGTTTCGGAGCCACAAAGGTCTCCGCACAGATAGATCCGCACTTCTCCCAATACTATGCGCATCCGCTTTGGCTTAACCCGGCGCTGACGGGTGTGACCGACGGCGAATACAGGGTTTCTCTTAACGCCAAGCAACAATGGGGGTCGATATCCAATTCATTCCTTACCGGGGGTGCTTCCTTCGATATGGCACCTGTAAAGAATCTGGCGTTTGGTGCCATGGTATTAAACCAGAATGCCGGTGATGTCAGTTATAATCATCTCAATGCACTGGTTTCAGGTGCTTATCGTATACACTTTGGTAAACAAGGGTTGAATATGATCAATTTCGGATTGCAGGCAGGTATTCTTAACAAAAGCTTTGATCCTTCAAAGATTACCCTTGGTGCCCAATTCAATCCTCTAACCGGCTATGACCCTAATTTCGGTATCAACGAGTCATTCGCTTCTTCAAATACACTTGTTCCTGATGTGAATGCAGGGATTATGTATTTCGATGGAAACCCAGGACAACTGGTAAATGTTTTCGCCGGAGCGATGGCAGGCCACCTGACAAGGCCCGTTGACAAGTTTCTAGGCAGTAGCGTACGCATGCCAATTCGCTACGCCGCACATGGAGGGGCAAGGATCAAGGTTTCGGAAGCGCTTGACGTTACTCCAAATGCACTGTACATGAAACAAGGCAATGCGCGGGAAATTGCCGCAGGTGCATATGCGCAACTGATGTTAAACCAGGAGACAGATCTGCTGTTCGGTTCCAACTACAGGGTAGACGATGCAGCGATCGCATTTTTTGGCCTTCATCTGAAGAATATGGTTTTCGGGGTAAGCTACGATTTCAATACTTCCAACCTGAGCAGGGCTACGAGAAGTCAGGGTGGACTTGAGCTTTCAGTTTCGTTCACCAGCAGGAAAGGCTTGTTTGGTCCCAACTTTTTCTGTCCAAGGTTATAATCAAACGCGATAACTATCAAATTACTTTTACAGATGAAATTGCTTAAAACAATATTGATCCTGTGCTTATTTTCAACAGTGGTAAATGCGCAGTTTGTAACTGACAGCAAAAGGGCAGCTGATGTTTACTTTCAGAATAAGGAATATTATGCAGCTGCTGAGTATTATAAGAAGACATTACAATTGTCGGCGGACAGTTCCGGTTTTGTAGTGCCTTATGGCTTTATTAACAAGATAAAGCAGGAAAGCCCGGATAAGAGCGACTATGAATACAGCGTATTCCAGCTTGCAGAGTCCCTCAGGCTGTATAAGGACTTTAAAGATGCGGAGGCCTGGTATGCTATTGCCAAAGGGTTTACTGAGCCGAAGTATATTTTAAGCGGCTTCTGGTATGGAGAGACTTTGAGAGCCAACCAGAAATATACAGAAGCAATTGAGGCATTTAATGATTTTCTTTCAAAGTACAAGGCTTATGACACTTACCTGGCCAAAGCCAGATCAGAAATCGCTTCTTGCCAGTTTGCACTTTATGAGTTACGTTATCCAAGGCTGTTTAAAGTCAGCAGGCTGAATAACGGTATCAATGACAAAGGGTCCAATTACGCAGCGGTATGGAATAATAGCAGTTTTTATTTTACCTCTTCAAGACCCGTAGGTTCATCAGGGAAGAAAGAGGTGCTTACAGATAAGGATAATGCGAAGGTAAGCAAACCAGAAACACCTTATCTGAACGAGATTTACGAAGCCTCCGGAAATCCGCTTACAGACAAGGTGACCATCCGCAAGATCGTGACATCGGATGGTAAAAACAGGGAGTCAGCAGCTCCGGCATTGCATCCGAATGGTAAAGCAATGTATATTACCGGCTGGAACAATAATGGAGAGAAGAAAATCTATCAGCTGGTAGCTACTCCAGGCACTTCCAAACCCTGGTCTGAGCCCATAGAACTTCCGGCACAGGTTAATGTTAAAGGTTTTAATTCTATTCAGCCTTTTATTACCAAAGATGGTAAATACCTTATCTTTTCTTCCGATAAGCCAGGCGGCTCGGGTAAATATGACCTTTGGTATTGCCCGTTAAGAACTGATGGTTCTTTGGGGCAGTCTGTAAATATGGGACCTGCGATTAATACCGCAGATGACGAGCAGGCACCCTATTATAATTCTGATAGCAAGAAACTTCTTTTCAGTACAAATGGAAGAGTAGGTATGGGTGGATATGACTTCTTTGAGAGCGAAGGTGAATTTGGGGCGCTGTCAGTACCCAGAAATCTTGGTTTCCCTTTCAACTCATCTAAAGATGATATGTACTTTACCCCTTCAGCTGATCACGATTCAGAGGGATACATTAGCTCTGACCGCGAATCCTTGTGCTGTCTTGAGATATTCCATATCCAGCGCCAGTATCTGACTGTCAAGGGAATAATCCTGGACTGCAATACACTGAAACCGCTTGCCGGGGCAATGGTTACCCTAAGCGATTCGGCAGGTTCACAGGTTCAGATCACCAGCGAATCAGGTGCCTATAACTTTCAGCTTAATGCTAACCGTGGCATGAAGATCAAGGCCGAAAAGGATAAGTACTTTGCGAAAGTACTGACCTACACTAAAGAGGACATGATGAATAAAGATACGCTATTCAGTCCGGAGATATGCCTTGTGCCGTTTGAGGTTGACAAGCCGATAGTGCTCAAGGACGTATTCTACGAATTTGATAAAGCGACCTTAACCGAGGACTCGAAAACCAAACTTGACTATCTGTATACCATTATGGTAGATAACCCGAGTATTGAAATCGAACTTAGCGCCCACACCGATAGTAAAGGGTCTGATATTTATAACCTTGATCTTTCCAATCGCCGTGCTAAATCCTGTGTCGATTACCTGATATCAAAGGGAATTTCCCAATCGAGGATGACGAGCAAAGGATATGGTGAATCAAGGCCTGTGGCACCCAATACGCTACCCAATGGCAAGGATAACCCTGAAGGAAGGGCACTTAACAGGAGAACTGAGTTCAAGGTGACCAAAAAATAAATGTATTTTTTCTAAAGCAATACTCTTTCTGAAAACCCCGGGACATGTTTCCGGGGTTTTTTTATTTAAAAAAAGAACGAGAAACTTCAGGTCAGATCCGGCTAAAAATAATACATTTTCAAAAATACAACCGATGAAAAGACGTATTTGCCAACAATGCGGAACCCAACTTAGGGGCAGGACCGATAAAAAATATTGTAATGAACGCTGCCGGGCGAGAAGCAGATATTTGTTCAGGAAACAACAGGCAACCAATCCGGTACGCCTGATCGATGCCAGGTTAAAACAGAACCGCAACATGCTCAGTAACCTCCTGTCACAGGGAATCCATCAGGTAAGCAAAGCACAATTGCAGTCCGGAGGTTTTGACTTTACATTCTATACTTCCATAAAGCACGAGTGTCCGGAAAGCCTTTCCATCTATTGCTATGACTTTGGTTATTCAATCGTCGACGATATCAATATCAGGATCTTTGAAGTTACAGCTTTACCAGTTTTAGTATAACAGGCTTAGATCCCGGTAAACTTAACTTCAGCAGGTATGTGCCGGTTTCGAGTTCATGACAACTGATCATTGTTCCTCCCTTACTGACAGGCAGTGCCCTGTATGCGGCTCTGGTCTTACCTGAGAGATCAGTAATTTCTAAATCCATAATCGTATTCTGTTCAGCGGGCACTTCTACAAAAAGGTCAGAGGATACCGGGTTTGGGTAAATCCGATAGGACCGCCCCGGTTTAATATTTGTGTGCGGTCGGGTTTGTGTTATAGAGTCTTTTTTGGCAGTGAGTTCAAGCACAAACCGTCCTTTGCCTGCAGCAACTTCTGCTGCCTTGGTGTTAAAAAATGTATAGTCAAATGAAGTTTCGTTTACCTTGATCAGGTCGTTCGTATAACGGTCGTTCAATTGGATATCTGCAAGTTGCAGAAGTGGCTCGCTTAACTGCAAACCTAGACGACAGCTGCCTTCCCCTGGTAATATAGTATGCAGTTCCAGCCTTGCCGGTAAAACTAGCCTTGCACGTTTTTCAATAGCCATTAGCGTATCGTTTCTTTGCACTGCAATACTGACAAGCCCTTCATTGATCTTTGGAGCATCAAGTTCGTCTATACAATCGTTACCGTCCTCTGTAAAGCTGACACGATACGTGTCAGTATAATTTCCGTAGGTAAGACAGGCGCTGATTTCCTGTACCGACGCTGCCCGGTTAATATTTTTAGCAGACGCTAAAGCAGACTGAGGCCGGGAGGATGACAAGAAAGCTGGCACGGTAGCGGATTTTTTAGCCGGCTCATTGAATCTGACCATTCCAAAGGTTTTTCCAGAAACCACCCTTACGAAGAATCCGGTACCTGAAGGGATTTCCGTGTCAGGCAAATCAGTGACTTTATAATCCTTATTCATTGGGTCATACACCCAGATATATGGTCCCAGATTCTCTTTTTCAAGTGCGCCCCATATCACAGGTGCAGGATAGGGGTTTCCAACCAGGTTAAATCCGTCCCCGGGAGTGCCGTGATTGATATTGCTCAGTTTAACAAGTAATTCTCCGGTAAACACTTTTCCAGTATATCTGATGCGGTATCCGGCAGGATTAGAGAATACAGGCCCCTGCACTTGTTCTAAATAGGCGTTAGCGGCGTCCCTTGGCCCTCTGGAAAACACAAAGACGCCCCTCCCCAGCGGTATGGTGGCGGTCATGTCGGCTATTGGAACATACTTCTCGACCAGGATACCGGTTTTTTGTGGGTCGTGGGTATAAATCGTATGGTTGTTCAGGGGAGACGGATCGAATCCCTTCGCCGTACCTCCCGGTCCGGTGATAAACATAGCCTGTTGATAAGCAGAAAGCGTATATGCAGGCAACTCAGTATCCGTGTTCTGAAATACCGGCGATGACAGCAACCGCCAACCCCTGGCTGATCCTGGGGCCGGATACATTCCCGTTACCCAGTATTGCACATTTACATCGCCTGTGATGGCTGCTGTTTCCCTGTTCAACACCGGTAAAATCCTTGCCGTGCTTTTTCCAGGGGTGTCCGTCAGGGTAAGAAAGCCACCGGCATCCAACACGCCAGACCTTAGGTCGAGCCATGCCGCCACATCCAGCGGAGTTTTCAGCACTACGGTGTCTGTAAGTGCAGTCTTGTCTATTTCCATCTTGTCCGTGTAAGCATGCCCCCTTCCGCGCAGTTCCTGCCTTACACTTTTCCCTGAGATCAAAAGCCCGCCTGACTTAATGCTGCCATCGTTGACCACATCTCCCAGGCAAGTCAGCACTCCGGTCAACTGCATTGACGCTTCCGCATTCAGGCACAGGGTGCAACTGACTTTTATGCCGGCAGCACTGGTCAGGCTGGCGCCCTCCCGTACAATGAGCCTGCCAAATGTCAGACCTGTTCCCCCACTGATGACAGCCGATTTACCTGCACCGATCACTACATTCCCGGAAGCAGATGGCATTGCTGAATTTTTCCAGTTGGCAGCCAGATTCCAGGAATTGCCTGAGGTTCCTGTAAATGTCGCAAACTGAGCAGGATCATATTCCTCTTCGCCGGCTGAAATAAATCCACCCGGATCGTTCTGGTTTATACGCTGGGTATTGTACCATTCAGCTTCCCGGGATGTACTTTGTATCCGCAGTTCATCCAGTACTCCTGAAAAAGACATGCCGCCCTGTTTAGCCTGCCCGATCCGTAACGATCCGCCGGTACCCAGTACATTTGAAGATTTACTGCCGATAATTTTGTCGTCCAGTCTGATATTTGCCACCGCCGACGAAACAGTGATCACCAGGTAATGCCATTTGTTGACTTGCAATGCCGTGCTTCCTGTGATGATCGAAACCGACATGCTGCGGTACATTTCCAATACAGGTTTTCCGTCGGTCGTCAGTCTGACGACACAGCCATTACGTATATTTCCGCTAACGCTGTCATTGGCAAAGATGACCTGATCAGAGCCAGCCGATACCGGTTTCAGCCATAGGGAGATTGTAAACGATGAAGAAACGGCTTCCGCAGAAGCCAGGCAGCCATTCTTACCACTGAACCCCGCACCTGTTCCGGCTTTGCCATTTACTGCCTGTACAGCACCCGCAGCTCCATTGGTCAGTAGGGTCCTTGCGGTTACACCGAGCGCGTCAGGTACGTTGCCGGACGATACCCCGTCCATGTGCCATACCCGCAGGAAGTCACTCGTCCAGGTCATTACAGAGGGAGTGCTGTAAGGATCATTCCATATAAGCCCCCCATAATACAAATAAAGTGATGTTGCAGCAGTAGCCGTACCATTTGCAGATAGTGAAGCCAGCCTTACCCAGCAACTCAATTTACCCGACGATGGTTCATAATGTTCCAATTGGAAGTTCAGGGATACCGAGGGAGAAGAAGCCAGTGCAAAGGAAATGTCCATTCCGGCAGCATCGGCCACCTTGTTGGCGCAGGAGCCCGGTACATGGACGAGGTCTGCATCCTGTATCTCGATCAGTACCTGGAAATCGCTGAGGTCTTTGACCACAGGTTTTCCGTTTTCGGTCACCGTAACCGGTAATACCTTACTTTTATCAATCGTGATCTTCTTCCTGTAGGCATAGCCCGTCATCCATGACTGGGCACCAGCCTGTTCTGCAAGGGTCAGCACCATAATAAGGCCCACCCATTTCATCTTTTCCGTTAAACACATGCGGACAAAGATGACAGCATAAGCGTAGACAAACGCATATTATCCGGATAAGTTCAAAACCGACTTTTTTTTGACAGATCATTTATCTAGCATTGCCTTATGAAAATAACGAAATACCTGACCGCACTGTTACTGCTTGTCTTCCAACTGTGCATTATGATACCTGCGGCCAGAGCTGATGAAGACCCGGGCGTTCCCGGAGGCGACCCCGATGTTCCCCTGGATGGGGGAACAGGGATATTACTGGCGGCGGGTGCGCTCTATGGTTTCAGAAAACTTAAAAAAGCGAAGTGAATTACGCCAGGATACCCTCTTTGCGCAGAATATAGTTATAAATGCCCTCGATGGGCTTCTGCAGGATCTTACCTACGTTCACCCCGTTTTCTCTACATACGGTACTCAGCATATCCTGATAATAGAAGGCGATGGAACCTACAAAGTGACAATCCAGACTCCTGTAATCGGGGTAATCCTTGATATTCGTATCGATAAATTCCTGGAACCCCTCGCGCAAAATACCCTGTATATACGGATGTTCCATGTGTGCGGACATAAAGCGGCTCACCGAAGCCAGGTATATATTCGGTGCCGGCTTCTGGTAAACATTGGTAATTACCGCTTCCTTGTCGATCTCATAGGCAGCAGACAATTCTGTACCCAGATCTGTAGGCATATGGCCATAAAGGTAAGCTGTGATCAGCTTGCGGCCGAAATAAGTTCCGGACCCTTCATCTCCCAGGGCATAACCGAGGCCGTGAGCCCCGTTGTGCAGGTCCTTTCCATCAAAAAAGGAAATATTAGAACCCGTGCCCAGGATGCAGGTCAGGCCCGGCTTGTCCCCGCAGGTCGCGTAGGCCGAGCCCATCAGGTCATGCTCCACTGATACATAAGCATTGGTGAAAAAAGAAGAAATCCCGTTAGAGATGAGTTCAATTTTGTCAGGAGAGGAGCAGCCCGCCCCAAAGAAATAGATTTCCCTGACCCGCTCCGCATAAACAGCAAGCTCCTTTTTCCTGGAAAATAACTTGAAAATATCATGGGCATTCAGAAAGTAGGGATTAATCCCCTGCGTACTGAAGCTGACGGTTTCGTCCGGGCTATAACCCATCCAGTCTGTTTTGGAAGAACCACTATCTGCTACTAGAATCATGGTCTAAAAATAGCAAATTATCGGATATTTAAGGTCCCGCTGATTTCCTTCAGGCTAATTTCGTTCAGCTTTGCCTGGTACCGGGCTTCCAGCAGTCTGGTTACTGCATCAATTGCATTTCGCTGGGCCTCACGGAGTTCGAGCGGTGCGATGCTTCCGAGGCGGTATTTTGCCAGAGTAATGTCCAGACTTTGCCTGGCAATCTCTACATTGTTGCCTTCTACTTTCAGCAGATTCAGGCTGGTCTGGTAATCCTGGTAGGCAGCGGTCAGCTGGGCACTGATATCCTGCCGTGTTTTCTCCAGCGCCAGTTCAGACGAATTCACTGAAATCTTTGCATTCCGTTCGTTCTGCCGTTGCAGGAAACCGTTGAAAATGTTCAGACTGGCTGTTACGCCATAGGTAAAACCTTTAGTCTTCTGCTGTGTATTGAAGCCGGTCGGGCTGGTACTGCGCTGGTATTCATAACCACCGTTCACCCCGATCACGGGGTAACGCTGCCCCTTTATCTGCTTAAGGTTCAGTTCCGCCAGTTTTTTGCTGATGAAGGCATTCTGCAGGTCAGGGTTCAGCTGTTGCATCTGGCCCGCGAGCGTAGTATAGTTCAGTGCGCTGTCCACAGTAATATCACCTTCAGCGATAAGATCTGTGTTCACATCGCGGGCCATTACCTGGTTCAAAGCTGTCTTCGCATTCTTCAATAAGCCTATCTCCTGCAGATAAGCAGATGTGTCTGTGTTGTAGTCTACCTGAGCGGTAATTACATCCAGTTTAGAACCACGGCCTATTGATAACTTATTATTTGCTATTCGCAGGCGCAACTGAGAGACGTCCAGGGCACTGTCCCTTGCCATTACCAGTTGCTGCTCCTTCAAAACGTTGTAATAAGCTGAAATCACGGTGCTGATCGTATTGAGTACCGTAGCCTTAGCCGTTACCTCACCTTGCTTTTGTAGTTCTTTCAGCCGTTCATAATTGGTAAACATCTGCAGGCCATCGAAAATGGTCCAGCCAAGTGATGCCCCGTAACTCATGTTTGTGTTGCGCACCCCGCTCAGCGTCTGTTCGTTGCCGTTGCTCTGTGTCCGGGTCGTATTCTGCCTGCTTCCGCCATCGGAAAAACTCGCATCTAGTCGTGGCAATAGCCCCGCGTTTCCTGCATTCACATTGTTCGTGGCAATCTGCACGTCGTTGTTCACCAGCCTGATGTCATAGTTGTTCTTCAGGGCCACGGTAACCGCTTCCTTCAGGGAAAGTTTTTCCTGGGCGTGTAACGGCATAAATCCCCAAATCATGACTATCGTCATAGCGGTGCCTTTGAGTTTATCATGTAACCAACTTCTAAACATGCCCGCTCCTCTCATTTTCCAAAGCAGATTTCAAAGATTTTTCCAGTTCTGTATTTGCTTTATGTTCTTTTGACCAGTAGGAGTAAATCGCTGGGATCACAAATAAAGTCAGGATCAGCGAAAACGTCGTTCCGCCAACGATGACGATACCCATGCCCATACGGCTCTTTGCCGCTGCACCCAGAGCCATTGCAATTGGCAAGGCACCTATCGCGATGGCGAGGCTTGTCATCAGGATAGGACGCAGCCTCGCTACTGCAGCTTCCCTGATGGCATCGTGGATACTTGCGCCCTTTTCCTTCAGCTGGTTGGCGAACTCTACGATCAGGATACCATTCTTCGTCACCAGTCCGATCAGCATGATTGTGCCGATTTGACTGAAGATGTTCCAGCTCTGGCCAAATAGCCATAACGAAAGGAAGGCCCCTGCTACTGCCATCGGCACCGTAAGGATGATGATCACCGGGTCTATGAAGCTTTCGAACTGCGCCGAAAGGATCAGGTACACCAGCAGCAATGCCAGTCCGAAGGCAAACATTGTATTCGAAGAACTTTCCTTAAAATCCCTCGATTCTCCGCCCAGATCAGTAGTAAAGGACTCGTCCAGTACCTTGGCCGCAATCTTGTCCATAGCGTCCAGGCCATCACCAATACTTTTACCCGGAGCCAGACCTGCCGATACCGTCGCCGATATAAAGCGGTTGTTACGGTACAATTGCGGCGGGCTGCTTTCTTCGCGGGCTGTCACCAGGTTGTCCAGCTGGATCAGCTGATTCTTGTCGCTGCGTACATATACGGAACTCAGATCAACCGGGTCCTTTCGGTCATTCACTTCAAACTGCCCGATTACCTGGTATTGTTTGCCATTCATGAAAAAATAGGAAAAGCGCTGTCCGCTCAATCCCAGTTGCAGTGCCGAACCGATGTCTGATGCCGAAATCCCGAGATTTTTTGCCTTGTCGCGGTCTATCGTCAGGTCAATTTCCGGTTTATTGAATTTCAGGTTTACATCAGAAGTTGTAAAAGTCGGATCTTTGGAAACCTCATCCATAAATACGGGAACCTTTTCCCTCAGCTTTTCGAAATTCTGAGCCTGTATAATGTAATTGATCGGGAGGCCGCCACGGCGCCCCACAGAGATCGTCGGCTGCTGGGTCACCACCACTTTACCTTCTGTATATTTCCTGGTAATAGCGGTTAGTTTATTGGCGATGTCTGCCTGCGAACGCTCGCGCTCATCCGGGTTTACCAGTCCCATCCTCACAAAACCGCTGTTGGTAGATGCTGTACCACCGAAACCGGGAGATGTGATGGTAATGTTTACCTTCTTTTCCGGGACGGAGTCATTCACCATCTGCTGAATCTTGCTGATAAAGCGATCTGTAAATGCAAACGTGGAGCCCTCTGGTGTAGTCACGTTCATATTGATCGCGCTGCGGTCGTCATAAGGGGCTGTTTCCTTAGGCAACACATTCCAGAACAAAACGATCAGGCCTACGCAAACCAGTATGACCGGTATTGCCAGCCAGCGCCTGTCCAGGAAGATGTTCAGTTTTTCTTCATACCATTCGTTCAGGCGCACGAAATAAGGCTCGGTCAGATTGTAAAACCTGGATTTCTCATGTCCCGTGTTCTTCATCAGGTATGCATTCAGCATAGGGGTAAGTGTCAATGACACAAAGGCGGAGATGAGTACCGCCGCGCCGATCACAATCCCGAATTCTCTGAACAGTCTGCCTACGAAACCCTGGAGGAAAATAACGGGCAGGAACACCGCCGCCAGCGTGATCGAGATCGAGATCACCGCAAAGAAAATCTCGTTTGAACCTTTGATGGCCGCTTCAAACGGAGAATAACCTTCTTCCACTTTTTTGAAGATATTTTCGGTCACCACAATGCCGTCATCCACCACCAGGCCCGTCGCCAGTACAATCGCCAGCAGGGACAACACATTAATGGAAAAGCCAAAAATGTACATGATGAAAAAGGTAAAGACCAGCGATACGGGTATGTCCAGCAAAGGCCTGATGGCGATCGCCCAGTCTCTGAAGAACAGGTAAATGATCAGGATCACCAGGATCAGTGAAAGAATGATCGTCTCGGCTACCTCTGTTACTGATTTCTTAATGAACAGCGTGTTATCGAGCGAGATGTTCAGTTTAATGTCTTCCGGTACATCTTTTTTCAGTTGCTCGAAACGTTTGTCAAATTCTTTGGAGATGTCCAGGTAATTGGCCCCCGGTTGGGGGACTAGACCTACGGCTACCATCGGCTTTCCAGATTCTCTCAGCACGGTTTCTTCATTTTCTGACCCCAGTTCCGCGTAACCCACATCCTTCAGGCGTACTACGTTTCCGGTATCATTTTTCAGGATGAGGTCATTGAATTGCTCCGCATTCGTCAGCTTGCCCAGCGTCTTTACGATTAGTTCCGTATTGGCCCCCGTGATCTTCCCCGAAGGCAATTCTACGTTTTCCCGGTCCAGTGCAGTCACAATGTCCTGTGACGTCAGTCCATAAGCGGACAATTTATCAGGCGATATCCGGATACGCATCGCATACTTGCGCTGACCCTGTATCTGCACGCTGCTCACCCCGGTAATCGTCTGCAGGCGGTCTGCGATCACATTTTCCGCATAATCACTCAGTTCCATGACGTTGCGCTTGTCACTTTGAATCGTCATGGTAATCACCGCATCAGAGTTTGCGTCCTGCTTGCTCACAACCGGGTTCCCATCGATGTCTTTGGGCAGGCTTCTTGCCGCCTGCGACACCTTGTCGCGCACATCATTGGCCGCGTCGTCTATGTTTTTGTCGAGGTTAAACTCGATGGTTATATTGCTGGAGCCCTGGTTGCTCGAAGAAGAAATATTCCTGATCCCGTCAATACCGTTGATCGACTTCTCCAGCGGTTCGGTGATCTGCGACTCGATGATGTCTGCGTTCGCCCCGGGATAGGAAGTTCGCACCGACACCACCGTCGGGTCAATGTTCGGATATTCCCTGATGCCCAGGAAATAATAACCGATCACCCCGAAAAGCAGGATCATCAGGTTCATTACAATCGCCAGTACCGGCCGTTTTATACTAATGGTCGAAATACTCATAGCGATTATTTTTTTACCAGGTTTACCTTTACCGGTGCATCTTGTTTCAGGGCCATCGCCCCCGTTGTCAGTACCGTATCCCCAATCTTCAGGCCAGAGACCACTACAATCCGGTCTGCCGTGCGTGTACCTGTTTCTATCTTTACCTGTTGTGCTTTTCTGCCCTTGCTGATGTATACTGTTTTGCCGTTCAGCACCGGGATGATCGCTTCGTTCGGGATCAGTATCGCGTCCTTCAGCGTGTTCAGCTTCAGTTTGATCCTTGCAAAGGAGCCTGGCAAAAGTTTATTGTCCGCATTCGGCACCAGCGCTTTGATCTGCAGTGTCCGGGTCTGGACGTTGACGCCCGGTTCAATCGCGTAGACCTTCCCGGTAAATGTCTTGGTAAAGCCATCGGTAGTGAAACTGATCTCCGAACCCTTTCCGATCTGTCCGATGTACTTCTCTGGTACTGAAAATGCGATCTTCAGCGGGTCGATGCTCGACAGTGTAGCAATCACTGTAGCGGGCGTAATATAACCGCCTGCAGAAACCGAACGCAGGCCTATTCTGCCACTGAAGGGCGCTACGATTGAAGTCTTTGCCAACTGAGCCCTGATGAGCTGGGTCTGCGCCCTCAGGGATTGCAGGTCAGCCAGGGAAGTATCGTATTCCTCCTGGCTGATGGCCCCCTTTTCCAGCAATTGCTTAGAGCGGTTCTCATTGGTTGCCGATAACCTTTCCCTGGTCAGTGCATCTTGCAACTGCGCCTGAATATCTCTGTCATTGATCCTGACGAGCACACTACCTTTGTTCACATTAGATCCTTCCGTAAAATTGATCTTGGTCACCAGCCCCGGAACCTCGCTGTGCAGTTCCACGGATTCGTTCGCTTCAAGTGTTCCTGTAATGTCCAGATCCGAACTGAAGTCTGTCACTGCAACCACGACGCCATCTACGTTCATTCCGACTCCGGAAGATCCGTCCTTCCCGCTTTTCATACCCTGCCGGCCCCTTCCACCACCTTGCTCCTCTATTTTTTTATTGGCAGATATGCGGTAATAGACCAGGTAGGCAAGGCCAAGTATGATGATCGTGTAGATAATGTACTTTAGCTTCATGATTTCGTGTAATTCTCTTTAGTCAGCATGCAAAAATATTCAAATATGGTACCTCAGGCCGCTTGTATTAAGGATGTTACAGCCTATTCAGGCTTCATCTCGGTAAATGTTACATCTCCTGTAAAATATAGTTAATTTTGCAGCATGAAAGCCACAATAGCAGGAGTCTTAATTTTATTAGCAGCCAGTATGACCAGCAGATCACAGGTAAAGATCGGTTTTGAGGTGAGTTTCACCGAGCCTCAGGCCCACTATGCCGAGGTACAAATGGACCTTTCGGGTTTAGACAAGGACTACATCGATCTTAAGATGCCTGTATGGACGCCCGGATCTTATCTCGTGCGTGAATTTGCCCGCAACATCGAAAGCTTTAAGGCAAGCAGCGACGGCAAAGCCCTGAGGTTTGAAAAGGTAAGAAAGAATACCTGGAGGATTTATAACAATAAGGCTGGGCAGGTCAGGGTCAACTACCGTGTCTATGCCTTTGAGATCAGTGTTCGTACCGCTTTCATTGATGAAAGCCATGCATTCTTATCGAGCAGCGGCATCTTTCTGTATCCGGACGGTATGCTCAACTTGCCAAGTACCGTGCAGATCAGGCCTTACAATGGATGGAAAAGTGTATCTACAGGCCTGGAGCCTGTTCCCGGAAAGGCTTTTACTTATACCGCGGCAAATTTCGACATTCTGTTTGACAGCCCGATCGAAGTAGGTAACCAGGATATTTTTGAGTTTACCGCTTCAGGCGTGAAGCATGAGGTAGCCATGTACGGCGGTGGAAACTATGATAAGGAAAGACTTAAAAAGGACATGGCCAGAATCGTGGAACAGGCCACTGCCATTTATGGTGAAAATCCAAATAAGCACTATACTTTCATCGTTCACAATTTCCAGCAGGGCGGGGGTGGCCTGGAACACCTCAATTCTACGGTACTCGGCAGCACCCGGGACGGTTACAGCGATGAAAAGAAATATAAGGAATTTCTTGCCCTCGTAGCTCATGAATATTATCACCTGTGGAACGTAAAGCGTTTGCGTCCAATGGCGCTTGGTCCCTTTGATTATGACAATGAAAACTATACGACCAATCTTTGGGTGGCAGAAGGATTCACCTCTTACTATGAGAACAAACTGCTGCTCAGGTCTGGTTTCAGCAGTACACAGCAAACCGTACAGAACCTGGCCGATGCCATTTCTGTGGTCATGAATACCCCCGGATCAAAAGTGCAGTCAGCAGCAGAAGCCAGTTATGACGCCTGGATCAAGGCTTACCGGCCTAATGAAAACTCCAGTAATTCAACCATCTCTTATTATAATAAAGGAGAAATCATCGGTATGCTTATGGATATTGAAATTGCAAAGGCTACCAAAGGCAAAAGGAATCTTGATGATGTGATGAACGCGATGTACGATGCGTATTACAAGAAACAACAGCGCGGTTATACTGATGCCGAGTTCAAGGCGATGGTGGAAAAGATAAGCGGTATCAGCTTCAGTCCCTTCTGGGACAAGTACGTCAATGGTACCGACGAGATCGAATATGAAAAATATTTCGGTTACGCAGGCGTGACGGCGAAAGACCTGTATAAAGGCAACCAAACACCTTACCTAGGTGCAGCTTCCAAACGGGTAGAAGGCAGTGTCGTCATAACCAAGGTGATACGCGGTACGGCAGCCTGGGATGGCGGCCTGAATGTTAATGATGAAGTGCTGAGCGTAGAAGGCTTACCGGTAGAGGCGTCCATAGACAAGATGTATGTCATTACCAGCCGCAAGCCTGGTGATCTTATTACGATCATGGTACGCAGGGACGGGCTCATCAAGACCATTGGCCTGAGACTTAAAGCCAATCCCAATGTAAAGATAGAAGCCACCATAGATCCTGCGGCCAGCCCGGAGCAGGTTGCTGTTCGTAAAGGCTGGTTAGGACAATAACTGAATAGGCCAATAAAAAAGGAGCAGAATTCTGCTCCTTTTTTATTAACAATAGGATAGATGTAGGGGGGATGTTATTCAGTCGTCTTATTAAAATGCGTAGCGGAGTGATATGCCGAAACGGGCTGCCGTAAATTCAGTGCCCTGATTCAAGGTAAACATCGGGCGCCAGTCAAAGGCGAAGTCGATGGGAGCACCCGGAACTTTGAAGTCAAGGCCTGCTACCGGTCTGAGTTGAACTGCTGTGTCGTGCTTGCCAAATAGGAAATTCGGGCCGACACCAATGTACCAGTCCAGTCCTTTTGCACCCGCAATGCGGTCGTTGTACTGAAATTCTGCACCCAGCCCAACTACGCCACCGTCAAAAAACACCAGGTTTCCATCAATTGCTCCGTTACGTGAAAAGAAATGCTTCGCGTTAAAGCCAACGCCTGTAGAGCCATCACCGGCATCGATGCGCATACCTAATGCGGTCTTATAATTCTGTGCCTGGGCGTTGGTTGTGCTTACCAGGAAAGCACCTGCGCACATCATTAGGGTAAAGATTAATTTCTTCATAGTGGTTATTTTGTTTGTTTTTCTAAGATTAAACAACATTAACAACTATTGTGCCGTTCTGTTGAGCTACTTCAGTATGATCTTGCCGATCTTAACCTACATCAATGCGTCACGATATATTAATTGTCTAATTTTGAGCAGATCAAGAAAGGAAATAAATTATGGAATTAGGAATTGGAATGTTTGGCGATCTTTCGTTTGATGCGCAGACCGGGAAGCCCCGTGAAGCAAAAACAAAACTCAGAGAGATACTGGAACAAGTGAAACTTGCTGATGATATTGGTCTTGACGTGTTCGGGCTTGGTGAACACCACCGGCCGGATTACGCGGTCTCATCACCGGAAATCGTATTGGCTGCTGCGGCCGGCATTACCAGGAACATTAAACTCATGAGTACCGTTACTGTATTGAGTTCAGCTGAACCCGTTAAGGTCTACCAGGATTTTGCGACGATAGACCTTATTTCTGATGGAAGGGCAGAGATCGGTGTCGGTCGTGGCAGTTTCATCGAATCCTTTCCCCTGTTCGGGTACAGTTTGAGTGATTACAACCAATTGTTTGAAGAAAAACTGGATCTGTTGCTCCAGATCAATAATCATGAAATTGTCAACTGGAAAGGCAAGCTTCGTGCACCACTGGTAAATCAGACGGTATTACCCCGGGCACTCAATGAAGGCAGGCTTCCTGTCTGGGTGGCTGTAGGAGGTACTCCGGAATCTGTACTGAGGGCTGCAAGATTAGGTTTGCCGCTCATCGTAGCGATTATAGGTGGTATGCCGAAACAGTTCCAGCCGCTTATAGAATTCTATAAGCAGGAATACATCAGCAATGGCCACGACCCGGCAAAAATGCAGATCGGCGTACATGCACATTCATTTGTGGCAGACAATGAGGCCGAGGCTGATGGGTATTTTGTCAACTATTCTGCCCAGATGGACAGAGTGGGGGCCTCCCGTGGCTGGCCACCTTATACAAAAGTTCAGTACAATGGCGGACGCGACGCTGAAGGCGCCTTGTTTATCGGTGAGCCGGCAGCGGTAGTGGATAAGATTTTGTATCTGCATGAAATGTTCGGGCTTACCCGCTTTATCGGTCATATGGACGTAGGTGATCCCTCTCATACCAGCATGATGAGGTCGATAGAACTGTTTGGTGTCAAAGTAGCGCCTGAGATCAGGAAGGCCGTAGGTTAAAATCAGTTTTTTCATTATTTTGCTTATCTTGATACAAGGAACCACGCGACGTTGAGCGGGTTCTTTAATTAAACGAAGTGTTATGGCCGGACCGATTACCAGGGTATTTGATTTGCTCAGATACAATTTAGCGCAGTTTCCCAAAGAAGATTTCATTAACGGCAAAATAGCGGGTAAATGGGTTTCCTACAGTACCCGGCAGTTTTGTGAAACAGTCGATGCACTTAGTCAGGGCCTGATCAGCCTTGGAGTGGGTAAGGGTGCCCGGGTAGCGGTCATGTCGCACAACAGACCGGAATGGAACATTGCGGATTTTGCCATTACGCAGTTGGGTGCATATCAGGTGCCGTTGTACCCGACACTGGCAGAACATGATATCGAATTTATCCTTACCAATGCAGAAGTGACGGTGATTTTTGTAGCTGATGAGGCACTGTACCGGAAAGTCATGCCGGTTTGTGAGAAAGTAAACGCCTCAATCAAGATATTTACCTTTAACAAGGTCAAAGACGCTGAATACTGGGAGACTTTGATGGAACTGGGCAAGCAGTCTGTTGCCGACCTGGAGGCTTATCGTTCAGCAGTGAAGCCGGATGATATCCTGACGCTGATCTATACCTCCGGAACAACGGGTACGCCGAAAGGAGTGATGCTGACGCATGACAACCTGGTGAAGAACTTCGAGAACTCTGCGGTATTGCTGCCGGAAGGAATAAAGAAAGGACTTAGCTTTTTGCCTCTGTCGCACATATTTGAGCGCATGGTGGTATATCTTTATATGTATGGAAACGTTTCAGTGTACTACGCGGAAAGCATGGATACGATCGTAGCCGATATACAGGACGTAAAGCCCAACGTTTTTTCTACAGTCCCGCGCCTGCTGGAGAAGGTGTATGAGAAGATCATGGAAAGGGGCAAGGCGCTGACAGGCATCAAGCGGAGCTTGTTTTTCTGGTCAGTAGGCCTGGCTGAGAAGTATGAGTTTGGCAGTGGCTGGTGGTATAAGATGCAGTTGGGCATCGCGCGTAAGCTGGTATTCAAGAAATGGCAGGAGGCATTAGGGGGCGAGATCGTGGTCATTATATCGGGCGGCGCAGCACTGAACCCAAGGCTGGCACGGATCTTCTGGGGTGCCGATATGCCGGTTTTTGAGGGATATGGGCTTACGGAAACCTCCCCGGTGATTGCGGTCAATCATTTTGGCAATACGATGTTCGGTACCGTTGGCCCGCCGATAGCGGGTGTCGAAGTGAGGATCGCTGAGGACGGTGAGGTACTGGTACGGGGACACGACGTAATGAAGGGCTACTATGGTCGTGACGACCTGACGGCGGAGACAATCGACGCTGAGGGTTGGTTCCATACCGGCGACATCGGTGAAATGCTGAACGGCAGATTCCTGAAAATTACCGACAGAAAAAAAGAGATCTTTAAGACGGCCGGCGGAAAGTATGTCGCGCCACAGACACTGGAAAATAAATTTAAGGAAACGCCACTGGTAGAGCAGGTGATGGTACTGGGTGAGAACCGTAAATTCCCCGCTGCCCTGATCGTGCCTAATTTTGCAGCACTGAAAAATTGGGCTGCAAAAAAAGGGATCAGTTATACTACCGACCAGGATATGGTGGACAATGAACAGGTGCTGGCTAAATTTGAACAGATCATGAAGGACAGCTGTAAGGATTTCGGACGTTGGGAACAGGTAAAGCGTTTTGTCTTACTGCACAAGCTGTGGAGTATAAATGGTGGGGAACTGACGCCGAAGCTGAGTCTTAAACGTAAAGTTATTTTGGAAAAAAATAAAGACCTTATCGAGAAGATCTACCGGGACGCGGAGGACTATCATGCACCTGAACACGAATCCTGAGTACTGCAAATCGCAGCAGGCGTGACAAATAATTAACAATCTGGTCTTGCAAAGTAAATTTATATTCGATAGCTTTGTTATGCAAGCATAGTATTTTGATGAAACAGCAGGAAACGGTAGACTATTATTTGAAGGTGGTGTGGCAGAATATGGCAAACACCTACAACCAGATCGCTTCTGGTTTTGGCATTACACAGGCAATTGGCTATGTGCTGATCAATATTGAGAAAGAAGGAACCGCGGTAACCCAGCTTGCGGGGCTGCTGGGTGTAAAGGCGACAAGCTTGTCGCGAATGCTGAACAATATGGAGGAACTGGGGTTAATATACCGTGAAGCTGCGCAGGGAGACAAGCGTTCAGTGAAGGTCTACCTGACAGAATTTGGTGTAGAAAAAAGACATGAAGCCAAAGGGGTAGTGATCGCATTTAATGAATACCTGAATGCGAACATGACGATACCTGAAAAGAATGCGCTGATCAAGACATTACAGAAACTGAATAAACTGACTTTAGCATATACAATCCCTAACCAACATGAGCAACAGAAAAATAAGTAAGGTAGCTGTTTTGGGCTCAGGCATTATGGGCTCGCGTATTGCCTGCCATTTCGCCAATATCGGCGTAGAGGTTCTGCTGCTGGACATTGTGTCTAAAGAGGGAGCCAGGAACAGTATCGTAGATGCGGCCCTTGCCACAGCGGTGAAGAGCAGCCCTTCGCCGGTTTATTCGCGGAAGGTGTTGGGTAAAGTTTCTACGGGCAATTTTGAAGACGATATGCCGAAGATCGCAGATTGTGATTGGGTAATTGAGGTGGTTGTAGAAAACCTGGACATCAAGAAGAAGGTATTTGAACTGGTGGAGCGGTTCCGCAAGCCGGGAACGTTGATCACTTCAAATACCTCAGGCATCCCGATCCACCTGATGGCAGAAGGCAGGAGTGATGACTTCAAGGCACATTTCTGCTGCACGCACTTTTTTAACCCACCGCGGTACCTGCGCCTGCTGGAGATTATCCCTACCCCGCATACTTTGCCGGAGGCGGTTGATTTCCTGATGCGGTATGGCGACAGGTTTCTGGGCAAGACCACAGTGATGTGCAAGGATACGCCGGCCTTTATTGCTAATCGGGTAGGGGTATTTTCGATCATGTCGCTGCTGCACCTGGTAGAAAAAATGGATCTGACGGTAGAAGAAGTAGACAAGTTCACAGGTCCTGCGCTGGGCCGCCCCAAATCGGCGACCTTCCGTACGAGCGATGTGGTGGGGCTGGATACGATGATTAAGGTTGCAAAGGGTTTATATGACAATGCTCCTGAAGACAAGGCACATGACTTGTTTAAACTGCCGGCATATGTGGAAAAAATGGAGGCCAGCAAATGGCTGGGCGATAAGACAGGTCAGGGTTTTTATAAAAAGACAAAGACACCTGAAGGTAAAACGGAGATACTGGCGCTTGACCTGAAGACGCTGGAATATAAACCGCAGGCGAAGGTGAAGTCGGCTACGCTGGACATGACTAAGCCGATAGCGCATGTACGGGAGCGGATGAAAGTATTTGCGGCTGGCAAGGATAAGGCAGGCGAACTGTTCCGGGCCTCTTCCTTTGGCCTGTTTGAATATGTTTCTGACCGCATACCGGAGATATCCGATGAACTTTACCGCATCGACGATGCGATGCGTGCAGGATTTGGCTGGGAACTGGGGCCTTTCGAAGTCTGGGAGGCTATCGGTGTAAGGGAAGCGATAGCAGGCATGAAGTTATACGGGCATGAACCTGCAGCCTGGGTAGTGGAGATGCTGGAAGCCGGCAATGAAAGTTTTTACAAGGTTGAAGGCGGGGTACGCAAATATTACGACATCCCTTCAAAAGTTTACAAGGCTTTGCCGGGTGCTGAAAGCTTCATCATCCTGGATAACCTTCGTGCGGCAGGGAAGGTGGTGTGGAAAAATGCTGGGGCCTCAGTGCTCGATCTGGGCGATGGGGTGCTGAACGTGGAGTTCCACTCGAAGATGAATACCATTGGCGGTGATACATTGCAGGCCATCAATAAGGCGATCGATATGGCGGAAAAGGATTACCGTGCGGTGGTGATCGGAAATGACGGCGCGAACTTCAGTGCAGGGGCAAACGTAGGTATGATCTTCATGATGGCGGTAGAACAGGAGTGGGATGAATTGAACCTGGCGGTAAAGCTGTTTCAGGATACCTCGATGCGGATCAGGTACTCTTCCATACCGGTGGTCGTCGCGCCGCATAACCTCACTCTCGGCGGGGGGTGTGAGTTCAGTCTCCATGCCGACCATGTGCAGTTGCATGCAGAAACGTATATGGGGTTGGTGGAATTCGGCGTAGGGGTAATCCCGGGCGGTGGCGGTACCAAGGAGTTTGCCCTGCGGGCTTCCGACGAATACCGGGACGATCAGATCGTTCAGCAGGTATTGCGCGAGCGTTTCCTGACGATCGGTATGGCAAAGGTTTCCACTTCTGCTGCCGAAGCTGCGGAGTTGGGTTATCTGCAAAAAGGCAAATATGCCATTACGATGAACCGGAGCCGGCTAATTGCGGACGCTAAAGCCCGGGCTGTAGAACTGGCGGAGGCAGGCTATACGAAACCGGTGCCACGCAAAGACATCAGGGTGCTGGGCAAACAGGGGCTCGGGATTGTCTACGCTGGTGCCAATACGATGTATTCAGGACATTACATTTCGGAACATGACAAGAAGATCTCTGAAAAGCTGGGTTGGGTCATGTGCGGGGGCGACCTTTCTTCCCCGACAGAAGTGACCGAGCAGTACCTGCTCGATCTGGAGCGGGAAGCCTTCCTGTCGCTTTGCGGTGAGCGCAAGACGCTGGAGCGCATTCAGAGCATCGTAACCACGGGCAAACCATTGAGGAATTAACAGCTAAAACTGAAGGACATGCAGGAAGCATATATCATAGCAGGATACCGCACCGCAGTGGGCAAGGCCCCCCGGGGGGTATTTCGTTTTACAAGGGCCGACGACCTGGCTGCGGAGCTGATCAGGTACCTGGTGGCTTCGGTCCCTAACCTGGATAAGGAACAGATCGACGATGTGATTGTCGGTAATGCGACGCCGGAAGCGGAACAGGGCCTGAATATCGGCCGTATGGTTTCGCTGATGGGCCTGGATACAGACAAGGTGCCGGGCGTGACCGTGAACCGTTACTGTGCTTCGGGACTGGAAACCATCGCGATGGCAGTGGCGAAGATCAGGACAGGTATGGCAGATTGTATCGTGGCCGGAGGTGTAGAGGTGATGTCGGGGATGCCTTTCGGAGGCTGGAAGATTGTACCGAATGCCGATGTAGCCCGTAAAAACCCCGACTGGTACTGGGGTATGGGCCTTACCGCCGAGGCGGTGGCCAGTATGTATAAGGTAAGCCGTGAAGACCAGGATGAGTTCGCTTACCGGTCACACATGAAGGCCGTCGAAGCGATAAAAAACGGCCATTTGAAGGCAGGGGTCATGCCTTTTACGGTTCATGAGACTTATCTGGATGAAAGGATGAAGAAACAGGTACGGAGTTATATAGTAGATACGGATGAAGGTCCGCGCGCGGACACTTCAGTAGAAAAGCTGGCTAAACTGAAACCTGTGTTCGCGGCGGATGGCTGCATTACCGCGGGTAATTCTTCGCAGACTTCTGACGGGGCGGCTTTTGTGCTCGTGGTGTCGGAGAAGAAGTTGAAGGAACTGGGTGTGGAGCCGGTGGCCAGGCTGGTCAGTTATGGAATTGCGGGAGTGCCGCCAAGGATCATGGGTATAGGCCCTATTTATGCGATACCAAAGGCATTAAAGGCTGCAGATATGGACTTGGAGCAGCTGGACCTGATTGAGCTGAATGAGGCTTTCGCCTCACAGTCGCTTGCCGTTATCCGCGAGCTGGAGCTGGACCAGTCTAAGCTGAATGTAAACGGAGGTGCGATCGCACTGGGGCACCCGCTGGGTTGTTCCGGCGCGAAACTGTCTGTGCAGTTGTTTAATGAAATGAAGCGGCGTGGCGGGAAATATGGTTTGGTAACGATGTGCGTGGGTACAGGGCAGGGAGCTGCAGGTATTTTTGAAGTGTTTTAAGCTTAAACCAAATAGGAGACGATGGAAAGTACAGCGAAAAATATAAAGGGGGGTGAATTTCTGATCAAAGAAACAGTTTATCAGGATGTTTTTATTCCCGAAGAGTTTGATGAAGAGCAGCGGATGATTGCGCAGACCTGCCGGGATTTCCTGACTGCGGAGGTATTCCCGAACCTGGAACGCATAGACCAGCAGGAAGAAGGGCTGATGCAGTCGCTGATGGATAAGGCCGGCGAGCTGGGTATACTAGGGGTTTCAATTCCTGAGCAGTATGGTGGATTTGGCAAGAACTTCAATACTTCTATGCTGGTGGCAGATGTGATTGGTGCGGGCCATTCCTTTGCTGTGGCGCTTTCTGCGCATACGGGCATTGGTACGTTGCCGATCTTGTATTATGGCAACCAGGAGCAGAAGGACAAATATATCCCTAAGCTGGCTACCGGTGAATGGAAGGCAGCCTATTGTCTTACTGAACCTAACTCTGGCTCCGATGCCAATTCAGGAAAGACAAAGGCCCGGCTTACCGAAGATGGCAAGCATTATCTGATCAACGGGCAGAAAATGTGGATTACCAACGGTGGTTTTGCGGATGTATTCATTGTATTTGCCAAAATTGATGATGATGGGAACCTGACAGCCTTTATTGTTGAGCGTGGTTTCGGCGGGATTACCATGAACCCGGAAGAACATAAAATGGGCATTAAGGGCTCTTCGACCAGACAGGTATTTTTTAATGATTGTCCGGTGCCGGTGGAGAACATCCTCTCCGAAAGGCAGAATGGTTTTAAGATCGCGGTAAATATCCTCAATATAGGCCGGATCAAGCTGGCTGCGGCCGCAATAGGAGCTTCTAAGTCGGTGATCGATACTGCAGTGAATTATGCCAATGAACGGATACAGTTCGAAAAGCCGATCTCTAAATATGGTGCGATCAGGCACAAACTGGCCGAAATGGCCGCCAAGGTATATGCAGTGGAATCGGCAAACTACCGGGCGGGTCAGAACATCGATGATGCATTTGATGCGCTGGTGGCTGGGGGTATGGATGAAGGTAAGGCAAAGCTGAAATCTACCGAGCAGTTTGCTGTGGAGTGCGCTATATTAAAAGTATGGGGCTCTGAGGTTTTGGATTATGTGGTGGATGAAGGTGTACAGATCTATGGAGGGATGGGCTTTTCTGCGGAAGCGCCAATGGACAGGGCTTACCGGGATGCCAGGATCAACAGGATATTTGAAGGTACGAATGAAATCAACAGGCTGCTGACAGTAGACATGATGCTGAAGCGCGCAATGAAGGGTGAGTTGGATCTGATGACGCCGGCAACTGCCGTTGCTGCGGAACTGATGGCGATACCGGATTTCGGAGAAGAAGACAACGCACTGTTCGCGGCGGAAAAGAAGATGATCGCGAACCTGAAGAAAGCGACGCTGATGGTAGCGGGTTCGGCAGTGCAGAAGCTGATGATGAGCCTTGCAAAGGAACAGGAGATACTGATGAATATTGCAGATATGGCCAGTTATGTGTATGTGGCGGAATCGGCAATGCTGAGGACGGAAAAGCTGGTGGCCCTGCGCGGCGCAGAAGCTTGTGAAGGCCAATTGAACCTGATGCGCATTTATTTTGTTGAAGCGGTAGATGCGGTTGCGAAGGCAGGTAAGGATGCGCTCTGGGCTTTTGCGGAAGGCGATGAACTGAAGATGATGCTGGTTGGGCTGAAGCGGTTTACGAAAATGGAACCTTTTAATGTTAAACAGGTGAGGCAGGCAGTGGCACAACAGCTGATTGCCGTCAATAAATATTGCTTTTAGCAAAAGCGGTTCATAATTTAACTGATGGCGTTCCGGTTTAATTACCGGGACGCTTTTTTTATTATGCCGGATGTTTTCTTTATCTGCCGGATGTTCATTGGATTTGTTAAAAATGGTTAAATATTGCGGCAACGCTGCGAAAAGGTTACTTTTGTGCATGGTGTTAAAAAATAGGCTTTTACTTGGTCTGGCTTTTACAGTTGCCGCTTTTGCTGCCTGTGAAAGGACCTCAGCCTATGACGAGGGCCTCAACCAAGAACTGGACGAAGTAAAGATTAAAAAGTGGCTGGATTCAACAGGTCTTGCGTTTATCCGGCATGAAAGCGGGGTCTATTACAGGATAGATACACCGGGTTCAGGCGGGCCATTGCAGGGAACCGATACCCTTTATACCCAGTATACAGGTAAATTGCTTACGGATAGTGTGTTTAGCCGGACTACGGGCTCATCCGTTTATAAAGTGGTATTGAACAGTGCGATTCCGGGATGGCAAATTGGCCTGCCGCAGATCCGGAAGGGGGGGACAATCCAGTTGCTGGTGCCGTCTCCCCTGGCATACAGAGATCAGGTGGTAGGAACAATTCCTGCCAATTCGCCACTCTATTTTTTGATTTATTTGAGTGACGTTAAAAAGAAAATAACAAAATAAGATTACAATTATATGCTAAAAAGAATAAGCTCATGTGTGTTTGCTGCTGTGGTAGCGGTGATGGTGATGAGTGGCTGCAAGAAGGATTATGAATCGGCACAGACCATAGATGATGCAAAGATTGAAGAATATCTGAGGAAGAACAATGTTGCTGCAACAAAAGATCCGCAAGGCACAGGCTTTTATTACCAGATTGTTAATCAGGGGGCCGGTGAATTCTATAAGAACACGGATTCGGTATTCTTCACCATAAGCCTGAAGTCGCTGCTTAACGGAAATACGTATTATACTTCCCCTGCCTATTCCAATTCTGGGACCTATGTAGGTTACGCAACCCAGATATTGGGTATGAAGCTGCCGGGACTGCAGATGATGCTGAATATGATGAAGCCAGGTGCTACGGTGAGAATGATCCTGCCTTCATATCTGGCATTCGGGAAAAATGGTTCTGAGACCATCGGAGTACCTTCAAACGAGATTGTTGACCTGGCAATTACCACCTATACTGAGAAGAGCCAGGCGCTGCTGGACGACAAATGGATAAAGCAGTTTATTGCAGATAAGGGATTGACTAATGCCATGAAGGATACTGCTACTGGTGTATATTACATTGTCAACTCTGCCGGCGACACCTCGGGTGCCGCCATAGATCTTACTTCTCTGCTGACCATTAATTACACCGGACGTTTCTTTGACGGGGCGTCTTTTGAATCCACCACTGACGGTAGCTATTCTACTGAGCTGACATCAACAATCAGAGGCTGGGAAGTACTGACAAAATTCAAAAAGGGCACGAAGGTAAGGTTACTGATTCCTTCCTGGCAGGGTTACGGAGCTGCAGGTAAACCCGCTTCGGTTTACAATGCGGTTGCCATACCGCCGAATACCAACCTGGATTTTGATATCGAAATTGCTGAAGCGGTAAAGTAATTTCGTCAGACATTTAGTGCTGTTTTAAAGACCTTTAGTGCTCTTTCCCTTGCAAAGGCATGTTCAACGATGGGCTGAACATGCTTTTTTTGCTTATACTCCGGCAGCCAGCGGTCGATGTACTTTTGATCCGGATCAAATTTCTTTGACTGTAGTTCTGGATTAAAAACCCTGAAATATGGGGCTGCATCGTTACCGGAGCCACAGGCCCATTGCCAGCCACCTATGTTGCTGGACATTTCATAGTCCAGAAGCTTTTCAGCAAAATAGGCTTCACCCCAGCGCCAGTCGATGAGCAGGTGCTTGGTCAGAAAACTGGCGGCGACCATGCGAACGCGGTTGTGCATAAAGCCAGTCTGGTTCAGCTGCCGCATACCGGCGTCTACCAGTGGGTAACCGGTTCTTCCTTCGCACCAGGCCTTAAATTCGGTTTCGTTGTTTCTCCACCGGATATTGTCGTATGCTGGTTTAAAGGATTGTGTGCTGGTGTGCGGAAAATGCCAGAGGATCATCATGTAAAAATCCCGCCAGGCAAGCTCCGAAAGCCATTTGTCTGCCTTCTGGCGGATGGCTTCTGATACGGCTTTTCGGATGCTGACTGTACCGAAGCGCAGGTGCAGACCGATACGCGTTGTCGCATCCGCCCCCGGAAGGTCCCGTAACCTTTCATAATCCTCAAGTTTATCCTCAAAGTTAACGGATGGTATTTCCTGTGCGGAGCGTAAGAAACCCAACGTCTCTAAGGCAGGTACCTGCTGTCGGGAAATGTGCAAGAGCTTACCGAGATATTTCTGGCTTGGGTAGGATTTGTAATAGAATTCTTCCAGCTTTTGCTGCCATTGTCTGAAATAAGGTGTAAAGACGGTGTATGGAGTGCCGTCTCCTTTGAGGATTTCATTTTTATCGAAAAGAACCTGGTCTTTGAAAGTATGAAAGGTAATGCCTTCAGAAGCAAGAAATTCGGCCAGCGTATCATCCCGTCGGCATGCTTGCGGCTCATAGTCATGATTTGTGTACACCGCCCTTATATGATGGGCTCCGACTATTTCCTGCCACACGGTTTCAGGTGTGCCGTATTTGACAAGGATGCTGGAATGGTGCTGCTCCAGTTCCTTGTTAAGTCCGGTTAGAACATCATGTATAAAGGTGACACGTGTATCCCCAGGATTCTCCAGTTTATCAAGGATATTCTTATCGAAGATGAACAACAGGAGTACAGGATAGGGACCTTTTAGCGCATGGTAGAGCGCAGCATTATCTGCCAGTCGCAGGTCGCGGCGGAGCCAGCAGATGCTGATTTCTTTCTTCATTTGGTATAAATTGCAGCAAGGGCGTCTTCCAGGTGCGTATATTTGAAACGGAAGCCTTCATCGAGGAGCTTTTGAGCAGAAGTATTGGTGCTGGTAAGGACGATTGTGCTCATCTCTCCAAGGAGCATGCGAATTACTTTTTCCGGGACATGAAATGGCCAGACCGGTCGGCGAAGTGTTTTCGCTATGGTTTTGGTTAGGGTCTCGTTGGTTACCGGGAACGGGGCGCAGGCATTGTAGACGCCATTGAATGCCGTATTGTCCAGGGCCTTGATGAACATGCTGACGATGTCGTCAATGTGCACCCATGGAATCCATTGCTTGCCGCTGCCCAGCGGTGCCCCGGTAAAGAAGCGGATGGGCTTTTCGAACGAAGCGAGTGCGCCTCCGTCTTTGGACAGGACTACGCCGAGCCTGAACTTGACAATACGCATACCAAGCCGGCGTCCTTTGTCAATGGCATCTTCCCATTGTGCACAGCATTCTGCCATAAAGCCATATCCGTTAGCAGAGGTTTCGGAAAGGATTTCGTCCCCGCAGTCGCCGTAATAACCCACCGCGGCAGCTGAAATAAATGATCCGACAGGGGCATTGGTGTCCCTGATCAGTTTTTGCAGAAGTTGGGTAGACTTGACCCTGCTGTCGATGACCTGTTGTTTATAAGCTGTACTCCATTTCTTTCCGGCAATGCTTTCTCCGGCGAGGTGGATGATGGTATCTGCATCCGTTATGCATGCGGGGTCTATAGTGTCTTTATAGATGTCCCATAAATAGGTTTTGACACCTGGTATGGGTTTATTGCTGCGTATGAGCGCGGAAACGGTATGGCCTTGCCGGAGCAGTTCGCTGATCAACTGCTTTCCAACCAGCCCGGAAGCCCCTGTAACAAGAATGTGCCTTTTCATCTTATGAAATTAACGGGTAGCCCTGGTTTTTGTTTTGCTTGTGTAAATATTGTATAAGTGATTCGAAGTAACCTAATATTTCGTATATTTTTGTATTCTCTAACACAACACTGAGCATTTAGGGGATGAAATCTAGAAGAATTCTGGTCTGGTTTAGGAATGATCTGCGCCTGCACGATAACGAAATGCTGGTAGAGGCCATTGCAAAATCGGAAAGAATACTCCCGGTTTATTTTTTTGATCCCAGGTATTTTGAAATCACAAACTTTGATACACTTAAGACAGGTATTCAAAGGAGTCGTTTCCTGATTGAAAGTGTACGGGCATTAAGAACTGCCTTTCAGCGTTTTAGCGGAGATATCCTATTGGTGAAAGGCCGTCCGGAAGACCATATTTTGAACTTGACTGAGCGTTTTGAAATTTCCGAGGTTTACCATCACAGGGAGGTCGGTCCCGAGGAAACCGCGATTTCAGCAGCTGTCGAAGATGCGCTCTGGAAGCAGAAGATCAACCTGAGGCACTTTATCGGTCATACCTTGTACAACAAGGAAGACCTGCCTTTTCCGATCAGGGACATACCGGATGTTTTCTCGCAGTTTAAAAAGAAGACGGAGCGCGATGCCGTTGTAAAGGCCTGCTTTGATACGCCTGAAAAGATCAGCTTTGTGGAAAATGAGGAATGGGGAGTACTGCCTGGCCCGGAAGATCTTGGTTTTGGGGTTGAAGAATCTGTTCCTGATGCATTGCAGGGAGGTGAGGCAGCCGGCCTGGCCCATCTTGAGGAGTTGCTGACCCCTTCTTCAGTTATCTATTATAAACCTTCGGGTAAAACCGGAGACAAGAATGGTTTTTCTTCAAGGTTGTCCGCCTGGCTTTCGCTGGGCTGCTTGTCGCCGCGGATGGTCTACTGGAAGTTCAAGGCTGCAGAAGAGCGCATCGGGGGAAACGCAAATTTCAATCAAGTACTGCTTGGTCTGCTCTGGCGGGACTACTATCGCTTTATGTTTAAAAAGCACGGCATCAGGTTTTTCCGGGAGCCAGGGCTGGAGATACTTGTGCAGGAACCGGAAATGCCGGATAGCCGCGAGGTAGCGGACTGGAAGGCTGGTAATACAGGTAATGCCTTAGTGGACAGATACATGAGGGAGCTGAACAATACCGGTTTTATTCCTCATGCAGCACGTCTGGTTGTCGCTACTTTTCTCGTGCACGTGGCCGGAGGGCACTGGACTAAGGGGGCAGCTTATTTTGAAGAAAAGTTGCTGGATTATTCGCCCGCAAGCAACTGGGGCAACTGGGCCAACATTGCAGGGACAGGACTGGGAGCAGGACATAAAGGCGCATTTGATATTGAGAAACAGATAAAGCTGCTGGAAACTGCGGCGGCTGAGTCAACTTCAGTTGCATAGTCCACCGGAATTTGGTTACTTAGTTGAACAAGATTTATTTTTGCAAACATTGTTGTTTAACATTTGTTAAAGGATAAGTGTGAAGAAATTCTCTATCAGCGACATAGAAGGCCTAACCGGTATTAAGGCGCACACCATTCGGGCGTGGGAAAGCAGGTATAACCTGGTGCCGCCTAAACGCACTTCTACGAATATCCGCTATTATGACGAAGACGACCTCAAAATGCTGCTCAACATCGTTACACTTAACGAGAATGGGTACAAGATCAGTAAGATCGCGGAAATGGGGCCAAAGCAGATTGGCGATCTTGTCGCCCAGTTGAAGATGAACTGGAACAATGATTCCGTGCAGTTACTCAATCTTTCCGATGCCACAGTAGCTTATGATGAAGTGACTTTTTCACAGGTGCTTGCGGGTTGTGTGGCGCAGATGGGACTGGTAAACACCATGGATACTGTCTTATTTCCCTTTATGAGAAAGGTGGGGATGCTATGGCAGACAGGAGCTATTGATCCGTCACATGAGCATTTTGCTTCCAGCCTGATTAGGGACCGGCTGATTGTGGAAATAGATCGCGTGGAAAAGCCACAAATTGAGGCGCCAAAACGCTTCCTGTTGTTTTTGCCTGAAGATGAACTGCGGGAAACCGGTTTGCTTTTTGCCCGCTATCTGCTGAAAAAATGCGGGCATGATATTCTTTATCTTGGTTCCGAGGTCCCTTATACAGACCTTAAGAAGGTCACTGAATCTTATCATCCCGATTTTGCCTTTATTGTGCTGACTTCGCTGAACCTCGGCAAGAACATCAATAAGGTAATTGGCAGGGTAATGGATTATATCGATGTACCACTTATCGTTGCGGGGAGTCTTATCGCTGAATTCGATATTCTTGTAAATGACCAGCTGACACCCTTGAAAAATGTTTGCGACATGGTTGATTTCCTGGAAGATTTATAGCGTTTTTTTGAGCATTTATTCAGGTAAAAAACGCTAATTTTGCATTACACAGAGCAACAAATATATAATGGATAATTTATCTTATCTCAGTGGCGCCAACGCCGAGTATATAGAATCACTATACCAGTCTTTTAAAACAGATCCCGCTTCGGTAGAATTCGGATGGCAGAAATTTTTCGAGGGTTTTGACTTTGGAAGGGGCTCTTCCGGGAATGAGGTAAGCCGGGAGGCACCTGAACACTTTCTTAAGGAGATCAACGTACTTAACCTGATCAACGGCTACAGGCAGCGGGGCCACTTGTTCACCCAGACCAATCCGGTAAGGGAAAGGCGGGTACATCTTCCCACGCTGGATATTGATAACTTCGGACTTTCTGCTGCTGATCTGGATACGGTTTTTAACTCTGGTATAGAGATCGGTATAGGGCCCGCCAAGCTGAGCGACATTGTTGCTTTTCTGAAGCAGACCTATTGCCGTTCTATCGGAGCGGAGTACAAATACGTGCGTACGCCGGAAGTGTTGAAGTGGATAGAAGAGAAAATGGAAAGTGCCCGTAATACTCCTGACTTTTCAATAGAGGAAAAGCGGAGAATGCTGAAGAAACTGAACGAAGCGGTGAGCTTTGAGAATTTTCTGGGTACCAAATTCCTGGGCCAGAAGCGCTTTTCACTGGAAGGTGCGGAAGCATTGATCCCCGCGCTGGACTCCGTTATTGAAAAGGGAGCAGCGCTGGGCATCGAGGAATTTGTGATCGGCATGGCACACAGGGGCAGGTTGAATGTACTGGCCAATATTATGCAAAAGGCCTATAAGGAGATTTTTGCTGAATTTGAAGGTAAGGCCTACAGCGCCGAGTCGCCTTTTGGCGGAGACGTGAAATATCACCTTGGCTATTCTACAGACGTAGCTACAAATGACGGCAAGAGCGTCCACCTGAGCTTATGTCCTAACCCTTCGCACCTGGAAACGGTGAACGGTGTGGTCGAAGGGATGAGCCGTTCAAAAATCGATTTTAAATATGGCGGCGACAATTCCCGCCTTGCGCCGATCCTGATCCACGGGGACGCTTCTGTTGCCGGACAGGGCATTGTTTATGAAGTGATCCAGATGGCGGGGCTCGACGGTTATAAGACCGGAGGCACAATCCATCTGATCATCAACAACCAGATCGGTTTTACCACGAATTTCAAAGATGCCCGTACCAGTACTTATTGTACAGATATTGCTAAGGTGACCCTTTCGCCGGTATTCCATGTGAACGGCGATGACGTGGAGGCCCTGGTATATGCGATTAACCTTGCGATGGAATACAGACAGCGGTATAAGAATGATGTTTTCATAGATATTCTTTGCTACAGGAGATTTGGTCATAATGAGTCAGATGAGCCGAAATTTACCCAGCCCCTGCTCTACAAAGCGATTGAGAAGCATGCCAATACCAGGGACATATATATCCAGCAACTGGTCGGGGAAGGCAAGCTGAACGCTGAAGAGGCTAAGGAAATGGAGAAGGAGTTCCGTGGCTTATTGCAGGAACGTCTGAATGAGGTAAAGGAACTGACCTCTACCTATACCGATGTAAAGTTCGGTGGCGCATGGGCAGATATGCGCATCGCGACGCCTAAAGACTTTGAGGAATCGCCGGATACCAGCGTAAAAGAGTCTACATTGCTGGAAATTGCAAAAAGGATCAGCACCCTGCCTTCCGATAAGAAATTCTTCAAAAAGATTGAGAAATTGTTTGAGGAGCGAAGCAAGATGGCAAATAAGACACATGTCTTTGATTGGGCAATGGGCGAACAGCTGGCCTATGGTACTTTGTTAGCTGAAGGCAAGCGCGTGCGTCTGAGCGGACAGGATGTAGAAAGGGGTACCTTTTCTCACCGTCATGCGGTACTTACGCTGGAAGATTCGGAAGAAGAATATATCCCGCTGGCAAATATATCAGATCAGCAGGCACCTTTTGATATTTACAATTCACATTTGTCAGAATATGGTGTACTCGGTTTCGAATATGGGTATGCCATGGCAAATCCAAATGCCCTGACGATATGGGAAGCACAGTTTGGCGACTTCTTTAACGGCGCCCAGATCGTAGTGGACCAGTATGTAGCCAGTGCGGAAACCAAATGGCAGCGGGAGAATGGCCTGGTAATGTTGCTGCCTCATGGTTATGAGGGCCAGGGACCTGAACACTCCTCTGCACGGATCGAGCGTTTTATGGAGCTTTGCGCCGATTATAATATGCAGGTGACCAACTGTACTACGCCGGCTAACTTTTTCCATGCCTTGCGCAGGCAGTTTAAGCGTGATTTCAGAAAGCCCCTGATTGTGTTTACACCGAAAAGCCTGCTGCGCCACCCATCCTGCGTATCTAAGCTGCAGGAATTCACAAGTGGGAAATTCCAGGAGGTCATTGACGATGTTAACGTAAAGGCGGCTGATGTAAAACGTGTGCTGTTCTGTACTGGCAAGATCTATTACGAATTACTGGAAAAGCAACAGAAGGACCAGATCAGAGATGTGGCCATTGTTCGCGTAGAGCAGTTGTACCCTACACCAGTGGTACAGATGGAGGCAGTTTATAAGAAATACAAAAATGCCGGTGAGATGGTATGGGTTCAGGAAGAGCCAGAAAACATGGGGGCCTGGCCATATTTGCTTCGCAGGCTGAGAAGAACGTTATTTAATGATATCGAAGTGATCTCCAGAAAAGAAAGCAGCAGTACAGCTACAGGATATGCTAAGCAGCATGCCAACCAGCAGGCTTATATTCTGGCAAAAGCTTTTGAGACCCCGGTTACCGAAAAAGAACAGAAGATCGCGAAAAAGTCTGTAAGCAAAGTTTACAATGTTGATTAAAAAATAATAACCTGTTATGAGTATAGAAATTAAAGTTCCGCCGGTAGGCGAGTCGATCACGGAAGTTGTTTTGTCCCGCTGGGTAAAGGCTGATGGTGAATCTGTGGAAATGGATGAGGTTATCGCCGAACTGGAATCGGACAAGGCTACATTTGAACTGACTGCTGAACAAGCCGGAACTTTGAAAACTGTAGCTGCCGAAGGCGACACGCTTCCTATTGGTGCCGTTGTTTGTACAATAGAGGAGGGCGGTGCTGCCGCTCCGAAAGAAAAGGAGCCTGCTCAGGAAGAAAAGCCTGCTGCAATAGCAGACAAAGCTACTGCGGTACCCACAGCAGAAAAGGCCGGCGACAGCTATGCTAAAGGCTCACCTTCTCCTGCTGCCGGAAAGATACTGGCGGAAAAAGGGATTGAAGCTACTGATGTGAAGGGTACCGGGGTGGATGGCCGCATCACTAAGGCAGATGCGCTCGGTGCGCAGAAGACGCCTCCTGCTGCTGCGAAGGCTGAAAGTTCTAAGGCTGCAGCTCCCGCAGCTGTTGCTGGTTCGAGAAATGAGCGTAGGGAGAAGATGTCGCCATTGCGTAAAACAGTGGCCAAACGTCTGGTGACGGTCAAGAACGAGACAGCGATGCTCACTACCTTTAACGAGGTGAACATGAAGCCCATTATGGATCTGCGCGGAAAATACAAAGATCAGTTTAAGGAGAAACATGGTGTAGGACTTGGTTTTATGAGTTTCTTCACCAAAGCGGTGTGTGAAGCTTTGAAGGATTTCCCTGCGGTGAACGCACGCATTGAAGGTGAAGAGGTTGTTTATAATGACTTTGCGGATGTAAGCATTGCGGTGTCTGCCCCTAAGGGACTTGTGGTGCCGGTAATCAGAAATGCGGAAAGCATGAGCCTCGCGCAGATTGAAAAGGCAGTTGTGGAACTGGCTACCAAGGCACGTGACAGCAAGCTGACCATTGAAGAGATGAGCGGCGGTACCTTTACCATCACCAACGGCGGGGTATTTGGCTCAATGATGTCTACGCCGATCATCAACGCGCCTCAGTCTGCCATCCTGGGTATGCACAACATCGTAGAACGCCCGGTTGCGGAAAAAGGAGAAGTTGTGATCAGGCCGATGATGTATGTAGCCTTGTCTTACGACCACCGTATAATCGATGGCAGGGAATCAGTAGGTTTCCTGGTAAGGGTGAAGCAATTGCTGGAAGACCCCGCAAGATTACTGCTGGGGGTATAACCAGAATAAGAAGATAATTTATAAAGTGATAAGGGCCGCATCTTGATGCGGCCCTTTCTTATGGGAGATGTGGCAGGTGGCTGCCGACTACCTGGCTTTTTCCTCTAATCCGATGTAAAAATTGGGGTCTGCCTTGAAATTGTTTTTACTGATACCTGAAGCCAGCGGCACGGCCTTCCAGGTACTGCTTGGATAGATCCAGTCATAACGGCCCGGTTTCAGGCTAACCTTTACCGGCATATCGAAGTTTCTGACATCAGCTCTCCAGCGATAGCTTAGCCTGCCCTTACTGATGTCATATTCAAGTACAGGTAGGTCCTTGTGTCGCAGGTACTGATCGAAAACTTTGTTCAGGTTCAGTCCGGATTGGACGGCTATATAGTTTTCAATCTGGTGCGTGGTTACGGTCTGGTGATGGAAAGTCTGGTTAAGGCCCCTCAGTATGGCCCTGAACTTTTCGTCGTTATGGATCAGCTGGCGGATGTTGTGGATCATATTTGCCCCTTTGTAGTACATGTCACCAGAGCCTTCAGTGTTTACATGGTAAGGCCCGATAATAGGCATGTCGTTCATGATATTCTGCCGGATGCCGGAAACATAGGCGGTCCCGGCATCTTTACCATATTCAGATTCGGTAAACAGTGTTTCTGAATAACAGGTAAAAGCCTCATGTATCCACATGTCGGCAATGTCTTTGGAAGTGATGTTATTGCCGAACCATTCGTGTCCGCTTTCATGAATGGTAATGAAATCAAACTTCAGGCCCCATCCGCTGCCGGAAAGATCCTTTCCAAGGTAGCCCTGCCTGAAGAGATTGCCATAGGCAACCGCGCTCTGATGTTCCATGCCCAGGTGTGGCGCCTGTACGAGTTTGTAGCCATCCTTATAGAAAGGGTAGGGGCCAAACCAGTATTCAAAAGACCTGAGCATTCTTTTAACATCAGCTTCCCAGTGTGGCCTGGCCTGAGCACTGTCAGATTCCAGCGACCAGAAATCGAGGCTTAGCTTTCCTTTTTCACCGTTATACTGATCTGACCAGTGCGCGTATTTGCCGATATAAAGGCTGATATTGTAATTGTTAATGGGACTGGCGACAAACCAATTGTATTGGTTATATCCCTCATCGGCGGGAATGACACTTCTGAGACGGCCGTTAGACACTTCGCGGAGCTGTCCGGGGACACTGATGCTGATGAGCATGCTGTCCACTTCATCGCTTTGATGGTCCTTGTTTGGCCACCAGGAACTGGCACCAAGTCCCTGGCAGGCAACGGAAACCCAGGGATTACCGGAGTTGTCTTTGCTGAAGATAAAGCCCCCGTCCCAGGGCGGCCTCTTGGCAATGACCGGCTTACCGGCATAGAAAACCTTAAAACTTTGTTTTTCTCCTTTTTTAATCTGCTTGGGGAAGGTCAGAAAAACCGCATTGAACTCACGGGTAAAATGGAGTTCTGCGCCCCGGTAAACGACCTTGCTGATCTCCAGGTTTTCGAAAAGATCAAACTGAAGCCTGTCAAAATCCTGAGTGGCCGTAAAGGTAAATTCATTGCTGCCGGCTATAGATTGCTCCTCAATATTTATTTTGATATCCAGGTGATAGTAGTTGATGTCGTAGCAGCTTCGGAGCGGGGTCAGCAAGCCCCTCAGGGTGTCAGCTTTGGTGAAACGCTGTGGCTGTTGTGCTGCGGCATCCATACCGCAGAAAAGGGCCGATATTGCCAGAATAAAGCAGAAAGCTAGGTTCGTTTTCCTCATTTGAGCACAGGAATAGTAATGGACGATGCATTGTGGACATCATGGAAAATACGGTGGGTAGCTTTCCTGAAGTCGGAAGGTTCGGCCTCATAGACATTCATGAATTGCTGGGGGTTCCTGTCTGCCAGGGGAAACCAGGTATTCTGAATCTGTACCATGATCTTGTGGCCTTTCTTAAAGGTGTGTGCAACATCAGGCAAGGTATAACTGATCTTTGTGACTACTCCCGGTTGCATGGGCTCTGGTTTTTCGAAGCTGTTGCGGTATTTTCCGCGCATGATCTCCGCACGCACCAGCATCTGGTATCCGCCCATAATAATGTTCTTCTGATTGTTTACGGTGTTTTGGGCATCTTCCGGATAAACGTCGATGAGCTTGACCACATAATCTGCATCGGTGCCGGTGGTAGATACGGCAAGGCTGGCCAGCACCGGCCCGGTCAGTGTAATGTCTTCGCTGAGCGGATCGGTCTGATAAGTCATCACATCAGGCCTGCGTGCCGCGAAGCGCTGGTCATCGATCATATATTCCCGGGTTCGCCTGGCCTGTATGCCGTCCTGATAAGGTACCGGGTGGTTGGGATCACTCACATATTCATCCCAGCTGTCGGTACGGCCTACCTTTTCAAAGCCAAGCTTTCCGTTTGGCTGAAGATATAATGTCCTGTTCTCCGTCTCTTTTGGCGGCCAGGTCGCAAAACCCTTCCATTCGTTGCTGCCGGTAATGAAAATATTGGCTTCTGCCGGTTTGAAATCGCCCTCTCCTTTCAGGTAATACTTAAAAAATGGAAGTTCAAACTGGGTCTGATAGTCAATGCTGGTGCTTCTCCCGAAACTGATGTCTCCGAAGCTGCTGCCATCACTGCGTACCCAGCCACCGTGAAACCACGGGCCTGCTACAAGGATATTGTTCGCACCGGGATTCTGCTTTTCAATGCTTTGATAGGTCGCAAAGGTGCCATAGGCATCTTCCGCATCAAAAAAGCCGCCGACCACCATCACTGCAGGTTTGACATTTCGGAGATGGGGCTGGATATTGCGCGCCTTCCAGAAAGTGTCCAGGTCGGGGTGTGCAAAAAGATTGTTCCAGAACCGGATACTGTCTGCGAAGTATTTTTCTTTCAGGTTCTTTGCCGTTCCGGATTCCAGGTAAAAACGGTAATTGTCTGATATCGGAAACTCGAACCCCTTCGGACCCTGGTCTGGGGTGATCGGTTTTGGTCTCGGGACACCAAAGGTACTCATAAAGCCAAAGGCATCGGCCAGAAAGAGCACGCCATTGTGGTGAAAGTCATCGCCCCTGTACCAGTCTGTTACCGGCGCCTGCGGAGAGACTGCTTTCAGTGCCGGGTGAGCGCCAGGCAGGGAAGTTGTCGAATAGAAGCCTGGGTAGGATATACCATAGATACCTGCTTTCCCATTGTTGTTTTTGATATTTTTGACCAGCCAGTCTATGGTGTCATAGGTATCCGTACTTTCGTCGGTGTCCTTTTTACTTTTTCTGCTGGCAACCTGGGGGCGTATGTCATCAAAGGTACCCTCGCTCATCCACCTCCCGCGTACATCCTGATAAACAAAGATAAATCCTTCACGCATCATCGCCGGGAAATTACCCAGACTGGTCTTATACTTATCAGCGCCGTAAGGAGCAACAGTATAGGGCGTCCTGTTGACCAGGAAAGGGTATTTCCTGCTCTGGTCTTTAGGGATATAAATGGACGTAAACAGCTTTACGCCGTCCCGCATCGGGATCTGTCTTTCCAGCTTGGTGTAGTTGGCCCGCACATAAGCCGAATCGCTCAGCTGGGCGGCCGAATGCAATGCGCAGCTCAGCAGCAGGACCAAGAGCCAGGTGTATTTGAAAGTGGTTGTCATGAAATAATAAGGTTTAGGTGGTTAAAGATAGCAAATACCCGCATTTGTTCAGGATTTACCGATAGGTTTCTTAACTTAGGGCGTCATAAAAAAATCCATTATATGCAATACGATGTAGTTGTCATTGGCTCCGGACCTGGTGGTTATGTAGGAGCGATCCGGTGTGCGCAATTGGGCCTGAAAACCGCGGTTATCGAGAAATATAAAACCTTTGGCGGTACCTGCCTGAATGTAGGCTGCATTCCCTCAAAGGCCCTGCTGGATTCTTCAGAGCACTTCCACAATGCAGCACACACGTTTAAGACCCATGGTATTGAACTGAAAGACCTTAAGGTAGATATGGCACAGATGATCGCCCGTAAGAACGATGTTGTCGCACAAAATACCGCAGGTATCCAGTACCTCTTTAAAAAGAACAAGATCGATGCCTTCGAAGGCGTAGGTTCCTTTGTGGATAAAAACACCATCAGGGTTACCAGGCAGGACGGTTCATCTGAAACCGTTACGGCAAAAAATGTCATTATTGCGACAGGTTCCAAACCTACCGCTTTGCCTTTCCTGCCCATCGACAAAAAGCGGATCATCACCTCTACAGAGGCGCTGAACATTACCGAAGTACCCAAACAACTGGTCGTGATCGGTGGCGGTGTCATCGGATTGGAACTGGGTTCCGTATATGCAAGGCTCGGCACAAAGGTGTCCGTGATTGAATTTATGCCCTCTATCATTGCGACTATGGACGGCGGCCTGGGCAAGGAACTTCAGCGCGTGCTGAAAAAATCCCTGGGCATGGAATTCTTCATGGGGCACAAGGTAACCGGAGCTACCGTGAAAGGGAAGAAGGTCACCGTTACAGCGGATAACGCAAAAGGTGAGCAGGTGAGCTTCGAGGCCGACTATTGTATTGTTGCAGTAGGACGTACTGCCTATACCGAAGGTCTTGGTCTGGAGAATATCGGCATTAAGACAGAAGAGCGCGGTAATAAAGTCCCGGTCAATGAACATCTGGAAACCAGCGTTTCTGGCGTTTATGCAATTGGTGACGTGATTAAAGGTGCCATGCTTGCCCACAAGGCAGAAGATGAAGGCATCTATGTGGCCGAGCGCATCGCCGGTCAGAAACCACACATTAATTATAACCTCATCCCAGGTGTCGTTTATACCTGGCCGGAAGTAGCTTCAGTAGGTTATACCGAAGAGCAGCTCAAGGAAAAGGGCATCACCTATAAGTCTGGTTCTTTCCCCTTCAAGGCCAGTGGACGCGCAAAGGCAAGTATGGATACAGACGGCTTCGTGAAGGTGCTTGCCGATACGGCTACAGATGAAGTATTAGGCGTTCATATGATCGGGCCGCGTGCCGCAGATATGATTGCCGAAGCTGTCGTAGCCATGGAATTCCGCGCCTCAGCGGAAGATATCGCCAGGATTTGTCATGCTCATCCAACCTATACCGAGGCGCTTAAGGAAGCTGCGCTTGCGGCAACGGAAAACAGGGCTATTCATATATGATCCGGAAAAGCATTTAAAATAAACAATACCATAAGGGCCGCGGTCATTCTGCGGCCTTTTTTTGCTTTAAATGCGGGTAAACCTCAAAGAGTGCCTTTATGGCTTTTTCGATCAGTTCCAGGTGCACCTGCTGATGCCCATGCTGTACTTCGACATTAATGTAGGGAATTTTATGGGCCATTGCGTAAACGGAGAGTGAGCCGTCCTCCGGCCCCCGGTCAGATTGCAGGATGACATTCACATTTTGCACCTTCAGATGTCGGAATAAAGCAGGATCAGTTACCAGTACCAGATCATCAGCGTCCATCTCCGGGTTTACATGAACGGAATCAGCAGTGAGTTCAAGGTCTTCGCCTTCCTGGTAAGAGTTAATGCCAAAACCGCCATCGGCGTTATTATGAAGGGTAAAGAAATAGCCATGTTTTGCACCGTCGTAGTATTCGAGTATCTTTTTGCCTATGTCTTCCAGTTTGTCGATGACACTGTCATTATCGGTGTTCTCATACTTCACCAGTGCGGAGACGATACCCTGATAAGAATAGATACTGTTCGGATCGGTCATAAAACCAGATGACCGATGACTGAACCTAAAGTTCCGGACAGATCCGTACTGGCAGTCAATGATGCTGCCCCCGCTGAACTGAATGTATTCAAAAGCTGCCTTCACACCCGTATCCTCATCATCATGAATGACCAGGAAATTGACGTTGGGCATGCGGTAGCTGTATCTGACCAGTTTGATGTCCAGGTCGTAAAGCTTCAGCGCAACGGTATCTGTTTTTATTCCATCAAAAACCGGCGGATGCTGCGGCTTTGCGGAAAGTGTGGCCAGGATCAAAAGCAGGGTACAGCAGTATTTAAGCATGACTTTAACAATATTGCAAAATAGCGATAATTGTTTAGTACAAAAAAAAGGGACCTGTAAAAGGTCCCTTTCCGGTTTTCAGATCTATATGTGTTATTTAATGAGGTCTGCGTCGTATTCCAGCACGTCCTTATGATCATAAGGCTCTACCATCAGTTCATCAATGGTCTTTCCTTTCTTATTGAATCCAAACTTATCCAGCATCCGGTCAAAGATCAGATAGATCACCGGTACCACTACCAGGGTCAGGAACAGGGAACTGATCAGACCGCCGATGATTACCCAGGCCAATCCGTTTTTCCATTCTGCACCCGCTCCGCTGGCAATCGCTATCGGGAGCATACCAAATACCATCGCAATAGTAGTCATCAGGATCGGCCGCAAACGGGCGTGGTTAGCCAGCACCAATGCCTCACGTGTCGTTTTGCCTTCGGCCTTCTGATGGTTGGTAAAGTCGACAATCAGGATCGCGTTCTTCGCTACCAGACCCATCAGCATGATCAGACCGAGGATCGTGAAAATACCCAGTGAGTTGTTGGACAGCGCCAGTGCGAGAAGCGCACCGATCATCGCCAGCGGCAGTGAGAACATGACTACCAGCGGGTACACGAAGCTATCATAAAGTGCCACCATGATCAGGTATACCAGGATAATGGCAGAGATCAGGGCAATACCCAGTGTTCCGAAGCCTTCGCTCTGGTTTTCCTGGTCACCTGCCCAGGTATAGCCAACACCTAGAGGTGCCTTCAGCTTTCCGTTTTTCTGATATTCTTCCAGCTTGGTCCTGAATTCCTCCACAATGGATCCGGTAGGTCTGCCTATAGACTGGGCCTGAACGGCTACAGATGTAGACTTATTCATACGCTCCAGCTGGCTCGGACCGGAGCCTTCCGTGATACTGGCAAACTGGGACAGTTTAACCTGCGCACCCTTGTCATTGATAAATACCAGGTTCCGCACGTCATCTATATTCTTCCGGTTAAAATCCTGGAACTGGATATTGATATCATATTCATATTCACCCTTCCTGAACTTTCCGTCGGTATTGCCCGCAAAGGCGGTCTGCATGGTAGAACCTACCGTAGCCAGTGTGAGGCCCATCGCCGACATTTTATCCCGGTCTACCTGGACGTTGATCTCAGGGGTTCCTTTCTCCACCGAGAGCTTAAGTTCCGTGGCACCTGAAATCGTTGACAGCAGGTCTTTCGCACCCTGAGCATATTTCAGTACGCTGTCCAGGTCAGAACCCGTTACCACCAGGCTGATCGGTGCATTTTCTGCAATCCCCAGGATACTGATCGGCACGGTCTTCACCTTTGCGCCCACCAGTTCCTTGGCCAGGGCACGGCTCATCTTTGTGGCAAAGATATCGGACGATACCCCTTCGCGCTGGTCACGTTCAACAAGCTTTACATTGATCTCCGATTTATAGGCTGTAGCCTGTGTACCACCCATATCACCGCTGGCCTGGCCTACGGTCGTGATCAGCTGGGTAATTTCCGGCTGTTTCTCCAGGAAGGCCTCCGCCCTTTGTGTAAAGAAGTTGGTCTGTTCCAGAGAGGCATCTTTCGGTAATTCGATCTGTACCAGGAATTCTCCTTTATCTGACTTGGGAAAGAACTCTGTCCCGATAAAGCCTGCACCTAAAAGCCCGCATGAACTCAGGAACAGTATAAATACGCCAACTAAGGTAATGGCCTTATGGTTTAGCGACCAGTTCAGGATACCAGTGATCCATATCGTAAACTTCTTCAGTTGTTTCTCGAACCAGAGGATGAAACGGCCGAACATGTTCTTGCCTTCAATATGTTCCAGTTTACCGTAACGTGAGAAAAGCAGCGGCACAATCGTAAACGAAGCCAGGAGGGAAAGCAGGGTAGCGATAATCACCACTACACAGAACTGGCGAAGTACGTTGGAAACCAGGCCGGTACTGATCGCGATCGGGAAGAATACCACCACGATTACAAAGGTGATGGACACTACCGTAAAGCCGATCTCACGGGTCGCGTCAGATGCCGCGCGTACCTTATTTTTACCCATTTCCATGTGGCGCTGGATGTTTTCCAGTACCACGATAGCATCATCCACAAGGATACCTACCACCAGTGAGAGACCCAGCAGGGACATCAGGTTCAGCGTAAAGCCAAACAGTTTAATACCAATAAATGTCGCGATCAGCGATGCCGGGATGGATACCATCACGATCACCGCGTTTCTCAGACTATGAAGGAAGAACAGCATCACGAAGGCCACCAGGACCACCGCGATCATCAGGTCATGGATTACCGCGTCCGCAGATTGCAGCGTAAATATAGAGCTGTCGTTGACGATCCTGAGCTGAAGTTTGCTGGCGGCATATTCGGTCTGAAGTTTTTCTATGATCGCATGTACACCTTTACTCACTTCAACCGCGTTTGCGTCGCTTTGCTTGATGATCTGGATCGCAATGGAAGCCTGCCTGTCTACACGTGCAAGTTTCTCCGTTTCTTTTTTAGCGTCCTGAACATCGGCGATATCGCCCAGACGGATCTGTGCCCCGTCCTTGCCGGTCGTCAATACCAGGTTCCTCAATTCTTCAATACTCCTGTATTTACCCGATAAACGGATCAGTACATCCTGGCTCTGGGTCTTTACGCTTCCGGTTGGAAAGTCAAGGTTAGAGTTCAGGATCATCTGCTGCACCTGAGGGGCCGATAAGTTATAGCCCTGCATTTTGTTGGCGTCCAGGGAAACCTGTATCTCGCGCTCAGACCCGCCTACCAGGTTCACCTGGGCAATACCGCTTACCCTGGAGATCACCGGGGCAATGCGCTGGTCAATCAGGTCATAAAAGCTCACGTCGTCCATGTTTGCCGCTGCGGTCATGGTGATCACGGGAAGGTCGTCCAGTGAAAACTTACTCAGTGATGGTGTTTTCACATCTTCAGGCAGGGTAGCCAGGATGGCATTTACCTTACGCTGGGCGTCATTGAGCGCAATGTCAATGTTAGCCGCATCTGTAAGCGTAATGGTTACGTTGGAAATGCCCTCGAAAGATACCGAATTGATCTTCTTGATATTTTCCATCGAAGATACCGCATCCTCGACCTTTTTAGTTACGGTATTCTCCACCTCACTCGGCGAAGCGCCGGGGTAGATGGTCGATATAGAGACTACGTTCGGGGAGAATTTAGGAAGTAATTCATAACCCAGCGAAAAGTAGCTCAGCAGCCCTAGGAGGGTAAGCGCGGTAAATACCACAATTACCAGCGAGGGCCTTTTTATGGATATGTCTGTTATTTTCATTTTTCTTTCTGTTGGGGTGGTTTACTTAACGATCGTCACAGCGGTACCGTTGGTCAGGTTGATCTGGCCGCTGGTGATCACTGTTTCGCCTTCTTTCAGTCCATCCAGGATCTCCACATTGTCACCCAGGATGCGGCCGCTGACCACCTTTCTGACCTTCGCGGTGTTACTGGCCCTGTCCAGCACAAATACTTCGTTACTGCTCACGCTGCCTACAAATGAGGTGCGCGGAATCAGGATAGATGGCGCATGTTTAGGAAACTTGAATACCGCAGTGCCATACATTCCCGCTTTAAGGCTGTTCTTGTGGGTGTTTTCCACCTCAATTTCAACCGGGAAGTTCAACGTAGCATCAGCTTTGGGCGCTATGAAGGTCACCTTGCCCGAGAATTTCTCGTCAGGAAATACCGAAGACTGAATCTCGATACGGTCCCCGATTTTCAGGTTGGCCACCTGGGCTTCATTTACGTTCACTTTCAGCTTCAGTTTAGATACGTCTACCAGTTCGAACAACTGGGTTCCCTGTGAGTTGACGAAAGCACCAACTTCAATATACCGTTTGTTTACCACGCCATTGATCGGAGATTTGATGTTCGCATCGCTTACCCTGCGCTGCGAAGCCTGGAGGCGTAGCTTTGCGCTTTCAGCACTCAGCCTTGCCTGGTCCAGTTGCTGCTGGGTCACGCCGCCGGTCTTGAACGAACTCTCATACCTGGCCAGGTCCTTGAGTGCATTCTGGTAAGTAACTTGTGCAGTTTCCCTGTCAGTATTGATAATTTCAGCATCAATGCGGGCCAGTACCTGGCCTTTGCTCACACGGTCACCTTCATCTACAAATATCCGGGTTACCCGGCCCGAGTTCTCGTTCAGCAGGTTCAGTTCCTTGTTAGGTGCAAAATTACCGTTCGCACTGAAGTCCTGGTCCACTACCTTTTTTTCTACCTGGGCCACACGAACCGCAACGGCACCGCCGCCCTTAGCAATGAAGGCCGTCTTTGCTTCGTTCTTTTTCTTATTATTGGTCAATACCAATGCAATGCCACCTAAGGCAAGCACGACCACCAAGACTGTTATAACTATTCTTTTCATTGTAAGAGTGATTTGATATTTCCTTTTGATTTGATTAATTGTATTTCCGCTACCTTATAGTTCAGCAGCGCCTGGGTATAACTGTTCTGTGCGTTTGTAAGTGCATTCTCAGTATCCAGCAGGTCGGTCAGGCTGGCCAGCCCGTTGTTGTAATTGTTTTGCGTGCTCCTGTAGATCTCATCGGCAAGCTGTGCATTCTTTCTCTGTGCATTGATTGTGCTCACACTGTTGCGCAAAGCGATCTTGGCATTTTCGTAGGCCAGGTTCAGTGAATTTACCGCCTGTCTGCGGTCTTCATTCGCTTTTTTAATATCAATATCGGCCTGGCGTATCTTTGAGCGGGTGAGAAAGCCGTTAAAGATCGGTACCCTAAGCGTCAGCCCTATGGCCGAAGCATCATAGCCAATGGCCGCCATATTCGATTTCAGATAATCAAAGCGGTTAGCCTGGCTCGAATACATGTAATTGGCCGAAAGAGAAAGATTGGGAAAGTATTCCGAAACATAGGCCTTTCGTTGCAGTGACAACAGCTTGTCCTGTATATCCAGTAACCTGATCTCTGTACGGTTATCCAGGTTTACCGATTCTGCGAGTTCCGGCAACTGGCTCACCTCGGTCAGTTCCGTTTTAGGCAGCTCAATCACCGTAGTCACGGGCATACCCATAGAAAGCTTCAACTGGTTTTCAAGCTGTGTGACCGCGTTAATGATTTGTGTACGTTGTGTTTCCAGATTAGTAATGTTCACCTTGATGCGGTCCACATCGATCTTTTTTGCCAGGCCGTTGGCATACTGGTTGGTAATAATCTTTTCAACCACCCTGATGTTTTTTAAGTTGGTGTCGATCACATTCAGTTGCTGCCTGTTTACCAGCACCTGGTAATAGTTGTTAGCTACCAGTTCAATCACCTGCTCTTCAGTAAGCTGTGAAGAAAGCGCATAGTATTCCTCACTTGATTTTGCTGCCTGAAGGCCGGTGAATACCTGCTGGTTGAACAGCTGCTGCGAAAGCTGTACTCCGGCACTGGAATTCCAGGCCTGGCCCAGCTGGATCGACTGAGTCTGTCCTCCGAAGTTCGCGACCAGCTGCCCGATGATCGGGTTATAGGTCAGCCCTGTAGTTCCCGTGATCTGCGGCAGCGCCTGAGCCCTTACCTCCTGGGTCTTATACTTGCCGCCGTCAATGTCAAGCTTGGCTTTCCGTGCGTTGGCATTGTTCTGGACCGCATAGTTCAAGGCATCCCTGAGCGTCAGTGTCTGCTGTGCATCTGCCGTAACTGCCAGTACCATCGCCAGGATCAGCAGTGGTATGGTCTTTATCTGTTTCATTACAGTTTTCATATGATAAGTGGAATCTATTGTAATCCTTTAATAAATATGCCGGAGAGGTCCAGCTGCTTTTCAAGCATTAATTTCATTTCCTTCTTGCTGGGAAAAAGTTCCTTATTGCCATGAAGGATACAGAGCGAAGTGATGCCCGCCTGGCTTTCCAGATAAAGCTCTGCAATTTTACTCACATTAACGGGTTTGATCTCACCCCTGTCAACGGCCTGCTGGAATATGCTCGCATGGAAATCCTCGTTCTTTTTCTTCATTTTTAAAAAGAAGTTCTTCAGTTCCTCGGAATTGAGTGCCGGGTCCGGGCTGCCACCTGAAAGATGGAGCATATAATACTTCTGGAAAAAACGGTGCTTCACCTCAGCGAAATAGGCAAGCCGTTCTTCAAGCGGTTCCGTTGAATCGGCTTCTCTTTCTACAATCTCGAAGTAATCGGAAAAGATCTTGTCGATCACTCCGTGTACCAGGCTGCTCTTGTCGGGGAAATAATAATATAACGAAGGTTTGGATACCGACAGGTCATCGGCGATCTCATTCATCGTCGTCTTATTAATGCCATAGTGGATAAAACGCTTGATCGCCCCATCGATAATCATCTCACGCTTTTTATCAGTTTCTACCATTTTACTTTTTTACTTTCTGACTTTTTTATTCTTTGGGTCAAAAGTAAGGCCATAAACCTTCACAGGAAATTTTGTCTTTCAAAACTTCCGGAAATTGACAATGCTGTGACTTATTGCGTGTTTTTTAAGCCGTTCAGGAAAATCTCGGCAAACATCTTTTCCTTCAGGAAGATTTGCCTGAACTGTTCCTTATCCGGCAAAATGCTCTTTTCCCTGGTCAGTACGTTAAAGTGGATGCCGGATATGGCATCTATAAAGATTTCGGTGGCCAGCTTTACGTCTTCTATTTTCAGTTCCCCGCTGGCAATACCCCTGTTGAAAAGAGAATTGAGAATAATGGCCTCAAATGTCCGCGCACGCTGAAACTTATCCTTCAGGCCTTCAGGCAGCTCATGGCCGATGAGCTGGTTGGATTCAAAAAGATTATAGTATTTCTGGATATAAGACTGACGTTTCTGCAACAGTTTAAGCACGCCTTCGGTACAGGTGCTGGCCTTGTCGATGGACCTGACCAGGTCGCGGCTCACAATCTGCATCAGATGTTCAATGGTACTTACATAGAGGCTTAGTTTGTCTGGAAAATAGTAATACAGCAGCGCTTTGGAAAAAGAAATGTCTTTGGCAATCTCGGTCATTGTGGTCTTGGCCAGCCCGTAATGGGCGAAACGTTTTAATGCAGCTTCTATAATCAGTATTTTCTTTTTGTCCTGGTTTTCCATGTTTCATATTGAACCTAAATCTCCCTTTTGCTAACGCAGGGGAAAAATAGGCAATTTTTTTATCTAAGTTTGTACCATTTATATAACGTGTTATCACAAAATTATGCCAGTTATTGAGCAGCAAAAAGCCCTTAAACCTTTTAATACTTTCGGCGTACCTGCTACAGCCAGAAAATTTACCGAGATATTCCATGAAGATGATCTCAGCCAATTGTATGTACAAGGCGCTTTTCAGGAGCCATACCTGGTGCTGGGCGGCGGCAGTAATATCTTATTCACCCATGATTTTGACGGGCTGGTCATCAAGGTCTCTGTTCCCGGCATCGAGGCGCGAAGGGAAAAAGAAGTTGTATATGTGACTGCGGGCGCCGGTGTAGTATGGAACGACCTGGTGCAGTTTTGCGTGAAGAGCGGTTTTGCGGGTATTGAAAACCTCAGCCTCATACCCGGGACCGTAGGCGCCTCCCCCGTACAGAACATTGGCGCTTATGGTGTAGAACTGAAAGATGTCTTCGAGTCCTGTACTGCTTTTGAAATCGCTTCCTCGGCCGTAGTCCGGTTCAACAAAGCCGAATGCCGCTTCGGATACCGCGAAAGTATCTTCAAGAACGAACTGAAGGGCAGATATATCATCACGTCAGTAACATTCCGGCTCAGTACCGTTCCATCGCTCAATACCCGGTACGGCGCCATCGAAGAGGAATTGAAAAAAAGGCAGATAGCCGTTCCCGGTATCGCCGATATCTCCAGAATAGTTTCCGAGATCAGGGTAAGTAAGCTCCCAGATCCCTCAACCATTGGCAATGCCGGCAGCTTCTTTAAAAACCCGGTAGTTGAAAAGTCAGAAGCAGATGAAGTACTCGCGAGGTTCCCTGAGGCCGTGTGTTATCCCGCCCCGGGCGATAAGGTTAAATTTGCTGCCGGTTGGCTGATTGAGCAATGTGGTTTTAAAGGCTTGAAGTGCGGACAAACCGGAACCTGGAAGCATCAGGCTCTTGTATTGGTAAACTATGGTCATGCTACAGGTCAGGAGGTGTACAGTTTTTCAGAACAGATTATAGAATCCGTATATGCCAAATTTCACATCAGACTGGAAAGAGAGGTAAATATTCTGTGACAAATGTTTAAAGGAACAAAAAAGCAGTAAAAGAGATTTGATAATTCAAAAAAATGTTTTTTGGTATGCCAATTGTATATGTTTTGGTGTTCAACATTAAACAAATCATCTGCGGTTAATCCGTAGTTTTATTGACAGTCTGCTTTTTAAAACCCTAAAAATTAAAACATTATGACAAAGAATGAATTTGCCCTTCAGTTAAATGACCACTCGGTTTCTTTACAGTCATTCGCTTTAAATTTTACCAGAGACGTTGAGGACGCAAACGACCTGGTACAGGATACGATGCTGAAAGCGGTTACCTATTATGGCAAGTTTAAAGAGGGGACCAATTTGAAAGGTTGGTTATTCACCATAATGAAAAATACATTTATCAATAACTACAGAAGGCTGGTCAAAACCAATTCCCTCATTACGCAGTCGGAAGATATCTCATCTGCAAATTTGCACTACAGCGCAGCTACAAATGCCAGCGAAAGTAAATTTGTCATGGGTGACATCAACAAGGCCCTGGCCAACTTACAGCCTGAATATTATGTGCCGTTCATCAAATATTTTGAGGGCTTCAAATATCATGAGATTGCAGAGGAATTGAATATTCCTATAGGAACTGTAAAAACGCGTATACATGTGGCCAGGCAGATCCTGAAAAAACACCTGAAAACTTACTCAAAGGAAATACTCGGCGCAAACGTAGCCTGAGTAGGTGGCGCGTCAGATAACATCGCGTAAAGCTTAAAATACAAAGAGGTGGTTTGAATCTATCATGATTTCAAGCCACCTCTTTTTTTTAATCCTATTTTTGCACTGCCTTCGGGCAGAACATATGACCGGACTAACCACATATACCCCTCAGCAACTTGCCTTGCGCAACGGGCAGGACAAACCTCAAATTTGGGTAGCCTATAAAGGCTTTATCTACGACGTTTCGGAAAGCCGCCTCTGGCGGAACGGCAAACATTACGAACACTGGGCAGGCCAGGACCTCACAGCTGAACTGGGGGATGCCCCACATACAGAAGCCGTGTTTGAAAAATTTCAGGTTGTAGGAATGCTGAAGTGAGTTATTGCTCCCGCATATTTACTATTGCCAGGAAGCTTTCCATCCGCAGAAGCGAAACTCATGTAGCAGTGTAAGGGGCCGTTAAATGTCGCGGGAACCTCCATTTCAAAACTGAGTTCATGGCGTTCCGCAGCACGCAGCCTCACCACGAAGTCTTTTTCATCTTCAGCGCAGACCAGGAAGGAAGCCAGGTCACTGAGCTGACAATAAAAGGATTGTTGCTGCGCAGACCAATTGAACACGACATGGTTGCCATGTCTGCTTACATTCAGTCCATCCGGCATAGCAATGTCGCCTCTGCTATATACCAACGCGGAAAAGTTGAGCCGCGGCCCGGCGGTTTTAGCTTCTTCATCCGCGTTTTCACCGGTGGCACTATGATCATTGTCCGGGGTGGCTGGCATAAAGGCATTGGGATAATTATAGGAATAAGCTGCATTCAGCGCGCTTTTCTTCTTTGCATATTTTTTAAATCCCGGCGCTACCAGGTCAGGGATGCAGCTTAAAAAGCCATTTAACAATCTGAATTTTTCTCTTTCCCACAATTGTACCCCGGTAGGTGGTTTTCTGCTCTTTCTGTAGGCCGCTACGATCAGATTCTGTCCGTTGTGCTTACGGCCCACTGCAGGACCAATTTTATTTCTAAAGGGGCCAAGCAGCCCCGATTCTAATATTCCCATGGTTTCATCCGTTTTGATTGAGACTGCCCAGGTACAGGCTGTCTGACACCTGTGTCCGGTCTGCAGCGATAAATGAAATGTAAACTTCCATGTAAGCGGTACACAACGCTTCCGGTAAAGCCAGCAGGTCCGTGCCCGATTGTCTCGCCGCGCCAAAAGGTTTGCTGACCGACTTCCCGTGTTCAGGAAAATAAGCCAGTAACATCGCCTGCTCGTTCGCTTCTGCAAACGACATTCTTGGGTCGGTATCCCAGCTGAAACGCAGCCCGGCATCTTCAACCGCTACCAATGGGTTTTGTGCCGGTTTGAGCTTTCCCTTGCTGACGATCAGCTGGGGATAATCAATTTCCAGCCCGGGATAAGTACCTTTTACCAAAGACCGAAAATTCATCTTCACTGCCATATTGAATGCATTTTTAGTAGTGCCCAGGCTTTCCGGCCCAAAACCGGTGCGCAGAAAATCCTTAATTGTACTTAAAAACGTGTTGACGAGTTTTACCTTTGCCCAATGCTGCAGCTTCCCGGATGTCGGAGGTTTTGTCGTCCGCCCGATCTTTCGGGCGATCTGTTGTCCATTGAGTATATAATAAACGGTATTTTCTATTTTCCCGCGATGGACCCCTAAAGGTCCGTTTTCAGCTATTGCCATAATAAGTTAGTTTATATTAAGTTTTGACAACCAGGAGTTGTTACGATTGTGAAGGTAAGTAAAACAAATCGTATCGTGTTATTCCTACAAGCAATAAATTTGTGTTGTTCTCAAAGTATGAACCTGCTGAGTGCAGTTTTGAGCTATGGTTCTTATATCTCTGAACTATCCTTGAACTATGGTTGGAATATCTATCGGATAGTCCAAGGATAGTCCAACCATAGTGTAACGATAGTCCAAGGATAGTTCAAGACGGAATTGATGCAGAACTGATACCGATCTGATTTCGTAATTATACAGGATAAAGTGATTTCGGATAAAAGGGTATTGCAGGCGTTTCCGCTACAGTTCTTGTCCGACGGAAGCAGGCTGAGGTCTTCTGATGCCTTTATCGGCCATCATTTCCGAAACCCTGTTTACGATATGCACCGATGCTTCAATTTCGGTCTTCCGGATTGCCACGCTTTCAATATTGAAGCCAAATGGAATGGACCTGGCTGCGCAGAAATCAGTCAGCTCACGGGCGATGTCAAGGCATACGCTGACTGATTTTTCCAGCATATCTTCGGCCTGCAGAAACTCTGCCTGCAGGTTTTCCGGAATGTGGATACCCAGCCATTTCATGAATTCCAGTGTTTTTACCGAACCACAGGCCGTAAGTGTAAACAGGATCGTAGGGAAGCTCCTGTTCTCCTGAGTACAGGTATGACTAAGGTCCTCTATCACCTGCTTTGCATAAGCTACGTTAAAGACACATTGTGAAATGAAATACGAGACGCCGCAATCTGCTTTCTCCAGTATCCTTCTATCTTCATCCTTGAGCACTTCGTGCCGTTCGGGAATGGTAACGGCGCCAATCACCGAATGCGCTTCATACCTGCTCCATAGTTTATAGGCTTCCGGCAAGCTGGTTTTTACGCGAAAATCTGGTGCGGGTACACCGACAAAAACGGGGTAGAAATGATGTTGCTGAAGGTCGTCCAGCCAGTCTGACAATTCTTCCTTTGAGAATTTACCCGCAGGACGGTAAATGACTTTAGGTACTTTCAGTTTTTGCAGATACTTACTGGCGAATTCAAACGGATCTAATGCTTTCAGAAAAGGGAATGGCCTTTCTTCAGAAGTACGTGCAGATTCATCCTGTACGTCGTAAACGATCAGCGCGTCGATATCCAGTGGTATAAGCCTTGAAATGGTCTTTTCAGCAATTTCAGCAATCTTCTCCGTACTTGTTTCCGATTTTGGCGGCGTAATACCATAGGTCAGTATCCCGGACTCGCCGGCTTTGATCTTATTCAGGAACATAGCTATTGTCAGTTGTAGCTGCAAAGATAGCTATTTTTAGGGTTGTCATAAAAAAAAAGCCCCACCGGACTGGTGGGGCTGACCTTGTATTGTGGCTCCCGAAGCTGGGCTCGAACCAGCGACCCTCTGATTAACAGTCAGATGCTCTAACCGGCTGAGCTATTCGGGAGTATCCGGTTATCAAAACGGCTTTGGCTTGCCAGTTAAAGCATTGTGCCTCTTTCGTTTTGGGAATGCAATATTAGGGGTTTTAAATTATTTATGCAATATTTGCGCTGAAAAATTTTCAAAAAAAATCCAAGTCAATTTTAAAGCCTTAACAATCAAAAACATGAGCCTGATCATCATAGGAACTGTAGCATTCGATGCCATTGAGACACCTTTCGGAAAAACGGATAAGATCGTCGGGGGCGCTGCAACGTATGCGAGCCTGGCTGCTTCCTACTTTTACAATAAGACCAAGATCGTTGCCGTGATCGGTGACGACTTCGGTCAGAAGAACATCGATACCTTTACGCAGCACGGGATTGACATCGAGGGGCTACAGATCCGGGAAGGCGAAAAGTCATTTTTCTGGTCGGGCAGATACCACAATGACATGAACAGCAGGGATACTCTGGTGACTGAACTCAACGTGCTGGAAAGTTTCGATCCGCTCATTCCGGAAAGTTACCAGGACTGTGAATACCTGATGCTGGGCAACCTGACCCCCGTAGTGCAGTCTACGGTGATCAAAAGACTAAGGAGCAGGCCTAAGCTGATCGTCCTGGATACGATGAATTTCTGGATGGACATCATGATGGATGACCTGCTGGAAACCATCAAGCTGGTAGATGTGCTTACCATCAACGATGCAGAGGCGAGGCAGCTGTCCGGCGAATATTCCCTGGTCAAAGCTGCCCGAAAAATCCTGACGATGGGACCAAAGTACCTCATCATCAAAAAAGGCGAGCACGGGGCCCTGCTGTTCCATGAAGACAAAATCTTTTCGGCACCGGCACTTCCGCTGGCCGAAGTGTTCGATCCGACCGGTGCGGGCGACACCTTTGCAGGCGGCTTTATCGGGTACCTTGCCAAAGTGGGTACCGTAAATTTCAACAATATGAAAAATGCCATCGTCTTTGGATCGGCACTCGCCTCGTTCTGCGTAGAAAAGTTCGGCACTGAGAAGATACTCAACCTGACTGAGGAAGAAGTAGCAGCAAGGGTACAGGAATTCGTCAATCTGAGTACTTTCACCATCGACGCTCCAGACCAGGAGGCTTAATGGTTTTTTGTTAATTTCAAATCGTTCAAAACAAAGTTAAAGGCTTCTGTGTTATCAGGTTAGACTAATCCCTGATGATATGGAAGCCTTTGACATTAAAATCGCTTATGGCACTCAAGAGGTGTCGCTGACAGTTCTGCCGGCAGAAAACAATATTTACAGGCTCCTTTACCATGGCGGTATCCTGGGTGCAGTATGCTTCGATGGCAGGGACTGGGACCGCGTCACTTCCGATACCCTAATCTATACTGATGAATACCCGCGCTACATGCCCGGCAAGGTCGGCGAACGCATCGAGATCGAACTTACTGACCATGTGATTGACCGCATCGGTTGGGAAATCGAGCTCGAGTTCTTCGAGGAAGTTGCTTAACCGCCGGACGGGCTCAGATCACATACAGGTCCACAAACCGATTTACATCCATGCCGGTGATCGTTTCATAATTCAGCGTATGCTCCAATATGACTTGCTGCTGTTTCTCAGGGAACATGCGTGCAAGATTGACTTTGTATTTTTTGACCAGTTCCGGAATGCCTTCGTCCCGTCTGCGTCTGTGGCCGATCGGGTATTCGACCACTACCTCTTCCAGTACCGTTCCGTCTGCCAGTTCCACTGTTAATGCATTGGCAATGGAGCGCTTTTCCGGGTCATGATAATCCCTGGTAAACTGCGGGTCTTCCACACATTCGATCTTGTCCCTGAGGATGTCTATGCGCGGATCGGCAGCGACATTGTCTTCATAATCTGCCGCCGTCAGCCTGCCGTAAATCAATGGTACGGCCACCATGTACTGGATGCAATGGTCCCGGTCGGCAGGGTTGTTCAGGGGGCCTTTTTTATCGATGATCCGGATGGCCGCCTCATGCGTCCTGATGGTGATCTTTTTGATGTCATCCGCGATTTTGCCAAGCGCGCTGATTTGGTAATGCAGCGTCATCGCAGCTTCTACTGCGGTCTGAGAATGGAACTCCGCCGGGAAGGAAATCTTGAACAGTACATTCTCCATTACATAGGTGCCATAGTCGCGCTGAAACTTAAAGGCATTTCCCTTGAACGAGACATCATAAAAGCCCCAGGTTTTCGCTGTCAGCACGGAGGGGTAGCCCATTTCGCCGGTCCGGGCGATCAGCGCCAGTCTTACTGCCCTTGACGTCGCATCTCCGGCGGCCCATGATTTGCGGCTGCCTGTGTTGGGCGCATGCCGGTAGGTGCGCAAGGCCTGGCCGTCCACAAAGGCCAGTGACACGGCGTTAATCAGTTCTTCGCGAGTCAGGCCGATCAGTTTCCCGACAACGGCGGTAGAAGCTACTTTTACCAGGAGTACATGGTCAAGACCGACCTTGTTGAATGAATTTTCCAGCGCCAGCACGCCCTGTATCTCATGGGCCATGACCATTGCTTCCAGTACCTGTCTTACCTTCAGCGGGGCTTTGCCTTCTGCAATATGGGTCCTGGAGATCCAGTCGGCTGTGGCCAGTATACCTCCCAGGTTATCAGAGGGATGTCCCCATTCCGCAGCCAGCCAGGTGTCATTAAAATCCAGCCAGCGGATAATGGTGCCGATATTGAACGCCGCCTGGATGGGGTCGAGCTGGAACTGTGTGCCCGGCACCTTCGCACCGTTCGGCACAATTGTCCCTTTTACGACCGGGCCCAGTAGTTTGGTGCAGGCGGGGTAGGTGAGGGCCTCAAGCCCGCAGCCTAAGGTATCCAGCAGGCAGTAATGTGCCGTTTTCAGGGCGAGTTCACTTTTGATCTCGTAATTCAGTACATAATCTGCTATGGCAGTCAGCACCTGGTCGGGCTGAGGTCTTTCGTTTGATATATAAGATGACATTATTTTATCTTGATTCCAATGGTATAAAGGTTCTGTTCTCTGGACCGGTATAATTCGCGCTCGGCCGGATGATCTTGCCGTCGGCCCTTTGCTCCAGGATATGGGCACTCCAGCCGGTCACTCTGGAGATGACAAAAAGCGGGGTAAACATCAATGTAGGCACACCCATTAAATGGTAGGATACTGCCGAAAACCAGTCCAGGTTGGGGAACATCTTCTTCTCCTGCCACATCAGTGTTTCCAGGCGTTCAGCGATATCGAAAAGCAGGAGGTCGCCCGCCTCTTCAGAAAGTTCCCTGGCTACTTTTTTGATCACCACGTTCCGCGGGTCGGAAATGGTATATACCGGGTGCCCGAAACCGATGATCACCTCTTTGTTTTCCAGTCTTCTGCGGATGTCTGTCTCTGCCTCATCCGCAGACCCATACCTGCTCTGGATGTCGTAGGCAACTTCGTTGGCGCCGCCGTGCTTCGGTCCCCTGAGTGCACCTATGGCGCCGGTTACTGCAGAATAGATGTCTGAGCCTGTGCCTGCGATTACCCGGCTGGTAAAGGTAGAGGCATTGAATTCGTGCTCTGCATACAGGTTGAGCGATACCTGCATGGCGCGTTCCCAGGAATCCGGCGCCTTTCTGCCGTGCAGCAGGTGCAGGAAATGTCCGCCGATCGTATCATCGTCCGTTTCTACGTCTATTGTTTTCCCGTTGTGCGAAAAGTGGTACCAGTACAATAAGGCGGAGCCGAGGCAGGCCAGCAGTTTATCGGCAATGTCCCTTGCCCCGGCGCTGTTGTGGTCGTCCTTTTCCGGTTGTATGGTGCCCAGCATAGATACAGTAGAGCGCAGTACGTCCATGGGATGTGCTGAAGCCGGTATCTGCTGCAATATTTTCTTCAGTGAGATCGGGAGGCCCCTCAGTGACTTCAGTTTGGTCTTATAGGCCACAAGCTGCGCTTTGCCGGGCAATGCGCCGTAGATCAGCAGGTAGGCTACTTCCTCAAACTGGGCGCCCTCGGCAAGGTCAAGGATATTGTAACCGCGGTAGTGCAGGTCGTTCCCGCTTTTCCCAACGCTGCACAGTGCAGTATTACCCGCTGCGACACCCGAAAGCGCCACGCTTTTTTTAGGCCTGAAAGCCGTTGTTCCGTCTGTATTACTCATTGCCTTTCTGTTTAAAGAGTTGATCTAATTTTTCTTCATAGCTGTAATAACCGATGCTCTGGTAAAGTTCTTCCCTGGTCTGCATGGTGTGCAGCACGTTTTTCTGCGTACCTTCTCTGCGGATGTGTTCGTAGACATTTAATGCGGCTTTGTTTGCGGCGCGGAAGGCGGATAGGGGGTAAAGGGCTATGCTCACGCCGGCATTCCGCAATTCTTCCATGGTATACATCGGGATCATGCCGAACTCAGTGATATTGGCGAGCACGGGCAGACCGGTCGCTTCCACAAACTTCCGGTAATGCGACAGATCGGGGACGGCTTCTGCAAAAATGAAATCTGCACCGGCTTCCTTATAGGCCACGGCACGTTCCAGCGTGAGCTCCAGGCCTTCGCTGGCAAAGGCATCCGTCCGGGCGCCGATGACAAACTGCGGGTCTGTCCTGGCATCTGCGGCTGCCTTCAGGCGGTCGGTCATTTCGTCCCTGCTCACCACTTCCTTGCCGGGCCTGTGGCCGCAGCGCTTGGCGCCGACCTGGTCTTCAATGTGCATGGCTGCTGCACCAGCTCTGATCAGTGATTTAACCGAACGCGCTACGTTAAAGGCGGAAGGCCCGAATCCCGTATCTATATCCACCATCAGAGGAAGGTTGCAGACATCGGTGATGCGGCGGACGTCTATGAGTACATCTTCGAGATTAGTAATGCCGAGATCGGGGATGCCCAGTGACCCTGCGGCCACACCGCCACCGGAGAGATAGATGGCATGAAACCCGGCTTGCTCCGCCAGCAGGGCATGGTTGGCGTTGATGGCGCCCACAATCTGCAGGGGCGATTCCCTTTGCAGGGCTCCCCTGAATTGTTTCCCTGGGGACTGAGCTGATGAATACTCCATGTGATTATCTTTTATAAGTTAGTTGCGATGTGTTAGTCCGGCGCTGCGGTTCCATCAGGAACCATAAGGCCAGCAGGGTTCCGTAGCTGCCGCCACGCTCTACCCATTCAAACAGTTCCCATTGCGGATAGAACAGCTCGGAACCGATCTTCCAGATCAGGAACAACAGGACCAGCGGGCGTAACGGCCGGATGAGCAGGAGGAGTGCAGCGGCGATTTCAAAAATTCCGGCAAAAAGTGCCACCTGCTGCGTATTTTCGAAACCGAGGTTTGCGTATTGTGCCAACAGACTCTTCTTTCCGGTAAGGTTTAGCCATCCGTGAGCGGCCAGCAGCGTAGCGCCGATGACTTGCAGGCATCGTTTCAGCTGCTTCATCTGCATTTCAGTGATGGCTGCCGGCGGTTGTAACTGCTGAAACCATGCGGCGATTCCCTTTCCCGGCGGACATAAGATCAGCAATGCCAGCGGGGCACCGAAATTACCGGCGCGCTCCAGCAGCTCGGCAAACGGCTCGCCGGAAAGTGGGCGCATCGCTGCAGTAGCCAGCCCCCAAAACACCAGCCATAGTGCAACAGCCCTTATAGGGCACACCAGCAGGATGATCCCCGTGAGGATATCCACTGAACCGATTACCGGCATCAGCTGATAGGCGAGGTCCCGGCCGATACCCGCGACCGCCAGGTAACTGCACCAGGCTTCCTTGGTAATGATCCCGAATGCTCCATGCCCGATCAGGCACATTGCTGCGGCAATCCTCAGCGTATGATAGATTTTATGTTCCGTTACCACGATTATATTGGCCAGACGGGTTTTCACCGGTCAGCCGTAAATATGCGATAAAAAATTTTATGTTGTTTGGTTTTTACAATAACTTAGTAAGTACCAAATATTAACCCATGCTGCCTCAGGGGGGCGGCAGCTACTGAAACTGTACGAATGAAGAGATTGCTACTTAACGCTTTGCTGCTGCTGGCTTTCCTGGCGGGCTGTAAAGAGAAACCTGATCCGCAACTGACCAATAAAGACATTGCCAAAGTATTGGAACAGATGACACAGCTCATGATCCACGATGTGAGCAATCCACCCCTGGCCTCGAGGTTTTACGCCTATGCCTGTATTTCCGGATATACCGTGCTTGCCCTCAACGACTCGACTATTGTGCCTTTAAAGGGTGTGCTTAACGAATACCCGGATGTTGTCAAGCCACTGGATTCCGGCCGGTATTCCTATCAGCTGAGTGCAATTCTGGCCATGACCGGGACAGCTAAGAAAATGCAGCCGTCGGGAAAGGAATTCAATAAGTTCGAGCAGCGCTTCCTGGATTCCTGCCGCAACATCGGTTTCTCAGATAAGGTGATTGCCGCTTCTCAATCTTATGCCAACCAGGTAGTGAAGCAAATTTTGGCCTATGCTAAAAAGGACCGTTATAACAGGATCAGCAATTATCCGCGCTATACTCCGCTAAATACAGAAGGCAGCTGGTATCCGACTCCTCCAGCCTATTTTGCACCGGTGGAGCCCTATTTCAATACCGTTCGGCCGTTTTTTATCGATTCCGCGGAAGCCTTTAAGTCTGTCCCGCCGGTGCCTTACTCAAAGGATAAAAACTCGGATTTCTTTAAGATGCTAACGGCTAATTATGTAGATGGGGGATCTGGCTTGACGCCCGAACACCGGGAGATTGCCGCATTCTGGGACTGCAACCCTTTTGCGCTGAAAAATGAGGGACACTTACTGATCGGTCTCAAGAAGATCTCTCCGGGGGCGCATTGGGTGGGCATCACCGGCATCGCCTGTCAAAAAGCGAATGTGGGCTTTTCTAAAACCCTGGAGATTTATACAGTTGTTGCAGCCGGGCTGACCGACAGCTTCATTAGTTGCTGGGACGAAAAGTACAGGAGCAACCGGATACGCCCCGAAACCGCGATCAGAAGGCTTATAGACCCAAAATGGAAGCCGATGCTGCAGACGCCGCCTTTTCCGGAATATATGAGCGGCCATTCACATATTTCATCAACCACTGCAACTATTCTTACCTATTATTTTGGGGACAACTTCAGTTACACGGATAACGTTGAGGAAAAATATGGGCTGAAGTCCAGAAAGTTCGCCTCATTTAACGAAGCTGCGAAAGAGGCAGCGATGAGCAGGTACTGGGGCGGGATCCATTTTAAGGATGGAATTATCAATGGGGTAGATGTCGGCAATGCGATAGGAAAACACATTGTTGACGAGCTGAAAACAAGTCACATCAGGCCGGTCGGCAATTAACGGCTGTTCATGCCGCCTTCACCTCAAATACATGGGAAAAATTGGAAAAGGTTTCATTGGCAGACTTAATGGCCATCGCCTGGTCTTTCTCTGCTGATATGGTCTGGTTCATTACACTTGTGAAGTTGTCCCACATACGGCCTGTTTCTTCCCCGTAGCCAGAGAAGAAGGAAAAGCCTTTGTCAATACCACTTTTCTGCAGCATCTTTACAATATACGGACCACCCATAATAGAACCTTCCATTACGTACAGTGCGCCGAGTGCCTCGGTTACATTACCTATGGCAGGGATGGTAACAGGGGGAAGGTCATTGATGAAAGCACCTAATTCTTCGATGTCTTGTTTCAGATAGCTTGAATTGCGCCTGGAAGCATAGTCAGGCAGCAATCCTTCAGTGATATAAGGTTTGATCGCCGCTTCAAGGGTGTTGAAATAGGCATAAAAGTGTTTCAGGACATCTGCATAATCTGCTTCGCTGCGGATGGCTTTCAGCTTCTTCACTACTTTTCCTTCCAGTTCCTGATGTGCCATTTTGGTCGCTTCTTTAATATTGGTGCTTAGCATGTTCTAAAATTAGGTCTGTAAATCTAATCATTAAGTTCTGGTTTCCATACTGACATTAGATATACTGACCTTATCTTCCTCCAGATGGGCCGTTTCAAATTCCAGATAAATCGTTGTGCCGGATCCGGGTTCGGAGGTTAATTCAAATATCCCGCCTTTTGCGAAAGTCCTCGATCTGAGGTTGCTCAGACCCATACCTCCGGTTCCGATCCTGGAAAGATCGGTCCCGACACCATCATCTTCGATCGTGAGGCTCAGTACACCCGCGCTTTTTGACAACTGCACCAGCACCTTTCTCGCCCGGGCATGTTTAATGATATTACTGATCCCTTCCTGTACTGCCCGGTAGATAAACAGCTCAAAATCCATATGGAAACGGCCGATGTTCCCGATCATGTAGTGGCTGATCTCCAGAGTACTGTTGCTTGTCCTTTCACAGAACATCGCTATTGCAGCTTCCAGGCCTTCATGGAATAACACCTGCGGGGCCAGGTCATGTGCCATTGACCTGGCTTCATGAGACGCGGTGTTCAGTATCGCCAGTGTTTTATGATAAACAGGTGCACCGGATAACGCGGGATATTCCCTTGACAAGGCATCTACCTGCATTTTTGCCACAGATAATATCCCGCCAATGCCGTCATGCAGGTTGAGGGCAAGCCTGGAACGTTCTTTTTCCTCACCGCTGATCATGGCTTCCAGAATGGCCATATCCTTTTCCTTGCGCACCAGGCGGTATTTGCTTTTGTAAATGAAGTATACAAAGAAGGCAACGAAGGTCAGGAATACCACGGCAAGTGAAGACAATAAGATATATCCGTTTTTTTGCTGTAGTTCCAGCTTATTCCCTGAAATGACCAGTTTCTGATCGGCAATTTCCTTTTCCTTTTTCACCGATGCATATTGCAGTTCCATGCGGTTCACTTCTTGTTCAGTTTCCCGTTCTACCAAGGAATCCTTTATCTTTCTGCCTTTCCGGAAATAATCCAGCGATGCTTTGTAGCTGCCCAGATTCTCCAGGATGTTTGATGTAATCTCATAAGCTTTACTCCTCTGGTCCGGGCTGCCCGTCTGTTCAGCGAGCTTCATGGCCTTTCTGGCAAATACCAGTCCCTCGGCATTGCGCCCCAGATTTTCCAGGCCCTCTGCAATGGCCATCAGTGTATACGTGTGGTAATCGTGTATAGCATGCTTTTCTGCTACCGCCAGCGCCTTCAGGTAATAATCGAGGGACTGTTTAAACTCCCCCTTTTTTTTGCTCAATACACCCATGTTCAGGTACGCAGTGATCAGATATCTGTAGTTTCCGCTGAGTATCGACAGCCGCACTACTTCCTGACGATATTTCATTTCCGCAGAAAAATCTCCGTTTACTCCTTCGCTGTCCGCTAGATTGCCAAGTGCGATGATCGTAGACACGGTATCACGCTGTTGTTTCGATAATGCATAGGCCTTCCGGGTATAATACAGTGATTTCTTGTTGTCATTCAGGCTGAGGAATACAGCAGACAAATTTGAGGTTAAATGTAGTTGCCTAAGACTATCATTCGCCTTTTCCGCCAGTTGAAGCCCCCGGACCCAGACAGAAGTCGCATTTTTATAATCATTAAGGTGGAAGTATTGTGCGCCTGTCCTGATCATGGCTTCAAGGATCAGTGTCGTATCTTTCAGCTGTTGGCTAAGCCTAAGCGACTCCCTGGCATAGCTCAGGCTTTCTTTAAATTTGCTTTCTGACCGGAGTACGGAGGTTATCCCTGCGATTGCTTCTATCACCTTTTTTTGATCGCCGTATTCCACAGCCAGTTGATGAGCATGCCGGTATTGCGCCTTCGCAGAATCCAGTTTACGGTTTTTCAGTTGACGGCCTGCATTGTCTAAGAGCCTTCTGACGGTCAGGGTATCGCTGCTCTTGTGAAGCATTTTTTGTTGCGGAAAGGCGCTGACAACGGGACAAGCCATTAGAAAGCATGCAGCAATGATCAAACGGACTAGCATAACCAAATTTAGTGATCAATTGGTTTAATGCAATGTATAAAGGATGTTAGGTTTACTGCGTGGTAAAAAAGGTGATAATGGCACATAAAAGTGCCATGGTCGGTGTGGCCCGATCAGCGGCTTATGGCATGTTAAGTAGCTCCCGTTGCATAACCCGGGCAGTCTGGGTGCTGCCATCGTGACTCCAACCCGGAGGATAAAAAATATATTTCAGCTTGTCACTCCATTTCGGAGACTTTTTCATATCCTGGAAAAGCGCGATGAACTCATGAAAAATAATGTTTACCGGACCAGTATTTTCCGGTTGCTTGGTCAGTCCGTAGGCAATTTCTTCTCCGTCAATTTCTTCCTGGAAAGTCCCGAACCAGCGGTCCCACAAGATCAGGACCATGCCCATATTCTTATCCAGGTAACGCAGATTACTGGCATGGTGCACACGATGATGAGAAGGAGTTACAAAGATATATTCAAAGACCGGATGGAGTTTGCCGACTGAACGTGTATGTACGATATTGCCATAAATCTGTGTGATCAGGTAGGCAAAAAGAATATCAAAGGCATTAAAGCCCATGAGTGCGAGCGGCAGGTAAAAAAACACCCGGTAGAGTGGTTCAAACACCGTAGACCGGAATCCGGTGGTCAGGTTAAAATGTTCTGAGGAATGATGGGTTACATGCATTGCCCAGAAAAAGCGCACATAATGCCCGGTATAGTGTAGCAGCCAGTATAGAAAATCCTGCGCCAGCACAAGTACTAACCAGTAAATGTATACGTTCGATATTTCAAAAAGACGGTATTGATCGTAAACATACTGCAGCAGGAAAAAGGTGGCTGTTTTGCTGAGCAGATTGATAACAAACGCTGAGGCCATCAGGTAAATGTTGGTCAACGTATCCCTCCTGGTATAATGTTTCTTATCATGTATGTAGCTGAAGTACATTTCGACTAGTGTAAGTACAGCTACTCCGGAGAACAATACGATTACAGAAACACTTTTGTCAAATTCAGTCATTGATTGTGGTTTGCTGGCGCAAATTTAGTGACAAATACCCAAGCAGAAACCTGGTAAAGGTCATAAAATTTACATTTTCAGCGTCCCGAAAGGTCGATATGATGCTCGTCAAACAGGGCGGCACCATAAATGCCGCTGTCTGCAGGTACGGTGTAATAACCAATTTTCATTTGAAGGCCGAAAGGAGTCCGTTTCAGGCTCACTTTCAGGAAACCGTGCCGGTCGTCGCAGTATTTCTCCAGGCTCAGGCCTTTGAAAAGGTCATGACTGGCCTCATAGCCCTCATCTTCCGGGCTGGCCAGCGCATGCAGCTCGTCAAAACCCCCGGCACCGGCGACAATAAAAGGTACAGTCCCGCCATCCGGATACTGCTTGGTAAAGCGCTGATAATTGTGCACATGTCCGCTGAATACCACATCAGGGCGCACCCCTGAAGCCTTAAAGGCATCGTCCAGCAGTTCGATCATTGCCACGCTTGACCCGTGATTCACATCTGCAGAATAGGGTGCATGGTGCAGGCAGACAATGATCGCCTTGTTCTGATGACAGGCCGCGGCGTTCTTCAGTTCGTCAATAAACCAACTTTTCTGCACCGGATCTACGTAACCATACTTGGGGACATTGGTATGAAGGCCGATCACTATAGCCAGGGGGGAGATCATGGTCCAATAGACATTCGGCTGTACCTGGCTTTTTCTTCTTGTCTGAGGTGCAAAATGTATCGTCGTTGGGGTAGTACTGCAAAAAGCAGTGTAAAATGCACCCAGGCTTTCCTGTTCCCAGGTTTCCGGGTTAATATCAGTGTCATGGTTACCTGCAATGGCATAGATCGGGGCAGGGTATTGGGCAAAGGGTGCAAGGAACTGAGCTTCATAGCCTTCTTGCTCGCCATAATGATAGACGATATCACCAAGATGATACATAAAATCAGCATGCGCTTCTTTTGCCTGGGCAGTCAGTTCTGCGGCTATCTTGTGCTGCATTTCCGCAGAACGGGTACCACCGGTATCTCCTGCCAGGTGAAAGACCATATTATCGGCACTGCTCTTGTTTTTACAGACCTCTAACCGGTAAGGATAACTTCCTACGGGAGGCGGGGCCGACTGTTGTTTATGTGAATCGTCAGCTTGCCCCAATTTCAACACAGCCTTCCTGGCAGTCTTTGTACTGATCATAAGACGCTCTTTTTGTTGTACGTCCGAAGATAACATCCTTACATTAAGCCTGGATTAAAATTGAATTATGATTAAGATCAACTGCTGATATAGCTTTCCAGTTGTGAAATCGTTTGTTTTTGGTCCGCAATGATAAATTTGACTACATCTCCGATAGAGACCATACCGATTGTACCCGAACTATCTGCAACAGGCAAGTGCCTGATGTGCTTTTCTGTCATGATCTCCATACAATCTTCTATACTGTCTGATGGACTTACCGTGATCGGGTCGGATGTCATGACTTCACCTACCGGGGTTTCTGCGGAAGACTTGCCGTGCAGCACGATTTTTCGCGCGTAGTCCCGTTCTGTAAAAATGCCCAGCAATTTCCCTTCTTCGATCACCAGCAATGCGCTGATGTTCTTTTCCATCATCAGTTTCAGGCCGTTCAGGACAGATGTTCCGGCAGTTACAGAGAATACTTCAAGTGGTTTAATGCCCAGGATTTGTTGTACATTCTTCATAAACAGTTCATATTTAGCTATTTCAATATAACTAAATTCCGGAGCAATATGAAATAAAATGAAAATCAGCGTAACAGCGGCAGGATCTCCTCTACATACTGCCGGTCATTCGACAAACGGGGTACCTTATGCTGACCGCCAAGTTTGCCCTTCGATTTCAGCCAGTTGTAGAAAGTATGCGCAGGTGCATTGTGCACTTTTGGCCTCCGCAGTGCCATGTCTTTAAACCGTTTGGCGTCATAGTCAGAGTTCACTTCACGCAAAGTCTGATCGAGTACATCGACAAATTGTTCAAAATCAGCTGGCTGCTGATCAAACTCAATGATCCACTCATGGCCACCTGCTTCTTCTCCGCTGAAATAGATCGGGCAGGCGGTATAGTCTTTAAATACGGCGCCGGTAGCATCGCAGGCCCTGCAGATCGCCTGTTCCGCATTATCAATGATCACTTCCTCGCCAAAGGCGTTGATGAAATGTTTGGTGCGGCCTGTGATACGGATGCGATAGGGAGAGAGGCAGGTAAACTGCACGGTGTCGCCGATCATGTACCGCCACAGTCCTCCGTTGGTAGAGATGATGATCGCATAGTTTTTGTTCAGTTCTACCTGGTCCAGGGAAATGGTATCGGGGTATTCCCTGTCCAATTGGTCCATGGGCATGAATTCATAATAGATACCATAATCCAGCATCAGCAGCATTTCATCGGAATTGACTTCATCCTGAATGCCGAAAAAGCCTTCCGAAGCATTGTAGGTCTCCAGGTAATACATCTCCTCACTCGGGATCAGTTCTTTAAACTGCTCGCGGTAAGGTTTGAAATTGACCGCGCCGTGGATGTAAAGTTCCAGGTTGGGCCAGACCTCCAGGAGGTTCTTTTTGCCCGTCATTTCGAGTACTTTCTTGGCGAGTACGATCGTCCAGGTGGGTACTCCTGCAATATTCGTGACATTCTCCCTGATGGTGGCTTCCGCCATTTTTTCCATTTTTTGCTCATAATTATCCATGAGTGCTATGGAAATATTCGGCGTCCGGTAATATTCGGCCCACATAGGCAGGTTCTTGATCAGCACTGCAGAAAGATCTCCGTAAAAGGAATCTTCGTTCAGCTGGTTAATCTGATGGCTGCCCCCCAGCACCAGGCCCTTGCCGGTCAGGATCTGGTTATCCGGCCGGTTGTTGCAGAAAATGGACAGCATATCTTTGCCACCCTTGAAATGACAGTTCTGAAGGGATTCTTCTGAAACGGGAATAAATTTACTCCGGTCGCTCGTCGTGCCCGAAGATTTGGCAAACCACTTGATCTCTGAGGGCCAGAGAATATGCTGTTCGCCTCTCAGCATCCGTTCGATATAGGGTTTCAGCGTGTCGTAATTCTGGACGGGTACCCGTTCCCGGAAGTGCTTTGGTGTTTCAATGCTCCTGTACCCGTACTTTTCGCCCCATTCGGTGTCCTCGGCACCGGAGATCAGTTTATGGAACCATTCTTCCTGTACGTCGTGCGGATATTTCATGAAGAGTTCGATCTGGTGGACGCGCTTCTTCATGTACCAGGTAAATATGGAATTGACAATAGCCATGCGCTTTGGGTTATAAGTTTTTGCTACGCAGCACGAAGTTAGCGCCCAGATACACCCTTCGTACCATCTCATTGGCAGCAAGGACTTCGGGAGTGCCTGATTCCAGGATCTTGCCCTCAAATAACAAATAGGCCCTGTCTGTAATCGACAGGGTCTCCTGTACATTGTGGTCCGTGATGAGGATGCCAATGTTCTTCTTCTTTAGTTTCGCCACAATGGTCTGGATCTCTTCTACTGCAATGGGATCGACACCCGCAAAAGGTTCATCCAGCAAAATAAAGTTAGGGCTGGCAGCCAGCGCCCTGGCGATTTCCGTACGTCTGCGTTCGCCGCCTGATAACAGGTCGCCGCGGTTGCGGCGTACCTTGTGCAGGCTGAATTCGCTGATCAGTTCCTCCAGTTTTTCCTGCCGTTCCAACTTGTCCAGGCTGGTCATTTCCAGGATTGCCATGATGTTGTCTTCTACGGAAAGCTTCCTGAATACTGAAGCCTCCTGTGCCAGGTAGCCGATCCCCTTTTGCGCACGCCGGTACATTGGATCCTGGGTAATGTCCTGGTCGTCGAGGTAGATCGTACCTTCATTGGGTTTGATCAGTCCCACGATCATATAGAAAGAGGTTGTTTTTCCCGCACCGTTAGGTCCCAGCAGTCCCACGATTTCTCCCTGGCTTACGTCGAAGGAAACATCGTTCACTACTGTACGCTGCTTATATTTTTTGATCAGGTTTTCCGCTCGTAATATCATTCGGGTCTTCCGGTTTTAATGGCTTTAACATTCAGTTGCAGTCTTCGCTGTTCTTTCCAGACATTTTCTTCAATGGTATAACAAACAGTGAATGGCACGTTTGGTTGTAACAGACGCTCATATTCCCCAAGGCCAAAACCAATACCTTCAAAAATAACGGAATTTTGTTGTTTTAGGAGTAATTTTAAATGTTTTGCGCCAACCACCTGTGTGGGACCGGCCAGGAATACTTCGCTGCTCATGAATACAGGCGCGGGATTTTTAGGGCCGAATGGCTCCATTTGGGCTAATATGCGCTGGAATTTCGGGGTGATCCGGTTAAATTCCAGGTCTGAATCTATGCGCAGTTCAGGCTGTAGGAGTTCATCGGTGATTGAAGTCGCCACAATACGCTCAAATTTCTCCGAAAACAATTCCAGGTGCTCGGGCCGCATGGTCAGGCCGGCCGCAAACTGATGGCCGCCAAATTGTTCCAGCAGATCCTCACAGCCACATAGCGCCTCATAAAGGTCGAAGCCTGTTACGGATCTTGCCGATCCGGTCAGCAAGCCGTTAGACGCAGTGAGCACCACCGTGGGGCGGTAGTATTTCTCGGTCAGTCTCGAGGCCACAATGCCGATGATGCCTTTATTCCAGCTTTCATGATATACAACGGTTGTCTTCCGGTTTTGCAGAATTTCGCAATCGTCCAGCAGGGCCAATGCCTGTGCCGTCATTTCCTGGTCCCAGCTTCTCCGGTCCATATTGTGAAGGTCAATCGTATAGCTCTGTTCTCTGGCCGCTTGTTCTTCAGTACTGGTCAGCAATTTGACGGCTTCATTGCCATGGTGCATTCTGCCTGCTGCATTGATCCTTGGAGCCAGGACAAACACGACATCGGTAAGTGTCAGTGGTCCCTTACGCCCCGACACTTCAATCAGGGCCTTTAATCCGGGAGAAGGTGTGGTGTTCAGCCTGGCCAGGCCGTAATGTGCCAATACCCGGTTTTCCCCTTCCAGAGGCACAATATCGGCTGCAATGCTCACCATCACGAGGTCAAGATAACACTCATAGCGATTGGTAGGCAGGGTATGACGCCTACTGTAAGCCTGCACCAGCTTGTAACCGATCCCGCAGCCCGGGAGTTCCTTGAAGGGGTAGGGACAGTCCGGCCGTTTCGGGTCCAGTACTGCGACTGCATCCGGCAATTCCTGACCTGGCAGGTGATGGTCACAGATGATGAAATCGATGCCTATTGAACGAGCATAAGCGACCTTATCTGCCGATTTGATACCGCAGTCCAGCGCAATGATCAGCCCGAAGCCGTTTTCCTTCGCGTAGTTGATACCTGTTGTTGAAATGCCATAGCCTTCCTTATGCCGGTCGGGAATATAATATGCCGTATCTGGTCGTATGCGATTAAAGAAACCGAATACCAGCGCGACTGCCGTTGTACCGTCCACATCATAATCTCCGTAAACCAATATCTTTTCCCCTGAATCCAGTGCCTGATCGATCCTGTCAATGGCCAGCTTCATATCCTTCATCAGGAAAGGGTCATGCAGGTGTGTAAGCTGCGGCCTGAAAAAGTCTCTTGATTTGTCAAACGTATCGATACCGCGCTGCACCAATAACTCCGCGAGACTTATATCTATGTTGAGTTGCTGAGCAAGCAGTTCCGTAGCTTCCTTATCGCCCTTTCCGGCCCGCACCCATCTTTTTTCCATCCAGCTTGTCTTGTTTTATGCTCGTATGTCCGGCTCATAAGTTCGCCGGGTTGCGTATCTTTGCAAATGATATCGTAAATATATGCAAGTTTTCCCATTATTTGAAGGCTCTTATTCCGTAGCGGCAGACAAGAAATTCATTCCTTTCGATCCAGTAAAAGATAATCCTAAAGACCGTCCGGCATCACTGTTCGTTCATATTCAGCCCTTTCTCATCCATACCGGGGGTAGCCTTTTGCTTTGCGATACCGGCCTCGGCTTTAGCGGACCAGACGGCGAACTGATCTTGCATCAGAATATCCGGAAGGCAGGTTTTGATCCCGATGACGTTGACCTCGTGCTGATGTCGCACCTTCATTTTGATCATTCGGGTGGTATGGTACATCGCCAGGGTGAAGATATAGAGCTAAGTTTTCCTCACGCGACTTATGTGATCCAGCAGGGCGAGTGGGAACAGGCCTTCACCAGCAGTTCCTCGTCTTACCGGACGGAGATTTTTGACTTTTTGCAACGCAATGCCCAGCTCAGTTTTCTGGAAGGTTCCGGACAGCTGACCAGCAGCATCAGCTATGAGTTTACAGGAGCGCATACCCCCAACCACCAGGTCTTCCTGTTCAGTGAAGGCAAGGAAAAGGTCTTCTTTGGCGGGGACGTATTGCCTGAGCCGGAGGAACTGCTTAGAAAGTTCGTAGCCAAATATGATTATGACGGCCGCAAGGCAATGGCGCTTAGAGAGGAATTTGGCCAAAGAGCGATTTCAGAAAACTGGAATTGTCTGTTTTACCATGGCAAATCAAGGGCGATGGGCCATGTCAGTTTGGACGGAGGGCAGTTCAGGATCGGATAATAGATCAGGCTAGCCCAGAAGCCTGATCAGCTCCGTTAACCGATCGAGAGACATCGGCTTTGAAATGAATCCGTTTACTGCCTTATAGGATTTGGCTTTTTCGATATCGTTTTCATATACGGAGGAAGAAACCATATATACATGTGTCCCTTCAGGCACATTCAGGCGCTCATAATTCTCTAGGAATTCCCATCCGTTCATTAATGGCATGTTGATGTCGACCAGGATCAATTCCGGAAAGGGTTTGTGATCTGCTAAAAGACTGGTAAGATAATCAAGTGCCTGTTGTCCGTCGCCTTTTGCCTCAAGATTCACCGTGTAGCCGGTTTTTGCTGCTATCTTTCTGACGATAAATATGTTAATGTCGTCATCGTCGACAACTAGCATATTGATTTCTTTTTCTTCCATAGGTAGCAGTGTAGCGGTTAATATGTGTTGTTCTAAGTTAATAAATAAAATGATGTTTAAACACCTAGGTTGTTGTTGAAAATAAAAAAAAGTCCCTGTTTTCTAACAAGGACCTTTCTATAAGGTTTTAGATCTTTCCGCCTTTATGATTTGCCGGCTGTGAGTTTTACAGAAAGCTGGAAATCGTCATAGATCATTTTATCACCCACGTCAGGGAATATGCCCTTGGAACGGTATTTAATTCCATATTTTGTCCTGTCTACGATGATCTTATCAGCGACTGCAGTCACGGAGCCATCGGCATTCCAGGTAATCTTTGCAGGAAAGGCAACGGGGTTGGTTATTCCTTTAATGGTCAGGTCTCCGGTCACGTTAACAGTATTTGTGCCAGCATCGGTCACTTTTCTGATGACGAAAGCAGCTGTCGCAAACTTGTCCACGCCGAAGAAGTCATCGGCTTTCAGGTGGTTTTCCAGACGGTCGCTGCCATCTGCATCTTTAATACTGGTCATATCGATCACAAATTTCCCACCTGTCAGTTTCTTTCCGTCAAAGTCTAAGTTTCCTGATTGAAGTGTAATTGTGCCATTGTGACTGCCGGTCAGTTTCCTGCCCATCCAGGTCAGCGAAGATTTTGCAGGATCAGCTTTATAAGTTATCACCTTTAAGGCAGATTTTGTAACAGGAGGGACGAAAGCCATGGTCACAGCAGCGATGAAGACCAATATTAAAGAAGTGAATTTCAGTTTCATTATTTTCAGGTTTTGATTTCCGGTTTGACGGTATATCCGGCTACATTAATAAATTTGACTTACAAAGTACAATACAAGAATGTAGCCGGAGTGACCTATGTTAAAAAATTAGGATAACGGTTTTAAATGCCGGCGTAGCTTTCTTCATAACTCTCAATCGGAGGGCAGGCACATACCAGTGAACGGTCACCGTATGAGTCATTTACCCTGCCTACGGAAGGCCAGAACTTATAGGCCGCAACATAAGGTAACGGGAAAGCTGCAGTTTGTCTGCTGTAGCCATATGTCCAGTTATCGCCGGTCACTACAGCCGCAGTATGCGGTGCATTCTTCAGCGGGTTGTTTGTCTTGTCCAGGATGCCTTGCTCAACAGCGGTAATCTCGTTTCTGATCGAGATCAGCGCGTCGCAGAATCGGTCCAGCTCATGCTTCGGCTCACTTTCCGTAGGCTCTACCATTAGCGTACCGGCTACCGGGAAGGATACAGTAGGCGCATGGAAACCGTAGTCCATCAGGCGCTTGGCGATGTCCACTACCTCGATGCCGAAATTCTTGAAGCTGCGGCAGTCCAGGATCATCTCATGCGCGACACGGCCGCCTTCGCCGGTGTACAGCACAGGATAGTGCTGCTCCAGCCTGGCTTTCATGTAATTGGCATTGAGGATTGCATATTTGGTCGCACTGGTCAGACCTTCGCCGCCCATCATCGCAATATAAGCATGTGAAATGATCAGGATAGAAGCAGAACCCCAGGGGGCAGAAGAAACGGCATGGATCGATTTCTCGTTATTAATATCTACTACTGCGTGTCCGGGCAAATAAGGTACAAGGTGCCGGGCTACACCAATCGGGCCCATTCCAGGGCCGCCACCGCCATGTGGGATGCAGAAAGTCTTATGCAGGTTCAGGTGGCAGACATCCGCACCAATGGTTGCCGGGCTGGTCAGTCCGACCTGTGCATTCATATTCGCACCGTCCATATAAACCTGCCCGCCGTGCTGGTGGATAATATTGCAGATGTCAATGATGCTTTCCTCAAATACCCCGTGGGTAGAAGGGTAGGTCACCATCAGGCAGCTCAGGTCGGCAGCATATTGCTCCGCTTTTGCCTTCAGGTCATCCACATCGATATTTCCGTTTTCCAGTGATTTCACCACCACAATCTTCATACCTGCCATCGCAGCAGAAGCCGGGTTGGTACCGTGCGCCGATGAGGGGATCAGCGCAATGTTACGGTGTCCTTCGCCGCGGTCCTGGTGATAAGCCCTGATCACCATCAGGCCGGCATACTCGCCCTGTGCGCCTGCATTCGGCTGAAAGCTCATGGCCGCAAAGCCGGTAATCTCACTCAGCCACTTGTCCAGTTCATTAAATACATTGTAATAACCCAATACCTGGTCGGCAGGAGCGAATGGATGTATCTTTCCAAACTCCGGCCAGGTTACCGGGATCATTTCGGTGGTCGCGTTCAGCTTCATGGTGCAGGAACCCAAAGCGATCATTGAATGACATAAGGATAGGTCTTTCGTCTCAAGTGACTTAATGTAACGCAGCATTTCATGCTCCGAGTGATGTGTGTTGAAAACCGGGTGCGTCAGGTATTCCGAAGTACGCTGTAGTGCAGCCGGTATAACGGTCTGCAGGCCCTTGTCTTCCAGTTCCACTGCATCCCCTGCAATCGCTTTCACTTTAGAAAAAACTTTAAGCAGCAGTTTCACATCTTCCGGAGAGGTTGTCTCGTCCAGGGAAATACCCACTACGCTGCCGTTGTAATGCAGGTTGATCTCGTTGTTCAGGCACTCGCCATGAATGGCGCCTGCCAGGTCACCCAGTTCTACCTGAATGGTATCGAAATAAACGTTGTTCAGTACCTTGTAGCCAGCGTTTTCCAGGGAACGCGCCAGCGATACGGTCAGTCCATGTACCCTTTCAGCAATCAGCTTCAGGCCCTGAGGGCCATGGTAAGCCGCATAGAAACCGGCCATAATGGCTAAAAGCGCCTGTGCTGTACAGATATTGGAGGTTGCCTTGTCTCTGCGGATGTGTTGCTCACGGGTCTGCAGGGCCATACGCAGTGCATAATTGTTATTGCTGTCAATGGTCACTCCGATGATACGGCCGGGAATGGAACGCTTGTATTCTTCCTTGGTCGCGAAATAAGCAGCATGAGGGCCGCCAAAACCCATAGGTACACCAAACCGCTGAGTTGTACCCACGACAACATCCGCACCCCATTCACCTGGAGGCGTCAGCAGTACAAGGCTCAGCAGGTCAGCAATTACTGTTACCTTTACATTATAATCATGGGCCTTTTGTGCAAAAGCCGAATAGTCAAATACTTCACCGTTACCGGCCGGATACTGGATCGCCGCGCCGAAAAACTCCGAATTCAGCGCTACCGTTTCATGGTCGCCGATCACCAGCTCAATGCCGTAAGGATTGGCTCTGGTCTTCAGAATATCGATCGTCTGCGGGAATACCAGTTCAGAGACAAAGAACTTTGTCGCCTGCTGGTTCTTGCGCAGGCTGTACTGCATGAACATAGCCTCAGCGGCTGCTGTGCCTTCGTCCAGCAATGAAGCGTTCGCGATCTCCATTCCGGTCAGGTCAATCACCATTGTCTGAAAATTCAGCAGCGCCTGCAGACGGCCCTGCGCTATTTCCGCCTGGTAGGGCGTATATTGCGTATACCAGCCTGGGTTTTCCATGACATTACGCAGGATCACGCCGGGCGTTACGGTATCGTAATAGCCCTGTCCGATATAAGATTTAAATACCTTGTTTAGGGAAGCCGTTTGGCGTAAGGCGGTCAGGTAATCCTTTTCAGACTTGGGCGCCGGAAGGTTCAAAGGTTGTTTCAGCCTGATCTTATCGGGCACTGTCTGTCCGATCAGCTGGTCTATGTTGTCCACGCCAAGCACATCCAGCATCTCTTTCGTGTCCTTTTCACTAGGAGCAATGTGACGGTCTTTAAAATCTTCCTGGTAATGAATGTTTAGGTTCATGTATCTATGAATAAAAAGTTGCGCAAAGTTAATAAAATGCGCCTATTTCTCTAACTGTCTGCGGTACATTTGTATGGTGTTCTCCAGGCCAAGGTAGAGGGCATCACTGATCAGTGCATGTCCGATGCTTACCTCCAGCAATCCCGGGACGTGCTGCGCGAAAAACTTCAGGTTATGCAGGTCCAGATCATGCCCTGCATTCAGGCCCAGGCCCAGTTCGTGGGCTTTGTGAGCCGCCGCTGTATAAGGCAATACCGCCTTATCTCGGTTCTCATAATAATTGTGGGCATAAGCCTCAGTATACAGCTCAATCCGGTCTGTACCGGTGACTGCCGCGCCAGCTACCATCTCTGTCACTGGATCTACAAAGATCGATACCCTGATGCCTGCTGCCTGGAAAATACCCACCATCTCTTTCAGATAGTCCTTGTGTTTAATCGTATCCCAGCCATGATTGGAAGTGATCTGCCCTTCTGCATCAGGGACTAGCGTCACCTGCGCCGGCCTGACGGCCAGCACCAGGTCTACAAACTTCTGTTCCCGGCAGTTCCCTTCTATGTTGAACTCGGTAGAGATCACGCTTTTCAGGTCATATACGTCCTGGTAACGGATATGTCGTTCATCCGGCCTTGGATGCACGGTAATGCCCTGGGCTCCGAAACGTTCGCAGTCCAGCGCCACTTTAACCAGGTCCGGGTTGTTGCCACCCCGGCTGTTGCGCAGTGTAGCGATCTTGTTGATGTTTACGGAGAGCGTGGTGTCCAGGGAGTGCATATCGTTCATAACGGCAGAATCTGTTTTTTAACAAAAGTAAATAAAAAAGGGCGCTGCACAATCGCAACGCCCGGTTAACTGTTCAGCCCGGTTTCAACCGGAATGCTGCTTAATACCTGTAAGCCTCAGGCTTGAATGGACCCTCAACAGGAACGCCGATATATGCTGCCTGGTGCGGGTCAAGCGTATCCAGCTCGGCACCGATCTTGGCCAGGTGTAAACGTGCTACCTTCTCGTCCAATGCCTTAGGCAACACATAAACCTTGTTCTCATATTTATCAGAATTGGTCCATAGCTCCAGTTGCGCCAGTGTCTGATTGGTAAATGAGTTCGACATTACAAAGCTGGGATGTCCGGTAGCGCAGCCCAGGTTTACCAGCCGGCCCTCAGCAAGCAGGATCACATCCTTGCCATCGATTGTATATTTATCTACCTGTGGCTTGATCTCTACTTTCGTATGTCCGTAGTTCTGGTTCAGCCAGGCGACGTCGATCTCATTGTCGAAATGGCCGATGTTACATACGATCGCTTTATCCTTCATGGTCCTGAAATGCTCGGCACGTACAATGTCACAGTTACCGGTAGTGGTCACAATGATGTCCGCCTCCTTCACTGCGTTCGCAAATTTCTGTACCTGGTATCCTTCCATCGCCGCCTGCAAAGCACAGATCGGATCGATCTCCGATACGATCACCCGTACGCCCTGCGAGCTCAGCGACTCTGCAGAGCCCTTGCCCACGTCGCCGTAGCCGGCAACTACAGCAACTTTACCCGCCATCATTACATCCGTGGCGCGACGGATCGCGTCTACCAGCGATTCACGACAGCCGTATTTGTTGTCAAACTTAGATTTGGTCACTGAGTCGTTCACATTGATCGCCGGAAGGTGCAGCGTACCGTTCTTCATGCGCTCATACAACCGGTGCACGCCGGTGGTGGTTTCTTCAGAAAGGCCTTTGATGCCCCCGATCAGCTCAGGGAATTTGTCAAATACCATATTGGTCAAGTCACCGCCGTCGTCCAGGATCATGTTCAGTGGCTGGCGTCCTTCACCAAAATATAAAGTCTGCTCAATGCACCAGTCAAAGCTTTCGGCATCCATGCCTTTCCAGGCATATACCTGAATGCCCGCTGCCGCGATTGCTGCTGCCGCGTGATCTTGCGTAGAAAAAATATTACAGGATGACCAGGTCACTTCAGCGCCTAGTTCCACCAATGTCTCAATCAGCACCGCAGTCTGTATGGTCATATGCAGACAGCCTGCAATGCGCGCGCCCTTAAGCGGTTTGGAAGGGCCAAATTCTTCGCGGAGTGACATCAGGCCAGGCATCTCAGCCTCTGCCAGTTCGATCTCTTTGCGGCCCCATTCTGCCAGTGAAATGTCCTTAACTTTGTAAGGAACGTAAGTTGTCTCTACTGATGACATATTTTTTTGTTTTAAATTGAACTGCAAAGTTAGCCAATAGTTTAACCAAATTCAAAACCGCTCCCGCATCTCCAGGATTACAGATTAAATGTTAACTTTAATCAGCAGCACTGCTGCGACCGCAACCAAAACAAACCAATGGACCAACCACAACGTTTTCTATCACTCGACGTGTTCCGGGGCATGACCATCTGCTTCATGATCATCGTCAATACACCCGGCAGCGGAGCAGAACCTTTCAGTATTCTTCAGCATGCAGCCTGGCATGGGTTCACCCCTACAGATCTCGTATTCCCCTCCTTTTTATTCGCGGTTGGCAACGCCATGAGTTTTTCCATGGATAAGTTTTCCCGAATGCGAAACAGCGAAGTTCTTTACCGGATATTTAAACGCACTTTGCTGATCTTTCTGATCGGTTACCTGATGTACTGGTTCCCGTTTTTCCGTTATGGGGCAGATGGCCACCCGGTACTTTCACCTATCGCCAATACCCGGATATTGGGTGTCTTGCAGCGCATCGCCCTTTGTTACGGTATTGCGTCGTTGCTGATTCATTACCTCAGCTCCAGAACGGTTTTTGTGCTTTCCATCGCTTTTCTGGCAGGTTACTGGCTGCTGCTACTGTTGTTCGGCGATCCGGCCGATCCCTTCAGCATGACAGGCAACGCAGGTCAGTACCTCGACCTCTTTTTATTCGGGGAAAAGCACCTCTACCATGGCGAAGGCATTGCCTTTGATCCCGAGGGCCTGCTGAGCACAATTCCTGCATGCGTCAATGTCATCATCGGTTACTATGCCGGGCAATTTATCCGGCAAAAGGGCAAAGGTTTTGAAACCATCGCCAAGCTGCTGCTGGCAGGCGGTACATTGATCTTGCTGGCGATGTGCCTGGGTCCTGTATTTCCCATCAACAAGAAATTATGGACCAGCACCTTCGTGCTGCTGACCTGCGGACTTGACCTGGTCATTATCGGTGCCCTGATTTATGTGGTGGAAGTACTGGGCTATGTGAAGTGGACACGCTTCTTTACCATATTGGGGAAAAATCCACTGTTCATTTATCTCGTATCTGAAGTGCTGGTCATCTGTACCTATACCATCTTTGCAGATGCAGATCTCTTTGGACGGGTCAACCGCGGCTTCTTCCAGGTGATTGCTCCCGGCCCTGCAGGCTCCCTGCTTTTTGCCGTTACTTTCATGCTGGTCTGCTGGCTGGTGGCTTATTTCCTCGACAAAAGAAAAATCTATATCCGTGTTTAGATTAGCTTCCCTTGATTTTATGCGCGGGCTCATTATGATCCTGCTGATGCTGGAAAGTGCAGGTCTTTACGGGGCTTTGGGCGAATACAGCCACGGTTCTCTGCTGGAACCGGTCATGCTCCAGTTTGAGCATCACCCATGGAACGGTCTGCGGTTCTGGGACCTGATTCAGCCGGGATTCATGTTCATCGCCGGTACCGCTCTGGCACTTTCACTCCATAAACAGCGTCAAAATGGCGTATCCTGGGGTGATTCGTTTAAGAAAGCGCTCAAAAGAAGCGGCTGGCTTTTTTTCTGGGGTGTACTAGACTATGCCGTCCGCGGCGAACATTTGTCTTTTGAGCTTTGGGATGTGCTTACCCAGCTTTCCTTCACTTTGCTGGTCGCCTTTCTGCTCTATGACCTTCGGGCTGGTTATCAGTTGGGTGTAAGCCTGGCCCTGCTGCTGTTGACTGAACTCTTGTACCGGTACGTACAGGTACCGGGTTTTGATCAGCCTTTTACCGATCAACATAATTTTGGCAACTATATAGACCTGCTGCTCATGAACAAGATCAATGGCGGCGGCTGGGTGGCCATCAACTGCCTCTCTACTGCTGCCCATACCATTTGGGGCATGATGGCTGGAAAACTGCTTCTTGGAAACAAGCCAGCGGTCGTGAAGATCAGGACATTGCTGGTCACAGGGCTGATTTGCCTGCTTACCGGTTATGGTATGGATGCAGCCGGGCTCACTCCCATCATCAAAAAGATAGCTACCAGTTCCTTCGTATTGGCTTCCGGTGGCTGGGTACTGCTGCTGCTCGCTTTCTTGTACTGGTGGATAGATGTGCTTGGCCATAAAAATGATATCAGGTTTGTGACTATTGTGGGTATGAACTCCATTTTTATTTACCTGTTTTTCGAAATTGTGGGCAGCCGCTGGTTCAATGGGTATATTTCTGTTATCGCAGGCAATCTGCTCGGTATTATACATGCTCCTGACGTATTAACAAAAGTCATTACTGCACTTTGCATTTTCTCACTGGAATGGGGCATGTGCTATTTCCTGTACCAAAAGAAGATTTTCTTCAGGTTGTAAGCTGGGTTATTAACCCGGCACCCATAGTAATTTGAAGGTCAAAACTATAAGGCAGGGTAGCGCTGTGTTTTGACGGAAGCGTATTGCACCGTACCTTTGCGGTACATAAGTGTCATACAAAAAGAAATTAATCACATTAACATATGTATCCAGAATATTTAGTTGAACCGATGCGCAAGGACCTGACCGGAGCCGGTTTCCAGGAACTGAAGACACCTGAAGAGGTAGACCAGGCCATTACCGGGGAAGGAACTGTATTTGTCGTAGTGAACTCTGTTTGCGGTTGTGCTGCCGCCAATGCCCGTCCGGCGGCTAAGATCGCAGCGTCCAATGAAAAACATCCGGACAAACTGGTCACTGTATTTGCAGGTATGGAGAAAGACGCGGTGGACCGCGCCAGAGGATATATGATTCCCTTCCCGCCATCGTCTCCTTCAATGGCATTGTTTAAAGATGGTAAACTGGTGCACATGATTGAGCGCCACCAGATCGAGGGCCGCCCCGCGCAAATGATCGCAGACAGCCTGATCGGCGCATTTGAACAGTATTGCTAGAATCTCCCTTAAATAAAAAAAGCCGCTGCATCAGCGGCTTTTTTTATTCTTCTCCACCATTGCAATTCATACAGGCATTGGAGTAGGCGTCGTACTCATCATAGGCTGCACCGGGTTTGCCAAAAAGTGTAATGATACGGTCGATGCGGATCTCCACACCTGTGTCAAGCAGGATATATATTCCTTTCTTGCTGACCTCCTTCATTTCTTTAATTGATCCTTCGGCATCACAGATGCCCTGTTCTCCGCAGAAAAAGTTGATCCTGCCACGTGTTTTCCTGATGATCTGCTCATCAATGATCTCCCGGTATTCATAAGCTACCGGCATATAAGAAGGGTTAATGGATTCCTGGTTAAGATTCATTTTTATTTGCAAAGATATTATTCGGATCGCAAAATTATCTTACATCATCATTACTTCGCAGCAACCCGCCATACCATACCGCTGACATCATCAGCGACAAGCAAAGCGCCGTCTGGGGCTACTGCTACACCAACCGGACGGCCATATACTTCGCCTTTGTCCAGGTCGGCAATGAAGCCCGTCAGGAAGTCTTCAGGTTTACCGGAAGGACTGTTATTGCTGAAGGGTACGAAGGCAACTTTGTAACCGGAAAGTTCGGACCGGTTCCAGGAGCCGTGCTGACCAATGAAGGCTCCATTGCGGTATTTTCCGGGAAATATGTCGCTGTTGTAAAAAGTAAGTCCCAGAGAAGCAGTATGTGCACCAGTAGCAACATCGGGAACGATGGCCCTGGCCACCAGGTCTGGCTTTTGTCCTTTCATGCGCGGATCTTCATGCTGACCATAATAAGCGTAGGGCCAGCCATAGAAACCACCTTTCTTTACGCTGGTGATGTAATCAGGAACGAGGTCATCACCCAGTCCGTCACGTTCATTGACAGCTGTCCAAAGCGTATTGGTGCCGGGTGCCCAGGCCATACCAACCGGATTGCGCAACCCGCTTGCATAAATGATCTCTCCTGAGCCGTCTGGATTCACTTCCAGGATGTTGGCACGGCGTACTTCGTTCTCCATCCCGTTTTCGCCATTGTTGCTGCCGGAACCTACGGCAATATATATTTTGGAATTGTCGGCACTGGCAATCAGGTTTCGGGTCCAGTGGTTGTTATAGCCCCCGGCAGGAAGGTCGAGTATTTTCTTGCCTGGTGCAGTAATGCGGGTATCGCCAGCCTTATAGGGGTACTGCCATAGCCCGTCGGTATTGGCTACGTAAAAGGAGTTTCCTATAATTAAGACACCGAACGGCTGATTAAGGCCGCTGAGGAAATTGGTTTTTACTTCCGGTATGCCGTCTTTGTTGGCATCGCGCAGGAGAACAACGGTATTGGCGCTTTCCCCGGTGACTTCAGATTTAGACTTGCCGGTAATGGCCCCGGCTACTTTTTCCTTTAATGATCTTTCTGAGTTGGAAAGGACAACGAAAATATCGCCATTCGGGGCGATATAAATATTACGTGGGCTTTTCAGGTTTTCAGCGAACCTGGCAACGGTGAAACCCGCAGGTGCAACAGGAGTTTTGCCGGAAGGCCAGCCAATGACTTTGCTGAATTTTGTCTTTGCGGCATTGGTGTCCGGTTCGGGAAGCTTAACCATACCGGTGACAGAAGTGTCTTTGCCTGTAGTATCAGTTAAAGTGTCCTGTTTTTTTGAAGGGCTGTTGCAGGCTGCGGTAAATACAATGACTGCCGCTGCGAGTATCTTTGTTTTCATGGCAAAAAATTAGCTGTTGTCATATTGTTCATTGATGATAACACCTAAGCCACCGGGTTGTTTTCGCTGATGGCCTGCACCCTGGCTGCCGCGGTCAGGCTTAGAGCAGTCCCTTCAACGCGCTCCAGACATTTTCGGCCAGCACTTTCTGTCCTTCGGCTGTAGGATGTATGCCATCCTGCTGATTGAGCTTGGGCACACCCCCTACGCCCTCAAGCAGGAAGGGGACATAGGTCATCTGGTTCTTCGTCGCCAGGTCACTGAAGATCTGTTTGAACTCGCTGGTATATCTTGCCCCCATATTGGGCGGCATCTGCATGCCGAGCATAACCAGTTTAGCCTCCGGATATTTTTTTCTCACTTTGTCGATGACTGCCTGGAGATTGATCGAAGTTTGTTTTACGGACAGCCCGCGCAAACCATCATTGGCGCCAAGTTCGAGCACAAAGATGCTGACAGGTTGTTTGAGGAGCCATTCGATGCGGGCTTTTCCCGCCGCAGAGGTCTCGCCGCTAAGGCCTCCGTTAATCACTCTGTAGGGCAGATGTAACGCGTCTATCTTTTCCTGGATGAGGGATGGATAGGCTTGAGCGGGGTCGTCCAGGCCATAGCCTGCTGTAAGGCTGGTACCGAAGAACAGGATGTTCCTGGTTTGTGATGCCGGTGTTGCTGTCGCAGGCTTCGTCTCATTGCCGGAACCGGTCAATCTTTCGGCCCGGGTTTCTTTTTTCTCGTTGTTTCCGCATCCTGCAAAAGTTGCCGACAGGAGCAATAGGGTGATCATTTTCTTTCGTAACATAACTGTAATCAATAGTTCTAAGGTAAGGATTTGGCCCGATATATGATTTCACCAGGCATGTCTTATTATACACCAGAACAACAAAACACGGCTGCCATCCTTGAGTTGCGGCAGGTAAACAAAATCTATAAAAGTGCCGGCAGGGAGCTGCAGGTATTAAAGGACATAGACTTTTCCGTATCCAGGGGTGACACGGTAGCCATTACGGGGCCTTCGGGAAGTGGAAAGACGACCTTGCTGGGAATATGTGCAGGCCTGGACAGGGCGAGTGCCGGGAGTGTCATACTGAACGGTATCCTCCTTGACGGACTCAGTGAAGATGAAAGGGCAAGGTTAAGGAACGATTACGTAGGCTTTATCTTTCAGAATTTTCAGCTGATGCCTACGTTGACGGCTTTAGAGAACGTGATGGTGCCCATGGAACTGAGACACCGGAAAGGAGCCAGGACAAGGGCGCTGGAACTGTTGGAAAAAGTAGGTTTGGCTGAACGGGCGGATCATTACCCGGTACAGCTTTCAGGCGGAGAGCAACAACGGGTATCGTTGGCCAGGGCCTTTTCTAACCAGCCAGCGCTGCTCTTTGCAGATGAACCTACAGGAAATTTGGATGAGGAAACCGGGGAGCGGATCGAAGCTATGTTGTTTGAACTGAACCGGGAAGCGGGAACTACACTGGTCATCGTCACACATGACCCTGAACTGGCTTCGAAGACATCGAGGGTCATACGGATGAAAGGTGGCAGAATACAATGATGGCGTGGTTGTTTAAAATGGCATGGCGGGACAGCAGGCGAAACCTGGGCCGGTTGTTCCTGTTTATCGCTGCAGTGGTGATGGGGATAGCAGCACTGGTCGCAGTAACTGCCTTTCGCGATAACCTGAGCCGGGATATCGATACTCAGGCTATGGAGCTAACGGGCGCAGACCTGGTGCTGGACGGTAATTCGCCACCGGGTAAAGGCACAAACGCACTGATGGATACCCTGGGCGAGGAACGTTCCTTTGAACGGAGCTTTGCCTCCATGATTTATTTTGTAAAGGATGGTGGCAGCAGGCTGGTGCAGGTAAGGGCGCTGCAAGGCAACTATCCTTATTATGGGGCAATTGAAACAACTCCGGCAAAGGCGGCAAAGGAGTTCAGGGATTCATCGCGCAGCGCATTGGTAGACCAGACGCTGATGCTGCAATATGGTGCTCAGGTTGGCGATTCGATAAAAGTAGGTGCATTGAATTTCCTGATCAGGGGTGCGCTGCACAAGGTGCCGGGACAGACGGGGATTTCTTCGACTGTGGCTCCCGTAGTATATATTCCTTTGCAGTTCCTGGAAGAAACCGGTCTGACGAAGATCGGTAGCCGGATTAAATACCGATATTATATCAAGTTTGCCAACCCTTCACAGGTAGCTGCGGTGGTAAAAAGGTTGGAAAAGGATCTGGACAAATATGGGCTTGATGCGGAAACGGTGGCTTCAAGAAAGGAGGATACGGGCCGGTCTTTCCGTGATGTGAACCGGTTCATGTCACTTTCGGGTTTTGTGGCCCTGCTGCTGGGCTGTATCGGTGTAGGCAGCGCGGTGCATGTATACATCAGAGAAAAACTGGAGAGTATTGCTACGTTGCGGTGTATGGGATTAAAGGCCAGGCAGGCCTTTTGGATATTTATGATACAGATTGGGGTTATCGGGCTGACAGGTGCCATTTTGGGTTGCCTGCTGGGGACAGGGTTGCAATATCTGCTTCCATATGTATTGAAGGACTTACTGCCGGTTGAGATGAACATGCGTCTGAGCTGGCCGGCTATAGGGCAGGGACTTGCCCTGGGCCTGCTCGTTTCCATATTGTTTTCCCTGCCTTCTTTGCTGATGGTGAGGCATGTTTCACCGCTGAACGCGATGAGGATCTCGTTTGAGCCTGCGCAGCGCCGCCGGGACCCGCTGCTATGGCTGGTTTACCTGCTCATATTATTATTTATCCTGGGCTTTACTGCTTTGCAGATAGGGGGATGGCAGGAAGCCGGAATTTTTACCGGAAGTATTGTTGTCGCTTTTTTACTGTTATATGGGCTTTCCAGGCTGTTGACGTGGTTGTTACGGCGCTTGCTACCTGAGCGTACCGGTTACCTGTGGCGGCAGGGCTTTGCTAATTTATACCGTCCGCAAAACCAGACGATGGTACTGATGGTGTCTGTTGGTTTATCGGCAGCATTTATCGGATTGTTGTTCTTTGTACAGCAGGTGCTGATCAAAAGAGTGACGATAGCAGGTGGTCCGGATCAGCCGAACACGGTATTGTTTGATATACAGACGGAGCAGCGTGATGCGGTAGCAGCGCTAACGAGGAAGTATAAGCTGCCGGTGTTGAGCCAGGTGCCGGTGATTACCGTCAGGATTGATGAGATCAACGGAGTGCGGGCAAGTAATCTGGCGAAGGCGGATAGTGTAGCAGTTGAAAAGCACACCAGGCTAAAAGCTGCTCCCGGAGCACCGAAGCAGGAAGGCGGAGGTCGCCGCGGCGGTTTTCAGGAACCTCCTGGCAGGGCCTTCAACGGTGAATTGCGGGTTACATTTCAGCGGAAGCTTACCTCGGCAGAAAAAGTATTACGGGGAGTGTGGCGCGGAGACGCGGATGACGGCAGGATCCGGGTATCGCTGGAGGAAAATTATGCCCGCCGCATCCATGTAGATGTGGGTGACAGCATCGTGTTTAACGTACAGGGAGTCATGATCGGTACGGTTGTAGGTAGTATCAGAGAAGTGAACTGGGCCAGGATGCAGACAAATTTCCGCGTAGTGTTTCCGACCGGGGTGCTTGAAGAAGCACCTCAGTTTCATGTGTTGATGACCAGAGTACCTGATAGCAAGGTTTCTGCGGCTTTTCAGGCAGATGTGGTGCGTACATTTCCGAATGTTTCGGTGATTGACCTGAAATTGGTACTCCGTGTGCTGGATGAGTTACTTGGAAAGATCGGTTTTGTCATCCGTTTTATGGCGGGATTTAGTATGGTGACGGGCTGGATCGTACTGGTATCTGCTGTCTTGGTCAGCCATGCACAGCGCAACCGGGAGCAAATGTTATTGACGACGTTAGGGGCCAGTCGTCGTCAGTTGCTGGTTATTACGGCAGTGGAATATTTTTTCCTGGGCATGGTGGCGACAGGTGCAGGTATGATGCTGGCGGTTACCGGGGCCTGGGGGCTTTCCAGGTACGTATTTCAGGCGGGGTTTGAGCCGTCTCCGCTGGCCATAAGTGGCTTTTTCATGGTCATTTCTGCCATTGTGATGCTCACAGGGATATTGAGTGGAGGCAGGACCTGGAAGCGAAAATAGATTGATTAAAGAGGCATTTGAAAATATTCTTATTTTTTCCGGTTGTTACACAATAATATTTCTGCACCAGCGTCTTATATCCGAGAGCGTTAATTTAGATAGGCGGGCGTGGTCGGAATGACCATTCCCGCTTTTTTAATGATCGCATATTTCGATCAGTCTCTGTCAAACCTTAATCTTCCGGCGTTGTTATAAGACTGTATCAAAACCTTACAGCTATGAAAACAGAAGAAACAGAATTTGAAAACAGCAACCCTGATCCGGGGTTTGAAGGAACTGGCGGGGACAATGCGCTGAAAGGCCGGGAAGACAAAAGAGAACATGATATAGACGTCAACCTGAGCATTAAGGAAATGCGCGAAGGAAAGACAAGGCATGATGAAACCCCTGAAGAAGCAGAGGGCAAGGGTAATCCGCAGGCGCGTGAACATGCAGACGAAAGCCATGACGATGCGCTCAATTATCAAAATGACCGCGAACACGGATCATTCAATCCTAAGAATATTTAGTACGTTGTTGCAGCTCCCGATAGCGGAACAATGCGATATCAGCAAAACAATATTTTTTTTTTGAAGGCCACTTGCTGAGCGAATACATGGCTTTCTTGCTGTAATACTGTATATGTGCCGCAGATCTGTACCAACCGGAATTATATCCGGAGGCAATGAAGCTGAGCACATGGGTATTTCCAGCCTTTTTCAGATAGGCTTTGTGCCTGGACCTCATGCATTGTACCATGCCAATGACATACCTGATCTGCCAGTTGGTGCTTTCAAGACGGCTGATGCGCTGGTACCGGTTGCTTGCGTTATCTGTTGTATCATCAGACTTGAAGCCAAGTTGGGTGGCTAGTTGTGCATAATTACCTTCCCATAGGAATTGTTCTACTGAGTAGGCAAATGAGGGCTTCATTTGAAAGCGGCCAATGGAAAAGTCTGCATAACGGATACCCAGGGTAGTGTATAGGCTGATGAGCGAACTGGTCTCCACTGCATCGTAGACTTTGTGATAACGCATAAGTTCAGGAAAAACGATGCTCTCGATAAGCCGCCAGTCTTCCCCGTATTGCCGGGCGATTTGTATCAGTTGCGGTCTGATGCCTTCTGCGTAGCGTTCGGCACTGGTATAGCTGTCGTCGAAAATCCGGCGGTAGTTTAGTGCATGGGCCTGAATGCCCATGCACAGTATTAGGTAGAGTAGGGTCTTACAGGTCTTTTTTACAAGCATATACCTGCTGATTTTGGATGGCTATCCAGTGGACAGCAGTTTTGTCTCCGATCCGGGAAATAGTAGGCATGATGGCTCCCGCAATCCTGGTGCCGTCTGTGAAGGAGAGTTCGCCACGCTCAAACCAGGCACATGAGGTTTCACTGCCAATAAACAGCTTTCCGTCTCCGTTGAAGTTTTCGCTGTATCTGATAACTTCCTTGCCATTAATGAATACTGCATGCCGGCTCCGGGAGACCTGGATGAAACGTCCCTTGTCGTCGAGGTAGCTTTCCTGAGCCTGTACTTCCTGAAATGGACCTAGTGTACGGCCGTCGGTACAGATGAGGTAAAAGTCGTCATTTGCGACATACTTGAATTTTTCTTCATCCGTCTTGGCATTGTATTGTGTTGCCGTTACTTTGGCGGCGGCGAACTCGTCATTTTCAGCAATAATAAGCTCACCACCGGTCATGGGCAGCTTACGTTTTCCCTTGTCGCTGATAAGACTGGTGGTCATATTGTTGTTCTCCAGGTTCATCGCTACCCCATAGAATTTCTTTTTTTCTTTGTTGTGATAGAAACTTGCAAGCGCCATGTAATTTCCCTGGTTTTTGCCGTCTACAGTGAGTACGCCTGCTCTTACATACGGCTGCCAGTCCGTTTTCTTTTCTTCGGACCTGTCACTGTCTTCTTTATGGGGCCAGCCGTCCAGCTGATTTACGGGTGCGGTTTTGAACGGTCCGGTTTTTTGATCGTTCTCATAAAGATAAAATTCCCTGTTCTTTTTAGTGATGACCTTAACCGCAGAAGTTCCGTTGGTTACTTTGAGGCTGTGTTCGTTATAACAGAAACTTTCGCCGCTTTCAAGTTTGAACAGGGCACTGCCATATTGCTGTATCCCGGCACTGGCAGGAGCCTGTGTTCCTGAAACGTTTGTGGCCGGTGCTGGCATATCGCTTTCCCGGGTTGTAGCTTGTTCCTGGTTTTCTTCCTCTTCTCCGGAGGTATTTTTCTTAATGGCTTGCTGTGCCTTTTGTTTTAGCTTGTTCAGGAACTGGGCCTGACCGGGGGCTGTTGCTGCAAGCAAAAGCCCGCTTAGTAGAAGTATTTTTTTCATTGTGCTTGATTATAGGTCAGACCTGAGGAACTGATATAGTGCATTGATCTCTTCATCTGTATAATGTGCGGTCATTTTCCAGGGCATATCTTCGTTTTTCAACTGTTTGCCGGACGGGGTTTTGCCGGTGCGCAACACCATACGAAACTGGTCTTCCGTCCACTTGCCGGGATTACCCGAAGCAGTAATATTGGGTACCGGAGGCCCGCCGGGAATAAATGCCGGTCCGCCTTTAAAATCGGAACGGTGACATCCTGAACAGGAAACTGCCAGATACATACCCGTCTCGACAAGTGTCTGTGGCATTTCGTTGGACACTTTTGCTGCCTTTTGATGATCGATCATTTCTACTGAAAGCAAGGGAATTTTATTGAAGTTGGTAAGTATTTTGCCCAGGGGTCCCAAATGGTTCGGTGGCAGTTTATTGTCTGCAGGAGCTACCGACCGGCAATACGCGATGATGGCTGCGATATCCTGATCGGTAAGCTGAGTAGATTCATGAGACGGCATGAGGAGCAGCGGCTTCCCATTTGTACCTATCCCGTGTTTGAGTGCAGTTATCCAGTCTTCCACGGTATAATCCGGGCCAAGCCCGCCTTTGCCGGAAGTCAGATTGGCAGCGCTTAACTTTCCCATAGGGAAGTCGTTGATCATGATTTTCCCGCCAAGATTATCTCCGTGGCAGTCGTTACATCCTTTGATCATGACCAGGTGCTTTCCTCTGGCAACAGTTGCACTGTCGGTACTGATAGCTATACTTCTTTTGCTGAAGCTGTATGTCCTGTTGACTCTCTTGCCTACTTTATAAGAGATGAAGCCAAAACCTGCCGCGAGCAGGATTACTAATGAAAGAAGGGCGATACCCGCCCATTTAAGGATTTTTCCAAACATATACTTTGCGTTTATCGGATATATCAGAAGACTGGAAACGAGGCGAAAGGTTACAGCCGAAAACGCCGGATCAGCCTAAATCACATGATTATGCGATAGGCCGCACTTCTGCTATTCGCGAGTTTTGTATTATGAAGGATCACTTTTTTAACCTTATATTCATGAGTAACGAATAAAAGGGCATATGATAAAGGTACTCATCTATGAAGATAACCAGCAGTTGCGCGAGGGATTGGGCATACTGATTTCCGGAAGCATTGGTTTTCAGCTTACCGGGGCATTCGGGAATTGTGCGGAAGTGGAGCAGCAACTGGATGAACTAAAGCCCGATGTTGTGCTGATGGATATTGATATGCCAATGGTAAATGGTATCGAGGGGTTAAGAAAAATAAGAGCTGCGGATAGTGATGTGAGGGTGCTGATGCTGACAGTTTTTGATGACAACGAAAATGTATTCGAGGCGGTAAAGGCCGGTGCGAACGGATATCTGCTGAAAAAGACACCACCGGCCCGTTTGCTGGAATATATCGCAGACGTAATGGAAGGAGGAGCACCTATGACCTCTTCAATCGCTACCCAGGTGCTGAATATGGTAAAGTCCGGAAATAACGCGGGAACGCAGGACTTTGACCTTTCTGCCAGGGAGATGGATGTGCTGAAGCTATTGGTAAACGGCTACAGTTATAAAATGGTGGCGGCAGAACTTTTTATCTCCATTGATACGGTGCGCTCGCACATCAAAAATGTTTATGAAAAGCTGCAGGTTAACTCTAAAAGTGAGGCAGTTGCTAAGGCGTTGAAAACCAGGTTATTTTAGATAAATCCCATGAACGTGTGATTGTTGGGTTTTAAGTCGCCCGGTAATTTTGCCGGTGAAACTGACAAACCAAGAATTAACATGATAAAGCTCAATAATAAGGTTCCGGATGTGCTTCTGGAGCAATGCAAGGCGGGTGACAGACGGGCACAGGAAATGATCTACAAAGCTTTTTCGCCCAGGCTTTTTGCGGTGTGCCTTCGTTATTCATCGGACCACATGGAAGCAGAGGATCTTCTGATGATCGGCTTTACCAATATTTTCCTGAAGATAAACAGTTATACAGGTGACGGTTCTTTTGAAGGCTGGATGCGGAGTGTAGTGGTGAATGTGGCGCTTTCCAACTACAGGAAGAAGCAACGCAGGGTCAGTACAGTAAGCATGGATGACCATATTATACTTGATTATTCCACTTCTCAATACAACAAGTGTGATACGGATTACCTGACGCAAGCTTTACGTGTACTTCCGCGGCATTATCGCATCGCCTTTAATATGCACGCCGTAGAAGGTTATTCTCATAAGGAGATCAGCGAGGCACTGAATATTACTGAAACCTGTTCTAAAGTGCATGTATCCAGGGCAAGGAAGATCCTGCAGCGTACCCTGAGGGACAGTATAGCGATGGGGGCGAAGGAATTTGCGGCCTGATATTATTCCGGGCGCCTTTAAAAATCTTTATTGAGCAGCTTCTCAAGTTCGCCAAAGGATACATTCATCCTGACCCGGCCCTGCTTTGCATAGGCGATCTCACCCGTTTCTTCTGAAATGATGACGGCTACGGCATCCGTTGCCTCCGAAACACCAATGCCTGCCCTGTGGCGCAGGCCGAACTGTGGTGGAAGCTTGTCATTATCGGTGAGCGGCAGGATACAGCTGGCACTTTTGATCTTGTTTTCGGCAATGACGACTGCACCATCGTGCAGGGGGCTGTATTTCTGGAAGATACTTTCCAGTAACCGCTTAGAGATCTTTGCGTCCATGACTTCACAGCTGTTGGCGAATAACTGGTCATCATAAAACTTAACAAATACCATCAGTGCGCCGGTGCGTGATTTCTTCATGCTCTTGCAGGCATCGATAATAGGTTTGATGCGGATGAGGTTATTGCGTTCTATATTTTTACTGCCGAAAATGTAACCCCACCAGGCTTTGTTTTGTTGCAGGAAGGTATTCTTGCCAAGGAGCAGGAGGAACCTTCGGATCTCGGGCTGAAAAATAATAATGAGTGCAATGATCCCGACACTGATGAACTGATTGATGATGGTCGATAGCAGGCGCATGTGCAGCAGCTCTACCAGCCAGTGGATGATCAGGATGATGACCATTCCGAGAAAGAGGTTTACGGCGATGGTGTTCTTGATCAGGTTATAAATGTAGTAGATCAGCAGGGCGACCAGGATGATATCGACCGAATCGGTGATGGTGAGTTTGAGAAAATCGAAGTCCAGGCCTTTCATTACGCCAATTTAGGAATTAATCAGATTGCTTCAGTTTTTCTGTTAAAGTAATACATTGCCTTGCTGCTTTTACATCGTGTACACGCAGGATGCAGCTGCCTTTAGACAGGGCGATGGTATGAAGTACGGTAGTACCGTTTAATGCTTCCTCCGGCGTGGTTTCCAGTAATCTGTAGATCATGCCTTTTCGGGAAATACCCGTGAGCAGGGGCAGGCCAAAGATATGGAAGTCTTCGAGGTGCTGCATGAGCTGATAGTTTTGGTCAAGTGTTTTGGCAAACCCGAAACCAGGGTCAAGGATGATGTCGTGCACACCCGATGCGGTTAGTCTGGCAACGCGTTCGGAGAAGTAGGTGGCAATGTCGAGAACAAGGTCTTTATACTGTGTTTCCTTTTGCATGGTCTGCGGGTTGCCCCGCATGTGCATCAGGATGTACGGAGCCTTCAGGCCAGCGACGGTGTCGAACATTTTATCATCCAGGGTTCCACCGGAGATGTCGTTAATCAGGTGGGCCCCAGCCTGTATGCCTTCATAGGCGACCCTCGCCCGGAAGGTATCTACAGAAAGCAGCGCCTCAGGGAACTTTTCCCTGATGGCTGCAATAACCGGGATGAGCCGTCGAAGTTCTTCGTTCTCGCCGATGTTCGTGGCACCAGGGCGGGAAGAATAGGCACCGATGTCGAGAAAGGTGGCGCCTTCATTGAGGAAGGCTTCGGCATTGAACAGCGCCTGGTCGGTACTTTGTATCCGGCTGCCGCTGTAAAAGGAATCGGGAGTGATATTAAGTATACCCATAACTTTGGGGGTACTCAGGTCGATCAGCCTTCCGCGGGCATTTAGTGTGCGTTTTGGGTTTAAAAATGTATCTTTAGCCATTGTTTACATGCAAACTTAATGATTTGCATGGCATTCGTTCGAACTTAATACTTAAACTGACTTGGCAACTAATACTTCCCTGGAATATGATGCGGTGATCGTTGTGTGCAGATCGCTTTTTCTGAAAAAGACCAATGATTACGGTACGGCCTGGCGCATCCTTCGCCCGGCGTCGATCACGGATCAGCTCTTTATTAAGGCACAGCGGATCAGGACACTGGAAGAGAAGCAGGTGTCGCTGGTAGGTGATGGTGTCGTGCCGGAATACATCGGTATTGTGAACTATTGTGTAATTGCCATGATGCAGCTGGAACTCAGCGATGAGGATCCTTATGAACTGGACCCGCTCCGGGTAGAGGCATTATTCGACGAAAAGATCAGGGAAACCAGGGAACTGATGTTTGCCAAGAACCATGATTACGGGGAGGCCTGGCGGGAGATGCGCATCAGTTCGCTTACCGACCTGATTCTGATGAAGCTGCTAAGGGTGAAGCAGATTGAAGATAACAAAGGGGTTACCCTGGCTTCAGAGGGTGTTAATGCAAACTACCAGGATATGCTGAATTACGCTGTTTTTGCACTGATCAGATTGGGGGTAGAATAACATGAAAAAGTCTCTGGTCAATTTCTGCCGTGTTTTTGTCGGCGTTCTTTTTATCTTTTCAGGACTCATTAAGGCCAATGACCCTCTGGGTTTCGGCTATAAACTGCAAGAATATTTTGAGGTATTCCATATGCCTTTCCTCAGTAGTATGGCAACGGGGATTGCCATTGCACTTTGTGTTTTTGAGGTAGTGCTTGGGGCATTGCTGCTCTTTGGGTTTTGGCGGAAACAGGTGACATGGGGTTTGCTGCTGGTGATCGTTTTCTTTACCGGACTTACGTTTGCTTCCGCATTTTTCAAGGTAGTCACTTCATGTGGCTGTTTCGGCGATGCGATACCGCTGACGCCATGGCAATCCTTTTCTAAGGACGTTGTATTGCTGGTTATGATCATTTACCTGTTCAGGTATCGGGAACTGATCAGATCTGTCACCGGGAATGCAGGTTTGCAAAAGGGATTGTTTGTGCTCGTGTTAGTACTTTCTGTATTGTTTAGCCTGTATACTTATACCCGGTTGCCGGTGATCGATTTTCTTCCCTATAAGATCGGTGGTAATATTCCGGAATTAATGCGGATTCCGCCGGGAGCGAAGCCTGACGAATATTCGATCATCTATACGCTGAAGAATAAGGTTACGGGCGAAACTAAAACGATGGACGATAAGGATTATCTGAAAACGGAGATATGGAAGGATGAAAACTGGGAAATTACCGGCAAGCCGGAGAGCAAACTGGTAAAGAAAGGTTATCAGCCAAAGATCAGGGACCTGATGATCGCTGACGCTTCGGGCACTGATTATACAAAGGAACTGATCGAAAACCCATATTATAACCTGGTCGTAGTAGCTTACGACCTGGCGCATACCCATGAAGAGGCGATAGGTAAGCTCAATGCCATTGCGCTCAACGCTGCGGAGCAGTTCAATATCAGGACTGTATTGCTGACTTCGGGAACTGCTCAGCAGGCAAATGAATACAGCAACCGGCTGAAGTTGTTTATGGAGATCTTTTATGCGGATGCGGTGCCATTGAAGAGTATGGTCAGGGCTAACCCCGGAGTATTATTGCTGAAGAATGGGGTCATTGTCAATAAGTGGCATTACAATACCATGCCTTCCTTTGAAGAACTCTCGGAGACTTACTTTGCTAAATAAGATTTATGCTGCACTACATCATCAGGAAATCATTATATGGACTGACGGTGATGGCTGGTGTGGTTGTGGTTGTGTTTGTTCTTTTCAATATCCTGCCTGGCGATCCGGCCAGAATGACATTGGGGCAACGTTCAGATGTGCAATCTCTGGAGGCCGTCAGGAAGGAGTTTGGTCTAGACCGGTCAAGGCCAGTGCAGTTTATGCTGTATCTGAACGATCTTTCACCCATTGGGCTTCATGAGGACAGTCCGGAGGCAAGGGAAAAATACAATTATGTGAAACTGTTTCAATTGGGTAAGGAGACTGTGGCGCTGAAATGGCCCTATCTGAGGCGTTCTTACCAGACCAAAAGAGAAGTGATGACCATATTGAGGGAGACAGTACCGAATACCTTTGTGCTTGCGCTGACAGCAATGATTTTTGCTACACTGACCGGGATTTTCATGGGGGTGCTTTCTGCGGTTTACAGGAACTCCTGGATAGACCGCGCTGCGAATGCTTTCGCCATTCTCGGGATTTCTGCGCCCTCCTTCTTTGCCGGGATCATCATTGCCTGGTTTTTTGGTTTTGTACTGAGTGATTATACAGGGTTGAGTATGTCAGGTAGCCTGTATAGCTACGATCCTTTTGAAGGTGAGGTACTGACCTTGAAAAACCTGTGCTTGCCGATGCTGACATTGGGACTGCGCCCGCTCGCCATTATTGTTCAGCTGACCCGCAGCACGATGCTCGAGGTACTGGCGCAGGATTATATCCGTACAGCCCGGGCTAAAGGGCTGAGCCGGAACAGTATCATTTACAAGCACGCACTGCGAAATGCGCTGAACCCGGTGATCACCGCCATATCGGGTTGGTTCGCTTCGCTTCTGGCGGGTTCTTTCTTCGTTGAATATATATTTGGGTATAATGGGTTGGGGCGTACGACGGTGACTGCCCTGGAAATGTCGGATTTTCCGGTGGTGATGGGATCGATACTGTTCATAGCCTTTATATTTGTAGTCATTAACATACTGGTAGATATAGGATATTCCCTTATCGACCCCAGGATAAAGATAGCTTGACATGAAGATATTTCTGGTAGGGTTTATGGGCTGCGGGAAGACCACGACGGGGAAGCAACTGGCGCGTAAACTGGGTTTTGCATTTGTAGATCTGGACCATGTCGTCGAGGAGCGGACAGGAAGTACCGTCGCAGCTTACTTTGCCGCACATGGTGAATCCGGTTTCCGCGAACTGGAAAGCAAAACGCTGAAAACCTATTCCTATCCCGAAAACTGTGTAGTCGCTACGGGTGGAGGAGCGCCTTGTTTTTTTGACAATATGGATTGGATGAATGCCCACGGGCTTACCGTGTACTTCAGCCTGTCACCAAAGGCATTGGTAAAAAGACTGGAATCCGGTAAGCATACCCGTCCGCTGCTGAAAGACCTTGACGAAACGCAAATGGAATCCTTCATCCGGGAAAAGCTTTCGGAACGGTCTTTATTTTACGAAAACGCAGCCCTGATTGTGGAGGGCCTTAACCTAACGGCGGACGCCCTTTTTCATTTGCTCATCGACCGAATAGGGACCCGAGCCGACTACCCAGAACAGCACGAGCAGCAGCAGCACAATGACCGACAGCCAGAGCTCTGAATTGAGTGCCGAAAATCCATTGGCGATATTGACAAAGAATACTGCACAGAGCAGGATCGGGATCTGAATAACCACCGCAAACCTGGTGACCAGGCCGATAGCAATCAGGATGCCGCCTACTAGGTGCACAAAACCGATGATGTGCACAGCGAGGCTGGCCATCATCCCGGAAAATCCGAATACATTGTTTTGCAGCAGCAAGTCCTGAAGCGACGAGGTGTTGCTGACAATGGCGATGCCTTTGCTGAAAATAAGGATGCCGAGTGCGACACGGATAATATCCAGCCATTTGGCGTGATGATGGTCGCCCCAATGTTCAATTTTTTGAATGACAGTCATAAATGCCTCCTGTTTTATATTGGTTAGATACAATGTAACAAAAAAGTCTCAGAAAAGCAAGTGCAATTTGTTAGTCGTCAGATAATTAGGAAAGGTTGGGCAAAATCAGTCCGTGGGGGCAGGTTGAGATAAGGATAACTCACTTTAGAAAGGTAAAGGCCTTCGGGATGGGCAGGAGACAGCAACTTAGGGGTGGTCCTGCTGTTCAGGTAATGTTCAAATTCGTCTGTACTCAACCTGTGCTGTCCTACTTTGAGCAATTCACCCATGATAATGCGGATCATCTTGCCCAGGAAACGATTGGCCGAGATCTGAAACCGCATTTTCTGGCCGCTGGAATCGAAGTGTAGTTGCGCAGACATTACGTTGCAGCGGGTGTGTTCATATTTGTCCGGGCTTGTGCAAAATGCCCGGTAGTCTTTGTATTTGGGAAGCAGAGCCGCTGCCTCCTGCATTTTGCTGAAGTCCAGTTCAGGGTAAGGATAATAGGAACTGATATGATGCAGAAAGGGGTTTTTGTAGGTATGAAGGTAATAATCATAAGAACGGAGCACTGCGTCAAACCGAGCATGCCGGTGTGCTTCGACAGGAATAATATCAAAGACAGCTATAGTCGGCGGCAGTAGCTTATTGAGCCGGAACGACAGATCGTATGTCCATTCCTCCCCGATGTCCATATGGAAGAAGAACTGGCTGGCATGGACATGGGTGTCTGTGCGGCCACAACCGATAATTTCTACCGGGGTTTTCAGTGCCTCAGTCAGTTTTTGCTCTATAATTCCCTGTACGTTGAGCAGGTTTGGCTGCTTCTGCCAGCCGTTATAACGATAACCGTTATAACCTATATGTACGAAATACCTCAATTTAGCGTTTCCAGGATCTTTTGTTCAGTTCTTCAATGGGCATGACCATCATGCGGCCTACGGGGGTCTTACCTCTGTAGGTGATTACTTTCAGTGTGGTCGCATCCTTCGGCGGGGTCAGCTTTTCAGTGTACTTCGGATAGAAACGGTCCGGAAAGGAGTTGTCAAAGCTGTAGTAGATGTCCAGCCCTTCAACCTCAGTACTTAACTCAATGATCAGTTGTTTATCGGCAGAACGGCTGACGGCGAAAATAGGATCATAGACGCTGGGCGCGTATTTGGTCTCGGCGATGTCCAGGCGTTTGAAATGCTGCTCTACCCTGGCGAAGAAATTGTTCCAGTTTTTCTTCTCGGCCGGAGACCATACCGATTCGGCAATGGCCATACCTCTGGGCCAGGTCATGTACTCTGCCTGGCGGATGTTGTAAACCTGCTCTGTCCAGAGATTAGCCTGCCCGCCTTTTACATAGCGTGCATCTGCGCTTGGCGGAACCGGATCGAACTGATAGGATTTGCTTAGTCTTAATGAGGCATAGACTTTAGGTTCGGTAATTACATCGGCCTGCATATAATCGAGGTAGGCGTAGTCCGTAGGGCTCATTACCACTTCATGCTTTTTCTTTGAGGCTTCGATTCCGTACTTCATCCCGCGCCAGCTCATCACTGCTGCACTGGACGGCATGTCGCCCTCAAGTACTTCGTCCCAGGCCATGAATTTCTTGCCTTTGGATTCTACAATCTTCTGAATCCTTTTTTCAAAATAACCCTGCACCTGGTGCATGTTCTTCAGGTTTTCCTTTTGCATCAGGGCCTTTATGGCGTCGCTTTTTTGCCAGAAGTTGATGGGAGCCTCGTCACCGCCCATATGGATGTATTCAAATGGAAACAGCTGGGCAACCTGGGTAATTACTGTATCCAGGAAACTGTAGACCTTTTCATTAGCAGGGCACAGTGTGTTGTCAATCAGGGCAATGGGAGGAGCACCCCTCGACCAGTCCATGATCTGTTCTCCCGAACGCACCCGGTATTTGTCTGCACCCGGAGTGCAGGAAAGTTCGGGGTAAGAAACGATCGCCGCAAGACTGTGGCCGGGCACATCAATTTCCGGCAAGACGTTGACGAAACGTTCTGCGGCATACTGGACGATCTCTCTGATATCATCCTGCGTATAGAAGCCGCCATAGTTACGGGGCTCGTCCGGCCCTGGAGGACTGAAAAATCCAAATTCTCCGACTTTATCAACGCGCCAGGCACCGATCTCCGTCAGTTTGGGCAGGCCTTTAATCTCGATCCTCCAGCCTTCATCATCGGCCAGGTGAAGGTGGAGGATGTTGTATTTGTACCGTACCATGGCATCGATATATTGTTTAACCTCTGCTTTGGTGAAGAAATGACGGGCGACATCGAACATCAGCCCGCGCCATCCTAAACGCGGGTAATCAGTTACTTCTATACAGGGTGCCGTCCACTCGACGCCGGTCACCTCCTCTTTGCTTTCTATCTCTTTCGGAAAAAGCTGGATAAGGCTTTGGGCCCCGTAGAACAGGCCGGCTGGCTTATTGGCTTTGATCGTAATGGTGTTTGGGGTGACGGATAACTGATAGCCTTCATTGCCAAGCGTATGATTTGGTTTGTCGTTCAGGACCAGTTTGATCCCGGCTGCCGGACCGGGGCTATTTACAACTGAAACAAAACTGCCGGTAGGTATGGATAGCCTTTCCTGAAGAAACGCAGTCGTCTGTTTGAGTTCAGGCAGGGCAGGCGCCTGGATAACTAGGTTTTCAGGAAGGATGTAGTGGCCTTCGCTTTTACTGACCGATACGGGCTCGGGTATAATGGCGATTCCCGGAGCATTCGGATTGCTTGTGCCGGGATCAGCTGCTGAAGTTTCTGAAAGTGCTGTTTGTCCGGGTGATTGCAGGGACAGGAGTACGAAAATAAACAGGATTAATGTCTTTTGCATGATTGCCGCTTGAATAGGTGTGCTTTGCAAGTTATCGATTTGTTGCGCTTATTTCAACGCATCCAGCACGTTAAATAACTTTTTGTTGATGCCGGAGCCGGAATAGTTGTTGATATTGATTACGATGACATATTTTTTTCCAGAACCGGAAGTAAAATAACCGGCGAAGGCGGAAACATCATTGATGGTCCCGCTTTTCAGTTTCATTCCATTGTTTTCCGGCAACGATTCATAGTAGGCCGGAAACCAGCTTTCCTTTTGGGCGAGAAAGAGTACCTGGGCCATGGCCGCTGCAGTGACCCTTGTCGCCGGCGAAAGCCCGCTGCCATCCATGATATTCAGGGCATTTCCGGCCAGGCCCCGCCCGGCCCAGTAGCTGATCGCTGTAGCTGCCCCATTCCTCGTCGTAGCCTCCTTACCAGATTTCCAGGCCAAAGCCTTTAGCAGGGCCTCGCCATAAAGATTAATACTTTTCCGGTTGAACCAGTAAACGATACGGCCAAGGTCCGGTGAATTCAGGGTACTGATGGTCTTTGTAACGGCAGGCATCGCAGTCCCCCGGGCTTTAAGTATCCTGGCAGTTGTGGGGGGCTGGTTTGCAGCGATGCCGATACGGCGAAGGGTATCCTGCAACCGGAAAGCAGCATCAAATGCCGGGTCGGGTAAGGCTGCGGAAATACCGCTTTTCCCAATGCCCAGTGCCCAGGTTCCTCGCAGATAAGCTGTGGTAGCCAGGGGAGGTAAATAGGCATACACCTGGTCTCCGGAGCCTTCCGGTCCGGCTTTCATTTCATTGACAAACTGCAGGTACGGCATTTCAGGAACTACTTTTAATATAGAAACGCCCTGATCGGTCCTGCTGGCACGGAGATGAAGGTCAAACTGGTTCTCTCGCCAGTTCAGGGCCGAAGCACCTGCCCCGTAATAATTCCCGATATCCTGCCAGATCCAGCCGTCAGGAGTAGTTTGAGTACCCCATAAACTGTCATCGCCAATTACATTTCCTTCTATCCTTTTGATGCCGGCCTGTCTGATCGCATTGACCCATTGGTCAAGGATATATTTTTCTCTGCTGGTTTCATAGCGCCAGGATGCGAGGGTAGGATCTCCGCCGCCTATGACAATCAGGTTCCCTTTCAGGGTACCTGTATTGTCGATTGCACCCGAATAGGCAAGGTTGGTCTGAAACTTGAAATCCTGGCCCAGCAGACTGAATGCTGTTGCCGATGTAATGGTCTTCAGCGTTGAAGCCGTAGCCAGGCCTGTCTGTTCGTTTCTGGCAAACAGGGTTTCACCTGTACCTGCATCCAGTACACAGATTGCCGCTATGCCATATTTGGTCTGAGGGTCATTTTGAAAATTGGTAAAGGCCTGCTTTAGCTTTTGTACAGGTGTTTGTGCACTTGTAGTTAAACAGGTACAAAGCAGCAAGAAATGGATCGTTATTTTTTTTAGCATCGTCTTTAAAGAATCAGGTCTTCCGAAAAATAAAAACGGCCGGTGCCCCGAAATATTTCGATACACCGGCCGATTCGTATTATGGTGTTGTCTAGGACATCAGATCAGTTCCTTCTTTACGAGGTATTCGGCGATCTGTACCGCATTGGTAGCAGCACCTTTACGCAGGTTGTCTGCTACAACCCACATATTAAGCGTATTTGGCTGGGATTCGTCGCGACGTATGCGTCCAACAAAGACCTCGTCCTTTTCGTGTGCATCTTTTGGCATCGGATATTTCAGGTTGGCCGGGTCGTCTACTACGATCACCCCCTCGGTGGCCTCGAGTAGTGCCCTTACTTCCGCCAGGTCAAAATCCTGCTCAAACTCGATGTTTACCGATTCAGAATGGCCGCCCATTACCGGTATACGTACGGTAGTTGCCGTTACCCTGATGCTGTCGTCACCCATGATCTTTTTGGTCTCCAGGATCATTTTCATTTCTTCCTTGGTATAGCCATTGTCGGTGAAGACATCAATATGCGGGATCACGTTCAGGTCGATAGGGTAGGCATAGGCCATCGGGCCATCAGTTACACCTTTGCGTTCGTTCATCAGCTGGTCTACCGCTTTCACCCCGGTGCCGGTTACCGACTGATAGGTAGAAACGACTACACGTTTGATCTTGTATTTATCATGCAAAGGCTTTAGCGCAACCACCATCTGTATGGTTGAGCAGTTCGGGTTGGCAATGATCTTGTCGTCTTTACCCAGGACATCTGCATTCACCTCGGGAACTACCAGCTTTTTTGAAGGATCCATACGCCATGCTGACGAGTTGTCAATCACGGTCGTACCTGCTTCAGCAAACCTGGGGGCTTCTTTCAGCGAAGTACCACCGCCTGCCGAAAACAAAGCGATATCTGGTTTCATGGCAATTGCAGTGTTCATGCTGACCACAGCGTACTTCTTGCCCTTGAACGAAATTTCCTTGCCAACGCTCTTCTCAGAGGCTACTGGGATCAATTCGGTCAGCGGGAAGTTACGCTCTTCTAGCACTTTTAACATTACGGTACCTACCAGTCCGGTGGCACCTACTACTGCAATTTTCATGATTTAATAATTGTTGTTTACTTGTTTTTTAATATAAATTTTGTTGTACCATTTAGAGGCGCAAATATGGCGTTTTTTTCTGACACTCCGCCTAAGCGCCTTAGTATAAACGAAAAAGGGAGATGATTTGACGATCACCTCCCTTTTCTTACCGGACCCCTTCAGGTCTTATACAAGTTCGTGATCTACATAGTCAAAGCTTTTCTTAATGCTTTCAAATGGGTCGATACTGAAATTTTCCTGCTCGACAATCAGGTGTTTCAGCCCGGCCTGCTTGGCCTGCTTGTAGATTGCCTTGAAATCAATGGTGCCGGTACCTACCTCAGTATTGATGGTATTGTCCTTCTTATCCATATCCTTCACATGCCACATGGCGAAACGGCCAGGATGCTGATTGAACAGTGCAACCGGATCATTGCCCGACCGTACTACCCAGTACAGGTCCATTTCAAACTTGACCAGCTCTTTATCGGTTTCATTCAGTAATACATCATACCCTCTGCCATTTCCCTGCTGCTGGAATTCAAAATCGTGGTTGTGATAGGCCAGCTGAAGCCCAGCCTGTCTGGACAGCTCGGCCGCTTCATTCAATCTGGCGGCAATTTTCTTATAAGCATCCAGGTCTGGCCTGAGGGCTGCGTCCAGATACGGGCAGGTAAAATATTCCATTTCCAGCGTAGCAGCCCCTTCCAGCAAGGGCTTAAGTAATTCCTTGTTCCCTGTCTTAATAAATTCATCCATGCCAAAATGCCCGCTTGGCGCTTTCAGTCCATTTGCGTCCAGTAACGCTTTGAAGGATTTGGCTTCCAACCCCCAGAAACCGGCTTCTTTTGTGTAGCCATAGGTTTCTACTTCTTTATAGCCGGTCTTCGCCACTTTTTCAATGACTCCTTTTACATCCTGCGGTAAAAGTTCCCGGAGCGTATACAGCTGAATGCCTACGGCCCTGCCAGCTTTTGCAGCCGGGGAGCAGGCAAAATCAGGAAGTATGGCGAGCCCTGCTGCAGCCACCGCGGCCTGTTTGATAAAGATTCTTCTAGAATTCATAATAGCAATTTTTAAACATCACAAAGGTTTACTGCATCCTTTAACGACTTGAACTTATCTGCATTTTTCGGGATGAATTCCTGGGCCAGGTACCCCTTGAAGCCGGTAGCGATGACAGCCCGGATAATGGCGGGATAATACAGCTCCTGGTTTTCGTCAAGCTCGTTACGTCCCGGTACTCCGGCAGTATGGTAATGCGATATGTACTGGTGGTACTTCCTGATGTTCGCGATCACGTTGCCTTCATCGATCTGCATATGGTAGATGTCATAAAGCAATTTAAAATTTTCCGAACCCAGTCGTTTACAAAGTTCAGCACCCCAGGCTGTAGTGTCGCATTGATAGTCCTTATGGTCAACTTTGCTGTTCAGCAGCTCCATGACCAGTACGACACCATGCTTTTCAGCAACAGGAATTACCTTTTTCAGACCCTGTACACAATTGTTCCAGCCGGTTTCATCATCTTTTCCCCGCCGTGCACCACTAAAGCATATCAATTGCTTATACCCTGCCGCCGCAACTTTAGGGATCATTTCGGAATAGCGTTTCACCAGTTCATCGTGAAATTTGGTGTCATTCCATCCGTCATCCAGACTGATCTCTGCACCATTGCACATGGAAGAATACAGCCCATGTTTTTTTAAAGTAGCCCAGTCATTCGGGCCGACCAGGTCAATGGCTGTAATCCCGATCTTTTTGGCCTCGATACAAAGGGTGTCCAGGTCTACGCCTCCAAAGCACCAGCGGCATACCGAGTGTTTAATGTTTCCTTTCAGCATATTTGTTGTTTTGGCTTCTGCTTCTGCGGCTACTGAACCCAAAGCAGGTAAGGCCGAAGATACGCCAATTGCAGCGGTACCCGCCACGATGTTTTTTATTGCAGTTCTCCTGCTCAGTTCTGGTTTCATATAAACGGGTCTATATATTGATGGCGTCTTCGCTGATTTTTTTCTTATCATTGAAGAAGACCGCAAAGATCAGGAACACCGCGAACGCGATTCCGGAAGGAATGATCCATACCATTTTCCAGTCATAGGCACCTTCACCCAGTTTATAGGCATCAGTGATCTTACCGGCAACTTCAAAGCCGATCAGCATGCCTACGCCATAAGTCGCCAGCGTGATGAGCCCCTGGGCCGCACTCTTGTACTTTTCACCTGCCGCAGCATTGGTATAGATCTGGCCCGAAACGAAGAAAAAGTCGTAGCAGATGCCATGCAACGCAATGCCGATGATGAGCATAAAGCTCAGTTCACCAGCGTTTCCATAGGCAAATAAGGCATAACGGATGCCCCAGGCCAGCATGCCGACAAGGATCGTTTTCTTAAAGCCGAAACGACTGAAGAACACAGGTAGCAGCAGGAGGAACAAGACCTCCGAGATTTGTCCGATGGTCATTTTCCCGGTAGGGTTGTCCAGACCTACATTGGAAAGGAAAGGGTGCGCGTTTTGGTAATAGAAGGCGAGCGGGATACAGATCAGGATCGAGGAAATAAAGAAAATTGCAAAATTTTTATCCTTCAGCAGTTTGAGCGCGTCAAGCCCGAGGATCTCAGATACCTTAACCTGTTCGCCGGAACTTCCTTTAGGCGGTGTCTTAGGCAATATAAAGCTGAAAAGACCGAGAACCAGTGAGGCTGCGCCAGCCATAGCGAAGGTATTTTTCAGTGCGCCCGCTGTTGTCGCCTCAGGGGTATCCCAATGAAAGATATAACTGATGATGAGCCCCGCAGCGATCCAGCCGATGGTACCGAAAACACGTATGGTCGAAAATTCCTTCTCAGGGTCTTTCATCTGGTTAAATGAAACCGAATTGACCAGGGCCAGGGTAGGCATGAACAGGATCATATAACCCAGTACATATGGATAGAATGTAGAAATATCTGTCGAATTGTACATCTGGTACATCAGGAACGCACCGATCAGGTGCAACACGCCAAGTATCCGCTCTGCATTAAAAAAACGGTCAGCGATCAGGCCGATAATAAAAGGGGCAATGATCGCTCCCCAGGATTGGGTAGAAAATACAGAGCCCGTTTCGGCCCCGGTTGCTTTCAGGTTGGCACCCAGAAAGGTCCCTAAAGTTACAAACCATGCGCCCCAGATGAAAAACTCCAGGAACATCATAAGTGACAATTTGATGCGGTTGTTTGAGTTCATTATTATTCGTCTCTCTCTCTTTAATTTACAGTTCTTTGATCATTATGTTACGGTACCACACATTGTCCCCGTGGTCCTGCAGGGCAATTTTTCCGGACTTAAAGGCACCAAATCCTTCCCACTGTGCAAACTTGCTTTTGGCGACCAGGTCTTTCCAGCTCTGGTCCCACAAAGTAGTCTTTACTACGGTCACCCCATTGAGTTTCAGTTCAAGGTTGCCTTTGTTGGAAATTACTTCCGCCGTGTTCCATTCGCCGACAGGTTTTACAGGTTCCGAGCTGGCCTTAATGAGGTCATAAAGGTCGCCTGCACGGTGCTTCGTGATCTTGCCGTCCGGATGACCATCGTTGTCCAGGACCTGCATTTCCGGTCCGGTCATATAAGTTGCGCCGTACTTGGCCGCATCGTCCTGAACATAAAAAATGATCCCGCTGTTCGACTTGGGTGCTACCTTCCAGTCTACTTTCAGGTGAAAATTGCTGTAGGCTTTGTCCGTCACGAGATCTCCGCCTTCACCTTCTGCGGATGGATTGAAGTGGAGTATGCCATTTTCCACCTGCCATTTTGTGCTTGCTGCGGTTTGCCCGAAGGTATGCCATCCTTTTGTACTCTTTCCATCAAATAATTTCACAAAGCCTTTGCTTTGCGAATAAACAGTGCCATAACCCACCAGCAGGGTTATGGCACATGCAGTAAATATGCGCTTTTTCATTTGTTCTGTTTGCCATTTAGCTTACAAGGTCCAGCCTTCGCGGTACTGACGCTTAACAAACTGGTTCGCTTCATCGAAGTTGGTTACTTTCATATTGTCGTTATCCCACAGGTATTTTTTCTTGCCACCTTTCAGTGCATGTCCGCGAACGGCTAAGTTAGCCATCAGCAGTGCTTCTGTAAGCGGTCCTGCGATCTCGAACGAAGAACTCAGTTCTGTTTTTCCATAGCCTGCGATACAGCCTTCTACCCATTGTGCATAGTGGCCGTTCGCACCGCCCTGTACGCGCGCCCATTTTTGTTTTGCCTTCGCATCTTTTGTGCGTTCCTTAGGCAGCAGGGTAGGTGCATCTGAATAAGTGCTCGCGTACATTTTTCCCTTAGTACCAATGAACAGTGTTCCGTTACCTTCTTCGCCGCCCCATGGTTCGTCGGCTTTGAGCTCCACCGGTCTTTCAGGTTGAATGCCACCGTCCATCCAGTGCAGGGTAACGTCACCTTTGGTTTTCGCAGTTTTCGGGAAAGTCAGGGTAATATGGCTTGATGGCGGGCAACTCTCAGGGAAGAAACCTTGTTTGAACTCATCCACATAGACACTGCCTACGCTCGCCTGTACATCCTTTGCATAGCGGATGTCCAGTACACGGAAAGGAGCTTCTACCAGGTGACAGCCCATATCGCCGAGTGCACCTGTGCCGTAGTCCCACCATCCCCGCCAGTTGAATGGCACAAGTTTGTTAACGTAATCTTTGTAAGGAGCTGTTCCCAGCCAGAGGTCCCAGTCCAGTTCTTTTGGAACTTCAGCTTTACCAGCAGGCCATTGGATGCCTTGTGGCCATACCGGGCGGTTGGTCCAGCAGTAAACCGTATGTACATCTCCGATCAGTCCTGCATCATACCATTCCGATAGTAAGCGGGTACCGTCATTGGAGGCACCCTGGTTACCCATCTGGGTAACTACTTTATATTTTTTTGCAGCTTCAGTCAGCATGCGGGCCTCATAAATGTCATGAGTCAGTGGTTTCTGCACGTATACGTGCTTGCCTAGTTGCATGGCATGATACGCGATGATGGCGTGGTTATGGTCAGGTGTGGAAACCGATACGGCATCGAAGTTCTTAGACTCCTTGTCATACATTTCCCTCCAGTCCTTATAGTATTTCGCCTTAGGGAAATTCTTGCGTGAAGTTGCAGCCCTTCTGTCGTCAACGTCGCAAAGGAAGCCGATATCCGCCTTGCCGCTTTTCGCGAACATGGCAATGTCCGATTCCCCCTTGCCCCCGGCACCGACACCTGCAACGATCAGGCGGTCACTCGGTGCCAGGAAGCCTTTGCCTCCAAGTACGTGACGGGGCACGATCATAAATGCAGAAGCCGCAACGGCACCTGTTTTAAGAAAGCTACGTCTTGAAGTAGCATTCTGGTCTTTTTTTATTTGTTCCATGGCTCCATTTTAGTTTAAGTTCAGATGTTATTTTTTGAGGGAAAGTATATACTTTACCATCTCTTTGGCGTCAGTCTTGCTGAGTGCAGGGTGTGGGCTCATGGGTACTGCGCCCCATACACCAGCACCTCCATTGATGATCTTTTCAGCAAGCGCCTCAATGTTCGCGTCGTTAGCTTCGTATTTAGCTGCTACCGCTTTATAGGCAGGCCCTACGATCTTTTTGCTTACGTTGTGACAAGCCAGACAGTCAGATTTCTGGATCAGGCCTTCGCCCGCAAGTTTTTCCGGTTTGGGTGCCGGTGTTTCCGTAGCTGTGACAACCGGAGGACCGACTTTTGGTTCTGCAGATACTGCGGTAGCCGTGTCCGGCTTTGGCGCAGCCGCTGTATCGCCGGCCGGCTCCGAAGGGCCGGTGGTTTCAATTTTGCCATGGGCAGCTGAATCGGCAGAGGCCTTCATCGCGGCCCGTTCCTCAGGGCTGTGGCAGGATGCCCAGGCCAAGGCAACGCAGCTTAAGAACAATAGTGTTTTTTTCATGGTGTGCAGATATGTTTATTTTAAACCCAGAATCTTAGCGTTAAAATCGTCGTCACCGCCCGAGGCAGCAAAATCGTCAAAAGCTTTGTCAGTTACCTTGATGATGTGTTTTTTAATGAACTCGGCACCTTCAGCTGCGCCTACCTGCGCATCTTTGATGCAACATTCCCATTCCATAACCGCCCAGCCCTTATAGTCATACTGAGCCAGTTTGCTGAAGATGGTGCCAAAATCAACCTGTCCGTCGCCGGGTGAGCGGTACCTGCCGGCGCGGTCTGCCCAACTCTGATAGCCGCCAAAAGTACCCTGTCTTCCCGTTGGGTTAAATTCCGAGTCCTTTACATGGAACGCCTTAATGCGTTCATGATAAAAATCAATATACTGGATATAATCCAGTTGCTGTAATACAAAGTGGGAAGGATCATAGAGCAGGCAGGCACGTGGGTGATTATTTACCTTTTCCAGGAACATTTCGTAAGTGATGCCATCAAACAAGTCCTCACCTGGATGGATCTCATAGCAGACATCTACACCGCAGCGGTCAAATTCATCCAGGATTGGAGTCCATCGTTTTGCCAGTTCCGTAAAACCGGCATCTACCAGACCCGCCGGACGCTGCGGCCAGGGATGGAACATGTGCCACAATAACGATCCGCTGAAAGTAGCATGTGCGTTCAACCCAAGGTTCTGTGAAGCCTGCGCCGCATATTTCATCTGCTGCACCGCCCATTCCGTTCTTGCCTTTGGATTATTACGAAACTGCTCCGGCGCAAAAGCATCAAAAGCCAGGTCATAGGCCGGATGTACCGCCACTAATTGCCCCTGCAGGTGAGTAGAAAGCTCAGTGATTTCCAGTCCGTGCACCGCTATCCTGCCTTTAAGCTCATCTGCATAGGTCTTACTCTCGGCAGCTTTCTGCAGATCGATAAAGCGGCTGTCCAGAGTTGGCATCTGTATGCCTTTGAAACCAAGACTTGCTGCCCATTCGCAGATTGAATCTAAAGAGTTAAAAGGCGCCTCATCGCTGATGAACTGCGCCAGGAATACTCCGGGTCCTTTAAGTGTAGTCATGCTGATTAAACGTTAAAATCAAACCATTTTTGATCGGACTGGCTTGAAGCCACCACATTATCGATAAAGGCCATACCCCTGACACCGTCTTCTACCCTTGGGAAATCCAGCGCCGCTTCAGCAGGTTCCGTACCATGTATCTTCGCAGAAACTGTCAGCGCAAAGTTGCGGTATATGTTCGCGAAAGCTTCCAGATAGCCTTCAGGGTGGCCTCCCGGTACGCGAAGGTTATGTTTTGCAACATCAGAAAGATAGGCCTGTCCTGCGCGGTAAACCTGTGCAGGTTCGTTCAGCCATTTTACCAGTAATGTATTTGGTTCCTGCTGGTTCCATTCCAGACCTCCTTTTTCTCCGTACACACGGATCTTTAATGCATTTTCTTCTCCTGCGGCAACCTGTGAAGCAGAGAGCACACCACTTGCGCCGTTGTCAAAGCGCAACAGCACATTGCCATCATCATCCAGAGCCCTTCCCGCTACCAGTATATTAAGGTCGGCACACAACTTTGTAATCTTAAGTCCTGAAATATACTCCGCAAGCTGGGCAGCGTGAGTGCCGATATCGCCCATACATCCGCTTTTTCCACTTTTCTTGGGGTCTGTGCGCCATGCAGCCTGTGCATTTCCCTCCCTTTCGGTCAGGGTACTCAGCCAGCCCTGAGGATATTCTACCATGATCTTCCTGATCTTGCCGAATTTGCCGTCTTTCACCATCTGGCGGGCCTGTTTTACCATTGGGTAGCCAGAATAAGTATGGGTAAGGCAAAGGATAAGGCCGGTTTCCTCTACTTTTTTCTGCAATTGCTTCGCTTCGTCAAGTGAGAGCGCAATCGGTTTTTCGATCACCACATTAAAGCCATTTTCCAGTGCCAGCATGGCAGGGCCAAAATGAGCGAAGTTCGGTGTAACGATCGTTACAAAATCAATACGCTGATCAGCGGGCAGTTTGCTTTCTTTTTCGATCATTTCCTCGTAGTTCAGATAGATTCTGTCTTCAGGAAGGAAAAGCATTTCACCGGATTCCTTAGCGATTTCCGGATTGATGCTCAAAGCTCCGCAGCAAAGTTCAATTTGCCCGTCAATGTTCGCGGCAATGCGGTGAACAGCGCCGATAAATGCGTCTTTGCCACCGCCAACCATGCCCATTCTGATTTTTCTAGTCTTCATGTGTTGTGTTATAGATTAATTTCTAATTCATTTGAATACCCGTTCCATGTGCTGTCACTGATCTCTAAATGACCGGAAAAACGAGTGCATTTTCAATATTTGGTTATAATTTTCAGTGTGTGTGCCGTTGTATTTCTGCACCGTAATATTAAGAAAAAAATAAACGGTTAGTGTTTCAGATACACAATTAAAGTAAATATATAATGTTTTTGTTACTTTAACAATCCGCTTCAATTGATCACTCGGGAAGTATATCTGATAATTTAATTAAATTTGCCCAAACCGCGGTATTTATGACTGAGAAGCTAATCGTTTTAGGATCCAACGGACAGATCGGCACGGAGCTGGTCACCGCCTTGCGCAAACTGTATGGGGAAGAGCATGTTGTTGCCTGTGATATCAGGCGGCCAGACTATGACATGAAGAACTCGGGTCCTTTTGAATTTGTCAATGTGCTGGAAAAGGACACACTGAACCATATCTTTAAAAAATATAAGCCCACACAGGTTTATTTACTTGCCGCACTGCTTTCTGCTACGGGAGAGCAGAATCCGAAGCTGGCCTGGGACCTCAATATGAACGGGCTGCTGAACATCCTGGACCTGGCGATCGCCTACGGGACTTCAAAAGTCTACTGGCCAAGCTCCATTGCAGCCTTCGGCCCAAACTCACCTAAAAACAATACCCCACAATTCTGTATCATGGATCCGAATACCGTATATGGAATCAGCAAGCTCGCCGGTGAACGCTGGTGTGAATATTATTTTCATAAATACGGGCTGGATGTAAGGAGTATCCGCTACCCGGGGCTCATCAGCTGGAAGGCGGCGCCTGGTGGGGGAACCACAGACTATGCAATCCATATTTTCCACGATGCGTTAAAAAAGGGCAGCTATACTTCCTTTCTCAACGCTGAAACCGAACTACCGATGATGTACATGGACGATGCGATCAGGGGTACGATAGAATTGATGAATGCAGAGGCGCACAAGATCAATATCCGCTCCAGCTATAATTTCGCAGGGGTCAGTTTTACGCCGGAAATACTCGCCGGCGAGATCAGGCAGCACCTTCCGGAATTTAAACTGGAATATAAGGAACATGATCCGCGGCAGGAAATAGCAGACAGCTGGCCAAAGTCCATTGACGATAGCCATGCAACCCGGGACTGGGGCTGGAAACCGGCATACGACCTGTCCCGTATGACGGTGGATATGCTGAATAACTTAAAAAGCTAAAAAGAAAGACAAATATAAAACCGAGATAATGGGAAGAGCATTTGAATTCAGAAAGGAAAGAAAATTCAAGCGTTGGGCCAAAATGGCCGTACAGTTTACCAGGATAGGCAAGGAGATCGTAATCGCCGTAAAAGACGGCGGACCCAGCCCTGATACCAACTCAAGGCTGCGTACCGCCATCCAGAACGCCAAGGCAGTGAACATGCCTAAAGACCGCGTAGATGCGGCAATCAAGAGGGCCTCCAATAAAGACGAAAAAGGTTATGAAGAACACGTTTATGAAGGTTACGCGCAGCATGGTGTAGCGGTGCTTATTGAAACGGCCACCGACAATACCAACCGTACTGTCGCTAACGTCCGGAGCTATTTTAACAAGACCGGCGGTACACTGGGCAAGACCGGATCGCTTGATTTTATTTTCAACCGCAAATCGATATTCCGTTTTGTGCCCGGAGACAAAGACCTGGAAGAACTGGAACTGGAACTGATCGACTTCGGTCTGGAAGAACTTTACCTGGAAGCAGACGAAGAGGGAAATGACGTAGCGGTAGTACAAACTGCTTTTGAAGATTTTGGCAGGATGCAAAAGGCGCTGGAAGACCTTGGTGTCGAAATGAAAAGCGCCAAACTGGAACGCATTTCACTTTCAACTACGGCTGTTACCGAAGAGCAGGCCGCCGATGTGCTGAAACTCATTGACAAGCTCGAGGAAGACGATGATGTACAGGCCGTATATCACAATATGGCAGAATAATTATTTGTGGTTGCCGAACAACCACGGCAATAGTTCGGGCTCTGCAAATGCAGAGTCCCAGCTATTGTGATTGGCTTCAGGATATAAAGTCAGTTTAGGTGTTTCTCCAAGAACAGTAAGCTGGTCAGCTATGGCAGTAGATAAGCTTACAGGCACTACGTCATCCTTTTCCCCGTGAAAGATCCACAGGGGCGTCTTCGCATATTTTTTCACGTTCGCAACATTATCGCCGCCACAGATGGCAAATGCCGCGGCAAAAGTATTGCGCTTGCGTCTCAGCAGCTCAAGTGTTCCCATCCCGCCCATGGAAAGCCCGCCCACATATACCCGGCTTCTGTCTATATAAGGTTTCTCCAGGAAATCATCGATCATTCCCAGCAGTGCCTGCATTGATCTGGTTGGCTTTCCGCCCGTTAGAAACTCAAAAAACCGCTTGCCCTCCATGTCCGATTTAATGTTCACATTGGACCAGAAACTGTCGCTGCTGCATTGCGGGAATACCACGATTGCCGGAAATTGCTTTCGGACTGAGGGCTTTAAAAACAACTTTCCACCATTGGACAACTGTTTCGCATTGTCATTGCCCCGCTCACCGGAACCATGAAGGAAAAAGACGATCGGATAGAGCTGTTTAGGGTTGAAATTCTCCGGGAAAAGAATTCGGTAATAAATGGTGTCCTTACCATCAATGTAATTTCCCCTGTCATATTTTGACAGGTCCTGCGCAGTCACATTCATCGTTAAAGTCAGCATCAGCAGGAGAGCGGTCCATTTAAATCTTTTCATGTCCCTAAAATAGCAAATTACCTGACATCAGCTATAGTGAGAAGGTAAATTGGGAAGTCAGGACATCTCTTGAATTTCCACCGATAAATACCTTGAAATCGCCCGGTTCTGCTACATATTTCAACGCTGAGTTGTAAAACTTCAGGTCTGTGGCACTGATCTTAAAGCTGACCACCTTACTTTCACCCGGTTCCAGGCTGATCTTTTGAAAACCCTTGAGTTGTTTTACAGGCCGGGTAGAACTGCCCACCAGATCCTGCAGGTAGAGCTGAACGATCTCCTTTCCTGCTTTATCTCCGGTGTTCTTTACCGTTACACTGGCTGTTATTGACTGGCCTGCCTTAAAGTTCCTGCCGTTCAATACCAGGTTGCTGTAACCAAATGTGGTATAGCTCAGCCCATAGCCAAAAGGATAAAGTGGTTCGTTGCTTACATCAAGGTAATTGGAACGGAACTTAGAGAACCACATGCCTTCCCCGAGCGGTCTGCCGGTATTTTTGTGGCTGTAATATAACGGGATCTGTCCCACGTTCTGCGGAAACGTAGTGGTCAGTTTCCCGGAAGGGTTCACATCACCAAATACTACATCGGTAATGGCTTTGGCCGCTTCAGTACCGCCGAACCATACGTTCAGTATAGCAGGTACGTTTGCCTGTTCCCAGGTCAGTACCAGCGGCCTTCCGCTAAAGAGCACCAGTACTACGGGTTTGCCCGTCCTTAACAAAGCATGCAGCAGTCTGCGTTGTACATCCGGTAATTCCAGGTTGGTCCTGCTGGATGACTCGCCGCTCATTTCCGAGCTTTCACCCAATGCGGCGATCACCACATCCGATTTTTTTGCAATATCCACGGCTTCGCTGATGATTTCTTCTTCCGGACGGTTGTCCCTTGGAATGTCTCGTCCAAACATCGTCGCTCTTTTCTGGTAAGCGGTATCGGAAACCAGGTTAGATCCAAGGCTGTGCAATACCTTCACATGGCTTCCCAGAACTTCCTGCATTCCCTGCAGCAGCGATTTTGTATTCACCAGGTCACTGTTCACACTCCAGGTACCCGGCATATTCGGGCCTGTATCGGCCAATGGGCCAATCAGTGCTACAGTGCCCGATTTTTTCAAAGGCAGTAGGTTCTTGTCATTTTTCAGCAATACGAAGGACTGTCCGGCGACTTCCCGTGCAAAGGTGAGGTGTTCAGGTTTCAGGATTTCTGTCCTCGCTCTTTCTTCATCGCAATAGCGGAAAGGATCTTCGAACAGTCCAAGTTTATATTTTGCTTCCAGCACCAGCCGGCAGGCTCGGTCGATCTGCTGAATGGTCACCTTGCCTTCTTTCAGCGATTTTTTCAGCGTGGTCAGAAAACCTTCACCTACCATATCCATATCCACACCAGCATTCAGGGAAAGGGCAGACACCGTTTGCAAGTCACCCAACCCATGATCAATCAGCTCGTTCACCGCGGTATAATCAGTTACGACAAAGCCATTAAATCCCCATTGTTTGCGCAATAAATCGGTCATCAGCCATTTGTTAGCTGTTGCAGGCACCCCGTTGATGTCATTAAAAGAAGTCATGACGCTTCCCGCCCCGGCATCAATAGCTGCCTTGTATGGCGGCAGATATTCGTTATACATGCGGTCCAGGCTCATATCGGTGGTATTGTAGTCCCGTCCGGCCTCTGCGGCTCCGTATAATGCAAAATGCTTGACACAAGCCATCATCGTATTGTATTTCGATAAATCATCGCCCTGGTAGCCACGTACCATCGCCTTTGCGATCTCCGAACCCAGGTAGGTATCCTCTCCGGAGCCTTCGGATATCCTTCCCCAGCGAGGGTCCCTGGATACATCTACCATAGGTGAAAAAGTCCAGTTCAGGCCATCTGCCGTCGCTTCTATCGCAGCTATCCTGGCGGTTCGCTGAATCAGCGGCAGGTCCCAGGTACAGGAAAGACCTAAAGGAATCGGGAATGTCGTTTTATAACCATGTATCACATCCTGTCCGAAAATAATCGGAATCTTCAACCTGGTCTGTGTTACTGCAATCTCCTGCGCCTTCCTGATCCTGGCAGGCGTGGTCAGGCTGAAAATGCCACCCACTTGTCCGTTTTTTATCTTTACTTCCACGTTTGTGCTCACCGCAGCACCCGTCGTCGCTTCACCGCCCGTCAGCAGGTTCAATTGACCGATCTTCTCGTCAACCGTCATTTTCGCCATCAGGCCACCGATAAAAGTGTTCATCTTCTGACTGGCAGTACTCACTGGTTTTTTCTGCGCAAACAGCGCAGTCGCGTTAAACAGAATGGTAAGTAAAAATAAGTGGGTAGCTTTCATATATTTTTATTTCTTTTTTAAATAGGGGGTGATGGCCTTCACCCAGATTTCATAACCCGCAGGTCGCATGTGCAGCATGTCCTCCCGGAACAGTTCCGGACGCATTTTTCCGTTACTGTCCAGCATCTTAGAGGTAATGTCGATATAGGCGGCATTTTTTTGTTTCGACAGGTAGTCCCTGATCAGGCCGTTAGCCTTAAGCACTTCCGATGAAAATTTCTCCCTGGAAGGACTTAGTTTCATCGAAACATAGGCGATGGCCGTCTTGGGCAGATGGTTACGGATATTGCTGAACAGTATCTTAAAATTCTCTGATGTCTGTTCAGCGGAAATACCGGATGCAATATCATTCTCTCCACTGTAGATGACTACCTGGCGCGGCTTGTATTTCAGGACCAGGTCTTCGAGGTATTCATTGGCCTGGGGAATAACAGATCCGCCAAAACCCCTGTTGATCACGTTGTAATCTTTATAGACTGTTTCCAGGTCGCCCCACATCCGTATAGAGGAACTGCCCGTAAAAACGATGCCGCCGGGAGCAGGCATTGCCACACTGTCCTTTTTGCGGAACTGCTGGATCTCATTCCAGAATGGTTTGGTCTGCGCAAAAGCAGGAGCAGATAAACTGACTAAGGCGACAAAGAAAATACGGAATAACAAATTGTGTTTCATTTTATGATTTGGTTTTAGTTTACGGTAGCCATGCTGCTACGGGCTGATACCCCGTTTTCATTAATGGCTTCCGCGCTAAAATAATAAGTTTTGTTTTTATCCATTCCTTTAAACCAGTAGTCGTTGTCACCGTATACCATGATACAGTTATATAGTTTATCTGGTTCAGTACCGATGTAGATATTTACGGCGTATGCGTCGTCTGGCTTCTTCCATTTGATCCAGGCACTGCGTTTATCAGTTTCCGTCCGCAACACCGTAAAATCCGCTATGGGCGCCGGTTTCGACTTTCCACCCTTACCAAATACGCGCAGTCCGCTGATGGCGAATTTTCCGGTTGGCATATGTATGTTCTCCAATTTAACAAAGCGCGCATTCACGGGCTTTTCAAGCTCGACATAATCATGTGGCACGTCCGTTTTGTTCCGGCTCTTATCGGCAAGTATCCGCCAGTTTTTTCCGTCCGCAGAGTGCCATAGCCGGTACTGATGGTAAATGCCTTGTTGTTTGCCCAGAAACTCGGCATCCTGGTCAGCGTAGTTGATCTGTACCGCACGTATCTCCGAAAGCATACCAAGATCAGAAATGATCCATTCTCCCTTATCCGCAGAAGCTGCACTCCAATAGGTTTTGATGTCTTCATCTACTGCATAGTTCGCAGTATAGCCTCCCAGGGTAGACGATACCTGCACCGGCTTATTGTAATTCAGCAGCATCCATCCGGTAAAGCCGCTTTTCAGATGGTCCGCGGGGCCATCAGGCAGGTAGTGCGGATAATCACCAAAAGCCGCGTCCATATACAGCACATCGTCTTTGTCAAAGCCCGCAGGCCAAATCCCCAGCCGCCGCTCAAAATTATTTTTGACGGAAACCACTACCGTAGACACGTGCCAGTAGTTTTTCCATTTATCCTGATAAGTAGCTCCGTGTCCGGCACCTCTTGCAAATCCGCCGGGCTTATAGGAAAAAGGCATGGATTGATGTTCAAAAGGACCCAGCGGTGTTTCACCTATCGCCACCCCGTCTGCATAGCCGCTGAACTCCGTACCCGGAGCCCCGTATTGCAGGTAGTATTTTCCGTTATGCCTGTTCATCCAGGCTCCCTCCATAAAGGGCTTTAAAAAGGTATTGTCCAGATGTGCTCCGAAACGCTGCCATCCGAACCGGTCAGGATCGAGCAACAGCAGTTCTTTTCTGGTACCTACCGGTTGAAATGTCTTCCTGTCCAGTTCGATACCATACAAAGGGTACACATTGCTGCTGCCATTGTACATGTAGAGCCTGCCATCCTCGTCTACGAAATGTGCAGGGTCCCAGCCGCCGATCCCGAATTCATGTACTGCCTCTTTCCATTCATTGTTTTTCGGATCAGTACTCATCCATATCGGGAAGTTCCTGCTGTAGGTAGAGCCGAAGACCAGCATGGTATCGCCCTGGACCCATACAGAGGGAGCGCAAAGATCGTCGTATACCTTATGTTCGGGCCTCAGAAAGTGTCGAGGGACAAATTTCCAGTTGTACATATCACTGCTCCACCAGTAACCCCATTGGTTTGTCGAAAAGAGGTAATAGTCATCTTTATAGGTCACCATCACCGGATCTGCCGTAGCACGGTGTCTGCCCTGTCTGGAAAAATCCGGTATTGGCGTATAGCCATAGTCCAGGTTAACCGGGTTGCAATAGGTCATTTGCTTTTGCTGGGCAGCAAGATCAAATGCTGTCAGTATCAGTAAACCCAGAAGAATTTGTCTGATCCGGTCCATCTTTATTTTCCGATTGCAGGACTCTCAAAGCCCAGTTTCTTTAATCCGGCCTGCACTTCAGGACAGCTCATAAACAACTTCCAGAGCAAGCCGCTCCTGTAATTCTCAATCATCACAATGATTGGCCCCTGGTCTATGGCCAGGTGCGATTTTGCATACCAGTTATGCGATTCACTGAAAGCATCCACAAACCCATACTGGCTCCAGAGCTTATCGCCCAGGTCAAAATAGAAATGCTTCAGGGCTTCCATGGAATATTCCGGGGTATAAGGAAATGCAGACAAAGCTGCGGTAGGTGTGATTACGCCAAGGTCTTCATTTGGCGAATGCGCAGCGTAACCCTGCCAACTGTCACTGGCGGTCAGGCCCCAGCTGTTGGAGCCGTAACCTTTGTAGTTTTTAGGATTAGCCAGCACATAAGCACGGTTTACAAGTGTGTGGTTTTTATTTTGTTCCCAGTAATCTGCGTACTGGTCTTTCAGGCCTCTTGGATCGAGCCCCAGGAAGGAATAGTGCGAAAAAAACAAGGGGCCGCCGTTGTCAAAGCCCAGGGGCAGCTTGTATCCGTAAAATTCCCTGCCATTGATAAAGAAATTACTTTGCGCCCAGCCCCTGTGGTATACCGAAGCCGGTACCGGATACCTGGTTCCCGAAGCCGCCAGTACATAGGTGATCAGGCATTCGTTGTAACCGCGAAGCGGAAAGTTCATGGCCCAGTCATTGTTCGGACTCCAGTGCCAGTATAATACTTCCTGACCACCCCGGGTAAACCAGTCCCATTCAATGTCGTTCCATAACCAGTTGATACGGCCGCGCAGTTCATTTTCAACCGGATTGTCCGCATTGAAATACTGCCTTGCGGTCAGCAGGCCCTGGAACAGAAAGGAAGTCTCCACAAGATCGGCACCATCGTCTTTGCGGCTAAAAGGGATCGTTTTACCAGTAGCCCCGTCGAGCCAGTGCGGGAATACGCCATGATAAGCGTCTGCCTTACCCAGGAAGTTCACCATTTTCAGCAGAAAGCGGGCAGCGGTGTCGCGTGTGATCCACTTGCGGTCTGCGGCTACAATAGTGGCCATGATTCCGAAGCCTGTGCCGCCGGTGGTCGTCACTTCATGGCCATAGTTAAAGGAGGTATTGCTGCGTTCCCTGGCCAGTCCGCTTACCGGGTGGGCAAAATCCCAGAAATACCTGAAGGTCTGTTTCTGGACCAGGTCCAGTAATTGCGTATCGCTTAGATTCTTATCAATCTTCAGTTCAGGTTTAATGGTGTTACTTGCCGGTTTGCCAGACTGGGCCTTGGCGCAGGCTGTAAACAGGCAGCCACAGGCCATTAAAAGGACGGTAATTTTTTTGTAGCAGTAGATCATGGAATTCGGTTAAGGGGTTGCCCGGCAAGCCAGGGCAACCCCAAAATAACAAATAAAAACCTAGTTGTACCCGGGATTCTGGGTCAGTTTGCCACCGCTCAGGTCAATTTCGGTAGCAGGGATCGGCCAAACCTCGTTTTTGTTCGCTTTCCAGCCTTTAGGCCCGAATACCTGTGCGGCCCGACCCTGGCGGATCACGTCAAAGTACCTGTCGTTTTCCATCGCAAGTTCTACCTGCCTTTCATGCCAGATCGCGTTGCGCAGCTCGGTTTTGTCATTAGTGGTCACATCAGGCAGGATGTTCGGATTGCCGCCCCTGGCACGTTGCCTTACCCGGTTGAGTGAAGATTTGGCCTGAGCAGGATCACCCAGTTCATTGGCCGCTTCCGCATTCATCAGCAGAATATCTGCAAAGCGCAATACCCTGATGTTTTGTTGTGCGCCTTCGTTATAGCCGGAAACGTACAAGCTGAAAGGCACATAAGATTTCTGGTTGTACCTTTCATTAGGAACGGTAGTAGGAATGACATCGCCCTGAGGAGTGGTTTCACCTCTGAAAATGATGGTTGCATCTCTTCTGGGGTCACCTGGTTCAAACGCATCGGCCAGTGCCTGTGACGGTGTGTTGAAACCCCAGCCGCCACCTCTTACACCGGCAACACCCTGCACCTGACTGTACTGGGAGTTTGAAGCAGCCGAGTTTCCGATCAGCAGTTCTGCCTGGATCTCAAATACCGATTCAATATTGTTTTCGTTTTCCGTGCGGAATCCTTTTTCAAAGTTGGGGAACAGGTCATAACCCAATCCCATAACCTGGTTGGTAAAGGAAAGCACATCATTCCATTTCTGCTGGTACATGGCTACCTTCGCATGCAGGCCAAGGGCAGCACCTTTAGTAGCCCTGCCTTTATTATCGGCATCATAAGATGGTGGCAATACCGAAGCAGCTTCGGTCAGGTCCTTTTCGATCTGGGCATACACCTCGGTTTTTTCAGCCTGCGGAATGTTATACTCCGTAGGGTCCTTTGGTTCATGCAATCTAAGTGGCACACGCCCGTATGCCCGGACCAACCTAAAATAAGAGTAAGCCCTTACAAACTTAGCTTCTGCAATATATCTCGATTTCAGATTTTCATCCATGGCGATCTTCGGAATGCTGTCGATTGCCTGGTTACAGAGTTTGATGTTCTGGTACTGACCGTTCCAGAAGCCCTGCAAAGAGCCCTGTGTAGAAGTAACGGTAAACGTATCGAACAGGTTGAAGAAAGTAGCGTCCGTTGGCGTACTTCCCTTATCTGCTTCGTCAGCCCCGGTACTTTCAATGACTATGGCATTAAAGGCAACATTGTCCCAGCTGCGCAATTTGGCGTAAACTGCATTTACCGCCTTGTCCGCGTCTTCAGCGGTTTTCCAGAATGCGGTTTCCGGTTGTTGCGCCTGCGGCGGAACATTCAGAAAATCTTTTTTACAGGAAGCCGTAAGCAGCATGACGCCAAGAGCAGTAACGGCTAAGCAAGACTGTATATTGATATGTGTTTTCATTGTTGAATCGATTAGAATGTTAAGTTGACACCGAAATTGTACGTAGCATATAATGGATAAAGGTTAGTGTCAATACCCGCATTGGTCGGCGTACCACCGATTTCAGGACTGAAACCTTTATATCCAAAAAGGTTCACCGCGTTCTGTGCATTCAGAAACAGCCTTAGTCTTTGTGCTTTCCATTTAGAGGTGAGTGCTGCAGGCAGGGTATAGCCCAGCTGTACATTTCTCAGCCTGATATAGTCACCGCTTTCTACATAGAAGGAGTTTGGCGCATTGTTAAGGCCACTGGCCAGGTTTGTAGAAGCGTAAGTATTGGAAGATCCTGCCCCGTTCCAGCGGTTATTATAGAAATCCTTGGTATAGTTCTCATTTCCGAACCTGTTGGCCAGGTTGGAATTCATAATGTCCACACCCGCTACTCCCTGAATGTCCAGTGTCAGGTCAAAATTTTTGTAAGCAAAATTGGTATTCAGGCCATAAGTCACCTTTGGATTCGGGTTGCCCAATACTACCCGGTCACGCGAATCGATCACGCCGTCATTGTTAATGTCAGCATATTTAAAATCACCTGCTTTAAAGCTGTTGCTGGTCCATTCCGCAGCTTCGGCAGCATTCTGGAACACACCCACCACCTGGTAGCCGAAGAACTCACCGATCGGCCTGTTATTAATTGTCCTGGTCGCCAGGTATCCGCTGGTCAGACCAGCACCGCCAGCATAGATCGGGTTGTTGCCGGATGCCACATTAAGTACTTTGTTATCGTTGATGCCGACGTTACCGCTGATGGAATAGGTAAAGCCGCTTTCATTTTTATCTGACCAGGAAGCCATCACTTCGTAACCCCTGTTCCGGATATCGGCCTGGTTACTGGTAATCCCATTTGCACCACCCAGACTTCCAAGGATCGGAATAGCGAAGATCGCCCTTTCTGTTGTGCGGCTGTAATAATCCGCCTCAACTTTCAGTCTGTTTGCCAGGAAGCCCATTTCCAGGCCCACATCCATACCATTACTCCGTTCCCAAAGCAATACAGGATTGACCAAAGTCGTATTGCCAGCACCAGTGTGAGGTTTTCCGCTAAAGAAGGCCACGAGTTCACCGCCCTGATTGATCAAAGCTGTGGAAGGGTTTACTGGGATTCCGGCATTACCGATCTTACCCCAGCTTCCGCGGATTTTGAGGTTGCTGAGCAGCTTCTGGTCTTTCATAAAATCCTCGTTACTCACCACCCAGCCTGCGCCGATAGAGGGGAAATCGCCCCAGGTATTTTTGCCGAAGAATTGTGAGGCACCGTCCCTCCTGAAAGAAGCATTCAGTAAGTATTTATTCCTGTAAGCATAGTTTACCCTCGCAAAATAAGAATTGAAAGTTGCCAGCTCTCCGCCGTCCTCCACAGCCTTGGTGCCCGCATTGCCCAATGCCAGATAGAGGTCACTTGCAGAATTGTAAGGTACGCCCTGCGCTTCGGCATTCAGGAAATAATACTTTCTGCGTTGAGCCCCCTGCCCGAGAAGTACGGTAAACCTGTGATCTTCCAGTTGTTTGTCGAAAGTAAGTGTGTTTTCAATGATCCAGTTGCGGCGTTCGGACCGGTCGATATCCAATTTGGAAATTGTGGTCTGTTGGCCGGTAGTCGCTTTGTATTTTGGAACATAACCCAATACTTCCTCTTGCGAAAAGTCACCGCCGGCACTGGTCCTAAAGGTGAAGTCTTTCAGAAACTTCAGTTCTGCGAACACGTTACCTGTTACGTTGTACTTTGTTGTCCTCTGGTTAAAGAAATCCAGCGTCGCCTGTGGGTTTACGTTACTTCCGTTACCCAGGTTAAAGCTGGCCGGATCGCCGTAAGATCCGTCTGCATTGAACACAGGGACTACAGGCGAGGCGGCATAAAGTGCCCGGAAGATCGTTGTTGGTGCGTCGTTAGACCGGCTGGATGTTCCCGCAATGTTATAGCCGATCTTTAAGGGCTCGAACAACTGGATATCATTGGAAAGTCTGGCCGTATAACGTTTAAAATTGTTCTTTTTGACGATTCCATCCTGATCCAGGTAACCAAGGGAGAGGTTGTAGGTAGATTTCTCTGAACCACCGTTTACAGAAACCTGGTGGTTGGTAATCAGGGCATCCCTGAGTACCTGACCGTACCAGTCAGTTCCTGTTCCCAAATTTGTATTGGTAAATAAAGGCGCCTGGCCCAGCAATGCATAGGCTTCATTCACTGCCGTAGCATATTCTGTCGCATTAGTCATTTCTACTTTATTCGTCACCTTCTGAAAACCGACTGTTCCGTTATACGTAATGGTTGGGTCCCCCTTCTTACCCTTAACTGTAGTAACCAATACTACACCGTTTGCACCGCGGATACCATAGATAGACTGTGCCGAGGCATCCTTTAAAATGCTGATGTCTGCGATATCCGATGGGTTCAGGAAGTTGATGTTGTCATACCATACCCCATCTACTACATAAAGCGCGCCTGTATTGGCATATAGTGTACTCGTTCCCCTGATATTGATCTGAGGCGTCGACCCTGGCGCACCCAGATTCGTGATCTGCACGCCGGCAACCTTGCCCTGCAAGCCGCTGACCGGGTTAGGAGAGATCTGCTTTGCGATTTCCTCACCCTTAACCGTCGCCACCGAACCAGTCACATCCAGTTTCCTTTGTGTACCGTATCCTACCACGACCACCTGTTCCAGCATTTCTGAAGAAGCGGAAAGATTCACATTGATCGTCGTCTGATTGTTTACTGCAATTTCGCGGTTGGTATACCCTATATAAGAAAATACCAGTGTTGCATTTGCCGGGGCGCTAATGGTAAACTTTCCGGCTGCATTTGTCGTTGTTCCTGTTGTAGTACCTTTTACCAGTATACCCACACCGGGCAGCGGGGTATTGTCTGCCGAATCCAGTACAGTGCCTGACACAGTGATGTTCTGTGCCGACACGATGCCGGTAACAAGCAGAAATAGTAAGGTGAAGACAGAAAACCGAGTAAGAATTCTTTTCATACGTTTAATTATTTTAGTTAGTTAAATCTCAGGAGATGTAACAGCGAAAGCAAAAAAACGGCCTTCACATTACTACATCAAACCTGTAGTCTCTACTCTCAGAACAAGCTATACCAAGTCTTGTTTTCATAAAAAAAGCGTTTCTTATATCCGCAAGGCAAAAAACGGTACTACACGGAGTCGTTAAGAAAAATAGTGTCTGAAAGCAAAAAAAGATGGGTATGAGAGGTAATGATGTAGTGTTATAGCTCCATCAGGAACTCTGAAAGGTTCTTGTCATGAGGTACTTCAAGCTTCTTGCGCAGCCGGTAACGCCGGATTTCAACACCACGCAATGAAATGTTGAGCAATGAGGCCATTTCCTTACTGCTCATATTCATGCGCAGATAAGCACAAAGCTTCAGGTCATTAGGGACCAGATCAGGATGGTTTGCCTTCAGCTTCTTGAAGAAACTCTCATGTGCCTCATTGAAACTGTTCTCGAAAAGGTTCCAGTCCCGCTCGTCGTTCATGCCTTCATCGATCACCTTCTGTATCCTGCGCAACTGGTCTTCGCCCAGCAGGTTCCCATTGGCGTCTTTCAGCTTCAGTATCTCCTGGCTGATCTTCTGCAGCAATTCATTTTTATACACCAGGCTCATCGCCGAATTGGCCAGTTCCCTGGTCTTACCGTCCAGTTCAACCTGAAGCTTTTCGGACTGAAGCCTGATGATCTCACGCTCGCTGGCTTCTGCCTCTTTCCGCAAAGCCTCGTCACGCTCAGCCTGCATACGCTCGGTGATCAGCAGGCTATCTTTTCTAAGTTTGCGCTCATAAAGCTTTCTGCCCAGCAGTAGCAGACCAGCCGCCATCAGTGCATAAATCAACATGGCCCATTCATTAAGATAAAAGGGGGGCAGTACAGTAAACTTTATACGGGTAATCTCGCTGATCAGCTGATCATTTACCTTCGCCCTTACGCTGAACACATAATTGCCCTGGCCCAGGTTGGTAAAATCCTTTTGCGATACTGTTTCCCATTCAGACCATTGCCGCGAATAACCCTCAAGGTAATACTGGTATGTTACTTTCCCCTGGCGGTACCAGGGCAGGGCATAAGCGATCCGGATATTATTACGGGAATAAGGGATTTCCATATTTATTCCGCTATTGCCTGTCTCGCTCAGCAAGGCATGTGTATCGGTAATGTCCTCGATTTTCCGGACGAGCACCGCTGGTAGTTGAACAGCCTGCCCTGCAGCTCCCTTATCGGAGTGATAGATCACAAATCCGTCATCCACACTGATCAGGTAAATGCCGTTCCCGATCCTGCTGATGTTCTCATAATATTGTACCATTCTTCCGTTCAGTGCACTGAAGGTATTGGAATCTATATCGATCCTGCCTGTTTTTGAGAAATCCGCCAGGGCCGTTTTGCCGTGGTTGATGAACCAGTACTTGTTTTGCCCTGCGTCAATGATTTTGTTGGAAGCGGCAAAAGTGCCTAGTGCCCTATTCAATGCGGTGTATGCCGTAAAGTGGTTGCTGATCTCGTCGTAAGTGTAGAACCCATGGTCGGAGGAAAAGACCAGCTTGTTCTGCAATGAAAAGATATTGATGTTGAAATCCTGCGGCAGGCCGTTGCTCTGGCTGTAATAATTGCTGCTGACCACCCTGGTCAGGCCCTCATCAAGCCTCAGCCGGTACAATCCTTTATAGGCATGCGCTACCCAGATATCACCACGCTCGTCCTGTTCCACATAACGTGATGGTTCACGGAAACCAGCGATTTCCCTGGAAAAGACCCATTGCCCCCGGGTATCTTTCCGGAACAGCACCAGGCCGTTATAGGCCCCCTGGATCAGGTACTCTGGGTTAGAACGGAGTTTTTTCAGCGTCCAGCCACCCGCAGCATAGGAAATACCGGTAAAACGATCACCCTCTACCCGGAAAGTACCTCTGTTGTGTCCGCAGAATAACTGGCCGTCAATTTCAGTCAGGTTCCATACCTGGCCCTGCGAGCCGGGCACCAGACGGAAATTGAAGGCATGATAGGTGCCGCCTGTTCCTTTCCAGGGTGCATAAAACAAACCCTGGTTGGTGCCAAGATAAATGAACCCTTTATAGATCAGGCTTGAATAGACGGTTCCGAACTGGCCGCTCTGGTCAAAATAGGCATATAACGGAGAATTCAGCTCAATGCGGTCAATGCCATTATCCAATCCCAGCCAAACGTTTTGGTCGTTGTCAGTGAACATGCTCAGCACCGTATTGTTCTGCAGGCCGCTGGTCTTATTCATCTGCTGCACCATATTGCCCTCCTCATCCATCATCACCACACCGTTCAGTATGGTTCCGAAGGCATAATACCGGCCCATGATGAAATTGCCATTGTTCAGTTGGTAGCTTTTCAGGAATGTACTCACTGCAGGGGCGAAGCGGGTAAACTTTTGCCCGTCATAAAGAAAAAGGCCGTCGTTGCTCGTACCCACCAGCCACTGCCCGTTGCGATAAGGCAGTATCGTCATGACCAGCGCCGGATGCTCCGAACCCTGGTTCTTCACAGGCAGCAACTGGTCTCGCTGCAGTTCAAAGATGCCCTTGTTCAGCACCTCCACATAGTATTTGCCGCCTAACTGGTGCATGAACAGGAAGCCCTCCGGCTTTCGTACCACGCTAATGCGGCCTCCTTCATAAATGAAAATCGATTTGAAAGACTGGAAAATCACTTTTTTACCATCAGCATAGATCTTCCAGACCTCATCTTTAATCGCATCCGGCTTAGGGATCAGTTTTATCAGCGAAGTATATACCAGCCTGTTGTCCCGGTAAGACCAGTAGCCGAATTCGCCGAAACCCCCGGTATAAATGCGTCCGTCCCTGGCCGCCACTGCCCGCACGATCTGCCGGTTGGGCATTTCATGCTGTTCCCAGTACCGGCCATCGTAGCTGAGCAGCCCCTGTGCATTGCCAAAATAAAGCACGCCCTGCTTGTCCTTGGTTACAGACCAGTTCTGGTTGCCTGAAAGATAGACCGATTTGGGATAATTCTGGATATAGGGTACTCCAATGCTTTTGATGACCTGCGCTGAGCCGGTAATTGTCGAAAAGCACAAAAGAAAGAGAAAGGCCAGGTATTTCAGCCTCAGGAAATTCATGCCTTGTTTACCGGCTGCGGTACCTTCACATAATAACCTGTGCCGTCGTAGGTACGCTTTCGCGGATGTGTGGTACATTCCACAGAACAGCATCCCTGGAGTTCTTCGCCACATTGGTCGCACTGTGTAAAGTGCTCATTGCATTCAGGGTTTGCGCAGTTGATCATTTTGGGAGTTGTCCTGCCGCAATTCCTGCAGGTAGATACTACTGTCGGGTTCACCCTGTTCACGTCAACTGCAACCCTGTTGTCAAATACGTAGCATTTTCCTTCAAAGTTCTCGCCACCTGCTTCCTTCCCGTACTTAATAATGCCACCATGTAACTGGTATACATCACTGAAGCCGTGGTGGAGCAATAGCGCAGAAGCTTTCTCGCATTTGATGCCGCCGGTGCAATAGGTCAATACCTTTTTGTCTTTATACTGTGCGAGTTCATTGATCTTTTCCGGGAAGTCCCTGAAGTTGTCAATATCCAGCGTTACTGCATTTTTAAAACGGCCCAGGTTGTGCTCATAATTGGAGCGCACATCCAGCACCACGACGTCGTCACGATCCAGCATATCCCGGAACTCGGTTGGCTCCAGGTGTTTGCCCGTGCGCTGATTGGGATTAATGATATGCGGATCACGTAGTCCTGAATGGACGATCTCTGCCTTGTAGCGGCAGTGCATCTTGATGAAGGAAGGCTCTTCCACATCGTCGATCTTGAACTCCAGTCTGTCAAAGCGTTCATCGGCCCTGATTGCCGCCATATAGGCCGCGCAAGCTTCACGGGTACCGGAAACGGTGCCATTCAGGCCTTCATCGGCCACGATGATGCGGCCGGTGAGGTTAAGCGATTTACAAAAAGCCAGATGGTCGGCAGCAAACTGTTCTGCCTCAGCTATAGGCGTATAGCAATAGTAAAGTAATGTCTGAAATGCTGTCATTTTTCATTGATACCGCTGCAAACGGCGTTTAATGCGGTGCAAAGATAAAGATTATATTCCTTTTGTTCAAGAAACCGTTCACGGCTCAGAAAGCCAGCAGCTCATTTACCATTTGGGACACGCCTGCTGTTGCGGGCGCTTCAATCTTCTTAAAATTGCCGCTGACATACGGTATTTTACGGTCAATGATGTATTTTACCGAATCATAAGGTGCATAATCCGTCAGTCCGGCCGCAGGATATACATTCAGGGAAGTGCCGATGACCGCAAATACATCTGCCTGAAGGCAAAGCGCGGCAGCCTTTCTCAGGTTCGGCACATCTTCTCCAAACCAGACTACATGTGGCCTCAGCGGAAGTCCGTGTGCACAAAGGTCGGTCATCTTCAATTCCCAGCCATTTATCGGGTAAGTCAGGCCCGGGTCTGCGTCGGATTGTGATCTGGTAATTACTCCATGCAGGTGCAGGACGTTGGAAGAACCTCCGCGTTCATGGAGGTTGTCTATGTTTTGGGTGATGATATGTACTTCATATTTTTCCTCGAGTTTAGCCAGTGCTTTGTGGGCATCATTAGGCTCAGCCGCCAGCACGTCTTTACGACGTTCATTATAAAATTGTTGCACCAGTTCCGGATCGCGGTGCCAGGCCTCTGGTGTGGCAACATCCTCTATCTTGTGGCCTTCCCAAAGCCCGTCGGTATCCCGGAATGTCTTCAGCCCGCTCTCGGCGCTGATCCCTGCACCGGTAAGTACCACTATTTTTTTCATTCCGAAAGATACTTGTTTTGAATGGTAATGCCATGCAGTACCGGCGGACCATTAACGGTGCGTTGTCGCACCCAGAAGGTGCGTTAAGGGTGCGTCAATGGTGCGTGAAAGGTAGGTCAAGGGTGCGTCAGGGATAGGTTCAGTACGGATCTGCAACCAATTGAAAAGAGAAGTATGAAATCACAGATGCTATTGTTACATTCGTTTACTTACAACCAAATGAAACCGATGATGAAAAAGAACCTTTTCTCGCTGAGCTTGCTTCTGGCGGGTATGTCCCTGGCCATTTTCCTGGATAATGAGGCCCTTGCGCAGACAGCGCAACGCTGGAGCGTTCAGAAAGCGAATGCCTGGTATGCCGGGGAGCCCTGGCGGGCCGGCGCAAACTATACTCCTGCGTCTGCCATTAACCAACTTGAATTCTGGCAGAAGGAAACCTTCAATCCCAGGGAGATCGACAAGGAACTGGGATGGGCGGAAGGGATTGGACTGACCACGTTGCGCGTGTACCTGCACGATATGGCCTGGAAGCAGGACCCGGCAGGTTTTAAGGAACGCATGAAGACCTTCCTGTCCATCGCAGACAAGCATCATATTAAACCACTTTTTGTGTTCTTCGATGATTGCTGGAATGCAGATGGCGCAACAGGCAGGCAGCCGGAACCAAAGCCAGGTGTACACAATTCAGGTTGGGTTAGAAGCCCGTTCAAACCGGTGCATGATGATGCGCAGCAATGGGGCTACCTTAAGGAATACGTGCAGGATGTGCTCAAGACCTTCAGTAAAGACAGGCGCATACTGCTTTGGGACCTGTACAACGAGCCGGGGAATTCGGGTAACGGGTCGAAATCGCTGCCTTTGCTGAAGGCTGTGTTTAGCTGGGCGCGAGAAGTTAATCCATCGCAGCCACTCTCTGCAGGAGTATGGGACGATAAGCTGACAGCACTGAACGAATTCCAGATAGCCAACAGCGATGTGATTACCTACCATAGTTACGACGTGGTGGCGGTCCATCAGAAACGTATTGACGGGCTGAAGAAGGAAGGACGTCCGCTAATCTGTACAGAATATATGGCCAGGCGCAATGGCAGTACGTTTCAGACCATTTTACCGATGCTGAACAAGCAGAAGATCATGGCGATCAACTGGGGCCTTGTGGATGGCAAGACCAATACCAAATATGCCTGGGATGAGCCGGTCAGTGATGGTTCAGAGCCTAAGCTCTGGTTTCATGAGATCTTCCGAAAGGACGGCAGCCCTTACAAGAAAGAGGAAACGGATCTGATCCGGTCGCTGACAAAGAAATAGGGAAATGAAGAAGGAGATTTTGCTGCTGGGACTGGTCCTGGCTGCCGGTATGGCAATGGGGCAGAAAATCACGCCCAGGGAAAGGACTGCGTTTCAAACAGGAAGTGCATGGAGGCCGGAGATTGATGTGCGCTCAGATATTGCGATCGTATATGGTGCGAGAGATCATAAGGATATGACTTTTGAACAAAGGGTCGCCAGCTGGCGGAATAAGGGCTACAATACACAATTCATGACCGGGATTGCATGGGGAGAATATCAGGATTACTTTCTGGGCCGGTGGGACGGTAAAAACCACCAGGACATCGGACAGGTGGAACGTGACGGGAAAGTGATCTGGCACGGCGGCGGGGTGCCTTACATCGTACCTGTGGCATCTTTCCTGGATTATATGAAAACCGGAATTATCAAAAGGGTGATTGATGCAGGGATTACGTCTATTTTTCTTGAGGAGCCTGAGTTCTGGGCACGTGCGGGCTACAGCGAGGTATTAAAACAGGAATGGAAGAAGTTTTACGGATTTGACTGGCGACCACAGCATGAGTCGGCAGAAAATACGTATTTGTCTAATAAGCTGAAATATCAGCTGTATTACAATGCGATCAGAGAAGTATCGGAATATGCGAAAACTTACGGAAAGCGCGCAGGGAAAGATATCAAGGTATATATTGCTACCCATTCACTGATCAATTATGCCTCGTGGCGCATTGTGAGCCCGGAGGCAAGCCTTGCTTCCCTACCCGGAATTGACGGTTATATTGCGCAAGTATGGACGGGCACTTCGCGCGAGCCTACTTACTACAACGGAAAACGGCTGGAACGGGTGTTTGAGAATGCCTTTCTGGAATATGGCTCTATGGTGTCGATGACCGCACCTACCGGACGTAAAATGTATTTTCTGACAGACCCGATTGAAGACTGGCCGCGTGACTGGGGCGATTACAAGCGCAATTACCAGGCTACCTTTACGGCAAAGCTCCTTTACCCGATGGTCAATAATTATGAAGTAATGCCCTGGCCCGAAAGGATTTATACCAGACCCTATAAGCTGGCGAACGGGGGAGGGGAAGTGCTGATCCCGAAATATTATGCTACCCAGATGCAGGTAATGGTCAATGCATTGAACGACATGCCGCTTGCCCCCGACCGGGTAACTGGTATAAACAGTATCGGGGTACTTATGGGAAACAGCCTGATGTTCCAGCGGTTCCCTGAGCATAAGGGATATGACGACCCGCAGTTCTCCAATTTTTACGGACAGACGCTGCCCCTGTTGAAAAACGGGGTGCCGGTACAAACTGTACATATGGAAAACCTGGGCTTCAGGAATACGCTGAAAGACATCCGGGTGCTGGTCATGAGCTATGCAAACATGAAACCTTATGGGGAAGAAGTGCACCGTCACCTGGCAGACTGGGTAAAACAGGGCGGTGTGCTGGTGTATTGCGGGGCGGATAAAGATCCTTATCAGTCGGTAATGGAGTGGTGGAACAGTAAGGGGATGAATTATCAGTCGCCGTCGACGCACCTGTTTGCGATGATGGGTCGCCATACTGATACTGGTGAGCGTTTTACTTACGGAAAGGGTACCGTACATGTCATCCGGCAGGACCCTAAGGAGTTTGTATTGAATAAGGGCGGAGATGCCGGATTCCTGAAAGTGCTTGCCCGGGCCTTCGAAACAGACGCAAAAGCCGGCAAGCTGGTCTTTAAGAACAGCCTCTACCTGAGACGCGGTGCATATGATATTGTGGCCGTTCTGGATGAACAGGAAGGATCGGAACCTTACCATATCAGGGGCCCGGTAATCGATCTTTTTGACCCAGCCTTACCGGTTGTTGAAGATAAAGTGGTCATGCCTGGAGAACAGGGCTTTGTGTACAATCTGCAACGCGTAAAGGATTTAAAAAGACCTCAGGTACTGGCCGCGGCATCGAGGGTATATGAAGAGCAACATTCCGAAAGAGCTTACGAATTTGTATGCAAGAGTCCGGCTAATACGGTAAATGCCATGCGGATTTTACTGCCTGAAGCGCCGGTCAGTGTCGAACTGGATGGCAAAGCTGCTGCGCTTGCCGGAAAATCCGAATGGGACGCACGTTCGGGAACGCTTTTTCTGGGTTTTGATAATCATCCTGAAGGAGTGCACGTTCGTATAAAGTGGTGATAAATTTTATTTTCCTGAAAGGTATATTTTTTTGCTATTTTTGAATTGATCAATCATTTAACCGTTGAGGATATGACTTTGAAAAGACTTGCCATGCGTCGTCATCAGTTGTTTCCGAATTACAGGATATTGGTAAAGCATGTACGGGAACAGGAATTGCGGGACCAGCGCCGCTTAAGGGAACTGGAACTGAAGTATGCGCAGCAACTATCACGTGAGAAGAGCCATGAGGACTTTGTGCACATGGCGGTACATGAACTGAAATCGCCGGTAACTGTATTAAAGGCTTATCTGCAGATGATGGGTATGAAGCTGAGCAGGGAGGAACAGCATACGCTCTTATCGACAATAGAGAAAATGGACGTTCAGCTTGACCGGATCACTCACCTGATCTCGGATTTGCTGGACGGTACCAGGGCGGGATTGGGTACGTTGCATTGCCTGATGAATGACTTTGACATTAATGAGTCTGCGAGGGTATGTATGGCGAATCTTAAAGCTGCACATACAGATTTCGTAACAGAACTGGATACTGATCCGTCGGAGCCTGTGGCTTATGGTGACCGCGAACGCATTGAGCAGGTCATGAATAACCTGCTGACGAATGCGGTGAAGTATTCGCCCGGAGAGAAGTATGTGAAGTTGCAGACGCGGCTTGTTGAGGGGCAGATAGTGGTAAAGGTAACAGACCATGGAATGGGTATCCCGGAACATAAGCAGCAGCAGGTGTTTGATCAGTTTTACCGTGTAGATACGGACGGAGGTAAAAAGGTACCCGGACTGGGGTTGGGGCTGTTTATCTGTGCGGACATCATCAGGAAGCACAGTGGCCAGATTGGTGTATCCAGTCGTGAGGGCGAGGGCTCGGAGTTTTGGTTCAGCCTTCCTTATCGCGGCTGAGCACGTTTAATTACTGCCTGAAAATATGTATGTTTGCTATTGGATATTATAAATAGCTAACTTTTTAAACATACAAATGACTAAAAATTTAATGAAGTCCTGGTGCCTTGCGGCTGGTTTGCTGCTGGGGCCGTTTGCAGGCATTGCACAGGATAACCTGGTGAATTCACTGAAGAATAACCAGAGCGATGCGAGTAAGGAGAGTTTTAAATTTACTCCCGTGATCAATGTGGAGGTGACTTCTGTCAAGAATCAGAAATCAGCGGGCACTTGCTGGAGCTTCAGCACCAATTCCTTCCTGGAATCAGAGATGATCAGAATGGGTAAAAAGCCGGTTGATCTTGCAGAGTTGTTTACCGCGCGGAATGCCTATGTAGAGAAGGGGATTAATTACGTGCGCATGCATGGTGCCCTTACACTGGGCGACGGCGGCGCATGTCATGACGTGATCAACATGCTGGCAAAATACGGCGCCCTGCCGCAGGAGGCTTACAGCGGCAATGATTACGGCAGCCCGGGTTCTTCTGACCGTATGAATAAACTGACTGAGGCGATTTTGAAGAAAGCAGTTTCCGGTGACTTCGATCCTTCATGGAAGGAAAGGTACATCCGTACGATCGATTCCTGTATGGGCGCTGTACCGGAGAAGTTTACTTACGAAGGTAAGGAATATACACCGAAGACTTTTGCTAAGGAGGTGGTAGGTATCAATCCTGAAGATTACGTAGAACTGTCTTCATTCAATACTTCTCCTTACTATAAGAAGGCCGTACTGATGGTGCCGGACAACTGGTCTTATGACCAGGTATATAATGTGCAGATGGATGACATCACGAAGACCATTGATTATGCACTGAAGAATGGTTTTACGGTTGCCTGGGCTTCTGATGTGAGCGAAAAGGGCTTCAGCTGGAAGAACGGTGTGGCTTATGTGCCGGAGAAGGATTTTTCGAGTATGAGTGCCGCGGAAAAGGCAGCGATGTTCAACGGGCCGAAACCTGAGAAAGAGATCACAGTGGAGATGCGCCAGGCTGCGTTTGACGATTATGAGACTACTGACGACCATGGCATGCAGATCACTGGTTTGGCGAAGGACCAGAATGGCAGGGAGTATTACATTGTGAAGAACTCATGGGGGGCTTCCAATGATTACCAGGGTTATTTATATGTGACCAAGAATTTTGTGAAGTATAAGACGACTGCGTTTTTGCTGCATAAGAAAGGGATTCCTTCCGACATCAGAAAGAAGCTGGCGATCTAGCCGACCATTGGTTGAAGAGATTTCTCTTTCGTTAAAATGAATGATATACAGGGGCTTTTTGCCCCTGTTTGTTTTAGGGACTATTACAGGTTGTAGGTTAGCCTGAAGCCGTGCTGCACACGTTTGTTGCCGTCATAGGCAAAGCCGTAGGCGGCACGGAAGATGAGCCGTTGAAGGCCGAAATAAAACTCGGTATAGTTCCTCTTGACAGGTTGGGTAAGGTAGCTCGCACCGATGACTTCTTCCAGTTTGAGCTTACGGAGTATGGGCACCTTATTGGTGAGAAGACCGGAAAAATTATGTTCGTAATGAAACTCCGCATATTCACGATCGGTACCGTAAAGATAGAAATCCAGAAACAGGAACCGCCTGATGTCAGGTTTGCTGAGAAAGGAATTATTGCCTCTGAAATGCTGCGCTTCCGGATAGTAAATCTGATTGCGGTTGAAGAATTTACCAATACCCGCGACAAAAGAAGAGTAGCCGAGCATGCCGGTACTGATCCGGGTTTCTGAGGCCTCGAAGGACAACAGGTCGTAATCTACATCGCTGCCTAGCATATGGTTAATGCCTTTGCGGTAGCTGAGCTTCAGCACCGGGTATTTAGAGGGCTGGTAGAATTTCCCGTCAGGCCGGGTGATATAGGTTTGCCCGATGGTGTAGGTCAGCGAGGCGGAAAGCGTGAGTGCCCGGTATGTAGGGAAAAGCGGGGTTTCGGTAGCAGGGCTGAAGGGATTGTTGGAGGTGAATTGTTCATCTTTGAGGTCCCTGATCTTAAATGAACTGGTATTGCGGAGCCAGGTATTCCATGAGTAGTCCATTTTCAGATCTGCCAGCAACCCATTGCTGAGTTCGCGGGAGGTGCTGATATTGACGAATTCCTTCTTGTAAAATTTGGAGAAGTTGGTTTCAAAGAAAAGGGTATTGAAGGTGTTGGCAAAAAGGCTCATTGAGCCCAGATTGTTCAGGTCATAAATACCTGAACCGCCGCTGACACTGATCCCTGCAAGTTTGGTCGGATCGTAATAATAGTTTGCGCTGAGGTTACCGGTAAGCAGCTTATTGGAAAAACCATACCTGAGCTCGGGGCGTATGCTGTAGTATTTGCGGTCATCCAGTTGCCGGGTATAAGTGAGTGCCGGCTTCAGGGCAAAGCCTTCAACGGTATTGTAAAGGAAGCTGCGGTAAAAGGGGTCAAAGCTGTAGGATTTTTTCTCATAGCGGTTGTTGATGGTATAACCGCTGACAATGAATTTGATGGCCCCGAACTGGTTATTGGCCTTTTCCAGCGAGTCAAGGTAATGCCTGGATACCTTAAGGGCTTCCAGGCTATCCTTACGTCTGTAGTCGCGGCGCTCTTCTGCGGTAAGCGGTATAGGCCGGTTGTTAAGCCAGAAAAGAGAATCTTTTTTGTTCACGGCCTTATTGACCTTAAGGATCTCACCATTGAAGTAACCCTCAGGGAATTCCGGATGGAGATTATAGTTACTGTAAACACCTATATAATAACCTGCGAATTTGAAACCGAAAACATCGCCGTAGAATTGAAAGTGGACGTTGGACGGCATATAGGTCTGATCTGTCCTGAGGAACTGCTGGGAGATATTCAATGTGTCGAGCAGGTTGATGCCGGTGTTTTCAGTGAGATAGACATGGGCACTGGTAAGGTGATAGGTATTATCCACTATGTAGATATGGCCCCGGAATACCGGGTCGTAGTTCCTTCTGGGCAGGAGTTCTATCTTATAAATCGTGTTGTCGTCTTCCGTGGTGGTGCCGACGAGCCTGTAGCGGTAGTACCGCAAGGCATTGTCTGCCAGTGGGGAAATGAAGCCCCTTGTACTCAGCACATTTTCAAGTTGTATGTTCTCGTAGAAATTGATGACGAGATCTGATGCCTTGTTAAAACTGAAGGCATTGTTTCTGCCCGCTACCTTGGAGGAAACCATTTCTTCGCGGATCTTTCCGGGATGCTGGTAGGCAAAACGTGAGGTAGATTCGGAAAGATAGAGGATACCATGACGATTGGTGTCCAGATCGAGCGTTTTCTGGATGTCACGCCCGAAAAAGCGCTTTGGAGCCCCGACAAGTTTCTGTACGCCTTTGATGTAGACATCGGCAGTGTAGGCTTTGACTTCATTGAGGTGAATGCCCCGGTTGCGTATGGCCTTCCGCATGATGTCCATCGCCGGGTCTTCGCCTCCGGGTGTAATGGTGATGTTGCGGAGGGTGTAGGCCTCTTCCCGGAGTGTGATGTCTTGCCGCACGTCACCACTGATGTCGAAATACTGTTCAGCCGGGCTGTAGCCTAGTGCCCTGTACACAATAGTTGCTGCGCCGGAACTGACGCTGAAACTGTAAAAGCCGTCTATGTTGGCGGAAGTGCCGGTGGTCGTGCCCTTGATGTAAACGGAAGTAAAGGGGACGGGCTGGCCGTTGCTGTCTTTTATAGTGCCGCTGAGTTTGTAGGTTTGCGCGTAACAGGTAAGAGCAATGAGAACAACTACCAGCGTCAACAAGCTTTTTTTCATAGTGGATTAAAAACAGAAATATAGCATTATAGTTTGATTTGTATACCTTTGGCCATAACTAATCGAATTTATTTATGTATAAAACACTACAGCCGGTGCTGCAGCAGGAGCTGGCACAGATAGAACAGGATGGATTGTATAAGCGGGAAAGGATCATTGTAAGCCCGCAAGGCGCGGACATTAAGATCAATACGGGCCAGGAGGTCGTTAACTTTTGTGCGAACAACTATCTTGGACTTTCTTCCCACCCGGCTGTAATCGCAGCAGCTAAGGCAGCAATTGACAAATATGGCTATGGCATGTCTTCGGTGCGTTTTATCTGCGGTACGCAGGACGTACATAAAGAACTGGAAAAGAAGATTTCTGAGTTTCTGGGGACGGAGGACACCATTTTGTATGCGGCGGCTTTTGATGCAAATGGCGGGGTGTTTGAACCTCTGCTGAATGACCAGGATGCAATCATCTCTGATGAGCTGAACCATGCTTCGATCATTGATGGCGTGCGCCTGTGCAAGGCAAAGCGGTTCAGGTATAAAAATGCGGATATGGCAGACCTGGAACAGCAGCTCATCGCCGCAAAGGATGCACGTCACCGGATCATTGTAACTGACGGTGCATTTTCTATGGACGGGGTGATCGCCCCGCTGGATAAGATATGTGACCTGGCGGATAAATATGAGGCGCTGGTCATGATCGATGAATCACATTGTACAGGCTTCATCGGTAAGACTGGCCGGGGAACGCATGAGCATTTTGGGGTAATGGACAGGGTAGATATCATCACCGGTACGCTGGGTAAGGCGCTGGGTGGTGCGTCCGGTGGCTTTACCTCGGGCAGGAAGGAGATCATCGATATGTTGCGCCAGCGTTCAAGGCCTTATTTATTCTCAAATACGCTTGCGCCCGCGATTGCCGGTGCATCAGTAGCGGTACTGGATTTACTGAGTGAGACAACTGATCTTAGGGATAAACTGGAGCAAAATGCGGCCTATTTCCGCAGGAAGATGACGGAGGCCGGCTTTGATATTAAGGAAGGGGTACACCCGATCGTGCCGGTAATGCTTTATGAGGCAAAGCTGGCGCAGGAGTTCGCGACCAGGATGCTGGAAGAAGGTATTTATGTAATCGGATTTTACTATCCCGTAGTCGGGCAGGGTAAAGCGAGGATCAGGGTGCAACTTTCTGCAGCACATGAGCAGCACCATCTGGACAAGGCGATCGCCGCATTTACGAAGGTGGGCAAGGAGCTTGGGGTGATATAAATTGTATAAATAGCTGTATATTTGAACCCATGTTACAGGATAAGATCACTCAGTATACTGCAGAGATAAACGCGTTTTCGACGGATAAGGCCGATGAGCTGGAACAGTTCAGGATCAGGTTCCTGGGCACCAAGGGGATCATTAAGGATATCTTTGAAGAGTTTAAGGCGGTGTCTCCTGAGGAAAAACGGAGCTTGGGTAAGGTGCTTAATGAATTTAAGCAGCTTGCAGAAGCTAAATATCAGTCACTAAAGGAGCATTCCGACGGAACTGAGGTTGCTGCAGACAGTGGTCTGGACCTGACCTTACCCGGTGAGGGTTTTGATGTGGGGACACGTCATCCGCTGGCGCTGGTAAGGAAGGAGATCATCGGCATTTTTGAGCGGTTAGGTTTTGTGGTGGCCGAAGGGCCGGAAATTGAAGATGACTGGCATAACTTTTCAGCATTGAACTTCCCTGAGGAACATCCGGCAAGGGATATGCAGGATACTTTTTTCATTAAGAAAGGTGGAGAAAAGGGTGATATCGCACTTCGGACACATACTTCTTCAGTACAGGTAAGGATGATGGAGGCCGGTAAACCGCCATTCAGGGCGATCATGCCGGGAAGGGTGTACCGCAACGAGGCGATCTCCGCAAGGGCGCATTGCTTTTTTCACCAGGTGGAAGGTTTGTATGTGGACGAGAACGTTTCCTTTGCCGACCTGAAACAGACCCTGTTTTATTTTGTACAGGAGCTATATGGTGAAGGTACTAAGGTAAGGTTCCGTCCGTCTTATTTTCCATTTACAGAGCCTTCTGCGGAGATGGACATTTCCTGTACCATCTGTAAGGGCGATGGTTGCCAGATGTGTAAGCATAGTGGCTGGGTAGAGATATTGGGTTGTGGAATGGTGGATCCCAACGTGCTGGAGAACTGTGGTATTGACAGTAAGAGATATAGTGGTTTTGCTTTCGGAATGGGGATTGAGCGTATCGCCAACCTGAAGTTCGAGATCAGGGACCTTAGGTTGTTCTCAGAGAATGACGTACGTTTTTTGAAACAGTATAAATCTGCACTGATATGATAAGGAAACTTGCCGGATTTGGATTGGTGCTGCTGCTCTTTGCCTGTGGTAAAGGGGACCAGGCAATACCGAATGTGGCAGTGAACTATACGGCCCCGCTTACGGATCCGAGACTGATCAAACTGAGCAGTCCCGGTGGTGCGGTACTGGTAAATGGCTACGGTGTGGCCGGACTGATCATTTACCGTAAAAGTGATGGTAGCTATACGGCTTATGACCGCTGCAGTACAGTGGATCCGGAGCGTAAGTGTGCGCTGGTGCTGGATGACCCCAGCTTCACGGCAACGGATAAGTGTACAGGTGCTAAGTTCCTTCTTGAAGACGGCAGCCCGGCGAAGGCTCCCGCCAAGATATCCCTTAAGCGGTACAATGCGTTTGTTGCCGGTAATAATATACACGTGACGAATTGATGGAACCGGAAAAAATTAAAGAGAGTATCATAAGGGCTGCGAAGGAGCTTTTCAGGAAATACGGATATCATAAGACCAGTGTCAATGAGATCGCTAAGAAGGCACGTATCGCAAAAGCCACCATCTATAAGTATTTTGACAGCAAGGAGCAGGTATTGGATGCGATACTTATGGACTATCTGGACCTGAACCTAAAGGAAATCCTCAACAATAAGGCACAGTTTTCGGATGAACAGGAGCATTTGAAGGCTTTGGTGATGAAAACCTGCCGTTTGACCTATACCGTCTGCAATGAATTTATCGGCTGGGACTTTGTCCGGGAGAACACCAACTCACAGGAGTTTCTGAAGCATTTGTCCGACCAGCTGGAGTCGTTATTGTTGTCTGCCTATTCTCAGCTCGATAATTTTAAGAACAATCCGTCGCGTAAGGAGGGGCTGGCGTTCCTGTTAAAAGCAAGTAAAAGTATTGTATTCTCCTTTGCGTTCACTTCGGTAAGTGATTCGGATGTGCGCAAGAACTTCGTAAGCTTTCAAAAAGAGCTTCTGCCTTTCCTTGTTAAGGCAGCACTATAGACCGGTTTCTTCTGTACCAATTTTGCTTTTGGTTCAAAAATGGTTATATTCGATGTATATCGTTGTTGCTATGAGTAACGAGACATTGGAAATTTCTGTTGGTGTCGACGAAAGGTTTGACATGAGCTTTAACATTTCGGAGGGAGTCCTGGGATTTATCCTTGATTTGTTCCGGAGCTGAAGTGACTGCCTGGCGTTACTGATCATGCCATTGCGCGTGCCAGGCCTTTATGTCTGGAAAATTAGCTAATTTTGCCGGAGAATGAGTAGAAAACGAAATTCCGGTGCGCCGATGGCGATCCCGGACCTATTGATCACTGATATTGCTGAGGAAGGTAAAGGCCTGGGCCGGGCGGGTGAGCTGGTGGTATTTGTAGACAAGGCTGTTCCCGGAGATGTAGTGGATGCGAAAGTGGTAAGGAAGAAGAAGAATTTCGCAGAAGCGGTGATTGAACAACTGACTAAGGCCTCTGATCTGAGGACTTCTCCTTTTTGTACACACTTTGGCACTTGCGGCGGATGTAAATGGCAGCATATGGGATATGATGCGCAGCTGCATTTTAAACAGAAAAGTGTCGACGCTGCATTGCAGCGCCTGGCTAAGATCGATACTTCGGGTATGGAGCCGATACTTGGGTCGGCGAAAAACACTTACTACAGAAATAAGCTGGAATTTACCTTTTCGAATAAGCGGTGGCTGGACAAGTCGGATATTGCAACGGGTGAGCAAGCAGGGCCTGACCCTGATCTCCAAATGAACGCGCTTGGCTTTCATGTGCCGCTGCGTTTTGATAAAATACTGGATATTGATCATTGCTGGTTGCAGGCCGATCCTTCGAATGCGATCAGGAACAGGGTCAGAGCTTATGCACTGGATAAGGGATTGAGCTTTTATGACCTGCGTAACCATGAGGGTAACCTGCGTAACCTCATTATCAGGACTTCCTCTACTGGTGAGCTGATGGTTGTAGTGGTCTTTGCATATGCTGGACAGCAGGAGATTGATGGGGTCATGGGTGATCTGAAAGCTGCTTTTCCGGAAATTACTTCGCTGCTGTATATTGTGAACCAGAAAAAGAATGACACGATATTCGATCAGGAAGTGATTACTTATGCCGGGCGCGACCATATTTTTGAGGAGATGGACGGCCTGAAATTCAAGATCGGTCCCAAATCTTTCTATCAGACCAATTCGGAGCAGGCTTTTGAACTCTATAAGATCACGAAGGAGTTTGCCGGCTTTGAAGGCGGAGAACTGGTGTATGACCTGTACACGGGGGCTGGTACCATCGCTAATTTTGTGGCCCGTAGTGTAAAGCAGGTAGTAGGGGTCGAATACGTCCCCTCGGCTATAGAAGATGCTAAGTTCAATTCTGCAATGAACGGTATCGGCAATACGGTATTTTATGCCGGGGACATGAAGGATATTCTGACGGGTGCCTTCGTAACGGCTCATGGCAGGCCGGACGTAGTGATCACGGATCCGCCCCGGGCCGGGATGCACCCGGATGTCGTGGCGCGCTTGCTGGAAATGGAGGCAGAAAAGATCGTGTACGTGAGCTGTAATGCGTCGACACAGGCACGGGACCTGGCTTTGCTGAAAGAGAAATACGGTGTGGCACGGATCAGGCCGGTAGATATGTTCCCGCATACACAGCATGTGGAGAATGTGGTGTTGCTCAGGCTAAAAAAACAGGAGAATCAATAATGGACATGGAAGAATTAATGCCGGGAAGAACCGGGGAAGGTCAGCCTGAGGCAAAGCGGCAAAGTCCGCTGGTGAGCCTGGAGAAGGATCTTGATTTTTACGCATCTTCTATACGGGAGGTGGCTTTGGAAATCTTGGTTGAAGGGATTTCGGCTGCACCGATCTTTATTGCGCATCAGCATTCGGTCAGTATCGGTGAGGTCATCCTGGACCGGAAAGAACTGAATACGGAATGGACAATCCAGGCATCTACTTTTGAAGAGTTTGTGGAGAAAGGTATTATACAGCCGGAGAAAAAGGAGGTTTTTCTGAAAAATTATAAGAAGCCTGAAGAGTATATGTGTGTGTTTGTGATCGTGCCAGAAGGAGCCAACTTTGTATTTTATCCCTATAAGAAACGGGAGAAATAGTTTGATCATTTAGCGTAAAATCGTTCTTTTGTAATGCACAATTAAGAAATACCGTAATGGCAGAATCTCAAATACTTATTCTGGATAAAGTGCAGATGCAGCAGAAGATCAACAGGATTGCTTACCAGATACTGGAAGACAACCTGGATGAGACAGAAATTGTACTGGCTGGTATATGGGACCGTGGCTATAAACTGGCACTCAGGCTGCAAAAAGTACTTGGCGAGATTTCCGACCTGAAAGTAACGTTACTGAGGATTGATCTGGAAAGGGACAACAGCAGATTGGTTGCAGATACGGACCTCGATGAATCAGAATGGAGGAGCAAGGTGATCATACTGGTGGATGATGTGCTGAACAGTGGCAAGACACTGGCTTACGGACTGGGCGTATTCCTGAATACGCCCCATAAGAAAATCAGGACGGTGGTGCTGGTGGACAGGAGCCACAAGATCTTCCCGATTGCCACGGACTTTGTCGGACTGGAGCTGGCGACTGTACTGAAAGAACATGTGGATGTGATCATGGATGTGGAGGGCGAGGAGGACAGGGTTTACCTGAGCTGAGGTAATGTTTGTCCTGGTTTATGCGTCCCTGTTGTTCCTGGTGCTGAGGTTCTCGGTTACACTCTTTAATTTTCTGTCCAATCCTAAACTGGGTTATTACGGTAAGCATTATAAGGACAGGGTTTCTGTGGTTTTTTGCGGATATGAAGGACACCCGGATGGTACCGGGATGACACAGGCTGAGCTGAGCAGGCAACTGGCTTATGACAACCTTCAAGTGGTACTGCCAGGCCGGGACCAGGGAAAGACGGCGCTGTCGGCATGTATTGATGGAGACTATGTGCTGGTATTGGAACCCGGTATGGTTTTAGGAAAGGGTTTAGTAAACAGCCTGATTTTCCGTATAAAGACTTTCAACCTGGGGATGGTAGCGGTGTTACCTGATAACCTGCTGCAGACGTTCAGCCATTATCTTTTTCTGCCCATGGCGGATTTTGCCCTGATCAATCTCTTCCCGCTGAAGCTGGTTTCGCTCACTGCGCAGCCCGCGCTTTCTTTGCCGGTCAGAGGATGTATGTTTTATGACGCAGAAACTTACCTGGCCTGCCTGGAATCATTATCGGGGGGTATGCCCGCCAGCCAGGACGCTGTGCGGCAAATCAAGCAAATGGGTCTGGGGGTAGAAGTGTTGCTGGCCAATGGCTTTGTCCGTGCAGAGACCGCGAGGCCTGACATCACTTCTGAACGGGTAATCTTCAGTGTGTTTGGGGGTAACGCACTGATTGCTCTCGTCTATTTGCTGATGACTGTGGCCGCGCCTTTGGTCATGATGCTGAATTTCGGCCCGGAATTTCTGGTGTTGCCCTTTGGACTGATATTTATGGCCAGGATCATGGTCTCCCTGATGTTCCGTCAGCATCCCGTGATTAATTTGTTGCTGCACCCCCTGCAACTGGGGGCGATGGTACTGCTGGTTTTCCGCCGGCTGATATTCGGCAAGAGGATTGCTTAAAATTGTGTAAATTTGTTGGAACAATCCAATTGTGGAGATGCAGAAATTAGATTTAACGGTAACAATAGACAAGGGTTCCGGTTTTTGTTTCGGAGTGGTTTATGCGATTGATATGGCCGAGGATATTCTGGATAGGGAAGGCTATCTGTATTGTCTGGGAGACATCGTGCATAACGATGAGGAAGTAAGGCGGTTGAGGGATAAGGGATTGAGGATCATTGATCATGACCAGCTCAAAGATCTGCATCAGGAGAAGGTACTGATCCGTGCTCATGGCGAGGCCCCGGCTACCTATCAGCTGGCCCTGGAAAATGAACTTACACTGATCGATGCATCCTGTCCGGTCGTACTGAAGCTTCAGAACCGGATTAAGAACGCACATGATGAGGATGAGCGGATATTGATCTTTGGGAAGCATGGCCATGCAGAAGTGATCGGTTTGCAGGGACAGACAGATGGTAAGGCGCTGGTGTTCCAGGACATCGCAGAACTGGACCATGTCGAACTGCCCGCAAAGTTTACCCTGTACAGTCAGACGACGAAGAGTACGGATAAATTCTATCAGATTAAGGATGAATTGATTGGCAGGGGATATGACGTGAAGGCGAATGATACCATTTGCCGGCAGGTTTCTAACAGGTATACGGATCTGGAGAAATTTGTGAAGAACTTTGACAAGATCATATTCGTTTCCGGTAAAAAGTCCTCTAACGGTAAGGTGCTGTACGATGTCTGTAAAAAGTATAATCCGAGTTCCTGGTTTGTATCGCAACTGGATGAAATTGACCTTAACTGGTTCAGTCCGAACGACAGGGTAGGCATTTGCGGAGCGACTTCGACGCCAATGTGGCTGATGGAGGAAGTAAAGGCCTTTTTATTGGACCATTGAATCAATCATTATAAAGTAAATTAGTTTTTCGCTGGGCAATTAAACGAGATAATCCATTATTTTCGCGCAATCATGGGAAAAAAAGGTGTATTGTTAGTGAATCTTGGGACTCCGGACAGTCCTGCCGTGCCTGATGTACGAAAGTACCTGGACCAGTTTCTGATGGATGAACGGGTCATAGATGTGCCGGCGCTCAACCGGGCCTTACTGGTGAAGGGCATTATCGTGCCTTTCCGCAGCCCCAAAACTGCTAAACTGTACCGGGAGATCTGGGATGAAAAAGGATCGCCATTGTTATATTACAGCAAGGTGCAGGCTGCGATGGTGCAGGAGAAGCTGGGAGCGGATTACCATGTAGAACTGGCGATGCGCTATCAGAATCCTTCCATTTTGTCCGCGCTGGAGAAGATGAAGGCCGGCCTGGTGGAAAACATCCGGGTGATCCCGTTATTTCCCCAGTATGCATCGGCCAGTACAGGTTCGGTGATACAATTGGTAATGGAGATCGTATCAAAATGGCCGACAATTCCTCCGGTGTCTTTTGTGAACTCTTTTCATGACCATGATCTGGTGATTGAAACTTTTGCGGAGAATGCAAGGAAATATGATCCGGCAACTTATGATCATGTGTTGTTCAGTTTCCACGGCTTGCCAGAACGGCAATTACTGAAATGCGACCATACCGGGCATCATTGTCTGAAATCTTCGGATTGTTGTGAGGAGATCTCGGATGTGAACAAGTTTTGCTATTCTGCACAGGGCCATGAGACGGCTAAACTGATCGCTGCGAAACTGGGTATTGCGAGAACGGATTATACAGTTTGTTTCCAGTCGAGACTGGGAAAAGAACCCTGGGTACAGCCCTATACTACAGATGTACTGAAAAGACTGGCTGCGGAAGGCAAGAAGCGGTTACTGGTTTTTAGCCCTGCTTTTGTGGCAGATTGCCTGGAAACACTATATGAGATTACGGTAGAATATCATGAAGAGTTCAAAGGGCTTGGCGGAGAGCATGTGCAACTGGTAGAAAGCCTGAACGATCATCCGAAATTTATCGATGCCCTGGTTGATATGGCGGTTAATGGCTGATTTTTTTTGAAAGATAGCTAAGGATATGCGCCGTTGCACCGGTATGCGAGGCGACATAGCGTGCTGCGTTTTTTCCCGGGCTTTCGTTTGATTGTAATTTGCTGAATGCAGCCTCAAGTTCTTCTGCGTTTTTTATACTCAGGGCGGCACCTGCTGCGATGAGGTCTTTTGCTTCCTGGAATTTTTCATACCTGGGCCCGAACAGGACCGGTAATCCAAAGGCTGCGGCTTCCAGTGTATTGTGTATGCCCGCGCCAAAGCCTCCGCCGATATAGGCGATCTTACCGTATTGGTATACAGAGGACAATATGCCTATGGTATCAATAATGAGCGTTTGTGTTGCAGGTACTTTGTCCTTCATTTCCGTATAACAGGTGCTGTCTGGAAACTGCCTTCTTAGTGCTTTGACACGGGAGATATCTGTCTCGTGCGGCGCAATGATGAATTTCCAGTCAGGGTGTCTCTGAGCAAGCGTTACGAGCAGTTCTTCATCGGCAGGCCAGGTGCTGCCGGCAACAAGTACGGGGGCGTCTTTGCAGAAGCGCCTGATGTTTTCGAATGACCCCGGGTTTGCCAAGCTGCCCGCTACGCGGTCAAACCGTGTATCGCCGCTGATGCTGGTATTGTGCAGGCCTAAACCGGAAAGCAGTTGTTTGCTTTCTTCATTTTGCAGAAAGAAATGCTGAACGCGCCGGAGGATACTGCGGTTGAAACCTCCGTACCATTTGAAATAAACCTGGTTTGGACGAAATATGCCGGAGATGATGAATATAGGGATTTCCTTCCTGTGTAAGGTATCGAAGTAATGATACCAGTATTCGTACTTGGTAAAAATGGCGATTTCGGGATGGATCGCCTTTACGAACCGGTGGGCATTTGATGCCGTATCTAAAGGAAGATAGCATACCGCTTCGGCAAGCGGATAGTTCTTTCTGATCTCGTAACCTGAAGGTGAAAAAAAGGTAATGATCACAGGCTTCTCAGGGTATTGCGACTTTAATGCCTCCAGCACGGGACGGCCCTGTTCGAACTCTCCGAGTGATGCGAAATGGAACCATATGTGTCGTTTTTCAGAATCCGCAAGAATTTCGAGCCGCTTGAAAATCCCCTTCCTTCCCTGAACAAACAGGGCTGCCTTTTTATTGAAGGGTGCATATAGGTGAACGGCAAGATTATAGAGCTGTATGGCGATATTATATATCCAAAGCATTCTTCTGTTTATTTATTATATTCGCTCGTTATCTTTGCCGAAGATACTTGAATAAAGTCAAATCAAAACGAATATACTTATGGAAAAAAAGCGGGTATTGATCACCGGTGCTGCAGGTTTCTTAGGATCTCACCTGTGCGACAGGTTCATTAATGAAGGCTACTATGTGATCGGGATGGACAATCTGATCACCGGCGATCTGCAAAACATTGAGCATTTGTTCAGGCTGGAGAACTTTGAGTTCTACCATCATGATGTTTCGAATTATGTGCATGTACCGGGTAAACTGGATTATGTGCTGCATTTTGCCTCGCCCGCAAGTCCGATAGATTATTTGAAAATACCAATACAGACCCTGAAAGTGGGGTCCCTGGGTACCCATAACCTGCTGGGACTCTCGAAGGCCAAGGGCGCGCGCATGCTGATCGCCTCGACCTCGGAGATTTACGGCGACCCGAGCGTGAACCCGCAACCGGAGGAATACTGGGGAAATGTAAACCCTGTGGGCCCGAGGGGAGTCTATGATGAAGCCAAACGCTTCCAGGAAGCAATGACGATGGCCTACCATACTTTCCATGGGCTGGAGACCCGGATCGTCAGGATATTTAATACTTATGGGCCCAGGATGCGGCTTAACGATGGCCGTGTGTTACCGGCGTTTATTGGTCAGGCGCTGCGGGGAGAAGACCTTACCGTATTTGGTGACGGTTCACAGACCAGGTCCTTCTGTTATGTAGATGACCTGATCGAGGGAATTTACAGGTTGCTGCTCAGCGACTATGCACAGCCGGTGAATATTGGTAATCCCGATGAGATTACCATCAGGCAGTTTGGCGAGGAGATCATTAAACTGACAGGAACCACTCAGAAGCTGGTCACCAAGGAACTGCCCGTAGACGATCCGAAACAGCGCCGGCCTGATATTACCAAGGCCAGGGAGATACTTGGCTGGGAACCCAAGGTGAGCCGTGCCGAAGGGCTTAAGATTACTTATGAATACTTTAAATCATTGCCTAAGGAGGCTTTGTTCAACAGAGAGCATAAGGATTTTACAACATATAACCGTTAACAGAGAATAAATGTCGAAAATATTAGTTACAGGAGGAACCGGCTTTATTGGTTCCCATACCGTGGTAGAATTGCATAATGCAGGATATGAGGTAGTGATCATCGATAACCTGTCCAATTCCAATCCAAGGATACTGGACCAGATCGAGTCGATCATCGGCCTGAAGCCAGAATTTGCTGAGCTTGACCTTTGTGATGAAGCGAAGGTAAATGCATTTGCAGAGTCGCATCAGGATATTTCGGGAGTGATCCATTTTGCTGCCTACAAGGCAGTGGGTGAGTCTGTCCAACAACCACTGAAATATTACAGAAACAACTTTTATTCACTGATCAACCTGATCAACGCTTTTGGCAGCAAGCTGAACCTGGTGTTTTCTTCCTCCTGTACCGTATATGGACAGCCGGATGTTTTGCCGGTTACCGAAGAGGCTCCGACAAAGAAGGCAGAATCTCCATATGGAAATACCAAACAGATCGCCGAAGAAATCCTGCAGGAGACCTGTGCTGTCGTTCCGGACCTGAAGGTGATCTCGCTCCGGTATTTTAACCCAGTGGGTGCACACGCTTCTGCACTGATCGGGGAACTTCCTATTGGCGTGCCTCAGAACCTGGTGCCATTCATTACGCAGTCTGCCATCGGCAAACGCGGCGCGATCACCGTATTCGGAAATGATTATAATACCCCTGACGGAAGCGCGGTAAGAGATTACATTCATGTTGTGGATTTGGCTAAGGCGCATGTGGCCGCGGTCCGCAGGTTAGAAAATGGTGATGCCGCGCAAAATTATGAAGTGTTCAACCTGGGTACGGGAAAAGGATCTACCGTTTTGGAGGTGATCCATGCCTTTGAGCAATCAACCGGAGAGAAACTGGATTATATCATAGGCCCGAGAAGAAGTGGAGATGTAGAGAAAGTATGGGGAGATGTGACTAAATCCACACAAATACTGGGCTGGAAGGCTGAGCTTGGCCTCGAAGAGATGATGTCTTCCGCCTGGAACTGGGAAAAATACCTTCGTGATAACCCTTTTTAATAAGCAGATGAAAAAGATATTGATTACCGGCGGTGCCGGTTTTATCGGTTCGCATGTCGTAAGGCGTTTCGTAAAAAATTATCCGGACTATGAGATTGTGAACCTGGATAAGCTTACTTATGCAGGAAACCTGGCAAATCTCAGGGATATTGAGGCATATGACAATTACAGGTTTATCAAAGCCGATATTGTAGATGCCGCTGAGATGAGCCAGCTCTTTAAAAGGGAAAACTTTGACGCGGTGATCCATCTGGCAGCAGAATCACATGTAGACCGTTCGATCTCGGACCCGACTGCTTTTGTGATGACCAACGTGATCGGTACCGTAAACCTGCTGAACGCGGCAAAGGATTCCTGGAAGGGAGATTATGAGCGCAAGCGCTTTTATCATGTATCTACGGATGAGGTATATGGCGCACTTGGGGAAACAGGAATGTTCACTGAAGAGACGGCATATGATCCGCATAGCCCTTATTCTGCATCGAAGGCCTCTTCGGACCATTTTGTAAGGGCTTATCATGATACTTACGGGCTGGATACCGTGATCTCCAACTGTTCCAATAATTACGGATCGCATCATTTTCCAGAAAAGCTGATTCCGCTGGCGATCAATAACATCAAAAACGAGCTTCCGGTGCCGGTGTATGGCAAGGGAGAAAATGTGCGTGACTGGCTTTGGGTAGAAGACCATGCCCGGGCAATTGACGTGATCTTTCACAAGGCCGCAAGCGGTGAGACTTACAATATCGGCGGCCATAATGAGTGGAAGAATATTGACCTGATCAGGTTGCTTTGCAGTATTATGGACAAAAAGCTGGGACGTGAGGAAGGAGCATCTGCCGGACTGATCACTTTTGTAACCGACCGCGCGGGACATGACCTGCGTTATGCCATTGACTCGACGAAGCTTCAGCGGGAACTTGGATGGGTGCCAAGCCTGCAATTTGAAGAAGGCCTGGAAAAGACTGTAGACTGGTACCTGGAGAATGAAAAATGGCTTAATGACGTGACTTCAGGAAGCTACCAGGCTTATTACGAAACGCAGTATCACGGCAGGTAAAAATCAAAACCAGCGCTATTCGTACCTGAGCGCTTCCACGGGATCGAGTTTGGATGCCTTTTTTGCAGGATAGTATCCGGACCCGATCCCTACAATGACGCATATGCCAAACCCTAACATCATCCAGCCCCAGGGGATAAGAAATGAGCCACCCATAGAGAAGGATACCAGGTTGCCGATGCCGATGCCCAATAAAATTCCAAACACCCCGCCGAGGAGACAGATCATCACGGCTTCAATAAGAAACTGTTTACGTATGACTGCAGGGTTTGCCCCGATGGCCTTCCGGACACCTATTTCCCGGGTTCTTTCGGTTACAGATACCAGCATAATATTCATGAGCCCTATAGAAGCCCCGATGAGCGTGATGACGCCAATGGCTACACCGCCTATGACTACAAAGGCCAGGTTTTCGAAAAGTGACTGAGCCATGGCATCGCTTTTTGTGATCTCGAAGTTATTGGGCTCTGTGATCTTTACCTTTCTTATTTTCCTGAATTCAGCCGTTGCTTCACCGATCACGATGTCCATTTGCTCATTATTGGGGACAGCGACGGTAATGGTGTAGGAAGGATTGGAATTTGAATTGATGAGTTTGGCCTTGAGCAGGGGAATATATACCGACCTGTCCCCACTGAAGCCCATGCTCTGACCTTTAGATGCCAGTACGCCAATTACCTTCAGCCTGCTGTTACCTATATTGATCACCTTGTCTATCGGGTCTTGGTTTTTGAACAGTTTATCCTTGATCTCGCTGCCGATAATACACAGATTATTTCCGGAAAGGGCTTCTGCTGAAGTGAAATTTCTTCCCAGCATCAGGTCGAGCCCCTGGGCGCCAAGCCCGTTTTCGTCTATACCCTGGATGTTAATGTTGGGGTTGGTCTTTTCGGTCCCGTATTTCGCTGTGGCTCCTCCGCTGGTGAAGACACTGATCGCTACTTTTGCAGGGGCATTTAGCCGTTCTTTAAAGGTTACTGCATCTTCATACCGGATGGAGCGAAAGGGTTTGGGCCGTTTACCGCCGCCGCCGATCCGGATACCCATACCACGGTTCCGGATGGTAAATGAATTGGCGCCCATACTTGAAAAGGCATCTGTCATACTTTTTTTAACCGCATCCAGGGTCGTAAGGATACCGACCAGGGCAGACAGACCTATGGCAATGATCAATGCGGTGAGCAGGGTGCGCAGGCGGTTGCTCTTTATAGACTGTATGGCAAGTCTTACATTTTCGGCGTAGGTCATTGATCGGTCTGGTATAAGGTATTTATAGGGTATAAAAATAAAAAGTCCCGCTGTTAAGACAACGGGACTACCTATAATGTTACATTCTTCGGGCTTAAACTGAAAAACTGGTGCCGCATCCACAGGTGCTGGCCGCATTGGGATTACTGAAGGTAAAGCCTCTCGCATTCAGGCCATCCTGCCAGTCTACCTGCATGCCGAGCAGGTACATCTGGTGGGCTTTATGCATGAACACTTTAATGCCATCTATGATAAATTCCTGGTCACCGTCTTTTTTCTGATCAAAGCCAAGTACATAATTCATGCCTGCGCAACCGCCGCCTTCTACGCCTACGCGTAAACCAAACTCCTCTGAAATTTCCTGCTGGTCCTTAAGTTTGAAGATTTCCTTTACCGCTCCTTCTGTAAAGGTAACCGGTGCAAACGCTGTGTCAATAGCTGTACTCATATTCCTGTGTATTTAATTAGGATATCAACTTTGGGATTTATTAACGTGTAAAGATAAATAAAATACACATTTTTGCTGACCTGACGGTATAATTATTACCATATATAAACAATAGATGAATTTATACAGTTTTGCAGAATCCGTTTTGAAATTAGCGGTTCCGGGTGTCCTGATCTTACTCGCGGGATATGCCCTGATCAGAAATGACCTGAAAAAGTACCTGAGCTTACAGGAGCAACGCAGTAAGGGTAGTGAGGTGCATTGGATGAATCTTCGTTTGCTGGCTCATGAACGCCTGATGGTTTTTGTCGACCGTATTAATCCGGAAAACCTGTTCATCAGGCTGCATCGTCCCGGAATCACCCTCGCGGAATTGCGTGCGCTGGCACTTCAGGAGATAAGATCTGAATTTCAACATAACATTGCGCAGCAGCTTTACGTAGACCAGGGGGTGTGGGACACTGTGGCAGGTTTAAAGGGAGATACGCTGACCCTGATCAAAAACGTATCTGCTGAGCTTGATGAAGAAGCCGAGGGGCTGGAACTCGGACGCGGTGTTCTCCTGCGCCTGTCCGTACTGGACCACAACCCCTATGAACTGGCCTTAAAGCTAATTAAGCAGGGGCTGCTTCCGGCAAAAAAGCGCTGATATCACCTGGCTCGGATGATGTTAAAAAATACGTTAAGAAATAGTTATCAACATAAAAAATTGAGGTTAATTGGGGTATGGTATTGCTGTTTAGGGACTTACCGAATAAATAAAAATTAAGTTTTTTTTGTTGATAATTTTTTGAATATTCGATCTCTCGAAACCGCAATTTTTTCGTGCTGGTATCGTCACTGAAAACCAACAAATTATAGATTACCCTATGGAAAAAACTTGTACAGAAGTATGGAAGAACTGTCTCCAAATCATAAAGGATAACATTCCGGGCCAGAGTTTCAAGACCTGGTTCGAACCGATATCCGCATTAAAACTGGAAGGCAAGGTTCTGACCATACAGGTGCCAAGTTTATTCTTCTATGAATGGCTTGAGGAGCACTATGTAGGGCTCCTGAGAAAGACCGTAAAAAAGCAACTGGGAGAAGAGGGAAGGCTGGAATACAATATTGTCGTTGATAAATCTTCCAACTCGGGGTCGCCTTATACGACCAATATGCCAAGTAACGGAAACGGCGCCGAGGCCAAGTCGCAGTCAATGCCGATTCCCGTATCGATCAATAAGGATATCAAAAATCCTTTCATTATCCCCGGGCTTAAGAAACTGAATGTCGACCCCCAGCTGAATCCCAACTATACTTTTGACAATTATATAGAAGGTGACTGTAACAGGCTTGCCCGTTCGGCGGGGTATGCCGTGGCTGCCAAACCCGGAGGTACTTCATTTAATCCCCTGATGGTCTATGGCGGTGTAGGTTTAGGAAAAACCCACCTGGCTCAGGCGATAGGCAATGAGATCAAGCGGAATATGCCTGATAAACTTGTGATCTATGTTTCCTGTGAGAAATTCTGCCAGCAGTTTGTAGACTCGTTAAAGAACAATACCATTAATGACTTTGTCAATTTCTACCAGGCAATGGATGTGATCATCATGGACGATGTCCACAATTTTGCCGGAAAGGAAAAGACACAGGATATCTTCTTTCATATCTTCAACCATCTGCACCAGTCAGGTAAGCAGGTGATCCTGACTTCTGACAAGGCACCCAAGGACCTGGCAGGGCTTGAAGAACGTTTGCTGAGCCGTTTCAAATGGGGGCTTTCCGCAGACCTGCAGGTTCCGGACCTGGAGACCAGGATTGCCATCTTGAAGAAGAAAATGTATGCGGACGGAATTGAACTGCCTGCTGAGGTTATTGAATATGTAGCCCATAATATTGATAATAATGTCAGGGAGCTGGAAGGAGCAATGGTGTCCCTGCTGGCCCAGTCTACACTAAACAAGAAAGATATCGATCTTGGACTGGCCAAGCAGATGCTGAAGAACTTCATTAAGAATACCTCCAAAGAGATTTCTATGGAGTATATCCAGAAGCTGGTCTGCGAGTATTTCGAAGTACCTGTAGATATGGTGAAATCGCAGACGCGGAAACGTGAAATTGTTCAGGCCCGTCAGATATCGATGTATCTTTCAAAGAGCCATACTAAATCTTCCCTCAAGACTATCGGTGCCTTCTTTGGCGGCAGGGACCATTCAACGGTGATCTATGCTTGCCAGACAGTTGAGGACCTGATCGATACGGATAAGAAATTTAAGGGATATGTTCATGATATCCAGAAGAAGCTGAAAATGAGCTAAGCGGATCAGCTGAACCGAAAGAAGGAATTTTACAATAGGGGCACTATTTCAGTGCCCCTATTTTTATTAGTCCATAGAAAAGGGCTGTGGAATGCAGCGCCTGAGCTATCTTGTTTTCCAGTAGCAGCTGTTTAACCTCTTCAACCGAATATTCTTCTACTTCGAGTATTTCATGTTCATCAAGCGCCTGGTCTTGTATTTTTATTCCCCCCGTGAGCAGGTAGGTGTAGGTAACATTGGTAGCCGTCGCCGGATTGGGGTATGCTGTACTGATCAGTTCTGCGCCTGAAAAGGAATACCCGGTCTCTTCCAGTAGCTCCCGCTTTATGGCCATCTCAGGCGTTTCATCCCCATCTATAACCCCTCCGGGTATCTCCAGTGAAATGATGTCTGCGCCGTGCCTGTACTGCCGGACCAGGATCATCTTATTTTCGGCTGTAAGTGCAACTGCGTTGACCCAGTTGGGATATTCGAGCACATAATAATCGTCTTTGACCTGACCATTCAGCAGGTCGCAGGTATCTACCCTAAGCGTGGCCCATTTTTCTTTGACCAGGTATTTGGAAGAAAGTGTCTTCCACTTTAAGATTTCCATTCGAAATTGATATTGTTTTTCTACCAGCTGCCGCTGCTGCCGCCACCGCCAAAGCTCCCGCCGCCGAACCCGCCGAATCCTCCACCGCCTGAACTTCCGCCACCCCAGCCACTGCCTCCGCCTCCGCTGCGGCCACCGCCCAGGAGCATGCTCCAGAACAGGGCGTCTGCCACGCCGCGGCTTCCGATGACCTGGCTTCCACCACCGCCTCCGCCACGTCTCAAAAGTATGACTACGATGATGATAATGACCAGAACGATGAATGCAGAAGGTCCCGTACTGTTTTTCTTTTTGGGTTTGTCGTTTTTATACTCACCCTTGGTGTACTTGATGATTGCATCCGTACCGGCATCAAGACCACCGTAGTAATCAGATGTTTTAAAATGAGGCTTGATCTCATTTTCAATAATGCGTTTGGCGTAGATATCGGGCAAAACGCCTTCCATTCCATAGCCGGTCTGGATGGACAGCTTCCTGTCGGCCAGTGCCACTACGATCATGATGCCGGTGTTTTTCTTTGCCGATCCGACGCCCCATTTCCGGCCGAGCTCAAGCGCATATTCGTTGATGTCATAATCGCCTACCGATTTTACCACAGCGATGGCAATCTGTATCGAAGTAGAGTCGTCGAAAGCAACCAGTTTACGTTCCAGGCTGCTCAGCTGATCGGAATTTAAAGTTCCGGTATAGTCATTGACCAACTTATCCGGTTTTGCCGGAAAGTCCTGCGCCTGTAAGCTGAACAGGTTAAGGCATGAAAAAAATAAGATAACCAGTATTTTTCTCATGCCCCGCTGTCTTTAGGTTTGTCCATAAAGATGATATCGTTGGAAAGCTCGTTGACGTCGTCTTTTTCCGATGGAAAGTAAGCCGAAAGCTGTTCCCCGGCAAGAGAGATACCGGTGAGGATGCCCCCGATCAGATCTCCCTTGATAAAACATGATCTCATTGCAGATTTGGTCATTTCCCAGAAATCCGCAGGGACAACCTTATCAATGCCTTTGTCTCCGATAATTGCGAATTTATGGTCCTCAACGGCAATATAGATCAGAACGCCATTGTGGCGGGTTGTCTTGTCCATGCCCAGTTTAATAAACATGGAAGCCGCTTTTTCAAGCGCATCGCCGCTGCAATGTTTTTCAAGCGCGATTCTGATCTCTCCCGAAGTAGCCTTCTCCGCATCGGAAATGGCTTTCGAAATGAGTTCCTGCTCATTTTCGGTAAATAACCCCATAATCTGTTTAGAATTCTACCTTAGGTGCATTCTGAGCTCCTGCCTCGGCTTTGAAGGCTGCCTTCTGGCTAAAACCGAATATTCCGGCGGTGAGGTTATTGGGAAAGCTCCGGACTTTGACATTATAAGCCTGTACGGCTTCATTGAAGTCTTTTCTGGCTACAGTAATCCTGTTTTCAGTGCCTTCAAGCTGGGCAGAAAGTTCGCTGAACTGTTGGGTAGCCTTCAATTGCGGGTAGTTTTCGGTCAGGACCATTAATCTTCCCAGTGCCTGGCTGAGTTGTCCCTGGGCAGCCTGATATTTTTGCATGTTCTCTTCTGTCAGCTTGTCCGGATCAATGGTGATCTGGCTGGCTTTTGACCTGGCTTCTATGACGGATGTAAGGGTGCTCTGCTCAAATTTTGCAGCTCCCTTTACCGTGCTGACCAGGTTCGGGATCAGATCGGAGCGGCGTTGGTATTGTGTTTCTACTTGCGCCCATTTGGTTTTTACGTCTTCATCCAGCTTTACAAGGTTGTTGTAGCCGCAACCACTTACCGCTACCATAAGGACTAAAACTGCCGCAATGGCCAATAGTGCTTTTTTCATGTTTATCGATTTTAATTTGCTTTGGTAATTTACACATTAGGAATCAACTTTCGTACCTTTGTTACAGTTCGGGATAAAAACCTGACAGAATTATGCAAAGAGATATTGAGATCACGCTGCTGCCGGAACAGGCGGGTGCGGACGAGGCGGTCAAAGCCGCTTTGCTTAAGGAACTGCGTATCGGTAAAACTTCGCTAAAGGGATTTAAAGTCCTGAAGCGTTCGGTCGACGCCCGTTCGAGGCGCGTAGTTTACCGGATGCAGGTAAGGGCCTTTATAGACGAAGCACCTGTTCCTGAAACTTTTACAAATCATTATCCGAATGTGGCCCAGGCACGGCCGGTCATCATAGTAGGGGCGGGTCCGGCAGGATTGTTTGCTGCGCTGAGGTGTATTGAACAGGGATTGAAACCCATTGTGATCGAACGGGGGAAGGATGTCAAGCAGCGCCGGCGGGACCTTGCCGCCATCAATAAGTCCGGTATCGTGAATCCAGAATCCAACTATTGTTTTGGCGAGGGCGGAGCAGGAACTTATTCTGACGGAAAATTATATACCCGGTCCAATAAACGTGGAGATGTGAATAAGGTGCTTGAGGTTTTCGTACAGCATGGTGCACCGGCAGATATCCTGGTAGATGCCAGGCCCCATATCGGTACCAATAAGCTCCCGGGTATCATTACCGGCATCAGGGAAACAATACTGAACGCGGGCGGTGAGATCAGGTTTGGGCATAAATTAGCTGATCTCCTGACCGGATCGGGGAAAATCGAGGGCGTAGTCGTCAATATTGAGGGAGATCCGGGCCGTACAGGAACACAATTGGCTGCAGATGCTGTAGTACTGGCCACGGGCCATTCTGCGCGTGATATCTATGAGCTGCTCCACCGGAAGGGTATCCTGATTGAACCCAAGCCCTTTGCGCTGGGTGTTAGAATTGAACATCCGCAGAAAGTCATTGATGCAGTGCAATACCACTGTGAGGTTAGAAGTGAATACCTGCCCCCTGCTTATTATAGTCTGGTACAGCAGGTTGGAGGCAGAGGCGTTTTTTCATTCTGTATGTGTCCGGGCGGGATCATTGCCCCATGTGCAACCGCTGAGGAAGAAGTCGTGGTCAATGGCTGGTCGCCTTCAAAGCGGAATAACCCTTACGCCAATTCGGGTACAGTTGTACAGATCGGGCTGGATGATGTGAGCGGGGATGATCCGATGAAAATGCTGCGTTTTCAGGCAGAAATTGAAAAGGCGGCATTTGCGGCCGGTGGAGGCAAACTGGTTGCGCCTGCGCAGAGAATGATCGATTTTGTCGAGGGCCGTCTTTCTTCAGATTTACCCGGAAATTCCTATCTGCCCGGAACAAAGAGCGCTATGCTTGCAGAAATATTGCCGGATTTCGTTACCTCATCTTTACAACAGGCGCTCCCGCTGTTTGGAAGAAAAATGAAGGGTTATTATACGAATGAGGCAGTTCTGGTGGGGGTGGAAAGCAGGACATCTTCTCCGGTACGTATTCCGAGGGATAAGGAGACTTTGCAACACCCTTTTCTGAAGGGACTTTTTCCGTGTGCGGAAGGCGCGGGATATGCAGGTGGTATCGTTTCTGCTGCCATTGATGGTATCAATTGTGCCGACGCGGTAAAACGATGCTTTTAAGCCGGAAGGATAGTTTGACGGAAAGGTTTTTTAAACCCTTCCGCATTTTTTGTTGTTTTGATGATGAGGGGCTGCAGATAGGCTGGCCTGAGCGATATGAATAAGAAGACTTTGATTATAGGTGCAACACCCAATGCTGACCGGTATGCCTACCTGGCCGCGCAAATGCTGACGTCCAAGGGGCATGATATCGTGAACGTAGGGATTAAGAAGGGTGCCGTCGCAGGTGTCGAGATTGAGCCTCCGGCCAGAATTCATGAAGATATCGATACCATTACTTTATATATAGGCCCTCAGGTACAAAAGGATTATTATGAGTATATCCTGAAAACCAAACCCAAAAGGGTAGTATTTAATCCGGGTACTGAGAATTCAGAACTGGAATCACTGGTAAGGGAGAGTGGCATTGAGGCTGTAAGGGCTTGTACTTTGGTGCTGTTGTCTACCGGACAATACTGACCTTTCCATTCTCTGGATATTATTCTTACGTTTTTACAACTGTTGCAGGTTTCACTGAGTTTTCCGTTGTGGAAATGACCCGGCAATACCCCGATATTGTCTAATATCAATTGCAGATGAGTCGTGGGTGACTTCAGTATTAATTCCGGGTTGGACTATCGTTGGACTATCGTTGTACTATGGTTGGACTATCCTTGAACTATCGCTGAGATAGTCCAACCATAGTTCAAGGATATTGCAATCATATGCTAACGATAGTTTAATCCTGAATTCATCCGCTATTTATACCATACGCAAAGAGTAATGATAGGGTACATTGGCTTATCTTATCCTTTTAGCTGCGGGGTCAGTTGTTGTTTTCACTTTTGCGGCATCCAGATTTTCAATTTTTTCTCCTTGTTTATCAGCGGGTTTATGTTCGTGTTGTCAGAAATGTTTGCCTGTTGTTTTGCAGGAGTAAAAAAGATTTCTACTTTTGCACTCCGCTTCGGAAGGAAGGGGTTTGAATGAAAGGCTGGAGGGGTGATGGTTGAGTGTGGCTTGATTTGATTTTTGGTTGTTTATCCGGTAACAGGGCAACAAAAAAAAGAAAAAAAAGTTCTTGACGAAGCCAAAAAGATTCCTACCTTTGCAATCCCAAACGACGGGGAGCTAAACGGCGGGATGGCCGGAAGCTGAAAAAGAAAGATTGAAACGACCGGTTTTTGAAACTGACTTCTGGAACAAGACGACCAGGGGGAAACTGAGAGAAGAGGTTGAAGATATATGAGATGGGCGAACTGCGAAAGGGAGCCTGGAAAGTTCATTAAAGAGATGTCATTTATAGCGCGAGCGAGGTATCTGTACGTTA
>NZ_JARJHU010000007.1 GCF_029269825.1 Pedobacter sp. JY14-1 | reverse complement strand
AATAAGATCGACAGCAAGGCCGATAACAGCAAAGGGCTTGGCGGCATTTTCTTTATGGCCGCCTCTCTGGCCCTGGTCTCTTTTTCCTGCACCGGTCCGATCATCGGTACACTTCTGGTCCAGGCGAGCTCCAAAGGGGAGTTGCTGGCGCCTGCAGCCGGGATGTTCGGTTTCGCACTGGCATTGTCACTTCCTTTTACTTTATCTGCGGTTTTCCCGGGGTTTCTGAACAGCATGCCCAAATCCGGCGGCTGGCTGAACAGCGTAAAGGTTTGCCTTGGTTTCCTGGAGCTGGCGCTGGCGCTGAAGTTCCTTTCCTCTGCAGACCTGGCCTGGCACTGGGAATGGTTTGACCGGGAGATCTTCCTGGTGCTGTGGATCGTGATCTTCGTACTGATGGGCTTCTATCTTCTGGGAAAGCTTAAGTTTTCGCATGACAGCGATGTACCCTATGTTTCAGTCCCGCGGTTATTCTTTGCCATACTGTCATTTTCCTTTGCGGTGTATATGGTTCCCGGCCTTTGGGGGGCACCGGTTAGCGT
>NZ_JARJHU010000006.1 GCF_029269825.1 Pedobacter sp. JY14-1 | reverse complement strand
AGAGGTTGAAGATATATGAGATGGGCGAACTGCGAAAGGGAGCCTGGAAAGTTCATTAAAGAGATGTCATTTATAGCGCGAGCGAGGTATCTGTACGTTAATAGAAGTACATGATTAACCGAGCAGATTTTAAGTTTGTACCTAACAGACACATTAATAGAAAAGAAGACTATTAATAATTATAATTATTAACTAGTCAGGATTTTCGACACTTCATTTTACAATGGAGAGTTTGATCCTGGCTCAGGATGAACGCTAGCGGCAGGCCTAATACATGCAAGTCGAACGATATTATCCAGCTTGCTGGATAAGAAAGTGGCGCACGGGTGCGTAACGCGTATGCAACCTACCTTAATCAGGGGGATAGCCCGAAGAAATTCGGATTAACACCGCATAAAATCACAGTACAGCATTGTACAATGATCAAATATTTATAGGATTAAGATGGGCATGCGTGTCATTAGCTAGTTGGCGGGGTAACGGCCCACCAAGGCGACGATGACTAGGGGATCTGAGAGGATGACCCCCCACACTGGTACTGAGACACGGACCAGACTCCTACGGGAGGCAGCAGTAAGGAATATTGGTCAATGGAGGGAACTCTGAACCAGCCATGCCGCGTGCAGGATGACTGCCCTCTGGGTTGTAAACTGCTTTTATTCGGGAATAAACCTACTTACGTGTAAGTAGCTGAATGTACCGAAGGAATAAGGATCGGCTAACTCCGTGCCAGCAGCCGCGGTAATACGGAGGATCCGAGCGTTATCCGGATTTATTGGGTTTAAAGGGTGCGTAGGCGGCTTGTTAAGTCAGGGGTGAAAGACGGTGGCTCAACCATCGCAGTGCCTTTGATACTGATGAGCTTGAATGAACTAGAGGTAGGCGGAATGTGACAAGTAGCGGTGAAATGCATAGATATGTCACAGAACACCGATTGCGAAGGCAGCTTACTATGGTTTAATTGACGCTGATGCACGAAAGCGTGGGGATCAAACAGGATTAGATACCCTGGTAGTCCACGCCCTAAACGATGAATACTCGCTGTTAGCGATATACAGTTAGCGGCTAAGCGAAAGCGTTAAGTATTCCACCTGGGGAGTACGCCCGCAAGGGTGAAACTCAAAGGAATTGACGGGGGCCCGCACAAGCGGAGGAGCATGTGGTTTAATTCGATGATACGCGAGGAACCTTACCCGGGCTTGAAAGTTACTGAATAATTCAGAGATGAATTAGTCCTTCGGGACAGGAAACTAGGTGCTGCATGGCTGTCGTCAGCTCGTGCCGTGAGGTGTTGGGTTAAGTCCCGCAACGAGCGCAACCCCTATGTTTAGTTGCCAGCATGTTAAGGTGGGGACTCTAAACAGACTGCCTGTGCAAACAGAGAGGAAGGAGGGGACGACGTCAAGTCATCATGGCCCTTACGTCCGGGGCTACACACGTGCTACAATGGATGGTACAGAGGGCAGCTAGCTTGCAAAAGCATGCGAATCTCAAAAAGCCATTCACAGTTCGGATAGAGGTCTGCAACTCGACCTCTTGAAGTTGGATTCGCTAGTAATCGCGTATCAGCAATGACGCGGTGAATACGTTCCCGGGCCTTGTACACACCGCCCGTCAAGCCATGGAAGCTGGGGGTACCTAAAGTACGTAACCGCAAGGAGCGTCCTAGGGTAAAACCGGTAACTGGGGCTAAGTCGTAACAAGGTAGCCGTACCGGAAGGTGCGGCTGGAATACCTCCTTTCTGGAGCA
>NZ_JARJHU010000005.1 GCF_029269825.1 Pedobacter sp. JY14-1 | reverse complement strand
AGTAATACTAATTATCCGAAGCTTTCTAAAGCACAACAACCGTTGTTTGCTCTTCGAGCTTAACTTCTTTCAATAATATGTCATTGTTTGGATGATGTGTGTTGCATTGGCAATGCGATCATGATGAACAATAAAGGCCTTTAGGTGCCTATATCGATGGTGTCCACCTCTTCCCATTCCGAACAGAGAAGTTAAGCCCATCAGAGCCGATGGTACTGCGGTAACACGTGGGAGAGTAGGTCGGTGCCCAATCTTAAAGAACCCTTGCAGCAATGCTGCAGGGGTTTCTTGTTTTATACCCAACCCAATTACGCTTATCCGTCTTAAATACCCCTTGGTTATAATGCAAAAGCCACCTCATAGAGGCGGCCTTTATTGGTTTCCTATATAAGTGGTATTTTATACTATCCCCTGAGCAATCATGGCATCAGCTACCTTTACAAAGCCTGCAATGTTTGCACCCCGGCCATAATTTATATATCCGCTTTCTTCTTTTCCGTATTTAACACAGACCTGGTGTATCTGTTCAATGATTTGCTTAAGCTTAATATTTACCTTTTCCCTGTCCCATGAGTAACGCAGGGAGTTTTGAGACATCTCCAGTCCGGATACGGCTACTCCGCCGGCATTGGCGGCTTTTCCGGGTGCGTAAAGGATTTTTGCTTGTTCAAATACATGAATAGCGCCGGGAGTTGATGGCATATTTGCACCTTCGGCAACGCAAAAACAGCCGTTTTCAACAAGTAATCTGGCATCTGCTTCGTCTAGTTCGTTTTGTGTAGCATTCGGAAATGCGATATCGCATTTTACAGACCATGGTTTTTGGCCTTCGATAAAAGTACAATTGAAATGTTTTGCATAGGTTTTGATCCTGCCTCTTTTTTGATTCTTCAGGTCCATGATAAAAGCCAGCTTTACAGCGTCTATGCCTTCAGGATCGTAGACATAGCCTTCTGAATCCGATACAGTGACTACTAAGGCTCCCATTTCAATACATTTTTCAATGGTATATTGTGCCACGTTTCCGGCGCCGGACACAATCACCCGCTTGTCTTTTAGGGAATCATTCCGGAGCTTGAGCATTTCTGCTACAAAATAGACTACTCCATACCCGGTTGCTTCCGGTCTGATGAGACTACCTCCCCATTCAGGGCCTTTTCCGGTTAGTACGCCGGTAAACTCGCCTTTGATGCGCTTATACTGGCCAAAGAGAAATCCAATTTCTCTGGCCCCAACGCCAATGTCACCTGCAGGAACGTCTATATCTGCCCCTACGTGGCGATAAAGTTCGGTCATAAAGCTCTGGCAGAACTTCATCACCTCCGCATCGGATTTGCCTTTCGGATCAAAGTCTGAGCCGCCTTTTCCTCCACCCATTGGAAGTCCCGTAAGGCTGTTTTTAAAGACCTGTTCAAAGGCCAGGAATTTAAGGACACTGAGATTTACTGAAGGATGAAAGCGAAGACCACCTTTGTAGGGACCGATAGCACTGTTCATTTGTACCCTGTAGCCACGGTTAATCTCTACTTCGCCCTGGTCATTCAGCCAGGGTACCCTGAATATAAGCACCCGTTCCGGTTCGGCTATTCTTTCCAGTATTTTATGGATTTTGTATTTGGGGTTATGTTCTGCAAATGGTACGATCGATTCAGCAACTTCATATACTGCTTGTAAAAATTCAGTCTCATGCCCATTTCTAAGTTCAATTTTCTTCATGAACTCCTGAATAGCTGTCTTCATGCTCAAATAATTTAGGTTGTCGTAAGATAGAGAAAAATCTATTTTTAGCTTATATTGTTCTTCGAAAACCAAACGACTTTATGAAGGCAAGGGGGCGCTTAATACTGATACTTTTCTCGGTAGTTATTTTTGTAGTATCGTTCTCGCATTGTATGGACTCAGATGATAAGCTGAAGGCTACAGAGACTGCCCGGGCCGATGAACATACTTGCCGGAAATGCCATGGAAAGATTTACGATGACTATCAGCATGAATGGCATGCGATGACTTCGAGGGCTTTAAGCGGAGATACAACGGTTGTAAGGGGAGGAAACCCCGAAGTACCGGAATATATATTTAACGAACACCTGAAGATGAAGGCTGAGAAGCGGACTGATGGCCTGTATCAGGTGGCTTACATAGATGGTAAACCGGGACCTGAACATCGTTTTGATATTGCTTTCGGATCGGGAAAGAATGCCCAGACTTATGGGTTCTGGAAGGGGAAGCAGCTTATTCAGCTACAAATGTCATATTTCAGAAGTGTAGACCAATGGACAAACAGTCCGGGATATCCGTCGTCTATCTATTACCAGGGCATAGGAATGCGGTGCCTGGAATGCCATACTTCATATGCTGAGGGAAAACGGATACCGGGTGATGCTATGATTAATCTGAAAGACGAAATTGAGCCTAAATCTATTGTTTGGAGTATTGACTGTCAGCGGTGCCATGGTGCCGGTGGACGGCATGTGGAATTTCATATGAAGCATCCGGAGGAAAAGGCTGCCAGGTATATCGCCCGGTTTATGGATCTGAGCCGTAAACAAAGGCTGGACGCTTGCGGAATGTGCCACTCGGGAAATAGCCTGGAGGTGATCAGATCACCTTATGCTTTTAAACCAGGGGACAGTATTTTAAATTACTATTCTTATGAGGCGGGCTCTTTTGCTTCGGCCCAGCAGGATGTACATGGCAATCAGCTTGGTTTGCTGGAAAAGAGTCTATGTTTCATCAGGAGTGGGGATATGAGTTGTCAGACTTGCCATAGCCCGCATAAACCGGAGGGCGAGGGGTTGATCGCGCATTCCAAAAAGTGCATGTCCTGTCACCCTGCAATCAAGCATAGTGAAAAGACCCTGGCAAATGCAATGGTAAAAACGAATTGTATCAATTGCCATATGCCGCTAAGACCTTCTGCGATCATTACTTATCAGCAGGCCGGAAAGAAGGATGTCACTGCTTATGAACTGCATACCCACCGGATTGCGGTGTATTAGCAGAGATGCCGGATACCTTGACTTACCAGGCATGAAGTAAGGGCAAAGAAAAACCCTTTCCCGGTTGGGGAAAGGGCTTGAGCTGTAGAAATATCTGTTAGAAGGAGAAATCGTCACTTTGGTACTTACCGATGCCATCGCTTTCGGAGTATTCATAGCGCTTTTCTACTACTTCCTGATGACTCTTAATGTAATCAACCGTTTCATTCAGGCCTTCAGCAAATTTCTCAAAATCTTCCTTGTATAAAAAGATCTTGTGCTTTACGAAAACGCCGTCTTCAAGTCTTTTTTTACTTTCGGTTAGAGTTAAGTAATAGTCTCCCGATCTGGTGGCTTTTACATCAAAAAAATAAGTTCTTTTGCCGGCCCTTACTTTTTTGGAAAAAACCTCTTCTCTCTCTTTGTTGTCAAATTCTCCCATAGTTGCTTTAGCTCTTGGTTTTGGTTGTCCGGTAAAATAAAGCAATTAATGTTAAACTTCAAAATCGAAATTAAACAGATTGGCTTTCTTCTTCAAGCAACTGGTTACGGTAGAGTTCTGCATAGCTGCCATCGAGATCAATTAATTCATTATGAGTGCCTTGTTCTACGATCTTCCCGTCATCGAGTACGACAATGAGGTCTGCATTCTTAATGGTTGATACCCGATGGGCGATAAGGATACTGGTTTTGCCTTTCATGAGCCGGCCCAGATTACTCAGGATCTCTTCTTCGGTACGGGTATCCACTGCAGAAAGACAATCGTCGAAAATGAGCAGTCTGGGCTGCTTGATCAGTGCCCTGGCGATGGAAACACGTTGTTTCTGTCCTCCTGAAAGTGTGATGCCACGTTCACCCAGCATGGTTTCAAAACGGTGTTCGAAACCTGCGATATTGTCATAGACTGCTGCATTTTTTGCTGCCTGTACAATCTGATCTTCAGAGACTTTGTCTAATCCGAATGCGATATTGTTGTTAATGGTGTCTGAAAAAAGGAACACTTCCTGGGGAACAAAACCGGTTTGATTGCGGTAATGCTGAAGGTGAAGCCGGTTGATCGCAGTATCGTCTATACTGATCATGCCGCTGTCTGCGTCATACATACGCATCATAAGATTAGCCAGTGTGGATTTTCCGGAGCCTGTACGCCCTATGATGGCAATAAACTGCCCGCTTTTGATATCGAAGCTGATATTTTTCAAAGCTTGTATACCGGTATCCGGATAGGTGAAGCTGACATTTCTGAAACTGATGTCGCCTACGAGTTCCTGTTTTACGGTACCTGAGGTAATATCTGGTTTGAGCTGAAGGAATTCATTAATGCGCTTCTGTGAGGCCGCGGCACGTTGTATGAGGGTGGTCACCCAGCCGAGCATCGAAACGGGAAAGGTAAGCTGGTTGACATAGACAATGAATTCGGCTATATTGCCTGCGGTAATATTACCATTGATGACCTGTTTTCCACCGATATAAATGGTAAGTATGGTACTTAGGCCGACGAGCAGGATCATTGCAGGATAAAAAAGTGCCTGCACCTTTACTAATCCCATCGCATTGGCTTTATATTCCTGGCTTTCCTGTGCGAAGATCTCTCGCGTATGCTTTTCCCTGACATAGGACTTGATGACCCTGATGCCTGAAAACCGTTCCTGTACGAAGCTGGACAGCCTGGATAACTGTTCCTGTATCTGTTCGCTTTTTTTGTTGATCAGTGTATTTACGAAATAAATAATGATGACCAGGAAAGGAAGCGGAAGCAGACAGAATACGGCGAGGGTAAAGTTAACGGAGAACATGGCGTAGATGACCAGCAGGAAGAGCACGGTGGTATTAATGGCGTACATGATGGCGGGACCGACATACATGCGTACCCTGTTGACATCTTCTGTGGCACGGTTCATAAGGTCTCCGGTGGTGTTTTTACGATAGAACCCCAGGCTGAGCTGCTGGTAATGGGCGTAGATCTCGTTTTTCATGTCAAACTCAATGTGTCTCGACATGAGGATGATCGTCTGGCGCATGAAGAAGAGGAACAGCCCTCTGAGCAGGTACAGTACAAGCACAAGGGCACCAAAGTAAAAAAGACTGTAACTGAAGATGTCATAAATGATCTGTTGCCTTTCAAAGCCCTCGAAAAGATTGTAAACCTGAATGTTCTCCGTAATGAGGTTGAAGGCATGTCCGATCACCGGCGCGGGTATGACCCCGAAAATATTGGAGATGATGACGAAAAGTATGCCGGGTACGATCCACCCTTTATATTTATAGAAGTATTTGTTTAAAAAACTGAGGTGCCGCATGGTCTGGTAAAGTTAGCCCAAAAGCTGATATTTTTTAAGTTTCTTCGGTTAATCCAATGTAATTAATCCTTTTTATATTAGTTTTGCGGCATATCTGATAAATAAGCAGCATATGTCCGGTAACAGCAGTACAGTAAATTCCATTTTAGACCAAATAGGCGCGTCTGGCCATAAAAAGGTGGTTTTCTGCAATGATCCTGATACCGGCTTAAAAGCAATCATTGCCATTCACGACACAACCCTGGGACCTGCGATCGGTGGCACGCGTATGTGGAACTATGCAAGTGAAGCAGAAGCCCTCGAAGATGTGCTGAGGTTAAGCAGGGCGATGACTTACAAGTCAGCCATTACCGGCATTAACCTTGGCGGTGGCAATGCTGTGATCATCGGGGATTCCCGCAAGCAGAAATCCGAAGCGATGATGAGGAGCTATGGCAGGTTCATTAAAAACCTGAACGGGGAATTTATTACTGCGGAAGATGTGGGTACGAATACGCGTGACATGGAATATATCCGCATGGAGACTACTCATGTGACGGGTGTGCCTGAATCATTGGGAGGAGCAGGGGATCCTTCTCCGACTACCGCTAAGGGTGTATACCTTGGGATCAAGGCATGTGTCAAAGAGGTCTTCGGTACCGATATGCTGGCAGGGCGTTCCGTGGTTGTACAGGGAATAGGAAATGTGGGCGAGCATCTGGTAGAACTGCTGAGGGCTGAAAACGTAGAGGTATACATCAGCGACATTAACGAGGACCGGTTGCAGCATGTGGCGAGAACCTATAAGGCTAAGCCTATAGCTGCTGACAAGATATTCGGGCTCAATGCAGATATCTATGCCCCATGTGCACTTGGGGCCACTGTAAATGACCGGACCATTGATAAAATGAAGTTCGCGATCATTGCCGGTTCTGCGAATAACCAGCTGGCCGATGAGCAGGTGCATGGTAAGAAGCTACTGGAGAAGGGAATTCTTTTTGCACCTGATTATCTCATCAATGCGGGCGGACTGATCAGTTGTTATTCCGAACTGACCGGTTATGGTAAAAAACGCACTACACAACTAACTGAAAATATCTATAACGCAACACGTGACGTAATCAAGATGTCCAAAAAGGACAACATTCCTACAGTTTGGGCGGCCAACCGCATAGCTGAGCAGAGAATCATTGATATTAAAAAAATAAAATCATCATTTTAATTAAATAAACAGGTAATACACCACTCGTTCTTACATTCATGTTAAACAGAAGGCATTTAAGAATTAAAGCCCTGCAAAATATATTTGCTTGGCACATGACAGAAAAAAAGGACCTTACGGCTGCGAAAAAAGCGCTGATGAAGAGTATCGATGACGTCTATGAGATGTATATGTGGATGCTTTCGCTGCTCGTAGAGATCACAGAATATACCAGCATTGACGCTACGGAAAGAGCAAATAAACATTTGCCAACCGCTGAGGATAAAAACCCTAACCTGAAGCTGCAGCTCAATAAATTTGCGGTAACACTGAAGGAAAACCCTGAATACATTGCGGCTGTAAAAAAATACAGGATCAACTGGATGGCAGATCCCGAGTTCGTGAAGGCAATCTTCAATACACTGAAAGTTACGCAGGAATACGCAGATTACCTTGCGGATCCTGTGAACGAACTGGAGGAATCTAAAACGATCATCAAGTATATCTTCAGGAAGATTATCCTGAAAAGCCACAATATTATTCAGGCTTTTGAAGACAAATTTATCAACTGGTCTGTCGATAAGGAAGTGATGCAGGGTATGGTGGCAAAAACGATTAAGAATTTTGTGAGTGAAGATCCTTTTTCGAACAAGCTCACCCCGATCAGTCAGGATTGGGATGAGGACGGGAAATTTGTGGAAGACCTTTTTGTATATACTTTGAAGTATGACAAGGATTACCAGGCTTTGATTGCAGAGCGTACAAAAAACTGGGAGTCTGAGCGGATCGCGCTTATGGATACGATCCTGATGAAAATGGCGATCTGTGAACTGATGAATTTTCCTTCGATACCAGTAAAGGTGACGATCAACGAATATCTTGATTTATCAAAAGATTACAGTACACCGAAGAGTAATTCGTTTATAAACGGTATCTTGGACAAGATAATGGGTGACCTGAAGCGGACTAACAGTATCAAGAAAGCTGGTCGCGGATTAATTGAAGAATAACCAATATGAAAAAAGTTCTATTAGTAGCATGTACGACGCTTATACTTGCAGCGTGTCAACAGTCAGACAAAACCGCATCGGGAGCGGACAGTACGGAAGTTGCCAAAACGACAGACGTACCTGCGGACTCTCTGCATAAGGATGGACCGGTGTTGAATTTCGAAACGGAACGGTATGATTTCGGAAAGATTAAAAAAGGTGAGCTGGTAAGCTATAGCTTTAAATTCAAGAATACCGGTGCAAAGCCGCTGATCATTAAGGAAGCTATCGCGACCTGCGGCTGCACCGTGCCTGAGCCGCCGAAAGATCCTATACTTCCCGGCAAGTCGAGTGAGTTAAAGGTGGTATTTCATAGCGAAGGTAAACCGGTTGGAGCAGTGAATAAGCCTATAAATGTGATATCAAACGCATTGAACAGTACTGTTCAGCTGCTTTTAGTTGGAGAAATTACAGAATAACAATATATAGACTATGACATTAAATTTGATATTGCAGGCTGCCGGTGGAGGTAATATGCTGGGTACGCTGGTTCCAATGGTGCTGATTATGATCGTGTTCTACTTTTTCATGATCAGACCACAGATGAAAAAGGCAAAGGAACATAAGAAACTGGTGGAAGGATTAAAACGTGGCGATAAGATTGTAACTACTGCAGGGATACATGGTAAGATCGTAGATATGAACGATACGACTTTCCTGATCGAAGTAGAAGGTGGCACCAAGATCCGTTTTGACAAGTCAGCGGTTTCGCTGGAAGCAACGAAGGCCTCGGCTCCTAAACCGGCTGAGGCGGCTAAGGCCTGATCGGTTGTTAAAGATTAAGGAAGCCGCTCGTTTATCCGGGCGGTTTTTTTTTGGACTCAGCTGATTTTTTTTCGTTATTTTACTGCTATGCCATTAATAAAGCTTACGATCATAGAAAGAAAGCGGATTCTGACGCTGTTCACCTGTTTGCTAATGGCGGTTATCGCATGGCTTTTCCTGTCACTGAACAATAAATACAGGTATTCGGCAAAAACGGTACTGGTGTATAAGAACTTTCCGCAAAAAAAGGCTTTTCATGCTTTACAGTCGGATACGGTAGACCTTCAGGTAGAAGGTACGGGCTGGCAGTTGCTTTTTGCAAGGCTAAGGATTAAACCGCAATCAATTGCGATTAGCCTTGAAAAACTGAACAGCAGGAACTTTATCGTGTTCTCTGAACAATTGGCTGATATCAACCGCCAACTGGAGACTTCTCAGCGGATTATGTCTGTCGTGCCGGATACATTGTATTTTGATTTTTCCCAAAGGGCAGTAAAGAAGGTGCCGGTGAAGCTGGTATATGATTTTAGTTTTGCAAAACAGTATGGGATAGCTAATGACATTGTCCTCAATCCGGATCATGTGACCTTACTGGGACCTGACAAGGAATTGAAGCGGATCGGTGAATGGCCGACTGACACACTGAGGCTTTATGACATGCAGTCTACTACTGTAGCGCGTATTGCCATGATGCGTAATAATATGAAAAATGTAAATATTTTTCCGGCCACAGCTGAAGTGAGGATACCTGTAGATGAATTTACGGAGAAAACAGTGGAACTGACGCTCAATGTCATGAACAACAGAGAATACGAGGACATCAGGCTTTTTCCGAAAAAAGTAAAGGTAACCTTCCTGGTACCCTTATCTAAATATCAGCAGATCAACGAAAACTATATGGATGCCATAGTGGACATTGAGGAATGGAAGACGATGGGCCATCACCGGCTCAGGGTAAGGATCAACAGGTTTCCCGATCATTGTAAACTGATTTCGGTTTCGCCGGCGAAGGTAGATTTTATCATTGAAAAATAATGGTTAAGGCAGGAATTACAGGTGGGATAGGGAGTGGCAAGACCACGGTGTGCCGGATATTTGAAACCTTAGGTGTCCCGGTGTTTTATGCAGACAATGCGGCTAAGGCTATAATGACTACTGATCCTTTGCTGATGAATGGTATCAGAGATACATTTGGCAGCGAGAGTTATTTTGACAATGGTGCACTGAACAATAAACATATCGGAAATATTGTCTTTAATGACATAAAGGAATTGGAAAAGCTTAATGCCCTGGTACATCCAGCTGTTTTCAGGGCATTTGATGCCTGGGTGTCCAAGATATCGCCGGATAGTCCTTATGTATTGAAAGAAGCTGCATTATTGTTTGAAAGTGGTTCTTATAAAATGTGTGACGTCAATATCCTGGTAGTTGCGCCCGAAGTACAACGATTGCAGTGGGTAATGCAACGTGACGGCGTATCTGCCGATGCAGTAAGGATACGTATGGATAAGCAACTTACAGATGAGGAGAAGATAAAGATGGCGGACAGGATTATTTATAACGACGAGCGGCATTCACTGGTCGCCCAGGTGATGGAGTTGCATGAGTTTTTCACAGGAGGGCGATAAGTGATACTGGATGATTTTATTGTCCTGGACAATACGGGCCTGTATTGCCGTTATGGCCAGTTTTATCTGGATCCTAAGTTTCCGGTACCAAGAGCGGTGATCTCTCATGCCCATGGTGACCATGCTGTAGGCGGCAATGGGGAAGTCTACTGCACAGGGCCTACGCAGCGCTTTATGGAGCATCGGTATAAGCGCTTTGCGGCCCAGAGGTTTCATATTTACGGTTACAGGCATGAGTTTTTGCTGAATGGCGTGAAGATCAGTTTCCTTCCGGCGGGGCATATGCTTGGATCGGCAATGGTTCTGATGGAATATCAGGGGGTAAGGTATCTTTACACGGGCGATTATAAATTGCAGCCGGACCTGACCTGCGAACCGGTCGAATTGGTTGGGGCAAATGTGCTGATTACCGAAACGACATTTGCGGACCCTGATTTTTCGCATCCGGATGCAGTGGGAGAAGTATTGAAACTGAATGATGTCCGCGGAAATATCATGCTCGGTGCTTATGCATTGGGTAAGTCCCAGCGGCTCATTAGTTTAATTAGTAAGTATTGTACAGAAAAGAGGATATTGCTTCACCACAGTATAGTGCCTTTTGCCCGCATTTATGAAGAGATGGGGATTACACTTGGTAAATATGAAGTATACGACAGAAAGCTGATGAAGCAGCAAAAGGATCATATGATTTATATGGTACCACCAATGGTCTTCAATAGTTATTTCAGGGCTGTAAATGTCGTCAGGGTGTTTGCAACGGGCTGGAAATATCTTCAGCAGGGAAACCCGCTGCAGTTGTTGATCTCGGATCACGCCGATTGGGACGATATCCTGCTTACTGTTGACCGTGTGAAGCCCGAGCAGATCTGGACCAATCATGGGAATGGAAGGTATCTTCAACAGCACCTCGAAAAAAAATTGGTCGTTAAATTGCTTAACTGATCTGGGATGATGCAGTTAACGAAAAATTGATCGCGCATGCAGTTGCAGACAGAAACACATACTTCCAGATTTGAGAGCGGGTACCAGCAGGCCATTGTGAATGTACTGTTTACTTATGCCTGGTGTATAGACAGGCTGAAGCAGGTAATTACACCTTATGATATTACAACCCAGCAGTTCAATATACTCAGGATCTTACGGGGGCAGTACCCGAACCCGTCTACGATAAACCTGCTCCGGCACAGGATGCTGGACAAAATGAGTGATGCTTCCAGGATTGTGGAACGGTTGGTGCAGAAGGGTCTGGTGGTTAAATCGGCCAACGGATCAGATAAACGGGCGGTAGATATCCTGATCAGCGAAAAAGGACTTTTCTTGCTGGAGCAGATGGACAGGGAAGTAAGTATCTCCGATATTATATCTGCAAACCTGACGGAAGCAGAGGCGGAGCAACTGAATCTACTACTGGATAAAATGAGAGGATAAACACCCGGTCGGTCGCAGCTTAATGGCTATGACCATGACCGGAACTGAAATAGCCGATCAGTGCTACTGCAAGGCCACAAAGCACCGCGATCATTTTGCGTTTGGTTACCTTGTGGTCCACGCTGGACTCGAACAGGATCGTAGTGGAAATGTGCAGGAAGATACCGATGACAATGCCCATGATCTTATTGAAATAGGCTTCAATGCCACCAATAGAACCATTGCTCAGGCCGTTACTCACATAAAAGCCAAGCGGTGCCATCAATGCGAACAGCGAAATAAAGAACACGACCTTGTTTTTCTGATAACGATTCTGGACTAGTATACTGCTTAATGCAAAAGCCGCAGGAATGTGATGAAGGGCAATTCCGAAGATAAGGGCATTGTGCTGGTCCTTGGCCAGGGGCATCCCTTCCAGAAAGGCATGAAGGCAAAGGCTGATCATGATGCCGTAGGGAAAAACATGATGCTCATGGTGCCTGTGGATGTGTCCGTGTTCGACTCCCTCTGAGAACTGTTCGAGGAAGACTTGCAACAGGAAGCCGGCTAGTATAAACACACCGATTTCTTCAGACTCGCTGCCGTGGTAAGCATCCGGAATCAGGTGCAATACCGTAATGGCAAAAAGATAGGAGCCACTGAAGGATAAGATCAGCTTAAGGAGTTGTGATTTATCGCTCCTAACCAGGAAGATGGCGCATCCGCCCAAAAAGGCGCTTAAAAATAAAATGAGGAGCTTCCAGATTTCCATTATAATTCGGGTTGCAGTGTACGGAAAAGTTTTGAGGTGGTCAGGCCAATAATTGTTCCCAGGAGCGCTCCGGTGATGACGTCAACGGGATAGTGCACACCTACATAGACCTGGGCGAACGAAATGATGAAGGCCCAGAAGAGCCCCAGGGGCAATATTGGTTTCCATCGTTTATAAAATATCATAATCAGGAAAACTGCCAGGGCAAAATGGTTGGTGGCATGTGCCGAAGGAAAGCTGTAGCCTGAACCGCAGGGCACTCTGTGAATGATCTCGTTGATCAGTGCTGGCTCATTGCATGGCCTGAGTCTCAGCATGGCAGGTTTGATGAGCCTTGAGGCCATCAGGTCGCCCATGGCGAAAGTGAAAAGCAACATACCGATGATGTACCAGCCTTTTTTCCTGTATTCCCGTACACAAAAGATGATGATGAAGAGATAGAGCGGAGCCCAGGTAAACCTGTTGCGCATCAGGGGCATCAGCCAGTCAAAGAAGGGATTGGCCAGCCCGCGGTGGATCTTCAGGAACAGTTCGACATCAAATTGCTGTAAACTTTCGATCATGCTTTCTTGCAGATTAAGATCAGACGGTCAGAATGAATCTCATCGTAGGGCTCCAGTGCATAACTGCCAAAGGTGGCAGCTATCTGCAGTCCGCTCTTTTCGAACATACGCTCGAAATCAGTAAGTGTAAAAGCCTGCACCCTTTCTTCAAAGGCATATGCCTTACCTCTGTGTTCAAAGTTGATGTGTTTGATGATCTTGCCTCCGGACACGAATTTATGCAAGTGGAACTCGATGCCTTCCAGGGTCTTTATCTCCTGATGTGTGAGGTTACTGACGATCTTCTGGGTGTTGAAATAATCGATGACCAGTGTGCCGTCAGTTTTCAGCCCTTTCCTGAAGGCTTTGAGTGCATTTACATGGTCCTTTTCGCTTTCAAAATAGCCAAAGCTGGTAAACATGTTCAGCGCGATGTCGAAGTAGTTGATAAAGGCCAGCCTGCGCATATCATGGACAAAGAAATGAAGGGTCTTCTGCTCGAACTGCTGCGCATAACGGATATTTTGCTCCGAAAGGTCTATGCCGGTCACATCGTATCCTTTTTTATGCAGGTAAACGGCATGGCGCCCTCTTCCGCAGGCAATGTCCAGTATCCTGGACCCGGCCTGGGGCCTGAGGTAGGCGGAAAGATTGTCAATTAAGAATTCTGCTTCGGCATCGTCCCGCTGGCTGTAAAGGACATGATAAAAAGGGGAGTTAAACCAATATTGAAACCACTTCCGCTGCATGGCACTGTACTTTGTTGTTTTAGAAAGGGACAAAGATAGTGTTTTGTCAAGTATGGCGGGGGATTATTTGCCTGTAGAGGCTTTTGTCCATTTTTTCCTACTTTTGGAAAAAATAAACAGACCTTGACACTGATAAAATCTATTTCGGGAATAAGGGGCACGATCGGCGGAATTGCCGGTGAAGGACTGACCCCAATTGATATCGTAAAATTTGCTGCAGCTTATGGCTCCTGGGTAACTGCAAAGACAGGTCGCAGGAAGATCGTATTGGGCCGTGATGCCAGGATATCTGGTGAAATGCTGAATAATTTGGTGGCCGGAACACTGCAGGGTCTTGGTATAGAAGTAGTGGATCTCGGCCTGTCTACTACACCGACTGTGGAAATTGCTGTTCCGCTGGAAAAGGCTGCAGGGGGAATTATCCTTACGGCAAGCCACAATCCCAAGCAATGGAATGCGTTGAAGCTACTGAATGAAAAGGGCGAGTTTATTAGTGATGCGGATGGTAAGGAAGTTCTGGAGATCGCGGAAAATGCGGCTTTTGAGTTTGCCGGTGTAGATGAATTGGGCAGTATTACAAAAAATGACACTTATCTTCAGAAGCATATTGACCTGATCCTGGCGTTACCACTGGTTGATGTGGCTGCCATTAAAGCGGCCGGTTTCAAGATCGCTGTTGATTGCGTGAATTCTACCGGCGGCATATTTGTACCTGCATTATTAAAGGCGCTGGGTGTGGAGACTGTGTACGAATTGTACTGTGAGCCTGATGGTCATTTTCCGCACAACCCGGAGCCGCTGCCTGAAAACCTGACGGAGATCGCCAGACTGGTTCAGACGAAGAATGCCGACCTGGGCATTGTGGTAGATCCCGATGTAGACCGCCTCTGCTTTGTCAATGAGGATGGCAGCATGTTTGGCGAGGAGTATACGCTGGTGGCCATTGCAGATTACGTTTTGACGCATACCCCCGGGAACACGGTCTCTAATCTTTCTTCTACCCGCGCATTGCGCGACGTTACGGAAAAGGCAGGACGTAAATATCATGCTGCGGCGGTAGGCGAGGTCAATGTTGTGAATCAGATGAAGGCGGTGAATGCGATTATCGGCGGAGAGGGTAACGGGGGTGTCATTTATCCTGAACTCCACTATGGACGGGACGCGCTTGTGGGCATTGCATTGTTTCTAACCCACCTGGCCAAATATGGTAAATCTATATCCGTATTGCGCAGCAGTTATCCTGCTTACCATATCTCCAAGAACAAGATTACCCTTACGCCGGAAATGGATATAGACGGCCTGCTGCTCCAGGTGCAGGAACGCTACAAAAGCCAACCACATACAACCATTGACGGATTGAAGGTTGAATTTGACAAGGAATGGGTACACTTGAGGAAATCCAATACGGAGCCGATCATCAGGATTTATAGTGAGGCCAGTACCGAAACTGTGGCAGAGAACCTTGCTGCTAAGATCATTGCAGATATCAGGGAAATTTTAAAGTTAAGCTAAATGGAAAGGATTTATCTGGACAATGCGGCTACAACGCCTCTCGACCCGGAAGTAATCACCGAAATGACCGATGTTATGCAGCGTTATTATGGTAATCCGTCATCTATACATGCACAGGGCAGGGAGGTGCGCACGCTGATCGAAAAAGCCAGAAAAACAGTTGCGGGCTTATTGAATGCTGCTCCTGCTGAGATCTTCTTTACTTCCGGTGGTACTGAGGCGGACAATACCGCTATACGGGGAGGTATCGCTGCCTTTAACCTGCGGCATGCCATCACTTCCCGTATTGAGCATCATGCAGTTGAACATACGCTCACTGCTTTATTGCAGCAGGGTGTTATTGATAAACTCAGTTTTGTAGATGTTGATGATAAGGGCAATATAGACTATAGACATCTGGAGGAGCTTTTGCGAGATAATGAACGTTCATTTGTTTCCCTGATGCATGCCAATAATGAAATCGGAACATTGACCGATATCGACCGGGTAGGGGAACTGTGTTCGCAATATCATGCCATTTATCACTGTGATACCGTGCAGACCATGGGGCACTATCCGCATGATGTGCGTAGGCTGAAGGTACACTTCCTGGCCTGCTCGGCGCACAAGCTGCATGGCCCAAAGGGAGCGGGCTTTATTTATATCAATCATGATATCAAGATTGGCCCTATGATCTTTGGAGGTGCGCAGGAACGCAATATGCGTGGTGGTACCGAGAATGTTTATGGCATAGCTGGTCTGGCTAAGGCCCTGCAATTGGCATACAGGGATATGGACCTGCACCAAAATTATATACAGGGGCTGAAGGATTACCTTAAAACGCGTCTGCTGGCTGAAATACCTGACGTACAGTTTAACGGAGAGACGGATGCAGATAAAAGCTTATATACCGTGCTTAACGTATCCTTTCCGCCTTCTGATATGGCTGATATGTTGCTGTTCAACCTGGATATCAACGGTGTCTCGGCATCTGGGGGAAGTGCCTGCTCGTCCGGTTCTAATATTGGTTCTCATGTGCTGACAGCTATAGGTACCGATCCTGAACGCCCGTCTGTCAGGTTCTCCTTCAGTAAATACAATACCAGGGATGAGCTGGACCAGGTAGTAGAAAAAATCAAACAGATTGTGTCTATGGTTGTTAATTAAGTGGAAATGTATAATTCATTCACTTAACACATCTGCTATGAATACTATTGAAAAGAAAGATCAGGATAAAAAGAAAACGGTGCTGAAGGAATCGGACCGGAATGTCGAAAATGAAACATCTGGGGAGACTTCCTCGGCAGCGCATTTTGACCGGACAGGTTTTAGTAAAACGCCGGAACGTAAAAACAGGCCGCTGGGCTCAAGCCATGAGCCAGGAACTGTGCCAGGCACAGAATAGCCTAAAGGTAACAAAAATAAAACACGGCCCTAAAAGGCCGTGTTTTTTGTTTTCCGGCCTTCTGTACTTTTCTGATTTCTGAAAATAACTTTATATTGGCGTCAAATAACAGGCTGGGGGGATTGGGATATTACACATAAATATGTTTATTTGTGTTAAATTGCTAAAACGATTTAAACTTAGAGCCTACAGAAAACCAAACAACCAGAATGTATCTGACCGTTTTTCGGCATACACATGATGAACCTATAAAATATGATTAAACAACTGTTAACCGCCTCACTTGTTGTGGCATCTCTGGGCAGCTTTGCCCAGTATGTTGAAAAGGTGAATGATCCTGTAGAATGGATCAACCCACTAATGGGCACCCAGAGTAAGCCTTCATTGTCTAACGGCAATACTTATCCATCCATTGCCGTGCCTTGGGGCATGAACTTTTGGACACCGCAAACCGGTAAGATGGGTGACGGATGGGCCTATACCTATGATGCGGACAAGATCCGCGGCTTCAAACAGACCCATCAGCCTTCACCCTGGATGAATGACTATGGTCAGTTTGCGATAATGCCGGTAACCGGTAAGCTCCGGTTCAACCAGGATGACCGTGCAAGCTGGTTTTCGCACAAGGCGGAGATTGTAAAACCTTATTATTATAGCGTATATCTGGCTGATGCAGATGTGACTACAGAGATCGCGCCAACCGAAAGGGCTGCACAGTTCCGGTTCACTTTTCCGAAGTCGGATGAATCTTATGTTGTAGTGGATGCATTTGATAAGGGTTCCTATATTAAGATTATTCCTTCCGAACGCAAGATCGTAGGTTATAGCACTAAACATTCACACAAGGTACCGGAGAACTTCAAAAACTACTTTGTCATTTATTTTGACAAGCCATTCGTTTCTGCGAGTTCCTGGAAAGGCAATGAGCTTGCCAAAGATGTACTTGAACTGACAGATGATCACGTGGGTGCTGTAGTAGGTTTTAAAACGGCCAAAGGCGAGAAGGTGAACATGAAGGTCGCTTCTTCATTTATCAGCATAGAACAAGCTGATATCTCCTTGAAACGTGAATTGGCAAACGACAGTTTTGAAGCGACAAAAGATAAGGCTAAGGCTGTATGGAGCAAGACCTTGAGCCGTGTAAGCGTGGAAGGCGGTACGATTGACCAGATCCGTACTTTTTATTCTTGTCTTTATCGTACTTTGTTCTTCCCGAACAAACTTTATGAGATAGATGCCAGTAACAAAGTAATGCATTGGAGCCCTTATAATGGTAAGGTGCTTCCTGGCTATATGTTTGCGGGAACGGGTTTCTGGGACACCTTCCGTGCCCTCTATCCTTTCCTGAACCTGATGTATCCGGAAATCAACCGGGAAATGCAGCAGGGCCTGGCTAATGATTTTAAAGAAGGCGGCTGGCTGCCCGAATGGTCAAGCCCTGGTTTGGCTAGTGTAATGGTAGGCAACAATTCTGCTTCTGTGGTCGCTGATGCTTATCTGAAAGGCATCCGTGGACAGGATATGAATGTATTATGGGAAGCGTTGAAACATGGAGCGAATAATGAAGGACCAATGCCTGCAGTAGGACGTTATGGTGTGAAATATTACAATGAGCTTGGTTATGTGCCTTACGATGTGAAAATTAATGAAAATGCAGCCAGAACACTGGAATACGCATATGATGATTTTGCAATCTACCAGCTGGGCAAAGCTTTGGGCAAGCCTGCATCTGAGATCGATATTTACAAGAAACGCGCGATGAACTATAAGAATCTGTTTGACCCGGCCTATGGTCTGATGCGCGGCAAAAATAAAGACGGACAGTTCCAGTCGCCGTTCAATCCGTTCAAATGGGGCGACGCCTTTACTGAAGGAAATAGCTGGCACTATTCATGGTCGGTGTTTCAGGACATAGCTGGCCTGGCCAAACTTATGGGTGGTAATGATAAATTTGTTCAAAAACTGGATTCTGTTTTCACGCTGCCGCCGATCTTCGATGATAGCTACTATGGGGGAGTGATTCATGAGATCCGCGAAATGCAGATTGCCAATATGGGCCAGTATGCGCATGGCAATCAGCCGATCCAGCACATGATCTACCTTTACAACTATGGTGGTGCACCTTGGAAGGCCCAGTACTGGGTCCGCGAGACCATGAACCGGATGTATAAGGCTACACCTGATGGTTATTGCGGCGACGAGGACAATGGACAAACCTCGGCATGGTATGTATTTGGTGCGCTTGGTTTTTATCCGGTAACACCTGCTACAGATCAGTATGTATTGGGAACTCCATATTTCAAAAAGGTAACGCTGAACCTTGAAAATGGCAAACAAATCATTATCAACGCACCGAAAAACAGTGATGACAATCGTTATGTAAATGCATTGAAGGTGAATGGTGCTGCCTATTCTAAAAACTGGCTGAGCCATACGGCCCTGCAAAAAGGCGCAGTACTCGACTTTGATATGTCAGCTACGCCAAATAAACAGCGCGGTGCCAATGAGGCTGACTTCCCTTATTCGATGTCTACTGATCCTGCCATTAAATAGTACGCACACAACACGATCTAAAACCAAATACACAACGAAAAGGGCCTCAATTGAGGCCCTTTTTATATTTTATGGAATTTCTGTTTTTAAATGATGAGCTGCGACCTCTTTCTCGAGATCTTTACTAATGATTCATCATTTTGATAAAAGTGGCCAGTTTGGCCTTCATCTGACGGCGGTCAACGATGAAATCAAGGAAGCCATGCTCCAATACAAACTCGGCAGTCTGGAAGCCTTTAGGCAGATCCTTCTTGATGGTCTCTTTAATGACCCTTGGCCCCGCAAACCCGATCAGTGAGCCTGGTTCGGCAATGTTAATATCACCCAGCATTGCATAAGAGGCGGTTACACCACCTGTAGTGGGATCGGTCAGTAAGGAAATATAAGGTATTTTTGCCTGGCTCAGTAAAGCAAGTTTCGCAGAAGTCTTGGCCATTTGCATCAGTGAAAAGGCAGCTTCCATCATCCGGGCACCGCCCGACTTCGAAATCATCAGGAAAGGAATCCTGTGTTTGATAGAATAATCGATACAACGGGCTATCTTCTCACCAACAACAGAACCCATTGAACCGCCAATAAAATTAAAGTCCATACAGGCAACGACCAGGTCTTCCCCTTCAATCTTACCATGTGCAGCACGGATTGCGTCTTTGAGGCCGGTCTTAGCTGAACTTTCCACCAGTCTGTCCTTGTAGGGTTTTGTATCCACGAAATTCAGCGGGTCACCAGATTTCAGGTTGCCGAACAGTTCCTTAAACTCGTTGTCATCGAACAGCACCTGGAAATATTCTTTGGAACCTATCCTTAAATGATAGTCACAGTATTGGCAAACATACTTGTTTTCTACAAGATCAGCAGTATGCAAGGGCTTTTTGCAATTCGGACACTTATTCCATAAGCCATCCGGTGCTTCTTTCTTTTCTTCGGTAGAGGTACTTATTCCTTTTTTTTCTCTTCTAAACCAAGCCATGTTATTTCTTGAAAATGCGACTACAAAGAAACGAAAAAATTCGGGAACAGTTCATAGATAATACAGCTTTGGCTTTGCCCGACCCGATATTTTTGCTAACTTCGGCATACATTAAAATATTAAAAATGAGTTTAAAAGGTTACAAGGGAGTAATTTATGGAGATGCTGTTCAGGAATTGTTTGAACAGGCAAAGAAACACCAGTTCGCATTACCAGCAGTAAATGTTACCGGTACGAATACCGTCAATGCAGTTATGGAAACGGCGAAGGCGGTCAATTCTCCGGTGATCATCCAATTGTCCAATGGCGGGGCGCAATTCTATGCAGGAAAGACACTGAATAACGAAGGCCTTCAGGCCTGCATCCTCGGTGCAGTATCGGCTGCCAAGCATGTGCACCTGCTGGCAGAACACTATGGCGTAGCAGTAATACTGCATACTGACCATGCCGCTAAAAAACTGCTGCCATGGATCGACGGATTACTTGATCATGGTGAGAAATTCTTTGCAGAACATGGAAAGCCACTGTTCTCTTCGCACATGCTGGACCTTTCGGAAGAGTCCATTGAAGAAAATATGGAGATCTCTGCCAAATACCTTGAGCGTATGTCTAAAATGGGCATGACCATCGAAATCGAGCTGGGTGTTACCGGCGGAGAGGAAGATGGTGTTGACAATAGTGATGTTGATAGCTCAAAGCTCTATACCCAACCATCTGAAGTGGCTTATGCTTATGAGGAACTGAGCAAGGTTAGCGATAAATTTACCGTAGCCGCTGCTTTTGGTAACGTGCATGGTGTATATAAGCCAGGCAATGTAAAGCTTCAGCCTGTAATCCTGAAAAATTCACAGGACTTCATCCGTGAAAAATTTGGACTATCGGCCGAGAAGCCGATCAACTTCGTATTCCATGGCGGTTCAGGTTCTTCTCAGGAGGAGATCAGAGAAGCAATTTCTTACGGAGCCATCAAGATGAACATTGATACCGACATGCAATGGGCATTCTGGGAAGGTATTCACGAATATTATTTGAAGAACGAAGCATATCTGCAAGCTCAGATCGGCAATCCCGAAGGTGAAGATAAGCCTAATAAAAAATATTATGATCCGCGTGTATGGTTACGTAAGGGCGAGGAAAATTTTGTTAAGCGTCTTACCCAGGCTTTCGAAGATCTCAACTGTAAAGACGCCAGTGATAAACTATAAATCCTGGTTAGCAATACCTTAAAGAAAGCGTCATAAGAAGTTAAACTTATGGCGCTTTTTTTGCATATAACAATACATTCAAACATTCAGGAAAAATGGACTCACTTCAGGTAGATAAAATCAATACTCAGAACGATTTGGAAAAAGCATTTGCTGTAAGGAAAGCCGTATTTGTGGAAGAACAGCACTGTCCTCCTGAACTCGAGTGGGAACATGAAGACGAAGCCGTACATTTTCTGGCAACGATCAATGGTGAGCCTTGTGGTGCCGCCCGCTGGCGTAAGACTGATAAGGGTTATAAACTTGAACGCTTTGCCGTGCTGAAGCCTCACCGTGGTAAAAGGATAGGGCAGGCGCTGCTGGCTGCTGTTCTTTCAGACCTTCCGGCCAATGCAGATTACATTTACCTGCATGCTCAACTGGACGCAGTCAGACTTTATTCAAGGTTCGGTTTCATGCCCGAGGGGGACCACTTTGACGAAGCTGGTATCCGGCATGTAAAAATGGTCAAACATACCTGAACCCTAGTTACGGGCCAAAGATACTGGAAGAAAATACCATTGCTTCCTGCCATTTCTTCATATCCAGTCCAAGTTCTAAACCTTGTTCCGAAAGATAGGAGATCAATTCTTCCGTCGCCAGGTTGCCTGTAAGTTCATCCTTAGCCATAGGGCAGCCGCCAAAGCCTCTCAGCGCACTGTCAAACCTACGGCAGCCCGCATTATAGGCAGAAGCAATCTTTTCCCGGCTGGTCTCCGGCGTGCTGTGCAGATGCAGCCCGATCTCTGTATCTATAAAACAATCTTGCAGTAATGGAAGCAGGGTGCTAATCTTTTCCGGCGTACTCTCGCCTGTTGTGTCCGATAAGGCAAATATATTTACTCCGTAGGCTACTAGTTGCTCCATCCAATGCTTAACCACTTCAGGGGTCCAGGGGTCACCATAGGGATTACCAAATCCCATGGAAATATAAACGATAGCCGTCTTTCCATTGCGGTCACACAGCTCTAATATTCTTTTCACCATCTCAGCAGATTGTACAATGCTGGAATTTGTGTTTCGTTGTTGAAAGGTCTCCGAGACGGAAAATGGAAACCCCAGGTAACTGATCTCCTCAAAGCCCGCAGCCTCCTCTGCACCCCTTAGGTTGGCTACGATGGCCAGCAAGCGCGTAACTGTGGTGGAGATATCCAGCCTGGATAGTACTTTACGAGTGTCCTGCATTTGCGGCACTGCCCTGGGTGATACGAAACTGCCGAAGTCAAGTGTATCGAATCCTACCTGCAGCAGCGTATTCAGATACTCTGCTTTTAGCTCCGTCGGAATGAATTTGTGGATGCCCTGCATGGCATCACGTGGGCATTCTATCAGTTTTATCTTGTTTGTTCCCATAAACCAGTTCAATCAAAGATATCCTTTTATAACAACAAAGGCACCCTATGGGTGCCCTTTGTCAGTTAATTTATATTAGGTTGCTTTCGCTTACTTCTTTTTATTGCTGCCCAAATCGATCACGATAGGAGTAGAGATGCAGAGCGAAGAGTAAGTACCAATGATACGCCCAATCAGCAGCGCGAAGATAAAGCCCCTGATGCTTGCGCCGCCGAAGATAAAGATCACCAGTAACACGAAGAATACGGTCAGTGAAGTTAGTATTGTACGGCTTAGGGTACTGTTTAATGCGAAATTGATCAGCTGGTTCCTTTCTTCGCCATGAAGGTCGTCTTTACCGGCTTCGCCCAGTTTCTCACGGATACGGTCAAATACAACTACGGTTTCCGTCATCGTATAACCCATCACCGTAAGGATTGCAGCGATAAAGTCCTGTCCGATCTCCAGCGGAAAGGGCATTACGCCGTCCAGGATTGTATAGAACGACAGTACCAGAAGCACGTCATGGAACAAGGCGATTACTGCACCAAGACCATAGTTCAGTTTCTTGAATCGCACCACTATATAAAAGAACATTACGAGACAGGAGAACAGGATCGCACCATAAGCACCGTAAACGATGTCACTGGCAATAATTGGACCTACCTTCTCATTGCTTTCGATCTTATATTTGGCACCTGTTTGGTCTAGCCCGTCGGTCAGCGCCTTTTCCACCAGTTTATCTGCACCAGTGTCGGTATCGGTAATGTGGAAAGTCGTTGTGATCTTCAGTTCGTTATCCGCACCTGCGGTCTTTACGATGGTTTCTGATTCAGGGAACACAACGTTCAGTTTAGATTTTACGTCTTCCGTGTTCATGCCCTTGTCAAAATGCACGATATAGGTCCTTCCACCTTTGAAGTCGATACCCAGGTTAAGACCACCGTTTTTGAAATAGAAAATCACACCCAGGATGATGATGATAGAAGAAATGGTATAGTATTTTTTCCTGTGACCAACAAAATTGTATGCCATGTTCTTGAAGGCATGGATCGTCATTTTGTTACCAAAGGTGATGTTCGATTTTTTCTCCAGCAGGTAATCAAATACCAGACGGGAGATCAGCACTGCACAGAACAATGAAGACAGGATACCAATACACAGCGTAGTCGCAAAGCCTTGTACCGGACCGCTGCCGAAGATGTAAAGGATCACACCAAGTACAAGTACAGTTACGTTAGAGTCGATGATAGAGGACATCGCGTGTTTAAAACCTTCGCTGATGGCCACAGGCGTAGGGCGGCCTGCAGTCAGCTCCTCACGCACCCTTTCAAAGATCAGAATGTTCGCATCCACCGAAAGACCGATAACCAATACGATACCCGCAATACCAGGCAAGGTTAGTACAGCACCCAGGGACACTAACACACCCATAATGAAGAACAAATTGATCACGAGTGCCAGGTTAGCTACCCAACCTGCCTTGTTGTAATAAAGTGCCATGAAGATCAGGATCACAACAAAAGCCAGTACGAAGGACAAAAGCCCGTTGTGTATCGCAACCTCACCCAAAGACGGGCCTACTACATATTCACCCACTATCCTTGCAGGCGCAGGTAGTTTACCCGCCTTCAGGATATTAGCCAAATCCTGAGTGTCGTTTAAGGTAAAGTTACCGGTGATTGAGGAAATGCCATTTGGGATTTCATTCTGAACAGTAGGGGCAGAATATACTGTGTTATCCAGTACGATTGCAATTGCTTTTTTATTATTTGGATCGGCAGAAGCGTCAGCAGTGATTTTCTTCCATTTCTGAGCGCCTTCACCGGTCATATACATCGTTACCTCAGGCTTGCCTTTCTGGTCATAATCATGACGGGCATCGCTGATCGCTTCGCCACCCAGATCGGGTTTTCCGTCTGTAGAAGTTACTTTAATGGCATATAAGCCGAATATTTTAGCAGCACCTGGTGTGGTAACTCCCAAATCTTCAGGTTTGGCGCTCCACATAAACTTATAACTCTGTGGAATGATAGCGGCAATTTCAGGTCTTCTAAAATAGGCATTTACCTTAGCAGTATCTTTTTGCGCCACATAACCTACCACTGGTCCCGGACGTAAAGCCATTTGCCCGTTCTGAGCCTGATAGCTCGGGGGAGTCATTACAGAAAATAACGGGTTAGATTTTGCGGCTTCAATACGTTGTGCAGCAGCAGAAGTGTCTTTAGTGTCTTTTGACTTGGCCAGGTTAGCCAGTTTACTTCCTGAGGCAGTTTTGGAAGTATCTCCAGCAGCCTTAGCAATTGTATCTGCTGTCTTTAATGTAGCGGCAAGGGTCTTATTAATGTTTTCCATAACCGGATACACTTCTTCGTTGCTGTACACCTGCCAGAACTGCAGCTCGGCAGATCCCTGAAGCAGCTTATGCACACGTTCCTTGTCCTGTACACCTGGCATCTCGATCAGGATGCGGTTGGTACCTTCCTGCTTCTGCATGTTCGGACTCACCACACCGAAACCATCGATACGGCTCCTGATAATGATGAATGAGCGGTCAATTGCGCTGGTCGCCTCTTTAGACAGGTATCTCTTTACCTCATCATTGCTTGCATCCGGCTTCAGCACAGAAGCATTGTCCTGATTCGAAAAGTAGTCGGCCAGCTTCACTCCAGGAGAAAGCTTTTCAAACTCAGAAACAAACAAACTGATAAAGTCTTTGCCACCTGCATTCAACTGGGTTTGGGCTGCAGACAATGCCTTATTGAAATTAGGGTCATCGGTGTTTCCTGAAAGGGATTTCACCAATTCGCCCAGTGAAATTTCCATAGTCACGTTCATACCGCCCTTCAGGTCAAGACCAAGATTGATTTCTTTTCCTTTACAGAACTGATAATTGAACCCAAACAGTGGATAAACCGGTACTGTAGCCATTGAGTCCAGATAGGCCTTTTCCTTTTCCGGGTCACCTTTGGCATAAGCTTTTGCGTCGTTTTCAACCTTGGAGGTTACAAAGTTGAAAGAGAGAGAATACACACAGACAATACCCAATAGTATTGCCATAAATTTAATAAAACCTTTACCCTGCATTGTTTGTTGTTATAATTCTATATCAGCTATATCTATTTTTTACAAGTCGGCAAATCTAATTATTTTTTTAAATAATAGGCCGTCTATTGGATTTTTTCTTATAAGCGGTTTCAGGGCCTTTCCAAAGTGGAAAATGTAAAGGCCACATTATGCCGCTCATCTGCTTCATGCCGCTCTGAAGTCGTCTCTTTCCATTCCGAAGGTTCCAGCTCCGGAAAGTAAGCATCGCCCTCATAACTTGCATGCACAGTGGTGAGGTAAATGCAATCCGTCCGCGGTAAAGCCAGTTTATAAATTGCTGCACCGCCCACGATAAATACTTCCTCTTCACCAGCACAGAGGGCCAGCGCTTCGTCCACACTGCCCACAACCTCGGCGCCAGGCAGTTCCAGGTGTTTATTGCGGGTAATCACGATATTCCGGCGGTGTGGCAGGGGCTTGCCCAGGGAATCAAAAGTCTTACGGCCCATAATGATGGCATGCCCCCTGGTCATCGTCTTGAAATGTTTCAGGTCTTCCGGCAGGTGCCAGAGCAGTTCATTGTCTTTTCCGATGGCCCGGTTTTCGGCCATTGCTACGATAGCGGCTACCCTCATACCGCCACCTCGGCTTTAATGTGCGGATGAGGGTCGTAACTTTTCAGTGTAAAGTCCTCGTATTTAAAAGAAAAGATGTTGTTTACCTCCGGGTTCAGTTCCATCACCGGCAACGGCCTCGGTTCACGGCTCAGTTGCAGTTTTGCCTGTTCGATATGATTATTATACAAGTGTGCATCGCCCAGTGTATGGACAAAATCGCCTGGTTTCAGGCCGCAGACCTGCGCTACCATCATGGTTAGCAAAGCATAAGAAGCTATATTAAAGGGTACACCTAAGAAGATATCGGCGCTACGCTGGTACAGCTGGCAGCTCAACCGGCCCTCAGCTACATAAAACTGGAAAAAAGCATGGCATGGCGGCAGGGCCATCTGATCGACTTCGGCCACATTCCACGCGGAAACTATGATCCTGCGGGAATCCGGGTTATTTTTAATGGTGTCGACTACCTTCGTAATCTGATCGATATGCCCGCCATTCGGGGCAGGCCAGGAGCGCCACTGCGAACCGTATACCGGACCAAGGTTACCTTCAGCATCTGCCCATTCGTCCCATATGCGTACACCATTTTCCTTCAGGTACCGGATATTGGTGTCGCCGCTCAAGAACCAGATCAGTTCATGGATAATGGATTTCAGGTGCAGCTTCTTGGTGGTTACCATCGGAAAACCCTCCTGCAGGTTGAACCGCATCTGGTAGCCAAATACACTGATGGTACCCGTGCCCGTGCGGTCGTGCTTCTGCGTACCATATTCCAGCACATGCTGCATCAGGTCTAAATATTGCTTCATGTTTTAATTGATGTCTGGCTAATATAACCAGCCAGGTGAAATTTTACTACAAATGTTCAAAAAATCAGTGGATTTAATCATATTAGCGGTATCAACTAAATGTAAATTGTAGCAATGGATCAACAAAAACTGATCAGACAAGCAACCTTAAAGGATGCCGGCATTATCAGGACACTATTGGAGCAACTCAGATATCCGACAGATCCGGGTTTTATCGAACAACAACTGCCTAAAATGCTTGCCCATTCCGACCATGAATTGCTGGTCTGCGAATTTGAGCATGTCGTCGTGGCCTTTATGTCGATTCATTTCGTACCACAGATCGCCCTTGCCGGTGATTTTGCCATCGTCAGCTATCTCTGCGTCGATGAAGCGGTGCGTGGAAAGGGAATAGGTACGGAAATGAACAAATATGCTGAGTGGATCGCCCGGAAACGTGGTTGTGACCGCATCCAGTTGCACAGCAGCATCTGGCGCACCGAAGCCCATCAGTTTTATCTCGCGCAGGGCTACGAAGAATATCCGTTGTATTTCAGCAAAGCCTTGTAACAAGGTTTTACCTGACTTCCAGTGATTCGTGTTTTTGCGCTCATACTAATGATATCGGGATAGGCAGCTTTTTTGTATGTTTGCCGCCAGGTCCTGTAAGCCGGACCTATCTGAGGGTATGTTGAATTTCGCCAATTCCAAAATCAATCTTGGGCTGCACATTACGGCGAAACGTCCGGATGGTTATCATGACCTGGAGACTGTTTTTTACCCGGTAGGGATCTGTGATGTCGTTGAACTGACCGATCTGCCTGGCAAGGCAGCAACAGCTGGTCGGGATGAGCGCCAAAACCAGTTCAGGGTTTTCAGAACGGCAATACCGGGGGTATTGGACGATAACATTTGCCTGAAGGCTTTCTCGATACTTCAGAAGGATTTTAAACTGCCCGCGCAGGAGATCAGCCTGCTGAAGAACATTCCGGTAGGAGCCGGGTTAGGTGGCGGCTCTGCGGATGCAGCATTTATCGTAAGGCTGGCCAATGAAAAGTTTAAGCTGGGACTCAGTACATCTCAAATGGAAGATTATGTGCGCCCATTGGGGGCTGATTGCGCGTTTTTCATCAGGAACAGGCCGGTTTATGCAGAGGGAAAGGGTGATGTGTTCAGTCCGGTGGCACTTGATCTTTCCGCCTGGTATCTAGTGCTGCTGAAGCCGGAAATACATGTATCTACTGCAGAGGCTTATGGGGGAGTGAAACCGCTAAAGCCTGCTGTACCTTTGAAGGAGGTGATTGCGCAGCCGGTAACAGAGTGGCGGGAGCATCTGAAGAATGATTTCGAAGTTTCGGTATTTGCCCGTTATCCTGAGATTGCACAGCTGAAGGCTTCATTATATGAAGCCGGGGCGGTGTATGCGGCTATGAGTGGCAGCGGTTCTTCTGTGTTCGGGATTTTCAGGACGCCGGTAATATTGCCGGAATTAGCGCGCAAATGTGAGCTATTTTACGGAGTCTGAGGGTTACTGCTTCTGGTGAATGTCATAATTTGATGCACATTGCCATATATGCTTTCAATTCAGCAGATGTAGGTTCCGGGATCATGGTAAATGGCCGGAATTTGGTACATTTGTACATTATGGAAATCAATCTGATCCGCAAAAGCGGAAAATTTAATTTTGAGGCTGAAAATGCCTCGGGGTTTAAGGTGGAACTGGATGCGAAGCAGGAGATCGGGGGCGAAGGTAAAGGTTTCAGGCCGATGGAAATGCTCCTTGCAGGGCTGGGTGGCTGCAGCGGCATTGATATGGTGAACGTACTGACCAAACAGAAGGAGCCTCTGGACGATGTGAAGATCTCCATTAAGGCCACCCGGAGAGAAGAGATCCCTCAGATTTTCGAAGAGATCACAATTCATTTTGATCTTTACGGGGCGTTGAGCCCCCAAAAGGTGGAGCGTGCGCTGAGCATGACATTTGAAAAGTATTGTTCGGTATCAAATATCCTGGAGCGTTCAGCTAAATTGAAGTATACCTACGAGATTCATACCTGAAGGGATGCCCGATTCTGCGACTTACCGCGCAGCTATCTGATTTAAGAAACTAACTGACCAAAATTATATGCAGCAAGAAAATTTTGAGACCATTGCCATACGCCTCCAGGCGGAAAGGAGCCAGTATAAGGAGCATTCGGTACCGCTTTACCTGACCTCCAGTTATAAGTTTGACGATGCTGAGGACATGCGGGCGTTGTTTGCCAATGAAAAGGAAGGTAATGTATACAGCCGTTACGCAAACCCCAATACAGATGAGCTGATCCGTAAGATATCTGCTCTGGAGGGTTCTGAGGCCGGCTGGGCCACGGCCAGCGGTATGGCAGCGATCTTTACAACTTTTGCGACGTTTCTGAAATCGGGCGACCATGTGCTGTCGAGCCGTTCCGTATTTGGCTCTACGCACCAGCTGCTCAATAATGTGTTCTCTAAATGGGGTATTACCTATACTTACGCGGATTTGGACAAGCCGGAACAATGGGAACAGGGTATACAGCCGAATACGCGGATCATCTTTGTGGAAACGCCTTCCAATCCGGGCATCGACATCATCGACCTGGAGTGGCTGGGTAATTTTGCAAAGCAGTACGGCGCGCTACTGGTGATCGACAATTGTTTTGCAACACCTTACCTGCAGCAGCCCATCAGGCTGGGTGCAGATATTTCAATCCATTCGGCGACCAAGTTCATCGACGGTCAGGGCCGTACTTTGGGGGGGATTATTCTGGGTTCAAATGCACTGATCAGGGAGATCGAAGGTTTTGCACGGCACAGTGGGCCGGCGATGTCGCCGTTTAATGCCTGGGTGCTGTCTAAGAGCCTGGAGACGTTGGCGGTCCGTATGGACAGGCATTGTGAAAATGCGCTTAAGGTGGCGGAATTCCTGGAAAGTCATCCAAAAGTGAAAAAGGTGATGTACCCATTTTTGCCTTCGCATCCACAATATGCTATCGCGAAGAAGCAGATGCGTGCCGGTGGTGGTATTGTGACGCTGGTGCTGGACGGCGGTGTGGAAGCCGCGCGGTCTTTTATGGACGGCTTGAAGATGTTTTCGATCTCTGCGAATCTGGGAGATACGCGGTCTATCGCGACGCATCCGGCCACGAGTACGCATTCTAAACTAAGTGAGGAGGAAAGACTGCAGGTGGGTATAGAGCAGGGTACGATACGTCTTTCTATCGGTTTGGAGCATATTGAAGATATTCTGGGCGATATCAGGCAAGCGTTGGATTAGCAGCCGACATTGCTTGTTGTGCTCACGATACGGTTTCTAATTGCTGACCAACTCAGAGGCTGTTAGCTAATGTAGTCCCGGTCTTCATCGTCCAGCTCTTTTTTAGGAGCATTCTTATTACGGTCTTCGGAGTAATCCTGAAGGCCGTTTTTATCATAGGTGCTTACGGTAACGCGCGGGCGCCCTGCCCAGAAGCCCAATATGAAGCCGATAAGGGTGCAAATACCCACGACAAGCAACTTACTGATCGGTTTTTCAAAAAAGAGGAAGTCAAAGTTAACAGCATCGGTGTTGCTCATCAGGAACACGGTGATGATGGCGGTAAATGCGATGATGAAGATGGTTTTTGCGCTCATAGGATTTGTCTTTTACAGTGGAATTTAGCTTCTTTTTGATTCATTCGCCTCAAAAAAGTGAATTTTTTTATCAAAGTCGTTCATCCTCTTGCCGAAAATGAATTGATTAACCGTGTGTAGTCAAAAATAAATCTTTGTCAAAAATAACGCCGTCAAAAGCGGTAATTAAAAATAAATTCCAATATAGGGTTTTGATGGTAAATTCTATTGACGAAAACAAATCTTGCGCCAATGTCGGCGAGGGGCTGGTAGCGCAGCAGGTGCATGCTGCTCCGGAGTTCGAAGCCATAGGTTTTGGGTTGCGCCAGATTGGTTTCCGTGCCGATGTTCTCGTAGTGACAGAACAGGCCTGCCCTTAAGTTTTTTACGTAGGCGAGCGGGCCGATCTCGGCGTCGGGGAAGGCGAAAGGGAAGCGGTAGTTGAACAGCAGGGTGTTATTCAGTGCGCTGCGGGCCCTGATGTTGTTGTAGCCATATACGGTGTTGATCTGCTGCTCGTACCTGCGGATACCGCTGGCAGTCTGGTAATTGAAGTTGGCGAGGAAGGAATGATTATGCAGGATGCCGGGGAAGTACAGGAAGTTTTCGGTGGCGAAGATCCTGCCCTTTAGCTTGTCATCAAAAGGCTGGTGAATAAAGGTGAGCCTGAAGACCTGCCCCCACCTGGGTGCGATGTCACGCCCGGCCTGTCTCAGGCTGTGGGTAAAGGCGAAATTGTATTCCATGGGAAACCTGATGGTGCCGATGAAGTTAGCGGGCAGGTTTTCATATTGGTACCGGCTGGTGTAGCTGGTGATGGTGTTGAAGGAGAAACTGTAGCTGTGAGCAAGGGCGTTGATGCTTAGGGGCAGCGAGGCTTGCAACTGGATGGTGTTTTCCCGCCAGTCGCCTTGTTGCATGCCGGTTTTGCTGTTGTAAAAAGTACGAAGGGGGCGGTTGCGGTAGGTAGCCCGGATGATGGGATAGAATGCCTTGAAGCTGAAGCCGCTATAGTAATCAAAGCGGCGAATGTCGCGTTGATAGCCCGCGCCGGTAAAGAAGTCAAAGGTGCTGAGCAGGTTATTGGATTTGAGCTCGAAGCCGCCGCGGTATTCGTTTTCGATGAAAGGGCTGATGCTGTGGAAGTTCAAGAGGTTGCTGAGTGCAGGATAGGGTGTGGAGGGAAAGTTTTTGGCAGGGATGCTGTCAAAGATGTTTTGACCGGGTGTTTTTACTTCCTGGGTTATGGCTGCAGTAGCAAAGTTGACAAAGTGGTTTTCCGGGTTGGCCAGTGATGGTTGCTGATCGGTGGTGTCCTGCGGGGTTTCCCTGGTGAGGCCGGTCGCCAACTCCGCGATGTTGAAGCCATGGAGCGCGTAATCGCTGAACGTCAGTTTTTCCGTAGCATGGCCGTTATTTGCCGAGGGACTCTCGGGCGTTGCGTTAAATGCGCCGTATTTAGAGGCGCTCAGCGCGCTTATTTTTTTTGACGCGGTATCTAGCTTATAAATGTTATTGATCCCGTTGTAGTGGGCATTAAAAACGATGCAGCGGTTAAAATATATTGGCCTTCCCAGTTGCTGTCTGGTTTCAGCAATCATTTGCCGTTGCTTTCCGGTGATGCTGATCACTTCCAGGGATTTCCCTTTTTCGCTGACAGCGATGTAGGTGATCAGCTGTCCGCTGCTGTCGTAGGAGGGTGTCTGGAGGATCAGGTTGCGGGGATTGGGCAGTACGTTAAGGATCTTCCCGTTTGTGGCATCAAGCTCGACGAGACTGGACTGGTTGGAGAGGTCGATCTGTACGGCTACAATCTTGCTGCCGTCAGCAGAAAGCGAAGGAGAGAAAAGTCTGCTACGGGAGCTGAGTTTACGGTACTTCCGAGAAAGCAGATCATAAGTGCAGAGGACACTGTAGCTGCGTTGTTTGTACCGGGGATCGTAGCGGACTTCGTCCCAGGTAATCCTGCCGGCTGCGTAACTGAACCAGGGTTGCTCCTGGTAGGCGATACCGAAGAGGCGCTGCTCTTTTTTCGAATGGTCAATGATGACAAAATGGTTGGTTTCTTTCTTGCTCTCTTTGAGCGCAAGAATGCGTCCGTCGGGGAGCCTGACTGGAAGGTAATAACTGGTGGCGACGCCGATCTGGGGGTTGACTGCAGGGTAATCGATGCCATGGGACTGTGCGGCTTGTGTCTGCCAGTATTTGCGAATGGTATCTGTGGTTTGCAGGAACCATTTCCTGGAGCCTTTGCCGGTAAACTTGCGGAGGCTGTTGGAAAATGGGTATAGCCGTAGCGGCCGGCGGCGGATGTCGGAGAGGACGCTGTCAAAAAGAATAGCGCCTTCGGCCTTTCTCATGTTGGCGGTCATGAGGTAGCCAAGCTGATAGTAACCGGGAGTGACATCTTTGTCCGATCCGAAGTAGGCTTTGGAGTAACTGATTTTTTTTCCTTCGAGCAGGGTGGTCCGGTAGGGCATGATCCATTCGGGTTGCCGTCCGCGTCCCGATTGGGTGAGTGTAGTTTCGGTGATGACAGCGTCGCCTTCGAAGAACCAGGTGGGGATGCTGAGGCCAAACCAGGCGAAGTAAATTTCCTCGGGGAATGGGAAGGCTCTGCCGCCGGTCAGTTTATCGAACTGGGCGACGTGCCGGAGCTCATGAACAGCCAGGTTGTTGAGCCAGTCCTGGCTATCGAAACCCTGGGGTGGGGTGCTGTAAAATTCTGACTTTTTCGGGGCAAGTCTGACGAAGCCGTTGGCTACTACGCCGCGGTTCTGAAGCAGGAGTGAGAGGGTAGTTTTCTGTTGTCCGAGACTGTACCCGACACGGGGATAAATGGTGCTCAGCGTAGTGGCCATTCTGTTGGCTTCCTTTTCAAGTTCTAGGGGAAAGATGATGCTGAACCCATCAGCCTTTATCTGACGCCATTTTACACTAAGTGGGTTCTGTTCCTCACCAAAAATCTGTGCAGACACTTGTTGTGAAATTGTACTTAATATAATAATTGTAATTATATTGATTTTTAATGATTTGTATATTGTGATATGATGCATTTAATTGTTATGCTAAAAATATTAGTTTATTTCGATAGTCTGGAGCGGTTACTAGGTTTATTTTTAATTTATATTTTTGTATTTAAAATATTGAATAACAAATGCTTATTTATTATTATTTGTTTTTGAGTATCAGTATTAAATGCCGTTTTTTTATATTGTTTTATGGTGGTTTTCCTGCCGGTGTATGTTTTTTGTATCATTAGTTGCGTTGCTGATGAAGATACACTAATTGTACCGGAATTAAAATAAAATTCCGGTACAATGAGCGGGAGATGTATGCTCAAATTCAGATCGGAATTGTTGATTTTCCAGGTAATTTTTGTCTTTCCTGCTGTACCTTACAAGGTGTTTTTTTGAAGCTTCCAGGTCAGCAGAACCGGGTATTACTAAGGTTAAAAATGAGTACCTTGGAATGTATTTCTGCTATCTGGGAGCTGGCGATTTTTATGATGGTCAGCAGATGTTTTTAATGATGGCCTGATGTTTTTTTCAGTGACAGGTTGTTAGTTATACCAGGGCAGATCGGTTGTTTTTTCGTCATGATAAGCAAGGAATTATAGCAAAAATCGCGAAGGGAAAGAATAATAATTTGCCGGTTTCCTGATGTTGGAAAACCCGGAAAAGGGGAGCGGTTCTCGCCAAGAATGAAGTGGTGAAACAATAGAAAAGCAGCGATAAGACAATAATAAGTACTGCTTAGTGCTCAAGTTTCCTGTACTTTTTGTATACCGGGTAGAGGAAAACCGAGCCTAAAATCAGGAGGGCACCGAGGTAAAAACCGATGGACAGGGACTCTCTAGTGCCGAAGAAAATGAAGGCTAAAATAATGCCGTAAACAGGCTCCAGGTTGGTGATGAGCGCTACCCTGAAGGCCGATAATGTGCGCATTACGGCTACTCCGGCAACATAAGCCAGAGCGGTGCAAATGGTGCCGAGCAGGCCTAGGTAAAGCCAGTCGGTCAGAATCAAATCGAAACGTTCACTGGACAGTTCGCCGGTGCAGAGCCGGTATAAAGTGATCCAGATGAAAGCACCTGAAATCTCGTAAAAGCCGATAATCTTTGGGTCGCCTTTTTGCACCAGTGTGGAATTGATGATCGAAAACAGACTGGACCCAACAGCTGAAACAAGCCCGAGTATAATACCCAGCGTGTACCGGGATTCGAATTTAAAGATGAGATAAATGCCCAGAATGATGATCAGGCCGATGATCACGTCTGGGATCAGAATGGGTTGTCTTTTGATCAGTGGTTCTAAAATGGCAGTAAAAAGCGTAAAGGAAGAGAGACATACCAGCGTAACAGAAACTGTGGAAACCTTGATGGCGTAAAAGAACAATATCCAGTGTATCGCGACGATTGCCCCCGTAAAGAGGTATTGGAAGAACTGTTTTCTGCTGATCAGCAGACTGGTTTTACTGATGCTGAACCATACAAAAAGAGAAATGCTTGCTATCATGACCCGGTACCAGACCAGGTGGATGGCACTGACAGAAATCAAGGCGCCTAAGATGCCAGTGAAGCCCCAGATGAATACGGTAAGATGCAGGATAAGTAAATTCCTGGTCACGGCAGAAGTACTTGGAGTCATTGGGATCTATTTAGGTGCCTTTTTAAGCAGGTAAAGCCCCAGAAGGCCGAAGATCAGCGTCGGCGCGATCACAGCAAAGAGAGGAGGGGCACCACCCTTCAGGGAAAACATTTTGGCAAACTGGTTAAATACGATATAGGCGAAGCTGAGCAGGATGCCGATGCCCAGGGGCAGACCGACACCGCCGCGCACTTTACGTGAGGACAATGCAACCCCGATGAGGGTGAGAACGAATGCGGAAAGAGGATGGAAATAGCGTTTATACTGCTCGAAAAGCAGATCGTTCATGATACCTGTACCCCTGATCTTTTCTTTTCTGATCTTTTCTGAAAGTTCTTTGTTACTCAGGTTTTCATAGATATTGTCAAAGGCTGAAAAGTCATTGGGCCGCATATCGAGGACGGTATCCTTGGTTTTTCCTGTACCGTTGACGAAGGTTTCCTTCAGGCCATTGACATACCTGATAGAGTAGTTGCTGAGCTTCCAGTTGCGTTTAAGAGAATCCCAGCGGATCTCTTCAGCAACCAGCTTTTTGGTAAGGGTATCGCCTTTGAAATTGTCCAGGGAAAATTTGGTGCCTACTTTGGTCGCATTGTTGAAGTAATCCATGTAGATGTAGGTCTTGTCGTCCAGTTTCATATGGATGTCGCGTTTATTTACCGAGGCATTAGTCTTTACATAGGTGTTTTCGAAGCTGTTTTTGAGCTGATTGGTGTAGGGCAGGATGTACAGGTTAGCAGCAAGGTTGGCTGCGAAAATGATAAATGCGGATGCAAAATACGGAGCGAGGAATCTGTTAAAGCTAACACCACCGCTCAATATGGGCACAATTTCGGTCTGATCAGCCATTTTTGCCGTAAAAAATATCACAGCGATGAAGTTGATCAGCGGGGAGAGCATATTTACGTAAAAGGGAATGGAGCCAGCATAATAAAGGCTCACTACCTGCCAGAAAGTAAGGTTGGCCTTCAGGAAGTCGTCCAGTTTTTCTGAAAGGTCGAATATGATGATGATCACCACGAACAGGGTCAAGGTATACAGGAAAGTGCCTAAATACTTGCTGATAATGTACCAGTCGATGATCTTGATTCTGCCTCTCAGGAGTTTCATGGGATTTCTGGGAAAACCGGTTATAATTTATTGCCTAATATAGCGACCATTTTATTTTTCCAGGACTTAAATTCCCCGCTGATGATTTTTTCCCTTGCTTCGTTGACTAGCCATAGGTAGAAATGCAGATTGTGCAGTGTAGCGATCTGTGCGCCAAGAATCTCTTTCGAGTGCATAAGGTGTCTCAGGTAAGCCTTGGAATAGACCTGGTCTGCAAAAAGCTCACTTTCAGGGTCAAGGGGCGAAAGATCGTCTGCCCATTTCTTATTGGTGATGTTGATGATGCCGTTGCGCGTAAACAGCATGCCGTTCCTGGCGTTGCGGGTGGGCATGACGCAGTCGAACATGTCGATGCCCAGAGCGATGTTTTCCAGGATATTGACGGGAGTGCCTACACCCATAAGGTAACGCGGTTTATCGGCAGGAAGTATGTTGCAGACAACTTCTGTCATGGCGTACATTTCTTCAGCGGGTTCTCCAACGGAAAGGCCGCCAATAGCGTTACCTTCACGTCCCATGGAGGCGATGAACTCGGCGGATTTGACGCGGAGGTCTTTGTATACGGAACCCTGTACAATGGGGAACAAAGTCTGGCTGTAGCCGTATTTGGGAATAGTTTCATCAAATCGTGTGCAGCATCTTTTAAGCCAGCGGTGGGTCATGTCTACAGAGGCTGCTGCGTATTTATAATCGCAGGGATAAGGGGTGCATTCGTCGAAGGCCATGATAATGTCGGCACCTATGGTGCGCTGGATGTCCATGGCATATTCAGGCGTAAAGAGGTGTTTGGAGCCGTCAATGTGCGAGTTGAAGGTAACACCTTCTTCTTTGATCTTGCGTACTTTACTCAGGGAATAAACCTGATAGCCACCGCTGTCGGTAAGTATGGGCCGGTCCCAGCCATTGAATTTATGCAGCCCGCCAGCTTTTTCCAGCACTTCGAGGCCGGGCCTCAGGTAAAGGTGATAGGTATTGCCCAGGATGATCTGTGCCTGGATGTCGTCTTTCAGTTCGCGCTGGTGGACTGCCTTTACGGTCCCGGCGGTACCCACTGGCATGAATATCGGTGTCTGGATCTCTCCGTGGTCTGTGGTAATGGTGCCTGCCCTTGCCCCGGACTGTGGGTCTTTTGCCTGTAAAGTAAAATTCATTGTACGTAAATCGGTACAAAAATAGCAAAAAAGCGCCTGATTTTATCAACACGGGTCGGCATTACCGATTTAAAATGAGAAATTTGCGGCCTGTTTAAATTAAACCGTGGAACTAACCTTTGTCGAATACGGCCTGCTTGGCGGGCTGGTCTTTTGTTTTTTAATTCAGATTTATTTTACGCTGTTTGTGCATCTGAAGCTTGTTCTCAATCCGGTGGAGACCGATGATGAAGGTGGAGAAAGACCGCTTAGTGTTATTGTTTGCGCGCGGAATGAGGCGGCGAACCTCAGAGAATTCCTGCCTGCGGTACTGGAGCAGGATTATCCTGAATTTGAGGTGGTAGTGGTGAACGACCGTTCCTGGGATGCAACGAGGGAAGTGCTTGAGGAGTTTTCAGCGGTCTATCCGCATTTGAAAGTGGTGACGATCAATGAAAGCGGAAAGTTTATCGCGGGTAAGAAATTTGCGGTGACAATGGGCATCAAAGCGGCGAAATATGACTGGCTGGTGTTTACGGATGCAGACTGCGTTCCTGCTTCGGTATTTTGGTTGAGGAGGATGCAGCAGCCTGCTGATGAGGATACCGAAATCCTTCTGGGGTATTCGCCTTATGTGAAACGTGGCGGGCTGCTGAATGCGCTGATACGTTTCGAGACTTTTTTTACCGCGGTTAATTATTTGTCTTTTGCACTGAAGGGAATGCCTTATATGGGCGTAGGACGCAATATGGCATATAAAAAGACTTTGTTTTTTAAAAACAAGGGCTTTGCAAGTCATATGCACGTTCCTTCCGGGGATGATGATCTGTTTGTGAATGCGCACGCTACGGGGCGCAACACAGCAATACGCGTACACAAGGATACACAGGTCTGGAGTGTCCCCAAGACGACTTTTCTTGCTTATCTGAGGCAAAAAAAACGCCATGCGGGAGCCGGAAAGCTGTATAAAGGAAAACATAGGTTTGTGCTTTCGGTACAGGTCATTTTTCAGTTTCTGTTTTACGTGTTTTTTATGGCCTGTCTTTTTTTGCAACCTGCCTGCTATATTGCTGCTGGCATTTTCGCCTTGAGCCTGCTGATCCGCTGTTTTGTCTATCCTAGGCTGCTGAAGCGGCTTAACTACGGCGGGCTGTGCTGGTGGTTCCCGCTACTGGATATCCTCTTGTTCATTTTTCTCGTCTTTAATGGCTTTGTGTCTATATTTGTTAAAAAAGTGCAGTGGAAATAAAACCCGACATCATCTATAAATATTTTGAGGGGCTTTCTGAAGAGCAGAAGCAGCAGTTTGAGCAGTTGTATGCGCTCTACAATTTCTGGAATGCGCAGATCAATGTGGTATCCAGGAAAGATATCGATGAGCTTTATGAACGCCATATCCTGCATTCGCTGGGTATTGCGAAATTCTGCAGTTTCGTGCCGGGGACCAGGATACTGGATGTCGGTACCGGTGGTGGTTTTCCAGGCGTTCCACTGGCAATATTGTTTCCCGAGGTGCAGTTCCACCTGGTGGATTCAATCGGGAAGAAGATCAAAGTGGTCAGTGAGGTGGTTACTGGCCTGGGACTCAAGAATGTAAATGCTACGCATTCGAGGGCCGAACAGGTATCAGACAAATATGATTTTGTGGTGTCGAGAGCGGTAACGAGGCTGGTCGATTTTTATCCGTGGGTAAGGGGAAAATTTCTGAAGGAATCTAAGAATGCCCTGCCCAATGGTATTCTTTATCTTAAAGGAGGTGACCTTACGGAGGAAATAGCTGAATCACGCTTGAAAGCGGAGTTGTATCCGCTCTCAGCTTACTTTAAAGAAGCATTTTTTGAAACTAAGTATGTGGTGTATATACCGCAGTAGGAATTATTCCTTTTTCTTACCGACTGGCTCAGCATAGAAGAATTCTCCATCTTCCAGCTCAATGACACCGTCTTTGGCGGCTTCGCCGTATTTCTTGATGGTGGCTGATCAGCTAGGAGACGGGATTGAACCAACTAATCATCGTCGAAGATGCCGTTTAGGTAACTGACCTGCAGCGCCGGCAAGAGGAAGGACAGCAGGGTAGAGGTGATCAGAAAATACCTGTTCAGCGCATAGAAAGTTTCCCGGCGTAGAGGAGCCGGTAGAACCCGTAGAAAAGGGTCAGATAAAGATTTGCCTCGAGGAGGTAATTTAGCCAGGTCATCATGCTTTGTTTTTAAGTTTTTCCGCCAGCCTGATGAGTTCGTCCAGTTCGTCGATGTCCATATTCTTTTCTTTGACCAGGAACGAAACCAGGCTTTGGTAGGAGTTTTCAAAATAGTTGTTCATTACTTTATCAAATGCAAAGTGCCGGTATTGCTCTTCAGTGATCAGGGGGAAATAGATATGGGTGTTTCCGACAGCCTTGTGGCTCAGGAAGCCCTTTCCTTCCAACACCCGCATTACGGTGGATACAGTATTGTAGGCTGGTTTAGGCGGGTTCATCCGGTCGATGACTTCTTTAACCAGTCCTTCCTTCATTTCCCATAGGATCAGCATTACTTGTTCTTCAGCTTTTGTCAATTCTCTCATCGCAGTTACATATCGTTTATATGAAGTTGCTACTGTTTTTATAATTTGTAAACTATTTTTGTAGTTTTGTTTTAATTAACTGATTTACAGTTTTTTATTTTTTTAAGATAGGAAGAAGATACAAAATGGAATACATTATCTCATGAGTATTATTCATCAGATCGGTCTAACTCTGGTTGAAGGGGTGGGACATATTTACGCGAAGCAATTGTTAGCGCATTTTGGTTCAGCAGAGCTGGTATTTAAGGCAAATTTTGCCGATCTTATGGCTATTCCTGGTTTTCGGGAACCGGTCGCCAGGCGATTGCTTTCTCAAAATGCGCTGAAACAAGCGGAGACACAACTGAAATTTACCGAGCGGTATGGTATCCGGGTTTTTTCCTATACAGATGACGGTTATCCACGTCGTTTACGCAATTGCCCCGATGCGCCTGTTATCTTGTATTTTAAAGGCAAAGCAGATTTGAACTATTCCCGGGTGATCAGTGTGGTGGGCACCCGCATGGCTACTGAATATGGCCGGCAGCTTTGCCGGGTTTTGTGTGAGGAGTTAGCCGTTTACGATGTATTGGTTATTAGTGGACTAGCGTATGGTATCGACATTGCTGCACATCAGGAGTGTCTCAGGAATGGTATGCCTACCATAGGTGTTCTTGCACACGGGTTGGACAGGATATATCCGCCAATACATAAGCCGATAGCCGCTAAGATGTTGGAGGCCGGAGGTTTGCTTACTGAATTTCCTGTGTATACCGAACCTTTGCGTGGACATTTCCCACAGCGTAACCGGATTATTGCAGGCATGGCTGACGCAACAATTGTAGTAGAGGCCATAAAGAAAGGCGGGGCGCTAATCACGGCAGAACTTGCGGACTCCTATGACCGGGATGTATATGCTTTTCCTGGGCGGGTAGGTGACCGGAGTTCACAAGGATGTAATGCCCTGATCCGTTCAAACAAAGCGGTAATGATTACCTCCGCGGAAGATTTGATCTTTGAAATGGGCTGGGAAAAACGGAGGCTGAGCAAGCCGGTTGAGCAACCGGAGCTGCTTTCCGGTCTTACCGATGAAGAGCGCAGAATAGCGGAACAGCTGGAGTCAGGTCCTAAGCACATTGATGAACTGACAGGCTTAACTCAGTTTCCTCAGGGAATGCTGGCTATGTATTTGCTGGAGCTTGAGATGCGTGGCTTACTGGTTTCAATGCCGGGCAAGTATTATAGCCTGGTACTTCCAAAGGGCTAATAATATTCTGAATAATAGTATATTAAATTTGTAGTTTAAAATATAATACTTTTTTTAAAAAAAAATCGAATTAAAAATTTGTTATGTTTATATGATTTAAAATTATATTATTATTTGATTTCATTGTTTAATTTTATCTTATGTGGTATAACAACATTTTAGAGACGATCGGCAACACCCCGCTGGTGAAATTGAACAGCATCACCAAAGATATTACAGCTACAGTACTGGGCAAGATCGAAACGACAAATCCTGGAAATTCAATCAAAGATCGTATGGCGATCAAGATGATCGAAGATGCGGAACGTAGCGGAAAACTTCTCCCCGGAGGCACCATTATCGAGGGTACATCGGGCAACACTGGCATGGGACTGGCGATCGCGGCTGTAATTAAGGGATATAAGTGTATTTTTACAACCACAGATAAGCAATCCAAAGAAAAGGTTGATGCACTAAGGGCCTTCGGAGCTGAGGTCATCGTTTGCCCGACTAATGTGGAACCGGAAGATCCGAGGTCTTATTACTCAGTATCTTCCCGTCTTGAGAAGGAAGTTCCCAAGTCCTGGAAACCTAATCAGTACGATAACTTATCCAACAGCCAGGCTCACTACGAACAAACCGGTCCCGAGATCTGGGCGCAGACAGAAGGTAAGATCACACACCTGGTGGCCGGGGTAGGTACAGGTGGTACAATCTCCGGGGCAGGAAAATACCTGAAAGAACAGAATCCGGGTATCCAGGTGTGGGGTATTGATACTTATGGATCGGTCTTCAAAAAATACAAGGAGACAGGTATTTTCGATAAGGACGAAATCTACCCGTATATTACCGAAGGTATAGGTGAAGATTTTCTGCCTAAAAACGTGGATTTTCAGGTGATTGATCTTTTTGAAAAAGTCACGGATAAAGATGCTGCCCTGATGACCAGGGAAATAGCCAGAAGAGAAGGTATTTTTGCCGGTAACTCGGCAGGCGCGGCAGTCGCCGGCCTTTTGCAGCTAAGGGATAAGCTAAAACCTGAAGATATAGTGGTCGTCATTTTTCATGATCACGGGAGCAGGTATATGGGTAAGATGTATAACGAAGATTGGCTGCGGGAGCGGGGGTTCCTGAAGGATGAGAGATTGACTGCCTTATCGATTATCGCTAAAAAGGATAATTCTGAGATCGTAACAATAGACTGTGAGAAAATGGTACAGGATGCAATTAATACTATGCGCGTACTAAACATTTCCCAGATCCCGGTGACCCAGCATGGGATGGTTGTCGGCAAGCTTGAAGAACGGGATATTTTAATGGCGCTGATGGAAAACCCTTCCCTGAAATCTGCTAAAGTAGAAGAGATTATGACGACCGGTTTTCCTTTTGTAGATCTCAATACATCGATTGACCGTATTTCCTCGTTGATCAACAAGGAAAATAGCGCGGTACTGGTAGAAGATCAGTATGGTAAAATTGAGATCATTACACAATATGACATCATCAACGCCATTTCCGGTTAAAAAACTTAAGGGAGAACTTTTAAAGGTTCTAATGTCCCGGAGCTGACGCCTCTACGCGTTTAATTTGTGCACCTAGTGCCCTTAAGCGGATGTCGATATCCTGATAGCCACGTTCAATCTGTTCAATATTGAATATAGTCGATTTTCCCTCTGCCGAAAGTGCTGCAATAAGCAGGGAAACACCTGCACGGATGTCGGGAGAGGTCATGCTGATGCCTCTTAACCTGTATTTTTTGTCTATACCATTTACAGTTGCACGATGTGGATCACACAGGATAATTTGGGCACCCATATCAATCAGTTTATCTACAAAGAACAGGCGGCTTTCAAACATTTTCTGATGAATGAGAACATTGCCTCTGGCCTGGGTAGCCACTACCAATACGATGCTAAGTAGGTCAGGGGTAAAACCGGGCCAGGGTGCATCGGCGATGGTAAGCATCGATCCGTCTATAAAAGATTCAATTACATAGTGCTTTTGGGAGGGAATATAAATGTCATCTCCTTTCAGTTCGAATTTTATGCCCAGCTTACGGAAAACTTCAGGTATGATCCCCAGTTCCTGGTAGCATACATTTTTTATCGTTATCTCAGACCCGGTCATGGCAGCAAGACCAATGAACGATCCGATCTCGATCATGTCTGGCAACATGCGATGCGCTGTGCCACCCAGTTTTTCTACACCTTCAATGGTCAGCAGGTTTGAACCGATACCTGATATCTTTGCACCCATGCGGTTGAGCATTTTGCAAAGCTGCTGGAGGTAAGGTTCGCAGGCGGCATTGTAAATGGTCGTAGTACCTTTGGCCAGTACGGCAGCCATCACGATATTGGCCGTTCCGGTCACAGATGCTTCATCCAGCAGGATATAAGTACCTTTAAGATTGGTTGCATCTACATTGAAAAACTCCATTTTGGAGTCGTAGATAAATTTGGCGCCCAGCTTTTCGAAGCCCAGAAAGTGGGTGTCCAGTCTCCTACGACCAATTTTGTCACCACCCGGTTTTGGAATGGCTGCTGTTCCAAAACGTCCGAGCAATGGGCCAACGATCATGATGGAGCCTCTTAATCCTCCGCCTTTTGCCTTGAAACTGTCTGAAAGAAAAAATTTCAGATCAATATTTTTTGCTTCAAAGGTATAAGTGTCCTTAGACAAGCGTTCAACGACTACTCCCATGTCACTTAACAGCTCAATCAACTTGTTGACGTCCTTAATGTCAGGAATGTTGCTAATGGTTACTTTCTGATCGGTAAGCAGGACGGCCGCAATGATCTGCAATGCTTCATTTTTTGCGCCCTGAGGCTGTATTTCACCCTTTAATTTCTTTCCGCCTATGATTTCGAATGCATTCATCTGTTAGCTCTGTTAAAGATCTAGTACCTTTGTTTATTTTGCTTATTCTTATTCTTTTTCTTTTTTGCATTCCCTGGCTTGTTCTGCTGCATGGCCAAAGGCTTGAACTCTACTTTTGAAAGATTTACGCCTTCCTGAAGCTGAAGCTGTCCTTCTGACAATTCAGTCAGGTTTTTGATGATGGTTTCATCAGTGACGGTATCCTTGTTCCAGGTCACATAAGACATCTTCATGAAATTGGCAATGCCTTCAACCATTTCAGCCTTACGTTCAGGCTCATCTACTTCCTTGGCCTTTTCGATCAGCGCTTCTATGGTCTTGCCATAATGTTTGTATTTGATCTTTTGCTGAGGATACCCTATATGCTGTGGCCTGATCAGTGCAGCTTCCGGTTCCGGCTTAGGATAAGGACTGTCTACATCGATCTGGTAACCAGAAATGATATGTAGATGATCCCAGAGTTTATGTTTAAAATCGGCTACGTCACGCAAGTGTGGGTTTAAAAAACCCATCAAATCGATGACAGCTTGCGCATACCTGTTGCGTTCTTCCCGATCCGGGAGTTCGATAATGTATTTGACCATATTCTGCACGTTACGGCCATATTCTGCAAGTATTAACTCGTTTCTGGTGGTATTGTATTCGAAATTCATGTGTCTCAAATATAGATAGCTTATTTCACAATCCGCAACTTTGCGAACTTTAATAACAATTGCTTGTTGCCCATGCCAGGAAAAAATACAGTTGCCTTGATATCAGGCAGCGTGCCTTCCAGGCTAATGATCTTCCCGAAACCGAATTTCTCGTGTTCTACTTCCATGCCATTTTGGAATGCGCCGGCCGCATCAGGGCTGAAGCCGGGAGTGGGTACATGTGCTTTAGGTAGCAAGGTGGTCGTTTTCGGTCGCTGAACGGTTGTGTTACCCGTTCCTGGCGAGGATGAGGCAGGTTTGGGTTTGCTGAAGGTATCCCGTTGCTGAGACCAGCTTTTACGTTCCCCTTCAAAGGTGTCTGCGCCCAGGCTTTGCGCTGGTTTTGCGGTTTCTATTTCCAGATACCGGGCATTGATCTCATTGATAAAGCGGCTGGGCTCGCAACTGGTCAGTGTGCCCCAGCGGTATCTCGAGGTTGCATAAGTCAGCGTCAGTTTTTTTTCAGCGCGGGTAATGGCCACATAGAATAACCTTCGTTCTTCTTCGAGGTCGGTCCTGGAATTGAGACTCATTTGTGAAGGGAACAGGTTTTCTTCCAGGCCGACGACAAATACATTCTTAAATTCCAGCCCTTTCGCGGAATGAATCGTCATAAGCGATACAGTATCTTTCTCCTGATCGCCTTCACGGTCGTCGTTGGTCAGCAGGGCAATATCCTGCATAAATACGGCCAGGCTACGGTCTTCGATATCTTCACGCTCGGCAAATTCTTTAATACCATTCAGCAGTTCCTGAATGTTTTCATACCTGCTGCGGCCTTCAATACTGTCATCTGTATGGAGTTCTTTCAGGATACCGGAATGCTGGGCAATATAAAGCGCAGTTTCATAGGCATCCAGTTTTTTAGATTCTGCTGCAAAACTCTGGATGAGTAAAGCAAAATCGTTGAGCTGGCTGGCAATGCGGCCTTCAATATACATTTGCGGGTTGCAGATCACCTGCCACATCGTGATATCATGCTTATCTGCTGCCACAATGATTTTTTCCACTGTGGTGTCACCAAGACCCCGGCGCGGATAATTGATCACACGCTTGATGGCTTCCTCATCAGCAGGATTGAAGGTAAGTCTGAAGTAGGCGATCAGGTCCTTGATCTCTTTACGCTGGTAAAAGGAAAGACCGCCGTATATCTTATACGGTACGTTGAGTTTCCGTAGTGATTCTTCCATGGCCCTGGACTGGGCATTGGTCCGGTAAAGAATGGCGAAATCCTGATAATGCAGCCCTTTGAGCGAGCGCTCCTGTACGATGGCTTCGGCTACCAGCTTTCCCTCCTCGTTATCCGTAAAGGCCCGCTGCACCTTAATGCGGTCGCCCGGTTCGTTGGCTGAAAATACATTCTTTTCCAACTGGTTCTTATTGTTGGCAATGATGCTGTTGGCTACTTCTACAATATTTTGTGTGGAACGATAGTTTTGTTCCAGCTTATAAACCTGCAGGTCAGGGTAATCACGTTCAAAGTTCAGGATATTCTGGATATTGGCCCCCCGAAAAGCATAGATACTTTGGGCATCGTCACCTACGACACAAATATTCTGATAAGCCGCTGCGAGTTTTTTCACGATGGTATACTGCGAAAAGTTCGTGTCCTGATACTCATCCACCATCAGATACCTGAACTTCTGCTGATATTTGTATAATACTTCAGGATGGGTTTTAAGTAATACATTCGTTTTGAACAGGAGGTCATCGAAATCCATCGCCCCGGCCTTATAGCAACGTTTGGCATAAGCCTCATAGATTACCCCCAACTGCGGACGCTTGTTGCTGTTGTCTTCTGCCTGAATCTCCGGGCTCTCCATATATTCCGTATATGAAATAAGGTTGTTCTTTGCTGCTGATATACGGTTGTAAACGAAATTGGCATTATATAATTTATCATCCAGTTGCATTTCCTTCAGGACAGACCGGATCAGGCTCTTGCTATCGTCCGTATCGTATATGGTAAAGTTGGAGGGATAGCCTATTTTTTCCGCTTCTATACGTAATATTTTTGCAAAGACAGAGTGAAATGTCCCCATCCAGATATTTTTGGCCTCGTTGCCGACTACCTTCATAATCCGTTCCCTCATCTCTTTGGCAGCCTTGTTGGTAAAGGTAAGAACCAGGATATTAAAAGGATCGATGCCCTGCCGGATCAAATGCGCTACCCTGTAAGTGATCACCCTAGTCTTACCCGAACCTGCGCCTGCTACGATCATAGAGGGGCCTTGCGTATTCTCTACCGCCGCGCGCTGCTGGGAATTTAAACCTGCTAAATAATCCAAAATCTGCTTGCTGTTTAATATGCGAAATTGTCCTTGCTTTCCTGAAGCAAAGGTACAAAACTAAGAAAAACTGCCTATTTCAAGGGTACTTATTTTAAGTATGTTGTCCTGTTGACAGAGTCTTCTTTAATTGCAGATAAAAGGATGTGCCTTCTCCGGGTGTACTGTCAAACCATATCCTGCCTCCCTGTCTGGAAGCGAAATCATGGCACAGACCTAAACCAAGTCCTGTACCCTTTTCATTTTTTGTACCAGGTGTAGATATCAGGAGTTCCGAGAAAATGAGTTCCTGTTTTTGTAAGGGGATTCCTGTGCCCTGGTCTATAACCCTGATGATGTGATGCGCACCTATTTCCTCCGCATCAATGGTCACCTTACCCCCCTCGTAACTAAATTTAATGGCGTTGTTTATCAGGTTGCGGATGATCAGATCCATCATGTTCCTGTCGGCAGAGACAAAGCTGCTGCTGTTAATATCAATACAGATGCTGATACTTTTTCTCGCCGCTATAGGTAGATAAAGTGCGATGGCATCAGTAATCTGTGTTTTAATCTGAAGCGGTTCCATATGAACGGGCATCATGTTGGTCTGGCTCTGTGACCAGTTCAGCAGATTGTGCAACAGGTTTCTGCTTTGCAGAACCGTGTTCCCAAGGCTTTTCTGTAAAAAGCTCCGTTCTTCGTTGTCAAGTACATTCATTTCCAGCATCTGCAGGTATTGCTGTATAGAATGCAGGGGGGCGTTCAGATCGTGAGAAATGATGTGAAACAGTTTGTCTTTGATCCGGCCTGTGTGTTCCAGTGAAATTGCCTTGGCCTCGGCAAGTTTTTTTTGTTCATCATAATTCTTGCGTAACTGCGCAGTGCATATATACATAAGGAGGCAGGCTGCTGTATAGGTAAAGGCCTGGTCAGTAAAAAGTTCCTGACGGTTATGATAGTGTTGTCTGATCACCCTGGGGAAGTGGTATTCCAGCATGATCAGTGATAGGACGATCATCAGGTTAAGGGTAAACATATACTTCCACACCGCTCTGGGTGTAATGATAATAACCAGTGCGAGCGAAAGCAGGAAAAGCAAAGGCATGCTCCCGGTAAGCCCTGAATTGTAAAACCAGCCGGCAGTAAAAATGATATTGACTTGTATTGCACAGATCAGTACGGCGATCCTGAAACGCCTGAATTTCCTGCTGAGGAAAAAGAGAAAGCCCTGGAATGTCGCGAAGATTACAGAAAGGATACCGGAATAGACCAGGGTAGTGGAGAAGTTATATATCCCGATTATCAAAGCAGCGATAATACCGATCATTGAGACCACATGGAATATTCTTTCTTCGAAGGAAAAGTGCGCTGGACTCCCTGCTAAATGGCGCCATTGCTGCCAGATCGACATCTGCGGGGGCTTACTCATGCTGTGATTGACAAATATACTTCTTTACGAGAAGTTACAGTAAAAAAATATCCTGCAGAAAATAAACCGCTTCTTTAACATAAATTAACAAAAAACAGACTGGTTTAAACAGGCACTTTACTTAAAGATGTTTAGCTTAGCGCGTTAAAGGCACCTGCTCCTGATTTGCAGGGCTTGAACAAGTGAAACATAACTTAACATAGAAAAATGAAAACAATTTTAAGCACATTGGCGCTGACGGGCTGTATGTTAGCTGCTTTTGCACAGGAGCCGGGATGGCTGCACAAGGACCTTAAGTCCGACAGCATTTTTGGGATCAGCACAGAAAAAGCCTATAAAGAGCTGCTGAAGGGAAAAAAATCAAGGCCAGTGATCGTTGGTGTTGTGGATGCGGGGGCAGATTATAAACACGAAGACCTTAAAAATGTCATGTACATTAATAAGAAGGAAATTGCCGGTAATGGTAAAGACGATGATAAAAACGGTTATGCGGATGATGTTTACGGCTGGAACTTTCTGGGATCCGCCAAAGGCAGTGTCACTTATGACAATATGGAGCTGGCCAGGCTGGTCAGAAAAGACCCGGCCTCACCATTGAAAGACACTTTGGACAAGAAGATCGCTGAAGCCAGCAATATCGTAAATGGCACCAAAGGTTTTCAGAGCGCCCTTGCAGGCGTAGTGTCAAAAATAGGTAGTGCTACGCCCGATAGTATAGCCTTTGCAAAGTTTCAGCCGGCTTCCGATCTGGAAGCGCGTGTAAAGGCTGTGGTATTAAATATCATGAGCCAGGGTGAATCTTATGAGGATATTCGGAAAGATATTGATGGTTCCATAAAGCATTATGAGCAAGAATTAAAATATAGTCTCAATCCGGATTACAACTCAAGGGATACGGTTGGGGATGATCCCAATAATATGAACGAGCGCTACTACGGCAATGCGGAAGTAGATGCCTTTGACTGTGATCATGGTACCCATGTGGCGGGGATCATTGCAGCGCAGCGTGGTAACGGGTTGGGTATCGATGGTATCGCAGACAATGTACAGATCATGGCGGTGAGGGCGGTGCCTAATGGTGATGAACGAGATAAAGACATAGCTAATGCCATTCGTTATGCTGTGGATAATGGTGCCAAGGTAATTAATATGAGTTTTGGCAAAGGGTATTCACCAAATAAGGACGTTGTTGACAATGCATTTAAATATGCTGTAAGTAAGGATGTGTTGCTGGTACATGCTGCAGGTAATGATGCCAAGAACCTGGATGAGGAGAAAAACTATCCGACAGTAAACTATCTGGACGGGGGTAGTGCCGAAACGCATTGGATCGAAGTAGGTGCTTCTTCATTCAAAAACGATGAGACCCTTCCAGCTACTTTCTCCAACTATGGTGCAAAAACCGTAGATGTATTTGCACCCGGCGTTGCTATTTACTCTACCGTACCGGGATCAAAATATGAGAACCATCAGGGTACCAGTATGGCAGCTCCTGTAGTAGCGGGCCTTGCTGCACTGATCAGGGAATATTATCCGAAGCTCACAGCTTCCCAGGTAAAGGATATCATTGTCAGCTCAGTAGAGAAGGTAAGCCAGCCGGTCATTATTCCCGGGAAGAAAGATAGTTCACCCGTTCCTTTTACCCAACTTTGTAAATCGGGAGGTGTAGTCAATGCTTATAAAGCATTGCAGATGGCAGCTGCCTATAAAGCAAAAAAATAATACCAGTAGATAAAGATATGGAAGAGATCAAGAAATATGTGGAAACCAACAAACAGCGTTTCCTGGACGAACTGTTTGAGTTGCTGCGTTTTCCATCGGTAAGTGCCGATCCTAAATATAAGGGCGATGTGCTGAAAACGGCTGGTTATGTGGCCGGTAAGATGAAGGAAGCTGGAGCAGATCATGTAGAGGTTTGTCAGACCGCTGGTTACCCGATCGTATATGGCGAGAAGATCATCGATCCTGCATTGCCTACGGTGCTTGTCTACGGTCACTATGATGTGCAGCCACCTGATCCCCTGGAGCTATGGCATACACCTCCTTTTGAGCCAACAGTACGCGACGGCAAGATTTATGCACGTGGAGCCTGTGATGATAAAGGACAGTTTTACATGCATGTCAAGGCTTTTGAGCTGATGATGCAGACCGGTACCCTGGCCTGCAACGTGAAGTTCATGATCGAAGGGGAGGAAGAGGTTGGCTCGGCCAACCTGGGCATTTTTGTGAATGAAAACAAGGAACGCCTAAAAGCTGACGTAGTGCTGATCTCCGATACTTCGATGATCAGCATGGAAAACCCCTCTATTGAAACCGGTTTGCGTGGGCTGGCTTATATGGAAGTGGAAGTAACCGGTCCCAACCGGGATCTGCATTCGGGAGTTTACGGTGGTGCGGTCGCAAATCCCGCAACCATTCTTTGTAAAATGATTGCCTCTTTACATGACGAAAACAATCAAATTACCATTCCTGGTTTCTACGATAAGGTGGTTGAGTTGAACAGTGAAGAGAAGGATGCACTCAATTCTGCACCATTTGATCTGGATGCATATAAAAAAGATTTGGAGATCGATGCGGAATGGGGCGAAAAGGGCTATTCTACGCTGGAGCGCACGGGTACCCGTCCGACACTGGAGGTCAACGGTATCTGGAGCGGTTATACCGGTGAAGGTGCAAAAACGGTGCTGCCCGCTAAGGCCAATGCTAAAATTTCCATGAGGCTGGTCCCTAATCAGTCTTCGGAAGAAATCTCAGAGATCTTTACGCGCCATTTCGAAAGCATTGCGCCAGACTATGTCAAAGTAAAAGTAACTGCCCATCATGGCGGTGAGCCAGTGGTAACGCCAACGGATAGCATTGCGTATCGCGCAGCTGAAAAGGCCATTGTCGATTCTTTTGGAAAAGCACCTATACCGACCAGAGGTGGTGGCAGTATTCCTATCGTAGCCTTGTTCGAAAGTGTACTGGGCATTAAATCTGTTTTGTTTGGCTTCGGACTGGACAGCGATGCGCTGCATTCTCCGAATGAAAAGTACGACATTTATAATTATTACAAAGGAATAGAGACCCTGCCATTGTTTTATAAATATTATGCAGAGCTAAGCAGATAATCAGTTAATAGAAGTCATTCCGTATACCTGGTTTATTAAGAGCGGCCTTATGGCCGCTTTTTTTTACTTTTGAACCTCATGCCAACTCTGAATCCTAAAAAGACAAGCACAGCAAGCACAGTAAAAAGAACTCGTACCGGAATGAAGGCCACTTCCCGAAAGCGCCGGGGAAAGAAGAAGGGTATTTCACTCGAATGGAAGTTTGTGGTTGCTGCCTTATTACTCATATTGCTTTCGCCTTTTTATTACGGATATGTGATCAGAGGCTTCACCTCCACCTGGCGCTGGCTTAGGGACATCGGAGAAGATACGGCCTACCGCACTTACAGTAGTTTTGATATCCGTATTCCCAGAGGCTATTTGATTCATGGCATCGATGTATCATCATATCAGGGTAAGATAAACTGGAAGGAAGTAAAGCAAATGGAAGAGGATGAAGTGCGTGTGCACTTTGCCTTTATCAAAGCTACCGAAGGTGTTTTTAGTGTTGATCCTTATTTCCAGCGCAACTGGCGGGAAGCACCTAAGGCTGGTATTGTCTGTGGTGCCTATCATTATTTCAAACCTAAAAAGTCAGGAGAATGGCAGGCGAGATTTTTCTTGCAAACGGTGAAGTTTGAGAGCGGTGATCTTCCGCCTGTGGTAGATATTGAAGAGCTCAACGGGGCTTCACCGGCAAAAATGCGAATTGAACTGCATGATTTCCTTAAACATATCGAAAAAAGTACCGGTACCAGGCCAATTATTTATACAGGCCTTTCATTTTATAAAGATTATCTGAAGGGATATTTTGATGATTATCCGCTTTGGATCGCACATTATTATAAGTCGAGGCTTGATCTGGACCGGTCGCAGTGGAAGTTCTGGCAGCATTCAGACAAAGCGCGCATCTCCGGTATCAGCCATGTCGTGGATTTTAACACTTTTAACGGGGACAGTCTTGCCTTTGACCGGATACTTATTCGCTGATATCCCTATTCTACTTTTAAATTTCAAAGTATACTGAATTTGTAGTTATTGGAATCATTCTTTATAGTATTTTAAGTTATTGATGTATAGTTTTTTATGCAATTATGACAATGGTAATATACTACTAGACCTCTATACTTTATATATTTGCTGCATGAACAAAACTGTCAACTCCCGTAATGATATGAATATGCCTTGCTGCATTTACCATTAATTTCGGGCTGTTGAGAAAGAAGATACGAAGCTTCTCCGGTCCGAAAGGAACTGAGGAGCTTATTTTTTTATAAACCAAATTTGACATGCAAAGCTTTAGAACAGAGTTAGAAAATCCTGTTGTTGAAAGGGACATAATCGATCTCGAGAAAAAGATCAGAGCGTTCCGGGAAGGGAATATCCACGAGGAAAAATTCAGGAGCCTGCGCCTGGCCCGGGGTATTTATGGACAACGACAGCCAGGTGTACAAATGGTCAGGATAAAACTGCCGTTTGGAAAGGTAACTTTTAAGCAGTTGCTGAGAATTGCCGATGTTTCTGATGAGTATGCGAGCCGAAACCTTCACCTGACCACACGTCAGGATATACAGATACACTATGTTAGCCTTGATCGGACCCCTCAGTTGTGGGAAGAGCTTCAGCGTGATGACATCACAATGCGGGAAGCTTGTGGCAACACGGTAAGGAATGTGACTGCTTCTCCTGATGCAGGTATCAATCCCAATGAGCCATTTGATGTATCACCATACGCACATGCTTATTTTTCTTATTTTCTGCGTAATCCTATTTGTCAGGAAATGGGACGTAAGATCAAATTTTCGTTTTCGTCAGATGATTCGGATAGCGCCTTTAGTTATATCCACGATCTTGGTTTTATTCCCAAGATCAATGAAAAAGGTGAACGTGGCTTTAAGGTAATGCTTGGTGGTGGTCTGGGAGCACAACCATTTCTGGCAAACGTAGTACATGAATTTCTTCCAGAGGACCAGATTATTCCCTATGGGGAGTCATTGTTGAGGGTGTTTGACAGGTATGGCGAAAGAAATAACCGCAATAAGGCGCGTTTAAAATACGTGATTCAAAAACTTGGACTGGAAGAAACCCTCAGGTTGATCGAAGAAGAGCGTATTGCCAATAAGTCAAAGTCTTTTGTGATCGATCGGAATGCTGTCGATCAGCCGAATATTCCCGGGCAGATGGATTATCCGGAGTTGACGGAAGTAACAGAATCGCTGGAATACAAACATTGGAGGGCCACCAATGTTGTCGCTCAGAAGCAGGAAGGTTTTTACAGCATTTATATTAAAGTAACTAAAGGTGATATTCCGACCGAGCTGGCCCGTGAGTTTGTAGCAGCGATAAGACCTTACGCTGCCGATGAGATCCGGATAACCCAGAACCAGGGGCTCATGCTTAAATTTGTAAGAGAAGCCGCGTTGCCGGTGTTGTTTACGGAATTGAGAAAACTGGGCTTTGCCAAACCTGGTTTTGACAGCGTCGGTGATGTAACCACCTGTCCGGGAACGGATACCTGCAACCTGGGAATCTCTAATAGTATGTCGCTTTCTGTAGCATTGGAGGATGTAATTTATGAGGAGTTCCCTGAACTGATCTACGACAAAGACCTTAAGATCAAGATCAGCGGATGTATGAACTCCTGTGGTCAGCACGGGTTGGCACATATCGGCTTTCATGGAAGCTCGCTGAAAGCGGCTGGTAAAGTCGTGCCCGCAGTACAGGTGATGCTGGGTGGCGGTACGATAGGCAATGGCGAAGGTCGTGTAGCAGAAAGAGTGATCAAGACTCCTTCTAAGCGTGCGACTGACGTACTGAGGGTTTTATTGAATGACTTCTCAGCCAATAGTGAAAGTGGTGAAAATTTCCATGCCTATTTCGACAGACAGACCAAAGATTATTTTTACCAGTTGCTTAAGCCGCTGGCGGACCTTACTAACCTGAAAGAGGATGAATTTGTAGACTGGGGACATGAGGAGATCTTTCAGACTGCAATAGGCGTAGGAGAATGTGCCGGTGTGGTCATTGATCTGGTGGCTACATTGTTGCTGGAATCGGATGAAAAACTAGGTTGGGCAAAGGCTTCTTTTGAGGCAGGTGCATGGGCAGATGCCATATACCATACCTATGCAGTTTATGTTAGTATTGCAAAGGCGCTGCTGCTGGATAAAAGTGTTAATGCAAGTACCCAGATCGGAATCATCCGTGAGTTCGATACACAATATGTTGAGACGGGAGAGATACAGTTGGAGGATTCATTCAGTAATCTGGTGCTGGAGATAAACAAACACGAGCCGTCCGAAGAATTTGCTGCAGCCTACCTGGCAAAACTGGAAGAGTTTTACGTGAAGATAAAGACGTTAAGAAGTTGATCAGTATATGGATATGACCACTGGTAATAAAACAAGCAGAAGAGAGCCCAGGATAACGCTTGTGGGTGCAGGCCCGGGTGACCCGGAGCTGATCACCGTGAAAGGGGCAAAGGCTCTGAAGGATGCAGATGTGATCCTTTATGATGCACTGGTTGATGAGGGTATTCTGAACTATGCAAACCCGGAAGTGATCAAGGTGTACGTAGGCAAGCGTTCGGGAGAGCATTCTTATGGACAGGACGCTATTAATAAGCTGATGATTGACTATGCGTTGAACTATGGCCATGTAGTGAGACTTAAGGGTGGCGATCCTTTTGTATTTGGAAGGGGATATGAAGAGCTTGATTTTGCCGCTGGATACAGCATACCGGCCGAAGTAATTCCCGGGCTGTCTAGTGCTATTTCTGTGCCCGGACTTCAGCAGATTCCGTTGACCCACAGGGGGTTAAGTGAGAGCTTCTGGGTAGTGACCGGCACTACAGTTTCGGGGCAGATTTCCAACGATTTGTATGAAGCCGCACGGTCGAAGGCCACTGTAGTGGTATTGATGGGATTGGGTAAACTCAGGGAAATCGTAAAATTATTCAGGAATGAGGGTAAAGGACAATTACCTGTAGCTGCTATACAAAGTGGTTCTACTAAAAATGAGAAACTGGCGGTTGGCATCGTAGATACGATTGTAGAACTTGTAGAAGAGAAGGGTATTTCTGCTCCTGCACTACTGGTATTCGGGCATGTGGTGTCGCTGCACCCGGCCTATCAGCCAATCAGGGAATTTTACGAAGCACTTAAGGAAGAATTGTAGGTTTATGGAGGGCAACCCATTATTTCCTGTCTTCATAAAACTAAACATAAAGCATACCCTTCTTGTTGGGGCCGGTTCAGTCGGATTGGAAAAGTTGTCTGCTGTTCTCGAGAACAGTCCGGAAGCCACTGTAACTGTAGTTGCCAGAGAGGTCTTGCCTGAATTACGGGCACTGGCTGCGGATTATGAAAAAGTAACGGTATTAGAAAAGGCTTTTGAACCTGATGATGCAAATAGCGCCGACTTGATAATAGCAGCTACCAACAATCACGAACTTAATATTGAACTTCGTGCGATTGCCAATAAAAGGGGTATATTGGCTAATTTTGCCGACAAACCGGAACTTTGCGATTTTTATCTGGGTTCCGTAGTGAGAAAAGGTGATCTGAAAATTGCGATTTCTACCAATGGCAAATCGCCGACAATTGCCAAGCGTCTTAAAGAGGTTTTAGCTGATAATTTACCGGACGAGCTTAATGATACGCTTGATCATATGCAGTCTTTGAGAAGTACACTATCGGGAGATTTTACGGAAAAAGTGAGAAGGCTGAACGAGGTAACTTCCTCACTTGTAAGTGCAGGTCCTGTAAAGGCAATGGTTATCGAAGCCGAGCATAGTGGTGATTTTGTGGAGCGCATGGCTGCTGCCGAAACAGATAAGTCTGTTGCTGAAGGCAGAAAGAAAGGACTAAAGTGGCTGATATGGCTGGCCATCGTTTTTTCAGGTGCCATAGTTGTGGCCGCGTTCTGGCATAAGGAACCTCAGTTTCAGGCTTTTGTACAGGAACTCAATCCGATATTCTATTGGTTTCTATTGGGAGGCTTTGTTTTTTCGATGATCGATGGGGCAATCGGAATGTCTTATGGAGTAACGTCCACATCTTTTTCACTAGCCATGGGCGTGCCACCAGCGTCTGCAAGTATGGGGGTACATTTGTCGGAGATTATGAGTAATGGGATTGCCGGCTGGATGCATTATCGTTTTGGTAATGTGAACTGGAAGCTGTTCCGGTTATTGCTTATTCCGGGTATCATAGGCGCAGTAACGGGCGCTTACCTGTTGTCATCTCTGGAGCATTACAGCCATTATACGAAACCTTTTGTTTCGCTGTATACACTTATCCTGGGATTTGTTATTTTGTCGAAAGCACGCCAGGGTAGAAAGCAGGCAGTCAGGCGTAAGAAGATAAAGAAAATCTCCCTTCTGGGGCTGTTTGGTGGTTTCATCGATGCCGTAGGTGGTGGAGGATGGGGCTCGATTGTGCTGTCCAGCCTGATCGCTGGCGGACGCAATGCACGCTTTTCCCTTGGAACAGTGAAGATCACTCGTTTTTTTGTGGCGCTGATGAGTTCACTGACCTTTATCACCATGCTGAACGGAGCCCATTGGGAAGCGGTATCCGGGCTTGTAATCGGCAGTGCGCTCGCATCGCCAATAGCGGCTAAAGTATCCAACAGGATCTCGGCCAAAACAATTATGGTTTCCGTGGGCATCCTGGTCATCTTGGTGAGTCTTCGGAGCATTATTAAATTTATTCTTAATCTGTTGTAATATGAAGGAGCAATTAGCGGCGATCGCAGAAAAGATAAAAGGGCTTGGACCGGTAGAGGGACTGAGGTATTTTGCGGAAGCCTATCCAAGTCAGGTTGTATTTTCTACCAGCTTTGGCTGGGAAGACCAGGCCATTACCCATATGATCTTCTCTAATAATCTACCCATAGAGGTATTTACATTGGAGACTGGCAGGTTATTTCCTGAGACTTATTATGTCTGGAACCGTACACTGGATGTGTATCAAAAGCCCATCAAGGCCTATTTTCCTCAAGCGGAAGCGGTTCAGCAGATGGTAAGCAGCAAGGGGCCCAGCAGTTTCTATGACTCTGTGGAAAACAGGAAGGAATGCTGCTATATCCGAAAGATAGAGCCGCTGAAACGGGCATTGAGCGGGCATAAAATCTGGATTACCGGTATCCGTTCCGAGCAGTCGGTCAACAGGCATGACATGAGCAACCTGGAATGGGATGAGGGAAACCAGATGATCAAATTCCACCCGATCTTTTTCTGGTCGCTTGACGAGGTGAAGGCCTATATCAAAGAATACAACATTGTTTATAATCCCCTGCATGATAAAGGATTTCCAAGTATCGGCTGTGCACCTTGTACGCGTGCTGTCAGAGAAGGGGAAGATTTCAGGGCGGGGCGCTGGTGGTGGGAAGACCAGTCGAAAAAGGAATGCGGGCTGCATGCTGCTTCATAAATTGAATATCACGACATGAGCAAATATAATTTAGATTATTTAGACGAACTTGAGGCTGAAGCGATCCACATCATGCGTGAGGTCGCCGGTCAATTTGAAAAGCCTGCCCTGCTTTTTTCAGGAGGCAAAGATTCGATTACATTGGTGAGACTGGCCGAGAAAGCATTCAGGCCTGGAAAGTTCCCTTTTCCACTGGTACATATCGATACCGGCCATAATTTTAAGGAAACCATAGACTACCGTGACCGTATGATTGAGCGTATCGGTGAAAAACTGATCATTGGCTATGTGCAGGATTCCATTGATCAGGGTAAGGTAGTAGAACAAACCGGAAAGAATGCAAGCAGAAATGCGTTGCAGACTGTAACGTTGCTGGATACGATTGCATTACATGGTTTTGACGCCTGTATCGGTGGCGCCCGCAGAGATGAAGAAAAAGCGCGGGCCAAGGAGCGCATCTTTTCTGTACGTGATGAGTTTGGACAATGGGACCCTAAGCGTCAGCGCCCCGAGCTCTGGAATATTTATAACGGTAAAATCCACAAGGGCGAAAACGTAAGGGTATTCCCGATCAGTAACTGGACGGAACTGGATGTATGGAACTATATCAAACGCGAGCAAATCGAACTGCCTTCGATCTATTTTGCACATGAACGGGATGTCATTACCCGAAACGGGCAGCTGATGGCAGCCTCTCCGTTCCTGAATATGGACGATGAGGATGTTGTAGAACGTAAGAGAGTAAGGTTCCGTACCGTGGGAGATATGAGCTGTACCGCTGCTGTGGAATCAGGAGCTGATCAGCTGGATGATATCATTGCAGAGATCAGTGCATCCAAAATCAGCGAACGCGGTGCCCGAATGGACGATAAGGTTTCTGAAGCCGCTATGGAAGACCGAAAAAAGGGAGGATATTTCTAATGAACATACTGAAGTTTTTTACTGCCGGAAGTGTAGACGACGGCAAGAGTACACTGATCGGAAGATTACTATACGATACCGATTCTATCCTGGCTGATCAGCTGGAGGCGCTCCAGGCCAGTAACCGTAAGAATGATGACGGTACCATCGATCTCGCAATCCTTACCGATGGGCTGAGGGCTGAGCGTGAGCAAGGTATTACGATCGATGTTGCCTATAAATATTTCCAGACCGACAAGCGCAAGTTTATCATCGCAGATACACCCGGACATATACAGTACACCCGGAATATGGTTACCGGGGCATCTACCGCCAAACTAGCCATTATCCTGATCGACTCCCGTAACGGAGTTGTCGAACAGACCATCCGGCATTCTTACCTGGTATCTTTACTGGGCATACAGCATGTGGTAGTATGCTTAAATAAGATGGATATGGTCAGTTACAGTGAAACTGTATTTGAAGCAATTACTGCAAAGTATAAGGAACTTGCAACACAGCTGAAATTAAAGGAAGTAACTTTTATTCCTGTTAGTGCGCTGAAAGGCGATAATGTGGTAAACGAATCCGAAAATATGCCTTGGTATAAGGGGAGCAGTCTGCTGCATTTTCTGGAGAGCGTAGATGTGGCAGATGAAGACTATGGTCTGGCCCGTATGCCTGTACAGTGGGTGATCAGACCGCAAACAGAAGCTTTACATGATTATCGGGGATATGCAGGTAGAATATTGAGCGGCACATTTCATGTCAACGACCGCGTTACCGTGTTACCTTCCGGTAACAGTTCTGTAATCGAACGGATAGAGATATTTGATCAGGAGCCGGACCAGGCCCACACAGGTCAGTCAGTAACATTGCACCTGAAGGACGATATTGATATCAGCAGGGGCGACGTGCTTGTAAATTCAGATCATCTGCCTCAGCAAGCGCAACTCATCGAGGCGGATATCTGCTGGATGGATACCCGGCCGCTGGACGACAGCATTACTTATTTGTTACAGCACAACAGTAAACTGACTAAGTGTAAGATAAGAGAGATCATTCATAAAGTGGATATCAATACACTGGAGGAACAGGAGGCTTACGAATTTAAGCTCAATGATATCGGTCGGGTAGTTGTTAAGACCGCAGAGCCGCTGGCATTTGATATCTATGCGGAAAATAAGGCAAATGGGGCCGCTATCCTGATCGACAGCAGGACCAATCTTACTGTAGCCGCACTGATGTTCAGAGCTTCCGTAGAATAACCGGTAGGTAATTAAATAAAAAGGGATTGAACTAAATTCAATCCCTTTTTATTTTTTATTTCTCCGGTATTTGGATTGCTTGTTCTTATTCCTAATTTAAGATAGTTTTTAAGAACTCGATTATGGAGATTATTCATCTCAGTGCTGAATGTTATCCCGTGGCCAAGGTAGGGGGGCTGGGAGATGTTGTAGGAGCACTGCCAAAATACCAGAACAAGCTGGGACACACCGCAAAAGTGGTAATGCCGGCCTATCACACGAAATTCCTGCTTGAACACGAATTTGAGGTCGTTTATGATGGCCTTGTAAAGCTGGGCTTCCGGAACTTTCCCGTGCGTATACTCCGGGAGAAGACAAATAAGCTTGGATTTGACTTGTATCTGGTACATATTGAAGGGCTCACGGACCGGGAAGGGGTTTACGGTTACGGGGACGACACCGAACGTTTCCTCGCTTTCCAGATCGCTGCGCTCGACTGGATGGCGCAGTGGGAACACAAGCCGGATGTGATTCATTGCCATGACCATCATACCGGGCTTGTTGCTTTTATGACCGCTTATTGTGGCCAGTTCAGGAGCCTTGCCAGTGTGCCCACTGTACTGACCATCCATAACGGACAATATCAGGGACAGTTTGGCTGGGACAGGCTGCATCTTATTCCTTCTTTCGATCTCTGGAAAGCCGGACTGTTGGAATGGAGGGGTGCAATCAACCCACTGGCAGCCGCCATCAAGTGCTCCTGGAAAATAACGACCGTATCACCCAGTTATCTGGAGGAAATCAAGCACAGTGCCAACGGACTGGAAAGCCTGCTTTCCCAGGAATGGGCAAAATCTGCGGGGATCCTTAACGGAATTGACAATGAGGTATGGAACCCAGCCACTGATCCTATGTTATACAAGGCTTATGATCTGAAAACAGCTGAAACAGGTAAGGCAGAAAACAAAGCAGAACTTTGTAGTGTTTTCAACCTGGATGTTTCCAAACCACTGTTTACTTTCATCGGAAGACTGGTCGGCGAGAAAGGTGCCGATTTGCTGCCCGATATCTTCTACAATATGCTTTCGCAGTATGGAAAAGAGATCGGTATACTGGTATTGGGATCGGGTGATCCGCAGGTAGAAGGAAGACTGAATCACTTAAAGCAGATGTTTGAAGGAAGTTACAATGTTTTTATAGGCTATAATGAACAGTTGTCGCACCAGATTTATTCTGGTGCGGATTTTCTGCTGATGCCCAGCAGGGTAGAGCCTTGCGGCCTCAACCAGATGTATGCCCTGAGGTATGGGACCATACCTGTCGTAAGGAGGATCGGTGGCCTGAAGGATACGGTAACCGATATCGGTGACGGTGGGTTTGGCATATGTCACGACCAAAGTAATGTGTGGGATGTGTCAAGGGCAATGGGACGCGCAATGGAGTTATATGGCGATCAAAACAAAGTCGGGGAAATCCGGAAATTTATAATGCAACTGGATCACTCCTGGGATAAAGCTGCCCAAGAGTACATTAATCTATATCAAATATAAATATGAACTGAAATGACTGAAAAAGTATTGGGTGTAATCCTTGGCGGGGGTCAGGGCTCCAGGTTAGCTCCACTTACACAAACTCGCTCAAAGCCTGCAGTGCCGATAGCAGGCAAGTACAGATTGGTAGATATCCCAATCTCCAATTGTTTAAATTCTGGAATACACCGCATGTTCGTACTTACACAGTTCAACTCGGCTTCTCTGAACAAGCATATTAAGAACACTTATCATTTCAGTACCTTCAGTACTGCATTTGTTGACATTCTTGCTGCAGAACAGACTCCGGAAAACCCAACCTGGTTCCAGGGAACGGCGGATGCGGTAAGACAGACTATGCACCACCTGTTAAACCATGACTTTGAGTATGTACTGATTCTTTCCGGTGATCAGTTATATCAGATGGATTTTAACGAAATGGTGAACGCACATATTGATGCTGGTGTAAAAATCACCCTGGCAACGATTCCGGTTAATGCCAAAGATGCGCCCTCATTTGGCATTCTAAAGGCAAATGAGCAAAACATCATTACCTCTTTTATTGAAAAGCCAAAGAGCGAACTGTTACCTGACTGGACTTCTGACACAGGACCTGAAATGCAGGCTGAGGGTCGTGACTACCTCGCCTCTATGGGTATCTATATTTTCAACAGAGACCTGCTGGTAAAGATATTCTCAGAGAATGAGGAAGAAAAGGACTTCGGTAAGGAAATTATTCCAAGAATGCTGAAAGAACATGACGTACTCAGTTTTCAATATGAAGGTTACTGGACCGATATTGGAAATATTGCGTCGTTTTTTGAGGCTAACCTAGGTTTAACGGACGATATTCCCCAGTTTAATCTGTTTGATCAGAACCATAGTATTTTTACCAGAGCCCGCATGTTGCCTCCATCTAAAATACTCGGCACCACCCTTGACAGGACGGTCATCGCAGAAGGCTGTATCCTGCAGGCGCAAAGCATCAAACATGCAGTGATTGGTATCCGTGCCCGGATTGGCGTGGGCACGCACATAGAAGGTTGTTACGTCATGGGTAGCGACAAGTACCAGACACTGGAAGAAATAGCCGAAGATAAAGCCAATGGTAAGCCAATGATCGGAATAGGTGACCGTTGCAAGATCGTAAATGCAATAGTCGATAAAAACAGCAGGATCGGTGATGATGTCAGGATCATTGGTGGGCCGCAGCTTGCGGATGGTGATTTTCCGCTTTATACGGTTAAAGACGGAATTGTAGTTGTGAAAAAGGGCGCAATAGTTCCGAATGGTACTGTAATTGAATAGCCTGGCCACTATTCGTACCTGAACACCAGGGAAAACGTAGTCTTTTCATATGGGATCGAGCTGACTTCTAAGTTTCCCTGGTGTATTTTCATAATGTTTCTGGTGATTGTCAGGCCTATACCGGATCCGTTCTTACGGGTAGTAAAGAAGGGTATAAATATTTTTTCCATCAATTCCGGGCTTACCCCTTTCCCATTGTCGCACACATCGATGTACAGCCTGTTCTGCTCTAACCGGTAGGCAATGTTAATTAACGGTCTTTCCACCTCTTCAACGGCATGAATGCTGTTCGTGACCAGATTGATTAATGCCTGTTCCACCAATTTCAGGTCAATTTTAAGACTTACCTTAGCAGAAGTGTTTGCTATAGCTAATACAATGTTACGCCCACTCGCAAATGGCTGCATCAACACACGGATATGATGCAGTACTTCACCAATGGTATGGTACTGCAATACGGGAGTAGGCAGTTCGGCAATGAGCCGGTAATCTTTTACGAAATCCAGTAATCCTTCCGATCTTCTTCTGATCGTCTGAATGGCTGGTCTCAGGTCTTCCAGCGTCTCCCTGTCTAGTTGTTCGCGTCCTTCGATCAAGGAGCTTACGGTATCCGAAAGTGAACTGATGGGAGTAATGGAGTTAAGTATTTCATGAGATATTACACCGATCAGCCGGTTCCAGGCCTCAGATTCCTTTTGTTCGATCTCGTCTTTAATATTCTGGAAGGAAATGATGGTATAGTCGCGCTGATAAAGGTTAAGGGGGATTACTTCTGCCGATAGCTGGATAAGCTTCTCCTGTATCTTTAATTCTATAAAACGCTTTCCGCCTGCCGAAATGGCATTGATCTCTTCTGCAAATGCGGGAAGGTGCTGCGATAACCGATGCCAGTATTTATAAGCAGGGACACCCAATAAAACCGATGCGGCCTGGTTAAAAAAGACAATTTCTTTCATCGATATCTCCGATGAGACGGTTTGTTCCTTTCTGACTACAATCACACCAACAGGCACCTGTTCCAGGATGGCCCTGATGAGCTGGAACATAGAATCCCTTTCCAGCTGTATGTCCTTTTGTGCCTGGATAACCTCACTGAAAGAGTCATAGAGTTCCGGAAAGCTTCCCCTGGTAGCTTTATTTTTAAAGTTCAGCGTGGCATCACGAGTCTTAACTGCTAAAATAAAACGTTGGATATCTTCCCTGATCTGATCAATATAGTGATAAAGGTTGAAAATAGCTCCTGTCAGGATAATCGAAATCCCCGTAATGGTAAACCAAAGTTTTGTATTCCGAATGAGATAGATTAGCAAAATGATCAGGATATTGATGACGAGCAGACGTAGGATAAGCCTAAAGGTGAAGCGCTGGTAAAACATCAGAGATCAAATTTTTCGATACGTCTGTATAATGCCGCCCTGGTAAGCCCCAGGTCGTTTGCTGCCCTTGAAATATTGCCCTTATGCTTGTCTATGGCTTTTTGGACCATGAGTTTTTCCATTTCCTCCAGTGGAATGTCCGCCTGGATCGCTGGCGTTCCAAATTTCTGCGGGCTTAGCTGAAGGTCGGCTGGGCAGATTTCTGGCCCATCAGCCATAATCACCGCCCGTTCCGTAACATGCTGTAATTCCCTGACATTACCCGGCCAGCTATAGTTCAGCAGCAGTGCTTCAGCCTTATCGCTCAATTTAAGCATACCCTTATGGTACTTATTGCTGAAAGCCTGCAGAAAGTGGTTTGCGAGCAGCAGGATATCATCGCCCCTTTTTGCCAGACGCGGCAATTCCAATTCAACGGTATTGATTCTGAAAAGCAGATCCTGGCGGAAAGTACCTTTGGTTACCATGTCATTCAGGGGCATATTGGTCGCTGTAATCAACCTGACATTGATCTTACGTTCCCTGCCTTCACCTAGTCGCGTAATGGTGCGGTTCTGTAGCACAGTAAGCAGCTTTGCCTGTAAGGGCAGGGAGAGATTGCCGATCTCATCCAGGAATATGGTTCCTCCTTCTGCCATTTCAAACCTGCCGGGCCTATCTTCTTTTGCATCGGTAAATGCGCCCTTCGCATAACCAAACAACTCACTTTCGAACAATTGTTCCGGCAAGGCGCCAAGGTCCACATGCATAAATACCTGGTTGCGGCGTGGCGAGAGCCGATGCAGTTCATAGGCAAATACCTGCTTTCCGGTACCGTTTTCCCCCAAAATGAGTACATTGGCATCGGTAGGCGCTACTTTCGTCAGTGTATGCTGTAACTGTCTTAACGATTCGGAACTTCCCACAATATTGCTGAAAGCCCTGTTCACATCTGTTTGCAGTGATGAATGCAGCTTTTCAAGCTTTCTGACCTTTTTGTTGCTTTGCCTTAGTTTGGAGGCAGAGGACAGCGTCGCAAACAGCTTTTCGTTTTCCCAGGGCTTCAGGATAAAATCGGTAGCCCCTTTTTTGATAGCTTGTACGGCCAGTTCCACATTGCCATATGCCGTCATTAAAATGACTACGTAATCTTTGTCAATAGAAAGTATATGGTCCAGCCAGTAAAGCCCCTCCCTGCCATCGCTTGCCCCTTTTTGATAGTTCATGTCAAGCAGTATCACGTCTACTTCATTGCGGCTTAGCAGGACATTCAGTTCCCTGGGTGATTTGCAGGTGATGACCTGGCTAAAATGTTGTTTCAAAAAAAGCCTGGCACTTAGCAGAATATCATCATCATCATCGATGATCAGTAAGGTTGCATCAATCATATGTTTTTAAGCTTGCTCAAAATTAACACAAAACTGTCCGAAGGTGTACAAGTACTGTCCGTTTATGAACAGTTTTAAAACTATTTTTCGATTAAATTACTGATAGTCAATAATATAATTTTAAAATGTTGGCTTGGTATAACTTTGGCATACTGCATTTTGCAAACGCGAATAAGAAAAAATGGATAAGAAAATAAAGAAAAAGAGGTTCAGCAGAAAACGCATTATTATGACGGCAGGAGCGGTGTTTTTTATCGGTCTTGTGGCTTATGGTTACCGGCTTTCACTGGATAAGGTATACCGGGCAGATGTGGAGAAACTGACGATCAGTAAAGTCACTTATGGTGATTTTGAAGACGTAGTGCTGCTGAATGCCAGTGTTGTGCCTCTAACCTCGGTGATTGTCAGTTCGCCTGAAGGAGGCACTGTGGCTGAGATATTTACAGAAAACGGAGCAACAATAGAAAAAGGAACACCTTTATTGCGTATTGCGAATCCCAATGCCCTGTCGGGTTACACTGCCAGTGAGACCGGTATTACTGAACAGATCAACCAGTTAAGAAAACTCAGACTCGACCTGGAGCAAAACCAAAGGATCATCAGCCAGGATATGATGGAAGTGGAGAACAGCCTGAGAACGGCTACCCGCAAATACAGGATAGACAGTGTACTTTTCAGTAAGAAAGTGATCACCCTTCAGGAATTCAATATATCCAGTCAGGACTATGAATATTACCAGGGTCGGCGTAAAATACTGCAACAGGCCGTAAGACAAGAAAATCAGAGCAGGACAATGCAGCTTAAACAGATTGATTTCTCCATCGGGCGTATGAACGAAAGCCTGGAAACCATCCGTCAGAACATCGAGAACATGACCATTAAAGCTCCCGTTTCCGGAAAATTATCTTCCTACGATCCGGTAATCGGTAAATCTTACGGAACGAACGAAATGCTGGGCAAGATCGATGTAATGCAGGGGTACAAGCTCCAGGCCGGGGTAGACGAATATTATGTGAACCGGGTTAAGGAAGGTCAGCGGGCAACCTGTGAATTTGATAACAAGAACTATACCCTTCGGGTTGCTAAGGTGATCCCGGAAATTACGGGCGGGCAGTTCCAGGTAGAGATGGTTTTTGAAGGACAGTCACCCCAGAACCTGCGCAGGGGACTGTCGCTGCAGGTCAAGCTGACGCTTTCAGACAATAGCAAATCGCTGCTGCTTCCTCAGGGCCAGTTCTTCCAGAGTACAGGAGGTTCATGGGCTTTTGTTGTCCGCGACGGAAAAGCAGAGAAAAGAAACATCAGGATCGGCCGTAAGAACTATCTTTATTATGAAGTCCTGGAAGGCCTGCAAAAAGGAGAGGAGGTCATCACTTCGTCTTATGATCAGTTCAATCAATACGATATTATCACCATAACCAAATAAAAGCACTACCCATGATAACCATAGAAAACCTTGAAAAGGTCTACAAGACAGAGGAAATTGAAACTACCGCGCTCAACGGGATCAACCTTTGCGTTGCCGAAAGCGAATTTGTATCCATTATGGGGCCTTCGGGCTGCGGAAAGTCTACGCTGCTCAACGTCATGGGTCTGTTGGACAAACCCGAAAGCGGAAGCTACCGCTTTGCAGGTACGGAACTGCTGACGCTCAACGACCGGGAACGCTCTAATTTCAGAAAACGGAATATGGGCTTTGTTTTTCAGAACTTCAATCTCATCGATGAACTGACCGTATTCGAAAACATTGAGCTCCCGCTGATCTATAATAAGGTTTCTTCGGGCGAGCGTAAAAAGCTGGTCAATGAGATCATCGAAAGAATGAATATCGTAAACAGAAGCGGGCACTTTCCACAACAGCTCAGCGGCGGTCAGCAACAGCGTGTAGCTGTAGCCCGGGCACTGGTTACCCGGCCGAAGCTGATCCTTGCCGACGAGCCCACCGGCAACCTCGACAGCTCGCATGGTAATGAGGTCATGGAGTTGCTCTGTGAGCTGAATGAGGCCGGTACAACCATTGTTATGGTGACACACTCCTCGCATGATGCCAGTTTCTCCAACCGCATCATTAACCTGAAAGACGGGCACGTCATTTCAGAAAAGATCAATAAAGGCCGTACCGAAACACTTATTTAAGAAAGAAGATGTTTAAACTGAACCTTAAGATCGCCCTGCGAAGCCTCTGGAAAAACAAAGTATCATCACTGATCAACATTACCGGGCTGGCCATAGGTCTGGCTGCCTGCCTGCTGCTGCTGGTATACGTCCTTTACGAGTGGAACTTCGACAAACACACTGAAAACTCGGCAGATACGTATATAACTCTGACGCACATCCGTGATGACAGTGGAAAGATCATGATGACCATGGATGGCACTGTTCCTGCCCTGGGCCCATTGATGAAAGAACAACTGCCTGAAGTCAGGTTCCTGAGCCGAACCAATTATCCCGGTATGGATCTCATTGCGCATGAAGAGAATAGCTTCAAGAAGCTTGCCCGCTTTGCGGATCCGGACATACTGAAGATATTTGATTATAAGTTCATTTATGGCGATCCGGCCCGTGCCCTGCAACAACCGCAATCGATCGTCCTTACCGAAAGTACGGCAAATGCTTTGTTTGCCAGAACAGATGTGCTGGGTAAAACGCTGCGTTATCAGGATAAGCAGGACCTTACCGTTACCGGTGTTATACAGGACCTGCCAGACAACAGTTCTCAGAAATTTGATTACCTCATGCCCTGGTCGATGTTCGAGGTGGTTTCTCCTGACCTGAAAACACCTGGCTGGGATAATTATAGTTTCGTTACCCTGGTCACACTCAATAAAGGAACAAACGTAAAAGCCCTTAATAAAAAGCTTGCTACCCTGGTTAAAAATGACCGTAAAATTTCCGGTGAGCAGCCCTTCTTCTTATATCCGCTCAGCCGCATGCATTTGTTCGGAAAGTTTGAGAATGGCAAGAATACCGGTGGTGCTGTTGAACAGATCTGGCTCTTCCTCGGACTCGCTACCGGTGTACTGCTGATCGCGTGCATCAATTTTATGAATATGGCTACGGCCAGATCTGAAAAACGGGCAAGGGAAGTAGGGATTCGCAAGACGATAGGGGCAACAAGAACTTCACTGATGCTGCAGTTCCTGTTCGAGTCCGTCATCCTTGCTTTTGTCAGTACGGTGGCCGCGATAGCCCTGGTAGAAGCTTTCCTGCCGGTGCTGAATAGCCTGCTCGGTCTTAAAATGGACATTACTTATTTCAATGTCTGGGTCTGGCTGGGTATATCCGGCGTTATGCTTTTCACCGGACTGGTTGCCGGCAGTTACCCCGCTTTCTATCTTTCGTCATTTGATCCTATCGGCGCGCTCAGGAAAAAAGGTCGCCGCCGGCGTTTGTTTTCGGTGGGCCTGAAACAGGTGCTAATTACCGGACAATTCTGCTTTGCCGTATTGCTCATCATTTCCACACTGGTTATTTACAGGCAATTGCAGTTTATTAAAAACAGACCGGCAGGTGCAGACATCAAAATACTGGCAGAAATGCCCATGGAAGGAGTATTAACTGAAAAATTTGAACTTTTCAGGAACAAGTTGCTTGAAGCTGGTGCAATATCGGAAATGTGTCAGACTACGGTAAGCCTTATCCACCACAGTTCAAATTTTAACGGTCTGGAATGGCCGGGTTCAGGTCCGAGGGAGCGCAGTGTTCTGTTCAACCAGGTCGGTACTACCTATGATTTCGTCAAAACCAACGGTCTGAAGCTCATTGCAGGAAGGGAATTTTCACGCCGGCAGGCTTCAGATACTGCGGCTGTAATGGTCAGTGCCTCGGCGGTAAAGACAATGGGGTTGAAGGATCCACTGGGCGCAGTACTCAGGCTGGGTGGCAGGCAGGCCACCATCATCGGTGTTTTTCAGGATTATATATGGGATTCGCCCTATAAATCCAATACACCGATGATTGTCTATTTTAATGGTGGTGCAGGAACAAACATCACTTTCCGGCTTAATCCGGCACGTAGTATTCGTGAAAATACAGAGGCCATATCCAATATTGCCAGGGAAATGAACCCTGCCTATCCTGCAGAACTGAGTTTTGCAGACAATGCCTATAAAGACCTGATGAAGAAGGAACAAAAACTGGGTGTACTGTCCAACATCTTCGGCGGATTGGCCATTTTCATATCCTGCATGGGGCTTTACGGCCTGGTTGCCTTCAGCGCTGAACAGCGGACCCGGGAATTTGGGGTACGCAAGGTACTGGGGGCTTCCGTAGCGAACCTGGTCGGTCTTTTATCGGCATCGTTTCTGAAGATGGTCCTCATAGCCATCGTTATAACTATACCCCTGGCCTGTTACCTGATGGATAATTGGCTGGGCAGTTTCGAATTCCGGACCGGGATCTCCTGGTGGATCATTGCAGCAGCAGCATCAGGAACCCTGCTCATCGCTTTTTTGACCCTGGCTTACCAGGCCTATAAAAGCGCGGTAGCCAATCCTGCAGATGCCCTTAAGTATGAATAACCTGAAAACGTATGTATAAACTCAATTTTAAAATTGCATTAAGGAGCATCTGGAAGCACAAGAGCGCTTCGCTGATCAATATGCTCGGTCTGGCCATTGGTCTTGCTGCTTGTATCCTGCTGATGCTCTATGTAGGCCATGAGCTGAGCTTTGACCGGCGGGGCCACAATGCCGGGCAGGTTTACCAGGTTATGACTAATTTTGAAGATGAAAAAGGAAAGATAGGCAGTACCAGTGAACTGACCAGTAACATGGCCGCGCCAACTATCCGCCAGGAAATACCTGAAGTGATCGCCTCGTCGAGGATCGGCTACGGTGGGCTTGGACTCGTATCGGCTGGCAGAGAAGGCTTCAGGAGGGAAGTGAAGTTTGCCGAACCCGATATTGTCAGGATGTACCCCTATCATTTTCTGGAGGGCGATTCGGCTACTGCGCTGAGCTCACCGCAATCGGTGATACTCACCCGGTCTACCGCAAGCCTGCTCTTTGGTAGGGGCCCATGGATCGGCAAAACCCTGCGCTATCAGGATGAGTCCGACCTGCAGGTCAGCGGAGTTGTCGAAGACCTGCCGCTCAACAGTTCCAACCGGTTTGATGTGCTGATCCCCTGGTCATTCTATGAATCAAAGTTTGAATGGGTAAAAGTACCCGAATGGGGAAATTACAACTGGCAGACCCTGGTGTTACTGGATAAAAAGGCAGACGTCGTCGCCATCAATAAAAAGCTGCACGGATTGATCAAAAGACATCAGAAAGGTTCAAATACCGAGATGTTCCTTTATCCTTTATCGGAAAAGCATCTGCATGGCAGTTTCCTGAACGGAAAGAGCGTAGGCGGAGAGATCAGCAGCGTATACCTGTTTACTGCACTGGCCATCGGCATCTTGCTGATCGCCTGCATCAATTTCATGAACCTGGCTACCGCAAAATCTGAGAAGCGGGCCAGGGAAGTGGGCATCAAAAAAACACTCGGCGCGCAGCGCAGTACCCTGATCAGTCAGTTTTTCATGGAATCTACCGTGCTTACTGTAATCAGCGCGGCCATTAGTATCGTCCTTGTAGAAGTCTCGCTCCCGGCTTTCAACCATATGCTCCATATGGAACTGCACATCGATTACCGCAATCCGGTTTACTGGCTGGGCATGCTGGCCTGTATCCTGGTAACCGGGCTCATCTCCGGCAGTTATCCTGCACTTTACCTTTCATCCTTTGATCCGGTCAGGATCTTCAGGAAGCGGACACCCCGCTCAGGTATGTTTAACGTCAGTTTCAGGCAGGTGCTGGTGGTGCTGCAGTTTACTTTTACTATTGTGCTGATCATCAGCACAGCTATGATCTATAGGCAAGTGGGTTACATCAGGGATAGACCGGTAGGTTACGATATCGACCAATTGGTAGAGATTCCGCAGGAGGGGACACTTACCGGGAAGTTTGCGCTATATCGCGAGGCCCTGCTGCGCAGCGGTGCAGTTACCAACCTCTGCCAATCTTCTGGAAGCATTTCCCGTGACGGTTCCAGCTTCTGGTATTTCGAATGGCCGGGGATGGATGAGGCCGATAAAATGGTCGTGTTCAACCAAATCGTCACTACCTATGATTACGCAGCGACCAATGGGCTGAAAATGCTGGCGGGAAGGGATTTTTCACGTGAATTTGCTTCTGATACCGCAGGCGTGCTGCTGAGCAGCAAGGCGGTAAAGGTGATGAAGCTGAAGGATCCGGTAGGCACAAGGGTAAAATACCATGGCGAGGAAAGGACCGTAGTAGGTGTTTTCCAGGATTTTATCTGGGGATCGCCGTTTTATTCTGAGAAGCCGATGGTGATCGCGTTCAACCCTGGCTGGAGTTCACAGATCACCCTAAGACTGAACCCGGCGAACAGTTTAAGCAGCAATATAGAAACCATCACGCGGATCACCAAAGAAATTAATCCCGCTTACCCCCCAGACCTGAAGTTCGTGAGCAGCCTTTATGCAGAGAAACTCCAGAAGGAGCGGATACTGGGCATCCTGGCCAACCTTTTTGGCGGGCTGGCCATTTTCGTTTCCTGCCTCGGGCTTTTTGCACTGGCTGCTTACAGCGCCGAGCAGCGCACAAAGGAATTTGGTGTGCGCAAGGTGCTGGGTGCTTCCGTTTCCAGCATTATGGGGCTGCTGTCTGTATCCTTCATGAAGACCATATTTATTGCTGTACTGGCAGGCGTGCCGCTGGCCGGTATCCTGATTTCCAGGTGGCTAAACGGATTTGATTACCAGGTGAGCCTTTCCTGGTGGGTCATTACGCTTTCTGTCGGCTTTACACTGATGGTCGCTTTCCTGACCGTGAGCATGCAGGCTTATAAAGCGGCCAGGACGAACCCGGTAGATGCACTGAAATATGAATAACCATCACAACAGCGCTATTTAATCTATAACACTTAAAAAACGATGATCGAACTAAAAGACATTGAGCGATATTATTCCAATAAAGGCGTAAAAAGCTATGTCCTGCGCCATGTGACCACCACTATAGGGCAGGGAGAATTTGTGTCTGTTATGGGCCCTTCCGGCGCGGGAAAATCTACGCTGCTGAATATTCTTGGTATGCTGGAAGAACCTACCTACGGCAAATACCATTTCATGGGTGAGGACATCACTACGCTGAACGAACGCAGGCGTATCGAACTGTACAGAAGCCATATCGGCTTCGTTTTCCAGGCCTATCACCTCATCGATGAAATGACTGTAGCTGAAAATATCGAGGCACCCCTGCTTTATCAGAAGATCGGTGGCGCTGAGCGCAAAAGCCGGGTCGCCGATATGCTAGACCGTTTCAATATGGTCGCCAAGAAGGACCTGTTTCCCAATCAGCTCAGTGGCGGCCAGCAGCAGCTGGTAGGTATTGCCCGTGCGCTGGTGGCAAGGCCCTCACTCATCCTGGCCGACGAACCGACAGGCAACCTGCAATCCGTGCAGGCCTTGCAGATTATGGAGCTGTTCAAAAAGCTCAACCAGGATGAAGGGATCACCATCATACAGGTGACCCACTCGGAAGCCAATGCTCAATTTGGGAACCGGATACTGCACCTGGTAGACGGTGTGATTAAGGATGATGATATTTTATCGAAGTAACCGACCATAACCTATGTTTAAACTCAACCTTAAAATTGCCTTCAGAAATCTGCTGAAGCATAAAATGGCTGCGCTGATCAATGTCATTGGACTTGCAGTCGGGCTGGCGGCCAGCCTGATCCTGCTGCTTTACGTTAGTTATGAATGGAATTATGACAAACAGTTCCGGGGAGCCGGTGATATATATCGCCTCATGGTCAATTTCCATGAAGGAAAAGTGATTAAACATACGGCCGAACAAACTCCTGATGCACTAGCAGGGGCACTTAAGGCTGAAGTCCCAGAGATCAGCAAAATCGCACGTGTTACGTGGCAGGGCGGCCGATTGGTCAGTAACGGGAAGCAGATGCTCAGACTAAGGGGACATTATGTTGACCCGGAATTTCTCCATATTTTCAGATACACTTATATTAGTGGAGATCCATCTGCCCTTAATACCCCCGATGCCATTTTGCTGACCGAAACCGGTGCGCTTAAGCTTTTCGGTACCACTCAAGTGCTCAACAGAACCTTGCGCTTTGAAAACCAAGTGGCTTTACGGGTAGCTGCGGTGATCAAAGACCTGCCTGACAATGTAACTTTCAGGTTCGAATGCCTGACCAACTGGCAACTCTTCCAACGGCTCAATGACTGGGCGCGCAATCCGCAATGGACAGCGTACTCCTTTAATACCCTGGTAACGCTAAAACACGATACTGATGCGCCTGCTTTGAACAATAGGATCCGTGATTTTATCAGCAACCATTCCAGTAATAATGGATCCAAGTCGACAGTTTTTCTCTATCGCCTGACCGACAGCCATCTGTTCGGGAAATTCGAGAACGGGAAGCCGGTTGGAGGCCTGATCGAACAAGTCAAGCTATTCAGTGCGCTCGGATTCGGAATCCTGATACTGGCATGTATCAATTTTATGAACCTCGCCACCGCCCGGGCACAGCGGAGGTCTAGAGAAGTGGCGATCCGAAAGACCGTCGGGGCGACCAGGAAAGCCCTGGTCATACAATTCCTTATGGAATCACTTATCCTTACACTTGCCAGCTTTGCTCTTGCCATTATCATCGTCGAGCTCTGTTTGCCTAAATTCAACCAGCTTCTTGAAATCGGATTAAAACTTGACTATGCTGATCCTGACAATTGGTTACTTACCTTAACATTATTGCTGCTCACCAGTCTGATCGCCGGTAGTTATCCCGCCTTTCTCCTTTCCTCTTTCAGCCCGGTACAGGCACTGAAGAGAAAGATGCAAACAGGCGGACGTCATGCGCTGAATGTGCGTCAGGTGCTTGTAGTCGTGCAATTCGGATGTTCCGTGTTACTCATCATTGCCACAATTATCATTTACAGGCAGCTGGAGTTTATCCGGAACAAGCCACTGGGATATGAAAAGTCCTTGCTGGCTGAAATGCCACAGCAAGGACTCCTTAAAGAAAAATTCGCCGTTTTCCGCGAACAGTTGCTGAGGTCGGGTGCAGTTACTGCAGTCAGCAGGACCTCTGCAAGTATTTCCAATCGTAGCTGGATGACTGCAGGGCTACGCTGGCGGGGAATGCAGGAGTCCGATAAAGATGTGACATTTGATGAGATCGCTGCAGAGCGTGACTTTCTGAAGACTAATGGAATCAGGCTTATTGAGGGGCGTGATTTTAACCCCGATTTTGCCTCTGATTCTGCAGCGGTGCTGCTCAACCAGACCGCTGTCCGTAAAATGAATCTACGTCATCCCATCGGTGAGCAGATCGTTCACAACGACATCAGGCGGACAGTTGTCGGTGTTTTTGCAGACATCGTATGGGGCAGTCCTAACCAGGCAGAAACGCCCATGGTCATCACTTACGACCCGGGAGGCACCAGCAATATCACCATGCGCTTGGGAACAAACCGCAGGCTTCAGGAAAATGTGGCAGAGATTGGCCGCATCGCTAAGATATTCAATCCAGAGTATCCTGCGGAAATACGCTTTATAGACGAACTGGTCGAAAGAAAATTTAAAGAAGAAAAAATGCTGTCTGTACTTTCCAATGTATTCGGAGGCTTATCGGTTTTTATTTCCTGTATGGGACTGTTCGCTCTTTCCGCGTTCAGCGCAGAACAGCGTACCAAGGAGATAGGCGTGCGTAAGGTGCTTGGTGCCACTGTCCCCGGAATCATCGGGATGCTCTCACTGAACTTTATACGGACCGTTCTGGTCGCACTGATTGTAGCGATGCCACTCGGCTATTTCATTATGAATAAATGGCTGGTTAAATTTGATTATCACGTACCTGTTGGCGCCGATATCTTTCTGATCACGGCATTGTCCACCATCTCGTTAGCTCTTGTGACAGTAAGCTGGCAGGCTTGGCGTGCTGCGAGATCAAACCCCGTGGAGGCATTAAAATATGAATAAATCGTTTGGAGCGGCCCCTATGTATATCTTTGTCATATGCAGCGTAGTTTTACAGATCAGCTTGGCAGAACGATGCAATTCAGTTTTCCTCCTAAGCGGATCGTTTCAGTCGTGCCTTCTCAGACCGAACTCCTTTTTGAACTCGGCCTTGATAACGAAGTAGTGGGCCTTACCCGTTCCTGCATCCATCCGATTGCGAAATTTGCCGCCAGGGTTAAAGTCGGCGATCCCAAGATGCTGGATCTGGCAAAAATACGCAGTCTTCAGCCCGACCTGATTCTTGCAGGTAAGGAAGAAAACCGACGGGGCGAACTCAGCCAGCTGGCAGATGAGTTTCCGGTATGGACCAGTGACGTTGCCACCCTGGAACACGCCATGACCATGATCGCATCTGTAGGTTCGATTGTCGACCGCGAACCTGAAGCCAGCTATCTCAACCATTTGCTGCAGGCAGGTTTCAGCGATTTACAATCACTGGCTGCGCAGCAAAAAATCGATAAAAAAGTAATTTACCTGGTTGGAAATTACCCTTATATAGCCGCAGGGAGGGATACTTTTATCAGTGACCTGCTTGTCCGCAACGGGCTCAGGAATGTGGCGGGGAAGCACCGTTACATCCACCTGGACATCACCACAATCCGGGAAACGGACCCGGACATCGTTATGCTTGCATCAATTCCCTATCCCTTTAGACAGGAACACCTGGAAGAACTGCAACGGCAGCTTCCAGGTGTTCAGGTAATGCTGGTGGACGGAGAGTTGTTCTCCTGGTATGGCAGCGGTCTGATAAAATCGGTGCAATACCTTTTTCAGCTTCAGCAGAAACTCAGGAGTTGACCCTGGACATATGTCTTAGGTGGTAAAAGGCTAAGGCAGTAAGTACGCTGCCAAGCTCATTTCAGCAGGGTAACCTCTACGCGCCTGTTCTTCAGCCGGCCTTCGGGTGTTTTGTTGGTATCTACAGGTTGGTTGGCGCCCTTTCCGGAGGTTTTGATCCGTGATTCTTCTATGCCTTGTGCGACCAGGAAATTTTTCACCGAAACTGCCCGCTTTTCCGACAACCAGATATTGTATTCAGGTGTGCCGGTAGCATCTGTGTGGCCGTCAATCTGTATTTTTCGCTTAGGGTCCTTCGAACTCAAAATCTTTGCTACATCGACGAGTTTGCTTTTTGCCGCATCGCTCAGGTAAGAGGAATTGGTAGGAAAAAGGACTTCTGAGCTGAAGGTAAACTTGATGCCGTTCTCAGTGCGTTCTACTTCGTCATTAGGCATCTGTTTCCTGATCTTGTCTAGTTCATCGTCACCGCCCGGTTTTTCCATTGGGGCCGGTTCCGGCCTTGCAGCGATCTTTTTGGTCTTGCAGGAGAAGGTGAGGCTGGCTAAAAGGGCCAGAACTAAAAGCGTGCTTCTTTTCATTTGGGTAATTTATGGTTATTAATCGTGTGTTTACTGAAGTTCCTGTATGGTCTTGTCTATATACTGCACTGCTTCGGTTTTACCCTGCATTGCCTGTTTAAGCTGGCCCATTAGTTTTGTGACATAATTGTGAATGCCATATTGTTTGTATTTCAGGCCAAGTTGTTTCGCCGTATCGATAATTTGTCTCACCGTAGCCATATCATCCGTGCGCATGGCCATGGCGAGAAAGGCTGGAATGGTGCTCACCTGGTCCTGAGCGCCCATTGTGGAAAATCCTGAGACTACAAAGGGAACTTCCGCGGTACCTCCAGATTTGGCGTATACCTGTATAATGGCCGACGTCAGCTGTTTCTTATGGTCTTTTTCCAGTTTCTTGGCTGCATCCAGTGCCTCCTGATCATTCTGCATAGCAAGGCCCATCAGGCCTGCCGCCTGCACTGCATAGCTCTGGCTTTCGAGCGACTTACGGAACAGCGGCAAGTCTGCAGCATCTTTACGCGCACCCAGCAGTTCCAGTGCTTTAGCCTTAACGATGTTCGATGGGTCGCCCAATGCCATACTGCGCACTTTAGGGAGGGCGGCATTCAGGAGTGCTGCATTTTCGAAGTTTATTGAGTCGAGTGCCAGCAGCCGCAATGCATGGTATTTGTCGTCCAGCGCCCTGATCAGGAGCTGCCGGCCTTCCGCGGTCTGCTGTTCTTTTCCAGCAGCGGTTATGGCTTCCAGGCGGTCTGTGTATAAAGGCGCACGGGCATATTGTACTGCAAATTCGGCCAGGCCTTTCTGGTCCTCCTTCTGCCAGAGCGTGATCTTGCGGGCGTCTACATTGACGAGCTCAGGTTTTGCCGGCGCATCAAAGCTGAAAGTTTGTTCCCTTTGGTTAGCTATTATCGAAAATCTCTTTTTACTTCCTCCTGAATACAGGTCAATGTCCAGCGGAAGCGTAAAGACCTGGCCTTGCTGGATTTGTTTCAAGGTTACTTTCTGGGATTTCGACGAGGCATCCCAGTTGTAACTGATCTGCACCTGCGGATGTCCTGCCTGGAAATACCATTGATTGAAGAACCAGTTGAGGTCCTGTCCGCTGGCTTCTTCCAGTGCCAGGCGCAACTGATGGGCCTCGCCGTTTCTGAAAGCATTCTGCTTCAGATAGATGTTCAGGCCTTTGAAGAACACGGCATCGCCCAGATAACTGCGCAGCATGTGCAGAATACGTCCGCCTTTCTGATAAGAAACCGCATCGAACACTTCTTCTTTATCGCTGTAGTGAAAACGCACCAGGTTTTTCAGGACATCCTTTTCAGATCCCAGATATTGCTGCATGTCTTCATAGTTGTGCTCATCTGCCGCATCTTTTCCATACTTATGCTCTGCCCAGAGTACTTCGCTGTAATTCGCGAACGATTCATTTACAGTCAGGTTGCTCCAGCTTTCAGCGGTCACGTAATCGCCGAACCACTGATGGAACAGTTCATGGGCGATAGTACTTTCCGCCTGGCTGAAATGCTCGTCCAGCATTTCCCTTGGCGTGCGCTGTACGAAATCGCCGTGCAGTGTAGCGGTTGTATTCTCCATGGCCCCGCTCACATAATCACGCACCACGATCTGGCTGTATTTGTTCCAGGGATAATCTACGCCCAGGAGTTTGGAAAAATAGCCGATCATTTCCGGGGTATTCCCAAAGATTTGTCTTGCATAAGGCGCATAGGCAGGCTCCAGGTAATAGTTGACTTCTTTTTCTTTCCACTTATCTTTATAAATGCGAAAATTACCTACAGCCATCATGAACAGATACGGCGAATGCGGTAAGTCCATTTTCCAGGTATCGGTGCGTGTGCCGTCTGCATTTTTGACCTGACTGGCCAGTTTTCCGTTAGATAGGGTCACATATCTGGCCGGTGCGGTAATGCTGATCTCGGCGGTGGTCTTCTGGTTGGGTTTATCAATCGTCGGGAACCAGGCCGATGAGGACTCGGTTTCGCCCTGCGTCCAGATCTGTACCGGCTTGCCTTTTACGGCACTGTCCGGGTTGATGAAATAAAGTCCTTTTGCATCGGTAATGGCTGCACTGCCCTTTGTCTTCAGTTCATCCGGTTTCGCGGTATAGTCAATGAATACGACATAGTTCTGGCCCGGGGCAAAGGATTTGCCCAGCTGTATGCGCAATTGTTCCTGGTCATAGCTGTATTTGAGCTGGCGGAGTGTACCGCCTTCTACCAGAGCCACCGAGCGGATGTCCATCCCCTTGGCATCAAGCGTGAGGGAATCGGTCGCATAGGCATAGGGTTTCAGGGTCAGCCATTCCTTACCGATAAGGTATTTTTTTGTGTAATCGAACTTTACCTGCAGTTTGGTATGCACCAACGCGTTGATCTTAGTAGCCGTACCACGGTATGCTGTACTGTCGGCTGTTTCCGGTCTTACAGTCTGCGCCTGAAGGGGCAGGAAGGCAACTGCGGTGAATAGGAAGGTGAGGGCGGTTCTGTTCCAGGGTCTGCTCATAAGGTATATAAAAGCAGGCAATTTAAGCAATAGTTCAGTATATCTTTATTTTTTACCCCCAAAACATGAGTTCCACTTTTAAAGTTTTATTTGCCGCTGGTCTGTGTACCGCGCTTTCCCGTAACTGCCGAGACAGAATAAGGCCTGTCTGCTTCAGTAGTGCCGCGCTGCTTGTTCGGTGTGGCAGACATCTCGAGGTCAAGCGTACCGCCGGCCACGATGTCGTTATAACTGATCCAGTTGCGCGAATGTTCCTTTCCGTTCAGCCTGGCCGACTGAATATAGACATTTTCCCTGCTGTTGGCCGGTGCATTGACCACGAACTTTTTACCGTTTTCCAGGGTGATGGTTGTTTTGCGGAATACCGGGCTGCCCAGTACATACTGGTCGGTGCCGGGGCATACGCTGTAAAGTCCCATGGCGCTGATCACGTACCAGGAAGACATCTGGCCCTGGTCTTCATCTCCAGGATAGCCCTTTTCAGTGGCATTGTAAAGCTTGTCCATAATGATTCTTACCCTTTGCTGGGTCTTCCACGGTTCTCCGGCGAAGCAATACAGGTAGGGCGCATGCTGTACCGGCTGGTTGCCGTGGGCATACTGGCCCATGTTGGCGTTGACCATTTCGGTCATTTCATGGATCTCCTGTTTATAGGAGCCCACTTTAAATTTAGAATGCATGGTAAAGAGGCTGTCCAGTTTGGCATTGAACTTTTGGTCGCCACCCATCAGCGCGATCAGGCCCTTTATATCATGGAATACCGACCAGCTGTACTGCCAGGAATTGCCTTCTGTAAACGGCCCGCCCCATTCGATCGGGTCAAAACCGGGAATCCATTCACCAGATGGCTGACGGCCGCGCATGAAGCCCACCGAAGGATCGAATACATTGAGGTAATTGTACATCTGACGCTCATAGATGTTCATGAAATGCTGGTTGCCGATAGCTTTGGCCAGGTTATAGGCACAGAAATCATCGTAAGCGTATTCCAGCGTCTTGGCTGTGCTTTCATGCACCTCGCCAAGCGGAATAAAGCCCCGGGTATAGTAATCCTTCCAGCCTTCACGGCCATTGGATCCCCCGAAAGGCCCCTTGTTGGTACTCTCATGGTAATAAGCTTCCAGGGCTTTTACCGGGTCAAAAGTATGGATTCCCTTCACCCAGGCATCTGCCAGGAGGCTGATGGCATGGTTGCCCAGCATCACGCCGGACATACCTGGGTTTGACCAGGTCGGAAACCAGTCGCTTTGCTGCTGAGCATCCAGCAGCGACTGCATATAACGTCCCTGCATTTCAGGATGCAGAATGTTGTTGAGCGGAAACTGCGCACGGAAGGTATCCCAGAATCCGTTGTCGGTATACATATAGCCATCATGGATCTTTCCGTCGTAGGGAGAATAGTAATATGGCTTACCATTTTTTCCGGTCTCGTAGAACTTCCTGGAGAACAGGTTGGCCCTGAACAGACAGGAATAAAAGGTTTCCAGTTCTTCCCTTGTGCTACCTTCTACCAGCACCCGGCCCAGTTGTTTGTTCCAGATGTCCGCTGCGGCGTATTTAGTCTGTTCCAGTGTTTTCGCCTTACCGAGTTCCCGCTCCAGGTTGAGAAGTGCCTGTTCAGGGCTGATATAGGAACTGGCCAGCCTGACCTGCACTTTTACCCCTTTTCTGAACTTAAGGTAAGCACCTGCGCCGTCACCGCTTGCCGTCTTCTGGCCGGCGGCAGTGGTATTGTTTTTGTTTTCCCAGGTGCCAAAGGCTTCAAAGGGCTGGTCGAATACCATGACGAAATAGCTCCTGAAGTTGTCCGGGATGAAACGTCCGTTATTGACCCAGCCGGTAATGGTACGTGTTTTTGGGTCGATCCTTACCTCACTCGCTTTGGTATAACCGTCGAGTACCAGGTAGGGTTCTTGTCCGGCGGGATAGGAGAAACGCAGGTGCGCGCCATGTTCCACCGGAGACATTTCCGTCACCACACCATTGTCAAAGCCTACTTTATAATAATGTGGTTTGGCAGTCTCGTTGGCATGTTTAAACGGTAGCCCGCGCTCATTTTCATTTACCTTTAGTTTTCCGATGCCGGGCATGAGGGAAAATACGGCATAGTCGCCCATCCAGGGACTGCATTGGTGTACTTGCTGGAAGCCGCGTATGGTTTTTGCGGCATATTGATATTTCCAGCCGTCGCCGTTCTTACCGGTCTGCGCAGAATAGAAATGGGTAGCGAAGGGCAGGCCGGTAGTGGGATAGGTGTTTCCGTAGGAAAGCCCCCAGTGGGAATCGGTGCCTTGCAAAGTATTTACATACTGGACCAGGTCTCTCTGCTGCGCTTTGGCGGTATAGCCGAAGGCCAGCGCCAGGACCAGTGCCGTTTTCAGGAATGGCTTCATGGGTTTAAGGTTGCTATTTGGTGTTTACAGCCGAAAGATAGGGCGAATGCGCCTTAGTTACAAGCTTGTTCACTTGTTTTACTATCTTTATGGGTTGAATAATATAACACAAAAAACCAGACACACTTTTTTAACCTAAAATCATGAAGAAATTATTTGCAATCTGTGCGCTCCCTTTGTTTCTCTCTTGCTCCAGTGTGAAACAGGACCAAGGTGGAAAATGGATCAGCCTGTTTGACGGCAAGACCCTGAACGGCTGGAAAAAGAACCAGAACCCACAGACATTCAGTGTAGAGAACGGCACGATCAAGGTTGCCGGACCAATTTCGCACCTGTTTTATGACGGATCGGTAAAGCAGCACAATTTTAAGAATTTCGAATTTAAGGCAATGGTCATGACCAAACCAGGTGCCAACTCGGGCATTTATTTTCATACTGCATTTCAGCAGGAGGGTTTTCCAGATAAAGGCTATGAGGTGCAGGTGAACAACTCTCATGGCGACTGGCGCCGGACCGGAAGTCTTTATGGGATTAAGGACGTAAAGGAAACCTATGTGAAGGACAATGAATGGTATGAAGAGTACATCATGGTCAAAGGCAAGGACATTACGATCAAGATCAATGGGAAAACCGTAGTGGAATTCACTGAGCCAGAGGAAATAGGCAGGAAGAATGCCGGTGGCAGGGCAATTTCCAGTGGAACTTTTGCCCTGCAGGGGCATGACCCGGGCAGCGTGGTTTTTTATAAAGATATTAAGGTAAGGCCGCTGGCCGATTAAACAATGTTTTTGCCTTTTCGAGGCAATTCTTACGCAATCGTTTGTAATTTATTCAGTGATTTTTGCTGTGTAGATAATCAATCGATTGCGTTTTTGTTTTAGTTTGTGTCTGGATGAGTGTTTTTTCTCTGTTTCAAGTGTTTTTCTGGGATTTTTTGTTGTTGTTTGGGTTTTTTGTGGAGTTAACGAATGGAATTCGCAACCGTTTGTGTGAATGACGTCGGATTTATTAATGGTTTGGTGCTCTATATTGTGTTGTGAACAGGTAACGCCTGCTTTATTTAACTAAACTTAAAAAAACCAAACAATTTATGAATGTAAAACTCTACAATCGAACAGGAGGTTTTAAGCTGTTTGCGGTGCTTGCTTTTTTCCTGCTGGCTTCTGCTGCTTATGCCCAAACGAGGGTGACCGGAAAGGTAACTGACAAAAGTGGTCCTGTGCCCGGTGTGACGGTCCAGATTAAGGGTAAAACTACTTCGGGTACGATCACAGATGCACAAGGCAACTATGCATTGCCAGCCGGAGAAAATGACGTGCTGATCTTTAGAATGCTGGGCTACGAGATCAAAGAGATTGCGCTGAAGGGCAGGACTGATCTCAACGTAGAAATTGCGGAGTCTCAGAATGGCCTGGACGAGGTCATCGTGACGGGGTATAAGAATATTGAGCGCCGGAAGGCCACTTCGGCAATCTCCAGTATTACCGGTAAGGAAATTGAAAATCTTCCGGCAGCCAGTCTGGATGTATTGTTGCAGGGTAAGCTTTCAGGAGTCAATGTACAGAATTTTACCGGGCAACCAGGTGTCAAAACATCACTGGTCATAAGGGGGAATACCAAGATATCTGCTTCATCTGACGGGTTTGATGGCGATAACCTGTACAGCAATCCACTATATGTTATCGACGGTATCCCAATCTCTGACGATGAGGTGAGGGCTTTTGATCAGACCGGTACCAACTTCCTGGCCAGCCTCAATCCAAACGATGTAGAATCGGTAGATATTCTGAAGGACGCATCTGCGGCCGCCATGTACGGATCCAGGGCTGCGAACGGTGTGGTACTGATCAAAACGAAACGTGGTCAGATCGGTGCGCCCCGCATTAGTTTCAATATGTATCAGGGTTATACCGCAAAGCCGCAAAAGGTGTCCACGCTGATCGGTGCCGCCGAACGTCGCCAGAAGATGGACCTGATCTATAATTATGGTACCGACGCACAGATCGCCAACAATATACCCATTATGCTGACGGATAGTCTGAATCCGGCTTTCAATAACAATAACAATTACCAGGACTTGTTTTACCAGTCGGGCGCCATCCAGAATTATGACATTTCCGCATCGGGTGGATCAGAGGTTGTCAATTATCGTATCGGTGCCGGATTGTATGATGAGAAGGGTGTAGTGCTGAATACGGGTTATAAACGATATTCGCTGAACAGCAACGTAGGCATTAACTTTTCAAAGAAACTCGAGCTGATCACCAGTATCCGGGCCTCTACAGGTAAGAGATTGAATGGCAAAGGTTCTACATTTAGTGGAAATAGCCGGCCGTCGCTGTACAGGGATATCTTTACCATCAGCCCGATATCAATGCCTTCTTCATTGTTGCAGATGTCCGAAAATGATCTGGAAAGCATACTCAATCCTTATGCTTACCAGCGAAACGACAATATTAACACGGACATCAGTGCCAACGGTGAGTTACGGTACAGCTTTCTGGAAGGTTTCCGGTTGAGCAGCAGGGGAGCGATCAATTATTCTACCAATAAGAACGATTACGCTACGCCTTCTATCTTGTCTGACGACGGACGGGCATTTGCCAGGTCTAATTACAGTCAGTATCGTAAATATGTGCTGACAAACAGTTTGTTATGGATAAAATCTATCGGAGAAAAGCACAACCTGAACGCGAACTTTGTGCAGGAATTTGAAAGCCGCAGAAATGAGGCTATTTATTTGTCTGGTTATGGTATCCCGAATGATAACATTAAGGTGGTTAAAGGTGTGGCCAGTGCCGACCTGAGCGGTTACTCCGATCTGTCTACCTATGGAAAGCTTTCTTACCTGGGTTCATTTCATTATGATTATGCAGATAAATATCTGTTAGATGTAGTATGGCGTGCTGATGCTTCTTCAAGGTTTGGAAAGAACAACAAGTGGGGGTATTTCCCTTCCGCCTCTTTGGGCTGGCTGGCATCTGAAGAGGAATTCATTAAAAAGGCAGATTGGATCAATGAGCTGAAGTTAAGGGGAAGCTGGGGAAGGGCAGGAGATGAAAGTAGTATTGGTGATGTAGACCGTTACAATGCCTATCTTTCCGGTAATGCCAATTATGCAGGTTCCGATGCCACTACTTATGGTGGTGGCACTGCGGTCATCCCTAATTACAATGGCATTACCAACGATGATATTACCTGGCAGCAATCCGAAGAGTGGAATGTTGGTATCGATGCCGTGCTTTGGAAAGGAAGGCTGAGTGGCTCGGTCGACGCATATACCCGAAATACGACCGGACAGATGCTGAGGATACTCATCCCGGAATATACCGGGTACACCAGTACTTTTACCAACGCTGCAGGGGTGCGTAACTCGGGTATTGAGTTTACGCTGAATGCCAGAATGATGCCGGAGAAGAGTGCCTTTCAGTGGAACCCCTCGCTGAACATGTCGTTTAACCGCAATATGGTTACGGAACTGCCCAATGGTAACCGGGACTTGTATTACGGCAATGCCGTATATGTAGTGGGCAAACCGCTAAATATGTACTATGGTTATATCGTAGACGGGGTGATCAACTCGGAAAGTGACCTGATCGTAAACCCGTACACGGGAGCAGTGGGCTCTACCAAATGGGGTACGCTGGGCCTTGGCTATCCAAACTGGAGGGATGTGAACGGAGATTATATGATCTCAGACAATACCGGGGCGCAGGACCAGACCTTCTTTGGCGATCCCAATCCTTTTGTAACAGGTGGTTTTACCAACTATTTCAGCTACAAAAACTTCTCCGTACAAATACTGACCACCTTCACGTTTGGCAGGGATATTATGAACAATACACTGGCACAACGGCTCTCTAACGGACTCTTCTATGGCAGTGCTTCTGATTTCGCACAGGCATCCATTACCGATATCAGCCAGTATAACTACTGGAGACAGGCTGGTGACCATGCCACGCTGCCTGCGCTGAACCCTTTTATGGGGCTGTATGCATGGCGAAGCGGACAGTCGCTCTTTAAGGAACCAGGCTGGTACATCCGCATCAAGAACATTAACCTGGGCTACCGGTTTGAGGCGCAGAAACACAAATGGATGCAAAGCGCGAAAATTAACGGGCTGAGGCTTTACGGGACAATTGACAACATTGCTATGTTCCAGAAGTTTTCGGGCATTGATGCAGAACGTGTAGATGGCCAGGGCTATGATTACGGCGACGGTTATCCGCTACCGACAAAATATACACTGGGTTTGCAGGTTGAATTTTAAATGGGGAAAAAATCATGAAAATATACAATATCAAATACAAAACCCTTGCCCTGGTGGTGGTGCTGGGCATGTTGATGGGGACAGTAGTTTCCTGTAAAAAGGCACTGGAAAACGAATTGAGCAATGATACGTATGCAGATTCGTTTTGGAAATCAGAAAATGATGTGCAGTCCGCTGTATTGGGGGCTTACGGGCTTTTCAGGAAGAGTCTGCACCAAAACAGTTGTTTCTTTATCTGGGGTGATGTACCAGTAGGGATGTTCAATTCTGATCAGGGTACACTGGCGACCAATCTGGTCACTACGGGGAGTTTTACGGTACCTTACTGGGAAGAGGGCGCACACAACTGGACGAATTGGTATCGCGTAGTGGATGCCAGTAATCTGGTCATCGAAAATGTAAACCGGATGTCTGATGATGTGTTCTCAAGCCCGCAGGCAAAGAATGCATATCTGGGCGAAGCTTATTTCCTGAGGGCAATGGCTTATTTTTACATGACCAAAGTATGGGGCGATGTGCCTTTGCAGCTCACGGCGACGACATCCGCTGACCAGGCCCAGAAGCTTGGACGTACCGAAGCAGCTACGATCATTAAACAGGTAATTGCCGATGCACAGAAAGCTTCCTCACTACTGACTTTTGAGCAGGCCAGCACCTATCAAAAGCGCCGGGCGAGCAAGGGAGCCGCGCTGGCTTTGCTTGCACATGCAAGTGCCTGGGCCAATGATTATACAAAAACAATCGCTTATGCGGATTCGCTGATCAACCGTACAGATCTTTATCATTTGCAACCTCAGGGAGCGATACTGGACGTATTCAGTCAGTCGGCCGCTCCGGAGAATATATTTGTGCTTACGGCGAAAAGTTCTGACAATGAGGCTGCTGCCTATACAGATTACATATTTACCGCCAATGTGGCATTTCTTACGGTGAGCTCGGAACAGAAGGCGGGGATGCCTTATAATCCTGCTTACTACTATGTACCTGTAGAAATGACCAATACACTCTATGAAAGTGGTGATGCACGCAAAACGGAGTTTTTTTATGAAAGCAATGGTAGCGGTACACTGAAACAGAAGCTTTCGCTGAAAAAGTATGCGAATATCGCTTACAAGAATGCGGCAAGTTCGGCCAATCCGCTTGCAGAGAGTAACCTCGTGATCTTCAGACTTGCAGATATGCTGCTGCTGAAGGCAGAGGCTTTGAATGCCCTCGGAAATGACCAGGAAGCTATTGCTGCGGCACTGCCTGTAAGGACGCGCGCGGGCGTAGCGGGATTTGACATCAGTACGGATTATGGTTCTGCATTGAAAAGAAAGATCATGCAGGAGCGTGAACGCGAACTGGTGGGAGAAGGACACAATTATTTCGATGTGGTGCGCAATGCAGTGAATTCAAACAGTCCTGCTTTTTTCGGACAGATCATCGGTTCATGGTCTATGTCTGCAGACAGATACAACCAAAAGGGATACCTGTGGCCGATTGCAAACTCAATCCTGAATGCCAACCGGCTGATCAGCCAGAACCCATGGTGGATGGGTAAATTGTAAGGTTTAATAAAATAGGAATAAACATGAAGAAATTAATAAATAGTGCATTGGTAATGACGACCATACTGATCGCTGCAGCTTCCTGTAAGAAAGACGCAGTGGTTAACGGAGGGCTGAGCCAGGCTGAAGTGAACATGACAACTTATGACTACCTGAAGTCGCACCCAAGGCAGATGTTCGATACGACGCTGATGATCATAGATAAGGCGGGTATGAAGGACCTGATCAACGGACCGGGGACTTTCTTTGTGCCCAATGATTATGCAATTGCCAATTACCTTGCCATTAAGCAAGCGGAGGCCAGGAGCACAGACGAACGCAATAACTTTACACTGGATTCGCTGCTGAACTATACCCCTCAGATGCTTCGGGACTCTATGGGCATGTATTTTTTCCAGGAACGGATTACCCGGGATGTGCTGAACAGTGCCGGTAAGGACTACCAGACAAGTACACCCGGCATCAGCCTGAACGTGGTGCTGGAGGAACGGAATGAATACCAGCAAGACGGGGTCATCAGCACAAAACCGAAATATATTTACCTGGTGAAGGTAAGGGGACAGAAGGATATTTTCAATAACAGCGATTATACACATACAGATCCCTCCGGCGATGAGGACCTGGAAGATGAGATGACCATTTGCCAGACGACTGGCATACTGACGACCAATGGTGTAGTGCATGTACTGGCCAATTATCATAGCTGGATATTCAAGCAACAAGACTAATAAGGTGATTACTGATTTAAACTGAACTAGATATGAAGACCAATATTAAAATATATCTGCCGCTATTGTTGCTGCTGCTTTGCGGGCTACTGTCCTGCAAAAAAGTTACGGTGGGCTTTCTGAGTGAAAACCTGAGGTATGCCGCAAACCCGCTGACTGTGAGTCAGGGGGTATTCCTGATCTCTAACGGGCTGATCACCGATGATTCCACGCCGCCGCTTAAGGTTACTTTACTGGACGTACGGCATAAGGAGACGGGACTGCGGGAAGCATCCTTTTTTAAGCAATACAATGTAAATGTTTGGAAACAGGCCTATAACCCACTGACGGATACTACGCTGGAACTAATCAACGCAAAACGAGGTGTGGAACGGAAGGAACCGCTGACTGTGCTTGAGCGCAGTGGGCAACTCATGTTCACTCAGGCAACAGACAGTGTACCAACGGGCGAGTACTTAATTGACCTAAAGGTAGAAAACCCGAATGGAACGAAGGTATATACCGGCATTACCAGTATCGTGATCAACCCGGTAAAGCAGTATGAATATGTAAATACACCCTATTTCCTTGCGCTGCCGGTAAACAGTGAGACGGCGGTCAGGTTTCCTTATGATGATCAATGGGTGAATGAATCTGCCGGCCAGTCTACTAATGTAAAGCTGACCATCCGGAAGGTTGCCAATACACCCAACCAGATCGTACTGAAAGTGATCGACAAAAATGGTGCGGTCTTTCCTGGGGCGGCGCTGGAACGCAGGCCAAGCGGCAATACTTATCTGAAAACGCTATCTACATTTGCTTATAAGACAACGGTGACCGATACAGCAGTGTTGTATGACTATGCGCAAACCAGGTTCCCGGATGTATACTGGGATTCGCAGAGCAATGGGTTGAACTGCTATTACCGCATTTATGAAAAATGGATCGCTTCGATCGATTATGCAGATGCAACAAGCTGGAACCCGCCAAACCTACCCAAATACCTGACTTATACTGCCCAGCCGGTGAAGATCAATATCAGGTTCAATACGAAGCTCAATGTACCCGGGAAGTACATTTACGAATTGAAGCTGATGGTTACCAAAAAGTAATCACGCACTACAAAAACGAAGCGGCTGTTCCATAAACTGGGACAGCCGCTCTTTTATTTATGGAGCAATATCTAAGGAGCAATGTGCCTGAATTCTGCCTCATGCTCCACATATCTTTTGAGCAGGGTGAACTGATTTTCTGCCCGGCGCAGATTGTGGTCTTCGTATCTTGCTCCATAATAAACGTCGTTTTGGAGATAGTCGGTCAAAAAGCGAAGTGCCTGCATGAAAATCAGAAAGCGGCCGGCATAAATGAAGCTTGATCTTTCAATATGGGTCATGATGTCACCCATTTCCTCAATATAGCCTTCATAAATGGCCTTAAAATAATCCGGACGAACCTGGACTTGCGTGGTGTCCTGTTCTTCCTCGCCGGCTGGTGAAAGATAAGTGCGCATCATATCGCCCACATCGCTGATGAAATAACCAGGCATTACTGTATCCAGATCGATGACGCAAATGGCTTTGTTATACTTATCAAATAGTACATTGTTGATCTTGGTGTCGTGATGGACGACACGGAGGGGAATGCGGGAATTGGCGACGATGTCGTTAAAGACATCGACAATATGCTCGTTTTTCCTTGCAAATTCTATTGAGTTTAATGCTTTGGACATCCTTTCCGGACCAGCGGTCTTGCAGGCCTTCAGAAATTGCCTGTAGCGGAGGTTCAGATTATGGAAATCGGGAAGGGTTGCATTCAGCCGTTTGGCATCAAAATCGCTAAACAGCCTGCTGAAACGTGCGAACTGACGGGCAGCCTCAAAGGCTTCATCAGGTTTCCCCGCTACATTAATGGCGTGGGTGCCGTCAATGAACGGGAAGAGCCGGTAATGATCACCATCGTGAACCACCAGGGTTTCGCCAGATAATGCCGGCAAAGGAGCGACAAAGAGATAACCAGGATACGTTTCTGCTACATGTGCCTTAAGCATCCTGAGGTTTTTGTCGATTGCTTCAGGGTGCTTAAATACTGCCTGGTTCACGCGTTGCAGGATATAGGTGCGGGAATCTGTACTGATTCGCCAGGTATGGTTGATCAGACCAGCTCCGTATGGTTGAATGACTGCATTCTCCTGACTGATCCCATATAGTGGCAATAACTGTTCGGGCATCTTTTTCTGTGTGAGTCTTTTATACTTTACGTAAACCTAAAAAATAAAACCAGTTAATGGATATGCAAACGATTGTGTAAAAATCAAAATAACAGAGAGGGGTGTAATGGCTATTTTCAACCTGTCAAACTAAACGATTAAATATATACTAAATAAGGACAGTCATATGAAGAGACGTGAATTCTTAAAGAGCACAGGACTTACAGCTGCAGGAATTACACTCGTACCCGGGCATGAACTTTTTGCGAAAAGAACCGCGACCAAATTAAAGGTGGGACTGATTGGTACAGGATTGAGGGGGCAGAATCATCTCGCGTTGCTGCTGGACCGGGATGATGTGGAGCTGATTGCTATTGCTGATGTAGACCAGCGGATGCTGAACACAGCGAAATCAATGATCACTAAAAGCGGCAAGCCAATGCCGAAGGTATTTACCGGAGACGATTATGCATGGAATAAGCTGCTGGAGGTGAAGGGACTGCAATCTGTGCTCATCGCCACACCCTGGGAATGGCACAAGCCGATGATCATTGCTTCACTTCATGCCGGGCTTAAATATGTTGCTACCGAGGTAATGCTGGGCATCACGCTTCAGGACCACTGGGACGTAGTTCACGCTGCGGAACAGCATAATGCCCATGTCATGATGCTGGAGAATGTGTGTTACCGTCGTGATGTCATGGCTGTTCTGAATATGGTCAGGCAGGGAGTTTTCGGTGAACTGATCCATTTGCAGGGCGGCTACCAGCATGATCTGAGGGAGGTGAAATTCAATGACGGGGTTAAACCTTATGGAGGCGGTGTGGAGTTTGATGAAAAGGGCTTTTCGGAGGCACGCTGGCGTACCAACCATTCAGTGCACCGTAATGGCGACCTATACCCTACACACGGTATTGGCCCTGTCGCCAACTACATTAATATTAACCGGGGTAACCGTTTCCTGAAACTCAATTCCTTTGCCACGAAATCCAGGGGGTTACATAACTATATTGTAGATAAAGGTGGTGCAGACCATCCGAATACAAAAGTAAATTTCAGGCTTGGTGATATTGTGACGACCACGATTGACTGTGCCAACGGTGAAACTGTGATCTTACAACACGATACGAATCTGCCCAGGCCTTACTCACTCGGCTTTAGAGTACAAGGTACGCATGGCCTGTGGATGGACGTGAATAAGAGTATTTACGTGGAAGGTATCAGCAAGCCGCACCAGTGGGAAGATGCGAAGGCGTGGCTGGAAAAATATGACCATCCGCTGTGGAAAAAGTATAGTAAGGATGCGGAAGGGGCCGGGCATGGTGGCATGGACTTTTTTGTGATACATGCCTTCATTGAATCTGCGAAGCGTGGTGTCGCTACACCAATGGATGTATATGACGCTGCAGCCTGGAGTGCAATAACTCCCCTGAGCGAGCAGTCTATAGAAATGGGTAACGAAACGGTAGAATTCCCGGATTTTACGAGTGGGGCCTGGATGACCAGAAAGCCTGTCTTTGCATTAAACGACGATTATTGATCGGTCTTTCCAGACTCAATAAGCTGGGACTCTATAACGATATTGTAATAGGCGGCGGGTTGCTGATCGTTCCTGTCCTTTCTGGATAGCAGGTCCAGAAGAACTTCGGTAGCCCGTTGTCCCTGAAGATAGGGGAACTGTTCTACCGTAGCTACGGGTACATGCTCAATGTAGTGGATGAGCGGCAGGTTGGCATAACTGACAATTTCAGGTTTTTCCTGTCCGGTCAGGTTAAGGGCGCGCAGGTGCTTCATGATAAACAGCGCAATATAATCGTTAAAAGTAACAATGGCCGTTACTTTTCGCTTATGGTTCAGCAGCGTATTCAAAGCACCTGACGCTCCGGTTTCTGTAAGATCACAATTAAGTACAAGCGTGGGGTCAAATTTAAGCCGGTTTTTTTGCATAGCCTTAATATAACCCTCCTTACGCTCACCGGAGGCAAACAGGGTCTTTGGCCCGTTGATCATGCCAATGGTACGATGGCCCTTTTTGAGCAGGTAATTCACCGCTTCGACGGTCCCGGTTTCAATATTGCAGGAAACCGAGTGGATATTAGGCAAGGGGGGGATACGGTCAAAGAAAACGACGGGTATGTCATATTTCTGAAGTCTCTCGAAATGGTCGAAAGAACTGGTGCTTTTGGCTAGTGAAACCAGTAGTCCGTCAATCCGGTTGTTTTTCATTTTTTCTACCAGTTCCCGTTCTTTTTTTTCGTCATCATGAGACTGGGCCAGCAATACTGTATAGTTTTTTTTATAGGCGGTTTCCTCAATAGCCGTAGTCACAGCGGAAAAAAATGCTTCTGACAGCTCTGGAAGAATGACACCTATAGTAAATGTTTTCCCCATCTGGAAGAAAATTGCGCTCTGATTGGGCTCATAGTTAAGGTCCTCTGCCATCTTCTTTACCTTTTGCCTGGTCGTGAGCCCTATGGTAGGATGGTCGTGCAGGGCTCTGGATACAGTAGATACCGATAAACCGAGGTTTTTAGCAATTTCTTTCAGTGTGGGTAGTTTATTGGCCATACGGCAAGTTACTACAATTGCAGGATTTCGACAAGCGTTGCCTGTGAGATGGGTTTGATATAAAAATTACTCACTTGTGGATATTCGGCTGCTTGCGGGCGTCGTCTACAATAAACATGGAAGGTAATCGCTTCATGTTCATATGATATGGATTTTAAATCTGGTGCCTTGCCCTGGTGTACTGTCTATGTGTATACTGCCACCCATGGCATCAATCTGGTTTTTGACCAGGAACAGGCCGATACCCCGTGCATCTTCATTGCCATGAAAGGTTTTGTACATGCCGAAGAGTTTATGCCCGTTTTTTTCCAGATCGATCCCCAGGCCGTTATCCTCTACTTCCAGGAGATAGCTGCCGCCAGATGCCCGGCAACGGATACGGATCCTGAGCTGTCTGCTCCGGTCACGATACTTAATGGCATTACTGATGAGGTTAAGCAGTATGCTTTCGAAATAAGCCGGATCGTAGTTTATATTTAGCTCAGGGTCCGCGTCGATATTGATCTCCGCTCCTGATGAATGTATCGATTGCGACAATACGGTGGTCACTTTTCTGATCTCACTGTGTGGATTGATGATTTTTACATACCTGGCGCCGGTATCTGAGATCTTGATCGTGTCGTTGAGATGGGACAGCGTTTCCTGCAGGTTAGTGGCATTGGTATGCAGCATACCGAGCAGTTTTTCCTTCTCTGCTTCATCTTTTTCAAAATCCAGGACCTCCAGGAGCATCTGGATATTGCCGGTATGCGATCTGAGATTATGGGAAACAATATGGGCAAAATTCATCAGGCGGTTGTTTTGTTCTCTGATGATACCTAGTGTTTGTTCCCTTTCTTCTTCCAGGATCTTACGCTCATGAATGTTCGCAAAGGTCCCGAGCATATATACAGGTGTATTGCCATTCCATTGGACGACTTTTCCCCTGATCTCTATCCAAAGCCATTTTCCGGAATCATGGCGCATCCGGCATTCGGCCGCAAAGTATTTTTTTTCCCGGTTGAAGCAGATCTGCAACTGGGCATTGAAGACGTCCATGTCCCTGGGATGGAGCAGCCGCTGCCAGTTCTGTAGCATTTCACCCTGTATGGCTTCATGATCATAGCCGAGGATATCCGCAGCCCTTTTGTTGCAGGTCATGAAACCGGTCTCTATGTTCCATTCCCAGGTGCCTACCCGGGTGCTCTTAATGATATTGTCGAGCTGGCGCAGTGTATTGACCTCATCGGTCACATCTTCCAGCGTGCCGAATGTGGATGTACATTGTCCCTGGTCATGGCAGGCATTGACCCTTATTTTTACCCATTTGTAATTACCTTTTGCGGTGCGTATCAGGAAGTTGCCGGTCTCAGGTCCCGCGGTTCGGATCACCCGGTCTATCATTTCAGTAAGCTGCCTCTGGTCCTGGTAAAAACTCAGCGTGATCTCATATACAGGATTGAAATCTTCCGATACTTCGTAAATGTCCCTGATGACCTCGTTCCAGAACACCTCTCCGGTCTGTAATTTTCGTTCCCAAATTCCAAGTCTGGCCAAAGGTGTTACCTTTTGATAAAGTTCCAGTCTGGTCTGCATTTTCTGATGAAGATGTAAGTCTGTTGAATTAGCGGAAGATAGGAAGTTAAAACCAAATAATGTCAAAAAAATTGATGAGCTTGTTAAAATCACTTAATATCAGTCAAAAATCTTTGGCTATCCTTGAATATTAAATTAAACCTGCTGATACACAATGAAACCAAAGACATTTTCGCTTATTAAAGGGCTTTTTGCCTTGATTTTTTTTGTGGTGTGGACGTTGCATGAAAGCGCCCTCGCACAGAACAAGACCATATGGGATGACAAGCCTGCACGGCAATGGATGACAGATGCCTATCCAATGGGTAACGGCCGTCTGGGAGGAATGGTTTTCGGCGGACTGCACCAGGAGCATATTCAGTTTAATGAGATGAGCCTCTGGACTGGAGATGAGCAGGAAACAGGTGCTTACCAGGCTTTCGGCGACATCTATATTGATTTTGCAGGCCTGGATTCAGGGCTGGCGGTACCTGGGGATTATAAAAGGGTACTGAACCTGGGGCAGGCCATACAGACAGTTAGCTATACACTCAGCGGTATTCCCTACAAACGAGAATATTTTTGCAGCTTTCCTGACAAGGCTATGGTGCTCAGGTACACTTCGGGCACAAAGGATGCTTATTCGGTAAAGATCAGGTTAAAGGATGCGCATGGCGCCGTAGTTGCAGCCTCCGGGCTTGGCCTGCAGATCGGAGGAAGACTTGAAAACGGGCTTACCTATCAGGCCAATCTTGGCGTGAAGGTAGAAGGCGGTACACATATTGTAGAACCGGACGGCAAAGGAGGCTTTCAGCTGAATATCCGCAATGCAAACGCTTTTACCGTATTCCTGACAGCCGGAACCGATTACAGCAATAAGCGTGGCCAATTCTGGCGTGGCGCAGCGCCCGGTCCTAAAGTGAAAGCAGCACTCGCGGTGGCGTCATCCAAAAAATATGAGGTTTTGAAAGCTGCCCACCTGAAGGATTACCAGTCGCTTTTCGGAAGGGTCTCGCTTAGTCTGGGACAGACGGCTTCTGCGCAACAATCGTTACCTACTTATAAGCGTCTCGCGCAATATAAGCAGGCGACCGACCATGGACTCGAAGAAATGCTGTTCTATTACGGAAGATACCTGCTGATCAGTTCTTCTCGAAAAGGCGGCTTACCGGCAAACCTGCAAGGACTCTGGAACAACAGCAATACGCCGCCATGGAGAAGCGATTATCATTCGAATATCAATATCCAGATGAATTACTGGCTGGCAGAGCCGACGAACCTTTCTGAATGTCATTTCCCTTACCTCGACTATATCAATAGTATGCGCGAGGTTAAAAAAGCCAATACCCAGAAGGAATACCCGGGTAGAAGGGGCTGGACCGTGAAGACGGAGAACAATATTTTTGGCGGAGAGAGCTTTTTGTGGAACACACCGGGCAGTGCCTGGTATGTGCAGGATGTATGGGAACATTATGCCTTTACCAAAGACCTGGTTTATCTGAAACAATATGGGTATCCCTTGCTGAAGGAAATATCGGAATTCTGGGATGACCACCTGAAAAGACGCCCTGATGGCGTGCTGGTAGCGCCAAATGGCTGGTCACCTGAACATGGACCCACAGAAGACGGCGTCAGCTATGACCAGCAGATCATCTATGATTTGTTTACCAATTATATTGCCGCCGCTGACGTGCTGAAAGTGGACAAAGCTTATCGTGACCATATAGCAGACCTTAGGGCACATCTGCTGGGACCTAAGATTGGTAAATGGGGACAATTGCAGGAATGGGAGACCGATCGGGATGACCCGAATGACAGACACAGGCATGCCTCACATTTATTTGCGCTGCATCCCGGAAAGCAGATCAGCACGATAAAGACGCCTGAACTCGCTAAGGCGGCAAAGATAAGCCTGGAGGCAAGAGGCGATGAGTCAACCGGCTGGTCCATGGCCTGGAAGGTTAATTTCTGGGCCAGGTTACAGAACGGCAATCACGCTTACCGGATTATACAGAACTTTATTAAACCTGTAGGTGGCAGCGGTGTAGATTACAATGAAGGCGGCGGCGTATACGCCAATTTACTTTGTGCGCATCCGCCATTCCAGATCGATGGGAATTTCGGTTATGTGGCTGGTGTAGCAGAAATGCTGCTGCAGAGCCAGACCGGAGAGCTACAGCTCATTCCGGCCTTGCCGGATGCCTGGGCAGACGGGTACGTAAAAGGACTCCGGGCCAGGGGTAATTTTGAAGTTACTGATCTGCAGTGGAAGAGTGGCAAGGTCGTTTCCGTTACTGTGAAATCACTTTCCGGAGGACCCTGCATAGTCCATAGCCCAAATGCACTTAAAGCAGGTTTTGCGGTCAAACAGACTGGTAATGCAGATGACCATGTTTACAGGTTCAATACCCAGGCAGGCAAAACTTATAAACTGAGCGCGAACTGATGGGCCAGCCGGGTGTGAAAATTTCTTCACGCTCCGGTTTCCCGGGATTAATTGACGATATTGGTGATCAAACCAAATTATGATCACTGTGAAGCAACTTTACTGTATCCTGGTCGCGGTTATGATGGTGTACAACGCCGCGGCCTTACATGCTGCTCCGATATCAGGTCCCGGGAACCTTACAAGTACTCCTGCAAAAACCTACAGCGCAGACATTGTTATTTATGGCGGCACTTCTGCTGCGGTAACTGCCGCGGTTGCCGCTTCACGCGCCGGTAAATCGGTCATCGTGGTCTCACCGGACAAGCATCTCGGCGGACTTTCGTCCGGCGGCCTTGGCTTTACCGATACGGGAAATAAAGAGGTAATCGGAGGCTTGTCCAGGGAATTTTACCACCGGGTTTACCTGCATTACCAGCAAGACAGTGCCTGGAAGTGGCAGAAGCCCTCCGAATACGGCAACAAGGGACAGGGCACCCCTGCAATTGATGGAACCGAAAGGACGATGTGGATATTTGAACCCCATGTTGCTGAGCAGATTATGGAGGATTTTGCCCGGGAGTATAAACTTGATATACGCCGCGATGAATGGCTGGACCGGAAGAAAGGTGTTTCTGTCAAGAACGGCAGGATCATTTCTTTCAGGACTCTTAACCGCAATGTCTATAAAGGGAAGGTATTCATTGATGCCACTTACGAAGGCGATCTAATGGCAGCGGCCGGTGTAAGCTATCACATTGGCCGGGAAGCCAATTCCGTATATGGCGAAACCTGGAATGGCGTGCAGACCGGTGTGTTCCAGCACGGGCACCATTTCAAGCAAGCAGTCGATCCTTACCGTATTTCCGGAAACAAGGCTAGCGGCTTGCTGAAAGGTATTTCAGCTAAAGCTCCCGGAGAAAAGGGCAGTGGCGACAGCAAGCTTCAGGCCTATTGCTTCCGGATGTGCCTGACCAATAAACCGGAAAACCGGATCGCATTTCCAAAGCCCGACAATTATGACCCGATGGACTATGAGCTGCTGGCAAGGGTTTTTCAAAGCGGATGGACCGAACTGTTCGATAAATTTGATGATATTCCCAATAGAAAGACCGATACAAACAACCACGGACCTTTCAGTACCGATTATATAGGTATGAACTATGGCTATCCCGAAGCCTCATATGAGGACCGGCGCAAAATCATCAAGGCACATGAGGACTATCAGAAAGGTTTGTATTATTTTATGATCACCGATCGTCGGGTACCTGCTGCCTTGCAGGAACGGCTGAAGACCTGGGGACTTTCAAAGGACGAGTTTAAAGATAACGGCAACTGGCCGCATCAGCTGTATATCCGGGAGGCGAGAAGGATGGTAAGCGATTATGTCATGACAGAACACGAAGTGCTCGGAAAGCGTAAGGTTGCTGAACCAATTGGAATGGGCTCATATTCACTGGATTCTCACAATACGCAACGTTACGTCACAGAAAAGGGGTATGTTCAGAACGAGGGGGATATTGGTGTTCATCCACCGCGGCCTTACAGCATCGGTTATGGCGCGATCGTTCCTAAAGCCAGCCAGTGTGCCAACCTGCTTGTACCGGTGTGTTTGTCAAGTTCACACATCGCCTATGGCTCTGCAAGAATGGAACCCGTCTTTATGATCCTTGGCGAATCAGCAGCAACGGCAGCGGCGCTGGCCATTGACGCAAATGTAACTGTCCAGGAGGTAAGCTATGGCAAACTAAGTGAAGCCTTGCTGAAGCAGGGGCAGAAGCTGAAAATGTAAAATGAAGATCTTATGTTTAAAAAAATTATACCGCTCGCTGCATTTCTGCTGGCAATGGCTTGCCTGCAGGGATTTCCCTTTGACAATTGGTTTCCAAGTCAAAGGGAAATCTCCGTTGGCGTTCCCGATTATTGCTGGTAATCAGTCGATTTGCTGATGGTCTCAAAAGCGGTCAGGTCCTTTTGAACAGCTTCGATCTTGTTGTACGCCATACCGAAAGCGTCAGATCCCAGGAAGAGGTGCAGTGGGCGTTCTTCCATTTCTGCGACTTTGATGAAAGCCTCGGCAGCGTTTTCCGGATCACCAGGCTGGTTGCCAATAATCTTTTCGTTGTGGATAACCTCCAGATCGCGCGCTTCTTTGAAATCAGCGATCGGGTGTTTTGCGGTGCGTAAAGAGCCCTGATGCAGGAAGTTGGTCTTGAAGTAACCGGGGTAGACAATGGTGGCGCTGATGCCCAATGATTTTACTTCTGCGGAGAGCGCTTCAGTGAAACCAGCTACTGCAAATTTGGTGGCATTATAGATGCCCCAGCCTGGAAACGACCCGAGAAACCCTGCAATAGACGAGATGTTAAAAAATGCGCCTGATCTTTTTTCCCGGAAAACCGGCATTACATTGCGGATCACATTCAGCGATCCGAATACGTTTACATCGAAATTTTCGCGCGCTTCTTCATCGCTTAATTCTTCCAGGGTGCCTAACTGACCATATCCTGCATTGTTCACCACAACGTCGATCGTGCCAAACTGAGCTACAATGCTTGCCACCGCTTCAGCTACGGCAGTGTTGCTCGTAAGGTTTACCTCCAGCGGCAGGAAGCCATCACCCTGATGACCAATCTCGCTGCGCAACGCTTCAGCATCTCTCGAAGTGGCGGCTACCCTATAACCACCAGCGAGTAAATGTTTCACTAATGTTAATCCTAGTCCTTTTGAGGCTCCTGTAACGAGCCATACTTTTTGAGTTTTCATATCTTTGATCATTTTATTGATACAAAGTTGAGGACAAAAGGCCCGCTGGGCCTTATTCAAAACACAGGGATATTTGTGACTTTCAAATATATACCGGAACAGGGGCCTCCTTTCGAAAGACAGAGGGTGAAACGTTTGTCTTTTTTCGGAAGAATGAAGTAAAGGCCGCCTGACCTGAAAAGCCTAAAGCACTACTGATTTCATTGATGCCCCAGTCAGTCTGCACCAGCAGCGACTTGGCCTCATGCAGCAGTCGGTCCTGGATGTGTTCCCGTAGGGTTTTTCCTGTCTGGCCGCGCACCAAAGCATTCAGATAGTTGGGATGTACGTGTAGCTGGTCGGCAAATTCGGTTGCTGTTTTCAACTTGACATAAGCATCCCGCTCCTGTACCCGGAACGATGACTCCAGAAGCGCCAGAAAACGGTAAAAGTGGCCGTAGCTCTCTGGCGGCGTTATACGAGGTCGGTTTTTACCGGCGCGTTTGCTTTCCAGCAGCAACAGTTGCAGTTGCAATAAGATCGCTTGTTTCTTGTCCTCGCTGTTGCCCCGGTCTTCGCGATACATGGTCTCGAAATAGTTGTTGATCTGCTGTGACTGGGTGTCGGTCAATTGGACTACGGCCTTGTCTGTCTCAAAATTTGGAAATTGACGGAAAAGCTGGAGCACATGGTCAGCATCATGCCCAAAATATTCTGGATGCACGAGGCAAAAATGACCCCCGGTGTCGCTAGACGTCGTTTGCCAGGACATGATCTCGTCTGGATGCAGGAACGCAATTTCGTTTGGCCCCATTTCGTATCGGTGTAATCCGATCGTGAGCACGCCGGTGCCGCGTGTCATGTGAAAAATCTTATAGAACTTGCGACGATGCGGCGAAATGTAATCATGGACCGGATAATTATCGCGATTCTCTATTACGAAATAGGCGGATTCGATTGGATAGTGCTGGACATCCAGGAACGGTGCCTGATAGCCGCGTTCAGCAAAGGTTTGCAGGTCGAGGCGTGGAATGCTTGTGTTTTTCATAGCAATAGAGTTTTCTCCTTTGTCCGGTTAAGTCGGGGTGACAGTACAAAGTTCGAACTTATTCTTAATTGCCCGATACTAAGGTTTACTTTTTGGTACGCGCGCTAAGGCTTCAGATAGCGATGTCACGAAATTAATATGCCTACCCTTGTTACTTTCGTATATAAAGTCGTTCAAGCTCTTGCTCGTATATTTTAAGAAATCGCCGATAATGATCAGCGAAACACGATATTGCACGAATTTCTGCAATACCTCTCCTGCCAGTTTGGTCTTGAGATCAAAGAATTTCTCTGAGATATTCTGATCAGGTATAATGATACAATCATAACCCTGATAATATAGATCTCCCAATAAATCCAGTCCGTCCTCAACAGAGGCTAAGATGGTTTCATCTGCGACAATTTCTGCAGTTTTGATGTCATTTATATTATGGGTGACAATTTCCATTCTTAAATGCTGTTAAACAAAAAAGCCACTAATAGTCAGTGGCTTTCGTCGGGGTGGCAGGATTCGAACCTACGACCTCCACATCCCAAATGTGGCGCGATACCGGGCTACGCTACACCCCGAACTGGTATCTTCTTTTTCTCAATAATATCAAACACGCTTCCGAGTGTTTTTTGTCGGGGTGGCAGGATTCGAACCTACGACCTCCACATCCCAAATGTGGCGCGATACCGGGCTACGCTACACCCCGAACTGGTACCTTTGCTGTAGCCTGAATTGCTACGGGACGCAAAGATATAAAAAAAACATATCGACGCAAATAAAATATTGGCGGTTTGCTGCAAAAAAAAGCGGATTTATCCATGTTCTGTGAGCTAGCTTCTCACAATCAATTACTTACCTGTGCTTTTGCCCATAACGCACCTTAAATCGGCAGTTAAGCTCTGTCATCATAGGAATGTTGATGCCTGTTTTATGATTGAGTAGTTAGTATGATAAATGGTTGTACCGGTGATGGCCAAGTTTAGTCCCCACCTAAATAGTGAATGATCCAGGATTAAACCATGATTTGCTCACAAAAGGGTACCTGTTTTGTGAAGAAGTCCCGCAGAAGTTCTGGAGCAATCCCGACTAAGGTAGGGAGGGAACTAAAGCTAAGGTCAGCTCAACCACTGTAAACTCCTGGAACGGTCATTGCTCCGGGTAGGACCGTGGCAAACCCCGTCCAACAGCGCAGTAGCTTCGGAAAACGGGTATCTTTTTCCGAACAGGCTATGCATCTGCTCCGAAGCTGCCCCGGTACTGCTGGTAAGCATGATGGAAGAATGAGATTTGAATAGGAATTCGCTGTTTTTTTTATTTTTTGCTAAAGCGTTTTAAGCATGCCATGAACCTCGGAATGAATGGTTTTTTTCAGGAAAGTACAGGATGGTTCGCATGATAGTGCAGGTTGCCGTCCGCAACCGGGATCGCTAATATTGATATAAAACCAAATATTAAAATCTTATGAGTCATCCCGTCAGTCCAATTTTTCCGGATACCTGAAAGTCATTCTCTTAATCCCGTCTTGTGCTTCGCGCAATACTGCTTTCTTACACTAACTAAATTAATTAACCTTACTATGAACAAAATCCAACCAGCCGGTCACCGGTTATGGACGGTATTGCTGATGGTTTTCCTTGGCATGGGCCGGCTTTGTGCCCAGGAAGACATTACCGTCAGGGGAACCGTTACCGATTCGGTCGACCTTCAACCGCTACCCGGTGTTACCGTGATGATCAAAGGAACTAAAAAGGGGGTCCAGACCAGCCCACAGGGCAACTACGTCATTAGTGCTCCTGCAAACTCAGTCCTTGAATTTAATTACATTGGGTACCGTAAGCGGGAAGTCACTGTCAGCGGGCAAAACACGATCAACCTCAGCCTTTCTGCCTCCGATGAAAATCTGGACGAAGTGGTCGTTGTGGCTTACGGACAACAAAAGAAGATATCCGTAACGGGCGCGATCTCGACCGTACAGAGCAAAGAACTAAAGCAAAGCTCGTCGGCGAGCCTCGCCAATGCACTGGCCGGGCGGCTGTCGGGTCTCACCTCGATACAATCCGGCGGCGGACAACCGGGACGTGACGATGCTACGCTTTACCTGCGCGGTGCTGCGACTACAAACGGCCAGAATCCGCTGATTCTTATTGATGGAGTGCCCCGTGACAACATTCGCACCATCGACCCGAATGAAGTGGAGTCTGTATCTATTCTCAAAGATGCTTCTGCTACTGCGGTTTTCGGGGTTCGCGGTGCGAACGGCGTCATCATTGTCACTACTAAACGCGGCTCACAGAGCAGCCCCGAACTTTCGCTTAACCTTGACCAGTCGTATTCTTCTTTTACCAGAGAGCCCGATCGATTGACTTCCGTCGACTACATGCTGCTGCGTAACGAGGCTTCAAAGAACGATAACATTCCAATACCGTTCAGCCAGGAAACCATCAATCGATATATCAATCCGCTTGAGGGATTGGACCCCAATACAGCTGCTTATCAGCAGAAAGCGGCCATCCGACAATACATGTATCCGAATCATGATTATTACAGGGAATTCATTTCCCGTTACGCACCGCAGACCAGGCTCAATGCCAGTGCGACCGGAGGCAGTGACCGGGCGACATATTTTGTGAATGCTGCATATCTGAACCAGGGCGGCAATCTGAAAACTGAACCTGAATCGGTATTAGGTTATAACCCTTCCTCAAAACTGGACCGGTTCAATTTCAGGGCCAATCTTGATTTTAAGGTTACTGAAGCACTTAAATCCTTTCTGAACGTTGGCAGTTACATTGAACGGGTGAATATGCCCGCAGCATGGCTTTATAACAACGATACCAACTGGATGATGCGCGATTTGCTTTACCAGGCTCAGACCATTCTGCCCATTACACCGGGGCCGACCACGCTGGGTGGTTTTGGTGTCGCGCCAGGGCAGATCGTAGATCCTGGGTATCTAGACCGTTCCGCATTTGAAATCATGAACCGCATGGGCTACCGCAATGAGGTGCGCTCCAACCTGAATTCTTCATTGGGGCTTGAATGGGATCTCAGTAAGCTCCTGACCAGTGGATTGAGTCTCAAAGGCATGATCTCCTACGATTCCCGTTCAACCACTGCGACCCAGGGGCGTAAGCAGGAACGCTTATACTTGGCTGTAGTTAATCCGGAAACAGATGCGCTGAGCTATGCCGTTAAACGTGGAGATGAAGAAATGCTCTCGCTCACCAGGGGGGCGGATTCCAGGTATAACATCAATATGCAGGCTTCGCTGAATTATTCCCGGAGTTTCGGGAAGCATGATGTAGGCGGATTGATTTTAGCGCAGCGTGACTACTGGGAGTCTACCGGAGGAGAGATTCCTTTCAATGTTCTGGGGATTGCTGCAAGGGCCACTTACGCTTATGACAGTAAATACCTTGCTGAGGTGAATGTCGGCTACAATGGATCGGAGCAGTTTGCGCCCGGCAGGCGATATGGTTTTTTCCCCGCCGCATCAGTTGGATGGGTGGTCAGCAACGAAGAATTTTTAAAGGGAAGCAATATCCTGACCAACCTGAAACTCCGCGCCTCTTACGGAAAGGTCGGTAATGACAAGATCGGCTCAGCACGCTTCCTTTACCAGAGTGATATCGTTGTCGCCGGCGGCGGTCCGTTGGGAAGTCTTGGGCTTGGCCAGACCGTAAGGCAGGGGCTGCTGGGCAATGTCAACATATCTTGGGAACTCGCAAAAAAACAAAACTATGCCATGGACCTGCAGCTTTTCAAAAAGCTTAACCTCTCTTTTGACCGATTTTATGAAAGCCGGAGCCAGATACTGATTTCCAGGAATACCGTCCCCGAATTTCAGGGGGTACCACTGCAATATATTCCAAAGGTGAACATGGGCAAGGTAGACAATCAGGGCTATGAACTGGAACTGAGCTATAATCAACCTGTTTTCAGGGATTTCTCAATGAATGTGCGGGCTAACTACGGTTATAATCACAATAAGGTGAAATTCTTTGATGAACAGATCCGTGACGAGACTTATGCCTCGCGCTACCTTACTACGGGCTATGCGCTGGGCCAGGCCTTCGGTTACCGGGTAGACTACAGCAATGGGAATGGCTTTTTCAATACAAAGGAGGAACTGGATAGTTACCTCACGGGTACTACCTATGCATTTGGTACGCCAAGACTTGGCGATCTCAAATATGTCGATGTAAACGGTGACGGCACCATCAACGATAAGGACATCGTACCCATCGGTTATGCCAGTATCCCCAGGGTCACTTATGGTTTTACCATTGGTCTCAACTATAAGAACCTTGAGCTTACCACCTTTTTCCAGGGAGTAGGAAAGTATTCTTCCAATTATTCGGAACAGGGGGTATATGAGACCATTAAGCTGGGCACCTATTTCGACTATCACAGGCATGCCTGGACCCCGGAGCGCTATGCCGGTGGTGAGAAGATCACCTACCCGGCGCTTAGCACGCTGACCAACACCAATCACAATGCCAATGAGTTCTTCATCATGGACCGCTCGTATATCAGATTGAGGAACATAGAACTCGCCTATACATTGCCTGCAAACCTGCTTAAAACGGTAGGGGTAGGCCGTATGCGCGTCTATGTGGGCGGTCAGAACCTGTTTACCTGGGACAACCTGCGTTTGAGTCATCTTGATCCGGAAAATAACGACGCCATTGGCTACCCGGTGACCAGGATGCTCAATTTCGGTATGAACGTAACTTTCTAACCCATCGCATGATCATGAAAATCAATTATATTTTATTCGCCTTTATCCTGATGTGCCTAACCTCCGCTTGTAAAAAGGCATTGGATTCCGCACCTGACGGCAAATTGTCCCTGGACGATGTTTTTAGTGACCCGGTGAAGACCGGCGCTTTCCTCAACAGTTGTTACGCCAATATGCCCACCAAGGGCACACGCTATTTTTTCTGGTCACGGGGGCCTGTCGTCTGGAGCGATGAAGCCTGGGATACCGATGCCGAAGCGGAATCCGGGCTCATGGCCGGCCGTATGTACAATGGCAATGCTTCGAGTGGCAACCACCCGGTGACCAATGTGAGTGAGGACAGTGGTAACGGAAATTACTGGGCGCGTTACTGGGCTGCCATCCGCAATTGCACGATTTTCATCAGCAGAGTAGGCGACTCCCCCTTGGGAGATATTGAAAAGAGCCGTTATAAAGCGGAAGCACACCTGTTGCGTGCTTTTTATTATGCAGAGTTGCTGAAATGGTTTGGACCTTCGCTGCCTATTCAGCGTGAACCCTACCAGTTTGACGGCGACTTTTCGCAGACGAAAAGACCAGGATATTATGAACTGGTCAAATTTATTATGGAAGACTGTGATGCCGCAATTTCGAGCGCTGATTTACCCTGGCGCATTACCAGCGCAGGTGAGGCAGGCAGGGTAAACAAGGCAATGGCTGAAGCCGTTAAATCAAGGATGATGCTATTTGCGGCGAGCCCCCTGAATACCGGTATCGTCAATCATTGGGAGGAAGCGTACGAGATCAATAAAGCTTCATTGGCAAATCTCCGTGCAAATGGCTATGAATTGTACAACAAGGTCAACTTTCCGCAGACCTATCTTTCTGACGTTGCCTATCTAGGCCCCGATAAAAACGTTCACTCGGCTGTCTACAATGAGTATTTTACGCGCACGATGGAGTATTCCGGGAGCCCTGTCGATAAAGAGACGATCTACCAGAGCCGGGATGGACAGGGGAATATCTGGAATATCGATGGCATTGGTGCACAGGACGGGTATAAATCCGGAACTTGTCCGAGCCAGGAACTGGTAGATGCCTATGAAACCAAAGACGGTCAACCCGTACTTGACCTGGCCAATCCTTATGCCGACGAAAAGCATACGCAGCCCAATTACAATCCTGCGAATTCCTTGTACGACGAACGGGATCCGTATGCCAACCGGGACCCAAGGTTTTACGCGTCGATCTATTACAATGGTTCGAAGAGAAAGGCTTTATGGGGCTTCTCGGAAGAAAAGGAATCTTATGAGAACTATCCTGCTGCAATGGGTAATCGGACCCGGATCATTGCGACCTACGTCGGTGAACCGCAAACCGGTATTCATCCGACTACAAGGAAGGCCACACGCACCGGGTATTTCGAACGCAAGTTCCTTCACCCCAACTCGGGCAATGACAATGTCGTAGGCGGAGCCAACTGGAAGTTTTTCCGGCTGGGAGAGGTGATTCTCAACTTCGCGGAAACCGCCCTGGAAACCAACCGGCTGGATGAGGCCCGGCAGGCCATTAATGAGATCAGACTCCGGGCTGGTATGCCGGAACTTCCATTGGAACTGAACCAGGAACAGCTCCGGCTGCGGTTGCGCAACGAGCGCCGTGTCGAACTGGCGATGGAAGAGGCGCGTTACTTTGATGTGCGGCGCTGGACGCAGCCGGGAGGCGATCTTTCCAAAACCGACAAATGGATCACGGCGATGGCCATCACGCGGAATGCGGATGGCAGCTACACCTACAACCGCCGTCCGGTTCGAGCTACCGAACGCAGCAATTATACCAATAAATTTCTGTGGGTGCCTATACCGCTTAGCGAGGCCAATCGCCTGAAAGCAGTAACTGGCGAGGAGTGGCAAAGTGCGGGATGGTAATGTTCAATGTTCACGCTTCAAATGAATTCAACAAAATGTCAGTATACATGAAATACAATATAAGATTGGGCCTTGCGGTTGCCTGTCTGCTATGGTCTGGCAGCAATGTGCTGGCCCAGGAAGCCACGGATACGCTAGAGTCCGGTCAGAAAGATAAAGTACAGTTGGGCTATACCAGCCAGCGCCGGATTGCGGTGTCTGGTGCTGTCGCTACCGTTAGCGGAAAAGAGCTCGAACGGTCGCCCGTGGCCAATCTCAGCCAGAGTTTCGCTGGGCGTTTTGCGGGTCTGACCACACAAGAGACCTCATCGGAACTGTCCAGAACCACGACCAACCTGTACATTAGGGGTGTATCTGCCGCAAGGGGCAATGGCCCGCTGGTGATGATCGATGGGATCATTACCTCTTATAACAGCGCCCAGTCACTTGAATACATCAGTGCCAATGAGATCGAATCGGTCACTATTCTCAAGGATGCCTCTACGCAGGCGCTGTATGGCATACAGGGGGCCAACGGCCTAATTGTCATCAAGACGAAGCGGGGACAGAAAGGTAAGATCAGGATTGATGCCCGGGTAGATCAGGCTTTCCAGGAGGTCACCACCAAACCTATGTTCTATAGTTCGGCAGCGTATGCCGGGCTCAGAAACCAGGCCTCGCTGAACGACGGGGGAAAAGCTATATTTACGGACCAGCAGATCGAAAGCTTTCGTTCGGGCGATAGCGAGCTTTATCCAAACAACAACTGGTATGATCGCTATTTTCGGGATTTTGCCCAGATGCAGCGTGCCAACGTTGGCGTTTCCGGCGGTAACGATAAAGTGGTTTTCTATTCCAACCTTAACTTCATGCACCAGGGCGGGCAGTTCATTACTGATCAGGACAACTATCAATCGGACGCCAATAACGTTTGGGTCAATTACCGCAGTAACGTAGATATGCAGTTGAACCGTTACCTCAGCGCTTACGTGCGCCTGGCAGGAAACATCAAGCGGGAGCGCACGCCCGGTTCTTCCAACGCTTCCGTCTACAGCAGCTTTTTCCAGATGCCGCCCACGGTCTCCGGTCCGCTTACTCCCGACGGACAGGTAGTGACTACGGCTACGGTCGGTTCGCCGACATTTGGAATGCTGAACCGATCCGGCTATGTACGGCATACGGTGACCAACATCGCATCTCAGTTTGGCCTGAACCTGGATATGGACTTCCTCACAAAGGGATTGAAGCTGAATGGCGTGATCGCTTACCAGACCAATGCAGTAGGAAGCCTGAGTACTACGCAGAATTATGAGCGGTGGGTGAGGACGAATAACTTTGATGAATTGAAATTTACCAAGAAGGGCGGGGAGGTCAACAGTCCATTGGCGTACGGAAAAAGCAGTTCCTACTATTACCACCTGACGTATAACGCTGTGCTGAATTATGATCGGAACTTTGGGGTGCACCATGTGGGCGGTATGGGATACATGTTCTATCAGAACCTGACCAAGACGGATACCGGTTCGCCGGGCCTGCTGCCTTACAACCGCGTCAGTTCGGGTGCTGAGCTGAATTACGATTATGACGAGCGGTACTTCGTTAAGTTTGATCTGGGCTATTCAGGATCAGAGCAATATGCGAGGGGAAGCCGGTTTACGTTTACACCGGCAATAGCCGCTGCCTGGGTTCTTTCCAATGAGTCATTTTTGAATGGTAGCCGCGATTGGGTGAGCCAACTGAAGCTAAGGGCTTCGTATGGCCGTACTGCTAATGACCAAAGTGGCCTGGGCAGGTTTGCGTACGCCGATAATGTCAATGTTACTAAGGGTGGTCCCCTGGGCTATCTCCAGTACATTGTCAACGAGCGGGAATTTGGTAATCCGGCCATTCGTGCAGAAGTATCCTTGAAGCAAAACTATGGCCTGGACCTCAGCCTGTTTAACTTACTTTCACTTAGCGTAGACGTATTCCGTGAGAAAATGGATAACATGGCGGTAAAGGCTACTCAGGTCCCACTTTATCAGGGGATTCCACTAAGCTACTATCCCGCAACCAATACCGGTTCCTTCGAGAACAAGGGCTATGAGCTGACTCTAGGGTTTGACAAACCCATCGGTAGCAATCTAACGGTACACCTCGGGGGACAGCTCGGCTATGCAAAAAATAAGGTGCTCAATATTAATGAACCTCTCCGCGATCCGGATTTTGCCTACCGTAAACGGCAGGAAGGCTTTTCGTATGGCCAGGACTTTGGCTACCTGGTGGATTACAGCAATGGAAACGGCTTTTATAATACCATTGAAGAGCTGAACAGCCGGTTGCCGATGGACATACAGACTGCCGTCAGGCTGGGCGATCTGAAGTACCGGGACCTGAACAAAGATGGCCGCATTGATGAGGCTGATCTGGCGCCGATCGGCAATGGTACTTTACCGCTGTATACCTATGGTTTTTCAGGAGGGCTTACCTTCAAAAACTTCGACCTTAACTTTCTTTTCCAGGGAATAGGCAAGTACTCGACCGTGTATACGGGCACAGGTGTGTTTGAAACCGATAATGATGGCGTTTACGGAAGTCTGCACGAAAATGCCTGGACCGCAGAACGATATGCCAGTGGTCAACGTATTACATCGCCAGCCTTATCAATGAAGAAAAGTGTCAGCCATGAGCGCAGCGATTATTACCTGTATGACCGTTCTTACCTCAGGCTAAAAAATGTGGAACTTTCTTATTCGCTGCCTTTAAGGCTTTCCAAATCGGTCGGTGCGGAAAAGGTGCGGTTTATCCTGAGCGGGCAGAACCTGATCACCTGGGATCAGATGAAATCCGGTGATTTCGGTCCGGAAGGCGGAGGATATTCCGGATTTCCCGTCTATCGTGTTTACAATCTTGGCCTCAACGTGATCTTTTAACCCTAAGCATTAAAAAATGAACAGATCCATTAAACTCAGCATAGCGGTAACCGCACTTGTCTGTACCTTATCCTGCAATAAGCAGCTTGACCTGCCGAGCGATGGCAGGATCAGCATGAAGGAAATTTTCAGCGATGACAACCGTACCAGGGGATATCTTAACTCGTGTTACGGATATCTTCCTGCACTCAGCATAGACAGGGCCTCGTTTACCGACGAGGCGCAAGATGCCGACGATAACCTGGCCGATTCCAGATTCAGCAATTGGTACGCGGGCGGCCTTAATGCTTCCAATTATGCCAGTATTTCAACTGACGGCAGTCCCTGGGGCAGGCTATATGAGGGCATCCGGAAGTGCAACGTCTTTATCGAAAACATCAAAACCGCCAATATCGTCGCATCAGAAGCCATAAAAGGAGGCTGGACGGCACAGGCACATGCGCTGAGAGCCCTTTACTATCTTCAACTGATCAAAAGATATGGAGCCGTTCCTGTATTTGACAAACCGCTCGCCCTCGATCACAATTTCGCGGCGGATAAGCGTGCAGCCTTCAGCGAAGTGGTGGCGTTCATCCTTTCTGATTGTGATAAGGCCTTGTCTTACCCGGATAACCAGGAAGGATTTTCCTGGGCTGTTTATGAGAATCAGTTTGGCATCATGACCCGTGCCGTCGCTTATGCCGTTAAGTCGCAGGCGGTCACCTATGCAGCCAGTCCGCTGTGGTCGGATGGCAAATATAGCTGGGCGGATGCTACCGCTATTAATGCAGAAGCCTTGGCACAATGCCTGGCGCACGATTACAAGTTGTTCAATGAAGCCCCCGCAGCCAATATTGCTCAGAATGCTTACGCATTATACCACTTTGTGACCTCCAACGATCAGCGTTCGCGGGATAAGGAGACCATTTATCAGGGCGGAAGCCAGCTGCAAATCTGGCGTGATGCAGGATTGCCCAGCAATACGGGTATGGTGAAAGCCGGGCCTTCGCCCAGCCAGGAACTCGTGGATAGTTATGAGATGGCTAACGGTGAAATGCCGGTGACCGGTTATGCGGATGCAGAAAAGCTGGTGCCAATCATCAATCTGGCTTCAGGATATGACCCAACGAATCCTTATGCGGGCCGGGATCCGAGATTTTATGCATCAATTTATTATAATGGCGCGGCCCGCAGGCTCAATACTCCCTCCAATCCGTTGGTGGAAACTTTCGTCGGCGGAAGGGAGCAAATCTCTTCGACTTTGCGGACCAACACCCGGACGGGTTATTACCTGAGAAAATTCAATAATTATCAATCTGGTCAGAACAATAACGCTGATGGGGCAATCCGCCTGTTCCGCCTGGCAGAGCTTTATCTCAATTTTGCTGAATCTGCCTATCAGTCGGACGGTCCGGATGGGGTAGTCAGCGCAGGCGGATTGAATATGTCGGCTAGGGATGCGGTCAACGCAGTGAGGACGAGGGTAAACATGCCGTCCCTTCCGGTCGGCCTGTCCAAAGAAGCTTTTGAGAAGCGGTACCGGAACGAGCGCCGTGTAGAACTGGCCTTTGAGGAGCACCGCTTCTTCGATGTGCGCAGGTGGAAGATACTGGACCAGACGGATAAAGTGGTTACGGGCATGCGCATCACCAAAAGCGGAAGTGTATGGTCTTATGAACGTTTCAAAATGAGCCGGAATGCGTGGTCTGATAAGTATCTTATGTACCCGCTTGACCGGACGGAAGTGGAAAAAATGAGCAACCAGACTGGAATAAACTGGCAGAACCCGGGCTGGAACGACTAGTTTCAGTCTGTAAGTCGGCAGTTTAGTGGGCGCTCTCTGCTAAAATATGGCTGATGATCTTGTCGGCGTGGTCTCTTGAGTTCTCAATGAACCATAAGTGTGTGTCCATTCCCCCGCATACTACGCCGGCAAGATAAAGGCCGCTCACATTGGTCTCCATTGTTTCGGGGTCGTGTACCGGGAGCAGCTTATCATCTTCAGATAGGTTGATCCCGAGTTTGCGGAGCAGTTTGAAATCGGGGCAGTAGCCTGTTAGTGCCAGGACAAAATCATTCGGAATGGTAATGTTGCCCTCAGGAGTTTTTAACTCCGCGTCGTGCGGGCCGACACGGACCAGTTCGGAATTGAAATATGCTTTGATACTGCCTTCCTCGATGCGGTTTACCACATCGGGACGTACCCAATATTTTACGCGGTCGCTGATCTTTGAATCGCGGACGACCATGGTGACCCTGGCGCCCTTGCGGTAGGTTTCCAGTGCGGCATCGACGGATGAGTTGCTGGCGCCTACGACAAGTACATCCTGCATGGCATAGTAATGCGGGTCTTTGTAATAGTGGGTTACTTTAGGTAGTTCTTCGCCGGGTACACCCATGACATTGGGCAGGTCATAGAATCCAGTCGAAACGATTACATTTCTGGCAAGATAAGTGGCCTTACTTGTCTCTACCTGGAAAAGCTGTACCGCTTCATATTCACGCTTACTGACACTTTCGACGGCTTCAAACAGCCGGACCTGCAGATCGAACTTCAGTGTTACTCTTCTGTAGTATTCCAGCGCCTCGGCCCTCACCGGTTTGGTATTGTTGGAAACAAAAGGCACCCCGCCGATCTCCAGCTTTTCCGAGGTGGAGAAAAAAGTCATGTTCTGCGGATAATTATACAATGAGTTGACCAAACAACCCTTTTCCAGGATTACATAAGAGAGTCCCGCGCGTTTGGCGGCGATGCCGCAGGCCAGTCCGATCGGCCCTGCGCCTACAATACAGATATCCATTACTTCCATTGCAGGCAAATTAACAAAAAGGCGGGGCTTTTGTTTATGATTACCTGCGTTCAAAAAGCCAGCGGAGTGGTTTACGCGGTCTTTTTGGACCTAGCCCGTACTCTCTAATGCTTTTTTCTCGGATAAGCGCGACTGCCTCTTCAATATCGTCTGTAACCAGGAACAGACCGGTGTCATTGGGTCCTATGGTAGACTGGGCAGCCATGAGCTCAATGTGTTCGATCAAATGCTTATGGTATTCTCTCCCGAATATGATGATGGGAAAATTACGAATGGTTCTGGTTTGTATGAGTGTAAGGGCTTCAAAATACTCATCCAGTGTACCGAAGCCGCCAGGCATGACCACAAAAGCGAATGAATATTTTACAAGCAGGACCTTGCGGATGAAAAAATGTTTAAGATAGACCCATTTGTCAAGATAGGGGTTGGGCAACTGTTCGTGGGGAAGTTCGATGTTGCAGCCTACAGAGCGTCCGCCTACATCTTTCGCGCCGCGGTTTGCGGCTTCCATCAGTCCAGGACCACCACCCGTCATGATGGTAAAGCCCAGTTTCGCAAATTCTGCAGAAGCTCTGCGCGTGAGCTGGTAATAGGGATGGTCTTCCTTAAAGCGCGCAGATCCGAATACAGTGATACAGGGGCCTAAAAAATGCATCGCCCTGAAGCCCTTGATCAGCTGCTGCATTGTGCTGAGTGTAAACTTAAATTCTTTCCATCTGGATTGGGGTCCATCCAGGAACACGATATCGGGTTTTTCCATAGTCAATATATACCGAAAATGTGGTTTGTGTCTTCGGGAAGTACCAGCATAGGAATTTTAAGATGACTGATCTGTCTTTTGGTGTAGCTGCCTTTCAGAAGCCTTTCCAGTGGACTGCTGTGCTTATGTACCATTACGAGCAGGTCAGCCCATCCGTTTTCAGCGATTTGGTCCAGCCCCTCGCTTAATGCAGATGCGTTTATTTCCCTGTAGTAAATTTTGTCGTAGTTGATCTTCGAAGTTACTTCCAACAGGAAATCCCGGGCTTTTTTTGCATCTTCTTTCAGCGGGTCTATGTGCGAGATCACAATTTCTGCATCGAACTGCCGGGCAAAGCCGGCCAGAACATGGATATGCTGAATGCCTGCAGGATCCAGGTCGGATGCGAATGCGATTTTATGAATGGGCTTGAAAGGATATTTTGGCGGAACAACCAATACTGGATAGGCTGCGGCTTCGATCAGTTTGCGGGTGGTACTTCCGGTGAAGAAGCGTGTTACTGCGCCAGTGCCTGAGCTGCCTAAGATTACCAGTGCAGGGTTTGTATCTTCAGTGTGTTGATTCAGCAACTGCGGAACGGGTAAGGCTTCGGCGTAGTAGTCTACGATGGGTTTGAACGTATTCGGGGTTTTCAGCAGTGCATTTTTCCTGATCAGTTCTCTGGATAGGCTGGCAAGCTCTTCAGAGGCTTCTTCCTTCAAGGTGCCGTAATCATAAAGCGGCCAACTAACTGTATCTGCATTTGAAAGATCGGCAGGGACGACAAAACTATGGCAAAGCGCCATGTTGCACTTCAGGTATTTTGCGATGTGCAGGGCATAGCTGGCTGCGCCGTTTGCAGGCGCAGAGAAGTCTGTGGGTACTATAATCTTGCGGATCATTGTCAGGAGTTTATTTTTGTTTTGAAGAACTGTTGTAAAGTTCCCTTTGGTATTCCTGGAAAATAGTGATAGCGGTCATTTAAAATACTGATGAAGAACATGTGGGCATGCAAATCCGCTGTGGAAAGCGTTTTTAAGAAAAGTTTTGAGAATTGAAAACAATACCTATCTTTGCAGTCCCAATGCGGAAGTGGCGTAATTGGTAGCCGCACCAGACTTAGGATCTGGCGCTTCACGGCGTGGGGGTTCGAGTCCCTTCTTCCGCACAATAAAACAAAAACAGCCCGAAAAGGGCTGTTTTTTTACATATTCAGAAACAAAAATGAACATTACACAGGAAAAAATTGATGATCTGAACGCCGTTGTGAATATTAAGATCGCGCCGGAAGATTATACTGCTAAAGTTGAAAAGTCGATTAAGGAACAAGCTAAGAAGGCCAACCTTCCGGGTTTCCGTAAGGGAATGGTGCCTGCTGCACACATCAAAAAGATGTATGGCAGGAGCATCCTTGTTGAGGAGATCAACAACCTGTTGAGTGAAAGTCTGAATAAGTATTTAACCGACAATAAGATCGAGATACTCGGGCAACCGCTTCCAAAGCTGGATGACACGAAGGAGTTTAAGTGGGATTTTACCGATGAGTTTGATTTTGATTATGAGATCGGCCTTGCACCTGCCATTGACATCAACATTACCTCAAAGGATAAATTCACCCGATATGATGTAAAGGCTGATCCTGAAACGCTGGCTTCAAGGATGTCTAACATCCGTAAGAGTTATGGCAAAATGACAAATCCGGAAGTTTCGTCAGAAGGTGATGTCCTTTATGCCGAATTAACACAGCTTGCCGCTGATGGTTCGGTATTTGAAGGAGGCATTAATGCTACCGGCTCTATTCGTTTAGACCAGGTGACTGACAAAAAGATCCTGAAAACGCTGGTCGGCCTTAAAAAGGACGACCTCGTGGAACTGGACGTTCAGAAGGCCTTTGACAAGAAGGCAGATGTCATTGCCAAATTGCTGAACATCAGCGAAGAGGATGCAACTGAACTGAAGTCTAAGTTTCAGGTACAGGTGAAGAATGTCAACCGTCTGGAGGAGGCTGATCTGAACCAGGAGTTCTTTGATAAATTGTTTGGTGCAGGTGTAGTTACTGATGAAGCTGGATTTACAGCTAAGATCACAGAGGAAATTGAAGGGATGTTTGGACAGGATGCTGACCGCAGGCTTCAGAACGATATCTATACGAAATATGTAGACAGCGTAAAGATCAGCCTACCTGACGAGTTTCTGCGCAAATGGCTGAAGGCAACCAATGAGAAGCTGACCGACGAGGAATTGGCTGAAGGCTATGATGATTTTGCGAAAAACCTGAAATGGACGTTGATTGAAAACAAGCTGATCAAGGACAACAATATCGAGATCAAATATGAAGATGTGTTCCAGACTGCCAAACAGCGCCTGGATGCACAGTTCAGAATGTATAGTCCTTCTCCACTGCCTGAAGACCAGCTGGCCCAGTATACGACTACATTTCTCCAGGAACGGGATAATGCAAACCGTATATTTGAAGAGGTAAAGGCATTGAAGGTTTTTGAACTGATCAAATCTCTGGCTACCATCGAACCAAAGGAAATTACTTACAACAAGTTTATTGAGTTGAAGTAAGGTAATGAACGGCCGTCAGGCCAGACATTTCTTATTAGAAAAGATAGAAAAGGTAAGGCGGCTTCTGTTGAGGCCGCCTTATTTGTATAAGCTGATTAAATTTTACAATACCACAATAAATTATCAACTTAGTCTGACTACTTTGGCGCAGTACTTGACGCTAAGGATGAAAAGTATATATAATCAAAGAAGCATCTTATAATTTAATTGAAAATAATAAATATAAAGAGATGAAAATCGATAAGGACGAATTTAGAAAATACGCTGTTAAGCACCATCGCATTAATGGGTTGAATGTTGACCGTTTTATCGGGGCTACGAATAATTCACCAAGGAGCATGACGCCATATATTATTGAGGAGCGTCAGCTGAACGTAGCGCAGATGGACGTTTTTTCGCGTTTGATGATGGACAGGATCATCTTTCTGGGTGATGCGATCTACGATGGCAACGCGAACATCATCCAGGCACAACTGCTTTTCCTGCAATCGCTGGATAGTAACAGGGATATACAGATCTATATTAATTCGCCGGGCGGTTCGGTATACGCCGGATTGGGCATTTATGATACCATGCAATATATCAGTCCTGATGTAGCTACGATCTGTACAGGAATGGCGGCTTCTATGGGTGCTGTACTGCTGGTGGCGGGCGCGAAAGGTAAACGTGCAGCGCTGCAGCATTCTCGGGTGATGATCCATCAGCCTTCAGGCGGTGCGCAGGGAGTAGCTTCAGATATGGAGATCAACCTGAGGGAGATGCTGAAACTTAAAAAGGAACTATATGATATTATCTCTCAGCATTCCGGTCAAACTTACGAATGGGTGGAAAAGGCTTCAGACCGTGACTATTGGATGAAGGCTGAAGAGGCGAAGGGCTTCGGGATGATCGATGAGGTGCTTGGAGGTGATAAGAAAGAAAAATAAGGATGGCAAAACAAGGTAAAGATTCACGCTGCTCATTTTGTGGTTCCGGAAAGCAGGATACGTTAATGCTGATCGAAGGGTTAGATGCTTATATCTGCGACAAATGTGTAACCCAGGCTAATCAGCTGCTGATGCAGGAATTGGGAAGCACGAAAAAAGGCAAACCGCTGGATACTTCGGTGACTTTACTAAAGCCTACGGAGATCAAGGCTCATCTGGACCAGTATGTGATTGGTCAGGATGATGCAAAAAAGGTATTGTCAGTCGCAGTATATAATCACTATAAACGGCTGAGCCAGAAACTCGACAAAGGCGATGAGGTAGAGATTGAGAAGTCGAACATTATGCTGGTCGGTGAAACGGGTACCGGTAAGACTTTGCTTGCTAAAACGATTGCAAAGATATTACATGTGCCTTTTTGCATCTGTGATGCTACGGTGCTTACTGAGGCGGGTTATGTAGGCGAAGACGTGGAAAGTATTCTGACGCGTTTGCTGCAGGCTGCTGATTATGATGTAGCTTCTGCAGAAAGGGGCATTGTTTACATTGATGAAGTAGACAAGGTGGCACGTAAGAGCGACAACCCGTCCATCACCAGAGATGTATCTGGCGAGGGCGTGCAGCAGGCCTTGTTGAAGATACTGGAGGGCACTATTGTAAATGTACCGCCCCAGGGGGGCAGGAAGCATCCGGACCAGAAGATGATCCCGGTGAATACGAATAATATTCTTTTCATTTGCGGTGGGGCTTTTGATGGTATCGAGCGTAAGATTGCAAACAGACTGCGTACACAGGCGGTTGGTTACAAGGTAAAACGGGACGAGGCTGAACTTGACCTGAAGAATCTATACAAATATATCACTCCTCAGGACCTGAAATCTTTCGGTCTGATCCCCGAGCTGATTGGTCGTGTACCTGTGCTGACGCACTTGAACCCGTTGGATAAGGATGCTTTGCGCAATATTCTCACTGAGCCCAAGAATTCCCTGCTTCGTCAGTATGTGAAGTTGTTTGAATTTGAGGATGTGAAACTGGTATTTGAGGATGAGGTGTTGGATTTTATCGTGGACAAGGCAATGGAGTATAAACTGGGGGCAAGGGGGCTCCGCTCGATATGCGAGGCGATCATGCTGGACGCAATGTTTGAGATCCCATCTGAAAGCGGAGTGAGGGAACTGGTGATTAACCTGGATTATGCCATGGAAAAATTTGAGAAGGCGGATTTTAAAAAGCTAAAAGCAGCATAAGAGAATGGTCCCCGGCAAACGCCGGGGATTTTTTTTAACTTGTAATTTGATGATGGCCGGATGTCCGCTTTTCAGGAAAGTACTAACGGCCGAAAGGAGGAAAGAACATGAATGAAGAAAAGGATGTAAAGAAGGATAACGATATTGTGGCTCAGGCTAAAAAGGTGAAGGAGGTAAATACTCCGGTGCGGAAGGGTTTGAAAACTAAGACGGATATTGTGAACAACTGGCTGCCGAGGTATACTGGACGCCCGCTTGAAGATTTCGGACAGTATATTCTGCTGACTAACTTCAGTAAATATGTGCAGCTTTTTTCCGAGTGGAACGGTAATGCCCCGATCTTAGGATTGGACAAACCTATGCAAAGTGTTACTGCAAACGGTATCACGATCATTAACTTCGGCATGGGCAGCCCTATGGCAGCGACAATGATGGATTTGCTTTCCGCGATAAACCCTAAGGCAGTGCTTTTTTTGGGCAAATGCGGAGGTTTGAAAAAGAAGAATCAATTGGGAGACCTGATCCTGCCGATCGCAGCAATCAGGGGCGAAGGAACCTCTAACGACTATATGCCGGCTGAAGTACCGGCCTTACCGGCTTTTGCTTTACAAAAGGCCATTTCCACGACGATACGTGATCATTCCAGGGATTACTGGACCGGAACCTGTTATACGACCAACAGAAGAGTGTGGGAGCATGATAAGGAATTTAAGAAATACCTGAAAACATTGAGGGCGATGGCCGTTGACATGGAGACTGCTACTATATTTACGGCTGGCTTTGCCAATAAGATACCTACTGGTGCGTTGCTGCTGGTGTCTGATCAGCCGATGATACCTGAGGGTGTAAAAACTACAGAGAGTGACAGCAGCGTGACCAGCAGTTATGTAGAAACGCATCTGAAAATTGGTATTGATTCGCTGATGCAACTGGTCAATAATGGCTTAACAGTAAAACACCTGCATTTTTAGACTTTGGTTTGACTCAAGTCTCATTTTTCGGGTAGTCAAATGCATTGAGTGTACCGGTATGTCCGCTAATGGCATTCCAGTCGTCGATGTCGAACCTGATCAATGCGGTGCCGCAGGTGGGCATGTTATAAATATTGCTGTCGCTCAGGTAATTAACCAGATCGGTAAAACCCGGGTTATGGCCAAAGACCGCAATATAGTCGTACTGATTGTCGAATTGATTGATGATGTCCAGCAAAGTCCTGGTATTGGCCTCGTAAATACCATCTTCCAGCTGAATCTGCCCGGATGGGAATTGCCATACCTGGCAAAAATGTTTTGCCGTGGTCAGGGCCCTTAAAGCAGTACTGCTGACCACATGCTGAGGGATAAGATTTCTATGCGCAATCCTTGCGGCCATTCCGGGAGCGTCCCTGTGGCCTCTCGGGTTGAGTGGTCTTTCAAAATCCGGAAGGCGGGCATTGCCCCATTCCGATTTTCCGTGTCTGACGATGAGCAGCTGTTTAGCCATTGAGTTGTGCAATTACTCGATCAATAACAATTTCGGGTGCCAGATTGTTCATACAGGCAAAATCGCCCCGGTAGCAGGGAATGTTGCCATAAACAGAACAAGGTCTGCAATAGAGTGTGTTCTGTACAGCATTGCTGAGGGATTGACCGTAGCCAAGGAAACCCGCGTAAGGATGGGTAGCTCCCCATACCGATACGACGGGTATGCCTTGCAGAGAAGCCAGATGCATTCCCGAAGAGTCCATGCTTAGCATAAGATCCAAGTCTGAAATGAATTTCAATTCTTCATCGAGTGTCATTTTTCTAACCGTTGATCTGATGCCGGGGTGGAGAGCCTCCCATTTTTCGGCCTGTTGCTGTTCTTCTGCTGAACCTCCGAAGATGAAGAGCTGATGTCCTTTTTCGGCCAGTTCCAGCAGTACTCTTTCAAGCTTGTCAAAGGGATATACCTTTTGCTGGTGTTGCGCAAATGGACTGATACCTATTTTTTTTTGTTCCTGGACGTTCGGAATGTTCTGTTCTTTTTTAGACTTACTTAATTCATTCTTAAGTGTAAAGGGGTAACCCAGTTTTCCGAACACTTCGGCGTAACGGTGTACGGTAAGTTTGAGGGGAACCAGTATCTTATTGTTTTTCCGGGTAAGCCTGCGCTTTTGGGTACGGCCCTTGTCCAGGCGGGCTATACGGATACCTGAGAACCGGAATAAGCTGCACAATATCCTGCTGCGCAGGTTATCATGGAGATCGGCCACACAGGTGATGCCCATAGCTGAAAGTGTTTTATAAAGTCGGAAAATGCCACCAAGACCTTTGTGCTGCTCTCCGGGATTAAAATTGCAGAAATGAAGACCGGGGATACCCTTAAAAAAGGGCGCAAAGAAGGCCCGGCTAACGACAACAAGTTCAACCCCCGGGTAATTCTCCCTGAATTCTCTGACGACCGGTGCGGTCATGGCGACATCGCCCATGGCAGAAAAACGGATGATCAGTATTTTGTCCTTTTCTGCCATGCAGGTTTACCTGTTTTTATAAAGTATCGGATTGAGGTTAGGGTCGTTGTACATTTTCATCTGTTTATACACCTTCATGTATTTGTCCCCGTTAGCGATATCGGTCATGAGTTCGTCCAGGCTATGGGAAAGGTCTGTTCTCTGTGCCAGCAGCACAGACAGTTTGTTTGTGCAGACTTGCCGGTGCTCTTCTGAACTGCCGGGCCTTACAGTTTCTTCCTGCATATGGTAGATCTTAAGCGCCAGTATAGACAGGCGGTCTACCACCCAGGCCGGACTTTCGGTATTTATCCTTGCATCTGTCTTCGGGGTTACGTTTTTATATTCCTCCAGGAAATAGCTGTCGATATATTCTACCACATCTGTCCGCTCCTGGTTAGAGGCATCGATGCGGCGTTTCCATTGCAGGCCTTCAGCGGGATCGATCTCAGGATTGCGTACCACGTCTTCCATATGCCATTGGGCAGTATCGATCCAGCATTTCAGATAAAGTAGGTGCTCAAGGGTACCAATTCCATAAGGATTCCGGATGGGTTGCTCAATATTGTCATAAACATGATAATCGCCGATCGCTTTCTCGAATATCCGGTTGCAAAGTTCACTGATCATCTGGCAAAGTTAAGGATTCCTGCTTTTTTATTGCTGAAGTGTTGTTCAATATCTGTCAGCGAGAAGGCATTAAGGCACTGCTTTGCCTGGAGCCCACCTTTTCTGCCGACCAGAATTCCATATTGCATGTCGTGAAAACCTTCGATACGGTGAGCATCCGGGTTTACGGAAAGCAAAACACCTTTTTCAAGGGCATACCGGTGCCAGCGCCAGTCAAGATCGAGCCTCAAGGGATTGGCATTGATTTCTATGACAACCCCGTTGGCCGCGCAGGCATCGATTACTTTGGTGTAGTCGATTGGATAACCTTTGCGGCTGAGCAGCAAGCGGCCTGTAGGATGCCCCAATATGGTGGTGTAAGGGTTTTCTATCGCCTTAATGAGCCTGGCTGTTGCTTTCTGTTCGTCCATGCGGAGATTACTGTGTACAGATGCGACGACAAAGTCAAAGTGCTTTAAGATATCGTCGCTGTAATCCAAAGAGCCATCGTTCAGGATGTCGCTTTCAATACCCTTAAAGATGCGAAAAGGCGCAAGCCGTGCATTGAGCGCATCGATTTCCTGATGCTGGGCATACACGCGCTGTTCGTTGAGGCCATTGGCATAGAATGCGGACCTGGAGTGGTCGCACAGGCCGAGATATTCCAGTTTAAGGGTGTCCCGGCAATAAAGCGCCATTTCTTCTATGGTATGGACACCATCGCTCCAGGTAGAATGGTTATGCAGGCTGCCTCTGAGGTCTTCGTCCGTGATCAGTACCGGAAGCTGATGTGCTGCAGCCTGTTCGATTTCGCCGAGTGCTTCGCGGAGCTCAGGGGTAATATAATCCAGCCCTGCCTGGCGGTAGATCGCTTCTTCACTCTTAAACGGTCCCTGCCCTGCATTTTCCAGCACTGCTTCCACATGTGCTTCATTACCGGTATGTATAAATAGCTGTCGGTAAAAGTCATCTGCCGGAGCGAGGTAAAGCCTGATCTTCAATCCAAACGGGCTCATGGCTATTAAGAAGCCTTCTTCCTGCGCGTCAAACTGCAGAGGAGTAAATCGGGAAATACCGGCTTTGACCTGTTCCGGCTGTGCCAGGCCTGCCACAAAAACCAGCTCATCCACGACCTCCAGGCCCCGGCGGTATGCGCCGGCAATGCTGAGCAGGGGGGCAGGCTCAGAAATGCCAAGCCATAATGAAAGGTCTTCATGCAGCTTCCGCACGAGGGGAGCGGCTTGTGCGTACAGGAATTTGCCGTGGCCGGCCATTTGGAACTCGATCACTTTTTTGATCTCTTCCTGGGTCTTAAGCCCGAATCCTTTAGCTTCAATAAGGCGGTTTTCATTACAGGCATAATAAAGCTCGCCAATGTTTTCGATGCCCAGTTCCTTCCATATCGTCAGGATTTTCTTAGGGCCTATACCCTTGATGCCCAGCATTTCTACAATGCCTTCCGGTGTGTTGCCGAGCAGGTCCTGCAGTTCGGTGATGCTGCCTTTTTGAAGGAGCTCCCAGACCTTGGCCGAAATACTCTTGCCCAGGCCATCTATGACACTAAGCTCTTCCAGGCTTTTGCCGGCGATGGCATAGGGTAGTTTATCTATCTTAAAGGCCGCATTGGCTACCGATTTGATCTTAAATGGATTTTCGCTATGAAGTTCCATCAGCTGAGAAAGCAGCCGGAGTGTACGGGCAATGGTTTTGTTTTCCATAGTTATATTGGTTGCCATTATTCGGATATGGCCTGAAAAGGCAGCCGGGCCTGGATGCCTGATAATCCAATTACTTTGTCCAGCTGCTGATAGATCAGGTAGCTTTCGCCCAGTTTTGCCTTCAGTTTGCTGCGGGTAAAATTGTCGGAGCCGTCCTGGATCAAGGTTTTGAGCGGGCTGAGGAGTTCAGGATAAAAGACGACTTCGTAGTTTTGTGTTCCTGCCTTGCTGGCTGCAGCGCGGATGGCATCACGGAAATTGCCAATCCGGTCGGCCAGACCGTTCTTTACGGCATCTGAACCTACCCACACATGCCCGCCGCCAATGCTGTCTATTTCCGCCTTCGTTTTTTTACGGCCATCGGCTACGTGCCCGATAAAGGTATCATATACATGGTTCACATCGTTCTGGATGATCAGCCGCTCACCGGCGGTCAGCGGACGGTTCATGCTCATGATGTCAGCATACCGGGCAGTCTTCACTCCGTCAAAGGTGATGCCCAGTTTGTCATTCAGCAGGTGCTGCAGGTTGGGGATAACCCCGAAAACCCCGATTGACCCTGTGATGGTGTTGGGTTGTACAAATATTGAATCGGCGGCACAGGCGATATAGTACCCTCCTGAAGCTGCCACGTCACCAAAGGATGCAATCACCGGTTTTGACTTTTTAGCCAGTATGATCTCCCGCCAGATCACGTCGGAAGCCAGGGCGCTGCCGCCCGGCGAGTTCACACGCAATACGATGGCCTTGACACTGCTGTCAGCCCGCAGCCTGCGGAGGGTACGGGATATTTTAGCGGATCCGATGGTTTCGTTATTACCTTCACCACCCATGATGTCGCCATTAGCGTAAACCACAGCTATTTTATCTTTACCATTGCCCTCATTCTCATCGTCAAGGCTTTTTGCATATTCATTAATGCTTACCGAATTGATACTCTTCTTTTTACTTTTTCCGCTCAATTGTTTCAGTTCATCAAGGACTTCATCCTTATATCTGAGCCCATCTACCATTTTCAGCGACAGTGCATCGGAGGCACGGCGGATCTGGTACCCGTCGGCGATCTGATGCAACTCATCTATGCTAAGCTTCCGGCTTTCGGATACTGCCTGTAATATGTTCTGGTACAATCCGTTCATATAAGCGCTTACCTGTTCACGGTTTTTGTCGCTCATCTTGTCCAGCATAAAAGGTTCGACCGCACTTTTATAATTGCCCGCCCGGATAACCTGAGCTTCGATACCCAATTTATCGAGGGCTCCCTTAAAGAACATCAGCTGGCTGCTTAGTCCTTTGAACTCAAGGTTGCCCTCCGGGTTCAGGTATACCTTGTTGGCTGCTGAAGCCAGATAATAAGCTTTCTGGGAATAGACCTCACTGTAGGCTATGATTTTTTTACCCGAAGATCTGAAGTCAACCAAGGCATCTCGGATTTCTTTCAGGGTAGCATGCCCGGCATCCGGAGCAGAAACATCCAGATAGATGCAACGGATACGCTTATCTGTCTTTGCCTTTTCCAGCGAGCGGATGACATCATAAAAGCCGATGTGTTTTTCGCCTTCCGAACCTACGATAGGAAGATTGGCAAAGGTGTCGTCGGGCGTACGTTCCAGGATAGTCTGATCGAGGTTCAGGTAAAGTACAGAATTATCGCTGACCACTGTAGTCTTTTCGTTGTTCATTGACGATATTATGCCGATAAGCATACCGACCGACAAGGCACCAAGGATAACTGCAGCGAGGATAAAACCCAGGAAACTTGCAAGAACCTGCTTAAAAAATTCTCTCATGTGAGGGGTAAATATTTAATTTGTAAATATAACAAAAAGCCTCCGGGGACATATGGGATTGAATTGCAAAAAAGTTTATTTATTACTGGGCAGTAACCTGGGCGACAGGCAGGAATTGCTTCGGAAAGCAGAGGTGGAGATCGGATGGAAAATCGGGGTCGTCTTTGCCAGGTCTTCCGTTTACCAGACCGCGGCCTGGGGTAACCAAAACCAGCCGGCATTTCTGAACATTGCGCTCGGTGTAGAAACCGCATTAGATCCTTTTAGCGTACTTCGTCACGCGCTTGAAATAGAACGTAGCCTCGGCAGGAACAGAACCGATAAATGGGGCGCCAGGCTGATTGATATCGATATCATTTTCTATGGCAACGAAGTTATCCGGGAGCAGGACCTCAGCATTCCGCATCCGCATATGCAGCACCGCAGATTTGTTCTGGAACCCCTGGCAGAGATAGCCCCTGATCACCTGCACCCTGTACTCCATCAAAAGGTGTCAGATTTGTTAGCTGATTTGGCAGATGACCTGATGGTATCAAAGATTTAATTTTTAGTTTTGTGCTCATGATCGACCAACAGAAAAACAACCAGCCGCTGGATCTTTCCTATCTTAAAGATATGTGCGGGGACAATGCAGCGTTCATTATTGAAATGATTGATCTCTTTAAGATCCAGACCCCTGTTTATATCCAGGAGATGCAGGATGCCCTGGCAGCTAAGGACTGGGCAAAGGTAGCTGCAGGCGCACATAAGATAAAACCGACATTCGTTTACGTCGGCAGAGAAGATGCCAAGGAGTTTATGCAGCAGATCGAAACCAATGCCAAAGAAGGGAAAGATCTGGACAAGGTAGCATCAGATTGCAACCAAATTGTGGCCTTTATTGAAAATGTATTGTACCGGCAACTGGATGCAACCAGAGCTGAGCTGGAAAAACAATTGTAGTTAAGGTGCCACAGTCTGCCTGCCTCTGAAATGAAATACAGAGCATACGATGTAAAGCAGCAGGATGAGAGGTACGGCTATAAATTGAAATATTGCAGCCAGTATCAATGAAAGGACCAGGAACAGGTACCTGAATTTATTTTCCTTCCAACCTGTGGATCCAAGTTTCATAGAAAATATTCTGATCTCACTGATGAGCAGCCAGCATGATAGAGCTGTGATGCCGATCAACAGACCAGCGGATCCGGTCAATACCGGATAATCTGCCCTGATGAAGACCAAAGATACAATGAAGATGGTGTTCATTGGCGTGTTAAGGCCAATAAAATCTTCGCTCTGCCGGGTGTCTATATTGAACTTGGCAAGTCTCAATGCAGAAAATACAGTAATTAAAAAGCCTGAATAAGGGAGCCAGGTGCTGGTATAGTCGCTTTGGATCAACAACTGGTACATGACCACTCCGGGCAGAAAACCAAAGCTGATCACATCTGCAAGGGAGTCGAGTTCCTTACCGATAGCCGATTTTACGTTCAGTACCCTTGCTGCAAGACCGTCGAAAAAATCAAATATCCCTGAAAGGAGCACAAAATAGGCAGCTGTTTCCAGCTGCCCGTTAAATGCGTATACGATCCCGATACTGCCGGAGAACAAATTGGCACAGGTGATCGCATTTGGAATATGTCTTCTGATCATATTTATCCGTTCATGGAAATCAGGAACTCTTCGTTGGATTTAGTGCCTTTAAGCTGTGCCTGTACAAACTCCATTGCTTCCTGTGCATTCATATCGGCCAGGTGGTTGCGCAGTATCCAGACGCGCTGCAGGGTATCCTTATCATGCAGCAGATCGTCCCTCCTGGTACTCGATGCCGTGATGTCTACCGCAGGGAAAATGCGCTTGTTGGACAGTTTGCGGTCCAGTTGCAGTTCCATATTGCCCGTTCCTTTGAATTCCTCAAAGATAACCTCATCCATCTTTGATCCGGTATCGGTCAGTGCGGTAGCAAGAATGGTCAGCGAACCGCCTTTTTCGATATTCCTTGCCGCTCCGAAGAAACGTTTTGGTTTATGCAGGGCATTGGCATCCACACCTCCTGAGAGTATTTTTCCTGAGGCAGGGGCAGTCGTATTGTAGGCCCTCGCCAGTCTGGTAATAGAATCAAGAAGGATAACCACGTCATGTCCGCATTCTACCAGCCGCTTAGCTTTCTCCAGTACGATATTCGCAATCTTTACATGGCGGTCAGCCGGCTCGTCAAAAGTTGATGCGATGACCTCAGCCCTCACACTTCTCGCCATATCGGTCACCTCTTCCGGGCGTTCGTCGATCAGCAGAATAATCAGGTAAACCTCGGGATGGTTTTTAGCAATGGCGTTGGCTACTTCCTTCAGCAGGTTGGTCTTACCCGTTTTAGGCTGCGCCACGATCAAACCACGCTGACCTTTACCAATAGGGGTAAAAAGATCGATGATCCTTGTAGAATAATTGCCTGGCTGGGTGAACAGGTTCAGCCTTTCCGTTGGGAACAAAGGGGTCAGATAGTCAAAAGGGACACGGTCCCTTACGTCAGCAGGCAAACGGCCGTTAATGGTTTCTACCCGCACGAGTGGAAAATACTTCTCGCCTTCCTTAGGTGGTCTGATGCTTCCCTTTACCGTATCGCCTGTTTTCAGTCCGAAAAGTTTGATCTGCGACTGGGAAACATAGATGTCATCCGGAGACGATAGGTAGTTATAGTCTGCAGATCTCAGAAAACCATATCCGTCAGGCATGATCTCCATAACACCTTCGTTAATGATGGTGTTGTCAAAATCCAAATTAGAATAACTGTTTTCCAACTGCTTACTGGTTGGAAGATTGCCCGCATGATTTTTTTGCCTCGGTTCCTCTCTTGGCGTTTGTTTCTTCCTGTTGTCAAAAGATGGCAAAGAGGGAACAGGTTCTGGCTGCGGTGTAGCCTGGGGAATATCTTCGTTTTTCTTTTTTTGTTCGGCAGGAACGGGTTCGGGAGTAGCCTCTTCAGTTCTGGTCGCCTGGGGCTCAAATAAAGACGCTTTACTGAAAGGCCGCTGAGTCGGTCCCTCTTCGTCCTTTTCCCTGGGAGCTGAACCAATACGTATACGCTTTCTTGCAGGTTTTTCAGACGAGGCAGCTTCCGCTTCGCTTTTACTCTCCGTAGCTGCACGCGCTCTTGCGGTTTTGGGTTTAGCGGCAGGCTCCGGAGCACTTGGTACCTCTTCCAGTTCCTGGATTTGAGCAAGGATCTCAACAAGTTCAGCCTTTCGTAATTCCTCTGCGTTCAATATGCCTTTTGATTTTGCTATCTCACGCAATTCAGCCGTGAGTTTTTCGTTTAATTCTGTTTTGTTAAACATTTATGTCTTTGTAGAGAATTTTTATGAAAGCATTTACCAGTCAACCAGACAGAAGAGCCATGATAAAATTTAATGGAAACAAAATTTTTTGGGGTATTCCGGAATGGTCAGATAATGCTTTTTGAGAATTATGCTGCAATTGTATGTATTTGCAATTTAATCTCCAAGAAAAAAATAAAAATTTGACATCTTTGTCCTTATAAATTTTACCTTAATAATGGATAAGAGAGCACTTGTTGAACTAATAAAGCGGAAGCGTTCGTTTTTGTGTGTCGGATTGGACCCGGTATTCGAAAATATACCTAAGCACCTGTTGAAATATGAAAACCCGGTGCTGGAGTTCAACAAGCAGCTTATTGACGCCACAAGCGACCTTTGTGTGGCTTATAAACCGAATACGGCTTTCTACGAGTCGATGGGGTTAAAGGGATGGGAAACGCTGATCCAGACCTGGGAATACATACCTGAGGACATATTTACCATTGCTGATGCAAAAAGGGGTGACATCGGCAATACTTCATCTATGTACGCAGAGGCTTTTTTCAATGAAGAAAAGTCGGGATTGGGTTTTGATGCAATTACAGTGGCACCTTATATGGGACAGGATTCTGTGGGCCCTTTTCTGGATCATCCCGGGAAATGGGTGATCCTGCTGGCCCTTACATCGAATACCGGGCACGGCGATTTTCAGTTGCGGCAGTCTGGTGAAGAGAGGCTTTATGAGCGTGTCATCCGTACCTCTTCCGAATGGGCGGATAGTGAACAACTGATGTATGTTGTAGGTGCTACAGTTGCGTCTGAACTGGCCAATATCCGTAAACTCGTGCCCGATAGTTTTTTTCTGGTGCCTGGAGTGGGTGCACAGGGCGGTAGTTTGTCAGAAGTTGCCAGATACGGGCTGAACAAAGATTGCGGTCTGCTGGTCAATTCTTCCAGAGGTATCATCTATGCAGGTAAGGGTGAGGACTTTGCGGAAAGGGCCAGGGAAGAGGCGCTGAAGCTGCAGCAGGAGATGGAACAGATACTGGTAGTTGCGGGACTTGTCTGAACCAGCCGGTCATGTTAAAATAATTCGTCCTTTGTTCGGAAAAAATAATTAAATTGTGGTAACAGAACTGGATATTGCAATTCAAAATGTTTCAAAAGATCATCACCTTTTTCGAAAAGCAGAGTTTTGGCGTTTGTACTTACCTGGCAGAGCGCCTGAATATGTCTATCAGTAAGATCAGGCTTTTTTTTATTTATTCCTCATTTCTGGCAGTGGGCTTCCCCATTGTGTTTTATGTACTTGCTGCCCTTGTACTTGACGTGAGACACTACATCAAAAGAATTCGGAAGCAGATATGGGATATTTGACGCACTTTTTTCTAAGTTTGTTGATCATTAATTTCAGAAGAAGATGTCGGTAAGGGGAAATCAATTCAGATCCAATTCATTTAAAAACGAGATCACTGACAAACCAGGACCAAGAGCCAAACAAAACGGAAAATTCAGGGAAAGCGCTAACGTAATGCCCAGGTTTGACCTGCAGGACGGAAGACTTGTAAAGATTGCCGGTCTTGTTTTTATTGTACTGTCGCTTTATTTTCTCATCGCCTTTACTTCATACCTTTTTACCTGGGAAGATGACTACAGCTACGTTTCAGATGCAAATGGGGGCTGGGCCAATCTTTTTAAGACCTACGAGGAACTGCAGCAAGTTAACATTAATCCTGTCGTTCAGAACTGGCTCGGCAAGGTAGGTGCCTTGCTGGCCCACCAGTTTATTTACAAGTGGTTTGGTGTCGCGTCCTTCCTTTTCATTTTCATTTTCTTTATACTTGGTTACCGCCTGCTGTTTAAGGTCAAAATATTCCCTCTGGAAAAAACCTTTGGTTATAGCTTATTCTTTCTGTTGTTTATTTCGCTTACACTTGGGTTTGGACATGCTTTCTTTGGAAATACACCCCATTTTCTAGAAGGTGAATTTGGTTACTGGGGTAATAAACTGCTGACCGCCCAGATTGGTAATGCTGGAGTCGGTGGCCTGGTCATTTTCCTTGGTCTCACCGTACTGATCATCGCCTATAATATCGATTTTAAGCTTCCGGAGCGGAAGCCTGCATTGTCGGAAACGGAAGATGACCAGTTACCTGATGTTCCTGAAAATATCATCATGGAGAACGAAGTACGTTCCGAACCGGTAGAGTTTACCCTCAATGACCGTCTCGGTGCGGAGAAAAAGCGCGGGCAAAATATCGTCATACAACCTTCAAGGTATGAGGAAAATGAGGCAGAAGATATTCTGCCGACACCTGTTATGCCGCCCGTCGTGAACGTGATGACTGCACCACTGGCACACGAGGTGATACTGGAAACTGAAAATACACCGGAAGATATCAGAGCAGGTGCATTGAAGCACGAGCCGGAACTCACTATTGAAAAGACTGAGGAAGAAAAGAAATCGGAAGAACTGGTAGAGCAGTTTGGACAATACGATCCGACGCTTGACCTGGCAAGCTATAAATATCCGCATCTTGACCTGCTGGAAAACCACGGTACTGGCAAGATCTCGGTGAATGCCGATGAACTGGAAGCGAATAAGAATAAGATTGTTGAAACGCTGAACCATTACAATATCGAGATTGATAAGATCAAGGCTACAATAGGACCGACAGTGACCCTCTATGAGATCATCCCTGCGCCCGGCGTAAGGATATCAAAGATCAAGAACCTCGAGGATGACATTGCTCTTAGCCTGGCTGCATTGGGCATACGCATCATTGCGCCTATGCCCGGTAAAGGTACCATTGGTATTGAAGTACCCAACCTTCATCCCGAGATGGTCGCAATGCGCAGTATCCTGGCAACTGATAAATTCCAGCAAACTACCATGGACCTGCCGATCGCCCTGGGAAAGACGATCTCCAATGAGGTGTACATAGCCGACCTCTCTAAAATGCCCCACCTGCTGGTGGCCGGAGCTACAGGACAGGGTAAGTCTGTAGGCATCAACTCTATATTGGTCTCACTGCTGTATAAGAAGCATCCATCTCAGCTAAAGCTGGTACTTGTAGATCCCAAGAAAGTAGAGCTGACCTTGTTCAATAAGATTGAAAGACACTTCCTGGCTAAGCTGCCAGGTGAAGCAGATGCTATTATTACCGACACCAAGAAGGTGATTCATACTTTGCATTCGCTTTGTATAGAAATGGACCAGCGTTACGACCTGCTTAAGGACGCGCAGGTCAGAAACCTGAAGGAGTATAATGAAAAATTCATTCGCAGGAAACTGAATCCTAATAACGGACATCGCTTTCTGCCCTATATCGTATTGGTGGTCGACGAGTTTGCGGACCTCATGATGACGGCAGGTAAGGAAGTAGAAACCCCGATCGCACGTCTGGCCCAGCTTGCGCGTGCAGTAGGTATCCACCTGGTGCTGGCCACCCAGCGGCCTTCTGTCAATATCATTACAGGTACCATTAAGGCCAACTTCCCGGCCAGACTGGCGTTTCGTGTCTTGTCGAAGATCGACTCCCGTACTATTCTGGACAGTGGAGGTGCCGATCAGCTGATCGGCAGGGGCGATATGCTGTTGTCTACCGGTAATGACCTGATCCGTCTGCAGTGCGCCTTTGTGGATACGCCGGAAGTAGACCGGATTTCCGATTTTATCGGTGTGCAGCGCGGCTACCCGGATGCCTATCATTTGCCGGAATATGTGGACGAGAACGGAGAGGGCAGCGGCAAGACCGAATTTGACCCTAATAACCGCGATTCCATGTTCGAGGATGCAGCAAGGCTGATCGTCATGCACCAGCAGGGTTCCACTTCACTTATCCAGCGCAAACTGAAACTTGGTTATAACCGTGCGGGGCGCATTATTGACCAGCTGGAAGCTGCCGGAGTAGTGGGGCCATTTGAGGGCAGCAAGGCCAGAGAGGTACTGATCCCTGATGATTATGCTTTGGAACAATTCTTGAATGACCTCAACAACAGTTGACCATAAGATCAAGAAGATGAAAAGAATACTTTTGCCGTTCCTGCTGCTCATGATGCAGCTTCAGTTTTCCGTTGCCCAGACCGATGCGAAGGCAAAGGCGATACTTGCACAGGTGGGAAAAAAATACCGGTCTTACCAAACCATTAAAGCCAGTTTTATTTTTACTACAGATAACCCTCAGGCCAGCCTCAAGGAAAGGGAAGAGGGAGAATTGTATACGCGGCCGTCCGAAAATAAGTACCGGGTGCAGTTACCCGGGCAGGAACAGATCAGTGACGGGAAAAGTGTCTGGGTATATCAGAAAGAAAACAAAGAGGTGCAGGTGTCGGATGCGGACAACGGCGAAGATAATATTGGTCCTGCAAAGTTATTCACGTTCTATGAAAAGGGCTTTAAATACATTTATACCGGAGAAGCCAGATCGGGAAATAAAGTAGTGCAGGTCATCGATCTGTCTCCCCTGGATATTAAAAAGCCCTACTTTAAGATCAGGCTGAGCATCGACAAAGCTACCAGTCAGATACAAAACTTCACTATCTTTGATAAGAACGGTAATAAATACGGATATGCCATCAAGGTTTTGACACCAAACGTGAAAGTGCCCGAAAGCACTTTTTCCTTTGACGCCAAAAAATATCCCGGCGTTGAAGTTGTTGATTTAAGGTAGTTTGGCTATGTTTGGTACGCTATACTAATCCGGCTGTTTTGAAGATCACATTTTTAGGTACAGGTACTTCCCAGGGCATTCCGGTCATTACCTGCAGCTGTCCGGTCTGCCAGTCTGCAGACCACAGGGATAAAAGGCTCAGGGTTTCCGTTTTAATAGAAACATCAGACAAGACATTAGTAATCGACAGCGGACCGGATTTTCGCTACCAGATGCTCCGGGCCGGAGTTAAGGATCTTGATGCCATTTTGTATACCCATGAACATAAGGACCATGTAGCCGGACTGGATGACATCAGGCCCTTTAATTATCTGCTGAAAAAGAACATTGATATTTATGCGACAGAACGCGTCCAGGAGGGATTGAGAAGAGAGTTCGCCTATATTTTTTCAGAAGTAAAATATCATGGTCTCCCGCAGATTGAAATGCACACTATTGGTCATAATTCTTTTTTTGTGGGCCGTACAAAGATAGAACCACTGGATATTATGCATTACAAGCTACCTATCCTTGGTTTCCGGATCGGGGACTTTACCTACATCACTGATGCCAAAACGGTGCCGGAACATACTATCCGAAAAATCAAGGGTACAAAGATTCTTGTAATCAATGCTTTGCAGCGGCAAGACCATATCTCTCATTTCACATTAAACGAAGCACTTGACTTTGCAGCCGAGATCAATGCGGAGATGACTTATTTTACCCATATCAGTCATAATCTTGGCCTGCACGCCGATGTAGAACAGGAATTACCCGATAATATAAAATTAGCTTATGATGGCTTGACATTGTTCTGCGAATAACCTATGTTTGCAGGCAAATAAGCCCAGGTGGCGAAATTGGTAGACGCACCATCTTGAGGGGGTGGCGCTGCAAGGCGTGGCAGTTCGAATCTGCTCCTGGGCACTCACCAGATTCTGGTCAGAAAATTCGAAAGGATTGTTCATAACGAACAATCCTTTTTTTGTTTTGAGTTTAAATCCCCAGCGCTTGCTCCGGTGCGGAAAACACGACCGGATAGGAAATTAAATTGTTTTTTGAGCGGAAGAACAATTTGTGTATCATTATTGTATAAATGAGAAAGTCTCTGTCATGAAAAAACTGTTGTTCAGCCTGCTCTTTGTTTTCTTTGCCGTCGACGCATTTTCACAAAACAAAGATGCTATCCTCGGAAAATGGATCAATTCCACTGGTGAGGCCCATATCGATATCAGCAAACGGAATGATAAGTATTACGGCAAGATCAGCTGGCTTAAGGAACCCAGCACGCCTGAAGGTAACCCTAAGACGGATGAAAAGAATCCGGAGGTAAGCCTGAGGAAGAAACCGGTACTGGGGCTGGAAATTCTGAAGGATTTTATATATGACGGCAGTAAATGGACCGGCGGAACCATTTACGATCCCAAATCGGGCAAGACCTACAGTTGCAATATGACGCTCAGAGGCAATGGTGACCTCAGTATGCGCGGATATATCGGTATTTCTCTTATCGGACGTTCAGAAACATGGAAGCGGGTAAGATGATACGCACGTTATTTGCCGGTTTTTTTCTTTGGGCTACAAGCTGCAACCTAAGTCTGGGGCAAAGCTATACCTTTAAACCGCTTACTTCGGGGGAAGATGCCAGCCTGCGCGGACTATCCATTGTGTCAGACAGTGTTGCCTGGATCAGTGGCAGCAAAGGTAGTATCGGTAAAACGGTTGACGGTGGAAGAACCTGGCAGTGGACCAAACCTGCCGGTTACGAAAAGCTCGATTTCCGGGATATCGAAGCCTTTGATGCCAGCAAGGCAATTGTGGTCAATGCCGGATCACCGGCCTATATACTCATGACCACGGACGGCGGAAAAAACTGGCGTGAATGCTATAAGAATACCGACTCCGCCATTTTCCTTGACGGCATGGATTTCTGGGACAGGCAGAGCGGCCTTATATTCGGAGACCCGATCCATAACAAACTGCAACTCCTGAAGACAACTGACGGCGGGTTAAACTGGCAAAATGTTTCCGAAAACCTCAGGAACGAACTGGCGGTGGGAGAAGCCGGGTTTGCCGCCAGCGGTACCAGCCTGCGGACGTACGGTAAAGGACTGGCCTGGATCGCTACCGGAGGTGCAGTTTCCAATGTATATTTCACTTCCGACTATGGTTATACCTGGAAGGTCTTCAAATGCCCAATTATCCAGGGCGAGAGCAGTACCGGCATTTTCTCCATGGCATTTTATGATAATAAACACGGGGTAGTAGTAGGGGGTAATTATTTGAAAGACAAGGAAAACGGTAATAATGTGCTGCTTACCGCTGATGGTGGCAAAACCTGGACGAAACCACAGCTTCCTGTAGCTGGTTACCGGTCTGGCGTGACTTACATCAGTAAGAGCGTCCTCGTGGCAACGGGTACTTCAGGTACCGATGTTTCCTCAGACGGTGGGCTGAACTGGCATCAACTTTCCGGTATCAGTTTCAATGTTGTCCAGAAAAGCAAAAAGGGTAGTCTTATCCTGCTTGCAGGCAATAAGGGCGAGATCTATCAATTGCTCATCAACCGTTAGCCGGCACCGGAATAAAAAAAAGCCAGGTCATCCAACCTGGCTTTTCTAAACAAAACTTAGATCTAACCAAACATCTAAAGAAAATTCAGCCAACTTTCGTTGTACTGTTGGACGTCAAGGGCGGATTCGAACCGCCGTGAAAGGTTTTGCAGACCCTTACCTAACCACTCGGCCACATGACTCTTTTTTTACAAGATCAGGCTATCCGGCGCTGACAGTACAAATATATATAAAGTCTACTAATTTGGTATACTTTTTTTAAATAATTTTTTTAATTAACCGGACAGGCATCTGAATTTACTAAAAGACCGTAGTTTTTATCCCGCAACGGGTACTGGTCTGATGGCAGGATTTTTTGTTACTGTGAGGCTCAGACTTTGAAGAATTTTCAGAAATTGAAGTCAGATCGCGTTTTAAAGACCGCTTACGCCGCCACTTACTACCAGTTTCATGGCATCGGCCGCACTCATATTCAGCTCGGTCACTTTTTCGCGCCGGACAATGCAAAGCTGGCCGGCAAAAGAATAGGACAAGGGAAAGTATACCGCAACCTCGCCGGGGAGCCCGATCTTTTGCAGATCTGACTGAGTCAGGAAACCGATCTTTTTAAGGCCGCCTTCCACTTCTACCAGCACCGGGTGATTAAATTTTTTTTCATCACCTACAAAGGCCTCAGTAAGATCCTTTATGGAAGAATAAATGAACTTTACCAGCGGTAACCTGTCCAGGATTCGCTGGAACCAGTCATACATCGGTGCAGTTACGAAATTGGTTACGATCACACCTGCCAGTACAATAATGGAAATAACCAGGAAAAGGCCGAGCCCGGGAATATTCCTGCTTTCGCCCAGTTCCGGGTGATCGCCGATAATGTTATTGATGTTCAGCCAGCCGTCAACTGTAGTTACGGCCCATACTACAATGAACACACTGACCGCGACCGGCAGTACAATCAGCAAACCCTTGATAAAGTAGTTCAGTAAGGTCCTTCCGATCTTGTTCATGGCATGATTTAGTTGATTCTGCGAAATTAATCAATCTGCAGCAAAGCAGGAACTACTCATAAAAATAGACCCTTTTCACCCGCTGTGAAATATTGGTCAGGATCTCGTAAGGGATCGTTCCGATTTGTTCGGCCAGGTCGGCAATGGTATGCCTGCCATCAAAGACGATGACCTCGTCGCCCGTTTTCACATCCAGGCCCGTTACATTGAGCATGCACATATCCATACAAATAGAGCCAACGGTAGGAACCTTTATGCCGTTAATGAGCATTTGCCCCACGCCATTGCCAAACCTTCGGGTGTAGCCATCTGCATAGCCGATCTTTACCGTGGCGATCGTACCTCCTTCGGGCAATACCCCTCTACGGCTATATCCGACTGTTTCATTGGGTTTGATATGTTTTACCTGGGTAACGGTGGTCTTAAGTACAGCCACTGTCTGTAATCCCTTGTTACCGGGCAGCCCACCGTCGAAACCATAGAGCCCGATGCCCAGGCGTACCATATCGAGCTGTGCTTCCGGGTGCCGGGTGATACCCGATGTATTGGAGATGTGCCTGATGAACGGATAACCAAGCCGTTCGGCGATCTGCCCGGCCATATCACCGTAACGCTGTAACTGGTGCTTGGTAAACTCATCGTGAACCTGTTCTTCGCTGCCCACCAGGTGCGAAAATACCGACGCCACCTTTATTTTATCCAGGTTTTCCAGGAGGTTCACTAATTCGGGAATATCCGGCTGGTCAAAACCCAGCCGGTGCATTCCTGTATCCAGCTTCAGGTGAACCGGATAGCCCCTTTCATGCTCGTTAAGGTAAGCAGTAAAGCTCTTCAGAATGTCCAGGTTGTAAATCTCGGGTTCCAGACGATATTTGATAATGGCATCAAAGGCCGAAGGCTCCGGGCTCATCACCATGATTGGCATCGTAATGCCTGCCTTTCTCAAGGCAACCCCCTCGTCGGTATAAGCCACGGCAAGGTAGTCTGCCTTATGGTATTGCAGCAGGTTAGCAATTTCGAAACTGCCACTGCCATAGGAAAAGGCTTTGACCATCGCCATCAGCTTCACGCCGGGCCTTAGCTTGCTGCGGTAGAACTGGAGGTTTCCAGCCAGTGCATTGAGGTCTATTTCGAGCACGGTATCGTGTATCTTTTGAGAGATCAGCTTGCTGATCCGTTCAAATTCAAATTTCCGGGCGCCTTTCAGCAGTATGGTCTCATTGCTGAAGTGTACTGCAGGAAAATTAACGATGAAATCCTGTGTGCTGTTGTAAAACTCCTTTTCCAGATCGAACAGTTCTGCTGCGGCAGATATATGCGGGCCGATACCGATCAGCCGGTTCAACTGCTTTTGTTTCAGCAATGCGGCAATCTCTGCATACAGTACATGGTCTGGCTTCCCTGTTTCATAAAGGTCGGAAAGGATCAGGGTCTTCTTAGGATGCTGGTTTTGCAGGTTCAGGAAATCCAGTGCCACCGCCAGAGAAGATATATCCGCACTGTAGGAGTCATCGATCAGCGAACATTGGTTGATGCCTGTCTTCAATTCCAGCCGCATGCCCACTAACGTGAGCTTTTCCAACCTGATATCGGCTTCCTGAGGTGTATAGCCCAGGGCCAGGAGCGTAGCCCAGCAGATGATGCCGTTCTCCAGTGAGGCCCTGTCCCTGAAGGGAATCAGGCACTCAATTTCGTCGCCCTGGTAGCGGGCCCGGATATAGGTACGGCCTTCGATGGGTTCCGTAAACAGGACCTGAAGATCGGCCTTTTGTTTCATGCTCCAGGAAAAGCGGTTTTTTCCAGGCAGGTCCTTTTCCGCAATACCTGTGGTATATTCCGGGCAGTAAATAAACAGTTCCGTGCCACGAAACAGCTTCAGTTTTTCCAGGAGCTTTTCTGCAGATGAGGTAAAACCCTCTGCATGTGCCTCGCCAATATTAGTCAGGATCCCCACTTCCGGCCGGATCACGCTTTCCAGGTTATCCATTTCCCCTGCTTTCGAAATGCCTGCTTCAAAAATGCCGAGGTTGTGCGCCTCATTGATCTGCCATACCGAAAGGGGCACGCCGATCTGCGAATTGAAGCTGCGGGGGCTCCGCACGATGTTAAAGTCTGCAGCAAGCAGCTGGTAAAGCCATTCCTTCACGACCGTCTTCCCGTTACTTCCGGTAACCGCCAGCACCTTCAGACCGTACTGCTGACGGTTATAAGCCGCCAGCTTTTGCAGGGCATCCAGCACATCGTCTACCAACAGGAGGTTAGCGTCCGGAAAGCGTTCCAGGCAGGACCTGTCACTGATCACAAAGCTGCGGATACCGGCATCCCAGGCATCCTGAAGGAACTCATGTCCGTCCCGTTTCCCTGAAAGTGCAAAGAACAGCGACGCTTCGGGGTCAATTACCGACCTGCTGTCAATGACCAGCTGGCTGATGACGAGTCCGGGCTGGCGGATAAAGGATTCCGGCTGAAGGATTCCGGCGATATGGGACAGGGTGTAAGGGATATGGCTCATGCATCAAAATTACCTGAATTTCCTTAACTTACCCAAACACTAAAGTAATGATCCCGTTGATGAATGAGACTTAGATTGCCGACCTTTACATTACTGAACTGAGAAAACAAAACCACATGGAGCTTATATTATCGGAAGAAGAAGTCGCAATACTGCGTCTGCAAACAAAGGGATGTGCTAGCCTGGTCCACTTTAACAATGCAGGCTCGTCGCTGCCGCCTGATGTTGTTGTTGACACGGTGATCGATTACCTTAGAGAGGAAGCAGTCGCCGGAGGGTATGAAACCGAAGCAAAATACATGGACAGGATCAATGGTGTCTATACCAGGATCGCGCAACTGATCAATGCGGAAGAGGATGAAGTGGCGATATTTGAAAATGCCAGCGCCGCCTGGGGTACCGCGTTCAGGGGCCTGTCCTTTAATGAAGGTGACGAGATCATTACCAGTGAAATGGAATATGTTACAAACCTGATCGGCCTGGTCGATAGGCAAAAAGCGGATGGGGTCAGGGTCATCGTCATCCCTAATGATAAAGATGGGAACTTTTCACTGTCTGAGCTGGAAAAGGCAATTAGCCCCAGGACCAGACTGATGGCAATGACACATGTCTCCTCTTCAGGCGGGAGCGTTCTGCCGGCAGAAGAGATAGGGGCCATTGCCGAGAAGAATCAGATATTATACTTGCTTGATGCCTGTCAAAGTGCCGGGCAGTTACCTCTTGACGTTAGAAAGATCAAATGCGACATGCTTTCAGTAACCGGGCGCAAGTACCTGAGGGCACCGAGGGGTACCGGTTTCCTGTTTGTGAAGAAGGGAAGCCAGGACCAGATGAAACCTGTACTGCTTGATTTCCTGGCCGCGGGAAATGTATCACTGAACGGATACGAGCTTCGTCAGGATGCCCGTCGGTTTGAGCTGTATGAGAAAAGCCGGGCACTGACGCTTGGATTGGGCAAGGCAATCGAATATGCCATGGAGATCGGACTGGACCGGATCGCGCAGCGGATCGGGCAACTTTCTGCAACCGCAAGGCAGGAGCTGGGCAAAATTCCCGGCGTTACCGTTCACGACTCGGGGAGCCACAAGAGCGGTATCGTGACTTTTACCGTAAAAGGAGCAGATGCTGCGGATGTGAAGGCCAGGTTAGCGGCAAAGGGCATCAACGTATCTGTCGGTGGTGCACAGGCCACCCCGATCTATATGGAGAAAAGCAGGCTCAGCACGGTCGTCCGTGCTTCTCTGCACTACTACAACACCATGGAAGAAATTGGTATCCTGTGCCGGGAACTGGCGATCATCTGAAGCGTCGGCTGATGATTAAAACTGCACGTCGGTAAACCATTTTTTGTATATCTCCTGGTAGGTGCCGTTTTCCTTTAGTAAGCTTAATACAGAATTGAACTGGTCTTTTAATTGTATATCGCCCTTACGCATGGCAATGGCGTATTGAGAATCGGTCCCTGGCAGGTAAAGCCCCACTTTCAGATTTTTGATCTTTTGAAGGAATCCGCCTGCAATGGGGGAGTCGTCTATGAGCAGGTCAATCTTTCCCGCCTGGAGTTTTCTGTAAAGTTCCTTGTTGGTCTCGGCGTGGACCATATTGTTGTTCGGGAAATTCTGGTGCACGTACTTTTCCGCTTCAGTATGTTCCCTGATACCAATCGTTTTGTGTCTCAGGTCGTTTATGGTCCTGATATTATCTTCGTAGTTGACCACTGCACAAAGTCTGAAATGCAGATAAGGGTTGGTAAACTCGAGAATGTGCCTGCGTGAAGGGGTAACGGTTACCGCAGAACAGATCAGGTCGAGTTCACCCCTGAAGAGCTGCTCGAGTATATTGGCCCAAAGCGATACTTCGTATTGTACTTCAAGCCCCAGGTGATTATTTATGGCTTTTAACAGGTCAACTTCGAAACCTTCGAACTTCTCCGAGTTATAATCGGAATGCATTGGGAAGGGGGCTGCGGAATCTAACCCTACTTTTAATACTTTTTTTTCAGCCATAATGGTGATCGGTCAATCAGCTGGTTTTGACTTGGCGCAATTTACGTTTTTTTAGTAATAGTTGAATGTTTTGATGTGCTTTGCTGCGTTTTGGGGTTAGTTTTGTGTTGCTGGTTGATTTTTCCGGTTGTTATTGTTTAGTTTTTGGGTTAAACTGGATGTTTCGTTAATATTGTGCGCTTATATATGGATAGACTAGAAGAAAAAAAGGAACGGCTGGCCAAAACGGCAGCAAAAGGCAAGGTGGAACATTACTGCGCTTACCAGGAACGATCGCAGCAAGAGGTTCGCGACAAGCTTTATGAATGGGGCGTGTGGCGGAATGATGTGGAGGAACTGATTTCAGAGCTGATTGCCGATAACTTTTTAAACGAAGAGCGTTTTGCACTGGCTTATGTTTCAGGAAAATTCAGTATCAAGAAATGGGGACGTATAAAGATCAGACAGGGCCTTAAGCAGAAGCGGGTGCCGGATAAGCTGATCGCCAGTGCGCTGAAGTCCATTGATGGGGACGCTTATCTGGAAGCGATACGTGGGGTGGCTGAACGAAAATTGACGGGCCTTCACGAACGGGATGCTTTTAAGCGCCGGTACAAGCTGTTTTCCTATTTGCTGTCGAGGGGTTTTGAGCGGGATCTGATCGAAGAGGTATTATTGAAAAATAACTTGGTGGTTGGTTAAAAGTATTTATATTTGCAATCCCAAACGGAAATCAGTTGTTGTATTTTGTTTGGTTTAAAAGCAGAAGCCGGATGGCACGATGAATAAAAGCGAAAATAGCTCAGTTGGTAGAGCGCAACCTTGCCAAGGTTGAGGTCGCGAGTTCGAACCTCGTTTTTCGCTCTGAACACCTTACGTCAGAAGGTGTTTATTTAAAAGGTATACACCTGCCTAGATGGTGGAACTGGTAGACACGCAGGACTTAAAATCCTGTGCCCTCAACAGGCGTGCGGGTTCGATTCCCGCTCTAGGTACTTAAACAAAGCGGTTAGGAATTTACTTTCCAGCCGCTTTTTTGTTGGGCAATAATTTGCTTATGAGGCCCGCTGGAAAAAGATCAGATAGCGCGTTTCCGCATTGCCTACGGGAATCCAGGGTAAACTGGTACAAGTGGGCTGCTCTTGAAGCGCTTTGAGCTGCCACATGAAATCACATACAGCAAATACATGCGATTCCATAAATTGCCGCAAATTTCCGATCGTAATTATATAAGTCCTTTTCAGTTCGTATTTTTAGGCTACAACAATCGCAGATTCGACTACGTCTGTGCCGCTAAGGTTGTGCAATTTTGTATTAGAAAATAAGTTATATGGAAACAAAAAATAAGATTGCCCTGATCACTGGTGGTAGCCGCGGGTTGGGGAAAAACATGGCTTTGGCAATTGCAAGAAAGGGGATTGATGTGGTAATTACTTATAATGCAAACAAGAAAGCCGCAGATGAGGTGATTGAAGAAATTCAGCTGATGGGCCAAAATGCAGTCGCTTTTCAACTGGATACCAGTGATATAACAGGCTTCGATACTTTTGTGGAACAACTGACAACCCACCTTGTCAGGGAAACAGGGCAACCGAATATAGATTTTCTGATCAATAATGCGGGCACTGCGCTTTATGCCCCTGTAACGGATACTACGGAACAGCAGATGGATGCCGTATTTAACATCCATTATAAAGGCGTTTTCTTTCTGACCCAAAAGCTATTGCCTTACCTCAATAACGGGGGCGGAATTGTGAACATTTCCTCGGGGCTTACCCGAATGGTAATGCCGGGTTCATCTGTGTATGGCTCTTTAAAGGCAGCGGTAGAGACGCTTACGCGCTACCAGGCTAAGGAACTGGGTGAGCGGAGGATACGGGTCAATGTTGTCGCGCCTGGTGCCATTGAGACCGATTTTGGCGGCGGTCGTGTACGGGACAATAAAGAGATCAATAGCCAGATCGCAGGAATTACCGCGCTTGGCCGTACAGGTCTGCCGGATGATATTGGTGGTGTGGTCGCGTTTCTCTGTACGGACGAAGCGTTCTGGATCAATGCGCAACGGATTGAAGTGTCTGGCGGGCAGGCGATCTGATCAATGATTATCTTTATCGCATGAAACCCTACAGGATCAAATCTATCAGCGAATTTCACCACATTTTCCAACTCCCTAAACCTGAACATCCGCTCATCAGCGTGGTTGACTATGCATTGGTGGCTGCTGCCAGGGCACACACTGAAATCATGGCAACGGTTGCAGATTATTATTCGATTTCGGTGAAGCGTGGGTTGAGCGGAAAAATGCGTTACGGACAGCAGGATTATGACTTTGATGAAGGCGTAATGTATTTCCTGGCACCAGGGCAGGTGTTGCAGTCCACTCCACTAACGGATACGAAATTGCAACCTTCCGGATGGATATTGCTGATCCATCCGGACTTCATCTGGAACACGCCTTTAGCTGCCGCCATCAGACGATATGAATTCTTCGATTATTCAGTGAACGAAGCTTTGTTCCTTTCTGAAAAGGAGGAAGAGTTGCTCAATAATATTGTTCAGAATATCCGGCAGGAATACCATGCGAATATTGACCGTTTCAGCCAGAATATCATTATTTCACAGATTGAGACCCTGTTGAATTATTCGGAACGGTTCTATCAGCGGCAGTTCATTACGCGGAAGATCACGAACCATCGTGTACTTGAACGATTGGACAAATTGCTGACAGACCATTTTCAAAATGCGGATATAGTGGCCAGGGGATTGCCCTCCGTACAGGAAATCGCCGATACCCTGAACATGTCGCCCGGTTACCTGAGTGGGTTACTAAAGGTGCTGACCGGGCAAAGCACACAGCAGCACATTCACAATAAGCTAATCGAAAAGGCTAAGGAGAAGTTATCGACCACGGATCTGACGGTAAGTGAGATCGCTTACGGCCTGGGTTTTGAACATCCACAGTCGTTCAGCAAGTTGTTTAAGTCAAAAACCAGCCTTTCTCCCCTGGAATTCCGGCAATCATTCAATTAAGGAGGTCGGGCTGCGGCTTTCTTTTACTCCATTTGTTGCTTAAGTACTTTCTCACGGGGATGTCATAAGCGACCATGACCAGGTATGCTATGCCGGTCAGCAGGATGATGCCCGCGACAATGATAAAGGTCAGTTGCTTTGTCCCGGGCTGATGGCTGGTATAGTAGTTGCCAAACATCCACAGCACCGCATAATGTGTCATATATAACGGATAAGAGATTTTTCCGGAATAGATACAGAAGTTTTTAAGGCCAGCTGTCAGCGTAGCCCCGGCACCCAGGGCGATCAGTAAAGGAAAGTAGAACACCACCACCAGGGGCTCGGATAACCAGTTCCATTTGGAGAAAGGCATTAAGAAGGCGAGCGACAATAATATGGCTATGCCTGCAAACCCGAGTTTATTTTTAATGATCCAGTTGGAGCGGTAGACCAGCAGCCCCGCGGAAAATGAGTAGGATATGCGTGCTGCCCCGTCAAAGAACGTCGGACCGCTCCAGCCACCCAGTAAATTGCCTGAACGGTAAGCGACCAGGAAAAGGGCAACGGCGGCAATAAAAGTCAATAGCAGCAGATAACCCCGGCTAAGCCTGGAAAGTATAAATGCATATACAATATTGGCGATATATTCCCAAAATAAAGACCACGAGGGGGCATTGAAACTGAATAGGTTAAATCCCCGGTCGGCCATTACGGGGAAGGGGATAAGCAGGGCGGAGCACAAAAATACCAGGATGATTTTAGCTGTGCTGTATAATTCCGGATGACCGCCGAAGGGGTCAAATAAAAAAGCCAGCAAACCCAGCACTGATCCGGTCAGCACGAGGGGGTGAAGTCTGATGATCCTTGATTTAAAGAACTCCCGTACTCCGATCTTTCCTATACGGTCATCATAAGCATATCCGATCACAAACCCTGACAGGCAAAAGAAGAAATCGACTGCCAGAAAACCATGGGCAATAAAGTTTTGGCTGAAATCCGCATAAATCCACTCCATAAAGTGAAATATTACTACGGCCAGGGCAGCGATTCCCCTTAGTCCATCGAGAATTTTGAAATGCTGTTTGCTTGTCTCCATCTCTGCACAAGTTATCTAAAATTGATAATCCTGCCAAATACCTGAAGGTTGCGGTGGAGGCAAACGTTTGTGCAGATATATTTGATTGTCGTATCTTAACAGTTGATAACTTTGTTTCTGCCTGTTGCTGACCTAATCTTTTTTGCATGCTTAACAAACCTTTATCTTCCTTCAGAACTCCACTGGTGATCGTGTGCCTGGTTTTGCTTCCGGTCTTTGGGCTTTTTGCGCAAACTAAAATTTTGAATGCCAGGAAGACAAGTGCAACGCGTATTGAGGTATCGTTTAAAAATAGCACCCCGCTTTTGCTGGATTTTTACAGTACGACCATCTTTCGCATGTTCCGGGATCCGTCTGGCGGCGATGTCAGGGATCCTGAGGCACCTAATCCGGTTAATATCCTTGCTGACAATCCCAGAAGGCCGGTTGGAACGCTGGAATTGCAGGCAGACAATGAGGTTGTGCGGATCAATACCGGAAAAATCATTTTGCAGTTCCGAAAGGAAAATGGCCTATTTAAGGTAACAGACCGTGTGAGTGGTAATACCTTGCTGGAACAGGCTGAGCCTGTTTATTACGGGGGGCAGCAAACTTTGCTGAAGCTTCGTGCTTCTGCAGATGAATATTTCTATGGCGGAGGTGTACAGAACGGCCGTTTTTCACATCGTGGAAACGTAATAGCTATTGAGAACCAGAATAGCTGGACCGACGGAGGAGTGGCATCACCTACACCTTTTTTCTGGTCGACAAAGGGGTATGGTCTGCTTTGGCATACGTTCAGAAAAGGAATGTACGATTTCAGGGCCGCCGGTAGTGGAGTGATCAGTATCGGTCACGAAACAAATTATCTCGATGTCTTCTTTATGGCAGGCAATACTCCGGAAAATCTGCTGAACAGCTTCTACCAGCTGACAGGAAGGCCTGTGCTTCTGCCTAAGTTCGGTTTTTACCAGGGACACCTGAATGCCTATAACCGTGATTTCTGGAAACAGGATCAGAAAGGAATCTTGTTCGAAGACGGAAAAACGTACAGTGAAAGCCAGAAGGATAATGGCGGGATAAAAGAATCGCTGAACGGGGAGCTCGGCAATTATCAGTTTTCTGCCCGGGCGGCAATTGACAGGTATAAACGAAATGATATGCCACTTGGCTGGCTGTTGCCAAATGACGGCTATGGTGCCGGCTACGGACAGACTTCTTCACTGGATTCTAATATACTCAACCTGAAATCCCTAGGTGACTATGCAAGGGGGCAAGGCGTTGAAATTGGCTTGTGGACTCAATCTGACTTGTACCCGAAGCCAAATCTGAGTGCAGTACTGCAACGGGACATCATCAAAGAGACCAGGGACGCCGGGGTGCGTGTACTTAAAACAGATGTGGCATGGGTAGGATCGGGGTATTCTTTTGGTTTGCACGGGATCAGCGATGTGGCAAAGCTGACCCCGGTTTATGGAGGTGGTAGCAGGCCCTTTATCATTACACTTGACGGCTGGGCAGGCACACAACGCTATGCCGGTGTATGGACAGGCGACCAGACGGGGGGTAACTGGGAATACATCAGGTTCCATATCCCGACCTATATAGGCGCAGGGCTCTCGGGCCAGCCCAATATTTCTTCAGATATGGACGGTATTTTCGGCGGGCGTAACCCAGTGGTCAACACAAGGGATTTTCAGTGGAAGACATTTACACCCATGCAGCTCAATATGGATGGATGGGGAGCAAATGAGAAATATCCTCAGGCACTCGGTGAGCCGGTCGCATCCATTAACCGGCATTATCTGAAGTGGAAATCGGCCCTCTTACCTTATACCTACAGTATTGCAAAGGAAGCCATGAACGGTCTTCCGATGGTCAGGGCTATCTTTCTCGAGGAACGAAACAGCTACACGCAGGGTGTCGGTACCCAATACGAATTCATGTACGGGCCGAACTTTCTCATTGCTCCTGTATACAGGCAGATACGCGCAGATTCGCTGGGAAATGATGTGCGGCATAACATCTACCTTCCGAAGGGTACCTGGTTTGATTACCTGACTGGTGAGGCTTATGAGGGCGGGCAAGTGATAAACAGCTTTGAAGCTCCCCTGTGGAAGTTGCCGGTCTTTGTAAAGGCAGGAGCGATCATTCCCTATACCAGTGCCAGTAACAATGTAAAGGAAATTGATCCTTCAAAACGGTACTATGAAATTTACATTGGCAAGTCTTGCAGTTTCACGGAATATGATGATGACGGAAGGACGGAGCGCTATAAACAGGGTGAAGGGGTACAGACGTTTATAGAAACCAGTATCAAGGGCGGAAAGGCCGAAGTTATCGTTCATGCCGCCAAAGGAAACTATCCGGGATTTGTCAGGAAGAAGGCTACAGAGTTCCTGGTCAATCTCACCGCGCCACCTGAAAATGTCAGTGTAAAGATGGGTGGAAAAGAGGTAAAGTTGACCAGGCAGCTGATCAAACCTGGTGATACCCTGAGATCCAATACATTTACTTACATTGAAGCTCCGGATATCAATCTTTTTTCTACGCCGGGAAGTGGGTTTGCCAAACAGAAGATGATCAGAAATCCGCAATTAAGGGTAAGGCTGGCTCCGTCTGATGTAACCCGGAGTGATATTGTACTAAGAATTGAAGGGGCCGTATTCCGACCTGGAAAAGCTTACCTGAAAAAAGAAGGAACTCTTGAACTTCCGGAAGCCGCCGGTGCCGTGACGGATACGGCACCATATAGCTTGTCTCCGAGCTGGAAAAAAATAGCAAATGCCGACTTTTATGAGGTTATGTTTGACGGCATGCGTTATACGCTTATACAGGATACCAGTTTTCTTTTCGAAGGGCTGGTCCCGGACAGCATATATCATTTTCAGTTACGTGCGGTGAACAGCAAGGGATATTCCCCCTGGTTGAGGTTCCAGCGTAAGACTGCGGCCGATCCGTTTAAATATGCAATTCCGGGCATAACGGCAACTGCCAGCGCCAAGAGCCAGGATGGCGAAGGCCTTGAGGCACTCTTTGATTTTGACCAGAACAAGATGTGGCATACGGAATATGGTCAGAAGGCGGTGCCTTTTGACCTGGTACTTGATCTTGGAGCCGTATACCAGTTGAATATGCTTCAATACCTGCCCAGACTGGGGGCTGGTAACGGTACCTGGCTTAATGCAAATGTTTCTTATGGTAATGACCGTGAACACTGGACGGACTCAGGTAAGTGGGCACTTAAACGGTCTGATTCTGTTAAGGTCTTCCAGTTTGCAGCGGGTGCTGCGGCCAGGTACATCAAAGTAAGTGTGGATAACGCTGTAGGTAATTTTGGGTCAGGAAGAGAGTTGTATGTATTTAAGGCCCCCGGATCTGTTGCTGCCCTGCAGGGAGATGTTAATAGTGATGGTAAGATAGATGAAGCGGATTTGATTTCGTATTCAAACTATATCGGGTTAAAAAAGGGTGACCCTGATTTTGAGGGATATATTGAAAAAGGTGACATTAATGTCAATGGTGTCATCGATGCATATGATGTCTCTGCGGTTGCTACAAAACTGCAGGGCGGGGTAGGAAACGGTCCCTTTGGCAAAGCTGAAGGACAGCTGACACTCGGGGGACAGAAAGACGTATACGAGAAAGGCGAGCAAGTTGACCTGGTCATATCTGGTGTGAACCTGAAAAACATTAATGGCCTGAGTTTCAGTTTGGCTTACAATCCTGAAGATATTGAATTTTTGAAGGTGGATCCCATTAATATGGCAGCGATGGACAACCTGTCGGTCGACAGACTTCATGCCGACGGAAGCAAAGTGCTCTACCCGACATTTGTCAATACCGGCAAAAAGGAATTGTTGTCCGGCAGCAAAGAAATAATGGTTCTGCGTTTTCGTGCGAAGCGAAAGTTCAATCCTGGGTTTAAGCTTGGTCATACTTTGCTTGTGGGTCAGGGAATAGGACAGCTACCGGTTGAATAACCAGTTCTCAGAAAATCGGAGGTAAAGGGGTATCTTAACTGCGCAGCATTATCAATATTTTCTAAAAAACAGAGATATGCTGGTAGCTGGAAGAAGGGGTTAAAAGGTTGAGGTTCAATTGTATTTCGCCAATAAGCGTTGCTGAGGACCGTTTTTACAGGCTTTTACTGGAAAAAAAGAACAGAAAGTTTTGAAAAACATTTTGAAAATGATCTTTGAATCGTATCTTTGCAACACCTACCAAAGTCGGAGACACGGTAGTCTTGAAATCAGCGAAAATAGCTCAGTTGGTAGAGCGCAACCTTGCCAAGGTTGAGGTCGCGAGTTCGAACCTCGTTTTTCGCTCATAGAAAAAGCCTTCCATACGGGAGGCTTTTTTGTTTGATAAGGTTGTGTCTGTTTAACTGATCAGCCGGTTCATAATGGCAAACCTGATAAGGGTTGCTGTATTTCTGGAACCTGTCTTTTCCAGCAGGCTCTGACGATGACCTTCTACAGTTCTTTTGCTGATAAAAAGCTTTTCCGATATTTCCTGATTGGTCATACCTTCTGCTATAAGATGCAGGATCTCAAACTCCCTTTCAGAGAAATCGATAGGTGTATCGGATATGTTTTTGGAAGGATAGGGGTCTTTAAGCAGTTTCTCGAGTAAGGTAAGCGAAAGCTCAGAACAGATATAGCGCCCCCCTGCGCTGACGTGCCGGAGGGCAAACATCAGTTCATCGGCACTTACATTTTTGAAAAGATAACCTGAAGCTCCTTCGCTAAAGGCCTGGGCAACATATTTTTCATTGTCTATCATGGATAGAAAAAGGACGGGGAGGGTTGCAGTCCTGTTGTTTAACTCTCTGAGCAGCATAATGCCATCCATAACGGGCATATTGATATCCGCCAAGATTACATCGGCTTTTGTTCCCTGGTCAAGCAGGTTTAACACTTCAAGGCCGTTGGTGGCTTCACCGGAGATGTGTATACCTGAATCGGCTTCCAATAGCATTCGGATGCCATTTCTGACAATATTATGGTCCTCTGCTAATATTACACGTAACATTTTTATTTTCTTTTCTGATGACACTATTTTAGTTTTTAGTGTAAGGTAGCCATTGCGGTCTACTTTACTATATAGGGCGTTTCAGATTAAGTATTAATACCACATAACGCGTGTTTGGTGTTGCCGTTCAGTATAAATACGCGTGCGCGCCAGAATTGTTTTGAATTAATACCTGATTTGTATTGCAGGGATAAGGTATGCCTTTCTGTTTTTTAATATTTGCTGCCTAAAGTAACTCTATGCAGCCAGAAGATCCTTTCGACAATGCAGATCTGCCTGATCAGTTAATGGTGGCGCAGCAACGCATCGCTTTGCTTTTGCAGGAGATTTCACGTATGGCTGAGCAACACCGTATCGCGTTGGTCGTAAGCCAGATGCATGCACAGGAAGCAGAAAGGAAGAGAATTGCCGATAGCCTGCACAATGGATTGGGTCAGTTACTTTATGGTGTGCAGCTGAATCTTAACCGTCTGAATGTTAAACCCGGGCAGGTGTGGTCTGAAGAACATAACGAAATTCAGAAATATATCACTGGACTTGTTAAGAAGGCAATTAAGGCATCCAGGCGTATCTCACATGAACTGATGCCCGCAGTGCTGGAGGATTTTGGGCTTAAGGCGGCAGTTGAGGATATCGGGCGGCAGTTTAACGACTTCATCCCTATACAGTTTGATTTTTCCTATTTACCTGCAAGAGGCGAACAACATATTGAAGTGGCTATTTACAGGACCGTACAGGAACTGGTTACTAATGTCGTGAAACACGCCCAGGCAAAGAAGATCTGTATAAGTATGGGTTTCAGGAATGATACCTACTATATCTCTGTTTCAGATGACGGGATAGGATTTGATGTTTCTCATAAGGCAGAAGGAATAGGACTGAAGACAATAAGGGAGAAGGTTGCAGTATTAAAGGGAAGTTTTCAGGTAAGTTCTTTACCCGGAAAGACGATAATAGATATCACTATTCCTAATCTGAAGGCGCCTTGAGTATTAATACGTAAAGCGGATGATGATATACCTGAATGTAGTGACTTTCAGGTGATAATGGCAGACTTGGTATAGGGATTGAAAGCTTTCAGTTATAAACCCCTATAATCATCACCTATGAATGACTTGCTTTTAACAGACGAAATCTGCAGCCACAAATCGTGCCTGGAGACCTTTGCCATGAAGTTTACCAGTAATGTGGAAGATGCGCATGACCTCGTTCAGGACACCATCATTAAAGCGATCCGTTATCATGACCTTTATCAGAAAGGCACCAATATGCGTGGCTGGCTCTATACGATCATGAAGAACACCTTTATCAATGACTATCGTAAAATGACAAGAAAGATGGCAGTCGTGGAAAACTGTGCTGAGTTTACGCCTGAACATCTTAGGATCAGCGCGGAAAAAAATCAGGCGGAGAACAAGTTTCTTATGAAGGATATTAATCAGGCGCTTGCCAGCCTGCAGCCGGAATATTCACGACCCTTTCTCCGGTATTTCGAGGGATATAAGTATGCTGAGATAGCTGAGGAACTCAATATACCGATTGGTACGGTTAAGACGCGTATACATATTGCACGTCAACTGCTGAAGGACCAGTTAAAGATGTACAGGGAAGGATATAAGCGTAAGGTGCGTGTTTAGTGCACCTTGCGCTTATATGGCCCGATACTGGATTAAAAGTTGGGTTTGAGTACATATTTGTCGTAGAACCTGAAGATGTGTTCTGTTGCTTCTTCTGCAGTATCTACCAGCCGGAAAAGATTAAGGTCTTCCGCATGGATATTGTGCTCTTTTTCGAGCATGGTATTGCTTATCCATTGTATCAGGCCGCCCCAGTATTCCTTGCCGATAAGTACAATAGGGAACCGGGCGATCTTGCCGGTCTGTATAAGGGTGATCGCCTCGAAAAGTTCGTCCATGGTGCCCATGCCCCCGGGCAATACAATGAATCCCTGTGAATATTTCATGAACATCACTTTACGGACAAAAAAGTAGTCGAATTCCATAAGCTTGTTGTGGTCGATATACTTGTTGTGAAACTGCTCGAACGGAAGCTCAATATTAAGTCCTACAGATTTGCCCCCGTTCATGTGTGCCCCTTTATTGCCCGCTTCCATAATTCCGGGGCCGCCCCCGGTGATGACTCCGTACCCCCGTTCAGTGAGCAGTCTGCCGCATTCTACGGCAATCTCATAGTATTTGCTGGTCTCTGCTGTTCTGGCGGAACCAAATATAGACACACAGGGGCCTATCTTTGCGAGCTTTTCAAATCCGTCTACGAATTCGGCCATGATCTTGAAGATCTGCCAGGAATCGGTAACTTTGATCTCCTGCCAGTTCTTGTTTTCAAAGGCGCTTCTTATTTTCTCTTCACTAGTCATTTTCGGATAATTTACAATTGGTAATGGGTTGTATAATCGGATATCGTATTTTAAAATCGGGTTTGCAGGTCGGTCTTCCTGCTGATGATCAGCAAGCCGGTAAAGGTGATCAGGCCATTGACCAGGATCAGCTCGACGCTGAATGTATAGCCGCCAAGCAATGTAGCGGAATGTTCGTTAAGGTAGTAGCATAACGCCGGCGATAGCATACAGATAAAGGGTACGAGTTTGTCACGCAGGCCACGACCTTTGACAAACAGCCCGAAGCTGTAAAGACCCAGCAGCGGTCCGTAGGTATAGGAGGCTACCTTGAATATTCCCTTAACCACAGACTCATCATTAAATGCATTGAAGAAGATGATGACCACGAACATGAGTAAAGAAAAACTGATATGTACACCATGGCGTTTACGAACGGATGCCGCTGAATTGTTGTCTGTTCCTTTGTGCATGCCCAGAAAGTCCACACAGAAAGATGTGGTGAGTGCGGTAAGCGCTGAATCAGTTGTGGCAAAGGTGGCAGCGGTCAGTCCCAGCATAAAGACAATAGCCGGTATGGTACTGAGGTGATTAAGTGCAATCTCCGGAAACAGGAAGTCTGTGCGGGGTTTGCCTGTCACGTGGTCAAGGGGAATATCAATCCCGTTTTGATTTGCAAAAATATAGAGTAACGCGCCGACACTGAGAAAGAAGATGTTCAGGACCACAAATATGCCTGTGAAAGTGAACATGTTTTTCTGCGCCTCACCAATAGTCTTCATACTGAGATTTTTCTGCATCAGGTCCTGGTCAAGGCCGGTCATGGCGATGGTTACGAACAGGCCGCCGATAAAGGCTTTGCCAAAATGAAAGCCGTTGGTCAGGAAATCGTCAAAGAAAAAAACTTTGGAATAACTGCTGTTTTTTACAGTTTCGACTGCCTGCGGAATGTTAAGGCCCAGGCTGCTGCAGATAAAGTAAAGCGTAAGAAATACGGAAAATACAAGAAAGAAAGTCTGAAGGGTATCGGTGATAATAATGGTTTTCAAACCTCCCTTAAAGGTATAAGACCAGATCAGCAGCAGGGATATGAGCACCGTAGCCCAGAAAGGGACCCCATAGCTGTCGAATATGAATCTTTGAAGTACGATGACGACCAGGTATAACCGGAATGCGGAACCAATGGTACGGCTGATGAGGAAAATGCTGGCGGCGGTTTTATAGCTGTAATGCCCGAGGCGTTGTTCGATATAGCCATAGATGGACGTAAGCCGCATGCGGTAATAAAGGGGCAGCAGTACGGTTGCAATGATGATAAAGCCTACGGCGTTACCCAGTACAAACTGGAAATACTGGAACTGGTTGCCCGCAGGGGAGCCGACTTCGCCGGGCACAGAAATAAAGGTGACGCCGGAAAGGGCGGTGCCGATCATCCCGAAGGCGACCAGATACCACCTGGAGTTACGGTTGGCTACGAAAAAGGTAGAGTTGTCCGATGATTTTTTTGAGGTTGCGAACGCAATGACGATCAGCAGCAGAAAGTATCCGATTAAAAAAGACAGGAGTATCGCCGGGCTCATAAACTGGGTATGTTAAGGTGTTAAATGTAAGAAAATGAAAGTTTAAATTCCTAAGTTTGCAGGATGAACTTTTCTTCCAGGTTGCTAGAGGATGCGGTCGCTGAATTTGCCAAATTGCCGGGAGTAGGGCAGAAAACAGCCCTTCGCCTGGTGCTGCACCTGCTGGGCAGGGAAAAGGAAGAAGTTGAACGCTTTGGTAATGTCCTGATCCGTTTACGCAATGAGATCAGGCATTGTGAAATCTGCCGTAACATTTCTGATAGCCCGGTTTGTACGATCTGCGCCTCGCCTAAACGTGACCGGGAAACGATCTGTGTGGTGGAAGATACCCGTGATGTCATGGCTATTGAAAATACTTCCCAGTTTTTCGGAGTTTATCATGTGCTTGGCGGCCTGATCTCTCCGATGGATGGGGTGGGACCTTCAGACCTGTTTATCGATTCGCTGGTGGAACGTGTAGCTGCAGGGTCTGTAAAAGAGGTGATTTTGGCGCTCAGTGCTACGATGGAGGGCGATACGACCTTATTCTACCTTTATAAAAGACTGAAGGATTTCGGAGTGCCGGTCACGACTATAGCTCGTGGAATTGCCTTTGGAGGCGAACTGGAATATGCGGATGAGATTACATTGGGCAGATCTATCGCCACCCGGGTGCCTTACGAAAATTCTTTAATCAAATAATAACCGATGAGTTTTAGGAATAAAGTAGTGATCATTACCGGTGCTTCTTCTGGTATCGGACGGGCATGCGCCCAGGAATTTGCGAAACGCGGTGCAAACCTGGTATTGGCTGCCCGTCAGTATGTAACCTTATGTGAGCTTACAGCAGAACTGGAAGGTGCGTACGGAATTAAGGCGGTAGCGGTGCAGGCAGACGTGAGCCGGGAGGAGGACTGCGAACAGGTAGTAAAGCAGGCTGTGCTGACTTTTGGCAGGATCGATATATTGCTGAACAATGCTGGACTTTCCATGAGGGCATTGTTTAATGATCTTGATCTGTCTGTACTGAGGCAGCTGATGGATGTTAATTTCTGGGGGACGGTATATTGTACCAAATTTGCCTTGCCCGAGCTGTTGAGGTCAAAAGGCAGTATCGTAGGTGTGTCTTCAATCGCCGGTTACAGAGGCTTGCCCGGACGTACGGGATATTCAGCTTCTAAATTCGCCGTGAACGGCTTTATGGAGTCTTTGCGGACGGAACTGCTGAAGACCGGGGTCCATGTGATGGTGGCTTGCCCCGGGTTCACGGCTTCTAACATCAGGTTTACGGCTCTGGCCAAAGATGGCCAGGCACATGGAGAGACCAGTATGGAAGAGGGTAAAATGATGACGTCTGAGGAAGTGGCGGCACTGATTGCGGATGGGGTAGAAGCCCGCAGGCGTACATTGGTTATGACAGGCCAGGGCAAGCTAACCGTATGGCTGAACAAACTGCTGCCAGGTCTGGCAGATAAGCTGGTATATAACCATTTCTCAAAAGAAAAGAATGCGCTGATCAGCTGACTCCAGCCAAATCATATTTTTTTTTAGAAAGATTTGCTGCTTTGGGAAAACAATTTCATATTTGCGACAGAATGATTTTAACAAACGGACATATCAACTGGTGGTGGCACAACGCAGATCGCGTAGTGTAACCCCGTATGTGAACGTTTTATTTTATTATAAACTGATTTGAGGGTTGCCGTAAAGCAACCCTTTTTTATTATGAAAAAAATATTAAACCACTTGTTTGAGAACAAGACTTTTAGCCGGCAGGAAGCACAGCGGATACTTACTGCTATTGCCCTGGGTGAATTCAATACTTCGCAGATCGCCGCGTTCATAACAGCATATGGCATGCGCAATATTACGGTAGCCGAATTGCAGGGGTTTCGAGATGCAATGCTGGACCTTTGTATAAAACTTGATTTTTCAGATTATGAGCTGGTTGACCTTTGCGGTACCGGCGGTGACGGTAAGGATACCTTTAATATTTCTACCCTGGCTTCTTTTGTAGTGGCCGGAGCGGGCCACAAGGTTGCAAAACATGGTAATTATGGAGTCTCCTCCGGTTGTGGTTCCTCTAATGTCATGGAATTTCTTGGCTATTCGTTCAGTAATGAGCAGGATGTGCTGAGGCATAGCCTCGATACTGCCGGGATTTGCTTCATTCACGCGCCTCTGTTTAATCCCGCGATGAAAACCGTAGCTCCGATACGTAAGGAACTGGGGGTAAAGACCTTCTTTAACATGCTTGGACCGATGGTGAACCCGGCACAGCCTAAAAACCAGATTGTAGGTGTATTTAGCCTGGAACTGGCAAGGTTGTATGCCTATCTGTATCAGGAAACCGATAAGAATTATACGATTCTTCATGCAGTGGACGGCTTCGATGAAGTTTCGCTGACCTGTGACTTTAAAACCTTCAGTAAAACAGGAGAGGCTTTGATCAGGGTCAGTGACCTTGGGTTTGGGCAGTTCAGAGAACAGGACATTAAAGGTGGAGATACCGTAGCATCATCAGCAAAGATATTTATGGATGTATTGCTTGGAAGCGGAACAGAAGCCCAGCAAAATGTAGTGTTGTGCAACGCGGCACTGGCACTGAAAACAATTGATGACCGGAAATCATTTGCCGATTGTTACTATGAGGCAGAGGAGTCTTTACTTGGGAAAAAGGCATTGAGAAGCTTTAACTTGTTGACAGGCAGGTAATGAAAGTAAAACTGAAAGTATGTGGTATGAAGCTGCCGTCAAATGTGAAGGAGGTTGCGGAGCTAGGTCCGGATTATATGGGGTTTATCTTTTATGCCGGTTCAAAACGCTATCCCGGCCGTCTGGCCGCTGAAGTAATCAGGGAACTTCCGGAGTCCATTAAAAAAACAGGTGTGTTTGTAAATGAAACGGTTGAGGAAATTGCCGTAAAAATTGTTAAGTACCGGCTGGATGCGGTTCAGCTTCACGGTAATGAAACTCCTGAAATGGTGAAACTCTTGAAAATGATCCTTCCTGAGGAAGTGCAACTGATCAAAGCATTTGGCATTGATGTTTCCTTTGACTTCAGTCAGCTGGACGCTTATGCGTCAAATGTGGATTTCTTTCTTTTTGATACAAAGACGCCGGACCACGGCGGTTCAGGCAGGCGTTTTGAATGGGAATTGTTACAAGGATACCATTTGGATAAACCTTACTTTCTGAGCGGGGGAGTTGGCCTGGAAAATGTGGATGATGTGCTGAGGATAACCGACCAGCGTTTATATGCTGTGGATGTAAACAGCAGGTTTGAGCTGGAGCCAGGCCTGAAAGATATAACAAAATTAAAAGACTTTAAGACTAGACTATCATTATGAGCTATTTTGTAAATGAAAAGGGATACTATGGCGACTTCGGAGGTGCTTACATTCCTGAGATGCTATATCCCAATGTAGAGGAGCTGAGGCAGAATTACCTGAAGATTATCGCTGATGAAAATTTTCAGGAAGAATTTCATCATTTGCTGAAGGATTACGTCGGCCGCCCATCACCGCTGTATTTGGCGGGAAGGCTTTCCGATCGCTATAAGGCAAATATATTTCTGAAGCGTGAAGACCTGAACCATACCGGCGCACACAAGGTTAACAATACGATCGGTCAGATATTGCTGGCGGAAAGGCTCGGCAAGAAGCGGATCATTGCGGAAACCGGTGCGGGGCAACATGGTGTGGCTACTGCTACAGTTTGTGCACTCCGTGGGCTGGAGTGCGTAGTATACATGGGGGAGGTGGACATTAAGCGTCAGGCACCCAATGTGGCCAGGATGAAAATGCTTGGCGCGAAGGTAGTCGCTGCAACTTCGGGCAGTAAGACGCTTAAAGACGCCACGAATGAAGCCATGCGCGACTGGATCAACAATCCGGTGGATACACATTATATTATCGGATCCGTAGTGGGACCGCATCCTTACCCGGATATGGTGGCCAGGTTTCAGTCGGTCATTTCTGAGGAGGCTAAAAAGCAACTGGCTGAACAGACAGGTAACGGAAGCCCGGACTATGTCCTGGCATGTGTAGGAGGCGGAAGTAATGCCATGGGTATGTTTTATCATTTTATTGACGATGAGCAGGTGAAGCTGATTGCTGTTGAGGCTGCGGGAAAGGGTGTGGACAGTGGTTTTTCTGCGGCGACTACTTATCTGGGCAAAGAAGGGGTATTGCATGGCAGCAGGAGCATACTGATGCAGACACATGACGGGCAGGTAGTAGAACCCCATTCGGTCTCAGCGGGGCTGGACTATCCTGGCATTGGCCCTCAGCATGCACATTTGTTTAAGACCGGCAGGGGCAGGTACGTATCGGTCACTGACGACGAAGCTTTACAGGCCGGGTTGCTGCTGACGCAGATGGAAGGCATTATTCCCGCGATTGAAAGTGCCCATGCGCTTGCATATCTGGAAAAAATGAACTTTACAGGTGGTGAAAACGTCGTGGTATGTCTTTCAGGCAGGGGCGATAAGGATATGGATACTTACATGAAATATTTTGGTTTATAAAGATGAACAGGATTAAAAAGTTATTTGCGGAAAAAAAGGACATTTTGTCGATCTATTATACTGCCGGGTTCCCCTCCTTGGACGATACGCTGACGATAGCAGAGGAACTGGAGCGTTGTGGTGCCGATCTGCTGGAAATCGGGTTCCCTTATTCAGATCCGGTAGCAGACGGCCCTGTAATCCAGGAAAGCAGCAAAAGGGCGCTGGATAATGGGATGGACCTTAAGACACTTTTCACGCAGCTGAAGGAACTGCGTAACCGTGTAAATATTCCGGTGCTGTTAATGGGGTATGTGAATCCTGTGCTGCAGTTTGGGGTAGAGAATTTTTGCCGCGCATGTGCTGAAGCAGGCGTCGATGGTTGCATTGTTCCAGATCTCCCGATGGTGGAGTATGAAACGCTTTACCAACCGGTTTTTGAACAAAACGGCCTGACCAATATCTTCCTGGTTACGCCGCAGACTTCAGAAGAACGCATCCGTAAGATTGACGGGCTGACCAGCGGGTTTGTTTACCTGCTGTCTTCTTCGGCAACAACAGGAAAGAACCTGCAGGTGTCTGAAAGTACGGAAGCATATTTCTCCCGTATTGCAGACATGAAGCTGGACAACCCGACAATGATTGGTTTTGGTATCAATAGCAAGGAGACATTTGAAAAAGCTTGCGCCTATGCAAACGGAGCCATTATCGGTAGTGCCTTTGTAAAAAGTCTGGATGCTGCTGATATAAAAGGCAGCGTACAACGGTTCATGCGACAGTTCAGGGAATTATAACCTGCCCTGTCAGCCTGCCGGAACCGGATAGGGAGCCCTGAGGATGTTCAGATATAGTCTTCAAGGACTCCTTTTCCCTGCCGGAGGATTTCAAAATCTCCTGAGGTACAATCCACAACCGTGGATGGTTCATTGTCACCATATCCTCCGTCGATCACAATATCTACTCTCCCTTCATATTTTTCGTGGATCAGTTCGGGGTCTGTCGAATATTCTATTACTTCATCGTCATCGTGAATGGAAGTCGAAAGTATCGGGTTGCCGAGCTGACGGACGATTTCACGTGCGATATTGTTGTCCGGAACCCTGATGCCTGCAGTTCTTTTGTTGGAGCTCAAAAGCTTGGGTACATTATTGCTGGCATTAAAGATAAAAGTGAAGGGTCCGGGAAGGGCCTTTTTCAGTAAGCGGAAGACAGTGGTGTCTATCGGTTTGATATAATCCGATATATGGCTGAGATCAGAACAGATAAAGGAGAAATTCGCTTTCTCAGGTTTAATGCCTCTGATCTGACAGATTTTCTCAATAGCCCGCTGGTTGGTGATGTCACAGCCAAGCCCGTAAACTGTATCTGTAGGGTAAATAATGATGCCTCCTTTTCTGAGTACTTCGACAACTTGTTCTATGGCCCTAGGGTTTGGGTTTTCGGGGTAAATCCTGATCAGCATGGCAAATTTTACGATTTTTTTTTGTAAATTAAACAAATATGAGAAAAGCATTCGTCGCTATTGCAGCATTCCTTGTAACAGCTACCATAATGATTAGTTTGGCCTGGCCGCCATTTTGGTGGGCGTTTATATTTACCGGGCCAGTTGTGATTTTGGGTATATATGACCTGAACCAGCCGAAGCACAGTATTGTCCGGAATTATCCTGTTGTCGGAAGGCTACGTTATTTCATGGAAGACCTCAGGCCCAAGATTTACCAGTATTTTGTAGAAAGTGATACAAACGGCAAGCCGTTCAGCCGGTTGAACCGCTCACTGATCTATCAGAGGGCAAAAATGGAAAATGATACGATTCCCTTCGGTACCCAGTTTGATGTATATGAAAACGGCTATGAATGGTTGAGTCATAGTATCTCTGCCATTAGCCATCATGAGCTGGACGAGAACCCCCGGGTGCTGATCGGCGGACCTGATTGTTTGCAGCCTTATTCTGCAAGCATTTATAATATATCTGCGATGAGTTTTGGCTCATTGAGTGAAAATGCCATCCTGGCGCTTAACGGAGGGGCAAAGATGGGCAGTTTTGCGCACAATACCGGAGAAGGGGGGATCAGCGATTATCACCTGAGGCCCGGGGGCGACCTGGTCTGGCAGATAGGTACCGGATATTTTGGATGCAGGAACCACGATGGTAGTTTCAATTTCGAAGCATTTGCTGAGCGATCTAAGCTTCAGCAGGTAAAGATGATCGAGATTAAGCTTTCCCAGGGTGCTAAGCCGGGACATGGCGGCATTCTGCCTGCAAAGAAGGTGACACCTGAAATTGCACGTATCCGCTTAGTTAAAGAAGGTTTTGATGTGATCTCCCCACCTGCACATGCTGCTTTCAGTACACCGCTGGAACTGATTGCCTTTGTAAGGAAATTACGGGAGCTATCGGGTGGAAAGCCGGTGGGAATCAAGTTGTGTATCGGGCGCAGAAGTGAGTTCTTCGCTATTTGTAAAGCGATGGCTGAAACCGGGACTTTTGTAGATTTTATTACCGTAGATGGGGGTGAAGGTGGTACGGGTGCATCTCCACAGGAGTTTTCTAATTCAGTAGGAATGCCACTTCGTGAGGGAGTAGCTTTTGTTTATGATGTGCTGACGGGGTTTGATCTGAAAAAGCACATCAAAATCATTGCATCCGGTAAGATAGCCTCGGGTTTTGATTTGGTTAAGAACATTGCACTTGGGGCCGATCTTTGTAATTCCGCGAGGGGTATGATGTTTGCATTGGGTTGTATACAGGCACTGGAATGTAACAGTAATACCTGTCCTACAGGGGTGGCCACCCAGGATCCGAGTCTTGCCAAAGGACTTGTAGTAGAAGACAAGACGGTCAGGGTGTTTAACTTCCACCGGCTTACCGTGGCCAGTGCGGTGGAATTGCTGGGTGCAGCGGGATTACGACATCCTTATCAGCTTACCAGGGCTTATATTAACCGGAGGATCGCTCCAGATGTAATGCAGTCCTATATGGAGAGCTTCCCCTATGTTACCGCAGGGAGTTTGCTTCAAACGCCCTATCCTGTAAGATTTGAGCTTGGTATGGCTTTGAGTACATCGGCAAGCTTTGTGCCGACAGATTATAAAGTTTCGATGGTGGATTATGTCCACGCCAATTCATCCGGTCAGGAAGGCTGACCGGATCGCATTTTTATTATAAAAAGAAAGCCCGGACATTCGACCGGGCTTTCTTTTTGGGTTAATACTTGTCTTAAAATTCAGCATTTCTTGGAAAACGCGGAAACGCGATCACGTCACGGATATTCGTCATTCCGGTCACAAACAGCACCAGTCGTTCGAAGCCAAGCCCGAAACCAGAATGCGGTGCAGAACCAAATCTACGTGTATCCAGGAACCACCATAACTCTTCTTCCGGAATGTTCAGGTCCCGCATGCGCTGGGTTAACCTGTCCAGCCGCTCCTCACGCTGAGAGCCGCCCACAATCTCGCCAATGCCCGGGAAAAGGATGTCCATTGCCGCTACTGTCTTTCTGCCCTGATCGTCCGGCTCATTCTGACGCATATAGAAAGACTTGATATCTGCCGGATAATCAGTAAGGATTACAGGCTTCTTGAAATGCTTTTCCACCAGATAACGCTCATGCTCAGATTGCAGGTCTGCACCCCACTCATCGATCAGGTACTTAAACTGCTTTTTCTGGTTAGGCTTGGATGCCTTCAGGATAGCAATTGCCTCGGTATAGGTCAGATGTTCGAAGTCGTTGTTTAGGCAGAAGTTCAGTTTGTCGATCAGTGAAAGTTCTGAGCGTTCATGCTGAGGTTTTGACTTTTCTTCCTCCAGTAAGCGTGTGTTCAAAAATTCAAGTTCCTCACCGCAGTTGTCCAGTGCATATCTGATCAGATATTTCAGCATGTCCTCCGCAAGTTTCATGTTGTCTTCAAGGTCTGCGAATGCCACCTCAGGCTCGATCATCCAGAACTCGGCCAGGTGTCTTGTGGTGTTGGAGTTCTCCGCCCTGAAGGTAGGCCCGAAGGTGTAGATCTGTCCAAAGGCCATTGCGGCGAGTTCTCCTTCCAGCTGACCGGAAACGGTAAGGTTTGTAGAACGGCCAAAGAAATCTTCATTGTAATCAATCTTACCTTCGGTTGTGCGCGGCGGATTTTCCGGGTCAATGGTGGTTACCCTGAACATTTCTCCCGCACCTTCTGCATCTGACGCAGTGATGATCGGCGTATGCATGTATACAAAGCCACGCTCGTTATAAAACTGATGAACGGCAAATGCGAGCGCATGACGAACTTTAAATATTGCGTTAAAGGTATTCGTGCGGAAACGCAGATGTGCTATTTCCCTTAAAAATTCAAGGCTGTGCTTTTTTGGCTGAAGCGGATATCTTTCCGGGTCGCTGTCTCCCAGGATTTCAATTGAACTTGCTTTTACCTCTACGCGCTGACCTTTTCCAAGTGATTCGATCAAAGTACCCTTAACGGAAATGGCAGCCCCGGTAGTAATTCTCTTCAGCAGTTCTTCCGGGGTATTATTAAAGTTAACTACAACCTGGATGTTTCCCATGCAGGAACCATCATTTAACGCGATAAACTGGTTGTTGCGAAAGGTGCGCACCCAACCCATAACAGATACCTCCCTGTTAAATGCCGTAGCAGCTAATAGCTCTTTTATTTTTTCTCGCTTAATCATCGTGTTTTTTTGAGAATGCCAAAATTAAGCAATTACATGAAGAAATAATAATAGTGTTTGGATTGAGTTTTTTATGTGAGTTATTGTTTTTTAAGTCGTTTATTTTTGAAAATTGTTAATTATTTATGATGTTTTTGTGAATTATGTGTTTTTTTAAAGTGTTTTTGTGGTTTATTTTTTGGTGCTTTTTGTTTTTTGTTAAAATTTATTGTTTTTTATGGTTGATTTTTTGAAAATTTCATATATTTGTAATGCTCGTTTAATTTATATTTGGTTAGAGAGGCCAAAATCCGGATGGTTTTTGGCCTTTTCTTTTCAAAAAGTGTTTTTTTTGGTTGGAAATGTGTTTTTTTTGATTCAATTCTATTTTTGTATAACAAAAGAGGGGTAACCAATATCGGTTACCCCTCTTTTTTATAGTGTTATTCTGATTATTACCTTAAGAAAGTACTTCAGTTACCAGTCCTGCTGCTTCTTTAAGTGCAATAGCTGAATATACCTTCAATCCAGAGTCATCTATCAGCTTCTTTGCCTCTTCTGCATTGGTTCCCTGCAGACGGCAAATGATCGGGACCGGTACATCGCCAATTTCATTATAAGCATCGATTACGCCCTGAGCAACCCGGTCACAACGCACGATACCACCAAAGATATTGATGAGGATAGCCTTAACGTTAGGGTCTTTAAGGATGATATTGAATCCGGCCTTAACCGTCTGCGCATTGGCAGTACCGCCAACATCAAGGAAGTTAGCAGGTTCGCCACCAGCCAGTTTAATGATATCCATAGTTGCCATGGCCAGTCCTGCGCCATTGACCATACAGCCTACATTTCCGTCCAGTTTCACATAGTTCAGATTTGATTCACTAGCCTCTACGTCGGTAGGATCCTCCTCGAGTTTATCGCGCATCGCCGCATAATCCGGGTGACGGAAAAGCGCATTTTCATCCAGGTCAACTTTTGCGTCAACCGCAATGATCTTATCATCTGAAGTCTTCAATACCGGATTGATCTCGAACATGGAGGAATCGGTGGCATCATAAGCTTTATAGAGTGCGCTTACAAATTTCACCATTTCTTTAAATGCAGTACCGCTCAGACCGAGGTTAAAAGCAATTTTACGTGCCTGGAAAGCTTGCAGGCCCACCTTAGGATCAATCTCTTCCTTGAAGATCAGGTGTGGTGTCTTTTCTGCTACTTCCTCAATATCCATTCCCCCTTCGGTAGAGTACATAATAATATTACGTCCCCTTGCACGGTTAAGCAGTACGCTCATATAGAATTCCTTGGTTTCGGAAGGTCCGGGGTAATATACATCCTGGGCGATCAGTACTTTGTTCACGCGTTTTCCTTCAGGTCCGGTCTGCGGGGTAATCAGCTGCATGCCCAGTATGGCCGAAGCTCTTTCCTGTACCTCATCCAGGTTTTTGGCCAGTTTTACACCGCCGCCTTTACCTCTTCCTCCTGCGTGGATCTGTGCCTTAACGACAACCCAGTCAGAATTATAATCGGCCTTCATTTTTTTGGCGGCTTCTACTGCCTGCTCCACAGTTTCGGCCAGAATGCCTTCCTGTACAGCAACCCCAAAACTTTTTAGTATTTCTTTACCTTGGTATTCGTGGATGTTCATGCTGAAAAAATTTGACCCAAATCTACAATTTCAATTGGTTTCTAACAAATGAGGCCGCGGGGATTTTTAGCTCCTTACTTTTTCTTAAGTTTGCAGTTATGCTAAAGGCCACAGGTATTCAAAAGTCTTACGGACAGCTGCCCATTCTCAAAGGAGTGGACCTTGAAGTAAAAAGGGGGGAGATCGTTAGTATCATCGGGGCTTCCGGTGCCGGTAAGAGCACATTGCTCCATATTCTGGGTACGCTCGACGTTGCGGATAAGGGTGAGGTGACACTTAATGGGGTGGCTACAGCCGGTCTTTCAGGTGAGGCATTGAGTGTTTTCCGTAACAGGAATATTGGTTTTGTATTTCAGTTTCATCACCTGCTCCCCGAATTCAATGCGCTGGAAAATGTTTGTATCCCCGCTTTTATTGCCGGAAAAACGCGTAAACAGGCCGAAGAGAAAGCGATGGGGATTTTAAGGCTGTTGGGGCTTGGGGACCGGGCCTATCATAAGCCAAACCAGCTTTCAGGCGGCGAGCAGCAACGTGTTGCAGTCGCCAGGGCCCTGATCAATGACCCTGCGATTATCCTTGCGGACGAACCCTCTGGCAATCTTGACTCTGCCAATGCCGATCTTTTACATCAGTTCTTTATTACCTTGCGCGACAGCTTTGGACAAACCTTTGTAATCGTAACGCATAACGAAGGGCTTGCCAAGATCAGCGACAGGGTAGTTACCATGAAAGACGGTATGATCATATGAAGTTACTGATCACCGGGGGTAAATCAGCAACGGCGTTTAAACTTCTGCGTAATTTCAGCGCTGAGGAGTTGATACTGGCCGATTACGGAGATGTACCGCAGATACCCTTCTCCAATTGTCGTTTCTTTTCTCTGGGTGAGCTTAATAAAGATACTACGGCCCATGTATTACTGACCTTTTGTCTCGATCAGGGAGTTGATACGGTATTGCCCGTATATGATTTTGAAAAGGATGCCCTTCTTGCTGCGAGGCAACTCTTTATGGAATTTAACATCCGTTTGATGATCCATGACTACTGAAAGATACCTTAAGGAAAAGCAGGCCTTCATTTTCGAACTGGATGATGTGATCTATCCGGCAAAGGACTATCTGTTGCAGGTATATTACCTTTTTGCCCAGTTCATGGAGTATACTGAACAAATGGATGCCCGGGCAATACTGGGGACAATGCAGGAAGTATTTAATACCAAAGGACCTGATCTCGTGTTCAATGTAGCCGCACAACGCTTTGGCATCAGCGAAAAGTACCGCATGAACTTTGAGATGCTCCTGACGGGTGCCCGTTTGCCTTTAAAACTGCTGATGTTCAATGAAGTGCTCCGATTCATGCAGGATATTGTCCTGGAGCGGAAACAATTGTTCATCTTTACCGATGGTGACCCGGCTGCGCAGCTTAACAAGATCAGGCAGACGGAATGGAACGGGCTGGAAGCTTACCTTGAGGTACATTTTTCGTCGGAGTCTGCCCCGAAACCTTCCGCAGAAGGTTTATTAAGTCTTATTGCCGGGCGAAATCTGAAGAACAGGGAAGTACTTATGATCGGTACTGCGGAAAAAGATGAGGAATGCGCCAGAACAGCCGGAATAGAATTTTTGCGGGTCGATAAACTATTGCTAATTTAATCACGTTAATATCACTTTACCATAGTTCCATACAAACCGTCATCAGTCCCTCAACAGAACCCATATGAAAAAGACCATCAGAAATAACGCTTTATCTACGGCTGCGCTCGCTATTTTATTGTTTAGCGCCTGCAAAAAGGATAAAAAGTCGCCGTCAGACAGTGAGACTAACAATAAACAAACTCCAACGACAGACAGAAGAGCGCTCACTAACGATTCTTTGTTTCTCTATGCCAAGCAGATTTATTACTGGAATACTTCGTTGCCATCTTACGATACTTACGAGCCCAGGCAGTACACCGGTGCCGCAACCGATCTTGCCAATTATGAAACAAATCTTTTTAATATAGGAAAGGCATCGCGCTCTGCTGACTATATTTCCGGTAGTACCGATTTAAAATATTCCTATATAGAAGACATTACCACACGCAATCCTGGTACTGTTGCTTTGCTGCCCGGAGCTAAGGCCGCTGTGGACCTGGAGGGAAATGGTAATGATATCGGCATCCGGCCGATCATTTACAGGACCAGCACGAGTACCAGGGCGTATTTACTCTTTGTAACTGCGGTCTACCCAGGGTCTGATGCTGATAAAAAAGGAGTTGTCAGAGGATATAACATCCGGAAGATTAACGGGCAGGCGATAGGGACTGATTATACAGCTGAATCTTCGATCCTGGATGCACTTTACGGCAATACGGTCACCATTGAAGGCAATTATTATACAGACAAGAACAATTACACCGCCTTTAATGTAACGCTAAACAAAACTGCCTACAAAAGTAGCCCTGTTTATCTTTCCAAGGTGTTTACGGCCGGCACCAGGAAAATCGGTTACCTGAACTTTGCCAGGTTCTCCACTCCCGAGAATGCCTTAGATGTGCTGAATAGTGCGTTTACGGGTTTTTCAGGCCAGGGAGTAACCGATCTGATCATTGACCTGAGATATAATGGCGGTGGCTATGTCAGTACTGCCGAGCATCTGGCGAACCTGATTGCACCATCGGGGGTTTCAGGAGTAATGTATATTGAATACTTTAATGCGATCATGCAGGCCGGGAAAGCGACTATAATGAAAAACCAGCCAATCATAGGCAGTGACGGGCACGTAGAGCTCAATGGTAACGGCAAGCCGGCCAACTATTTCGATGACGCCGATTATTCCGTTTCCGCAAATACCTATCGTTTTCAAAAAGCAGGTAATCTTGGTAATGTAGCTAATGTGGTGTTTATAGTCAGTGGCAGTACCGCATCTGCAAGCGAACTGGTCATCAACAGTCTGAAACCGAAAATGAACGTTAAACTGGTGGGAGAAACTACGTATGGTAAGCCGGTCGGTTTTTTCCCTGTCAGGCTGGAAAACAGATATGATGTCCTGATGGCTATGTTTGAAACTAAAAATTCAGCCGGGCAAGGCGGATATTTTTCAGGAATAACACCGGATTATCCTGAAAATGATAATGAGACTGATTTCTTTGATGACCCACGATACAATTTCGGCGATGCCAAAGAACCTTATACCGCCAAGGCCCTCAGCGTAATCAACCCATCCAATGCCGCAATAAGCGCAACCAGGTCAGCAGGCTCCTTAATGACCGTAAACGGTAAACAGGTACAGTTCGATAACAGTTCGGTAATGAAGCCTGTTAAAGGCAGTGAATTTACCGGCATGATCGAGACCAGGTCCAGGCCGCGCAAGCCTTAAGTTGCTACAATTATTTTACAATATCCCGATACAGGACAGGAATACCGCTATTGCGATTTAACAAGATAAAACGCATATTTAGTTAACACAATAACGTTTCGTCATATGTTAGGGGAATTAATTCAGAAAGAAGCAATTGAGGTAAGTAAGATCATTCCGGCGGATCAGGACCATTCAAGGGAACTGAGCGGTAAGCTGTATTCGGCACAGCGGCTGGGAAACGAATTTAAATCGAAGGCCGATATTACATTTAATACCAGGGAAGGAGTAAAGACAGTGAATACTACCGTGTGGTCGGTTACAGAAAAGTATCTCCAGTTAAAGAATGGTATACATATTCCGCTGAACAGCCTGATAGATATTGATTTTTAACGGGCCTTAAAACCTTTGTCTACGTTGCTGATGACATGCTGTATTGCGTCTGCAGCCCGGACAAGGAACACCTTGTTGATGTTTTCATAATCATCTGTCGGTTTGTGATAGTCCTTATGGTCTTCCACGCCAAAATACAGGAATGGAATGGCTTTTTCATTAAAGGCACCCTGGTCGCTTTGGTTCGTCCAGTCATCATGGCCTTGTCCGGGATCATCGTGGCCGGGAATAACCTTGACGGGAACATTGCCCGGGTTGATGAATTGCTTTAATTCCGGATGTTTAAAAGTGCCACAGACATACAGTTCATTGTTATCGTTATGGCTGATCATGTCCATATTGATGTTCAATAAGATCTTGCTGATCGCTACAGGAGGGTTGGCTACAAAGGCTTTTGCGCCCCTAAGGCCCATTTCTTCTGCGTCAAAAGCTGCAAATACAAGTGTTTTAACCGGTTTGATACCGGAAAAGTATTTGGCAAATTGCAATAATGCGGCGATACCGGAAGCATTATCATCTGCACCGTTATAGATTTCCTTATTAATCATTCCCAAATGATCGTAATGGGCAGAAATAACGATGACATCATCCGTTTGTCCCTGGACATAACCGATCAGGTTTGTTCCGGTCATTAGCTCATTTTCCCCTCTGAACGAGAAGGTTTGTGCATAAGTACTGTCAAAGGCCTTTAGCCCGATTTCCTTAAAACGTCCGGAAATGTATTCCCTGGCCAGTAATGCCCCTCTTGTTCCGGTTTTTCTCCCTTCATATAGGTCAGAAGAAAGTACTTTTACGTCGTTGAGCAACTGGTTTTCAGCTTGCGGTCCGTTTTTTTGTGCGCTGCTACAGCCTGCAAGAAACAATAAGCAAAGCAACAGGTAGTCTTTCATCAGTATGCAGAATTAGCCTTGAGTAGGGGATAAAAATAAAAAAAGATCGGGCATTTGCCCAATCTTTATCTTTTTGCAGCTTCCAGGCCTGCCGGAACTATAGTTCACCTGCTAACCCAGGTAAGACTTTAATATCTTGCTCCTGGAGGTATGTCTTAAGCGCTGCAGGGCCTTATCTTTGATCTGACGTACACGTTCCCTGGTCAGATTGAATTTCTCACCAATCTCCTCGAGTGATAGCGGGTGGTTTGTGCTCAGTCCGAAGAATAAGACAATAATCTCACGCTCACGTTCTGTCAGCGTTGATAAAGACCTTTTGATTTCCTCAGAGAGTGATTCGTTGATCAGTGAACTGTCTGTATTCGGTTCATGATTTTCAAGCACGTCGAGCAACGTATTTTCCTCACCCTGTACAAAGGGGGCATCCATAGAAACATGACGTCCCGAATTGCTCAATGTATCAGATATTTTGTCAACGGTAGTTTCCAGTATATCGGCCAGTTCCTCCGGAGAGGGTTCCCGCTCATATTCCTGCTCAAGCTTGGAAAATGCCTTGCTGATCTTGCTCAGGGAACCGACCTGGTTCAAAGGCAGGCGTACGATACGGCTTTGCTCCGCAATAGCCTGAAGGATAGATTGCCGGATCCACCATACCGCATAAGAGATGAACTTAAATCCTTTCGTCTCGTCAAATCTTTTTGCAGCCTTGATCAAACCCAGATTTCCTTCATTGATAAGATCCCCCAACGTAAGGCCCTGGTTTTGGTATTGCTTGGCTACAGAGACCACAAAACGCAGGTTAGTCTTTGTTAAACGCTCCAGTGCTGCCTGATCCCCTTCCCTTATCTTTCTTGCTAATATTACTTCTTCCTCTGCGGTAATCAAATCTACTTTACCAATCTCGTGAAGATATTTGTCCAGCGACTGGCTTTCACGGTTGGTAATCGACTGCGTAATCTTGAGTTGTCTCATTTATATGTTTTGGTACTCTATGTTTTGGACGTGCAAAAGTAAGGATTTAATATAGAATTTAAAGGATAAATTACTGGAAACGTTACACTTTACACATGTTATTTATACAAGACTTCAGGAGCAAAAATTATTCCAAAGTACATTTGACAGCATGTCTATGCCACTGTAAGCCATGTACCTAAGTACAATTGTCAAGCGAAAATGTTTCGGCCAAACGGATTCCTTTTTCAGTAGCCTGTACTGTACAGCATTCATTAACAGGGTCATGCTCCAGGTAAAGGATATACTGATGTTCTGCTGCTTCCCTCAGGAATTTGCCCTTTTCCTCCAGTGTCTGCAACGGAAACATATCGTAAGACATGACATAGGGCAACGGAATATGACCGGTCGATGGCAATAGATCTGCCATGTAGACAATTTTTTTGTTATTGTACTCAATTTGGGGCAGCATCATGGCATCGGTGTGTCCATAGGCAAACCTGATGCTGATGCCTGGTGCAAAACTGGTATGCTCATCTTCGGCTATGAATTTAAGTTGTCCGCTTTCCTGTATTGGCAGAATGTTTTCTTTCAGAAAAGAAGCCTTTTCCCTGGCATTGGGGTTGACCGCCCAGTTCCAGTGTTTTTCATTGCTCCAATAGACGGCATTCTCAAAGGCAGGTACCAGACTACCGTTATCAGCCCTTTCGATGGCTCCGCCGCAATGGTCAAAATGCAAATGTGTTAAAAATACGTCAGTAATATCATTCCGGTTAAACCCTTTCTTTTCCAGAGATTTATCCAGACTGCTTTCCCCGTGTAAATAATAGTGTCTGAGGAATTTTTCATCCTGTTTATTTCCTATACCTGTGTCGATTAGGATCAGCCTGTTCCCATCCTCAATCAGCAGACAACGCATGGCCCAGGTACACATATTGTTTTCATCCGCAGGGTTGCTGCGTTGCCAGATAGATTTTGGCACCACGCCAAACATCGCCCCGCCGTCGAGTTTGAAAAAGCCGGTATCAATCGTATGTAGTCGCATGTAGTCGATGTTTCTTAAGTGAACTAAAGCTAACAAAAAAGGCCGCTCACAGAGCGACCTTTCTATAAATAGCTGCGACCTGTTCTTAAAGATGGATCACTTCACCGTATGCATCAGCAGCAGCCTCCATAATCGCCTCGCTCATGGTTGGGTGCGGATGCACAGATTTGATCATTTCATGACCCGTGGTTTCCAGTTTACGCGCCACCACGATCTCTGCGATCATCTCCGTTACATTGGCGCCGATCATATGCGCGCCCAGTAATTCACCGTATTTAGCGTCAAAAATAAGTTTCACAAAGCCATCCTTCGCACCAGCGGCACTTGCCTTACCCGAAGCGGAAAAAGGAAATTTGCCGATCTTCAGTTCATAACCTGCGGCTTTAGCTGCTTTTTCGGTATAGCCAACAGAAGCGATCTCAGGACTGCAGTATGTGCATCCCGGAATGTTGTTGTAGTTCAGCGGTTCTGGTTTGTGTCCGGCAATCTTCTCCACGCAGATAATGCCTTCCGCAGAAGCCACGTGTGCCAAAGCTTGTCCGCCTACAATATCACCAATTGCATAATATCCCTTAACGGAAGTGTTATAGAACTCGTCCACCACCACTTTACCTTTTTCGGTTTTGATGCCGGTTTCCTCCAGCCCTATATTTTCAATGTTAGCCACAACGCCTGCTGCAGAAAGTACGATGTCGCACTCAATCGTCTGCATACCTGAAGCTGTTTTTACCTGTACCTTGCATCCGGCACCGCTGGTGTCCACAGATTCTACACTTGAAGAAGTCATGACCTCGATACCGGCTTTCTTGAAGCTGCGCAGTAATTGTTTCGATACGTCCTCGTCTTCTACAGGTACCACATTTTCCATGAATTCCACGATGGTCACCTTTGTGCCCATCGTTGCATAGAAGTAGGCAAACTCGACACCAATGGCACCTGAGCCAACAACTACCATAGATTTTGGCTGCTCAGGTAATACCATTGCCTGCCTGTAGCCGATCACCTTTTTGCCGTCCTGTTTGAGGTTAGGCAGTTCCCTTGACCTCCCACCGGTAGCGATGATGATGTGCTTACCTGCATATTCTTTCTGGCTGCCATCTTCAGACTTCACTTCCACTTTATTGCCTGGCTTAACTTTAGCGGTGCCCATGATCACGTCAATCTTGTTCTTCTTCATCAGGAACTGGACGCCTTTGCTCATGCCTTCGGCCACACCACGGCTCCTTTTGATCACTGCCGCGAAATCGGCTTCGGCTTCAGCTGTTTTGATCCCATATTCAGAAGCATGGTTAATGTATTCAAACACCTGGGCACTCTTCAATAAGGCTTTGGTAGGGATACATCCCCAGTTCAGGCAGATACCGCCAAGAGACTCACGCTCCACAATGGCCGTTTTCAAGCCCAGTTGCGAAGCTCTGATGGCAGCTACGTATCCGCCGGGACCGCTGCCAATTACAATAACGTCGTAGTTCATATCTTCAATCTAAAGGATTTTAACATTTAGTCAGCGCCAAAAATAGCAAAAATGTTCATTAAACCATGCCCCTGACGTTTTATGACAATGTCTGGGCGCGTTGAGTGTGTTATTGACACTAAGGTGTATTCAATTTATTGTGTAGAATGAATATAAATAACTGTATAGCTGTTGATTATGTGGTAAATTTTTCAGGGTTAAATGTTGAAAACTCTTGGGATTCTTAATAATTATTTAACATTAAATCCAGGATCCTGCGTTTTTTTCTATTTAAATTTGCCGCCGTATCATTTGGTGATACGTGCACATAAAAAAACAACAAACATGAAGAAATCTTTACTACTGAGAATTGTGGTACTGGTTATGGTCTTTGCAGGTATTGTCCCGCAGGCCATTGCGCAGGTCACTACATCTGCTATTAACGGGGTCGTTACAGACAACAGAGGTGCGTTACCGGGCGCAAGTATCAAAGCTGTTCACGAGCCTACCGGAACCGTATACGGTGTAGTTACTAATGCAGAGGGACGTTTTGCGATCGCAAATATGCGGGTGGGCGGTCCTTATACCGTAACCATTTCCTATGTCGGCTTCCAGCCGGAGACCCTGACAGACATCCGCCTGAAACTCGGAGAATCTTTTCCTATCAATGTAAAACTCGGCGAGAATGGCGAACAACTCCAGGAAGTTGTGATTGCGGGCAGGAAGAACCCGATTTTCAACAGCAAGAAAACAGGAGCAGCTACAAATATCAGTAAGGAGCAGATTGAGTCTTTGCCTACTCTTAGTCGTTCACTATCCGACTATTATAGGTTGACTCCCCAATCAAACGGCAACTCTTTCGGAGGTGCAAACCCTCGTTTCAATAACATCACCATTGACGGTGCAGTCAACAACGATGTATTTGCGGCCTCAAGTACAGCAATTACGCCAGGTAGCGGCGCCAATACCCAGCCCATCTCATTGGATGCGATCCAGGAAATCCAGGTAGTACTGGCACCATATGACATCACCTATGGTAACTTTACCGGTGCAGGAATAAATGCGATCACCCGTTCAGGAACCAATAAGGTAGAAGGTTCAGCCTATGTATTCGGCAGAAACCAGAATACCGTAGGCAAGCAGCCCAATGGCGTAAAGTCACCTGATTTTACAGATTATCAATATGGATTCCGCCTGGGCGGGCCGATCGTAAAAGATAAACTGTTTTTCTTTGTGAACGGAGAGCTAGGCAGGAAAAAGGCACCTACAACTCTGGGTGCCGGGGAGCCAGGTGCACTGCTTACCGTAGCTCAGGCACAGGAGATCGCCGATTTTGTTAAAACTAAATATGGTTACGACGTAGGAGGGATCACTGCAGAACCCACTTTAACGCAGAATGATAAAATCTTCGCAAGATTAGACTGGAACATCAATTCCAAAAACCAGCTGATGGTGCGGCATAACTATATAAAGGCTTTCGATGATGTATTTTCCCGTTCAGCTACCAATTTTAAGTTCGGTAACAACGGTGGAAGAAATAACAGCAAGCAGAACATTACCGTAATGGAACTGCGTTCAAAATTCAACGAATCTCTTTCCAATAACCTGCTTGTAGGATATACTACTGTACGTGACGCACGTTCCACTTTTGGCGCTTTATTCCCACATGTACAGATCAATAATATCAACGGATCATCAACCAACCAGGTTAACTTTGGCTCAGAAAGAAGCAGCACAGCCAACCAGCTTGACCAGAATATTCTGGAAATTACCGATAACTTTAAGATTTTTACGGGTAACCATACATTTACTGTCGGTACACATAACGAGTTCTTTAAATTCAGGAACCTCTTTGTCAATAACAGGTATGGCTACTGGACCTTTAACTCACTGGCCGATTTTATGGCCGACAAGCCTCTAACCGGTGAAGCTACTTATCCAATTACCAGCAATCCAGGCGAAGCACGTTTCTCAGCCGCGCAACTGTCTTTTTACGGACAAGATGAGATCCAGGTTTCTCCCGAATTTAAACTGACAGCAGGTATGAGGGTGGACGTCCCTATCTTCAGAGATAAGCCAGAGAGAAATCCGCTTGCAGAAACTGCATTCGGATACAGAACGGACATTACCCCTAAAAGCAGACCTCTTGTGTCTCCGAGAATTGGTTTCAATTATGATGTTTTTGGTGATAAGAGTGTACAGCTCAGAGGTGGTTCAGGCATCTTTACCGGTCGTGTACCTTTTGTCTGGTTGTCTAACCAGTTTACCAATAACGGGGTGCTTTTCGGAACTGTCAACCAGCGTACTCCGCCTCCCGTCAAGTTCATTCCTGATCCAAATGAACAGCAAAATATCGGAAGTTCAACCGTTAAAACTTATGAATTAAACCTGATTGACCAGAATTTCAGGCTCCCGCAAACTTTCAGGTCTAACCTGGCGACTGACATTAAAGTCCCAGGCGGTATCGTCGCAACCCTGGAAGCGATTTACAACCAATACCTGAATAGTATCGATTATGCAGATATCAATATCAAAGGCGTAACAGGTACGTTGAATCCTTCGCTAAGCGGAGGAAATGACAACAGACCTACCTATGGCGGAAAAGTCAATTCAACAGTGACCAATGCGCTGTTGCTTTCCAATACCAGCAAAGGTTATTCTTACACGTTGACTGCACAGCTTCAGAAATCCTTCCTGTTTGGCCTGGATGCTTCTATCGCCTATACTTACGGGGAAGCAAAGGAAAAAAACAGCGGGGCCAGCTCTACGGCCCGTTCCAACTGGCAGTTTAACCAGATCGTCACCAATCCAAACTACTCACAGGTATCTTACTCAAAATTTGACATCCGGAACCGTCTTGTGGGTAGTCTGAATTATGGGGTCAGGTATGGCAAAAACAGACTGTTTGGTACTTCCCTTGGAATTTTCTATTCAGGAAGGTCAGGAGAGGCCAATACCTATCTTTACAACGGAGATCTGAACGGAGACGGTGCGAATCAGAATGACCTGATCTATATACCTAGAAATGCTTCCGAGATTAAACTGGTTACCATTCCGGCAGTTACAGGAAACAATCCTAGTCCGGCGATCAGTCCAGAAGCGCAATGGAACGCGCTTAACGCCTACATCGAAAACGATTCCTACCTGAGAAGCAGGAGAGGTAAATATGCAGAGCGTTTTGGAGCCAGAGGACCATGGGAACATTCTTTCGATGCAAGATTGTTACAAGATATCGGTGGTCTGATTAAAGGCACATCCAATAAATTACAGTTATCTGTTGACGTGTTTAATGTAGGTAACCTGATCAATAAGAAATGGGGCCGCGCTTATACCATAGGTAATAGCAATGGAGCAACCACACTGATTAATTACAGTTCAAGCAATGGCGGAGGATTTACCTTCCGGGCACCCGCTGATAACACTATTTACAGTGTTGACCAGGTACGTTCACGCTGGGCTGCCCAGTTCGGTGTAAGGTACCTGTTTAATTAACAAGGGAAAACCATCCGGAAACAAAAAAGAAAGGGCACCTGAGCAGGCGCCCTTTCTTTTTTTATTCACCTGTCAGAAAAACAGTTATTGTGGCACAAGTTTTTCTATAGTAACAACGTTATTACAACAATAAAGAATAAAGGGAAAAAATATATGAAACCGGGTACAAGCACTAAAAATACAAAAGGGCCTGAAGCAGAGGAAGGTCTTTTAAACGGACATTCTTTTGAAGATATCTACAAATTACTTGATAAGCTATATGCAGGCTGGGCAATGTCTGCGGTTGTTGATGAGGAAAGAAACGAGCGGCTTCGTACGCTTATCCTGGTAGACGAACTGAAGCAGTATTTTGAGCATATCGAAAAAAACAATAAAGGTATCCCTGGTCTCTTATAGGTCGTTTGCGAAAGTTCAGATGGGTTTTTCTAAGGATAAATTCCTTAAATTCGCACCATCAACTAACTGTTTAAATCATGAGGAAAATTAGCTTTCTGCTGCTGTGCATGGTAACCTTGTGCACTTCGCTTACTGTAAAGGCAGATGAGGGAATGTGGATACCGATGCTGATCGGTAAGAACTACGAGCAGATGAAGAAGCAGGGCTTTAAGCTCACCACACAGGACCTGTACAATGCAAATGGCTCAAGTCTTAAAGATGCCATCGTACATTTCGGTGGTTTTTGTACAGGAGAGATCGTCTCCGACAAAGGACTGATCTTTACCAACCACCATTGTGGTTATGATGCGATTGCATCTAACTCTACCGCACAGAACAACATCCTGGACAATGGTTTTTACGCCAGGAACTACGGAGAGGAAAAGCCCATAGCAGGTCTTTTTGTAAGATTTCTGCAAAGGATGGAAGATGTGACCGCAAAGGTAGAGGCAGAAACCAAAGGGCTTAAAGGGGTCGACAGAGAAGCTAAACTCCAGGAAGTTTTCGCAGCCATTTCTAAAGCAGCGGTAACTGGCCCCGCCATTGAAGCCAATGTGAAGGATTTCTACAAGTCCAATCAGTTTATTTTGTTTGTCTATGAACGTTTCGATGACGTGAGGCTGGTCGGTGCACCACCGCAGAACATTGGTAAGTTCGGTGGAGATACCGATAATTGGGAATGGCCTCGTCAGACCGGCGATTTTTCTGTTTTCAGGGTATATGCATCCAAAAATAACCAGGCTGCAGCATACGCTGCAGATAACGTTCCCTATAAGCCGAAGAAATACCTGCCCGTATCTATCAAAGGCGTAAAGAAGGGTGATTTTTCTATTGTTTACGGTTTTCCCGGGCGCACAGACCGATATCTGACATCCTATGGCGTTGATCTCGCGGTCAATAAAGTGAACCCGACCATCGTCAAACTCCGCGATATCAGGCTGAAGGCCTGGAAAGAGGAAATGGACAAGAATGTAGAGACCCGCCTGAAGCTCTCCTCAAAATATGCCCAGATTGCCAACTACTGGAAATATTTTATCGGACAGACTGAACAGCTGAAACGGCTTAAGGTAGCCGATCACAAACGTGCGGAAGAGAAATCCTTTACAGAATGGGCTGCGCAGAAAAGCGAGTTCGCAGGGCTCATGGAACAATACGACCAGATCTATAAGACCATTGACCCTATTTCCGTACAGCGTACCTACATCAATGAGGGCTTTCTCGCTTCCCAGTGGGCAGCCAATGCAGCAGGTATCGGTAAAACACTGATTGGTCTGACCACGGCTAAGTACGATGAGGCAGGGTATCAGCAGGTTAAACAAAAACTGGAAGCAGCTGTGCAGGCTTACGAGACAACTTATAATGAAACGGCAGATAAAAAGATTTTTGCACAGATACTGGCCTCGTTCTACCAGGATGTACCGGTGCGCTCGCAGCCTAAATTCTTTGCTGAGATCGCTGAGAAATACTGGACAGGAAATCCCGAATCCACTTTTGCTAAATTTGCAGACTACCTGTGGGACAACAGCAATTTTATCAGGCCAGAAAAATTAAAGGCTTTCATCGCTGCTCATCCTTCGGCAGAAGCGGTGGGCAATGATCCTGGTTATAAGTATGCGCTCAACCTGGTCCCTGCCGATTATATCAAGACCAATTTTGGTTCCCTTGTCGCTGATTTTGAAGCTAAAAAAGCTGAGCTTGACCACTTGTACCTGAAGGCGATCCTGGAAAAAAATACGGGTAAGCTGATGTATCCCGATGCAAACTTCACCATGAGGCTGTCCTACGGAAATGTGCAGGATTACTCACCAAAGGATGGGATTGAATACAAAACGACCACCACCATAGAAGGAGTCATGCAGAAATACATTCCCGGCGACGGGGAATTTGACCTTCCCGCCAACCTGATCGAAAACTATAAAAAGAAGAACTTCGGGCAATATGGTAATAACGGTACCCTGACTGTCGGATTCATTACCAATAATGACATTACAGGTGGCAACTCAGGTTCTCCTGTCATCAACGGCAACGGAGAGCTGATCGGACTGGCTTTTGACGGCAACTGGGAAGCGATGAGCGGAGATATTGCATTCGACAAGCAGTTTAAGCGGACGATATGTGTTGACGTTCGTTATGTGCTCTGGTGTATCGATATACTTGGCGGTGCTAAAAACCTGATCGCCGAACTGGACATCAGAAAAGACGGAGTGGCCGGCAAAGCTCCTGCCAGGCCTGCCGGCAGGAAGCTGAGCAGACCGGCGCTCAAGGCAGTAAAGTAATTCAGTCCTCAAAACAGGAAAGGCATTCAGGGAACCTCCATACCCCGAATGCTTTTTTTTTATTGGGTGAATGATAAATAGACCTGGCTTTAAGGAATAATTAATGTTTTATTAATGTATTCGGTCGTAATTTATGTGCCGGGCCGTTAAACCTTCCGGAATTTATTATTTTAGAGCTTTATACAACCAGCTGGACTCAGCTGACAATTAACCACACATGACCAAATTATTTGAACCCAGAAAAACAATTTTAGCGATGGCCGTAGCCAGCCTGCCATTCATGTTTGCGGTGGCACAGCAACCTGCCTATGTTGCGCAACCGCAGAACTATGGAGATGGTAACCTGAAGTACGTCGATCCCAGGATCGGTAATGTAGGGGCTATTCTTGAGCCTACAAGACCCACCATACAGTTGCCCAACCAGGTCATCCGGATGACGCCCCAGCGTGCCGATTATATGGACGATCAGATATCCAGTTTCCCCCTTACAGTAGTCTCGCACCGTAACGGGCAGGTATTTGCGGTAAAGCCTGCTAACAGCACATCAGACAGGAAAAGGATGACCTATGACCATGACCTGGAGATTAACCGGCCATGGTATTATTCGACTTATCTTATCGACAGTGACATCAAGGTACAGTTTACCCCAGGAAAGAAAGCCGGGATATTCCGCTTCGATTTTCCAAAGGGCAGCGGCAAGGCACTGATCTTTGATAAATATAACGGTGGCGATTTCCAGGTCTCACTGGCCTCTCCTAAGGAAGTTACCGGGATGGAAACCTGGGCTGATGTAAAGGTCTATCTTTACGGTACCTTCAGTCTGCCGGCTACCGCGGAGAAGGACGGCAACAGATTGCTGCTGAACTTTGCGGATCAGTCGGCACAAACCATAGAGTTCAGGTATGCCTTGTCGTTCATCAGTCCCGACCAGGCAAAGAAGAACTATGAACATGAACTTAAGTCCGTAACCTTCGAACAGCAGTCAAAACTGGGAGAGGCAGCATGGTCAAAAGTGATCAATCAGATCCAGGCTACCGGCGGTACCGGGGCACAGAAACGTTCCTTTTATACCGCACTTTACCGCTGCTACGAGCGGATGGTAGACATTACTGAAGACGGGCAATATTACAGCGGTTACGACAAGCAGATCCACAAGACCAACCGTCCCTTTTATGTAGACGACTGGGTTTGGGATACTTACCTGGCGCATCATCCGCTAAGGACCATCCTGAACCCCGACCAGGAAGCAGATATGCTGAATTCTTATGTGCTGATGTACCAGCAGAGTGGCTGGGTACCTACCTTCCCGCTCTTGTTTGGTGACAATCCGTGTATGAACGGTTTCCATTCCACCATTACCTTTCTTGACGGTTACCGTAAAGGCATCCGCAATTATGATGTGAACGTGGCTTATGAGGGCATGCGTAAAAATGCTACCCAGGCGACCATGCTGCCATGGAAGAACGGGCCTAAGACGGAACTGGAAGATTTTTACTATGAAAAGGGCTATTTCCCGGCTTTAAAACCGGGTGAGAAAGAGACCGTCAAAGAAGTGCATGGCTTCGAAAAACGTCAGGCCGTGGCCATTACCCTGGGGCACAGTTATGATGACTGGGCGCTGGGCCAGTTTGCACAGGAACTGAAGAAAAGCGACGATTATAGCCTGTTCAATGCCAGAAGCAATAATTATAAGAACCTTTGGGACAATAAGCAGCAGATGTTTCTTCCCAAGGACAAAGAAGGCAACTGGATCAATATCGACCCTAAATTTGACGGCGGTATGGGCGGCCGTGAATATTATGACGAAAACAATGGCTGGACTTATCTCTGGCAGGTACAGCATGACGTAAAGGGGCTTATCGGCCTGTTCGGTGGCGTGGATAAATTTGAAGGCAAGCTGGACCAGTTGTTCCGTGAACCTCTTGGCAGGAGCAAATATGAGCTTTGGGCAAAGTTCCCGGATTTTACGGGGATCGTAGGCCAGTATTCTATGGGCAATGAGCCCAGCTTCCACATCCCTTATCTGTATAACTACAGCAGTTCACCCTGGAAAACACAGAAGCGTATCCGTTTCCTGCTCGATACCTGGTTTAAAGACAATGTATTTGGTATTCCCGGTGATGAAGACGGCGGCGGTATGACTGCGTTTGTCGTATTTTCTTCCATGGGCTTCTACCCGCTGACACCAGGAACCCCGGTATATACCATTGGCAGCCCGATATTTGAGCAGGTAACCATTACCTTGCCCAATGGTAAGCAGTTCCAGGTCGTTGCCAATAAATGTTCCGCGCAGAACAAGTATATCCAAAGTGCGAAATTTAACGGAAAAGTACTGGATACTCCCTGGTTCACGCATCAGCAACTGGTGGAGGGCGGTAAGCTCGAACTGGAAATGGGGCCTCTTCCCAATAAGAAATGGGGGCTGAAGTAAGCCAGCTTAAAAGGCCCGTTAACGATACCAAAGTTAACGGGCCTTTTCCTGAAACCCAACCGGATATGTTATATTAGTCCTTTATATGAGGACCGGGGCATCAATACTCCTTTCGTTTCTTTCTCTGCTGCTTGTTGCCGGAGACTGCAGGGGCCAGTCTTACGGGCTTGGCTTTTATAGCCATGAGGTCGTGCAGGATCAGCGTACTGGCCTTGATCTGAGCCCTGAAGGCACACTTTGCTTTGAGAAAGACTTTGAACTCTCCTTTGACCTCACCTTGTTCAGGGGGCGTAAAGATTATTTTGGTTATGTGCTGCGCCTCATAGACGGCGGCGGTGAAAATATAGACCTGATCTATGACCGTAATGCGGCAGCCGGGAAGCATTTCAGCGTAGTGATCGGAGAACATTTTTCCGATATTCTGTTCGATATTCCGGAAAAGGACCTTTTTGAAAAGTGGAACAAGCTCAGGTTATCCTTCGACACCAGGAAAATGGTGTTGCGCCTGGAGAGCAGGGGCGAGGTCTATCAGACCAGGCTGGTGATGAATAAAAATCCATGTATGAAGATACTATTCGGGGCAAACGAATACCTGGGCTTTAAAACTACGGACGTACCCCCGATGAAACTGCGTAACATCACCATCCGGGAAGGGGGGAAGGCAAGGTATTTCTGGAAGCTCAGTGAAGATGCCGGCAATACTGCGCATGAAGAACTTTCGGGAAATGACGGTGCAGCCCTGAAGCCTTTATGGATAAAGAAACTGCATGACCAATGGCAGCCCTTGCTGGATACCAGGGTAAGCGGAGCGGCAACGGTGGCTTTCGATGGGAAAAAGGAACTGCTGTACATCGTTTCGGACGATTCACTGATCGTCTGCAATATAAGAAAGGGCCAGCAGCGGCGCATTCCATACACTACCGGGAAGTTAAGGCTGCTCCGCGGTTCCCAATCTGTCGTCGATGACGCGGGCAACCTGCTGACCTTCTATATCGACCGGCACCTGGTGAGCAGGTTTGATACAGTAACTTCGGGCTGGACTCAGAACTTTCCCCAGGCGAACATTACCGATTTCTGGTTATACAACAAGTTTTACCTGCCGGCAGATTCCTCGCTGTATACCCTGGGCGGCTACGGGCATTTCGTCTATAAAAACCAGTTTCACCGCTATCATTTTCCAACGGGCAGCTGGCAGGAGGTAAAGGTTACGGGAGACACGCTGACGCCCCGATACCTGGCTGCACTCGGACGGATTGGCAATGGCGCTTACATCCTGGGCGGCTACGGCAGTTCCAGCGGACAGCAGATGCTCAATCCCAGGAACCTTTACGATCTGCTGTATTTTGATGCCGGGACCAGGCGGCTCCGTAAGCGTTATGAACTGGACGTGGCGGGCGAAGATTTCGTGTTTGCCAATTCGATGGTGATCAACGAAAAGGCCAGGACTTATTATGCGCTGAAGTTTCCCAAAAATAAGTACCGTTCGAATTTACAGTTGATGGAAGGATCGCTGGATCGCCCGGAAATTAAGCTGTGCGGCAGTCCTGTGCCTTATCTGTTCCATGATGTACGTTCTTATGCAGACCTTTTCTTCTGCAGGGAAAGCAACCAGTTAATTGCGGTAACGCTTTACTGGGAAGACAACAACCTGACCACTGTAAAGGCCTATGCCTTGTCAGCGCCTCCGATACAGACTGAACTCAAGCGCGTTAATGGGCATAACATATCCGTACTGTACTGGTTGTCAGCTGCCGGGGCACTCGGTATTACAGCACTGCTGGTTTTTTCGTTTTGGCGGCGCAAAGGAAAGAAGGGAGATCAGCAGGAAGTTCCTACGCCAGCGGTACCGGAAGAGATCAAGGAGGAGCAGATTGGGGAAAAGCCGGCAAACAAAGTGTTTCTTTTTGGCGATATGCAGGTATTTGACCGCGAAGGAACGGAAATTACCCGTCAGTTTACTCCCCTGATCAGGGAATTGTTCCTGATCATTTTAATTTACAGTGTCCGCTGGGAGCGGGGGATCAGTTCGGAAAAGTTAAAGGAACTTTTATGGTTTGATAAATCAGAAGAAAGCGCCAGGAACAACAGGTCTGTAAGCATCGTCAAGCTGCGGAATATACTCGATAAGCTTGACGGATGTACCATTTCCAAGGAAACCGGATACTGGAAGCTCGACTTTGACAAGGACAGCACATGGGTAGACTATAAAGCATACGTATCTCTTGTCAGGGAAAAGAGCATACCGGACCTGGAGCGCATCAGGGGGCTTGCTGCGATCATCAGGCGAGGAGCCCTGCTGCCCGATGTAAACTATGGCTGGATGGATGTTTTCAAGGCGGAAGTATCCAATGAGGTCATCGATATGTGCATCAGTTTTTCGGCTTCCGTTGATGTGGAACAAGCTCCCGATACGCTGATCGAACTGGCCGGTTATATTTTTTGCTTCGATCCTGTCAATGAAGAGGCCATGCGCATGAAATGCAGGGCGCTGGCCTATCTGGGCAAACATACGCAGGCGAAGAATACCTATGCACTCTTTTGCCGGGAATACAGGACGTTATATGACGAGGACTTCGGGAAGAGTTTTGCAGAGGTACTGGGACATGGATAAATGTTAAATAATGCATTTAATTGCAATATTGATTTGCGATTAATCATTTTTTAATGTTTTTTTAAGCTTTAAAAATAATTTCACACTTATATCAATTTACACACAAATGAAAAGGACCTTAATTATTCCTGCAATGGCGTTTGCCATCGTTACCATTTGCGCTTCTCAGGGATTTGCCCAGACCAAAAAGCCGGCTGCTGCGGCAAAAAAGCCAGCTGCCGCGGCTTCCGCCGCTAAAGGCCCGTCTGCAGCAGAAATCGCTGAAGGCAAGGCGCTGATGGCCAAATCAGATTGCGCGGCCTGTCATAAACCAGACGGTAAACTGGTTGGCCCGGGCTTCAAACAGATCGCAAAGAAATATCCTTATAACGAAGAAAATAAAAACAGCCTGGCAAAAAAGGTTGTGGAAGGCGGATCTGGTGTATGGGGAGCAATCCCGATGTCCCCGCACCCGGCCCTGTCCGTAGATGATGCCAAAAAGATCGTTACTTACGTGCTGTCTGTAAAATAACCGGATATGAAAAGAATCTTAGCCTTATTCCTCCTTACCGGAGGAATATTGCTAGGCTCAACGGCCTATGCAAAGAATAAAAAGGTACTTGTCTTCTGCAGAACGGTGGAATTCCATCATGATGCGATCAAAGAAGGACTTGCCGCCATCCAGAAACTGGGGTCCGAAAACAAGATCGATGTCGACAGCACAGTGAATGCCGGAAAATTTACGGACGCGAACCTGAAGCAGTACGATGCGGTTATTTTCCTCAGTACGACAGGGGACGTGCTTAATGATGAGCAGCAGGCTGCTTTTGAAAGATACATCAGAAGCGGAAAAGGTTTTGTAGGGATTCACGCCGCAACAGATACGGAATATAACTGGCCCTGGTACGGTAACCTGGTGGGTGCTTATTTTGGTTCGCACCCGGCCCAGCAGGACGCAACGCTGAAGGTAACCGACCGGACACACCTCTCTACAAAACACCTTCCGGCAGAGTGGAAACGCAGGGATGAGTGGTACAATTTCAAATGGATGGCAAAGGACCTGAAGCCACTTGTATACATCGATGAGAAAAGTTATGATCCGGGAAAGGGAGCAATGGGCGACAGCCACCCAATGGCCTGGTATCATGAATATGACGGCGGCCGTGCATTTTACACTGAACTTGGTCATACCAAGGAGTCTTATGACGAGCCTCTGTATCTTCAGCATCTGCTTGGCGGTATCAAATACGCGCTTGGCCTGAAGAAATAGCCCGCACCACAGATTAACCACCTATAAACCATGATACGGACCAGACATTGGGTGCTGGGCATGCTCGGCGTGTCCACGCTTGCGTATACCTGTAAAGTAGCGCAGACGGCCCTTAAAAGAAATGAAGAAGGCAAGGTAATTGTCAATACCAGACCCTCTCCCGCTTTTCTCTCCCCTGAAGAAAGCATGAAGCAGATCTATCTGCAAAAAGGTTATCACCTTGAACTTGTGGCCAGTGAGCCCATGATCCATGAGCCTGTACAGATTGCCTGGGATGGCAACGGGCGTATGTTCGTTGCGGAAATGAATACCTATATGCAGGATGCCAACGGTACAGGTGAGATGAAGCCGGTATGTACGGTCAAGAGGCTGGAAGATACCAATGGTGACGGTAAAATGGACAAATCTGTGGTCTTCATCGATAAACTGGTATTACCGAGAATGATCCTGCCCCTTGACGACCGTTTACTGGTTGCTGAAACCTGGGACAACAGCATTTACAGCTACCGCGATACCAACAACGACGGAGTGGCAGATGAAAAGATACGTGTATTTACTAATGATTCGGAAAACAGGGCGAACCTGGAACACCAGCGGAGCGGCCTGGTATGGAACCTGGACAACAAGATTTATGTCACTGTTGAAAATGTGCGTTATCAATATGACAACGGTATGCTGAAAACGGAGTACCTGCACGAAGGCCCCGGCGGGCAATGGGGCTTGGCCAACGATAACTATGGCCGTCTTTATTTTTCCGCCGCCGGAGGAGAAGCGCCTGCGCTCGGGTTTCAGCAGAACCCATATTTTGGAAGACTGGATTTCGGCGACCAGTATAATGACGAGTTTCAGGCAGTATGGCCGGTTATTTCTACGCCCGATGTACAGGGCGGACCGGGACGTTTACGCCCTGACAGCACCCTGAACCATTTTACTGCCTGTACAGGGCAATCGATTTACCGGGGCAACTCCCTGCCTGCCGACCTTAACGGAGATTTGCTGATCTGTGAGCCGGTAGGGCGGCTGATCAGGCGTGCCAAGGTGATCAATACCAACGGAAAGATCACGCTCAGGAACGCCTATGACAAGGAAGAGTTTATCGCTTCCTCAGATATGAACTTCCGGCCGGTAAACAGTATTACCGGACCGGACGGAAGTCTTTACATCGTGGATATGTACCGTGGTATTATCCAGGAAAGTGAATGGACGAAACCGGGGAGCTATCTCCGTCCTAAGATCATCGAAAGAGGCCTCGAAAAAAATATTGGCAGAGGCCGTATCTACAGAGTGGTTTATGACGGCTTAAAAAGAGACAAGACCAAACCTGCCATGCTCAGCCAGCCCAGCAGACAACTGGTACAGTACCTGTCGCATCCGAATGCCTGGTGGCGGGAGACTGCCCAGAAACTCATTGTGATCCGGGCTGATCAATCGGTGGTACCCGAACTGGTGACGATGGCCACCGGTGCCAGGGAACCCCTGGGGCGTATCCATGCCCTCTGGACCCTTGACGGGCTAAAGTCACTGGACAGACCGGTATTGCTGACGGCATTAAAAGACCAGGATGCGGAAGTGCGCCGGACAGCGGTCTGGATTGCAGAGGGAGCGGTGCGAAAAGGAGATGCAGCGCTGGTCAATGCCCTGGAACCCTTAAAGAATGATCCGAGCGCAGATGTCCGCTTCCAGCTGGCTCTTACCCTCAGGTTCAGTCCTTCAGAGAAAGCCCGGGCCATTGTTAACGAGCTGGTACAACATCATCCCGATGACCTTGCCCTTGTTGAATCACAGAAACGTTTCCAGGTAGATATGGACCGGAGAAAGGCCAGGGAAGAGGAAAGCAGGAGACTTGCAGAAGCGGACCGGAAATTAATCACAGATGGCGCCGTCAGCTTTAAGCAGCTATGTGCAACCTGCCACGGCGCCGATGGAAAAGGAGTAAATATCGGTGGTGCTATGCCTGCACCCGCGCTGGCAGGAGCAAAGGATGTCACCGGAGACCCCGAAAAGCTGATTAAAATTTTGCTGCACGGGCTCACCGGCCCTGTAAACGGCAAAAACTATACAGACGCGATGCCTGCGATGGGCGCCAATACCGATGAATATATTGCGGCTGTACTGAGTTATATCCGGAATGATCTGGGTAACAAAGCTTCCGTGATCAAACCTGAGGAGGTTAAAAAGATCCGCGAGCGAACCAGGGGACGTAATCAACCCTGGACGATGAAGGAATTAGATGCAAAACCATAATTTTGTCACCAACCAAAACCAAATATATGCATAACATTCAAACCAACAAGTTATTCTGGGCGAGTTGCCTGGCATTGCTAGTTACTTCCCTTTCCTTTGGGATCCGTGCCGGGATGATGGGACAATTAGGAATTGACTTTCACCTCAACGCCACCCAACTGGGCACAATCACTGCTACCGCCTTCTGGGGTTTTCCTCTCGCTGTGGTTATCGGGGGCTTTATTGTCGACATCATTGGCATGAAGCGCCTGCTGGTCATTGCATTTTTGTTCCACCTGCTGGGCATTGTGCTTACCATTTTTGCACAGGGATACTGGACATTGTTTTTCTCTACCCTGCTTATCGGTATCGCCAACGGCACGGTAGAAGCGGCCTGTAACCCACTGGTGGCAACGCTTTATCCGGATGAAAAAACTACCAGGCTCAACTATTTCCACTTGTGGTTCCCCGGCGGAATCGTGATCGGGACCTTGCTGGTCACCTTATTTGTCAGCCTGAACCTTGGCTGGCAGCTGCAGGTAGCGACGATGCTCATCCCGACACTCATCTATGGCTACCTGTTTTCAAAGCTTGATTTTCCGGTTACTGAAAGGGTTTCCTCAGGGTACTCCAGTGCCGATATGTATAAGGCTGTAGCCTCCCCGCTGTTCATCTTTATGTTCATCTGCATGTTCATGACCGCCATAACCGAGTTATTTACCGGTCAGTGGATCGGTATGTTACTGAAGAACGTTACCGATAATGCGCTGCTGCTGCTGACGCTGACTACCGGGATCATGGTTATCGGCAGGGCCTTTGCAAAACCAATTGTGAAAAAACTGGCTCCCCAGGGTGTGCTTTTGTTTTCGGCCATATTCGCTGCGGCAGGTCTTTACATGCTGAGTACATTTACAGGAAGTTCGGTATTCTTTGCCGCAGTTGTCTTTGGCATCGGCGTATGTTATTTCTGGCCAACCATGATCGGCTTTGTGGCAGAAAATATTCCGCAATCCGGTGCGCTGGGCATCAATCTGCTGGGTGGAGCGGGAATGTTTGCGGTTTCTGTCTATACCATATTCATGGGAAGTTTTTATGACGGGCTCATCGTGAAACATCTTCCGGCAGGTGCCGATCTGAATACCTATGTGGCCGCGCTGGAAGGTACTCCCGAAGCTGCAGCCTTAGGTACGGCAAAGAACCTTGCAGGTCCCGAAGTCCTGCAGGTGACCCTGATACTGCCCATTATCCTTATTGTCGCCTTTGCAGGCCTCGTAGTTTACATGAGGTCGAGAAAACCGGGAGGAGTTGCCCCGGTACAGGTAGCTTAAGGATCAGCTGATTTTTCAGTTCTAAAAAGCCATTAATGTAGATATTTCTATATTTAGTGGCTTTTTAATTTAACCAAAATACAAAATGAACCAAATTTTTAAGAACCGTATCATGGCCGTTGCACTGCTTTTCTCCTCTTTCTTTTCTGCCCAGGCACAAGACTGGCCGAATCTTAAGAAATACCAGGAGGAGAACGCAAAACTGGGTGCCCCGGCTGCCGGAGAAAAACGTATCGTTTTTATGGGAAACTCGATCACCGAATTCTGGAAGGCCAACAGGCCGGAGTTTTTTTCCGGCAGGCCTTACATTAACAGGGGGATCAGCGGACAGACCACACCCCAGATGCTGGTACGTTTCCACCAGGATGTAGTCGCCCTCAGGCCGAAGGTCGTGGTCCTGCTTTGCGGGATCAATGATATTGCCGGCAATACCGGTCCCTCCACACTCGAAATGATCGAAAACAATATCCAGTCCATGGCAGAAATCGCCAGGGCCAATAAGATCAGCGTGGTACTTTCCTCCGTATTGCCTGCTTATGATTTTCCATGGAAGCCAGGGCTGGAGCCTGCAGGCAAGGTGATCGAACTGAACAAGTGGATCAGGTCCTATGCGGAGGCGCATAAACTGGAATACGTCGATTATTTCAGCGCAATGAAAGATGAGCGCAACGGCCTGCCCAAGCACCTCGCCGATGACGGCATCCATCCCAACAAGGCCGGCTATGCGATCATGGAACCGCTGGTAGAAAAAGCGATAGCAAAGGCTATTCGTAAATAAAGTCTCCGTAGGGCGACTTAACCGTTACCTGTTTCTTATCAGAAGCTTCAACTTTGCCGATAATCTGCGCGTCAATGTTGAAGCTTTTTGATATCCGGATGATCTCTTCTGCGATCTCCCCGGGTACATAAAGTTCCATGCGGTGACCCATATTGAATACCTTGTACATTTCCTTCCAGTCCGTGCCGGATTGTTCCTGTATCAGGCTAAACAGGGGCGGTACCGGGAAAAGATTGTCTTTGATCACATGTATACCTTCGTTCAGGAAATGCAATACTTTCGTCTGTGCCCCGCCGCTGCAATGCACAATTCCGCCGATCCGGCTCCTGTACAATTCGAGTACCTTGCTGATCACCGGGGCATAGGTACGGGTAGGAGAGAGTACCAGTTTTCCCGCCGTTACTGTCTTTCCGTCACCGATTTCTATAAGGTCAGTCAGTTTCTTTCCCCCAGAGAAAACCAGGTCATAAGGCACCGCAGGATCATAGCTCTCCGGATATTTCTCGGCAACACTCTTGCCGAACACATCGTGACGCGCGGAAGTAAGCCCGTTAGAGCCCATGCCACCGTTATATTCCGTTTCATAGGTAGCTTGCCCAGAGGAAGCAAGACCAACGATCACGTTGCCCGGGCTGATCTTATGGTTGCTGATGACCTTGCTGCGCTGCATACGGCAGGTCACCGTTGAATCGACAATAATGGTACGTACCAGGTCGCCTACGTCTGCGGTTTCGCCCCCTGTGGAATAGATAGAAATTCCCTGTTCCCGAAGTTCAGCAAGTATTTCCTCTGTCCCGTTGATAATGGCTGCGATCACTTCGCCGGGAATCAGGTTCTTGTTGCGTCCTATGGTGGATGATAACAGGATGTTCTCCGTTGCACCTACACAGATCAGGTCATCAATGTTCATGATGATCGCATCCTGGGCAATACCTTTCCATACCGAAATATCTCCGGTTTCCTTCCAGTAGGCATAAGCCAGTGAAGACTTGGTACCGGCACCGTCTGCATGCATGATGTTGCAGAAATCCGGGTCACCGGTCAGTATATCGGGGATGATCTTACAGAAAGCCTGCGGAAACAAACCCTTGTCAATGTTCTTAATGGCCTCGTGGACATCTTCCTTAGATGCGGAAACACCGCGTTGATTGTACCTGTTGTCACTCATGTTGCGGCAAAGATAACAAAAAAAATACCCCCTGTCACCGGGACAGGGGGTATCAACAAAATGAATCGCTCAAATGTGGCTTATTTCATGAACAGCAGTTCCCTGAACTTAGGCAACGGCCATACACTGTCGTCAACGATCTGCTCCAGCTTGTCGGCGTGGTAACGGATCTCGTCGAAGTAAGATTTTACTTTTTCATCATATCCGATCGCCTTCTCGCGGGTATCTTCAATGGTGTTTACCTTCTTACGCTGCTCCAGCATGGCATCAGTGCTGTTTTTCACGATAGCCAGGTGCTGAGACAGTTTGTTGATGATAGAAACCGGTGTAGACAAAGCTGCATCGTCCAGGCCAAGTTCCTTCAAGCCCTTTGCATTTTCGATCAGTGAATTCTGGTAAGCAACGGTAGCAGGGATGATCATGCTGTTGGCTACCTCACCGATTACCCTGGCCTCGATCTGAAGTTTCTTATAATAGTTCTCCAGCAGGATGTCATGACGGGCATGCAGTTCGCGCTTGCTGTAGATGTTCAGACGGGTAAGGAGATCTGTAGATTTTTCAGATACGTAAGCATCCAGTGCCTTAGGTGTAGTCTTGATGTTGGACAGTCCGCGTTTTTCAGCCTCATCCGCCCATTCCTGGCTGTAGCCGTTTCCTTCAAAGCGGATGTCTTTAGACTCTTTAATGTATTTCTTGATCACGGTCAGCAGCGCGATATCTTTCTTCTCGCCTTTTTTGATCAGTTTGTCAACTTCGGCCTTAAATTTCACCAGTTGATCCGCAACGATCGCGTTGAGGATGGTCATTGGCGCGGCGGAGTTTGCTGATGAACCTACGGCCCTCAGCTCAAATTTGTTTCCGGTGAAGGCGAAAGGAGAGGTACGGTTACGGTCGGTATTGTCCAGCAGGATCTGAGGGATCTTAGGAATACCCAGCCAAAGCGCGTTGTCTTCCTTGATCTTTTTGCTGATCCTTGAATGCTCGATTTCATCCAGAACCTCGTTCAGCTGCTGGCCGAGGAAGATAGAGATGATCGCGGGAGGAGCCTCGTTGGCGCCCAGACGGTGGTCGTTGCTTACCGAAGCAATGGAAGCCCTCAGCAGGTCTGAATGTTCGTGTACCGCTTTGATGGTGTTCACAAAGAAGGTCAGGAACATCAGGTTGTTCTTAGGAGTCTTGCCCGGAGCAAGCAGGTTTTTGCCTGTGTCAGTGATCATTGACCAGTTGTTGTGCTTGCCTGATCCGTTGATGCCGGCATAAGGTTTCTCATGCAGCAACACTTTGAAGTTGTGCCTTAGCGCTACCTTCTCCATCAGGTCCATCAACAGCTGGTTGTGGTCGATGGCCAGGTTGATCTCCTCATAGATAGGGGCGCATTCGAACTGTGAAGGCGCTACTTCGTTGTGGCGGGTTTTCAGAGGGATACCCAGTTTCAGGGCTTCATTCTCGAAATCTACCATGAAGGTAAATACGCGCTCAGGAATAGAACCGAAATAGTGGTCTTCCAGTTGCTGTCCTTTTGCTGACATGTGGCCGAACAGCGTACGGCCGGTCAGCGCCAGGTCAGGGCGTGCATTGTACATGGAAAGGTCAACCAGGAAATATTCCTGCTCGATACCCAGGGAAGCATTTACCTTGGTAATGCTCTTATCAAAATACTGGCAAACGTCTACGGCAGCCTTGTCCATAGCGGCAAGGGCCTTCAGCAAAGGCGCCTTGTAGTCAAGTGCCTCACCAGTGTAAGATACAAATACAGTTGGGATACAAAGCGTCTTACCGGCTTTGCTCTCCATAATGAAAGCAGGGGATGACGGGTCCCATGCAGTATAACCGCGGGCCTCGAAAGTATTGCGGATACCGCCGTTCGGGAAGCTGGATGCGTCAGGTTCCTGCTGAACCAAAGCGCTTCCTGCAAACTTCTCGATAGGGCCTTCACTGCTAGGCTCAAAGAACGAATCGTGCTTTTCAGCAGTAGTACCGGTAAGCGGCTGGAACCAGTGGGTGTAGTGGGTAGCCCCTTTGCCCATTGCCCAGCTTTTCATTGCGGCGGCAATCTGGTTGGCATCAGTTAAATTGATCAGTTCACCCTGATCAATAGCCGATACTAGTTTCTCATAAACTTCTTTTGACAGAAAATCTTTCATCTTTTTCTTGTCAAAAACGTTAACGCCGAAAAACTCGGAAATCTTTGCAGCAGGTGCCTTCACTTCCGGAGAAATTCTCGATTGCGCTTCTTTTAGTGCGATTGTTCTTAAGCTTTTCATTTATTTGTTCAAAAATTTAGCCAAAAATAGAGTATTTTTTAATTATTTCCTCCTGATTTGATGTAAAAATACTAAGTGAAGTTAAAAATTCAAGTTTTTTATGAAGTTTTTTGCTGTCTTTGTTCCGATTTGCACCGAAAAGGACATTTCAATGATTTTTGCAATTCCGCGCTATTTTGCCATATTTGCTAAAACCTTTTAATATTACAACCTTCTATAAACTAATATGAGCAATACTTCAGAAAACAAGGGTTATACCATCCCCTTTGTCAGTCTCACCACTTTATTCTTCATGTGGGGTTTTCTAACCTGTATGAACGATGTACTTATCCCACATCTGAAAGAGCTGTTCCAGCTCAGCTACCTGCAGTCTATGCTGGTACAGTTTGCGTTTTTCGGCGCTTATTTCATCGGTTCGCTGCTCTACTTTGTGATCTCTTACTTCAAAGGGGATCCCATTAACAAGATCGGCTACAAAAACGGCATGCTGCTCGGACTGATCGTTGCGTCTGTCGGCTGTTTCCTGTTTTTCCCTGCAGCCAGGTATTCCGTATACGGACTTTTCCTGAGCGCACTGTTCATTATGGGTCTGGGTTTTACCTTGCTGCAGATCGCTGCCAACCCTTATGTATCCCTTCTGGGTAAACCGGAAGGCGCTTCCAGCCGTCTGAACCTTGCCCAGGCTTTCAACTCACTGGGCACCACCATTGCGCCGATCATCGGCGGATACCTGATCTTTGAATTTTTTGCAGTCAACGGCGAGATCACTGCCGCTGCTACGGAAGTACCTTATATTATATTTACCGGTATCTTTTTGCTGCTGGCCTTTTTGCTCTGGCGGATCAAGCTTCCGGATTTCCGTTCCGAAGAGTCTGCCGAGCGTGGTCTGGGTGCATTGCAGTTTCCACAGCTTAAGCTGGGCATCCTGGCCATTTTCTTTTATGTAGGCGGAGAAGTATGTATCGGCAGTTTTATCATCAACTTCCTGGCGCTTCCGGAAATTATGGGCCTGCCAGAGGCGGTCAGCAAAAATTACCTTGCCCTTTACTGGGGTGGTGCCATGATCGGACGTTTCCTCGGGTCTATTTCCCTGAACCAGGAGCTGCCGGGTGGCAGGAAAGCGTTACTGATGGTCGTGACTGCCATTGCAGTATTCCTGCTGATCTTTTTCATCGTTGACCTGAACTTTGCGCAGATCTCTACCTTCCTGATCTTTATCGGTATCAACCTGCTTGGCTTCTTTATCGGTAAGGCAGCACCTGCACGTACCCTGTCCATCTTCGCACTGATCTCGGCAGGCCTCGTGCTGTTTACCATTTTCTCCACGGGTTCTACTTCCATGTGGACTATCCTGGGCATCGGTTTGTTCAATTCCATCATGTGGTCTAATATCTTTACCTTGTCGATCCATGGCCTGGGTAAATACACCAGCCAGGGCTCTTCGCTGTTGGTTATGGCCATACTTGGCGGCGCATTGCTGCCGCTTGTACAAGGTGCGCTTGCCGATAGTTTCGGTATCCAGCATTCCTTCTTTGTACCTGTACTGTGCTACCTGTACATTGCTTTCTTTGGCTTTTATTGCTCAGCCAAGCTTGGTAATGTAAAGGCAGAGCAAGTTAGCGGCGGGCACTGATCGCCGCGCGATGACAGACATCTATAAGTTCTTGTATATACAAGTTGTTTTGTTTACATTTGGTTTATTGTGCCCCCCGGCATGATGAACCAAATGTAACCAGAACCATGTCCATTAAACCTATGCTTCTTTTACTGGCCTGCACGTTGCTCAGTGCGCCGGTATTTGCCCAGTCTCCCGGAACCAGGGTTTCCAATTTAAATGATGTAGACCCGTCCATCGGCGGGGTGGGGCTGATCCTGGAACCTACCAGGCCAACGGTACAGCTTCCCAACCAGATGGTCCGTGTCTATCCGGTACGCAAAGATGCCCTCGATGACCAGGTGGCCTATTTTCCGCTGACGGTAGCCGCTCACCGTGTCTTCTCGCTGTTCAGCTTTCTGCCGGTCAGTGGTGATCCTTCAGGATTGTGGGACAGAAAGGAGGTCTACGACCATGAGGTGCTGACCCCTTATTATTACCGGTCTGAACTCGGCGACAATGGGACCATTACTGAATTCTCACCTGGTGCAAAGTCAGGAGTCTTTAAAATCAGCTTTAAGGGAAGCGGGCCACACTATCTCCGGCTGGGCATATTGAATGAGGGGGGCGAGATCAATACGGATGGCAGCAGCATTAGCGGAACTGAGGTATTCCGTGGCATGAAAGCCTTTTTTTATGCCGAACTCAGTGCAGCGCAACAGGGCGCAGTTTACCGTGAGGGCGCCGGTAAAAGGCAGGTGCTGGTCAAAGTACCTGAACAGGTCAGCATGCGTTATGCCATTTCTTATATATCTGTAGAACAGGCAAAGGCCAATCTGGGCAGGGAAATTCCGGGCGGTGATTTTAACGCGGTGAAAAACAAGGCATACCACGAATGGAATAAAGTGATGTCCCAGATCAATGTGGAGGGTGGGACACCTGCGCAGAGGCGCGTTTTTTATACGGCCTTGTACCGGTGTTACGAACGGATGGTAGATATCAGTGAATACGGGCAATACTATAGCGGCTTTGATCACCAGGTACATAAAAGCGACAAGCCGTTTTATGTAGACAACTGGATATGGGACAATTACATTGCCCTGGAGCCGCTCCACACCATACTTAATCCAAAAAAAGAGGCCGACAAGATCAATTCCTATGTAGATATGTATAAACAGGGGGGCTGGATGCCCTCATTTGCGCTGGTATTTGGCGACTGGCCGGCCATGACCGGTAACCATGCCGCCACCTGGATACTGGACGCTTATCTTAAGGGCATCCCCATCGCCGATAAGGAAGCGGCTTATGCAGGCCTGCGGAAAAATTCACTGGAGGGAACATTGCTTCCCTGGAACAATGGCCCCGCTACGGTGCTGGATTCTTTCTACAATGCGCATGGCTATATGCCAGGCTTACCCTATGGAGAAGCAGAGACGGTTCCACAGGTAGAGAACGTATGGGAAAAACGCCAGGCCGTTTCGGTTACGCTGGAAAACAGCTACAGCGACTGGGCCATCGGGCAATTGGGCAAGTGGTTCCGGAAACCGGTGGAAGAGCAGCGACTTTTCCTGAACCGGGCGTACCATTACAAAAATGTCTACCGTGCAGACAAAGGCTTTATGTGGGCAAAAGACAAGCAGGGCAACTGGATAGACAACATGGACCCCAAAGCGGCGGGGCGGGAATTTTTTACCGAAAACAATGCCTATACCTATAACTGGGTAGTTAAGCACGATCTTCAGGGGCTCATCAGGCTGATGGGCGGGAGGCAGGCTGCCGAGGCCAAACTTGACCAGTTATTCCGCGAAGACCTGGGTACGGCTAAATTCCATTTCTGGAAGACCCAGCCAGATGCATCCGGACTGGTAGGACAGTTTGTAATGGGAAACGAGCCGAGCTTTCACATTCCCTATATCTATAACTATACCGGCTCGCCCTGGAAAGCACAGAAGCGCATCCGTATGCTGCTCGATACCTGGTATACCGATAATTATTTTGGCATCCCCGGTGACGAAGACGGCGGGGGCATGTCGGCTTTCGTAGTTTTTTCGATGATGGGCTTTTTCCCCGTAACACCGGGGCTCCCCATGTACAATATCGGCAGTCCCGTATTCACGAAAGTGCGCATAAACCTGCCTGATGGAAAAGTATTTAGCATCAACGCACCGAAGAACAGTGCAGGGAACCTGTATATCCAGGGGGCTATGCTGAATGGAAAACCGCTGAACAAAGCCTGGTTCAGACATAAAGAACTGCAAAACGGCGGTACACTGAACCTGGTGATGGGGCCAAGGCCGAATAAGGAATGGGGCGCCAGTCCGGCAGACCAGCCCCCAAGTGGTGTCATGAGCCCGCTGGTCAATGAGCAATGGATGTTAAACGAGACCAGACCATAAACCATTCAGCTTATGGAATTCGGGTATTGATGGCATCATATGATCAATCAACACCTGAATACTATGCTAAACACAACCACAGACCTGTACAAGAGAGCGTGGCTCAATCTTGTATTCAAAGACAGAAACAAAGCTTATGGAGCCTATGCGCTCAGGCTGCAGTCGGCAGGCAATACCCTGCGGGCCTTGTTCATCGCCGCACCCCTTTTTGTGTTGGTGTTCGCGGCGCCGATGATCCGGAAATGGATTCGCGGGGACGAACAGGTAGTGTCTCTTGCCTCACCGGAAAGGGAGATCATTGTGGAAATGGCGCCCCGTGTGGAGCAGCAGAAGACAGAACCTACGAAAGCGGAAGAGAAAAAGCCCGAGGTTCCCGATCCTGCACCTGTGAAAAAGAAAATAAAGACGGTAGCGCTTCCTTCCAGCCCGAAAGTGGTCAGCACACCGGTCGAGACCGAACCCCCTACATTGGCGCAACTGGAAAATGCTGCGGTGGGTCCGGTGACCCAGGATGGTGAGGCCACAAACCTGGTATCTGTGCCTGCCGAAGGTACAGGAAACGGCAGCCTGGGCTCCGGTACTGGTGCGGGGCAAAGCGGGAACGGCAGCGGAGAGGAGATCATGGAAATGAGCGGCAACATCCAGGCCTTCCCCGAGTTTGAAGGCGGGCAGAAAGGCTGGGCAAGGTATCTGCAGAGAAACCTGCGCTATCCTTCCGAGGCACAGGAAATTAACCTGCAGGGAAAGGTGTTTGTCAGTTTTGTCGTGGAACGGGATGGCTCGGTTTCCAATGTTCAGATAGAACGGGGCATTCACAAGTCATTGGATGAGGAGGCCATAAGGGTGATCCTGAGGTCGCCGAAATGGAAGCCAGGTGTCCAGAACGGCAGGAATGTACGCGTACGTTTCCACATGCCCATTTCCTTCTCTATTTCAATTTGAGACGGCTTCAGGCAATAGATAACCAGCAGCGGCAGTCCGGTAAAAAATTACTTGGATTGCCGCATTACTTTGGTATCTTTAGCCATAAGAAACCGGCAAACCATGGAACCTAAGCAAAGCAGTATCCGCCCGGCCCTGCGCCTGGCCTTCCGGATTTTTCTGCTGGTCATCTGCCCCGTTTCCTTACTGGCCCAGAGGCAGGCAGACAAGGTGATCCAGACGAGTATCTACAAGTCTTATTTTTCCTATGAAGTAAAGAACCCTTTATACGTTACCTATACGCTGAAGAAAGGTGGCGGGGACTGTAACCGTTCGTCCTTCAGTTTCCGCAAGTGCGGCGAGGAAACGGCAGATGACAGTGATTATGCCGGTACGGGTTATGATAAGGGCCATCTCGCCAATGCTGAAGATTTTGCGTATGACTGTACGCTCGACAAGGAGACCTTCTGTTATTACAACTGCTTTCCCCAAACTGTCCGGCTCAACCGCGGAATCTGGAAGAAATGGGAAACCAGGTTAAGGGAAATGTCCCAGGCCAGGGCCATATTTATCATTGCCGGCGGCATCTACGGCAGTAAAAAGCTGAAACCCGGCAGCCAGGTGGGTGTTCCCGACTATTGCTATAAAATTGTTGTCGACCCGCCTACGCATGAAATACTCTATTGCCTGCTTTTTCCCAACGATGACAGCGGACAGGTGCAAAGCCTTACCCTCGCCGGACTCAAGGCGAAGCTCCCTTATCCGCTGGTGCCCTGACAAAATTCTTTTCAAAAATTGCGACAGAAGCTGTTTTTTAACTAGCTTTAGCTAAACGAGTTGCTTCCCTATGGCAGAATATAGTACCTGTAACGAACCTGAACTGATGAAGCGTTTTGTAAGCGGCGACGATCATGCCTTCCGGGAAATTTACCAGCGCTACGACAAACCGCTTTATCTGTATGCCTACCATAAACTGGGCAATAAGGAAGACTCCAGGGATGTCGTGCAGGACGTTTTTGCCTGGATGCTCAACAACAGGGCAGAAATGGATCTTAAGGTGACACTTTCCGGCTACCTCTACCGTTCGGTGCTCAACCGCATTTACAATATCTTTAAACACAGGAAGGTGCTGGAAAAATATACTGAACTTTCAGTTGAAGGCAATCCTGTTGAAGAGGAGCAGACAGATTACCGCATCCGGGAAAAGGAGATCAGGGCCATGATCGAAAGCACCATCGCGGAAATGCCGCCGAAGATGCGTGAGGTATACGAGTTGAAAAGCAAACAGTACATGACCGCAAAGGAGATCGCTGCCTATACCGGCACTAGTGAAGGAACGGTCAATACGCAGTTGAAGCGGGCCATGAGGCACCTCAGGCTCAGGTTGGGCCTCGTATTTTTCATCGCCATGCTTTTTCCTTAATTTTTTTTAATGCCTTGTACCCAATCGGGGCCGGCAGATTGTCTTTATCTGTAGTAAGGCAAACCCCGATACTATGAATGGTCAACAAGACAAAAACGAGCGAGCGCAAAAATACAAGCTGCATTTCTTCCGGCAACGGGATTTGCCGGAGCTTAGCGCTTCCGAACTGGAGGCAGAGACCGGTCAGATTTACAGGCAACTGATGCAGGGACGTCATTCCCGGAAATCAGTAAGTTACCGGTTATGGTATCCTGCTGCTGCGGCAGCCTTATTGCTCGTAGCGGGGGTATTTTTCTGGCAGCGTCAGCCAAAAATGGCCGGTACGCAAACTGCTGTATTAAAAAATGCGAATTACGATACCGATATCCAGCCCGGAAAGAGTGCCGCTGTCCTTACGCTGGCCAGTGGAAAGAAAATTGACCTCGGGCTGTCCCGGAACGGAAGGATCGCGGATGAGCCCGGAGCCCTGGTCAGCAAAACTGCCGATGGTACCGTTATCTATTCAGCAAGTACAAAATGGTCGGGTTCCGGTACGGTCAATACACTGTCTACGGTCAGGGGGCAGCAATACCGGGTAGTCTTACCGGATGGTTCGAAGGTATGGCTCAATTCCGCTTCATCCATCACTTATCCTACCAGCTTCTCAGGGATGCAAAACCGTGCTGTAAAACTAATCGGGGAAGCTTATTTTGAAGTAGCCAAAGACCGTTCCAGGCCTTTTATCGTTAAAACAAGTAAACAGGAGGTCGAAGTATTGGGCACCCATTTTAACGTAAACTCCTACAACGATGAAAACGCTGTCCGCACTACCTTGCTTGAGGGCTCAGTTAAGGTAACAAACGAAAAAGGGCAAAGCATACTCAAGCCCGGTCATCAAGCTGCGGTAAGCGGAGGTGCCCCGGTCATCAGTAAGGTTAATGCCAGCGAATCCGTGGCCTGGAAGAATGGCGATTTCATATTTGATAACGAACGCTTTGACAGCATACTGCGCCAACTGTCCCGCTGGTATAATGTGGATATCAAGGGTGCGGGAATGGATAAGGACATCAGGTTCAGCGGTACTATTTCCCGGTCCAAACCGATATCTACGGTATTGCGGGCGCTGGAACTGACAGGCCAGGTCAGGTTTCAGCTGGAAGGACACACCTTAACTGTTGAATAGACATGAAAAACCTAGTGCTGATCTTTCTCTGCCTGTTCGCCTCCGCCTTCGGCGCCGGTGCCCAGAAAATTACGCTCAGGCAGCAGCAGGCGGCACTGCAGTCCGTATTTCAGGAGATCAGAAGACAGTCAGGATATGATTTTCTCTATAACGAACAGACCATGAAGTACGTCAAGCCGGTCAATATCAATGTTAAGAATGCCAGTATAGAACAGGCACTTGATTCGGCCCTTTCCGGTTCTTCGCTGAAGTATGCCATCTTCGACAAACTGGTTACCGTTGTCCGTAAAGATACCCTCAGGCCTGCAGCGGTCAGCTACACTTTGCAGGGCACCGTAAAAGACCGTATGGGCAACCCGCTACCTGGCGCTTCAGTCTACATCAGCAATTACAAACTGGGTGCTTCAGCTGATAATTCAGGACGATATATGGTCAGCGGGCTCTCTTCAGGCAGTTACGTCGTACTGGCGCAGATGATGGGATACCAGCCCGCCAGCCAGGGGATCGTGGTCAACAATAAGCCGCTGCATCTGGACATTGTCATGGACGAGTCCGTGAAGGAACTAAGTGAAGTCGTGGTCAGACCAGACATCCACCGGGCCGAACGCCTCAGGACCTTTCGCGAAAGCTTTCTGGGGACCTCGGAAAATGCCCGTAAATGTAAAATCATCAACCCAGATGTGATCCGCTTCGATTACGATATTTCCAGGCATGTCCTCATGGCTACAGCCGATGATTTCCTGGTCATCGAAAACAATGCGCTCGGTTACCGGGTCTATTACCTGCTGGAATATTTTGAACACAACGAAGAAACCAGCTATGTCCATTTTTACGGCTACCCGTATTTCGAAGAAATGGAAAAAGACGAAACCAGACGCAGGCGCTACCAGAAGAAACGCAGGCTGGCTTACGCTGGCTCGCCACAGCATTTCTTCAGCACATTGTACAGAAATACCAGCAAAATCGAAGGTTTCCTTGTCAATAAAATGATCAAGGCACCCAACCCGGAACGGCCTTCAGATGAATTTATCGATAAAAGGATCAAATTGTTTTCCGAAAATCTCCGGAAGGGAATAAAAGTCAGAAGGGCAAAGGACTCACTGAAATACTGGCTCGGCAAGAAACAGCTGCCCGATACGGTAGAGCTTCTGGTCCGCCGCGAAGTGTCGCTGGATTCGCTGGTGAGCCAGAGATCTGACCACCAGAAGATGATGCGGTTCAGCGATGCACTATACATAGTCTATCAGAATGAAAAGGAAACTGCCGACTTTATGCGGCATCCGGAATATCGGATCAAGCGGCCCGGAGATCTGGGCAGAAGCCAGGTTTCATTAGCCTACCAGCTGGGCAAGTCGGTTGGTTTTTATGAAAACGGGGGGCTGAATGATCCTGGTGCCTTACTTTACGAGGGGATATGGGCCTACAAGATGGTAGGAGATATGCTTCCGCTAGACTATAGTTTACCAGACGACTGATCCAAAAAATGAAATAAACAACTCACCGATTTTTTAACCTCTCATCTAATTCAAATGAAAACTAAACACCTTCTGCCGCTATTGCTGTCATTCCTGGCCTTTTGTGCCTTTATGCCCGGGGCAGAAGACTCTGTGGAAAGGCTTGCCGCCGCACTTCAGAAATGGTCGGATGCCAATCCGCAGGAGAAAGTCTATCTCCAGACCGACAAGCCCTATTATGCGGTGGGCGATACCCTGTGGTTCAAGGCCTACCTTACAGTGGGGAGCCGCCACCAGCCCTCCAAACTCAGCGGGGCATTGTATGTGGAACTCATCAACGAGCGCGATTCACTGGTATCTTCCCTTAAACTTCCGGTTACCGGCGGTATGGCCATGGGAGATTTTACCATTGATGACGGGTACACTTCCGGAAATTACCGACTCAGGGCCTATACACAGTGGATGCGGAATGCCGGGGAAGATTACTTTTTCGACAGGCACCTGCTGATCGGCGATCCCCTCGATCTTCAGTCTGGTGCTGCAGAGAAGACGAATCGCCGGGAAAGCCCGGAAAGAAACGTCGTCCAGCGTAAAACCGCTGTGCCTGACAGCCTTTCGGGAGCAGATATCCGGTTTTTTCCGGAAGGAGGAACACTGGTCAATAACGTAGCAACACGTATCGGCTTTAAGGCTGTGGCCACAACAGGCAGAGGTATAGCGGTAAAAGGTACTGTATTTGATGACAACGGCACCGAACTCGGAAAGTTTGAAAGCCAGTATGCAGGGATGGGGGTCTTTAATATCAGGCCTGAACCCGGAAGACGCTACAGTGCAAAACTCGGCTTTGAGGATGGGTCTTCAAAAACCGTCGTCCTGCCGGCAGCCCAGAATCAGGGATATGTGCTCGGGGTTTACCAGATGACACCGGACAGCCTGCTGGTACGCATCAATACCGACTGGGCACAACAGCGCACGCCACAAGCGCTTGGGATCATCGCACAAAGCAGTGGTACGGTCATCTACGCCGCGCAGCTCATGGTCAGCAAGCAGATCAATTCGTTCTGGCTCCCCAAAAAGGACTTTCCTTCCGGTATTGCACAGTTTACCCTGTTCAGCAACGGTGGCGAGCCTATTGCCGAAAGACTGACTTTCATAAAAAATGACGATCATATGCAGCTCACGCTTACCGGAGGCAAAACGAACTATGCCAGCCGGGACAGGGCCGAGCTCACCCTTCAGGCCAGTGATGCGGCGGGCAACCCGGTTGCGGGTAACTTTTCGGTAGCCGTGATCGACGAAGACAAGGTTCCTTCCGATGAAAATACGGAAACCAGCATTTTTTCCAGCCTGCTGCTCAGTTCCGAGCTCAAAGGCTATATCGAAACGCCGAATTATTATTTCAACGAAAATTCTGCAGAAAGAGACAAGGCCCTCGATAACCTGATGCTTACCCAGGGATACCGGAAATTCGTCTGGAAGGACCTTCAAAATATAACTACTGCCCAAGCTAATCCCATTTATCGGGCAGAGTCTCTCGGCACAGCGCTATCGGGCAGGGTATTGACCCTGTCCGGTAAACCTGTGGTCAACGGAACCGTAACGCTGATGTCTTTAAGTCCCGGCTTTATGGAGCAGGTAAAGACCGATGCGGACGGACGTTTCAGCTATGCGCCTCTTGTCCTTGGCGACAGCCTGAAGTTTGCCCTTCAGGGAAGGACCGCAAAGAATGGAAAAAAGGTAGAAATTATCCTTGATGAGGTTTCCAGGCAGGGCATCAGCGTCAACCCTCATCAGCCGGATTATCTGAAAAGTACAGCATACCTGAACAAGACCTATCTCGAAAACAGCAACAAGCAGGATGAACTGCGGGTACGTCTTGGCCAGCAGGGAAGGGTAAATCGCCTGAAAGAAGTCAGGATCCGGGCAGCACGTGCTGACCGGGACCAGATGAGCACTCAGGGAGTCTATCAGATCCCGGAGGGACATGCCGATTACAGTTATAAGATACCGGAATCAGAAGTTTGCGCCACACTCGGCATCTGCCTTCAGGGACGCCTCGGCAGCGTTGTTTTTCAGCCTTATCCCATGACGCAGCCCACTGTTATGAACTATCCATATTACAGGAACAGCCCTTTGCAGACCTTTCTGAACGGACGTCGCATTGATGCTCTGGAAGCTGCAGAGATCTATGACCAAAACAGCATCGATCCAAAAGATATTGTACGGATCGATGTGCTGACCAATAACCAGGCGCTGATCAGCATTGTAAACGGTCCAGCCGTTTTCATTTATACCCGCAAGTCACGGATACCCCGATACAATCCCGGCACAGTCAACATCAAACCAAAGGGGTTCAACAATGCACGTGAATTTTACAGCCCGCGTTACGACCGTCCGAACATCAGTCAGCAATTGCCCGATCTGCGCAGTACCGTTTACTGGAACCCCAAAGTAAAAACCTACGCCAATGGCCGCACCAGTTTCAGTTATTTCAACGCTGACGGGCCTGGCCGGTATAAAGTCATCGTAGAAGGCATCAATGCTGCGGGAGAACTAGGAAGGGCGGTCTACCGGTATGAAGTGACCGGAAACCACCTCTCCGCCCAGTCACAGTTGCCAGCCCCCGGAGCCGGTACACAAGCCGCTGTAAAGGCGATGCAGGAACTTCATCAGCGTATGCCGGCAGAGAAACTTTACCTGCACACCGATAAGCCCTACTATAACATCGGCGATACGATCTGGTTCAAGGCCTATCTTTTTGATGGCTCCAGTCTTGGTGCTTCCAGAAAGAGCGGACTGCTGTATGTAGAACTGAATGATGATACGGCAGAAACGGTCCGCAGGATCAGCATCCCGGTCAAAGAAGGCATTGGCTATGCGCAGATCGCGCTCGAACGTTCCGTTTTCCATGAGGGCGGATATACCCTGAGGGCTTATACGAACTGGATGCAGAATTTCGGGCCCGGCCATTTTTTTACCCAGCGATTGTACCTCGGGGTTCCGACCTCCGATACCTGGCTGGTGAAGTCAAGGTCTGAGATCGTCCGGAATGAAGTCAGTGACCAGCTGGAAACAGAATTAGTGCTGAGCAGACCCGATCAAAGCACTGCAGGGCTCCGGGATGTTTCGGTTACCATGATGGAAGGGGACCGTGTATTGCAAAAGGAGAAACTGCAGACCAGCGCAGACGGACGGCTGCGCATCAGCTATCCCCTGAAAGACAAAACGGACGGCCGTAAACTCTGGATATCGCTGAAAAGCCTTCATCCTGCAGATAATAACCAGCAGCTGGTGATCCCTTTATACCCCGAACGTATCCAGAAAACAGACCTGCAGTTCCTGCCTGAAGGTGGTTATCTCGTCGCAGGTCTGCCTTCCAGGGTCGGCTTTAAGGCAGTTTCGGAAAACGGGATGGGCATGGCTGTGTCTGGAAAAATCTATGACAGCAGGAAAAAAGCGGTCGCCTCCTTCAGGAGCCTTTATAAGGGAGCCGGAAGTTTCGAACTAACGCCTCTGGCAGGAGAAACCTATACCGCCAGGCTGGACGGATCTGAAGACAGGGATGCTTCCTTTGCGCTGCCGGCCGTACAGCAGCAGGGCACGGTAATGAAGGTGACCGCAAAACCAGGAGCCGAGGTGCTGGAAGTAAGCATCAGTGCCACCGAGGGGTTACCGGATACCGGCAGTGTGTGGACACTCGTCGGACTGTCTCGCGGTGTCGTTACTTATTCCGCTGAGGTTAATCCCGGGAACCTGGTTTATCAGGTTCCAAAAAACATCCTCCCCAGTGGCATCACCGAATTTACCTTGCTGAAGAACCAGGTGCCGCTGAACCGCCGTATGGTATTCGTCGATCAGCATGACCAGTTACAGTTCAGTGTCGTTAAAAATAAACCGGCTTACCTGGAGAGGGACAGTGTCAGCCTGGAACTGATGGTCAAAGATAAATACGGCGAGCCTGTAAAGGGCAGTTTCTCCCTGGCGGTTACCGATGACAGCCAGGTCAACCCCGACAGCCTGGACAATTATGGTATCCTGCCGCGGTTGCTGCTCAGTTCAGACATTAAGGGGACCGTCGAGACACCCGGTTACTATTTCAACAGCAGGGACACCAGCAGGTTAACGGCACTGGATAACCTGATGCTTACCCAGGGCTGGGCCGGTTACGACTGGAAGGAGGCCTTCCAGGTACCTTCTCCGTTAAAATACGATCCGGAAAGAAGCCTCCGCATCAGGGGAACAGTAACCAATGTGGTCAATAAACCTGTACCGGGTGCGCAGATGCTCATCTCCTCACAAAAACCCATATTTATCAATACCACCATTACCGATTCAGCCGGACGCTATGTCTTTGAAAACCTTCCGCCCATTGATTCAGGGTCCTTCTTTATCCAGGCGCGCACGCCTAAAGGCCGCACCATGCACTTCGGAGCGGTCACCGTTGAACAGTTTTCCCCGGCCAGGGCTCCCGAGTCGCTCATGAACCCCATATCCCCATGGTACGTGAATACCAGTCTCCGCCAGCTGAATTACGTCAGGAATGCAAAGCTCCGGGAAGATGAAGCGGCCCTGAAGCTTGCAGGCATCCCGCTGAAGCAAGTGGAGATCAGAGACAAAAAGATCATTAGAAATTCTGAGAACCGCAATGGGCCGGGGCGGGCAGATCTGGTCTTTGACGAAGCCGACATCAAGAAGTCAACGACTACCGATTTATACCAGCTGCTCAAGCAAAAGCTTCCGGGCCTGAAGGTAGTTTACGACGAGAACCTGCCCACCATTTTATGGAACGGTTACCATGTTGTCGTCGGCATTGACGGCGGAGCCTTGCCGGTCAGCCTGAATGTGCCACCGGGACCTGAGATGCTCATCGATGCGCTCAGATCGTTTACGGTCCAGAATATGAAGGGCATGGAGGTAATGTACTCCCGGAACTATATCAGGTCGAAGTATACCCGGGTGATGCCTGGAGGTGTCGACCAGTATATTCCTGCATATCATCCAGGAAATATGGATATTTACCTGGAAACCAGGGCTATGGGTCCCAACAAGAAGGACAGGCCTTTTGCATTCGTTGAGATCACGACGGCAAACGGAAGGGGCTGGTTCAGGAGCAGCAGGCCCGATTTTGCCACACTGCGGCCATTGCCTGTAATGCAGCCCGCGGAATTTTACAGCCCCAGGTATACCGCTTCCAATAAAGACCTGGCTGCGCCTGATAACCGGGCTACCATCTACTGGAAGCCAGACGTGGTTACAGATGCAGAGGGTAGAGCAAAAGTCTCCTTTTATACCTCAGACCAGCGGGGAACCTATACGCTGAACGTCCAGGGAGCAGACATGGACGGCAGGGCGGGCGGCCTGCAGGAAAAAATCAAAGTTGTTCCTCCATCCACTTCCCAGCGTTAACGAAGGCCTCATCCACGGAACAGAACTTTCATTGAAATTTTACTTAGTTTTGCTCCTGCTATGGGAGTATTCTCTAAGACTTGTGAATATGCGATGCGCGCCGTTTTCTTCATCTCACACCGGACCGCCAATGGTGGAAGGGTAGGCATTAAGGAAATAGCGACGGGAATTAATTCCCCGGAGCACTTCTTAGCTAAAATTTTGCAGAATCTGGTACGCAGAAACATCATAAAGTCTGCTAAAGGCCCCAATGGAGGCTTTTTTATGGATGATACCACCCTCAACAGAAAATTATCTGAAGTTGTTGAGGCCGTTGATGGTAATGGCCTTTTTACGGGATGTGGCCTGGGTCTGGATTATTGTTCTGAAACCGATCCATGCCCACTGCACCATGAATTCAAGGCAATCAGGGAACGTATCCGCCAAATGCTGGAAAACACGACGATAGGGGAGTTCAATGAAGACTTAAATTCAGGAGTTACCAGATTAAAAAAGATAGCACCTTTCCCTTAATAATGTTCCTCAATCCACTTCCTTGCGTTAACGAAAGCCTCCATCCAGGGCGTCACTTCATCCTTGCGTCCCTTCGGATAGTTCGCCCAGTGCCACTGGAACAGTGAACGTTCAATATGTGGCATCATGACCAGGTGACGGCCGGACTCATCGCAGAGCATTGCCGTATTGAAATCTGAATCATTAGGACTGGCCGGATAAGCCTCATAAGCGTATTTCGACACGATGCGGTACCTGCTTTCCTCGTAAGGTAACTGGAAACGTCCTTCGCCATGCGATACCCAGACACCCAGCGTGGCGCCAGCCAGGCTGGACATCATGACCGAGTTGTTTTTCTGTATCGTCAGCGAAGTAAAGATACTTTCGTGTTTGCCGCTTTTATTGTGCAGCATCTTAGGCTTCACTTCATGGTCTTTGTTGATCAGGCCGAGTTCAATGAACAGCTGGCAACCGTTACAGATACCCACGGAAAGTGTATCCGGACGGGCAAAGAAGTTCTCCAGTGCGATCCTTGCCTTTTCGTTATACATAAACGCACCGGCCCAGCCCTTTGCAGAACCAAGTACGTCAGAGTTCGAGAACCCGCCGACCGCGCCGATAAACTGGATGTCTTCCAGTGTCTCGCGGCCATAGATCAGGTCGGTCATGTGTACGTCTTTTACATCAAAGCCGGCCAGGTACATTGCGTTGGCCAGTTCCCGCTCCGAGTTGCTTCCCTTTTCACGGATAATTGCCGCCTTCGGTCTTGGTTTGCTTCCGTCGATCACCGGCTTTTTGCCGCTGAAATCTGCCGGGAAATTATATTTCAGCACCTGGTGCTTATAATTGTCGTAGCGTTGTCTGGCCTTTTCGGCACCGCTTTGCCGGATATCCAGCAGATAGGACGTTTTAAACCAGACATCCCTCAGGTGGTCGATATCGAGGCTCAGTGCTTCAGCTCCGGCATTCCTGATCTCCAGAACAGCTGAATCCGTCACTTCCCCAATCTTGCTGAAGCTTACACCCTTAGCGGAAAGCAGACTTTCCACGGCGGCGTCTGCCTGGAAAACCAGTCCGATATTTTCCGCAAACAGTACCTTCAGCAGGTCAGCCTCGCCAAGTGCGGAAAGGTCAATCTTTGCGCCCAGGTTACGGTCTGCAAAGCAAAGCTCCAGCAGGGTAGTGATCAGGCCACCGCTGCCGATATCATGGCCAGCTTCGATCAGTCCGGCCCCGATCAGTTCCTGGACCGCATTGAAGGCAGTCTTCAGGGCCGCTGCATCTTTTACATCAGGGGTCTCGTTGCCCACTTTGTTCAGGATCTGCGCAAAGGAAGAGCCACCGAGCTTGTATCCGTCAGCAGACAGATTGATGTAATAGATCGCACCGCCATCCTTCTGCAATACAGGTTCCACGACCCTGGTAATGTCGTTACAGTTACCTGCCGCGGAAATGATCACTGTACCGGGCGCAATGACATCACCGTCCTTATATTTCTGTTTCATGGACAAAGAGTCCTTTCCAGTCGGAATATTGATGCCCAGTGCAATGGCGAAGTCCGAGCAGGCCTGTACCGCTTCGTACAAACGTGCATCCTCACCTTCATTCTTGCAGGCCCACATCCAGTTGGCCGAAAGCGATACGCTTTTCAACCCGTCCTTCAGCGGTGCCCATACCAGGTTGGACAGGGCCTCCGCCACCGCGATCCGGCTGCCGGCCCCTGCGTCAATCAGTGCCGATACCGGCGCATGGCCAATAGAGGTGGCAATACCTTCCCTGCCCTGAAAATCCAGCGCCATTACGCCCACATTGTTCAGCGGCAATTGCAGCGGCCCGGCACACTGCTGCTTGGCCACACGGCCGCCCACACAGCGGTCTACCTTATTGGTCAGCCAGTCCTTGCAGGCCACGGCCTCCAGTTGCAGCACCTGCTCCAGGTATTCGCTGAACTTTGCGGCATCATAAACTACCGGTGCGTAATTGCGTTCTACAGTCTGGTCTTCCATGACAAACTTCGGCGAGCTGCCGAACATGTCCTTCAGTTCCAGGTCCATCGGTTTAATGCCGGTGCTGGCCGATTCAAAGGTAAACCGGTGGTCGCCGGTCACCGTTCCTACGGTGTACATCGGTGAACGTTCACGGTCAGTTATTTTCTGCAGTGTCTCAATATCTTTTTCGCCGATCACCAGGCCCATGCGTTCCTGAGATTCGTTGCCAATGATCTCTTTGGCCGAAAGGGTAGGGTCACCTACCGGAAGTTTGTCCAGGTCGATCTTACCGCCGGTCTCTTCGACCAGTTCCGAGAGGCAGTTCAGGTGACCGCCTGCGCCGTGGTCGTGGATGGAAATGATGCTGTTGTACTCGCTTTCCACCATGCCGCGCACTGCATTGGCCGCGCGTTTCTGCATTTCCGGGTTGGAGCGCTGTACCGCGTTCAGCTCAATGCCGGTACCAAAGGCACCCGTATCTGCCGAAGATACCGCTGCGCCACCCATACCGATGCGGTAGTTCTCACCGCCCAGTACCACGATCTTGTCGCCTTCCGAAGGTTTATGTTTCTTAGCCTGGCTGGCCTTGCCGTATCCGACACCACCTGCCAGCATGATCACTTTGTCAAAGCCCAGTTTACGGCCTTCCTCCTCATGCTCGAAGGTCAGCACCGATCCGGTGATCAGTGGCTGTCCGAACTTATTGCCGAAATCCGTCGCGCCATTACTTGCCTTGATCAGGATGTCCATAGGCGTCTGGTACAGCCACTGACGCTCTTCGACCCCTTTTTCCCAGGGACGTCCCTGTTCCAGTCGGGAAAGCGCGGTCATATATACTGCCGTACCTGCCAGGGGCAATGCACCCTGTCCGCCGGCCAGCCTGTCCCTGATCTCCCCGCCGGAGCCTGTCGCCGCCCCGTTAAAAGGCTCGACTGTCGTCGGGAAGTTGTGGGTTTCGGCCTTCAGCGAGATGACCGACTCAAAGTCGCTGACCGCATAATAATCGGGTTCATCTGCACGTCTGGGGGCAAACTGCTGAACTACAGGTCCCTTAACAAAGGCAACGTTGTCCTTGTACGCAGAAACAATATCATTTGGGTTTTCTTCAGAAGTCTTTTTGATCAGCTTGAACAGCGAAGCAGGCTTTTCCTCACCGTCAATGATAAACCTGCCATTGAAGATCTTGTGGCGGCAGTGCTCCGAGTTCACCTGCGAAAAGCCGAACACTTCCGAATCGGTCAGCGGGCGCCCGAGCCTCCCGGCCAGCCCTTCCAGGTAAGCCACTTCTTCCTCGCTCAGGGATAGCCCCTCTTGTTTGTTATAGGCTGCAATATCGGTAATCTCCAGTATAGGTTCCGGCCGGATATCGATCGTATAGATGCCCTGGTCAAGCCTGCCGTATTTCTGTGAAAGCATGGGGTCGTATCCCGAAAAGTCCTCAGCTACCCGTTTGAACTCTTCTATCCGCACCACACCCTGAATGTCCATGTTCTGGGTGATCTCTACCGCATTGGTACTCCATGGCGTAATCATCGCCGCACGCGGTCCTACGAACGTACCGTCGAGGGTAGTTTCTGTGCTCAGCCTGGCGCCGCCGAAGAGCCATTCCAGTTTAGTGATGTCAGAGGTGGTCAGTTCCCGTTCAATTTGCAAGGCGAAAACTGTTTCAGAGTGACTTAAGAAGAAATAAATCATGCTTTAATTTTCAAGCCGCAAATTTACGGTTAATATTTTAAAATGGGGGAGTTCCCGATCAATATATTCCATGTTTTCCGCATCTTTACACGCCTATGGGAAGACATATCTTCAGGTTCAAACAATTCCAGGTCAATCAGGAGGGTTGTGCCATGAAGATCAATACCGACGGTGTCCTGATAGGTGCCCTGGCCGGGTTGCCGCATACCCGCCTTCCGGATGATGACGGTGCCCGTATCCTCGACATCGGTACCGGCACGGGTGTTATTGCTTTAATGCTTGCGCAGCGTTTTCCGCAAGCCAGCGTGGATGCTGTCGAGATCGATCAGCAGGCGAGCATTACCGCTGCCGCCAATTTTTCCGCCTCTCCCTTTGCAGGCCGCCTGAGGGTTCAGCACACCGCAATAGAAGACTATCAGCACACGCTTAAATACGACCTGATCGTTTCCAATCCCCCTTATTTCGTCAATGACCTGAAAAATCCTGAACAGCGGAAAAGCATCGCACGGCATGCCAGTGAGGATTTCTTTACGGCCATGCTCCGCAAAGCCTCCGGACTGCTCAGCGATGAGGGTTTACTATGGCTGATACTCCCCGTAAAGCAGGCCGATCTCATTACTAGTGGTATGTGCCGTGAATTCGGACTTTATCTTAAAAGCGAAGTCAGTGTCCGGTCCGACAGCAGCAAACCGGTCATCCGCAAGATCATTTGTCTCAGCTGCACGGAAAGCCCTGTCCTACGTGAAGAGTTTTGCATTTACGATCAGCAAGGCACCCACAGCAATGCATATCAGCTGCTGCTGAAAGACTTTTTCCTGGCGTACTGATCACAATCGGCCCTATCTCAGTTCATACCGGACAAAAGCCAGCGACTTCCCGTCGGGTGACCAGGAAGGAACATTGATCGTTCCCTGCCCGCCAAAGAAAACCGGTGTAAGGGGCGATAACTTCTTTGAAGCAAGATCAAGCAGCCTGAGCTGCACGTCCTTACCGAAAGGATGTTCCTGCAACTGGTCTTCCATAAATGTCAGTATGACCAGTTGTCTGCCATCGGGTGAAGGGTGGGGAAACCAGTTCGCGTACTGGTCATCCGTCAGCTGGACCTGGTTGCTGCCATCAGCATCCATACGCCAGATCTGCATCCGGCCCGTACGGAAGGAGTTGTAATAAATGTATTTTCCGTCAGGAGAATAATCCGGGCCGTCATCCAGCCCGCCGCCTTGCGTCAGTTGAGTTTCCTTACCATCTTTGAGGGATACCGTGAAAACATCCAGGTCTTTTCCGCCATTCCGTTCGCCTACAAATGCCAGTGTACTTCCGTCAGGACTCCATCCATGCCAGTAGGAGGGACCACGTTGCGTCACTCTTTTCAGGGCACCGCCTTCAATGCTGCCCGTGTACAAAACCGACCATCCACCGTGCTTCAGGGTATCGTTTGCCTCAATCACACCGCTGCTGATCACCACCTGTCTGCCATCCGGTGATATCCCGTGGTCATTATTGGCCGTAAGGTTGGCCGGGAAACCGATCTGCACTTTTTTCCCGTCCTTCAGAAATACCTTGTGCAACTTTCCCTTTTGGTTGATCAGCAGAAACTGCCCGTCCTTTGACCAGTTCGGCGCTTCGAAAAGCACGGTGTCCTGGTAAATGACTTTTCGCTTACCCGTCTTTATCTCTATCGTTTCCAGGTAAGCATTTACTTTCGGTACCTGTTGTCTTGCAGCTGCCGTTTGGGCAAATAAGGCACAAACCGCGGTGAACATTATTTTTCTCATGTCAGTAATAACGGTGGAGCCTGCGTGTCAGCAGGATTTTCTAAGATAGCGATTTTAGTCAGTTATCGTCGATATAGGCTGTGCAGCCCTATTCTGCGAACTTTAGCTTTTCAATCAGATCCGCAAAGTATTTGGCGCTCCATATTTTTAAAGCCGCGTCGTCCGGGATAAACCGTATTACATCCTCTTTAATACGTTCAAAATTGACTTCGTTTATTTTTTCCTTAAGCAACGTCAGTACCTGCTCTTTATTAATGGTCTCTTCCTTCCAGTCCCTGGTATCGCGCGCCCTTAACAAGAAGTGGTGCAAATCAAGTGGTATGCCTTTTTTAATGTACCATTCCAGGTCATACCAATCTCTGCCTTTCACTCGGCTTTGCCATTTCCTGAATAATAGCGCATGCATTTTGCCTGCGAAAAGACTCGGCAGGGTAAAGGTCTTTATATAAAAAGATATTGGCCGTGTAAGTAACTTTTCCTCCGTAGCAAATCCTAAAGGTGGGTCCCTGTCTACCTCGATCTTAATTTTCATTTGAGGCATTAACTTAATGCCGGTTTGCGGGACGACCTTTTCCAGCACCAGTTCCTTCCAAACGGTATCTGATTTTAAAAAGGCAGACTCAACATTGGACCCTACAGATTTCTGCTTTTCCTTCAAACTTACGGTAATGCCGAGCGAGGCGAACTCATCTACGATCGCCTGAAAATAAGGTTCCAGCGAAAAGCTTGGGTTTTTTTCGAGCAGGGAGAAATCCAGGTCTTCCGAATACCTGTTCAGGCCATAGAATATTCTCAGGGCGGTTCCCCCATAAAATGCCGCTTTTTCAAAAAAGCCTGAACGGCTAAGGCCAGCAAGCGTTATCTCCTGCATGATCTCCCGCAGGGCGTCAAACGCTTCCTGCTGATTTTGGGGGTTATATTCTTTTAACCAATCAGATATGATCATAAACTTTGCAGTGCTTTAATTAACATTGTTAAGCTGGACTTCTTCGGTGCGGCGTCAAGCCAGGTTGACATCATCCTAAGGTCGAGCCCGGTCAATTTATCATCGTCTATGCGCAGATCGTCAGTAAGCAGCTTAATAGCCTGGGTGATACTGCGCAGGTGAATGCCGGAGGTCATGATGATCTGGTCGCAAATCGCTTTTTCTGGCGATGCCATCAATATGTTTTGCTTTGGCGACAGTTGGACACCCTTGATCCCGTAGGAATAATAAGGAAGCGGGCAATGCCTGAACGTATATCTTCCGGCATTTGTCTTGTATTTTCTGGATGCCTTAATGGTAACCGAAGTGATTTCGTAAACCCGTTCCGGGATGAGCCCCCAGTAAGATAAAGCAGTTTCCATTGAAATATAACTTGGCCCCCAAAGGTGGTTCGCGATTAAATACGGTTCTGGCCTGGCTATCTTACTATTAGGACCAGGTATATATAGTCCGTTCTTGACGCCTGTTAATTCGCCTGATTTCATGAGCTCCCCGATCTTATCATTAGGACGCTTGTAGTCCTTAATCAAGGATAAAATAATTTGCCGCGTCAATGGCTCTTCAGCATAATCGGTTAACATGTCATCGAAATCCATAATGTAAAATTATAACTAATTAATCGGAATTTATCCGATTAACGTAAAAATATTTTACATATATATATGTTCAATATAACGTCATTAATCGGATTTTTTCCGATAATTTATTAATTATGTTACATGACGCCCCGTAAATTCTGGGGCATTTTCATTACTAATAACTGTCCAGGACATCATTAACCTCTTGTTTGGTGACCTTGTTTGAAGATTCAAAACAGGTCACCAAGTTAGTCATCAAAACTAGTTTTTTGACTAATTTTGCTGGTTTCCGAACCTTGGAGCAAACGGGACTGAGGTCGTTTAACCTCATCCGATTGAGTCCTGATCTGTTCATTTTTAAACCAAAAATTTGATGTAAAAATGAGGTGTTTAAGGTCAAATTTATGATTTCAAATAATTGATTTATAATTAGTTAATTATTAATGTTGCGACTAAATTAGGTGTTCCGAACCAGTCGCCGAATAGGTCGCTGACTGAGTCATAAATGTTGAGGTATTATGCGGATTTTCGGTGTAAAAAAAGCGCTTAGATCACAGGTCTAAGCGCTTTTGATGTGCCTTGCGGCTCTTTTAGCGGTCTGGACGGGACTCGAACCCGCGACCTCCGCCGTGACAGGGCGGCATTCTAACCAGCTGAACTACCAAACCGTTTCCGAAATTGCCCTGGCGTTAAGCCCTGGATCATTGTTTCGGGAGCGCAAATATAGATTTGTTCGCCGAATTATCCAGTAAATAATATTTTTTTTGTGCAGATTTTTTTCGGTACTTCACGTTCAGCCTATGGATGAGCCCACAGCAGAACCTCAGAAATACCATAAAACCCGGATAGCGCCTACGCCAAGCGGCTTTCTGCACATTGGCAACGCGCTGTCTTTTATCATCACCGCAACACTGGCAGAACGTCATGGCATCCCCATATTCCTGCGCATCGACGATCTTGACCAGGCCCGCGTAAGGCCCGAATACATTCGTGACATCTTTGATACGCTGGACTTCCTGGAAATTTCCTGGCAGGAAGGCCCCCGCAATGCGGATGATTTTCTCCGCAACTATTCCCAGCTGCACCGGATGCCGCTTTATGAGCAGGCCCTCCTTCAGCTCCGTGATGCCGGAAGGCTATTTGCCTGCAACTGCTCGCGTACCCGTATCGCCCGTAGTGGGGGCGGGGGCTACGATGGGCACTGCCTCCAGCGCGACCTGCCGTTTGACGCACCGGAGACTTGCTGGCGGTTAAACGTTACCGCGGGCTTTCCCGTGACGATGCTTAGCCCGGAAGGCCCTGTTCATACCGCTCTGCCCACCGACCAGGGCTATGTTGTCGTTCGCAAAAAAGACGGCTTCCCTGCTTATCAGCTCACTTCCGTCATCGACGACCTGCATTTTGGGGTAGACTTCATCGTCCGGGGAGCAGACCTCTGGTCGTCCACCTGCGCACAGCTCGTGCTTGCGGATGCCATGGGAAATGAACAGTTCGGGCAGAATACCTTTTACCATCATGCGTTGCTCAGCGATGCCGCCGGTACCAAATTATCTAAATCCGCCGGGGCCACCTCCATCCGGCACATGCGGAAGGAAGGATGGCGCAAAGAAGCAGTATTTGCGCATATTGGCAAGCAGGCAGGCCTGAACCATCCGTTTAGTGACTGGCGAGAACTGGGTAACGCTATGCTCAACCAGCAAGGTCATTAACGGTCGTCGTTGTAGGTCTTATCATTGATGGTGATTCTGGTGTCCGGCAATAGTTTTAGGATCCGGTCAATCCCAGGTTGAGAGATTTTTCCGTGGACGTTTAACCTTCCTACTTTGATCCTGCCCATTTCCTCAGGAATGTCAATTTCGTCCACAAAATAGATATCCAGCGAACGCACCTCCCGTAGATCCAGTATTTCTTTCGGTACAGATTTTACCCTCACCATGATGCCGCCGCTAAATTGTGTAGTATCCAGCAACATCATTTTTTTTGCAATGGGGTTATTCTGCCCGTCGTTCTTTCGGATCATCCATCCAATCTTTGGTTTGAGCGCAAAGGTCTTAGGATTTTGTTCCAGTCCTGTAAATCCCGCCCATATTTCAAGGGGAGTCGTTTTTGTCTCCTTGTTGTCGATGGCAATATAGGTCATATCCACCTTGACCATTTCCGAAGGGAGATTGCCGCTGCCGGAATATATCTCTTTAAGACCGTTGCGTTTGCCGGTTCTGTCGTAAGGGAAGAATTTGACGATCCATCCATCGATCACTTTCGGCTTGCCGTACTTTTCCAGCGTATGGTACTTGAACATATTCATCCAGAACTGCTTGTCGGTCTTACCCTGCGAGGCATTTACAAACTGCTGCAGCAATGGTTCTATTTCGGAAATCCACCAGTCAAGTTCGTACTTTTTCAGATACCGGGCTTTCTCGAGCACTTTATTCCAATCATTTGTTGTCCCTTCCAGTGTAATTTCAGGAATGCCGCAGCTTATAGAAATAACGACGAACTCAAAATAGGGCTTTACCGCTTCCATGAGCGTCACTTCCGACGCCAGCCTGGCGGTGGCATCTGTCGTGCTGAAGTCTGAGGTGGCTATTTGCTGGAGTTCCTTTCCGGAAAACCCGCCAATCTGCGTGGTAAATTCCGGAAATACTTTTTCCCAGGGGCTGTTTGGGTCTTCCAGCCTGATATTCTTGTTCTCTACTACCAGATTCGTCTTGCCACTACGGTTGGTAAAATATTTACGGTAATGTTTCGGATCACTGTTCACATGCCTTGCAAAACCCTGTGCAATCAGCAACCACATCATATCCGGTGAAAGCACAAAAGGACGATGGTCGGCGTAAGCCTGGTACATCCCGTTGAAAAAGGCATGGGCACCCATATCCACGAGTTGCCCGTTCCTGTCGCTGAAGGCTACGATGTCGGTCTTAAATTCCTTGAAATCATTAAGTTCATATTTTTCAATACCGGAACCGGAAATGATCATATTCTCATAGATCTTCTTAACCGGCGTAAGCCCGAGCAGTTTTTCAGGTTTACTTAGCTTTTCTATCTCGAGGACTACCTTGCGCTGCGCCTGCGAAGAGAGTGGCATTAACGCAAGCAGCGCAACTGTCAGGCAATAACCTGCTCCGGCGCGGAAAATTTGCAATTTCATACAGGCAGTCAATTGGTTACCGTTAATATAAGACTTTTATTGGACAGGTGACTTTTTTATTTTCCAGATGAAGCCATCCAGAACATAATGTGTTGCTTGTGGAAGCGCCAGCAACGGCACCACTAGAGAAAGCAGCAAATGATCGTCGATTTGCGGAAGGCCTGAAAACGATTTAAAAACACTGCCGTGTTCTTTCCAGACCAGACCGTCCCAAAGACCTTCCTCTAAATACGCCAGCAGGGCGAGCAGGAATACGAAAAACACCAGGCCCCAGGTGCGTCTGAAAGTGATGTCCAGGAGCAGACGTTTTCCTGCCGGTTCCGACCGGTTTTTTTTCGCTTCCATGACCCAGATCAACGCCATGTAGGGTATGCCATGCGAGATCACGTTCAGTGTCGTAAAAGCCATGTCCCCGTTAAAGAATACAATGCCGAAGTACCATGATAAAAAGGTTCCTGCCACCAGCAGGTTGCGCGGCCAGTTAAACCTGCCTGTCCTGGCAATAGCTGCAAGTTCCTTCATCACGTAAACCAGAATCACGGCAAAATAAAGTACACGAGATATCGCTGCTATGTGTAGTGCGGGAAAACTCAATACATCATCCTCAATAAACCAGCTGAAAGCGCGGCCTCCTTCAAAGTGCCAGTAAAGCAAAGGGTAGAGGGTTGCCGTATAAATGGCAACCGTGTCAGTCAGCCGTTCCCAGGGACGGGAGCGCTCGTGTCTGGAATAGAGGCGCATAAAGCCATACTGTTGTCTTACGAAATGAAATATCGCCAGGTAGGCCAGGCAACGCCAGAAAAGCATGCCATTCAGGCTATGGAGTATTACACCGCTGACGTAGCAGCACAATGGGACAGCCATCAGCAAAAATCCTTTGAATTCTGAGGATCTGAAATAAGTCCGGTACAAGGTACTGTATACGTGCGCCACATCAATGAAGACCACCAGGACCAGCCAGTAAATCAAAGGAATCTCCCCGGACGACTGGAAAACAGAAGGCAGGAAAGCGACCAGTGCCAGGGCGATAAAGGGTGGCGACAAAATGAAGACGCCGTCCAGCATTGCGGAATGCAGCCAGGGCTGTTCAGTCTTTCTTTCCATAACTCTGCAATACTTCTCTGGCTGCCCGGATGCCCTGGTGGAAGGCCTCCTCAAAGATCGATATCCCGCTGAGGTCTGTATGGGCAAAAAATATATTGCCATTCAGGGGCTGGCTGGCCAGGCCACGGTCATCGCCCCAGATGTAACCGGGCACCGGACTGATCATGCCATGGCCCCAGACCCAGCATTCAACCTCTTCGATGAATGGGGTAATGCCCGGGTGCATGAATTCCAGGTCAGGCAAAATGATGTCGAGCCATTGTTCATAGCTTCTGGTATAGGCCGTCAGCCTGGCAACACGAGGCTGCTCCTTACAAAGTGGAAGGTACCAGCTCAATACCGTACGCCCGTCGTCCCGCTTCAGCAACTGATGTCCTGCATTCACATAGCCTACGGCATCCGATCCGTAAGCCACATTGTCCCAGCAAAGATCCGGGCCCTTGCTTCGTTGCGGAAGCCCGCTGACCGTAACATTTGCCACAAACCATGGGGCATAATTCATTTTTCTGATATCCAGCTTTCGATCCGGGAAACCGGCAAGCAGCTTCTGGTTTACAAACTGAGGAGTGGCCAGGATCACGCGTTCCGCACAGATCAGTTCCGTCGAACCGCTTTCAGCATGATAAACCCAGGCGTTAACGCCGCCATCCGCCTCCGGACTCATCTTGTAGCAGAGTTGCCGTTGCCTGATGTGTGTTTTAAGGCCGCCTGCAAGCTTTTCCGATAGCCAGCCGTTCCCTTCGGGCCAGGTGAGCACCGCGTTGGTATCTGCGTTGGCCGCCTTTCCCCGCCGGGACGCGAAGTAGTGGATACCCGCCCATGCCGATATCTTTCCGGCCTGCTGTCCGTAATCGTCCTTGCAGCAATAATCGAGGTACCACAGCAGAGGTTCCGCATGGAAACCTGCTTCATTCAGGTATTCTGTAAATTTCATCCTGTCCAGCCGCCTGTAACGTTCGTCCCTGGAACTCGCATCTAAAGGGATGTCAAACGCATAGCGCCCGTCATTACCCCTGGCTTGCCGGAAATGCTCCATCAGCCCAAAGAACTTTTTGAACTGCCTGCGATCCGCGTCGCTGATCCCGAACTCCGGTACCAGCCCTTCCTGCCATTGACCGTTAATGAGCAGCCGTTCCTCCGGATCGAAACAGAGGTGATATTCATTATACACGGGAAGTCCGTTTTCATAAGCCCTGATCACCCCGCATTCCTCCAGAAATGCTGTCATCAGGCGGTCTTCCGCATTGGCAATCGTAATATAGTGTGCGCCCAGGGGGTACGCGGATGTCTTGTTCAGCCCTGAACGCGAGTTGCCCCCGGGTTGATGCTCCAGTTCCAGCAGTTCAAAATCATCATGTCCATTCAACTTCAGCCACCGCGCGGCGGAAAGTCCTGAAATCCCGCCACCGATGATCAGTGTTTTCACCTTGCGCCTTCCGGACGGAGGTGGCAGCGCAATCTTGTCGCGAAGAATATGCCCGGAGCGCTGGTCCGGGCCGGCCAGTTTTCCGGGAACCGTATAGCCCGGGGGCTTGAATTTTCGGATACATCCATCCAGAAAAATGGCCGATATCAGTACAGCGGACCTGATCAGGAACGATCTTCTTCCAGGCAGCCATCGCCGGTTCTCCTGCTTATAAAACCGAGCTCCACTCATCTTCGAAGTACTTCACCAAAATCTGGTTGTTAAGCCTGTTTACACTTACTGGTCGCTTTGCCATGTCCTTTGGAAAAAACAGCATCTGCTCGAAGCTTTCCGGACTCATAAACCGGGTTTCAGGCAGGTATTTTTCGGGCTTTCTGTAAAACGGCTTTTCCATGGCCATGATGTAGCCCCATTCACCAAAAGAAGGCACATAATTGTGATAAGGTACCGTATGCAAGCCCGTGGAATGCAAAGTACTGTCTACTGTCCAGAAGGATTTTGGTGCTACATAAGGAGAAGTGGCCTGTACGACCATAATTGCCCCGGGGGCCATCGCCGATCTGGCCAGCGTATAAAAGGAATTCGTGTACAGTTTACCTACGGAATAATTTGAAGGATCAGGGAAGTCTACCACCATAAAGTCAAACTGCTGCCGGTTTGCGCGCAGCCAGGCAAATGCATCCGCATTGATAATCTTCACCTTCCGGGACATCAGCGAGCGGTTGTTGAGTTCAAGCAGCATGGGGTTTGACCGGAAGAGATCGGTCATACCTTTGTCCAGGTCAACCAGGGTTACCTGTTCAATGTTCGGGTACCTCAATATTTCCCTGACGGCTAAACCATCACCTCCGCCCATGACCAATACTTTACGGGCCTTTGGCAAAGCCTGCAGTGCCGGATGCACCAAAGCCTCATGGTAACGGTATTCGTCGTCTGAACTGAACTGGAGGTTACCGTTCAGGAACAGGCGGAGCACCTTTCCTTTTTTCGTCAGGATAATGCGCTGATAAGGCGTGCTCTTTGAGTAAATGATCGTATCCGAGTAGGTTTGCCGCTCTGAAAAACTGGTAATTACGTCGGCAAATATGAACCCGGTACCAAGGGCAAGCATACAGATCACCGCGGCGGCCTGAAGGTAGGCTGCTGCACGGATTTCCTTCCTGAAAGTAAAGCATACCAGGAGTGCCACGGCAACATTCAGGATGCCGATCAGGTAGGAAGTCTTAACCAGACCGAGATGGGGGATGAGCAGTAGCGGGAACACCAGCGATGCCAGAAGGGCACCGATGTAATCAAAGGTAAAAACCTTAGACACCAGGTCCTTAAATTCATACCTGTCCTTTAGAATGCGCATCAGCAGCGGTATTTCCAGACCGACGAGAATCCCGGTAACCGCGACCAGACTGTACAGGACGATGCGGAAAGACGCCACACTTTCAAATACCAGGAAGAGGATGGTCGAACTTGTTCCACCGACCAGACCGACCAGGATCTCCAGCTGGATGAACCAGGTAATGATGTGTTTTTCGAAATACCGCGATGCCCAGGAGCCGATGCCCATGGAAAACAGGTACACCCCGATGATGGTGCTGAACTGCGTCACCGAGTCGCCCAGCAGGTAGCTGGCCAGGGTACCGGCAATCAGCTCGTAGATCAGCCCGCAGGTGGCTACTACGAAGACAGAGATCAGCAGCAGCGTGTGCAGTTTTTTGTTCATTCAGCAGAATTTGCGCTCCCTTAACCGTGTATGGCGGAACTGATGATGATGGCTACTGAAATCATGAAAGCAGCGCATACGATAGCCAGTGCAATATTATGCTTATCAATGATCTCTTTCCAAAGATTTTCCGGCGTGATCCGCTCAATGATCCAGAAGGAGATCAGCAGGATCAGGATACCGATCACTGAATACAGTACAGAAGCCACTATGTACTTCATGTTGATTAACTCATATAAGCTCATATTCGATATTTTACTTGTGATAAAAAGAATGCGCACCCCTTACCCGGTTACTGTTATATTCGGTATTGCGTATTACTTCGCTGCTTTCCCAGTAAGCGATCCCATACCATGCCGTATAGGCGTAATAGCAGGTAACAATAATGGCAAACGCAGTATAAATGTGTAAAGTCTTTATTTTTTGCATTGTTATCTTAATAAGATGGTGAATGGTCGCTGCTCATCCACCGTTGTTTTTCATAATTGCGCATGCGGTACCAGAGATAAGCCGGGTACAAGGCGAGTAACATGATGGTTGCCAGCAGGTTTCGCCATATCAGCGTATTGGCGGTTACAGTGATCCGCATCGTATTCTGCAAAGTATTTCCGGAAGCAGGGTAGATGTTCAGGTGGTATTTTCCCGCCGGTATTGCCGAAATCAGCACTTTGGCATCCCGCGAACCTTCAGACCAACGCTCGCCGTCTTCATAGCCATAGTAATATTCTATGCTTTCGGTCACCTCCCAGGTTTGGTTATCCTGTTCGTTGACCAGCACTACCGTGCTCTCCGCCCAGTTGTTGTCAATATTGGCTTCTATGTGGAAATCAAGCGAAGACGAAGCATCTGTCAGTTCGAAAGAAGGGGTAGTGAAAGGCTTGAATGTTTCGGCTTTTGTGGTGTCGGTATCCAGTCCGAAATTACCCGAAAGTACTGTTGTGGAAGGTTTGAAAAATATGGTCAGCAACGCGATCAACGCGGTCACCAGGATGCCGATGAGCGCTGGTTCATACACTGCATTCCAGCGCTTCTGATGTATGGATAGCTGGTTCGCACCTATCCCGACCCGCGAAGGGAACACTGCAATATCTTTCCCGAATGCCTCTGCAACTTCTTCGGGCTCTGCATAACGCCCCAGGTAAAACGCGACATTCCGGTTCTGGTCCTTTTCCTTAAAAAGGATTCCGGGTGGCGTGATAAATTCCGCTGTTTTAATGACTTCATGCAAGGGGTCCCAGTCGGATTCGCCTGCCCGCCCGGTCAGCACGACCGTATATTTGTTGAACAGCCGGAATTGCCGGTTCTGAAAAGTTATTGCGTCCAGATTGTGATCCTTCAGGTTACTCAGTTCAGGGTAAAATTCTTTTCCGGCAACAAAGTTCCAATGTCCATCGTATTCTGCAAAGGTGGCATAGCCTTTTTCATAATTATACAGCAGGTACTCCCTCCAGCTATAGGTTGTGCCTTTTTCCTTCTTTTCCATATAAGCGATCACCTTGAAGCGATGGCCGTCAAAGGTTCCTGTGTCGCCGATAGCGAGCACGGGGTTCAGTTTTGGTTTTGGAGCCTGTTTCTGGATCAGCGGGATATCGCCGGGAGTGAATCTGATCAGCGAACTGCATCCCGGACAAACGCAGTATTCGCTGCCCGCAGGATCATGCAGGATGATTTCGGTTTTGCAATCGGGGCAATCCACGGTTTCCGGCTCCGGAAAATCATTTAAAGCGATCGCAGACATATTACCTTTGTAATTCTGAGCACTTTATTTCAACGCCGCTGAAGAACTCAAGCACATCCCGGTAAATCTGCCTGACTTTCTCCGAATTTTCATTCCTGTAATTGGAAAGGAACACATCGAAGGTTGCCAGGCTAAATTCCGGCCAGGTATGAATGGAAAGGTGAGACTCTGTAAGGCAGACCACTCCGGTAAATCCTCCACCTTCAAAATCATGGTACACTTCTCCTACTTTTTGAAGGCCATGTGCTGAGATCAGTTGGTCAAAAAGGTTTTTTGATAGTTCAGATGCAGAAAGCAGCGCCTCACGGTCACTGGTAAATTCAGCTAAAATGTGCAAGCCGGGTTTGTAAAGCATTAACTTAGATTTGCTGCTAAAATAGAAAAAAATCAAGAAATGCAAAGTAGTACCCAGGTTACCACTCCCTCCATGTTCCCTCCGTGTTGAGTCCACGTTGAGTCCACGTTTTTACGGAAAAAACGTGGACTCAACATGCTGTAAGTATGCTGCCAAGATGTTCTCAGTAATAGCATACCCCTTATTGTTGTATATTCGCGCCGGTATTTTAACTAACCAGATAAAAACTGAATTATGGCAATTTTGAAAGGAAAGAACCTTACCGGGCTCCTCGGCAAGGTCACGATAAAACAATGGCGCGACAAAACGGTCCTGCAAATCAAATCATTTCATCCCAGGCAGACTGCGGCTACAAAGCAAAGTGCCGGTCTGTTCGGACAGTCAAGTACGCTTGCCCGGCTGATCCGCGGATACACAGGCCCTGAAAACTTCTATGACGGGGCAATGGTCAACCGGCTGGTTACAGAGGTAGCGGAAGCGATGCGGCAATGTTTTGACAAAGAAACGAAGACATTCAGTTTCCGTGAAGGCAGCTTCCATCGCCTGCAGGGTTTTGAGTACAATATACATTCGCCCCTCAAAAACTATTTCCGGGTGGAGCCGGTCGTGCAGGTACAGGGAGAGGAACTGACGATCGGCCTGCCGGAGTTTAAACCTGGTGCGGACATGAGGTTCCCATGGCGAGCGACGGGCTGTCTGATGGATGTAAAAGCGATCGAAATAGACCTGCTTACCAGGAAGGAGGGGGCATCCAGGTATTTTCAGCTGGAAATTGACAAGGATGAGGCTAACGTGCCCGCACAGCAATGGGTTGTTGAAGCGAAATCTGGTCGTCTTACGGTCGTGGCCTTCGAGCTGAATTATTACGCCAGGGCAGGGGGATTCCAGACCATGCTGAACAGCAAATCATGCAACCCTTCTGCCATCATAGCGGCGGTTTATGTCCCGTCCTGATGCTTAAGGGTATGGCTTCCGCGGCGATCTTTTTTCTCTTGGCAGCTTCATCTTTTTTCTTATATTAGATGCTTAAGGATAATACATGAAGTCGGGCAATGCCATCAGCGTAACACTCATATACCTTTTCACAGGTGTTGTATGGATTGTATTGAGCGACCGGCTGATCGACGCACTGTTCGACCCGGAAAAGGCAGATGTCATCCAAACGTATAAAGGCACTCTTTTCGTGGTGCTGACCTCTCTGATTTTATTCGTTTCTCTGGGCAGGCAGTACAGGAAGATGGATTCCTATATCAACAGGCTGGAGGCCAGCAAGCAGCGCCTCAGGGATCATGAACGGCAGCTGTTGTCTGCACAGAAAATCGCGAAGCTTGGTTACTGGCGGCTGGACCTGAAAAGCCATCAGTTGTACTGGAGTGACGAAGTTTACCGGATCTGGGGATTCTCAAAGGAAGATTACAAGCCGGATTATGCGTCCCTGCTGAAGTCGGTACATCCCCAGGACCGGCATTTGTTTCCGGATGCAGCCATGCTGAACACGCCTCAGCCGGTGGAAAATGAATTTCTCCACAGGGTACTGCTCCAGGACGGAACAGTGAAGTGGATCCAGCAAAAGGCAACAACGATTACCGGTGAGGATGGGGAACCTCTTTTCTATGAAGGCATTGCGCAGGATGTTACCGAAAGGCTGGGCTATATTGAGAGCCTGAAGGAAATTGCCCGTATGCAGTCACATGAGGTGAGGGGGCCGCTGGCCCGGATACTCGGGATCGTCCGTATTTTTGAAATGGACAAGGCCAATGTACCGCCCGAGATATCGGAGCTGATTTCTGACCTGGGCAAGGTGGCCGGAGAGTTGGATGAAGTGATCCACAGGATCAACGACCATACGGCAAACCGGCCGTCCTGAGTTTGCACCGAAAATGATTACGTTTGCTGCATGGTAAAAATAGGCTTGCTTTCCGATACTCATGGTTTCCTTGACGACGCCGTATTCCGGCATTTTGAGTCCTGTGACGAGATCTGGCACGCCGGTGATTTCGGTGCGGGGGTAGCAGGCCCGCTGGCGGATTTCAAGCCTTTGCGGGGTGTCTACGGCAATATCGACGGCGGCGAGGTCAGGGCCGTATTCCCGGAGCACCTGAGGTTCAGCATCGAAGGACTGGACGTCTGGATCACGCATATCGGCGGGTATCCCGAAAAATATTCACCCCAGGTAAAGCCCGAAATCTATACCAACCCGCCGGGACTGTTCATCACCGGACATTCCCATATCCTTAAGGTCATGTTCGACCCGAAGATCAGCTGCATGCACATCAATCCCGGTGCGGCCGGTAATTCGGGCTGGCATAAAGTAAAGACGCTTGTCCGCTTTGATGTGGCAGATGGACGCCTGCGCAACCTGGAAGTGATCGAGACCGGCAAACGCTAGTATGTATTTACATACTCCGGTTGTCAAGAGTGTTTCCAGGAGAAAAATCCAGATTATTTACCAAGTATGGAAATATTTACCTAAATATGTATGTACAAATATATCCGGATATGAACAAGATCAATTTATACGGGAGCCTCTGGAAGGGCGCAGGCATACTTATCTTTACCTGGCTGTCCGCAGGCCATGCACTGGCACAGCGGACCCTTTGGGAAATCGGAAAGAACGACAATAAGAGTGAGGGGATGGCGCTGGCCCCGTCCGGATATAAGGATTTCCTGCATCAGGACTATGGCTGGGAAGACCGGTACTTCCTGGTCGGGTACTCAGATGCACAGAAAGACTGGCCGTATGTATTGCCCGGCCCGCGTGATGGCTGGGCAGGCACAGGACCGACTGCCGGTACGCGCACGCACAATGCCAATATCCTTTTCGGACTGGAGGCACAACCGGCTTCCGGCAACTGGAAACTGGTGATCGACCTGCTGGGCTATCAGCAGCCCACGCCGCCCTGGCTCAAAGTTACCGTCAACGGCAGGTCTTTCCTGAACAAACTGCCCAAAAAGGAAAAGGACAATACCATAGCAGGGGACCTGTCCGGTGCCCGGGAGTGTCTGGTCGAGATCCCGCTGCCTGCAGGATTGCTGAGGAAAGGGGGTAATGAAATCCGGATGACCAGCATAGAAGGCAGCTGGCTGGTGTTTGACCAGGTAAAACTGACCGGCCCTGCCGGTACGAAGCTGGTCAGGCCAGGAAAGGTGTTCCTTCGCGATGTTGCTGCCGCGGGTTATGAACTGGAGCGGGAAGGCAGCCGCTTCCAGCCACTGATCGTCGACGCCGAGCACCTGGCCGGGAAGCCGGTACTCAGCGTGAAGCTTGACGGGAAAGAGGTGTTCAGCCAGCGTCTGGATACAGCAAGATACCAGTTTGAGGTCCCGATGCCTGCAGTAAAGACAGCGAGGCAAAGTAAATATGAAGTTTATGCGGACGGGGCATTGCTCCAATCCGGCACCGTACGGCGGGCGCCGGGTATACCGGAGACGCCTGCCGGTTATGTAGATACCAAAATGGGGGTGGCCCATTCCCGCTGGATGATCGCACCCGGACCCTGGATGCCGTTCAGCATGGTCAAGCTAAGCCCGGACAACCAGGATGCAGGATGGCAGGCCGGGTATGACCCGATCTACGAAAGCATCGGCACCTTCAGCCATATCCACGAATGGACAATGGCCGGCCTGGGCACCCTGCCGGTCAACGGGCCGCTGAAGCTCAGGATGGGTGGCCAGCGGAGTGAAGACGGGGGTTACCGCTCCCAGATCGATAAGGCTACGGAGAAAGCTCCCCTGGGGGCCTATGAGGTGGTACTGAAGGATTACGGCATCAAGGCAGAACTGACCGCGACCACACGGTGCAGCTTCCAGCGCTATACTTATCCCAAAGGAACGGATTCTAGGATCATGATCGATCTTCAGATCCCTGCCGAATACCGGTATGACCTGAAGGATGTAACGCTGCGAAAGGTAAGCGACCGGCGTATTGAGGGCATCAGCAGGCAGTTTACGCCGGGTGCCTGGTCGGGTGATGTGAACCAGGATTATAAAATACACTTCGTCATGGAGTTTGACCGCCCCATCCGGAAGTTCGGTACCTGGACCAACGGGCAGACAGCTGAGACCGGTATCGTGTCTTCAGGCGCGGTAAAAGATGCAGGCGCCTGGGTAGAGTTCGATACCCGTGAAAACCCGGTCGTCCAGGTACGTACCGGCATCTCGCTCGTGAGCCTGGAAAACGCGGCCATGAACCTGCGGGAGGAAATCGCAGTGCCTTATGGCTGGAGCTTTGAAAAGGTGCGGCAGGGACAGCTCAGGGCCTGGAACGCACTGATCGGCAGGTTAAAGATACAGACGGCAGACCGGCGGGAAAAAGTACGGTTCTACAGTAATATGTACCGTGCGCTGGCCAGCAGGAACACCTGGAGTGACCTCAACGGGCAATGGGTCGATGCATTCCAGAAAGTACAGCAGCTGAAAGGACCCGGTGAGCTCGCGCTGGGCTGCGATGCCTTCTGGAACACCTTCTGGAACCTGAACCAGTTCTGGAATCTGGTTACCCCGGAATGGTCTTCCCGCTGGGTAAAGTCGCAGCTGGCCATGTACAATACCAATGGCTGGCTGGCCAAAGGACCTGCGGGAATGAACTACGTGCCGGTCATGGTCGCCGAGCATGAGATCCCGCTGATGGTAAGTGCTTATCAGATGGGGATCCGCGATTTTGATGCGGAAAAAGCCTTTGAGGCCATGAAAAAAATGCAGACCACCCCTTCCCAGAAGGTTGGGCTGGGCTATGCGGGCAACCGGGACCTGATTCCTTACCTGGAGCACAAGTACGTGCCTTATGACAAGGGACGTTTTTCCAATACACTGGAGTATGCCTACGACGACTGGACCGTTTCGCAGATGGCCAGGGCCCTGGGTAAAAAGGAAGATGAAAAGGTATTTGCCGAAAGGGGCGGCTATTGGCGCAACGCCATTGACAAGGAAACCGGTTATGCCAGGCTGCGCAAGTCTGACGGGAGCTGGATGCCGGATTTCGACCCCTTCAAGTCGGGCGCCAACGAACATTATGTAGAGGGGAACGCCTGGCAGCTGACCTATTTTGTGCCGCAGGATGTTCCCGCGCTGGCCAGGGAGATCGGAGCGGACAAATTCATTGACCGCCTGACCTGGGGCTTTACCGAGAGCAATAAGCTGCGCTTTAATGCGCCCGGTGACCAGTACTGGGACTACCCGGTGATCCAGGGCAACCAGCAGTCCATGCACTTTGCCTTCCTGTTCAACTGGGTGAAGCGCCCATGGCTGACCCAGCAATGGAGCCGTGCGATCATCGAGCGCTATTACGGGTACGGGCTGGCCAATGCCTACCTGGGCGACGAAGACCAGGGACAGATGAGCGCCTGGTTCATCATGGCTGCGCTTGGCCTGTTCCAGACAGACGGCGGCTGCAGTACGGAGCCGGTCTATGAGATCGCCAGTCCGTTGTACCCTAAGGTGACCATCGATCTGGGCATGCAGTACGGCCGCGGGAAGTCGTTTGTCATTGAGGCGAAAAATGCCTCCAGGGACAATAAGTTTGTGCAGAACGCGGTGCTGAACGGAAAACCACTGAATTCCTTTAAGTTCCCTGCTGCTGAACTGCTTAAGGGCGGTTCCCTCGTGCTGGAAATGGGCCCGGTACCCAATAAGGACTGGGGGCTTTAGGTGGCGCGGCGGCTTTCGACACTGTATACAAAGCTGTCCGCCTTATAATAACCCAGGTTGTATTCAATGGGGCGTCCGTCCTGGTCGTAGACATAGCGTTTCCGGAACAGTACAGGGCTCCCGGTTTCTGTCTCCAGCTTTCCGGCAATGAACTTGTCTGCGCCCCTTGCGCTGATCTCTTCCCGGGAAAGTTCGGCCACTATCCCGTAGTCCTGTTCGAGGATGTCGTACAAGGGCCTTTTAAAGTCTTCTTCCCCCGAAAGCCCGGTGCCCGGATGGAACCAGGAGACAAAGTAAACGAAGGGGCCTTCCGGACGGCCGCGGAGACGTTCGACTTTCAGCAGCTTCTGGTTTGCGGGCACCTCTAAAAAGGCAGTTACCGCTTCCTCGGGATAGGCCCAGCTGACGTGCAGTTCAAAGTTGCGGATGGGAATGCCCCTGGCCTTCATTTCCTGCGAGAAGCTGAGCCAGTTGGCAGATTTTGAGCTGACCGCGGTATCGGCGACCTTGGTGCCCACGCCTTTTTTCCTGACCAGGAGCCCTTCATAGACCAGTTTGTTCAGGGCCTGTCTCAGCGTAGTCCTGGAGATGCGCAGCTGTGCGGCAAGATCGACCTCATTGGGCAGCAGTTTACCATTCTGAAATTCAGGGTCTTTGATCATCCGGCGCAGCAGGTCTTCGGCCTGGATGTGCAGCGGAATAGGGCTTTTATGGTTTAGCGACAGTTTCATTGGTTGTTTACTTACACAATATTATGAAAATTAATTTGTACAGGTGGCCCAAATGATTATGTTTGTATGTATGTACATATTGATAATCAGATAAGGGTCAGATCATGCAGCAGACAGAAAGCACGGAAAATATTACAGCGAACATAACGGCCGGAAAATGGCGGGACAGCAGCCAGCCTTTACTCCCGGCCCGCCTGGAACAACAGGGGGAAACAGAACCGGTCTATGAACACTTTCCGCATTTTGCAGTGGGGGAGGGACAGATCTTCCGTGGTTTTGATACACTGGCAGACTGGGCCGCCCGGCATCCGCTGCTGGTCATCGACGGCTATGCAGGTGTATTTTATGACGAGATCAGGCATGCCCTGGGACTGCACTTTGCGGAAAAGGGCCTGAAGGTCAACTGGCATGATGTGCGCGACCACCTGAAGGCGGAAGCATTGCTGGATGAAATGGTTGGTCCGTTTCTCGGTGCGCCGGAAGACGTATGGGGCACACGCACAGGCCTTGAGCTCGGAGATTTTTACGAAAGTTCCATCACATCGGTTGTTTCCGGCAGCGGGGCAGACCTGAACATCGTTGTCGGGCCGGGTGCGGCGCTGTGCGGCTGGGACGCGCCGGTCATTTACCTGGAACTGCCCAAAAATGAATTGCAGTACCGTATGCGCGCGGGATCGGTGACCAACCTCGGGAAAACGCGCCCTGAAGCCGCTACCGCAATGTATAAGCGTTTCTACTTCGTAGACTGGGTGGTGCTGGACAAGCACCGCAGTACCTTACTTGATCGTATCAGCGTATTTGCCGATGCGCAGCAGGGAGATGACATCAGCTGGATGCCGGCAAATGGTCTCCGGGAGGCGCTCAGCAGGCTTGGCCATTCGGCGTTCAGGGCCAGGCCCTGGTTCGAGAAAGGCTCCTGGGGCGGCCAGTGGATGAAGGAGCACCTGAGGGGCATCAATACCGATGAGGTCAATTATGCCTGGTCTTTTGAGCTCATCACCCCCGAAAACGGTATTGTGCTGGAAAGCGACGGCAACCTGCTCGAACTGAGCTTCGACCTGATGATGCAGTACGAATACAAAAATGTGCTCGGGAAACATGCCGGGCTGTTCGGGCCTTATTTTCCGATCCGCTTCGATTTCCTGGATACTTTCGACGGTGGCAACCTGTCCATACAATGCCATCCTTCGAAGCCATATATCCGGGCGCATTTCGGTGAGCAGATCACCCAGGATGAAACCTATTATATCATTGACTGTAAGCCTGATGCAAAGGTCTATCTCGGTTTCCGGGAGGACATTGACCCGGTAGCCTTCAGGACAGCGCTGGAAGACAGCCAGGCCAGGAAAGAGCCGCTCGAAGTCACCCGTTATGTGCAGGAATTCCCTTCGCGCAAGCATGAGTTGTTCCTGATCCCCAACGGTACGGTACACAGTTCCGGAAAAAACAATATGGTGCTGGAGATCAGTGCCACTCCATATATCTTTACCTTTAAGATGTACGACTGGCTGTCGCTCGACCTGAACGGAAACCCCAGGCCGATCAACATCGCCCACGCCTTCCATAACCTGCGCTTCGAAAGAAAGGGCGACGCGGTCCGCGAAGAGCTCATTTCGAAGCAGGAGGTAACGGCCAGGGGCAGTGACTGGGAACTGGTCAGCCTGAGTACCCACCCCGACCATTTTTACGCCGTTGAGCGTATGGAATTCGATACCGAAACGGACAACCTGACGAACGATGCCTGTCATGTGCTCATGCTGGTAGAAGGTGCGTCGGTCGGCGTAGCCATTGCAGGGCAGCCTGTCCAGAGGTATCACTATGCCGAAACCTTTATCGTACCTGCCGCTGCGGGAAGCTATAAGCTCCTGAACTACGGTGCGGGCAGGGCGAAGGTGGTCCGTTCCTTTGTGAAGGACGGGTACGGCATGTAGCCCTTTTTGTGTAAGTTTATTTAACCAGATATTGACTTTATGAATGCATCTCATCGATTTTACCTGGGGCTGGTCACGGTGGTCGCCTCACTGGGCGGTCTTCTTTTCGGCTTTGATATGGCCGTTATTTCCGGAGTATTGCCCTTTGTACGGGAGCAGTTTGCGCTGAGCGCCGCGCAGGAGGGCTGGTTCGTTTCTTCTGCGCTGGTAGGCTGTATTGCCGGAGTGGCTTTTGCGGGCGACCTCAGTGACCGGCTGGGCAGGCGTAAGCTGTTGTTCCTGGCCGCATTGCTGTTCCTGGGCTCGGCCGCTGGTTGCGCCCTGGTACATTCGCTCGGCCTGCTGATCACGGCAAGGCTGGCCGGGGGTGTAGGGGTTGGCATTGCCTCTATCGTGGTGCCCCTGTACCTTTCAGAGATCGCGCCCGCCGCTGTGCGGGGCCGCCTGGTTACGTGTTACCAGCTGGCGATCACCGTTGGCATCCTGCTGGCCTATATCAGCAATTCCCTGTTGCTCAGCTTTTCGGAAACACACCGGTCCATGACCGGGCTGGCCGGGCTGATCTATGCAGATGAAGTCTGGCGCGGAATGTTCAGTGTAGGGATCCTGCTGGCGGCCTTATTCCTGGTGGGTCTGTTTTTCGTCCCTGAAAGCCCCCGCTGGCTGATCCGCAGGGGATTTATAGCCGAGGGAAAGCAGATACTGGCGAAGATCGGTATCGAAGACGCGGTACAGGCGGCGGAAAAAAAGGGCAGCTATAAAGACCTGTTCTCACCCGGGCTGAGGAAAGCCTTGTGGCTCGGTATCCTGCTGCCGCTGTTTTCCCAGCTGAGCGGCATCAATGCCATCATTTACTACGGACCGTCGATCCTAAGCGACGCGGGGATCGCCCTGAGCAGTTCCTTTATGGGTCAGATCGTCTTTGGGGCCGCCAACCTGCTGTTCACCTTCATTGCCATCTGGAAGGTAGACCAGTGGGGCAGAAGGCCACTGTATATCGCGGGGACGCTGGGTGCGACGGTCAGCTTGCTGCTGACAGGCGTACTGTTCTGGCAGGGAATGACGGGAAGCATCCTGCTGATCGCAAGCATGATCCTGTTCCTGGCCTGTTTCGCCTTTTCCATAGGGCCGCTGAAGTTTGTCGTGGCATCGGAGATCTTTCCCACACACGTCAGGGGCAAGGCCATGGGACTGAGCATTATGGTGATGTGGGTAGCCGACACCATCATGGGCCAACTTACGCCGATGCTGCTGCGCGGTGCAGGTACGGCGGCTACTTTCTGGATCTTCGGTTTCTTCTGCCTGATCGCCTTCATTACGGTATACAAGCTGCTGCCCGAGACCAGGGGCAGGTCACTGGAAGAGATCGAATCGTTCTGGAAGGAGCGTCACTGAACCGAGGGGGGCGGCACCTGGCTGCCCCATCGTTCGTTGGGTTTCGCGCCCATTCTGAAGACCAGCTTTCCGCCCTGCATCAGCTCGTCCCGGTAGATCCAGGCATTGCTGAGCGGCTTTCCGTTGAAGCTCGCGTCCTGTACATAGACGTTTTCCTTGCTGTTGCCGACCGTCACGATGTTCAGTTTTTTGCCATTGCCCAGCCGGATGTCTGCGCGGTCGAATAAGGGACTGCCCAGCTGGATGGCCGGCCGCAGGTCGGTAAGTCCTTTTACATCAAACAGGCCCAGCGATGCCATGACATACCAGGCGCCCAGCTGGCCCTGGTCCTCGTCCTGGCCATAGCCGTAACCGTGAATGGTCTCTGTCCCGTAAAACTCGTCGCAGATGGCCCTGGTCCATTTCTGCGTGAGCCAGGGCTTGCCCGAATAATTGAACAGCCAGCTCACATGCAGGTTCGGCTGGTTGCCGTGGTTGTAACTGGCCTTGATGCCGGCAAAGGCATTGATGGTCTTTCCGCCACCGAAGCTGTTTTGCTGTGCAGTGGTAAAAATGCCGTCCAGCCGGTCGTTAAACGTATCCTTTCCAACGGCGCCGATCAGCCCGGCAGGATCCTGCGGCACATAGAAGGTATATTGCACGGCGTTTCCTTCCTGGAAGCCCCGCCAGGGCTCCATCGGGTCAAACTTACCGATGAAACGGCCGTCTGCGGTTTTTGGCTGGATGAGTTTGCTTTCAGGGTTGAACAGTAACTTCCAGCCATTGGATTTACCGATGAAGAAATCATAGTCGCTGGTTTTACCCATTGCCTTCGCCATCTGGGCAGCCGCAAAGGCACTGTAGCTGTATTCCATGGTATGGGAAGCCGAAAACCTCGAACCTGTTGAGTCGGTCCGGTCTTCCTCCAGGAAAGGGGAATAGCCATGCCGGATAAAAGCCTCCACATCCAGCTTGCCTGAGCCGACCGGCCGGTTGCGGCCATTGGTTTCATTTTCCTTAATGGCCTTCCAGGCAAGTGCCGTATCGTAGTCGCGGATGCCGCACTGATAGGCGCCGGCAATGGCCAGGCCCACGAAATTGGTGCCTACGCCTGAAGTGAAATGCCCATTGCTGACCCCATCGGCAAACCAGCCCCGCTGCCGGTAAACGTCAAGCTGCGACTGTACATAATGGTTGTAGTGTTCCGGATAGGACAGTGCCCATAACTGGGTGAGGTTCCAGAACGCGCCCCAGATCGCGTCGGTGTTGTAGCGGTCAGGCGTTCCGTGATCGTTGATGATGCCGCGTCCGAGCAATGCATGGTAGAGACCGGTATAGAACTTGGTCTTTGCGGCCCGGTCTGCGGTACTTACCCGGAGCTTGCCCAGTTCCTGCGCCCAGATCTGTTGCGCACGGGCCCTGGCCTGGTCGAAATTCATTGTGCCGGCTTCTGCTTCCAGGTTTTTCTTTGCGCTGGCCGCCGAAGTATAGGAAAGGCCGACCTTGAGTTCTATCGTTTCACCGGCCTTAGTCGCAAACTCCAGGAACATTCCCGCACCCTTTCCTGTAGCCGATCTCGTGTTCTCTTTGAATCCTTCTTTGTTAAAGCCGCCTGTAATGGCCGGTTTCCTGCTGATCTCGCCGTAGAAGTACATATTGATCTTCCCCTGGGGATCATATTTCCTGATGTAGGCGGGATAGGTCGTCACAAAACCTTCGAAATGCGTATCGTCGGTCATGCTGACCCCTGCATCCAGTACCTCGCCGCTTTCGCCCTGTTTGTTGCCGATATCCAGGATGATCCTGGCATCCTTGCTTTCGGGGAAGGTATACCGGTGAAATCCGGTACGCTCCGTTGCCGTCAGCTCGGCAGTAATTCCGTAATCTTTCAGGAATACCTTGTAATAACCTGGTTTGGCCACCTCGTCGGTATGGTCAAAAAGAGAGCGGTAGCCTTTCTTTATCCCTTTCTCTGCGTCTTCCAGGTCGCCGGGAACCAGCAGTCGCGGGCCAGTGGCAGGCATGACCGATACGCCGCCCACCTGCCATTCATGGAAATGGACGAAGCCTTCTATGGACTTATGCCTGACGTCATAGCCGACGGCCTCCCAGCCGCTGGGGTTTCCGTAATGTCCGTCTGTGGAAGGCGCCAGCTTGGCCATCCCGTGGGGCACAGCGGCCGGCGTATAAAAGAACCAGCGGCTGTGTGCCGTCCCTATCCCCGGATCGGCATATTGCAGCAGGTTTTCTTTTCGGCTGGCACACGAAAAGAGCAGGAGCAGGGCGGGCAGCAGGTATTTATGTTTATACATTTCGATTCATTTTAGTTCAATATGTACAAACATATTGATTTGGTGCCGGACTGTCAAGACCTAACTGGCTTCGATTTTCCAGCTTCCGCCTTTCAGCCTGAGCATTCCGAAGGGATTTCTGGCATCGCCCTTCTTCCAGGCAGCTTTGCCGTTGAGCAGGATTTGCTGGTAGCCTGTTCCCGGCAGGGTCACGAATGCCTCTGTATCCCGGGGTACGGTGAGCGTCATCAGTTGTTTGCTCCCATCCTGTTTCCAGCTCACTTTAATGTTCCCCGCCCGGGAAGGAACGTTCGTATCGAAACGCTGCAGGGGACCGGGCTGCGGTTTGACCTGGAACTGCGTGTAGCCCGGTTTCAGCGGGGCCACACCCGACAGGTACTGGGAAAGGACGGTCAGTCCGCCACCGCTCCAGGCATGGTTTACCGTTCCGTTGCCGGTACCGTCATCATTCATTTCCCAGACCTCGAACAAGGTCGTGAACCTGGGGTTGCTGACCATGGGCCTGAAGCGTTTTTCATGCCGTTCCAGGGCTTCCTTTTCCTGTCCCATCACAAACATGGCTTCAAAGACATACTTTTCCATATAGGGACTCGCATGTGCTTCCGTTTGAAAGACTTTGAGCAGGGCAGGGTATTTCTCTTCCCCGGCAATGCCCGACAAGATGGCCAGGGCCTGTGTGCGGTCATCCGTCCGGCCCTTGTAGGCAGGGTCCCGGTAGGCGCTGCCGTTCCAGAACTGCCGGTTAAAGGAAAGTGCGAACCGCTGCATCAGCGTATCGTAAGTCGCCGCGTCTTCTGTACGCCCGATCTCGGCTGCCGTCAGCTGCATGCCCTTCAGGCCCAGGTAATACCAGAGGTTATACAGCAGCAGCATGTCGCGGTTATCACCCCAGTCGCCCCAGGTCCAGCCCCCCGGCCTGAAGATGACCGTACCCTGGTCATTCAGCTTCCAGGCCAGCAGGTAACGTCTGGCGCCATCGTAGACATCGCGGAGGGTCTGCCTGTCGCCGGTATGCAGGTAATAGTTCCAGAGCCCGTAGTAGCCGATGCTGGCCATAGACTGATCGGGGAGTTCCTTATCCCAGTTCCCTGCGGGAGCAGGAGCAAAAAGACTGCTGTCCTTCTTCTGCCAGGCCACCAGTTCATGCAGCCATTTGCGGCCGAGGGCATGGCTTGAGGGGGAGAGGGCATAAAAGGCCTGTCCGGATTCGTTCACCGCATCTCCCGTCCACTGGGCCCTTTCGCGTTCAGGGCAATCCATATAGCTGTCGCGCATGTTCAGGTAAAGGGTGCGCTGTGCCTTCTGCCAGAGCTGGTTCAGAAAGGCGTGGTCACAGCTGAAACTGCCGCTGAGCTCCGTATCGTACCCGGTCTCCCGGTATTTAAGGCCGAGGACCCTGATGCCTTCAGGGATGACATAGTACATTTTATGCCCGTTGATCCAGCCCAGGCTTTCATAGTGCTGCCGTCCCTTGCGGGTAATGTACTCTGAGCGCAGGTTTACTTCCCCCTTCAGGAAAAGCAGGTAATTGTCGGTGAACATGCTGATCTTGCGGCCAGCTTCCGGTGCCTCTATTTCCAGGTACGGTGTGACCTGCGCATTGTAAGGCAGGTTGCAGACGATGGTGTCGCCCTTGCTGACAAAAGGGAATGCGGGCGCCTGAGGATAGGCCTTCAGCCCGAAGTCCCTGAACAGCGGAATGGGGCGGGGCAGGAGCCGGTTCCAGGGTGCCGAACCTTCAGGGCCGAGTTCCCTGGCCCGGGGCATGGTGCTGTCATTGAATGCAGCCGTCTGCCAGCCATCCGTAGCCTTCCGGGCATCGTACAGGATACTCGACTCCGGCAGGCGGTAGTTGGGCAGCGGGGCAGCCGCGGTCTGGTAGGCCGGTAACACCTGGCATTTCCAGCTCTGGTTGCTGTTTACTTCAGGCAGGGCAGCCGCTTCAAAGAAGAGCCCGGCCCTGCCGCTGGATTTGTGCGAGAAGCCCTCCTTGCCGAAATAACAGACCAGCACCGCAATGACGTTGCTGCCAGTTTTGAGGTAAGGGGCCAGGTCTGCCTGGTCTGTATAGGTGTTTTCAGGGTCCGGGCCGCGTTTGAGGCCACCTTCAAAGACAAGCATCTTCCCGTTTACCCACAGCCAGTATTTGCTGTCGGCAGCAATACGGGCCATTACGCTGGCGGGTCTGCGGCCCAGGTTGAACGTCTTCCGGCAGGCCATCCAGGTATTGGGCTGGCTGGCATCCGTTGCGGGAGCGATCCACCGGGCAGCTGAGGCGGAAAGATCGCGATGTTTAACAATACCTGGCTTTGCGGAGCCTTTTTGCGGCAACACAAGCCACAGCAGGATAAGCAGGAACAATTGCCTGAAGAGGTCGGGTCTCATTTGGTTAGCTTCAATGTGTATGAACAACCAAAATAATCATTTCTGTTGAAAGACAGGTATTGCAGACCACCTGATTATCATTATATTTACAACTATAAACCTATTGTTATGACCAGTCAGTCCAAAACCTACCGTCTGTTCCCCGATCCGTCGGGCCAGCATGCTGCCGGCCCGGTGATGAGGCCTTTGGCGTCCATCGTAGACCGTTCCTGGTTGCTCATAGAGTACCTGGTACAGGATATGGCCTACCAGGACAACGATGTTTTATCTCCCGATGTGGTGGACAGCCTAAAGGCCAGGTTGAGTGCCCTGATGAAGTAAGCATCGTGGGATACCACCAACAGTGTCCCCCTGTAGCTGCTGATGGCCCCGGTGAGGACCTCTATATTGCCGATATCCAGGTTATTGGTGGGCTCATCGAGGACGATCATATCCGGTGCCTGGTCGCGTATGCTCAGCGCACAAAGTGTCAGCCTCATCCTTTCCCCGCCGCTGAGTGCGTTACAGGGCTTGTCTAAGTCTTCCCTGCCAAAGAGAAAGCGGTTCAGCCGGGTCCTGATCTCGTGTTCCTGCAGTTTACCGGTATTGAAATGCTGTGCCTGTTCATAAACTGTATAGCGGCTGTCGATGAGCGAATAATCCTGGTCGATGTACAGGGTACTGGCATCTGTCCTGAAAATGCGGCCTGCCCCTGGTTCCAGTTCGCCCAGGATGATGCGGATCAGGGTCGTCTTTCCCGAACCGTTCTCCCCGCTGAGGAGTATCCGATCTCCGCTGCGGATGTCAAAGCTAAGGTCGCGTGACCAGAGCTGCCCCAGCCCGTAATCGTAATTGATGTTTTCGGCACTGAAGCGCACTTTTCCGGAATGTAGCGCGGGATCTTCCAGGTCCAGCCTGATGTGTTCCTCCGGGGGCAGGCCGGCGCGGAGCTGCCTGAGGCCGCTGAGCAATTGCTCCTTTTTTTCACCATGGGTGTTTTTTAGCCTGGCCGCACTTTTTTCCGCATTATTGCGGAGGGTATTCATGGATATGGTGGGCAGTCCTGCCTTTTCCTGTTTTTTCTTTCCCCGGGCATCCAGTTTCTGTTTGCGGTCGAGCGTCTCCCGCTCCGCCGCCCCGGCCTTGCGCAATTCCTTTTCCTGTTCCTTCAGGTCGTGGTCAAGTGCTTCACGTGCGATGGCCTTCTGACTGGCATAAAACTCATAATTGCCGCCAAAACAGGTGATCCCTTTGTTGCTGAGCTCATAGGTCTTATCCAGCAGGTTCAGCAGGCTGCGGTCGTGGCTGACCACCAGCAGGGTTTCCCTGCATGTGGTAAGGTATTCGTAAAGCTGTGCCCTGGCCTTGCCGTCCAGGTGGTTGCTCGGCTCATCCATCAGTACCAGCTGTGGCTGATGAATCTGGATCCCGGCAAGGAAGACCTTTGTTTTCTGTCCGCCGCTGAGCGATCCCAGCTTTCTGTCCGGGCTGATCCCGTCCAGGCCCCAGCGGGCGAGGGCTTCCTGACTCCGTTCTTCGATCGTCCAGTCTTCATTGAGCAGGGCCAGGTTGTCTTCGTTCATGTGGCCGTCGATGATTTCCCGGAATGCCTTCAGTTTGCGGTCTACGCCCAGTACCTCTGCGATGCTGAGGTGATTGTACTGGTCAGTCAGCTGAGGAATGTACCAGGGCGTTTCGGGCACGGTTAAAGTTCCCGCGGCGGGTTTTAGCCTGCCAGCGGCGATTTGCAACAGCGTAGATTTTCCCGTACCGTTATTGCCGGTCAGCGCCGCTTTGTCGTGGGTATTGAGTTTCAGGGAAATGTTGCTGAACAACACGTCCTGGTTCGGATGGAGATAAGTGATGTCCTGTAGGATCAGCATAAAATTTCTATTTGTAAAATGAAACCATGACAGCCTGGGCTGCCGATCTATTTTGCGAAAGAAATTTTAATCCTACATGCGGGGGGTGTTAGTGCGCTGCAAATTTAAAAAAATATCCGGTCATTTTCAGGGTTTAATGTCCATCGAAGAAGCTGACCGTTTCATGGAGTACCAGTTGCTGGTCGGCGGGCCGTGAAAAACCATGGTCTGCCCCGGTAACCTCGACCCATTTATTGACTACTGATTTTGCGTTCAGCAGGTCGGTAAATCTCTGGTATTCTGCCTGGCTGCCATCGGGTAAGTCATAAACCTGGTTGAATTGGGGGCGGATGTTCAGGGTGGGGATTCCCTTGCCCCGGCTGACCACCCAGTAGGGGCTGACGGCCATATAGGCCAGCTTGTTTTCGTTCCTGGGTTCTGCGCCGACGGCCCGGTAAATCACTTCGATGATCTTCGGATCAAACTGGCCGAGTTCCGATTCGTCGCTGAACGCGAAGTTCGTAGCACCTGCCAGGTTAGCCACCGCCCGAAACTGACCCTTGTTTTGGTCACCGTACGCATAGAGCATGGCGAGGGTGCCGCCCGCGCTATGTCCGGCGATGTACCAATGGTCCCGGCGAAAGGTCCATTCGCCGGATTTGGAAAGGGCAAGGTTTACGGCCATGCGGATGTCTTCCAACTGGTCGGCGATCTTCACCACGCTCGGCTGGTGCGCAGGTGGGTTATTCAACACGCCTGTGATGTCGACAAGGCGGTAATTGATGTTAAAGACAGCGAATCCCTTTGCAGACAACTCCCGGGCGATGGCGGAAAGGTTGGCCTTGTCGCCGCTGAAGAAACCGCCGCCATGGATAAAGAAAATGACCCGGGTTTCCGCATTGCGGCCTTCCGGAAGATAGACGTCCATCTTTTGCTGTACTGACGCCCCGTAGCTGATGTCGCTGATGGTCTCGCTTGCCTTTGCTTCTTCCTTCCTGTCTTTTTTGCAGGAAGTGGTTAGCAGCAAGCTCAGGGCAGCAAGGCTGAGCAATAATTTACTGCGGGAAAGTACTCCGGATGTCTTCATCATGATGGGTGTATGCTAGGTGTGCAAGTATAACAAACCCCTCGGGAGTTTGATTGTTATAGTTACAAAATACTTTTTTAATCATCTGATTATGGCAAAGATCGGTAACTTATTTGCGGGGCTGTGCGGGGCACTTGCCCTGAATATCCTGCATGAATCGCTGAAAAACAAGCGCACCACCCCAAGGATCGATTTCCTGGGTGAGCAGGCACTACAAAAGACGGTCAGGCATTTCGGCGGCAACATTACCGACAAGGACGAGCTTTATAACCTCACCCTGGCCGGTGATATCTTATCGAATACGCTGTATTACAGCCTCATCGGCAGCGGACGGAGAAGGCACATCTGGACGAAGGCTATCGCCATGGGGCTGCTGGCAGGCGTCGGTGCGGTGAAGCTGCCCGAACCGCTGGGCCTGAACCCCAAGTCTGTTGCGAAAACCGATGAGATCAAGGCAATGACGGTGGGCTATTATCTTTTCGGCGCACTGGTCACCGGCCTGGTGCTCTCTGCCTTCGGCAGGAAGTATTGATGGATCAGAAGTTGATGTTGTAGGAATTCTTGTTCTCGCACATGACGAAGGTGCTGTGGGTACTGCCGATGCTTTTGACGGAGCCGAGCTTGTTGAAAACGAAATCCTGGTAATGCTTCATGTCACGTGCGTAGACCTTGAGGAGAAAGTCGTAGTCGCCGGAAATGTTGTAACATTCGACCACTTCGTCGAGGCGCATGATGTCGGTCACAAATTCATGCCCGATGCTCTTGTCGTGCTGCTTCAGCCGGATATTGCAGAAAATGATCAGCCCGTAATTCATTTTTTCAGCGTCGATGACGGCAATGTATTTCTTGATATAGCCGTTGGCCTCCAGGCGCCGTACCCTTTCAAAAACCGGGGATGCCGAAAGATTGACCCTGGCGGCGAGTTCCCTGATGGTCTGTTTGGAGTCCTGTCCTAGAAGATTGAGCAGCTGTTTGTCGGTTTCGTCCAGATCTTCCATAGTATATTTTTCTTTTCCGGTGTGTATTACCGGGTTGTTGAAGTATATTTTTCTGTTATATGTTCAAATATAGATTAAAACACTGAATTTATTTGTAATTACAGGTCTAAAATCTTTTATATCTAGTTTTGTCCAGATCATCGTTCTTTCCGGAAGCAGATGATCGTTCGGTTTATCAAGATTTTTACCTTAATCAAATAGAAAGAAATGCTAACGCAAAACCTGGGTTACCCGCGGATCGGTGCCCAAAGACAATTAAAGAAAGCCTGTGAACAATACTGGGCGGGCAAGATCGGCCTGGATGAACTCCACGAAGCCGGGCGGAAGATCAGGGAAGACAACTGGAAGACACAACTGGATGCCGGTATCGACCTGATCCCCTGCAATGACTTCAGCTTTTATGACCAGGTGCTGGATACCAGTTTGCTGCTGGGGGCAGTTCCCGAACGTTATGCCCCGGTCGGCCAGATTGCAGGCAACCGGGAGATCGACCTTTATTTTGCTATGGCCCGCGGTTACCAGAAGGACGGCCTGGACATTACCGCGATGGAAATGACCAAATGGCTCGATACCAATTACCATTATATCGTGCCGGAGTTTACCGCACAGCAGCAGTTCCGCCTGTCTTCGGGGAAAGTGTTTGCCGAGTATGCAGCCGCAAGACAGCAGCTTGGTGAAAAGGCCAAACCGGTACTGGTTGGCCCGGTGAGCTATCTGCTGCTGGGTAAGGAGAAGGAAGCGGGCTTTGAGCGCATTGACCTGATCCGGCAGCTGGTACCTGTCTATGTAGAGATCATCAACCGGTTGAAGGAGCAGGGCGCGGAATGGATACAGATCGATGAGCCCTGCCTGGCCCTTGACCTGTCCAAAAATGACAAGGAAGCCTTTGAATATGCGTACGAGACCATTGCTCACCGCGTGACGGACGTGAAGCTGCTGGTCGCCACTTATTTTGAGGCCCTGCTGGACAATACGCAGGTGGCGGTGAACCTTCCGGTTGCAGCATTGCACATTGATCTGGTCCGTGCGCCTGAGCAACTGGACGAAGTACTGGCCCTGGTGCCCGAAGGACTTCAGCTATCCCTTGGCGTGGTTGACGGCCGCAATGTATGGAAGAACGATTATGAAAAATCGCTGGCGCTGATAAAAAAGGCCACGCAAAAGCTCGGTGCAGACCGGGTGATCATTGCCCCATCATGCTCGCTGCTGCACAGCCCGATCGACCTGGACCAGGAAACTGCTATTGACCCGGAGATCAGGAACTGGATGGCATTTGCCCGGCAGAAGCTGAACGAAGTCGCTGAACTGAAGCAGATCACCGAAGGCCATACCGAACTGCTGGAAGCGAACAGGGCGGCCATTGAGCGCAGGCGCAATTCCGGAAAAGTGCACAAACCGGCGGTCAGGGACCGCGTTGCCGCGATCACCGAAGCCGACGCGACCCGCAACAGCGCATTCCCGGTACGCCAGCTGCTGCACCGGGAGCGGTTCAAGCTGCCGGCATTCCCCACCACGACCATCGGCTCATTTCCGCAGACGGACGAGATCCGCCAGTTGCGTGCCCGGTTCAAGAAGGGTGACCTGACACCGGAGCAATACGGGCAGGAAATTGAAAGGGCGACCATAGACACGATCCGCTGGCAGGAGGAGATCGGCCTTGACGTGCTGGTCCATGGGGAGTTCGAACGCAACGATATGGTAGAGTATTTCGGCGAGCAGCTGGACGGATTCCTGTTTACCCGGAACGGCTGGGTACAGAGTTACGGCAGCCGCTGTGTGAAGCCGCCGGTCATCTACGGCGATGTCAGCCGCCCTGCGGACATGACTGTGCGCTGGACCACCTTCGCCGCGGCGCAGACGGAAAAATTAATGAAGGGCATGCTGACCGGCCCGGTGACGATCCTGCAATGGTCTTTTGTGCGGGATGACCAGCCGCGTGAGGTTACCACGTACCAGATCGCACTGGCGATCCGCGATGAGGTACTGGCCCTGGAGAAGGCAGGTATCGGTATCATCCAGATCGATGAGGCTGCCATCCGGGAAGGCCTGCCTTTGCGCAGGGCAAAGCGGCCGCATTACCTGGACTGGGCGGTAAAGTCCTTCCGGGTAACGGCGAGCGGGGTAGCGGATACGACTCAGATCCATACCCATATGTGCTACAGCGAATTCAATGACATCATCGAGCACATTGCCGCGATGGACGCAGATGTGATCACGATCGAGACGTCGCGCTCGCAGATGGAACTGCTGCAGGCCTTTGCCCATTTTGAATATCCCAACGAGATCGGGCCCGGCGTATATGATATCCACTCGCCGCGCGTGCCCGGCAAAGAGGAGATGGTTTCCCTGCTGACCAAAGCAGCTGACCTGCTGCCTGCGCAAAACCTGTGGGTGAACCCTGACTGCGGACTGAAGACACGTAAATGGCCGGAAACGAAAGCAGCACTGGAAAACATGGTGGCCGCCGCCAGAGCGGTACGGGAAAAGATCAGTTAAGCAGATAAAGATGTTTTTACAAAAGATCAGATCGGGCCAGTCCGGTATATTGACCTATGGCATTACGCCTCCAAAAGCAGAAACAGGCCCCGAGCGGACCGCTGAGATTGCTCAGCGGACGCTTGCCCGGCTGCAACCCCTCGATATTGACGCGCTGATCGTCTATGACGTACAGGATGAGTCGGCGCGCACCCCGGAAGAAAGACCATTCCCCTTCCTGAACGCACACGACCCCTTTGACTTTGCCAGCAGATACCTGGGGGCACTTGAGATCCCCAAGATCATTTACCGGCCCGCGGGAAAGTTTACAGGGGCCGAGCTTTCGCGATGGCTGGACGATCTCCAGACACACCAGTTTTACCCGGTGTTTGTCGGCGTGCCTGCGCCCGACTTTGTCGTGAAGACTACTTTAAAGGAGGCTTATGCACTCTGGAAGAAACATGAGGCCAGTTCGGTGATCGGGGCAGTGACCATTCCTGAACGGCACCAGGCCCTGAGGGATGAAGACAAACGCATCCTGGACAAGGCCGCCAGCGGGGTATCTTATTTCGTTTCCCAGTGCATATTCAATGTGGACTATGCCAAAAAAATCGTAGATGACCTGTGCCTGACCTGCCGGGAGCGGCAGGTTCCGCCGCCGGCCATTATCTTTACGCTGACCGCCTGCGGGTCCCTGAAAACGCTGCATTTTATGGAATGGCTGGGCATACATATCCCTGAAGACCTGAAGGAGGAACTGAAGCACGCAGACGACATGCTGGAGCGGTCGGTGAAGGTCTGCCTGGACAACGCGGCCGAACTCATGGCCTTTTGTGCGGAACGCTGTGTCCCCTTTGGGTTCAATATCGAAAGCGTCGCGATCCAGAAGGACGAGATCGAGGCATCGGTAGACCTGGTGCGGCAGATCGGGGCGATGCTGATCGCGCGCGGGCTCAGAAAGCCGGAAGCGCTTTATCTACCGGACAATACCCCGGAGATATCGGTCCTATAGGCGCGGATGGCCGGGATGACGGAAGAGACGACCCCGGTGAACAGCCCTGCTGCAATGATGTACAGCTCGGAACCCATGAACAGGAGTCCGCTGAGGCGCGCCTGACTGCTTTCCTGGTAGCTGCCGATCAGTTCGATACCGATGTGGGCAAGGATCACCCCGGCGAGGGAACCGATAAAGGTCAGCACGAGGCCTTCAAAGATCACGATGGCGAAAACGGCGGTGCGGGAAGCGCCCAGTGTCCGCATGACAGCCAGGTCATAGGCACGTTCCTTCAGGGCATTGTAGAGGCTTACGAAAACACTGATTCCGGCAATGACCATAATGAGGACCGCAAACCATTGCAGGGTATCGACACCCACGCCGATCAGCGAGAACAACCGTGTGCTTTCCTGTGCTGGAGAAGCTGCCTGCATATTGGTCGTTTCGTTGACCATGCGGGGAAAGATGGCGACTGACATGGGGGAGCGGTACTGGATCAGCAGCGCGGTCAGCTCTTTGTCTTCTTCGCTGTGGGCATCATGATCGTGTGCCTCGTCTTCCTGATGGTCATGCGCACTTTCCTCATTGTGCATTTTCCAGACGCTGGGTATGGTGGTGAGGATGAGGTCGTCTGCCACGCTGCCCTGCGCCTCCAGGATGCCGGTTACTTTATAGGCATTTGACTGATGCACATCCGAACTGCCGGTCAGACCGTGGGCACCATAAAAAGTGTCCCCGACCTTCAGCTGCTGGCTGCGGGCAACGGCGGCGCCGATGACCGTTTCAAAATCGGAATGCCAGAACCTCCCAGAATGCAGTTTCAGCCCATAGAGCCCCACAAAACCGGTATCCGTTCCCACGATCCGTGTGCCGTTGTAGTTGTCGCCAAGGGCGAGCGGAACGGCCTTCCTGACCATAGGATTGCGCATGAGCTGTGCTGCATCCTTCAGCGGAATGTTGCCCGTAGGAAAATCGATATAGTAAATACTGCTCAGGATCAGCTGGAGCGGGCTTCCCTTGGCGCCCACAACCAGGTCAATATCTTTGGAATTTCGGGCCAGTTTGTCGCTGATCTGGCCTGAGGCCAGGAGCAGGAGGGTAAGGATGCCGGTGCCAAAGGCGACCAGCATGATGTTCAGTGCGCTGCCCAGGGGTTTTGACCGGATGTTCTTCCAGCTGATGGTGACTACGTTCATAACTGGTAGGTATTGTTGAATGCGGGTTTTATCCTCTGGTCGTGCGTGGCGACCACCAGTGTGGCGCCGTTTTGCGCGGACTGTTCAAAAAGCAGTTCCAGTGCGGAAGCGGCATTGTCGTCGTCGAGACTGGCGGTAGGTTCATCGGCGATGAGCAGCGCAGGGCGGTTGATCACGGCCCTGGCGATGGATACACGCTGCAGCTGGCCCTGGCTGAGCTGACCCGGAAATGAGGCGGATTTATCGCTGATTGAAAGCGAATCCAGTACTTCCCGGATCCGCGCCTTGTCTTGCGGGAGGCCCGCAAATTGCTGCGCGATCTGCAGGTTTTCCTCAACCGTGAGGCTGCTGATGAGGTGCGGGCGCTGGAATACGAGCCCGATCCTGCTGCCGCGGAACCGGTCCAGTTCCCGGGGAGCGAGCCGGTACAGGCTGGTGCCATCGATCTCTACCTCACCCGAGACTGGACGCAGTAAGCCTGAAAGGATATGCAGCAATGTGGTTTTACCACTGCCGGACCTGCCCAGCATCAGCCAGCGTGCGCCATCGGGAATCTGCCAGTCGGGGAAGCTGATCCGCAGTCCGGTATCATACTGCTGTATTATGGAGCTGAGCTGGATCATTTACGGTTCTTTTGATCTTCATAACGGAAAAAGATAGGAGTAAATGTACATTTTTAATGCCTGATCCTGATCACAGCCTTTTCGTTTTCCATATCTGATGCGGATTTCGTGTTCATTTATACGGTTAGAACAAGCCAGGGATGCTCAGGTTTTTCATAAAATAATACCTGTTTTTCAGTTTTCTGGCTTTCATTCCGAAACAAAAGGTTCCGGACAAACTCTAATGTTAAACCTCATTACGATGAAGATCACCAGTTTATCCCTTATAACCGCGCTCACGATGTGCTTTGCACTGACGGCCCCCACATCCCTAAAAGCCCAGGACATGGCTGCCGAAAAAAAAGTCATGAAGGCGGACAGCCTGTTCTGGTCTGGTTACAACAGCTGTGACCTGGGGCTCCAGGAACGCCTGATTGCTGATGATATTGAGTTTTATCATGACAAGGGCGGCGTCACCATGGGAAAGACTGCAATGCTCGCGAGTATCGAAAAGAACCTTTGCGGTCCCGATTACCGGTTGCGCCGTGTACCACTTGACAGCACCGTAAAGATACATTTGCTGAAATCTGCCGATACGGTGTATGGCGCACTGATTACAGGTGAACATGTTTTTTACCTGAAGCCTTCGGGAAAGCCGGAGCGGCTGGACGGCCATGCACTGTTTGCAAACCTCTGGTTGCTTAAAGAGGGCAAATGGAAAATGTCCAGGGTGCTGAGCTATGATCATGGCCCGGCTAAGTAGCTTCGAGGGTGACGGGAAGAAGCCGAGGCTCGTGATCAGGGAATTTTCGGAGGTTGTCGAGGAAGCTGTGTTTGCCGGGAAGTAGGCACGGGCGCTGCGGGGGTGTTAATGGTCGGGTTTTTGAAGGGTATGATGGACTGGGGTGCTAAGTGTAGGGTGGAGCAGACACATTAACCGGATCATGATGATAAAACAGATACCATTATTTTTACTGATTTCAATTGCCGGGCTGCTGGGGGCGTGCCGGAATAGTGAGCGAGAAAAAGAACTGGACAAACGTGAACAGGCCATTACCCGGCGGGAAATGGATTTTGCGGAAAAGGCTGCGGAGTACCAGCAACTGCTGCGGTTCCGCGATAGCCTGATGACACGTCAGGACTCCGTGGTCCGGCAGGCCTGGCCGGAAAGGTTTGCCGGTATGTGGAGCGGAAAGACGGTTTGCCGTGAGTCGGACTGTAACGATTATGTGGTGGGCGACCAGCGCTCGGACAACTGGGAATTTGCCGGTGATTCGAGCGGGATCTTTACCAGGATCATCAACAAGGACAAACTGCTGCGTGTCTACTCCGCGGAAGTGGACAGTACGGAGGTCAGGCTGCGGTTCCGGACAGATTCCACGGCGACCAGGAAGGTAGATATCGGCGTGGTACTTACCCCAGTCAGCAACACCTTGATGAAAGGTACACAGACAATCATCGTGAACAACAACTGCACCGCCCGTTTTTCCGTTGAACTGGTACGCCCGTCAAACCCATGAGTATGCCTTTACTGAGTATCCAGCACCTGAGCCTGCCCATAGAAGACCCGGTACTTAAGTTTCTGCTTGAACTGATCATCATCCTGAGTGCGCCGCTGCTGCTCAATAAGATCAAGGTGCCGCACCTGCTGGGCCTGATCATCGCCGGAGCCATCGTGGGACCCAATGGTTATAACCTGCTGTCGCGCGACAGCAGTGTAGTGGTTACCGGTACGACCGGCTTGCTGTACATTATGTTTCTGGCCGGTCTGGAAATCGATATGGGCGATTTCAAGAAAAACAAATGGAAGAGCCTGGCCTTTTCCGTCTATACCTTTGCGGTCCCCTTTGCACTGGGCCTGTTTGGAGGATTGTATATATTGCACTTTAACCTGCTCACCTCGGTGCTGTTCGCCAGTCTGTTCTCGTCGCATACCCTGATCGCGTATCCGCTGGTCAGTAAACTGGGTATCGCCAAGAATCTTTCTGTAAACATTACGGTAGGAGGTACGATGGTGACGGATGTACTGTCGCTGCTGGTACTGGCGGTGGTGGTCGGGATGACCCAGGGACAGGTAGACAGCAGTTTCTGGATCTCCCTGTCGGTATCTATCCTGCTGTTCAGCTTCATCGTACTCTTCATTTTCCCGGTCATCGCCAGGTGGTTCTTTAAGCATGTGGAGGATAAAATATCCCAGTATATCTTTGTGCTGGTCGTTATTTACCTGGCGGCGCTCGCTGCGGAGCTTGCGGGTATTGAAGCCATTATCGGTGCTTTTTTTGCCGGGCTGGCCCTTAACAGGCTTATCCCGCATTCTTCCGCACTGATGAACCGGGTGGAGTTTGTAGGCAATGCCATCTTTATCCCGTTTTTCCTCATCAGCGTGGGGATGCTGATCGATTTTAAGGTGTTTTTCAAAAGCTGGGAGACCATCGGGGTGGCTGCGGTCATGCTCGTCTGCTCGATAGGGGGCAAGTACCTGGCGGCGATCGCTACGCAAAAGACGTTCCGGCTGAGCAGGGACGAGGGCATGCTCATCTTCGGTATGAGTTCGGCATCTGCGGCAGCGACACTGGCTTCGGTCATGGTGGGCTATAACATCATCATTTCGGAAACGGCAAGCGGGGAACCCATCAGGTTGCTGAATGAGCATGTGCTCAACGGCAGTATCCTGCTGATCCTGGTTTCCTGTACAGTATCCTCGTTTATTTCGATGTCGAGTGCACAACGGATTGCCGATGCGGAGAACGAAGAGACCATTTCGGGCAATAATCCTGACGAAGAGAACATGCTGCTGGCCATGAACCACGAGGAAACGGTGGAAAGTATGGTAAACCTGAGCCTGCTCCTGAAATCGGACGCCGCGGACAGCAGGCTGGTGGCGCTGAACGTGATCAATGAAGACAAGCGGGAATCTTCCATGAAAAATGCGGAGAAGGTGCTGAAGAAGGCGGTGGATACGGCTGCGGCTGCAGATGTGGTGCTGCAAGCCCTGACCAGGTATGACGATGATGTCATCGGCGGGATCACCAATGTGCTGAAGGAACAGAAGGTCACGGACCTGATGATCGGGCTGAAGGATGGTAAGGGCTTTTCCAGGTCTTTTGTGGACAATCTTTATAATGGCTACCTGCGCAATGAGCACGTGAATATCCTGGTGTACCATGCTACACAGCCGGTTTCGACGGTTAAGCGATACAAGGTGCTGATACCGGAACATGCTGACCAGGAACCTGGCTTTTTTTATGCGCTCCTGAGGGTCTGGAACATCGGGCGCAGATCGGGCGCGGTTATGGAGTTCTATGCAGACGGGAAGATCACCGGCATCCTGAAGCGGATCATCCGCAAGGCAAATATCGAGGCTTCACTGAATGAGGTGACCGGATGGGAGGAAACGGGGCGGATCGCTTCGGGACTGAAGGCTGACGAGGGGCTGATCGTGCTGATGGCCAAGCGGGGTATGGTGTCTTATCTTCCGCAGATGAGCCTTCTTCCGGATTTTCTTACTCAGAACCTGCAAAACAACAACTACCTGCTCATTTACCCGTTCTCGGAAGTGAAGGAGGAGGATATGGAGAAGCGGTCGATCAGCAACCATGATGATTTTGCCGCGATCGGGAATATTATTGGCAGGTTGTTTAAGTAGTGGTTACATGTTCCTGGCAATGCTACATAGCCTTCCCGTTTTTATCGATCTTGACGACGAAGGGAACGTGTTTAAATGTATCGGATACAAAATAGCTGGCTGAAAGGATGCTGCCCCCGGCTTTCAGCGGAGCCAGTTTGCCGGCTATACTACTCAGGTTATTTTGCCAGCCTCCGTTCACAGGAACGAGTACAGGGGCTGTGTAGTACCAGAGCACCACGCCGTTTTCGTCGTAGCCATGTGAATAGGCGGTTACATAGGAAGGACCTGTCCTTGAAGTCTGGATATTACCTTCAGTAGTGGTGATGAGTGAGGACATATTGCCCTCCAACAGCTTTCTATCCAGAAATTCGCCTGAAGTTGAGAATATGTACAAGCCGTCATAACTGCCAAATATATAGGTTCCGTTTTTGTGCTTTGAACTGATTACGGGACCGGACTGATCTTCCCTGTTCAGGCCCCACATTACTGTTTTTTTCCAGACATCCTTCCCGTCGGGGCCAAGTTTGATGACGGCCAGGGAATCGCATTTGCAGCTATTGCCACCGTTTGACTGCTTATTGGCGGCAAACACATAGCCGTCTGTTTCCACGATGACATTTGCGGCCTGGTCGAGCAGCGGTGTTGACAGACCATCTCCAGTACCAAAGAAGCGCTCCCACTGCGGTTTTCCCTCACTGTCGATTTTTTTGACCAGCGCTCGCATGCGGACGACAAGCTGGTCAGTTACCTTGCGTGAACCTGTCAATATATAACCGCCGTCAGGTGTTTGGGTAATGGTCTGGAAGTGGTCCCCCTCTGTAAAAGTTTTACTCCAGAGCTTTTCTCCGGTCGCGGTCATTTTGATCACTTCATTGTAATCGGTTTTACCCGACAGGGTACCAATTGCAACCAGGGATCCATCTGTACTTTCGATAATAGCACCCAGGTACATGCCCTTGTCAAATATTTTGTTTGATTTAAGTTTCATCCCTGCAGAAAGCCAGGTGATGAAATCCTTTCGCTCGCTCAGCCCGGAGCTGGGATAGGAATAGCCAAGCACCAGAATGTCATTGTTTTTAAGCTCCCGTATGTCGGTGGGTATCGCACTCCTGTCACCGAACAGGTCCAGATAAGTTTCCACGTTAATGACCGTCAGTTCTTGCTGCCACACGGAGGTGGCGATGTTATCTCGGGTGGTGGTGAGCTTGACCTGATATTTTCCCATCTCCGAATATTTATGCCTTGCGTTGCGCTCGCTGGAAGTAGTGCCATCTCCGAAATCCCAGGAATAAGTAATGTTTGAGGCAGAATCGGATGTTACCTTGAAATAAAAAGTGGAGTCGACAAAGTTGGTGGTACTTTTAAGTACATATTTTGAATAAGGGTCCTTCATTTCTACGATGACGCTGGCTCCTGGTTCTTCAATATCAATGTAGGTTATCTCTTTTTTGGTACATGCGGAAAAAATACCCGCAATGATCAGGACGGCCATCGCCCCGATGTATCGTGATTTGGATTGCCTGATCATAATGTGAATTTTTGAACGCTATACACCGATTCTCCTTTTGTTGAAAAGTAGTATGGAGACTTGTTTACTGAAATAAGCTGCTGTCCGTCCCTGAAGATTCTGACAGGGAGGTATTTTGTAGCGAAGGTCTTTCGAATTTCCAGACTGTTATAATCTATCGCCGTAATCTTTGCCAGGCTTAAATGTGCGCAATAGACCATTGATCCGTCCTGGCTAAACTCGAAGTCTGAAAACAATTGTCCATCGGCTGGCTGAATTATATTTTTTTGATAGGTGAGGTCTGCGCTAAATACAGTTCCATATAAGGAGGTAATGAACTTGTCACCAGCAGGAAATGACTTGATTATACTGGGGTAAACCTCAAGGCCAAAGTAAGTTTTATGGCCCTTTGATACTGGTGTCCCGGAACCGTCTATGGTAAAGGCTGATAGGTTGACAGGAACTACGGTGGTACTAAGCTCAATAAAGTTATAACTGGAGTTTTCCAGATACAGCAGGCGCGAATTGTAGTAATTGCCTGTAACTCCGATCACTTTTTTGTCTGACCGGCGGTAGATCTTAATATGTTGATTGTCATTCCGGGACTCACTGGCGTCTGAGGTTGAAGCAATGAGTTTTTCATTTACTGCGATTACTGATGTAATGGCCCGTCCGCCCACATAGATCTTATCTTTCAGCGTAAGGTTATTTCCGTCCAGAATCAGGATCCAGCCGTCGGCAGTTGGCACATAAACTTCCGGATTACCCTGATAATCAGCAGCAGCTATATAGGAGATCTTACGTTTCAGATTGGTGTTGGCGACTATTTTATTGGATACATAGTCATAGGCGGTAATTCGACCAAAATCATAATTAAACAGATACAGTTTTTTTGCACTTTTGCTGATCTGCGCATCGTTGAAAGCAGCTACTTGCTGAGCAGTTGTACGGGTGTGGACGACCGACCAATGGATCTCTTTCTGATCTTTGGTAACAACTGATAAAATGTAGGTGATGTCCCGTGAATATGGCATTTGCCGCTCCTCAAACTCCAGTTTGTTCTGATCACTGGTTTCCATGATGATAGTTGTACTATGGCTGCGGTCTTCCATCGGTGCAGCCTGGCGGGTCAGTTTATATTTAAGGAAGTCGGAGCCGCCATATTTTGTCCATTTGATCACGAGGGTAGAATCGTTGATCACTTTGTCGATCGTCAGCTTAACTTCTTTTGAATTTCCGGGAACTGAGCGATATTCCGTTACGGTTTCTTTCTTGCATGCGGCAAAGAGCAGTATGCTGCAGAGGAGAGAGCGATAAAAGTATTTCATTAAAAAAATTGTTTCTGCGAAGGTAATAAAATTATGATTATCCCCTTGATCTGAGTTAATTTTCCTTATTTCCACTTTTTGTATATCCATTCCAAAAAATCCGCATAGTTATCCTGTACCAATTCCGGTACGGTTAAAAATTGCGGATATATATGGCAGTCTTGTCGGGATGCCGGAAGTCACAGAAATAGCTTAACTTCTTTAACTTTGCCAAGTACACCAATTTAAATAAGGAGGAACGAGCGATGTACAACAGGAATTTAAAATACAAGTGGGATAACGAGAATGTGATGGACTACGCTGTTAAGACTGCGAGGCAAGAGGGGCTGGAGCGAGGAATAGAGCAGGGAGAACGGCGGAAAGCGGTTGAAATGGCCTTAAAATTGAAAGATAAAGGTTTGATTCCTGATGAGATCGCTGATCTTACCGGTCTTACCCCTGAAGAAGTCAAAGCGCTGTAACAGCGCTTTTTTTGTTTCTTACGGAATTCTGGCATGTGTGGGTTAAGCTGGATTTTTGTTATATTTAGGCAGGGAAAACTCTACGTCTTATGGCTGTTTATACGATATATTCAGAACAGGAACTGACGGCCTTGCTGAGGGCGGGTGATGAGCGTGCATTTGACCAGTTGTTCCGCAGGCTTTATCCGTCACTTTGCTTTTTTGCGCGGAGGTATGTGGCCATGCCCGGTGTTGCGGAGGAAGTGGTGCAGGACACCTTGTTTAAGCTGTGGCAGCGGCGGGCCGATTTTGAGGATTACCGGTCGGTGAGGGCCTTCCTGTATATCAGTACCAAAAACGGTTGCCGGGACGGAGCAGATACCGAACAGCGCAAGATGCAGCGGGACAATAAATGGTATTTGCAGCAGGAACAGTACGATGCCGATACCGAGGAGCAGATCATTCAGGCAGAGGTACTGATGGAGATCAGCCAAGCCATCGGATTGTTGCCGGAACAATGCCGCAATATCATGCGGATGAGTTATGAACAGGGTATGAGCGGAAAGGAGATCGCCGAGGCGATGCAGATCAGCGTCAGTACTGTCAATAACCAGAAGGCAAGGGGCATACTGCTTCTCAGGAAGATGCTGAGCGCCAAGGGGCTGGCTATGTTAATGTTGCTGGTACGGGGCTGAAGGTAAAAATGTACATTACAGCTGGTCCATTTCTGTATTTACGGTATAGAAGCTGCGCAGCAGTCTTAGCCTTTCGTGCTTTTTCTCTGAAAGTTCATGCAGCAGGGCATGCTGATCCAGTTGAAAATAATCCGGATGTGCTATGTATTGGTCTGCGCTCAATGATTTAAAGCCCATTGTCCATCCGGGAAAAGCTCTTTCTGTACATGTGCCGCATTCCAGCATCATTATACCATGATTCCGGTCATCTTTACAGATCCGGTCGTAGATGAACTGAACGTTGTGTTCATCTCCTTCCAATATTTGAATGAATCTTCCTTCTGTCTTACTGATAAATCTACCTTCCATATACAACAGCATACCGGTGAGATGATACCTGCTGTTGTTCCCCCTGGATTGGGAAAGCAGGTCTAACAGTTCGCTATCGCCCATCAGCTTTTTTGCCTGACTGGTATAAATTAAATAATAAAGCGCTGCCATAGTTATTATCCCCCTTTTTTAAATCTAGTGATTTATTTTAGAGTGAGTGGTGTGATAATTACCTGAATATCACGTAAAAATACGTGATCATTATTCCCCTCAAGCGTGCCGCACGCTGCAGGGCTAGTCTTCGCTGAATACTTTGTGCAGAAAAATGCTCTTGCGGATCGAATCCAGGATGGGCAGGTCCAGCGTACAACCTTTTGTTTCGCAGTGTTCGTGGTTTTCCTGGTCTATTTTGATTTCGCCGGCCAGGCTGCCTGTCTGATCGTAGATCTCATACCACTGGTTACCAGCTGATTTTAAGCGAAATTTGCGCACGTTGTCTTGGTCATTTGCGTTGATCTCGAATTCTTCCATAGGATGTGTTCTTGTATTATAGTTTATAATGCGGAAGGGATTTCCGGTCGGTCCAGGTGATGCCTGTGGTCTGGATTTGGGGCGGGGTGCTGCTTGTATCTGCGATGCTGATGATCGCGTGCCTGATGAATCCCATTGCGCTTTTTTTAGCTCTTTAACAGTTAAAGTGCATGACTGGTTTGAGTCGGAGACGTCGGTGCAGAATTTTACTGCCGGTGCCTGGTGGAAGGATATGGTGGCGGGTATCCGTCACTTTTCCCAGTGGAAGAAAATGGCCATTGTCACTAACCAGAAGGCGGTTGAGAAGTTTACCGATCTGTTTAGCTACGTCAGCCCAGGAGAGGCGAAAGGATTTGAGCGTTCGGAGCTAGATGAGGCGATAGCCTGGGTGAGCGATAAGGCAACAGATTAGTTCGTCCAAGCCTTTGGAAAAGGTGATCAATTCCTCGCCCACGCTAATCGTACATTTTTTGTTCCTCCCTGTTTAGGTTGGCGTATTCGCAGACGCTGTAAAGTTTACCAAAAATCGTGTCTTTCAGATGACGTGGAGGCGAATGACGGGCAGGAGGCAGAGATTGCTCGGGCTGTTGCCAGCCCTGATTCGCCTGGTTTGCCTTTCTTACAGCTATATGATTTCTCGGCCAATTAAATTCATTGTCCTATAGTAATTATAAGGTGCTGTGTTAAAGAATGTTAATGTTTAAAGGCAGTAGCGGGCAATGGATATTTTTGCTTCATGACAACTCAAAAAACGACGCTTTTTATATTGCTGATGGGGACTACACTCTTGTTGTTCCTTGCTGGCTCGGCAAATGCTCAGGTCTCTACAAATAAGGATACCGCAAACACAGACACAGTAAAAACGTCAGCCGTCAAGCTGAAAACAGTAGACATTAAAGCCTTCCGCAATACCAGGCTGGACAGTCTGTTCAACAGGAAGAATTTTGCAAATGTATACAAATACACAGGCTCGGGATTCATGGATCTTTTCAGTCAGCAGGCTTCATTCAGCAAGGACTATCAGCGGTTTCAGAACTCAACCTCGTCCATCATCGGCATCAACCTGCTAAACCTCCCAGGATTTTTGGGCAAGAAAAACAATCCTACAGACAAGCTTAAGCAAACCCTTATTAAAGAAGAGAAAACCCAATACGTAAACCGCATATTCTCAAAACAGCTGATCGCTCAGGTCACGGGCCTGGAGGGTGACTCCCTGCAACTGTTTCAGGACAAATATCGCCCGGGTTATGATACCGCAAAACAAATCACAACCTATGAACTGATCCGCTACATAAAGAGCTGCTTGAAAGAGTTCAGGCTGGCGCATTCGCCGACCCAGTAAAGTTTACCGAATTCTTTCCTGCGGATCTGGCGGGCAGTCGTCCCGCTGGACACTTCAGTTTTTCGCTCGCCTCCTTACCGGGCTCAAAGTTAATAGGTATAGCTCAACCGGGACTCGTTGCCGAAATCGTACTTAAGAATACCCGAGACCGGATAGCCTTCAGCATTGTAAACATAGCTTATGCTTGTAATGTTACCGGGCCTTCCGTCTGCCGGTTTGGAACTGGTTATATTCGAGGGCGAAAAATATTCACTGACTGGCCCGTACGGATCAAGGTATTGCCTGGGATTAATCTTTTCATCATACGTGCTAATCCAGGCCCATTCCCTTGCGAGTTTACCGTCTCTGTATTCATGATGCACCCCGGAGACCACGTTGCCTCTCCGGTCGCACCGCAGGTTATCTACAGTGGTGAATAAAACCGATTCAAATAATGAATTGGTGGAAACCTGCTGGATATGACCTGCCAAGTCATAAGTATAGTCAGTTACATCAAAGATTTGTTGCTGCGTTGTGTCAAGTCTCGTGCGTTTGGATAACCGGCCCTGAACATATTCGTATTTGATCACGTGATACACCGAGAACGGGGACGCACGGTCGCTGCGATATTCATATCGCAGCTCTTTGATCTTGCTGTCAACAACCTGAGTGGTTTTATATAGTTGGGTAATTCCCGAATCCGGTCCAAGGGACTTGATCGATTCCAGTATTCTGTCCTGATAAGTATAATAAGAAATTTCCGATTGCGTGCCATATTCGAATTTGTATGATTTGAGCAGGGGCGGGGCAGCCGGCAAGACATCCGGATCAGCAGCAGGTTCTTTCTTGGAACAACCTGCCAAAAGCAGGACCATAACAGGGATAAAGCGTTTAATTTTAGAAATCATCATGTGAATATACACAATTCATGGAATTCCGAAGTGTATCAGAGTCGCTTATACTGTGATCTCGCGGTCGCTTTTACCCTTCACCTTCTGCCACTCCCTGTAGACATAAAACCCGAAGATCATGGCCACACCCAAAATCCCTCCGTACATGTTGTGGACCGGATCCACGTTAATGTATCTGCCCCACCTGTATACATACGGCCATTCCTCGGTGATCTGGCAAATCATCAGCGCTCTCCCGTTAAAAAAGCTTTAAAAAAATAACCGCATCCAAGAAGCAGGATGATGATCAGCATCCAAATGCGAAAGCCCTTTTCCAAACTAAAGATCCAACTCTTGTAGGGCCCGTTTTTGTTGCTCCAGGCATCAGTCACAAACAAGACCGCTGCCAATGCGAAGCAGCCGATAGCTAGTATCAGGTTCCAGTAGCCTGTAATCATCCTGTGAAGATAATGAATATCTCAGTACTCGTCAGACCGTGATTTCGCTATATTGTGCCATTACGAAATTGATTGTACTTGCGCTGCTTTTGCTCGCATCATTAACTATCCTAGGATAATTTGGCTTTTGCTAATAAAATAGTCTATTAGAAGACTAGTCTCTGTAATGATGCCGGTAGGAATGTTTTGAACGTTGGGTAAATACTATATCACAAAGGTCGTAGTGGGCAAACCAGAACAATAAATCCCGGATGACCACCGGAAAAATCACATTAGTATCCAGAACAGCTTTGAACCTTACACTATGAATCATATAGTCCTAGTTCTTCATCAGCCCCCATGATATCAATAAGATGATTTTTCTGGTCTGCTTTCATTTTTTCTCGATAGGCCAAAACATCTTCAAACTTAATTCTACGGTGCTTACCAACCTTTACAAAATCAATAGCACCTCGTTCCAAAAGTTTTACCAGATATGGTCGTGAGCAGCCGATAATTTCTGCCGCTTTTTGAGTAGTTACCTCTGTCGCCATTGGAACGATTGAAACCGGCTTGCCTTCTCCCATAGCTTTAAGTATATCACCAAGAAATATCAAAGCTCTAGCCGGGATTTTAATCCGTTCCCCAGTTTCTTCAATCTCAATTTCGGTCTGCTCAGAATGTATGCCGGAGACGATGGAAGAAAATGCTGGGAGCGATTCTATTGCGGTTTTTTGCTCCAATTTGGAAGGCCTGCGTATTTGTTCTACAGAAATCATATCAAGGTGTTTTTACAAAGTTAAACAAACAAACGTAACAAACGAAATAAACGCAACAAACGTACCAAACGAAAAATGGAATAGTGGGGGAGAAAATGATGAACATCTCTAAATCTCGTTTTTTGGCTCAGGTTGATCCCTTGGGGGGAACCCTCGAAATAGAGGGTTTTTAGACATGCTGGCAAGCGATTACCCTTATTCCAGAAATCCCACTTATTTGAGAGGAGAAATAAAACATCCAAACAACCGTACCAAGTAGAACTCCAATAACACTGATAACTGCTTCATTAGGATTGCTTCGAAAGCTGCGCATTCTCGCAATGACGTGACAAACGTAGAACTGGGGTTGACATACTTTGTGATTTGCATAAGTTAGTTGGAATAAGTGTTACCGGAAATGGTAACCTGGATAACTTATGCGGAATTTTCGGAATTGATATGTGAAAACAGCGAATAAATAGTAATTTATAATATCATTCTTCATATATGAAAATTTACCTGATATGCGCTTTATTGCTGATCTGTTCATCGGGCCTTTATTCCCAGGAATATAGGCTTCCAGCTGGACTCAAGTATAAAATGCCGAAAAATTCCATTGACATCACCAAAACTTATGAAAGGAAGACCGACAATGGGAGGTCGGTTATTGATTTGTCAAATGATGGTATATTGTACCGGGTTGATGATGACATTATATTTAGATTGACTGCTGTAGAAAAAACATTCGAGGAGAATTTGTTAGAAAGGTTAAGGAAAAATGCATTGAATGGGAAGCAGCAATTGAATCCAGAAAAGGTCATAACCGAAATCCAAAAAAAGGGAGAGTTTAGTTATTATCGGGTTTACAAGCCTCTCCTAGACAGGTCAAAGATGCAGGCAAGTTCATACATATTAGATAACAGCCATTCAATTTTCGTTGGCTGTGTTATGATTTTTCCGGTTAATAAAAGGGAAAAAGCTAATGTGATTTTTGATAAATTTATCAGCAGCTTACGTTACAAAGAGCAATTAGTGCCGTGAAACGGCTTACACGTAGTATCCTTATGTTCTTTTATCCAACTACCTTTAGATAAGTATGAAAATGCTGTTCGTAATAATTTCCATTTTTGTTTTTTACAATAGCGTAAAGGGACAAGCCACGAATTTATCTGATATGATCAGCGTTGTCGGTCATAAAAGTCTTTCGCAATCAGAAAAAGTAAAGGTAAAGGTAAAAGGTAATGAGAAGCTTTCAGTGATTCAAAATAATAAAGACAAAAATGGCGATTTATTTCAAATCGAGAACGTGCTTGTACTCATTAATGTTCAAAAAGGTACTCTAGAACAGGACCGCTTGGAGAAAGCGCGTATTAATTTCAAGTCGGATAGCCAGTTAGTAAAGATACCTTATGACATTAGTGAAATTATCTCCCTGAATAATTTTAAATATGTTCAGGCAAGCTATGAATATCCTGATGATCCCGTAAGATATGTTCTGTTCTATGCCGTGAATAACAATCATACAATGGCTTTAAGCGGTGCAGCAGAGTTTCCCAAAAGCGATAGGAAACATGGCGAATGTGTTTTGTCAGCCTTTTTAAAAACAATGAAGTTTAAATAAGGCTATTCGTGTTTGAGGGACTACAACGTTGTCAGAGAAACTGGCTCCTGTTTTAAAGCCTTTAAAGTTTCAATGCCGTTTATTTTTACTTCGGTGCTGAGGCCGTCGACGTCTTTATCTGTCACTTTATTCTGTTGTGTTTTGAGATTGCTTCAAAAGCTGTACATTCTCGCAATGACGGCCAGTCGTAGAATTGGGGATTGAATGGATTTGGCCAAGATATTATAAAGAAGGGATAGCCAGATGGCTATGCCTTTTCAGGATGTTTTGTGCAATTAATATGGCTTACGTTTGCTGATTATAGCTTTTCGATTTCTTCGATGGAGAGACTGGTTAAATCAGCTATTTCGGCAATGTCCATTCCTTTTCGCTTGAGTTTTTCAGCGATTTCGAGTTTGCTGTTCAATTTGCCGATGGCTTCTCCTTCTTCTTTTCCTTCCAGTTTAGCCTGCGAGAGTACCGCTGCGTTGTCCCATTTGCGTTTAAGTTCCTGATCGTACATCTTTTGTTCCTCCTTGGTTAGGTTGGTGTATTCACCTATTGCGTAAAGCTTTTCGAAGATGGTTGACCTCAGTCGGGACGGTAGGTTTTGGCGTTCGGGCATGTGCTTCAGCTCATACAACCACCTGTCCAGTTCGGTATCGCATTCCTCTTCAGATTTGGTAAAATTAGTCAATTTGTACATTTTCTTGGTTTCGTCATTGCGAAAACTCTAAACTCTCGCAATGACGTGCCAGCGTTGGAGATTGCTTCGAAAGCTGCGCATTCTCGCAATGACGTGACAAACGTAGAATTGGGGTTGACATACTTTGTGATTTGCATAAGTTAGTTGAAAATAATTGCTACCGGAAGTGGTAACCTGGATAACTTATGCGGAATTTTTGGGAAGGGTATGTGAAAACAGCGAATAAATTGTAATTTATAATCTCATTCTTCAGATATGAAAATTTGCCTGATATCTGTCTTGTTGCTGATCTGTTCACAGGGTCTTTATTCCCAGGAGTATAAACTTCCGGTTGGACTTAAGTATAAGAAGCCGAAAAATTCCATTGACGTTACAAAAACGTACAAACCGAAGACCGGCAATCAAAGTTCAGTGATTGACGAGTCAAGTGATGCCATATTTTACCAAATTGATGACATGATCTTCAAGTTCCGTGCTACTGAAGATACCCTAAAGGGGGATTTGTTAGAAAGGTTCAGAACTGATGATTTCAATATGAAGAAGCAATTAGGATTGAAAACTACCATTACTGAAATCCAGAAAAATGGCGGTTTTAGTTATTATAAAGTTTATCGACCTGTCCGAGACAAGTCAAAGATGCTGTTAAGTTCGTTTATAGTAGATAATAGTAGTTCGATTTTCATTGGCTGTGCTCTGGTTTTTCCGGTTGATAAAAGGGAAAAAGCTGATGTGATTTTTGATAGATTTATCAGCAGCTTACGTTATAAAAAAAGACAATTCGCGCCATAAAATACCTTACACCTGGTTTCCTTATGTTCTTTATCAGACCTAGCCTTAGATTGTTTTCAAAAACTTACAACGTCATCAGATAAACTGGTTCCTGTTTTAAAGCCTTTTAACGTTTCAATGCTATTAGAAGTAGTCAAGACTTAATCTGATATTAGCCTATTAATTAAGATTTCCTCGAGTAGGATTACCATATCATTAACTCCCTTATCCTTTTTTAAATATCCTCCTGTTTTATTGGTCTCGTCAAACGTACCAGTCAACGCTAAATCAGTATACTTGTTATTTCGCCAAAAGCTTTTTTTGGTTTCATAATTAATGTTAAAAATATACCTATGCGTCCCCCTTTTATAAGATACATCAGCGTAATATTTGTGAGGTTCTCCGATACCAGTAACACCTGTTATTGTAAAAGACAAAGTTGAATCACGGTTAACGACATCTTCAATAGATTGCTGAAGTGAATAGTCGACACCATTATAAACGTAAGTCTTAATTGGCGGGTAAACCGCACTTATTTGAGAGGCGAAATAAAACAAATAACCAATCGTACCAAGTATTAGAACGCCAATAACACTGATAACTGCTTTCATCTGCAATTAATTTTCAAATTGATCTTCAACATTCGCCAGCACTTCACAATCACAATAGCCATTCTTGTCGATAAGCCAACCAACAACTTCACCCTCATTCTGGACACCTATCAAATTCAAGAACCATATCGTTAAAGTATGGTCATCGTTGCATTTTTCCTTCTGTAACGCTGAATCCAAATAATCAAACAGACCCTTGAATTTCTCTCTGGTCATAGGAAGACTGCTTTCAAATTCTTCTTTTGCTTTTAATCGAAGTCTGTCCCTTATCTGTTTTCGTCGAGCTTTATCAGTCATGTTCAAATCATCTACCGCAAGTTAGTTAATTTGTACATTTCTTGCTTTCGTCATTGCGAGAATGCGCAGCTTTCGAAGCAATCTGTTGTTCAGTTATTGGTTAACCTCTTCCGTTAAGTCATTCCAGTGGGGATTTACTTCATTTATAAGTCGAATTTTTTTTAACCTGCTTCCAGCTTTGATGCGTTTTTCTTCATCGATCGCATCTTCAATGGATTCAAAGAAATTATAATAAACCAATTTGAAAGCCTTGTATCTGGATGTAAAGCTGTTCAGATAGGTACTGTTTTTATGATCATATATGCGCTGTCGTATATCGGATGTGACGCCGACATACAATACTGTGTGTGATTTGTTGGTCATGATGTAGACCCAGCCACCTTTGTCCATTACTTTATTCTGCTGTATTTAGAGATTGCTTCGAAAGCTGGGCATTCTCGCAATGACGTGGAGGCGTTGGAGATTGCTTCGAAAGCTGGGCATTCTCGCAATGACGTGACAAACTTAGAATGGGGATTGATGTACTTTGAATGTTGCATAAGTTAGTTGAAAATAATTGCTACCGGAAGTGGTAACCTGGATAACTTATGCGGAATTTTTGGGATGGGTATGTGATTCTTTGGAATAAATTTTTGTGGCCGTGCAGTATCAATAGAATGGAGGAACTGATTACAAATCAATTTAGCCAAGGTAATTATAAAGAAGGGATAGCCAATGGCTATCCTTTTCAGGATGTTTTGTAGCAATTAATATGGCTTACGTTGCTGATTGTCGCTTTTCGACTTCTTCGATAGAGAGACCGGTTAGTTCGGCTATTTCGGCAATGTCAATTCCTTTTCGCTTGAGTTTTTCAGCGATTTCGAGTTTACCGTTCAACTTGCCGATGGCTTCTCCTTCCAGTTTAGCCTGCGAGAGTACCGCTGCATTGTCCCATTTGCGTTTAAGTTCCTGATCGTACATTTTTTGTTCCTCCCTGTTTAGGTTGGCGTATTCGCCTACGCTGTAAAGTTTACCAAAAATCGTGTCTGTCAGATGAGGCGGGCAATCGTCCCGCTCGGGCATGTGCTTCAGTTCGTATAACCACCTGTCCAGCGGAATGTTGCATTCCTCATCGGTCTTTGCAAAATTAGTCAAATCAATATAGATGTAACCGAGATCATCGTAAAATATTTCACCGGTTTCCCTGTAGCAGAGACAGACGTCATGTACGTAGCGCTCTTTCGAGGTCAGCTTGTTTTTGGTGACCGGTGGCTCGGGCTTGTCGAGAATCGCGATAAAATAAACCTCAGAAATGTCGTACTGCCATTCGGACATCTTGCCTTTCGGTGCCTGTTCGCTGATCAGGCGGGAAATGTAATAGATCCCTCTTTTTTTGAAGTTGATGGGCCTGCTGTGCTGTACCTCTATAAGAATCTTTTCGCCATTATTGGTTGTACAGAGTACGTCGAACACCACGGAGCTCAAGGGATATTTTGCCCCATTTCTCTTCAAACTCCAGCAACCTTTCATGTCCGCTGCTGTTCGTTGTCTTTTTAACTGTTTTGAGGAAAGGCTGCCGGACGACTGGCGGACTTTTGTTTTTAAATACCCTGTAAAATTGCGAAATTCAACTTTAAAGTTTACATATGAATATTTGTATGCAAATTCAACTTTAAAGTTGAATTTGTAATTCTTTTTACTATATTTGCATTGTGAGTAATATTGTAGAAGTTCGTTCTTTCCTTGCTGACTTTAAGACAAAGAAGTCGATTTGGCGAATATTGTATCGAGATGACCGCGGCAAGAACTCACAGGCGTTGGCAGATTTAGAATTGCGACCGCTTGACAGAGATGCTGTTTTGGACGCTCTTCAGGCAGAAGATTATTGCCAAGGACCGTTAAAAGAAAAATTATATGGCGGGAGTGATATGTGGGTTTTTGGGAAAGAGATTAAAAAGAATGAAGTATATATAAAGATTACACTCGGCATGGTAAATGCTGAAGTGATTTGTGTTTCATTCCATGTAGCGGAATATCCTTTAACATACCCTTTTAAGTAAAATGTTATGAAAAGTCCAATAACAGGCAAGGAAATGATCTTGCAAAAAGAAAAAAGAGTAATTGTGTTCAGGAAGGAAGAGTTCACGGTGATTCACCATAATTTTAAATGTGTAGATTCCAATGAACAGTTTACAACGACCGAATTAGACGAAGTTAATATGTTGCAGGTGTATAATAAATACCGTGAACGGCATAAACTTCCGTACCCGGAACAAATTAAAGAGTTAAGAGTTCGATATAATGTACCGGCTATTAAAATGTCTGAAATTTTGGGTTTTGGAGCCAATATGTATAGGAATTATGAAAACGGAGAAGTACCGAACGAATCAAATTCCCGATTGATCCAGCTGGCTCAGGACCCCGAAAAATTCAAACACCTGATCACGCTAAGCGGCGTTTATTCGGGCGATGAAGAAAAGAACATTCTCCGCCATATTGACGAGTTAATAGAAAAAGAAAAGCAATCGATCTGGTCTTTTAATATTGAAGATTATTTATTGGGTTTTGACAGCAGTATTGGGATTCATACCGGCTATACCTTACCCAACTTGGAAAAATTGCGTGAAATGATCATTTATTTTACGGCGACTATAAGACCATGGAAAACTAAAATGAATAAATTGCTGTTCTATGCGGATTTCGTGAATTTCAGAAAGACCTGTTTTTCTATCAGTGGGACACAGTACCGTGCTATTGATATGGGGCCTGTCCCTAATAATTTTAACAGCATTTTTGAATTCGCTGCCGACCATGAAGATATTAATATTCAGCAGAAATCATTTCCAAGCGGTGCTTTGGGTGAACAATTCCTTCCGAATCCAGAAAGGAAATTTAATGCTGAATTATTTAATGAAGATGAATTAGCTTCTTTGAAAGAGGTAGAAGCAAAATTTAAAAATACTTCTGTCTCCAACATTATCGAAACAAGTCATCGGGAAAAAGCCTGGTATGAGAATTACCAGGAAGGTAAAAAGTTAATCAGTTATGAATATGGATTTGAGTTAGAAACGATATAAAAGCAAGGATAATAAAAAAGCCTGGGGAATTGCAGTCCTCAGGCTAATAATGTGTCTCAATGCAATCAGGAACCGCGTCTTAAACGGTAGATACAGTGTGTGACATTAAGGTATTTGGTATAAATAACGTTGTAAAGATATTAAAAGTTTGTGTTCTGCAAACTAAATCTTACTTCCGACCCTCTTAATTTCCCACATTCCATAGCCTGAAGCCATGTTTTTCTGAACGTGACCCAATCAGAAAAATTAATTCATCCCAATTTGGGATGGCAGTTTTTACGTTATTTAAAATTAGCAACATGGCTACAAATGGAAAGCCCGGTGATCATCACCGGCAAGGCGCGGTCAAAGGCCGTTCACAAGTATTCAATCCAACAACTGAAAATTGGATTAAAAGGGATTCGGCAACAGGTCGGTTTATGGATGTCAAACAAGACGGCACGAAGTTCAAGGGCGTGAGAAAGGAAGGTAAACAATGATCTCCTTTCAAGAAAAACAGTTTTTTGCCTCTCTTTACGAAAAACTGGCAGACGCATTGGATCTGACTGATGCGCAATATGATCTGGCGAACGAAAAGTTTTTAAGGATGGGAAGCTATCTTTCTGAACCGGGCAGCTTATTAGCGCGTTTTTACCCGCAGGTCCTATTGCAGGGCTCTCTACGTGTCGGCATTGCTGTACGACCCGTTAATGAAGAAGACGAATTTGATGTGGACATGACGTGTATTTTAAATACAAATACTACCGCCTTGTCCCAGTTTGATTTAAAAGAACTATTCAGAATCAGGTTACAGCAGGATAGCGACTATAGACGTATGTTGGATGAGGAACATAGAAGATGCTGGCGGATAAAATACGCTGAGGCAACCCGGTTCCACCTCGATGTAGTTCCGGCTATTCCTGATGACTTTTCCTGGATTACCGCTCAGGGTGTCCCTTACAATTACGCCAAACACGCGATTAATATCACTGATAACAAAAGTTCAAATTATAAGCTAAGGTTTAATGATTGGCCTAAAAGTAATACGGAAGGCTTTGCCCTGTGGTTTCTTGATGTAATGAAAGAGCAATTGACAGAGGCTAAAAAAATGATGTCCCAGGTGCTCAATAAGAGAATTGATGATATACCTGATTTTAAAGCAAGGACGCCCTTGCAACGGGCAATTCAAATTCTAAAAAGGCACCGCGATCTTCATTTTGCAGATGATTGCGATGATAAACCTGTATCCATCATTATTACAACCTTAGCGGCAAGGGCCTACCAGGGACAAGCTAATCTTTACGACGCATTAATCGGTATTATTGACCGCATGCCGTTGTTTATTGAACAAAGAATAATAGGCGGAGTAGCAGTAAAATGGGTACCCAATCCAGTAAATCCCAGAGAAAATTTCGCTGATAAATGGCAGGTGGAAAAACAACGGGAAACCAAATTTTATGGATGGCTCAAGAAGGTTAAGGAAGACCTGTCCAACATTGAGATGCAAAAGGGTATTTACAACATTGGTGAAACGCTTAAACCTTTGTTCGGCACCAGGGTTGTAAATGACGCGTTAAACGGTGTTGGAAAAAACCTGAATGATCTTCGGGAAAGTAAGAACCTAACAGCCGCAGTTGGAACAGCAACCTTAGGTATTGGTTATAGCAAATCTGTTCCTAAACACACGTTTGATGGTACCAAGGAATAATAGAATACTGCCTTTACAAGTACAAAAGGACGTATTAAGCCGTTTTAATCCAGAGGCTGATATAAGGATTCAAAAAAAGCAATTGGTCTGGACCGGGGAAATTACACCCTCCCCGGTTAGCCTTACCTATAAGGTTAAAATTGTATATCAATTACATGACTGGCCTAAAGTATATGTATTGGAGCCTGAATTAATCATTGCCCATGGCAAAGTCCTGCCGCATGTTTATTCAACCCCGGAAAAGAAACTATGCCTTTATTACCATGATAACCAGGGCTGGACACCATCGAAGTTAATAGCCAATACCATTTTATTATGGGCATCTGAATGGCTGTACCATTATGAAATTTGGGTGGCTACAGGAGTTTGGAACGGCGGAGGTACTGTACATTAAATCCTAAAACTAAAAAAATGACTTACATAATTATAAAACATCCGGTTCATAGCGAAATTTCTGATCAGGAATGTATCAAAGCCGTTCCATCAGAATACAAAGACGCCGAACCTATTATTATTGAAATAAGACCAGCAGCGATAGCGCTTGGTGACACAATAGATGATTGGGATCAATTAGAAATCATACAAAGGAAACAATACTCAGATAAGGTTAAACCTGTTATTGACCAGAATCCGGGTACGCCAATATTTTATTTTGGATTTGCACCTATCCCGTTAATCATACATTTAGGCTCATTGATCGATAACTGGCAACAGGTTTATCCGATGTTCAGAACACACGATACGAAAGAATGGCGTTACGAACTTGAACATAAAATGCAAGTGGAATACCAAGTGTCAGGATTGCCGAATGATGAAAACTTATCTAATAAAGACGTATCCCTAAATATTGGCGTATCTTTTAAAGTCAATGCCGATGCTACTTCTGATGTCGTTGGTGAATCGCTCATGAAGGTGGTTAACTTGGAGGTGGTTAAGCCGGGATATGAGAATTTATATGATCAAAATGACCTGATCGAATTTGGCAAGCAGATAGATGAGGTTTTTAATATATTAATTTCAAAATTCCCACATCTGTCAGCAGTACATATCTTCGCAAGTGTTCCCATCCCGGTCGCTTTTGTTTTAGGGCTTAAAATACAGCCCAACATTTACCCAATTCTATATACCTATCAGTTTAAAAGCAGTGTGGAAACACCTTGCCAATTAGCAATAATTATCAATCAGCCAACTGAAGAAAAGGTCGTTTTTACAGGCGAACAATACGAGTTGGCGGCAAAGTACAGGGCAAGCTGGAATGATATGTTAACGCAAAAGCTTAACCGCTTTATAAAAAATCTGAACGATAAACCCAAAGGCAACTGGTTCAATTATTTATCAACTGATGTGGACTGGTCTTCCTTCAATGTTCCCTATTGGAGGCATCTTGAGCCTTTGACAGAAAACAAATTACTTGTAAGGGACAAGATCAATCAGGAAAATATTACCGTCGCAAATGGATTTGACTACGATCAGGCGGCTTACGAATGGAGTATTGATACCAGTTTCTTTATTGCCCTGGTGAAAAGATTGAAAGATGAGGCAGTAGTTAATAAAGCAGGAAGGTTGTTCCTGCTCCATGAATCTTTACATTACAGCTACCATAATATTAATAAGCAAGTTGCTGACGGCATCGGTAGTTTTCCTAAAGTAATTGAAGAATCAGATTATCATGCAGATGTATATGCGTTATTGAATGACTATGCCTGGTCGAAGCTTTATGATGACAAGTTTGACGAACAAAAATATAAAACATGGTTCTTGGATACCATTCAGGTCATGGTGGAAACGATGTGGTCTTTCGATGATACTGGCGAAGATTTAAAGGAGATTCAAATACGTCGGATGAATAGGTTTTTGATCTGGTATTGGCAATCTATCCGTATTAAGTATACTAACTCTTTAAAGGAAATCGCAGACGTGCTTTCAGAAAAACCGGTAATAGAATTCTCAGGGTTATTGATAAAGGCCAGCAATCAACGTGTGTTTTATAACTTAGAGAAGATGGCCGGTAGCGTAGGTGAAATGGCAGTTTATGCAAATGGGAAAGTGACTCGGACGACCCCACCAAATTACACGAGGCTGATTGAAGGATTTAGAAAACTGGATGGAACCTTGATAAGTGACGCTTTGGAAATGCTATATAAGGTCGTTTATAAATAGTTGTTCAACCCTTAGGTTTTATACAGGAAAAAACAAACTGATGATAGCTGTGAAACATGATGTTTGAGATCGGTATTATAATTTGTTTGATTTTTCTAACGTAATTTGGCGTAGTTGATCAAAAGATGGTTCCGGGCGTTCCCCGCTTCCCGGCGGGTTCGGCTATCCGCTGTATCTGCAGCGCAGGATACGTTATTCTATCCGTAACGCGGTAGGCCGATGGCTAATGGCAGCCTGTCAGGCTTTCTGCCGCCAACCAGAAAGGACTGCCCACAGACCTTGCTGCCCTCAGGGTGCCCGTTCCGAATTGCTTCGGAAAGGCAGGCAGCTGCGCCGAGCCTGCGACGATACCGGCCGCGCGAAGCTTTCGGTATCCCTCAGCACCGCACAGCCTTAAGGAGAACGATTAAGGCGGCAGCGACAAAGAGCGCCGGAGCAAGGCGGCAACGGCGATCTTTTGATTAAGGATGCAGGTAGGGCTAATAAGACACCCCGACCGGCAGCGGACAACATATCAATTAAACGGCTCATGGGCTTCGGTTGTTTACGGAGTGAGGGGGTTTAAAGGACTGGTCCAAACACTCCCCGGTCGTTCCCGTTGGGGGATGTGGGAAAGCTGTTTAGGGCGGTGTTCCCTATGGAAAAAGAACACTATAACAACAGGATGATCGCGTCCTAGGTAGCGGTGGAATTGCTGGCTAAAAACGGGATCAATATCAGTATTGAAGAGGCTAAAAAATATCCTGAAATTGCTATATTCTTTGTTTAAATTGTATGTATATCAATTAGTTAAATATGATATCGGCGGATTTATATGTGCACGTAAGTACCGATGAACAGGCCGAGAAGGGCTACTCCCAATGGGATCAGGAAGAACGTTTGCGCCGTTATTGCGAGATCAACAACATTATCGTGCATAAGGTGATTATGGAAGATCATTCCACCAAATCCTTTGACAGGCCGGCCTGGAGCAGGCTGTTAGCGGAGATCAAAAGACCAAGGGCAAGCGGAACCTGATTCTGTTCACCAAGTGGGACCGTTTCAGCCGGAATGCGGGGGACGCTTATACGATGATCGGTATCCTGCGTAAACTGGTCGATTGAATCATTTGGATGTTGCATTGCTATTGGCGATACATTTCGCGAGGGCACATCCTTGAATTGGTCGTGTAGTTGCTCGGACATACTGAGCGTTTAGTTACTTATTATTAAAAGTCATTAAAACTTCCCGCATACCCAACTGGTCAAATTAAATTTCCCCATAGACCTTTTTATAAGTAAATTTCTGAGCAATCCACTAGCCATTCAAGACTAAACCCCACAAGGGATTTGCTGAAAAAAAATCTTCCTCGGTAGAGTTTAGCTTTTTTTTCGCAAAGTCTTGCCTGCCTATTGGATTGTATTCAGGTGAGAGGGTTATAATTTGCCTTATTGTTGCAATCAACGATTAGGCAGTAACCAGTAACCTATTCGGAATTTTTGGGATGGGTATATGAAAGGTGCTGAAAATTTTTTTTCGGTGTCTTTAGAGATTTGTGGTTTCGGTTCCGTTTCTATAGTAATTTAGATAAGAATTCATTTAAAGACTGAAAGAAACAGGAAACACATGGCTGGGATAGCAGGCATATTTGAGATCGGCAGGGTGATCGCAAGACACCTGGCGGGGAAGCTGGACCGGGAAGAGCAGGAACTGCTCGAAACCTGGCTGGCTGCGGATGTGCGGCATGTGGAGATCTTCAGAAGGATCACCGATCAGGACAGCCTGTCGGCGGCACTGCTGGAACTGGAGCATACTGATGTGGAAGGTGCGCTGGCGCGGGTGAAGGCCAGGATTGAAGCGGAGCGTTTGGAAGAAAGCAGCAGGGAAGCGGGGACAGAAAGTGATCAGGGGCATCGGGGCAGAACGGTGCGGCTATGGCCGTGGACAGGCGGGCAGTCGAAGACTGCTGCCGGAAGCAGGAAATGGATCGCCGGTTTGGCTGCCGCGGTGGCGACGATCGTGTTTGGGGTGTGGTTGTATAAGTATGAGGTTGCTTCGCAGGCTCACCATGACGGGGTGACCCACAACGGGGAGTTGGTGAATGATGTGGCTCCGGGTAAGTATGGTGCGACGATTACTTTAGCGAACGGGCAGGTGATCCAGCTAGATAGCGCGAAGAAGGGCGTGGTTGTGGGAGTTGCTGCGGGTGCTACAGCGTTGAGGTATGACGACGGATCGGCCTTGTCGTCATTGCGAGGAGGAACGACGAAGCAATCCCCTGATGAGATTGCTTCGGAAGCTGCGCAACCTCGCAATGACGGTAAAGGAGGTTATGACGGAAAGGAGCAAAGCAAAGCAATGATGCTTACCGCGACGACGGCCAGAGGCCAGACTTATTCCTTTACCTTGCCGGATGGAACCAAGGTTTGGCTGAATGCGGATTCAAGATTAGAGTTTCCTGCTCAGTTTTCTGGAAACGAGAGAAAAATATTGCTGCAAGGTGAAGCGTATTTTGTAGTGGTGCATAATGACAAGCAACCTTTCAGGGTGGTGAGCAAAAGGCCGGATGGAAGGGCGCAGGTGGTAGAGGATATTGGAACGGAGTTTAACATTAATGCGTATGCTGATGAAAGGAGTGTGAAGACGACGTTGGTTGAGGGGGCGGCATCCGTGTCGTCGCTGCTTAGCAGCTCGTCATTGCGAGGAGGAACGACGCGGCAATCTTCTTTGCAGGGTGAGATTGCTTCGAAAGCTGCGCATTCTCGCAATGACGGTAAGGGGGCGCTGGAGATGACGGGGAATAGCAAAGACAAGAGATCTCTCACTGCGCTCGAGATGACGGGGAATAGCAATGACAGTAGGGGTGGTGAGATTGCTTCGAAAGCTGCGCATTCTCGCAATGACGGGCAGGGGGTGATACTGACGCCTAACCAGCAGGCAAGCTTGACTAATGGCGGCCTGAAGGTAAAGACGGTGGATACAGAAACTGCTGTGGCCTGGAGGAGCGGAAAGCTGAGGTTTGAGAATGCCAGCCTGGAGGAGGTGATGCGGCAGCTGAGCCGCTGGTATAATGTAGAGGTAAAATACCCGGAAGGGGTGCCGGAGCTGAAATTTACCGGTGGTATCAACCGGAATGTGAACGCTTCTGTGGCGCTGGACATTCTGCGCGACCTGAAGGTGAAGTTTAAAATAGAAGGTAAAACGATAATTGTAAGCAAATAGAAATCATTCCTGAACCAACCATAATCATCAACTAAACAAATAATCAACTAAACAAAAATAATCAACTAAACAAACCAACAACCATGACCAGAACAAACAGGCGAACGGCAAGCTAAGCATGAGACAGGGGGCTGAATAAAAAAGCCGGACAGTGGGTGGAATCACTAGCCGGCCAAATGATTGAGTCAACCTTTCCTGACAGCAGTGCTGTGCAGGATAAACAATTGCGGAAACAATGATTTAATCAACTCAACCAAACGAAGGTAATGAATTTAATTGCTTTTAAACCCGGCGTGCGCCATTTGCGACCGCCAAAAAAACTGCTATTGATTATGAAACTCACCACTTTCATCATGATCATCGCCCTGGCACAGGTAAGTGCAAAAGGACTTGCACAGAAAATCACACTGAATGTAAGCAATACGCCTATTGAAAAAGTTTTACAAAGTATAAGACAACAAAGCGGATACGAGTTTATCTACAACGTCAACGACCTGAAAGGCCAGAAGATCAGCCTGAACATCCGGAATGTATCCGTAGAAGATGCAGTAGCCGCCTCCATCAAAAACCTTGACCTTGACTACAAAATCAGGGAGCAGAACATCGTACTCAAAAAAAGAGAAAAGGGATTGCTGGATAATATCATTGCCCGATTTCAGGCGATTGATGTCAGAGGTAAGGTGGTGGATTCGTTAGGAAATGGATTGTCTGGCGTGACTGTAAGTATTAAGGAAGGCAAGGGTTCAACTTCAACTGGTGGAAACGGAGATTTTTTTCTGAAGAATGTGGAAGAAGGTTCAATGCTGATATTTAGCTACTTAGGATATATCAGCAAGGAGGTTCCATCAAATAAAGATTTTATGTATGTCCAGCTACAGCAGAGCACTTCCAAGTTAGATGAGGTTCAAATTATGGCATATGGCGTTACTTCCCGACGCCTAACCACAGGTAACATTTCAACGGTAAAGGGAGATTTAATCGCAAAGTCTCCCGTAGCAAATCCTTTGTTAGCAATTGCCGGAAGGGTTCCTGGATTATTCGTTCAGCAAAGTTCCGGACTAAGTACCGGGGGGACAAGTGTCTTGGTACAGGGTAGAAATAGCATGGCAAATAATAATATACCATTTTATGTGATAGACGGCATACCATATCAGCCCAACGCTATAGGAAGCCCCGCTATAGGCACGGGAATAAATCCTAGTGGCAATCCAAGTGCACTTAATTTTATCAACGCTAACGATATTGAAAGTATAGAAATTTTAAAAGATGGTGATGCAACTGCAATTTATGGCTCCAGAGCCGCAAATGGTGCAATATTGATCACTACAAAAACAGGTAAAGCAGGTAAAACAAAAGTAGATATTAATACGCAAACCGGCTGGGGAACTATTGTTAGCAAGTTAGATTTGTTAAAAACGCAGGATTACCTGGAAATGCGAAAAGAATCCTACACAAATGCGGGACAATCTATCCCCGGCACTTATGATGGATTTGGCGGCAATTCAGATTTAACCGTATGGGATCAGAACCGCTACACGGATTGGCAAAAGCAGCTGATCGGGGGCACTGCTCAATACCAAAATTTCCAAGCGTCAATATCTGGTGGAAATGAGAATACTCAATTCTTATTTAGCAGTAGCTACTTGAGGGAAACTACAGTCTTTCCGGGGGAATTTTCCGATATAAAAGGAAGCAGTCGCCTAGTAGTAAACCACACGTCCTCGAACCGAAAGTTCAAAGTAAATTTTACCGCTGGATATTTGAAGGGAAAAAATACACTTCCTCAAGTTGATCTTACCGCAGACGCGGTATCGCTTGCCCCAAATGCACCCGCCTTATACAATCCAGACGGCTCTCTAAATTGGGAACCCCTACCTGAAGACCCGAAATTATTAACATTTGATAATCCGATGGCAAGGATGTTGCAATTGTATACTAACAAGGTCAACAGTTTAACAAGCAATGGCCTACTGTCTTATGAATTCTTCCCTGGGTTAACATTAAAATCAACGCTGGGCTATAACCGCCTGGTAAACGATGAAATTGGTACGTTCCCCAAAGCGGCCCTTAGCCCTAGCAATACCTTCTCAAAACGTGCAGCAAATTATTCAAATAAGTTTGTAGACACGTGGATCGTCGAACCACAACTTACCTATTCAAGAAAATTCACATTTGGTAGCCTTGATGCAATATTGGGAACAACCTTTCAGGAGACCAGAAACAATATGAGATCTTATAGAGGTGAAGGTTTCAATAATGACTCCCAGTTAGAAAATATACTAGCGGCTCCAAATGTAACAGCGACAGGCGCATTAGAGTCATTTTACAGATACGGTGCAATTTTTGGACGGCTTAGCTATAATTATGAAGATAAATACGTTCTAACGGTCTCTGGCAGGCGAGATGGAAGCAGTCGATTTGGAGCAGAAAATTTATTCAATAATTTCTATTCGGTTGCTGGTGCCTGGATTTTTACAAATGCATCCAAAATTAAGGAGCAGCTGCCATTTTTAAGTTTTGGTAAATTAAAGGCTAGCTACGGAACCACCGGTAATGATGGAATAGGAGATTATAAGTTTATGAATTTATATGAGCCATATCCTGCAGATGTTCCCTACCAACAGACAATCGGACTTGTAACAAACGGCCTGCCCAATCCATATTTACAGTGGGAAGAAACCAAAAAGATTAATCTGGGAATAGATTTAGGATTTATAAGGGATAAAATCCTTTTGAATGTTAATTTTTTTAGAAACCGGTCAGCAAATCAATTATTAAACGCTCCCCTCTCAAGTGTAACAGGCTTTGCTGGGATAACTAGAAACTTGCCTGCCACAGTACAGAACAAAGGATGGGAGTTTTCATTGGACTTGAACCCGGTTCGAAAAAAAACGTTCAGCTGGCAGAGTTCATTTAATCTAACTATTCCAAAAAATAAATTGGTCAGGTATGATAAACTGGCAGAGAGTCCTGATGCCAGCTTCTATGTTTTAGGCGAGTCGATTTTTATTAAACGCGCTTATAACTTTAAAGGTGTGAACCCTACGACAGGATTGTACCAATTTTTAAGTAAAAGTGGTGATTTGGTGTCTAGCCCGAGTGGAGATGATAGGACGGAAATAGTCAATTTAGACCCAAAATTCTATGGTGGCTGGTCGAATAGCTTGAGCTATAAGGGTTTTAATTTTGATTTTCTTTTTCAGTTCGTAAAGCAAAATGGGAACAACAGCACATATCCTTTGTTCCCAGGTGCTGGAATGGGAAACCAGATGGATAATTTCATTGACCGCTGGAGAAAAGAAGGAGATAATGCGACAATACAAAAAGTTACGCAAGATTTCTTCCAGGGCTTTTTCTCTTCATTGGCGATGTTTGACGCAAATGCTTCAATCAGCGACGCCTCTTTTATTAGACTGAGAAACGCAACTGTATCCTATAGCTTGCCGCAGAGTTGGTTAGGAAAAGCTAAAATATCACAGGCCAGGATTTATATGCAGGGACAGAACCTTTTGACCTTTACCAACTTTTATGGTTTTGATCCGGAGACGAGATCGAAAAATTCCCTGCCGCCGTTACGAGTTTATACAATTGGTCTTCAACTTTCTTTATAATAAATAGTTATGGAAATATATATCAAATACTATAAGAAAAAAGCCACGTTTGCACTAGTACTCATTGTTTTTCTAAGCTTTCAAACTGGATGTAAGAAATTTATTGAAGTCGATGCCCCGATTACAAGTGTTAATGGTGGTAATGTTTTTACTGACGATGCAAATGCGATAGGTGCAGTTACGGGCATCTATACCAAAATGGCGAGCGCTTCATTTTCACTGAACCTATCGTTATATCCAGAACTTTCTTCTGACAATTTAAAAGTTTTGAATCTTGCAAATGACGTCAATACAGCTAAATATTTTCAAAATGCTTTAACCGAAAACTATAATGCAAATAATGATATTCAATTTTGGGGGCCTTTGTACAACTATATCTATTTAACAAATGCAGCTATTCAGGGTTTAACTCAAGCCTCATCATTAACACCTGCTGTTAAGCAGAGGCTAACAGGCGAGGTTTATTTTCTTCGTGCATTTTTTTACTTTTATTTAGTAAATCTATATGGAGATGTACCTTTAGCATTATCGACCGACTACGAGATAAATAATGGCTTAACACGATCAAGCTCAGATGCAGTCTATCTTCAGATTATAAGCGACTTGTTAAAGGCCGAACAACTGTTAGACGACAGATATGTAGATGAAACGTTAGTCGGCGTAACCAGTGAACGGGTGCGACCAAACGTAATGGCGGTAAAGGCATTGCTAGCAAGGGTATATTTATATACTAAAAATTATAGTGCTGCTGAAAATGCTGCTTCTGAAGTCATCAAAAAAACAGAACTGTATTCAGCGGAGATTCCCTTGGATCAGATTTATCTAAAAAATAGTAAAGAGACAATCTGGGCGTTACAGCCAGTCAAGTCAAATTTCAATACCGATGAAGGAGCATACTTCATTCCTGATGCAAATGAAAATGTTATCCAGGTAGCACTATCGGATAATTTGTTGTCGGAATTTGAAGCCAGTGATAAGAGAAAAAGTAATTGGGTTTCAACAACAAAGATAGGCGCCATCGACTACTTTTATCCTTCAAAATATAAAGTTAGGGCAGATATCCCGAAGACTGAATATCAAATTCTGTTGCGACTAGCTGAACTTTATTTGATTCGTTCTGAAGCGAGGAATGAACAAAACAACACTTCAGGTGCCAGAGAGGATTTAAATCTAATTCGTCGCCGTTCTGGATTGGGTGATACTCCTGCTTCAGAAGTTTCCGAAATCCGGCTAGCAATTTTCAAAGAACGACGTTTGGAGTTGTTTACTGAGGGTGGCCATAGGTGGCTAGACTTGAAAAGGTCCGGTAAAGTGAATGAAATCATGGGTAATTACTCGACAATAAAAGGTAGCACATGGCAACTCTATAAAGCACTCTATCCAATACCATTTTCGGATATTCAGATAAATCGGAATTTAAAGCAGAACCCGTTCTACTCAAATTAATATCAAAGTGAATAATTGCTAGTGCTTTGGTTACCAAGCACTAGCATACACATAAATAAATTTTTTATGAAAAAGCTAATCACTCTGTTTGCGGGGCTGATACCTTTATTGTCCTTTGCACAGATAAATTTTGTGCAAGGTTTAACGTGGAACCAAGTGTTAGACAAAGCTAAGCTCGAGAATAAAGTCATATTTGTGGATGCGTACACTACTTGGTGCATTCCCTGTAAGGATATGGATATTAATGTTTTTACAAACCTTGATGTTGGGGTAGCAGCGAACGAAAATTACATCTCAGTCAAGGTTCAAATGGACAAAACCGATGGGGATTCTGAAAAGATCAAAGCATGGTATCAAAAGGCCAACGATTTAGCTAAGTATATAACTGCCTATCCTAGTTTTTTATTTTTTAGTGCTGAAGGGAAATTTATCGGAAAAGAAGTTGGTTATCAGTCGCCCGCTAATTTTCTTGCTATACTAAAGAAATATCAAGCACTAAGAAATGACGACTTGTTAATTCGTTTCAAACGAAACGAGCTTAACGAAACAGAACTTTATGACTTTGCATTCCGCTTGAAGGAACTAAAGGATGATTCTTCCGCGATTCAAGTAGCAGAATACTATAAGGGGCATTTCATCGATAAAACAGAATCAGTGAATGTTCTCAATAATTCTTTTGCAAAATTCATATCTTCTTTTGGACGTCTGTTTCGACCTCAAGACCAGATCTTTAAATTTATGCTGAATCACCCAAAATATTCCGATAGTTTAATGTCGGTGTGGGAAGGATTTTCTCAGAGTACGACGGATTTCATTATTAGAGAATTTGAACTTTCACCATTATTATGGACGGACGACAACGCAATCACTGAAAAACCCGACTGGAAAAGAATCGAACAGCGCCTGAGGACACGTTTTGGAGGAAGCAATGCTAAAAGAAATTTACTGTGGGCAAAAATCAGGTTTTATCACAAGCTTGGGGATTGGGACCGTCAAATTAAGTACGAGATTGAACAAAAGGCGCTTAATGGCTTAGACACCTCTCCGTTAGGAGCCAACGGTATCAACACACTTGTTTACGAATTATTTTTTCTACACGCAAAGGATTTAGCTTCCCTTCAAAAAGGTATTGAATACATGGAAATCATTCTGAAGAAATACCCTGAAAATTTTCACTACTCGGACACTTATGCAAATATTTTGTATAAAGCCGGATATAAGGAACGTGCACTTAAAGCAGCCAAAAGGACATTAGAATTGGCTAAAAAAGACAAGGGGCTAGATACTGAAACTATGACATGGTATCAGGATGTCTTAAAAAAAATCACAAATAACGAACCTACATGGATACAGGCTTATACTAACTGATATGAAACGAGAATTTTTGGCCCTTTTTTTTTCTCTGTTAGCTACAATTGTAAACGCTCAAAAGAAGCGTTTCGAGCTAGACGCTGCCTACAGTTGGCCGAAAGTAAACGGTGCTGTCCTAAGCCCTGATGCTGAGTTCGCGTCGTTCAATATAGATAATTATCCTCTTGGAAGCCACACGCTGGTAATAAAATCAACATCAGGATCCTGGGAACGTCGTTATCAATATGCAGATGGACCTACATTTTCAGACGATGGCCGATTTTTTCTGGCAAAATTGCCAAACGACACACTTTTGGCAATAAATCTTCAGAACAAATCAATTTTCAAAACACCAGCTACAACTAGATACAACATAATAAAAATTAACTCGGTCAGTTACATTTTGAATTATTGTCAAAGAGATAGCAACTTAAAATTGTCTAAGCCTGATGGAACCATAGTTCGCAAATTTTCAGAGGTTATCAATTATGAGCTTGCGACCGGAAATGACAGATTGGTAATTAAACGGCGCGCCTTGGTCGGATGCAAAAATTGCATTAGTGTGTTTTACGTCGATCTTAAAAGTTTTAATGAAAAGAAAATTTATCAGGGGAACGATGTTTCCGATATTATTTTCGACAACTCCGGCTCACAGGTCTGTTTTATGACCACTGTTGGAGCAAAACCGGAAATTTGGCATTATAAGACCGGGGAAAGCTGTTCAAAATTGTTGGTTAGCAGTAAGTTGCTGGCCGATACAACTAATGTGGTAATTGGAGGACGATATTACAAATTTAGCAAGAGCGGGGACAGGCTATTTTTTTCCATCAAAGGCACCCCCCGGAAGAATGATAAGGGAGAGCCTGAGATCTGGAGTTATAAAGACAGCTTTTTGAAAAGCTTTTACTTTGGAAACAATTTCGAACGTCCGCAAAATCCCCGGGAATACCTCTCTAACATTGATGTTAAAAACGGAACAATCACTCAGCTGCTCCGTGGGTCAGAATCTGAGATAGCATTCGCGTCGGAAAATGACAGTGTTTTGCTTGTAAAATCGTCATTTGGTCATGAGAACGAATTCTGGAATAAAGAAGCTCGAATAACCTATACGGCCTGCAATACGGTCACAGGGGAAAAGGTCATCATCGAGAAAGATTGCAAAGGACCAATGAATGTAATAGAACTGTCTCCCAGTGGAAAATATGCTGTTTACTATGACGCAGTTATAAATGCCTATTGTAGTTATGAGATTGCTTCTGGTAGAAAATTAGTTTTGACAAAGGACTTTCCTGGAAAAGCGTTTGCAGATTATCGGTTACAGGGTTACCCGTCAACCTATTCACTTGGGCGGGAGAAAATTGTTGGATGGCTAGGGAGTGACAAACAAATACTTGTGCAGGGGACATATGATATATGGCTGCTTGATCCTGATAAAAGACGGCCACCAGAAAACTTAACAAATGGGATTGGAAAAACGAATAAGACAGTATTCTCTTTAGCAATAAAAAATCCTGGACAAATTCAAAAAGAGGACGGAACATTATTGCTTAAAGCATTTAACATATTGGATAAACGCTTTGGCTTTTATTCTCTTTCACTTTATCCTAAAAAAGCTCTAAAACTCCTCAGTATGCAACCGATGTATATAGAAGGAATAGAACACGTATATCCGGAGCTATCCTCTGACGTGATGGTTTCTGCTAAAAAATGTTCAGGTTTTATTTTGCGCTTAGAGACGGTGAATGACTATCCTAACTATTATTTCAGTAGGTCTTTGGAACGTTTCAAAATAATATCTTCGCTACAACCGCAGAAACAATATTGGTGGTCGAAGTCTGAGTTGCATACTTATAAGGATAGTGTCGGCAAATGCTATCAGGGAATTCTTTATAAACCTGAAGATTTCAACCCAAAAAACAAATATCCGGTCATCATGGACATTTATGAAGAAAAAAGTAATTTGCTGAATTCATTTCCTGATGCAGAGCCATCAGGAGGAGAAATAAGTATCCCACATCTTCTAAGCCGCGGATATCTGGTTTTTCTGCCCGATGTCAAAAAAGAGAGGTACAGATATGCAGGCGACGATGTTGTCCAGTCGGTGCATGCCGCGGTAAATCATTTAAAAAGCTTTAGTTGGGTAAACGAAAATAAATTTGGCATCTGCGGTGGCAGTACAGGTGGATGGGAGGTCAATTATATTATTACTCACAGTAAAATATTCAGCGCTGCAATTTCAATGTGCGGTATATCTGATATGATCAGTCAAGCGACCCAACTTAGAGATGGCATTTCCCATATTAATAGTTTAAGTGGCTTCGGACATATGTTAGGTGCAACCTTATTTGAAGATACTGAAGCTTATATAAAGAACTCTCCCATACTAATGTCCAGAAATGTATCTACACCTTTATTGCTTCTTCACAATGAACTTGATCAGGCAGTTCTCCCAATCCATAGCAGATCTTTCTTTCTAGCACTTCGGGATTTGCAAAAAAAAGTGTGGTGGCTAAATTATAAATCGGAGGGGCACGGTCTGGGCCGTAGAGAAAGTCGGTTAGATTTTCATTCCCGAGCGATTCAATTTTGGGATCATTTTCTGAAGGATGCGCCAGAGCCTCAATGGATTAAGGATGCGCTATCTTCTCAGCCAGAATCAGACGAAGACTTTAAATAATAAACATAATGAACCGATCAAAAACTTTATTCCTTGCCACGGCTTTGCTGATTTTTTCAGTCAAAAATGCTATTGGGCAAGATAGTTACAAAATGCAGCCCGTGACCATTCAAAGCCGCTGGGCAAAGGATGTTTCACCAGCAAATGCATTAAAAGAATATCCCCGCCCGCAATTGACAAGAGAGCACTGGACCAACCTTAATGGATTATGGCGCTATGCCATAACTGAAAAAGGAGCTGTCAAGCCGAAGACCTGGGAAGGACAAATCTTAGTGCCTTATCCAATCGAATCGGCTTTATCAGGTGTGAAAAAATCGTTGTTGCCAACGCAAACTCTTTGGTATAAACGTTCCTTTGATCGCCCAAAACTGAAACCGGGGGAGAAATTGAAACTGAATTTCGGTGCAGTTGACTACGAGGCTGCGGGTTATATCAACGGAACCCTAATTGGTTCCCATACCGGTGGGTACACCGAATTTAGCTTTGACATCACACCAGCGCTGAAAGAAGGCACAAATGAACTTGTGGTGAAAATGTTTGACCCGAGCAATGAAGGTATTGGCCCTCACGGCAAACAGGTGAGCAACCCGGCGATGGCCTGATCAATGTATCGGTGAAGTCTGCCGGCACTTTAGCATTTTATTATAGCAAAAATATGCCCTCAGAAATCTCTTAGGCAAAAGCTTAACCTCAAAAGCTGGTCTGCCCTGATGACGCTTGACGAAGCACAGATTCGGAGCATTACCGGAACGGCAGAAATGTGATTGTATAATATAACCATTGGACAAGCAATATTTGTGATGTAACAATGGCGAGTAGAGCAATTTAATTATCCAATTTTTATGACCATACCCCAGGCAATAGAACACCTGATCAAAACCAAACCCCGCATGCGGCGTATCGACCTAGCCGAAGCGATGAATCTGACCCAGGGCTCTTTCCTCAAAGTCATGCGCGAGGAAAAGGACTTACCTTTTTTAGCTGCAGTAAAGCTGCTCGACTTTTTCAAAATCTCTTTAGAAGATTTTGTCGGCCTGCTCAGCCAGGAACAACTGGATCAACCGGAAATCTTGAGAATAAAGTATGCAAAGCGACTGGAGCGGTTAAGGGAGGAACGGGAGATTCCCAGAACTATAACTGCTGAAGAACTTGACCAGATCACAGGACGGGAGTTGATGGCTTCGGTAATGGAGGTGCTGCGGAGCAAAATGTTTTAACATGACCAGCGATTTCGAAATCCTTCTTGAACAGCACTTCCGGCGGCACCACCACCCCGAGTTCTATGCAGCCCGGCTGAATACAACTTTGTACGTACTGAACGGCTTCACCAGGCGCCGCTTCGGAAAAACGATATATGAGCTGATCCAGGAAAGGCTACACCAGGAAGCGCTTTATCTCCTCATACATTCATCCCTGAAGGTAAGCGAGATTGCGTATACCATTGGTTGTTGTGATCATGGGCATTTTACCAGGAGCTTTAAGAGGAGGGAAGGGGTGGGCCCGAGGGAGTTTAGAGATTGCTTCGGAAGCTGCGCAACCTCGCAATGACGTGGAGTCGCTGCGCAACCTCGCAATGACGAATGAATAATAAACGAAACAAAAACAACTTTAATATTTAATATGACAGAACAAGAAAGTAGGGCTGCGGCCTTTATGGAGGGCAGAAGTGCCCACATTTACACCCATGAGATTGATGTGGATCTTACCGACGTAGAATTGTCGGAAAAGATTTTTAAGGATACCGGTAAAAGTCCGCAGGAGGATTCGGTTTACGTGTTTCTGACGCACGGCAATGAAGATGGGCAGGTGGTGATCTTAAAGCCGAAGGCAGATGGCGATGAAATGCTGGTATTGGAGTGCCGGGCGGTTCCGGAATTGCGGAAGCGTCTGGGTGTAACGATTGGAAGAGAGCAGTTGCTGCGGGAGGTGTTTGACAAGGCGTAATTAAGGTAAGTTTTTTAAGAGCTTAAGAACGACTTTTGAGATAAGGGCCGTAACAGGATGTTTCGGCCTTTTTTGTTGCTTAATGTTCTGAAAATCAATAAATTATTTCAAAAATATTTTGCGAATATCCGGCTCGGTTTTAACTTCGCGACATCTTTAAGGAATGTTCCTGAGGTATAAAAATTAAACAGAGCAAAATATGATTTAACGCTTCTTCTCATAAATACTGCCGCTCTAGGCATTGGCAATTTGTTGCCCTGGCATTGGCCGGGTGATGGTGCCAAAGATGATCAACTAACCTATTTAACCCTTATTAATTCAATGTCTAAATATGACGATGTATTTGAGGCGCTGCTTGCGCTGTTGCAAAGTATCAGGCCGGAGGCTTCCCTCCCTGAAGAACTCGCCCCGCTGCTATGGCAGGTGCTGAGTAAAAATGTTGAAATTTCCACCGACCATGTGCTGGAGGAAAAGGACCGCAGGCCCAGGCATGCCTATTATGTTGTGAAGGGATATGTCTGGATTTATGCCTGGGGCCTGAATGGCTACCGGTATCTCTTCCGGATCTACAGGCCCGGCACTATTGTAGCCCTAATGGATTTTATAAACCAGGAGGAGTCGCAGTATGAGATCGTAACGGGTAAAGGTACTACAGTGCGAAAAATCGCTGTGCAAGATATGGAGCGTATCTATTCCGAAATTCCGGGGATGAAGGAGTTTGCCTATTATACTGCGTTGAGGTATAATCAATATAAGGAGAAGCTGCACCGTGACCTGCTGGCCCTGGAGGATCTCGATGAACGGGTATTGACTTTTTACCGGTACTTTCCGGGTATGCTGCCCGCAAACCAGGCTCCGATCAGGTCTCGCGATCTGGCAGATTTCCTAGGGATTTCAGTACGACAACTGGCTGATGCGCGTTCCCGTATGAAGGAGCAGATGACCGAGATTATGGATGCCCACAAAAATTGTGTGGATTTTTTTTGAAACATTTTTACCAACCTCCGTCGCGCGGAGGTTGGTTCATTTTAGCAGGGTTATCTTTGTGTAATCAAAAATTTAACGAACTATTAATCATTCCGGATAATGAGACACCAGGAAGTATCGGGCCACGTTGGCCTTTCGGTAAGGGTTTTCCGAAAAAGTGGCGGCGCAGGCAGCGTTCGCAAAATGGTAAGCGCAGGTACGGCTTACAGAAATGAGGGCATTGCCCAAAGGCATGGCAGCGGGCCCGCCAGCAGCCTTCAGCGTAAGGTAAGTACGGGCAGTATTCTTTTCAGCTCGGGCAGGCGCAGGCTGAGGATCCATGTGCTGGATGTGGAAGGGCTGAAACGCGATATCCGCAATGTTTCCAGGGATGGCCGGCAGCATGCATTGCAGGTGCGCGGACCGAAGCAGCGGAACTGGATCATTGACATTGGTATCCGGGCGTCGGGCAGTGCATTGATCTCGGTATGGGAATTCAGCCCTGACGGTATGTTGAAACACCGTTTTGGCTGGGAAGGTGAAGCGGATGAACTGCAGCGGGTGTTGCTGAGGTGTGCCTAGCGGCTTTCACCTCTGAAGAACTGGTTAACGCGCTCAAATGCCTTTAAGGCATCTCTTTCCGGAGTACGGTGTATTGCGGTGCGCCGGGAGAGAAAACTAATCGTTGACCATCATAAAATTGAAGAACGATGGGAAAATCATTAGGAGGACCTTTTTACCACTGGGTTGGTAGGGTCGGAAACACTGTTGGCCGGGTGGTCAATGGAGTAAACGTGATCGCTATGGCTGCGGCCAGGGGTCACAGGGTGCCGAGTGAGGCACAGCTGCCGGTGCAGCTGAAAGTAAAGTTGGTTACGCAGTTTCTTTCCAGGGTTTCGCCCTTTATCCGGGTGGGGTTTGAGGATCATGCTCCTGGTATGAGCGCCTGGAATGCTGCGGTGCAGTATAACCTGGAAAATGCGGTGACGGGTGTTTATCCTGCTTTGTCGATTGATTATCCGCAGGTTTTATTCAGCAAGGGTAAGCTGGCAATGGCGGCTGGTCTGGCCTGGGCCACGACGGTGGATGCGCAGATTGACCTTTCCTGGCTGGCCTCGGTACCGGCTTATACGCCGGGTGCGGGTACGGATAAGCTGGCGGTGCTGGTGTACAATCCGCTGGAGGTGAATCCGTTTTTGGTGTCGGTTGGGGACGCGGTGCGGTCTGACTTGTCTTTTGACATGCCGGTGCCAGCTACGTGGAGCGGACAGGTGGTGTATGTGTATGTGAGTTTTGTGTCTTCGGATGGGAAGGTTACGAGCACTACGCAGTTTGCCGGGGCTGTTGAAGTGCAGTAGTAGGCTGACTGGACTTTCACTGACTGGCTTGACTGACAGGTTTACCTGGCTGACTGACTTGTCAGGCTGACTGGCTAACTCAAAACCAGGGTCTCTTCTGCGGCTGTTTGCCCCAAAGCTTCGCAATGTTGCAAAATGCCGCTCAGAGACACCTGGTTTTTCGGACAAAGCGCTCAGTCAGGTTGGGTGGTCAGTCAGGGTGGTCAGTCAAGTGTGGCGTGCAGTCAGGGTTGAGGTTGCACTTCAAAGGCTGGTGGCAAATCGGCTCCGTTAAGGACAAAAATTAGAAATGAGTTTTATGAATGTTATGAAAGAATTAATAGAAAGGGCTTTCCTGAAGGGGAATGCTGAGGTTACTAAGAGAGTGTTGTTTTTCATTACGCTTGTGCTGTTGTGGCCGTTGTTGCAGCGGGTGGTGCAGGATATGGATGAGACGGCGGGTTTTGTGGATCCGGGGATTTGGGTGTTGGTGTTGCTTGCGCTGGTTTGTTATCTGGGATTGGTGGGGTTGTGCTTGTGGCTGGTGAGTGGGTTGATTAAGTTTTTGGGATTGCCGGGTTTGGGCAGTATGGTTTCACGTTTTAAAGGTTTGGATGTATGCGTACAGTTGTGGTTTTATGTGGTTTGTTATGGGCTGTTGCTATTGGCGGGCGTGCTGGTGCTGATGGCGGTATTGTAGGAGATGGTTATGACAGGGTTATCAAAGCAGCGGAAAGGGACCTCGGGGTTCGGGAAGAAGGTGGTGAGAATTGTGGGCCGCGTGTTGGGGCTTATCTTAAGTACGTGGGTATCGGAACGCCTGCGCCGTGGTGCGCGGCGGCGGTAAGTATGTGGTTCAGGGATGCGGGGTTTCCCGCTCCCCGGACGGCCTGGAGCCCGGCGTTGCTTCCGAAGGGGAGGGTTGTGGGTTGGGGAGGGGTGAGCGGAGTGGTTGTGCGTGGTTCAAGGGATGTCTCGCAGGCTCGACATGACGGGTGGATGGTGAGGGATTATAGCCACAGGGGGCGTGATCCGATGCGGGGTTTGGTGTTTGGGATTTATTTTCCGAAGCTGGGCAGGATCGGGCATTGTGGGTTGGTGGAGGGGGTGCAGGGGGATTTCTGCCGGACGATTGAGGGGAATACTTCGGTGGCGGGTTCGCGTGAGGGTGATGGGGTGTACCGGAGGCTCAGGCACCGGCGGACGATTGCCAGGTTTAGTGATTGGGTTGAGGGGCAGGGGTCTTAAAAAGAAGGCGGTCTAAGAGTAGATCGCCTTCCTTTTTTATCAGAGTTTTTTGATTTCTTCGAGGGTGAGTTTGGTGATAGTAGCAATTACCTCGTCCGAAAAATGATTTTTCTTCATTTCGAGAGCAGTCTGAATTTTTTCTTCTTGTTTGCCTTCCTTTTTTGCCAGGTCTAGTAATTGTTCTTCGATTCCCATGGTATCGCTCCTTTCTGTAATTTCGTTGAGTCTTTTTTCAAAGATAATGTTATTTTGATTGTTGGTAAAAAGGAGATTTACTTGCCTGTGCCGGATTCGATGAGCTGCCTGGCTTTTTCCAGCAGTTCATCTTTGCCTGCGGCAATGCCCTTTATTGTAGGCCTGATCTCGTGGTCTATTTTCACGCCGACTCTTTGTGTGGGAGTACCATCGGGGTAAAAAACACCGATTCCTGAGATCATGGTCCGTATGCCTCCGGGTAGATAAATAGTGGAGACATTGCCGTCTGCGCCTGCTGTGGTACTGCCAATGACAGTGACATTGGGTGCACTCTGAAAGGCCATGGTCGTGTATTCCGCCTGACTCTGGGAAGTGGCGTTAACGATAACAACTACCTTTCCCTTATAAGCATCTTTGTCGCCGCCATTGTTTACTTCTTTAGTGAAGGTAAAGCGTCCGGGGCGATCTGAAGCGCTGCTGCTGAATTTTACGAAAGGGGTATTGAGAGACTTGATATAATTTCCGAAGGTAAAAGGCATAAATTCAGAGGGGTAGCAACGCATGTCGACAATGATCCCCCTGGTATCTTTGAACAGTTCTTTAATGGCGGGCAAATCGCTGTTCTTGTATCTGCCGGGATAAACGTATCCAATCTTGTTCTCCAGCAATTTAAAGCCTGATTGGTCAGGCTGCGCGGATTTGTAGTAGAAGCTGGATTGTAAGCCTTGCGTGTTTTGAAGGATCTTTTTTCCATCCCTGAGCAGGGTTACGCTGAATGAGGGTGATTGTCCCCGGAGCAGATAGCCGTAGGGCAGGTCGCGAAGCTGTGTGTCGTAATTGGATGCGGCTGTATAAGGCAGGTATGTTTTGATCAGCTCATCGACCGGCTTCCCGTTGATTTCTGTAATGATATCTCCGATCTGAAAGTTTTGTTTGACATTGAGTGTATCGCCGTAGGTATATGCGGTTACTACCAGCTTGTTTTCGACAAACTCTGCGTTGAAAGGGAGCTTGAATTTGCCTTTGAATTCTTCGATGGCGGCGTGCTGGCTCCAGATGTTGGCATGGGTATCGTGGATACCGGCGATGAGTTTGAGGGTAGCGAGCAAATATTCGCGGGTATCTTTCGCATTCACAAACTCGGGGACGGAAGCCGCCAGGACCTCGTTCCAGTCTCTGCCAATTACGTCTTTGTAGGGAAAGAAGTAGTTGATCATCGTCCAGTACCTATACAGACTGAGCAGGCGGATTCCTGCATCCGGATAGGCGATATTGCTGTAGCTCAGTTCGTGTTCAAATTTGGGATTGCCGACGCCGGGATAATAGGATAAGTAATAATGTTTGTTGGTTCTTTTGCTTTCCCTGATGTCAGTCAGCTTTTTTGTAAGCGACGCGGACAGTACTGATTGATTCAGCAGGCTGCAATAATCGGGGCTGATGGCAAGCGCTCCGGGCCTGTTTGCATTGTTTTCATCGGCTTGAACAACAGGAAGCCTGTCCAGCCAATCTTCCAAGACTTTGCTGAGCCCGGCATTGTCGGGAGCTGAAATGATCTTAGGCAGGTTTCTGAAAAGTTCCGCGTCCCAGTTATAATCGCCTTTTGCGATTGCCGGATGGTGGTATTTTACAAAGCCCCAGAACTGCCCCGCCACTGTCAGGTTTTCCTGGATACGTGGGGTCAGGTTAAAGGGTTTGATGTCTGAGGTGTTTCTGAAAGCAGTATCGAGGCTTGCTTTCGTGATTTCTATCTTCTTTTCGGGCACAAGGTCGATCGGTTTGCCATCTATGGACAGTTCGAGCTGATCGAACCAAGCTTTGCCATCACCAACGAGCAGGCCGCCGAGATGGATCGATCTGGCAGCATCTGAATCGTAAGGCAGTTTGATGGTATATTGCTGCCAGCCGGTATTTCCTGTAGGGCCCCGGCCACTCATGTTATCAAAAGCAATTGTGGGTTGTTCACCGTCTATACGCATCCACAGGCCTGCATACCCTGATTTGACATTTTCGGTACTGATGTAGCCTTTTAGTTCGATTTCCTTGCCTTGAAATGTTTTGCTGATGATGTAATCGATGGCATAGAAAGGTGCCTGGCTGCCGATGTTCTCTACGGCGATGGCGTGTTTTCCGGCATATTTGGTTTCCTCGTCAAGGGTGGCCTTGTAGGCTTTTTGCTGATCTGGATTGAAGGCAAAGGTCCAGCCTTTGGGGAGTCTGGTTGTGGCATCGATTTCCTCGGCATCTATATTGTAATGAGGCTTTTGCGCGCAGGTATATAAGGATGCGCAAAGTAAAAGGAGCGTCAGGAGTTTTTTCATTTGGAAAGCGTTTTCATGTAGTTGTCGATGAATGTGACCATTTTGGCAAATTCTTCCTCGTAGAAGCCTATGGATTGGTAAACGATGTTGCCTTTTTCATCGGCGATGATGTTTCGGGGGATGGATTGGGTAGCAAATTTTTTAAAGATGTCGCGTTTCAGATCGGGTAGCATAGGGAAGGTAAATCCTTTCTTTTGCTTAAAGGGGTCGAGGATGTCCCAGCCTTCTTCGCGCCCGAATACGAAGAAACTGAACTTAGGATGGTCCTTATATTTTTCCCAGATCTGCTTTTGTACCAGCGGAAGTTCCATGTTGCAGGGTCCGCACCAGGTCGCAAAGAAATTGATCAGTATTAGTTTTCCTTTGTAATCGCTGATGCTGACGGTTTTGCCTTTTTCGAGTTCGAAGGAGAAATCGGGCAACTTGTCACCTACTTTGGTGAGCGTGGTTGAATCCGTTTGCGCGAATGTCAGCAGGGGCAGTAAGCCCAGGAGAAGTGTTAATCTGAGTAGTTTCATATTTGAAGTTAATCAAATTATCACGGAAAAGAAAAGGAGGGTAATTGAAGTGCGCTTGATTGGGGTTTGCGGACGATCTAAACCTGACTGGCGTCTTTTTCTATTAAAGTTTGGGAATGAAATTCATTATTTTTGAGTACAGACTAAACTTAAAATGATGAGCAACAACTATCTGGAGAGCGTGATCAAGCAGTTTGAATATTATAAGTTGCTGGGTGAGCAGACTTTTGCCCAGGTGGCCGATGAGCAGCTTTTCTGGCAGTATAATGAGGACAGCAACAGCATTGCGACGATCGTTAAGCACCTGGCCGGGAATATGAAGAGCCGCTGGACGGATTTCCTGACCACGGATGGTGAGAAGGAGTGGCGCAACCGTGATGGGGAGTTTGAAAATGATATTGCTTCGCGGGCGGAGATGATGGCGCTGTGGGATGAGGGTTGGCAGGTGTTCCTGGATACGTTGAAGTCGCTGGGGGAGGATGATCTGGAGAAGGTGATTTATATCCGCAACCAGGGGCACTCGGTAATGGAGGCGATTAATCGGCAGCTGGCGCATTACCCGTATCATGTGGGGCAGATTGTGTATATCGGTAAGCTGGCTGCAACGGAGTGGCGCTCGCTATCGATCCCGCGGGGGAATTCCAGTCAGTATAATGCGGAGAAGTTTGCCACGGAGAAGGGGAGAAGGCATTTTACGGATGAGTTTCTGGGGAAGAGGGAATGATTTTCAAGTGACGGGGCTTTGGGGCTAGGTGGATGGTGATGGCCTGCATGGGTCTTATGTGAAAAGAAACGGCTTGATATTTAGTTTTATAGATGATTTTTTTCCTGGAATGGTTAAAAATATTTGCTGACAAAAATTAAAGTCGTACTTTTGTCAAAACTCAAAAAACGGTGGTTTTAGCTCAGTCGGTTAGAGCGCCTGATTGTGGTTCAGGAGGTCGTGGGTTCGAGCCCCATATTCCACCCTTTATGGGACAAGGTCTTTAAAACAGATTTTTGTCCCATTTTTTTTGCTCGTAAAGCATTGTTTTCCAGATAAATTAACTCGGCAGCCCTGTTGAGTTTTCCGGTTCGACAGGCCCCATTTTGAAACACGAATTTTACAGGAAATAATGTCCCTATTTCCTGTAAAATAACCTAATCACTAAACCTCTAGGCCATTCAGAGAAAGTATATCCCAGCAAAACCACTGGCAACCCCAGACAATTCACTCATTAATCTGGTTGCCTTACCGCTCAAGGGCCTAGCTAAAGCGACGTTCATGGAAAAGGTGAAAGCCCAACAGAAAAAACCTCATTGAAATGAAGCTTTGAGTAAGAACTTGGACTATTTTATATATAGTGCCAGGTAAGGGTTAAATAAAATGTGCTGTACTTTGTTAAAACACACAGCGCTCGTCAACAACATTTGCGGAACATCGCAAATTAAGCGCCAAAATGTTTAATCACACTCAAATGAATCCTACGGTTACTCCTGATTGTTGCCTTATTGCTTGCCCTTATGATAATATTGTAATCAGTTAAAATATCGATTTCAGATGGTGTTGAAGTGAAAAAGAAGGCATTAAAATCCTCTATTAGTCTTGGAAAAGAAACCAATGCATGTACTCTTTTATTTGTAGGAATGATTCCATTATCCCTTAAGAAATTGACTGTAGTTACAATCTGATTGATCATTCCATTTGGGTAATCTATCACCTCGTCGAAAGCGGTCTCAATGTTTTCGGTATATTTTGTTTCAATAAACAATACCCAATCTTCTTGCTCACAGGTTTGCGGAAAAATAACACATTCACATTGTTTCAAATGATTTCCAGGTGCAATTTGAAAAGAATTATCTGGAAATCCATCAAAAAATAATGGGACTTGCCTCGGATTAAATAAGTGAACATGGGCGTGGATTGGACGTGTATTTAACATTACCACTTCTGCCCCAAGCCTCAACGGTTTTAGGTCAACGATAAATAGTTCTTCTGAATTCTCTTCGTGAAAAGTATGATCTGGGAAGTTAGCCCTGAACAGGTCGATCATTCTTGAAATAATTTAACATGTCATAATATTCTTCCAAAAGCTCGTTCATGATCTCATTAAAATAGTGTTTTGTGACAGTTCCTGTGCGTTCATCCAAAACAGATTTGATTTCGCCATTATGGATTTGCCAAATCGAAACCAAATCAGAAGAAGCCCAAGACTGGTGACTTGGCAACTCTATTTGCTCATCTTCTGGCATATCTCTACTAACTCTTTTTCCCATTAAACAGTTATTTATAGCATAAAGAATAAATGGACTGTGGGTGGTGATAAGTAGAGAGTGCGGCCGATTGGAATTTATTATTCGGTCAAATAGGAAATACACGAAATCCCTTTGTGTGGTTGGGAACAAATTTTGTTCAGGTTCTTCAATAATAAAATTAGTAAAGAAATATTTTGTCCAATTTTCCACCTGTGTAAGCATCTGAGCAATTTCACGATCACTTAATTTAATTTCTGTTTTAGGCAGCATATTGTCTAGGTTAGAGCCAACTGATATCAGGTTCGCTTTTGCAACGTAATGCTCTATGATAGACTTAATAATCTCTTCTCTTTCGTTAACCGAATTTACTCTTGTCTCGCGGTAAAACCAATCTGTGAGGTAATCAACGAGCATGAAAAGCGGCGTAATCGACTGTATGCCACTGGAAGCGTCTTTTAGATGTAACTTCTTCTTACTTTTTAATAATGTTAGCTGGTCGATTTCTTTGTCAAATGCGTATTCAATCCCTAAGTTTAATATCGCTAGTGGGTTGGCTTCCTGATAATTCTTCTTGGCATCAAACCAATCATAGAGAAAACTCATTATATTATCGTTTGTCTCGTTATATTTACCTAGATTAGGGATTGCGGATACAAAGTTGCGTTCAGCAGGGATATAGATGTTTTTGGACTTTTGAAATTCCCTATTCTTTTTCTTTGACCTGAACTTTAAAGAGAATTTCAAACCACTTTGATGAATTTTTAGGAAATCACTTTCATATTCAAAAGAAGAGTCTTTGCTGAAGTAAGCTTCACTCATTTTATGAAACCCTAACAACATTTCTTTCAGATCATAATCAAACTTATTGCCATCTAATATATAGCGTTTTTCTGCCCATCGACAGAAACTCACGATCTTTGCAATAGTGCTTTTCCCGCTACTTTGAGGTCCCATCAAGACATTGATCTTATTTAGATTTAGATCAACGGAGTTGATAGGTCCGATATTTCTAATACTGATTCTAGCCATCATATTTCAAAACCAAAATTACACTAATTCTTTAACTTTTATTGAAACTCGTACTCGTTACTTATCCCCATACCCCGGAAAACCATTAATTATATATAAACAAATAAGCGTTACCAAGAATCGCATTCAAATAGATAATAAACTAAATGTGAAAAAAATATACTTTACATGAGTACATTTTCAGATCATTACTAACGCCGACTTTATAGATTATAGGCATGGTGCAAATACAATCCAGACCAGGGTGTCTTTTGCAAGCGCTTAATCCCACATACCGATCGCTTTAAGTAGCATGCTACCGAAGGTATAAAGGATGGTAAGGCAGTAGATGACAATGAACTTTGTCAAATAGAGCGACGATTACCGGCTGCAGGTTCTTTCTGACTCTTTTGTCTACGAAAATTAATAAGAGAAAAATCAGGCCCCATATAATAAACGCTTGCTCCCTTGTGTTAAATACCGCTGAAAAACTCACATAACTGCCGCTATTCCTGGTTAGCTTTTCTTCCTGTAAACCACGAGATTTTCCTTACTCTTCTTTATTGAGGAGATTAATTTCTGGTCAAGTAAATAGTTTAAAAGTGCCCGGTTTTCGTTATCGTCCGCCAACTTAGCCAGTTCACCTTTTCTGGCTAAAATTTGTTCGAATGGCCCGCTCATGCTGTTGAGTATACCGGCTAGCTCCTCGTGAGAAAGAGCCCCGAGATGAAGGTTTATCAATTTCACATCCAAAGCGTATGAACTCGAGTTTTTAACAAGCCTAATGATCATTTCCTGCCGGAGCCCACTAAATCTCTTGTCAAGTACCAGGTTTATAGCTGCATCAGAGAGATCTTTACCTGTGATTTTTTCTGGGTCCGCATTTTGTAGAATCTGTATTTTTTGATCAGCGCTAATCAAGGTGGACTTAAAAAGTAATAACAGATCTGAAGCATCGAAAACAATTTCAGCTTCTAATTTTAGGAATTCGCTGAATTCTCTTTCAATTAGACTGATATTCAGTCCGTTGAAATTGGTCTTGAGTTTTTCGTAGTTACTGATGTTCATTGATAATTTTCCCTCAGACAGCATGACCTGGACATACTCTTGAGGCAAATTTTCAAATGAGAGGCTGCTCCATATCCAATTCAACCTGGTCATCATACGAAATGATTCTTTAGAAAGATTTGCATTTAGTGCCAGAAAAACTCTTACACCTTTATCATCTTCCTCTGAAATTGCTTCTGGTTTTATTAAACTTTGCTTTGCCAAATCATTTGCTTTGGCATCGATATATTTAGTCAGTGCATCTTTATCCAAATGTTCATACGTCCAGTACGAGTAGAGGTTCTCCCAGGATGGTTTAACGCTGTAAACGCAAATAGCCTCAGTCCAGAGCTGGTCTGGAATATCGCTCAGATCAAACTCACGTTTCTTGGTGCTAAGGATTTCAGCTTTCACTTCATCCTCAATATCTTCGTTGTTTAGTAATTCGAGCAGATATTCTTCGGCCTCCTGGTTATTAGTATCATTAAAAAATACGCGCTCCAGGTATTCTTCAATATCGCTTAGAATATAACTTTCCAATTTTTCACTCGCTGATTTTCTAATGGTGGTGTAGTTGGCGGCGTCTAGTTTCGACAGATCTGCTTCCGGATCTTCATAAGGGAGAACTGTTCTGATATTGGCGGCGCTGATCAGGTAGTGGTTATAATCAATTATGTATGAAAATAGGTTCTCTTTGTCTTTGTCATAGATCAGGTTCTTTAATTTAATCTGCAATTGCTCGAGAATTCGTTTTTGGGCCTGCACGACGGTATTAGCTGTGAATAAAGCTAAAAAGTCTGGCATCTCTTCAATGTAGTTTTTTAATAAATCGTTTTGATTTAATCTCCTGATCCCGGCGTCACTCGCATATTCAATTATGGCTTTAAGGTATTGATCCTTTTGCCCGGTGGCTCTGTTTTGATCAGTCGAAATAACAGACCAAAAAGAACTCAGTTGATCCGTGGTATCTCTGAAAATCCGGGCCTTTGATTTGCCATGAACCAGGTATTTATCCAGAAAATCGAACGATGAGGTAGATTGATTGGTGAGCTGACCAATCATTGCCTGGTATTGCTGACTGTAGACCTGATGATGATCGGCCAGGTAATTTACCAGGCTCATGTTTAATGCCTGAGGTTGCCTGAATTCCTCTATCTCGAGCCGCTTAATGATTTGATCACATTTAGATATCTCAAAGTCGACAGCTAGTGCTACATTATTTTTGATACTAATCACAAAATCCATATCAGCGCGGGTAATGGCGCCCTCATGGAAATGAGAAATGTAGTTGGGATACATTTCATCGATAAATCCCTTGCGGATCATATAGGACAGCAGCTTATGTGTTGCTGCTTTTTCATACAGGGAATCAGGATGCTTTTTTACCATGGTTTTAAGCGTCCAGCCGCTGACCTGATCCATTTCTTCCTGCAGCGTCTTTTTTTGCTGGTTGAGAATATTTACCCTTCCTTCCATTAGGTCTTTTGCCGCTTTAGCCCGCTGCGAGAAAGTCTTGTTCGGATCAACGTTCTGTTCAATGACCCTAAAGCCTATCCCACTATTTGAAGTGCCGCTATACTGGTCCTGTTTATACACGATATTACTTTCGTTTTGGAGCTGCGTGAAAAGTTCTTCGTTCGTTAATTCGTGTAAGTGGTAGAAGGTACCATCAATTCGATAGCGGTACGCATTGGAAATTTTTCTGGCGAGTTCCACAACATAGACCGATCTGAGTTCGGTAAGATTTACAATAAACTGTTTTTGCAATTCTCTGATTTCCGAATCAATTTGCTCCAATTGTTCAGATTTACCTTTATTGATTTGAGTAGCAGCGCTCTTCTTGAATAAAAAGGTTTCACTGATCACGCCTTTGCTTTCGTTTAACTCGGCGAAGTCTGATGGATAAAAATTTTTATAAACGATGATGGCGAGCAGTTTCTCCGGGTTAAGGTTTAAGCCAATCTTTTTCTTATACAGGACGTATTCGTTGTAAATATTTTTAAGCGTCCGCATGTCATTGATAAATAGAGTAATATCATTTAGAAAGATATCGCTAAGACCTTCTTTCATATTGGACTCTTCAAATTTTTTGATGAAAAGTTGTCCGGAATTAGTCGGGCTAAGTACAGGTATAACCGGGATTAGAAATTCAAAAAATTTAGTGCGGTTGCTGTCTTTGAAAATGTCGTCCTTTAGGGCGTAAACGAAAGTTATTTTTCTATTAATGTCGCATGAACTGTTAATCAGAATGTTGATTTCCCGAAGTGTTGTAAAAATCTCCGGATCTTTAAACCGGTCCAAATCCTCGATGACGACCACATCAAAGCTGGATTTCTGAAAGAAGTATATAATTTCATCTAGCTGCTTGTTAAGTATTGACGAGTCTGCTTCTTTAGCCAGTTCGACTTCCACATTTGTTACGTTTAATTTTTGAAGATTGGCATGCCCGTAGGCCCTGAATATTTTGATTAAAAAAACCATGGCACCAAGAATGATGAGTGCTAGGGCACCATACAGTACTTTTGTAGCGTTTTCATTCTTTTGAATAAACTCTGCCCAAAAAGGAATCCCTAAAAACCACTGTGGCTTAACCACTATTCCCAGAGAAAGCAAGAATACTACGATCGATGCCGAAAATATCAATATGCGCCATTGTGGGATATTCCGGATTCTTCGAAACCGCGAATAGGGCACGTTTCCGCTTTTTACTTTATAAAATATCTGCTGGAGGATACTTAATTCAATGCGTTTGCGCTCCTCATCGGAGATCTTAACGGCTTCGTCAAACGAGGCCAGGGAGATATTAAGGAAACGAAAATCTCTGTGTCGCTTTTCAAAGGTTCTTATGATACTACTTTTACCGGAACCGTAGGGCCCGGTGAGGGCAACGTTCTTCAATTCAGGGTTCTTGAGCGCCCAATAAAGTAAATCTGTATAGACATTGCCTGGGTCTGCATCTTCAGAGGGTGTGAGACCTTCAAGTCCATGTGGGTTTGGATTGTAGACAAAGCCGGTAATCTTGCTGTCTATCAGCTTAAGCAAACGCATGATGAATGCTATAGCCTTGCTAATAGTATACAGCAAACGCACCTTTATTTTGGAAACGATATTTCTGAGCATTGATTAATGATTTAGAAGCAAATATGGCGCGACTGACACGTGGCAAGATATGGCCGACGATATCCGGAGATGACTTGTGCTTGGACGAAGAAATGGCATCAAGAAGTTAGGCGAACGCAGGATTCGGATAATATGACGAACGTAGAAGTGATGAATATAATTCATGATGAGGTTAAATAGATACTGAAAGTTCGTAAAAAAAACATATTGAGCAAATCAGGTTGCGGATAAATCGCAGCATTAATAATTTTAAGTCAGAGATTTAATATCCCAGCGCTTTTAGCAGCCTGCAAAATCAAACATCTTCCGAAATGTTGAAACTTAGGAATCCTTTCAGGATGTCTATGCCCATATATTGTTTGCCTAAGAGTTCTAGGCTGGTCGGTTTCCGAAATGCACGTTGGCTATGAACTGTATTTTGGACAATAAAGCAAATCAAAAACACACTCAACCATCGGAGAGAATTTCGCATATCAAATGAATTAAAGATTCAGTAGATTAGCCCCTTAATTATCAAAATGAAACGCTATTTAAATTGTCTCGCGCGCTCTGTCGCCGCGCTTATCTCGCTTTCAAGTCAGAGCTTTGCCCAGGAAACCAAGCAGGTAACCTCAAGTATAAAAGGTCCAGGTTTTAAAATCGCAGAAAGCTATTCCGTACTGAAGTCCGATCCAAAAATCAAGCATGGTCCTTACCAGGCAGAGTTTTCGTCTTACCGTGAAAAGGGCCAGTACGAAAGCGGCTCGCCGACCGGCATTTGGGAGGCTTCCTGGAATGGTGAACTGACATTTAAGTACGATTATTCGAACAGGAAGCTTTTGGAGGATAGGGGTACTAAAATCATCTCAAGTATTACCCAACTGGATGAACAGGGCAACCCGGTTAAAGAACTTCCGTTACAAAGCCTTTATATGGGCGGCGATAGAAAGATGCTCGCCATTTTGGTTGCTGCCGTTCGTTATCCGGCTGAGGCGCAGTCCTATGGCTCGCAAGGGAAGGTGATCCTATCGGCAATCCTAACTCCGCGCGGACTGCAGGACATCAAAGCGGAAACTAACCTTGGGCATAAGCTTGAGGAAGAAACAATCAGGATATTTAAACTTCTTCCTGCCGACGGATGGTTGCCTGTCTATGTCGATGGCAAAGTAGTACCAGTCAGATTCAAGTTCAACTTCAACTACACGTTGAGCCAATAGATTGATGGTCATCAACTTTGTATTCTTACTCCCTGACGCATTGTTCCAAAATGCTCAGTTCAACGAGCTCTGGTTCGATGTGTTCTGAAAGGGTGATTTCGATACTGGCATCGCAGAAGCACAACAGGGCATTGGAAAACCTGTTAGCATCCTGGATTGTGATACGTGCGCAATTTTTCAATGAAAACTTAGCATTAGCCCATAATAACAAACCATCTGTAGGCAGGAAAAAATATACCTTTGAATAATTTATCGTTTCTTAATTTTTGCACCACTTGAAAAAAATCTTAATAATAATATTCCTGGGTATAATTACCAGCACATTACGCTCGCAAAGCCTTTATCCCGAAAAGTTCGAAGACTGTAAACTCACGTCCTTTTGTCTTGACTGTGGGGATACAAAGGCACAGCCACCAAAAACCATTATTCAAAACCTCTTATCTGGAATTGGAGAAAAAAACCTTGGTATTTTAAAGGGTACCATTGAAATGCAGATACTTATCGATCAGGATGGCAAACCTTGTCTGTTAAGCGTAGATAATAAAACCAATATCAGCTCAACCGATCTCAAGCTGAAAGCCTCAATTAACAGCACTGAAAATTGGACCCCAGCAATTACCGGTACCAAAAAAGAGAATAGTTCCGTGTCGATTATACTTCAGTTCGAAAATGGTAATTACGGGGCAAAAAGGAGGATTTTTGATTTTACCAATCAATCTAACATGTCTGCTAAAGGTTCACCAGACCGAATGGGGAGTGATAGATCACAGCTCAGTGAAACATGGAAGGTCTTTAATCAAAGTAACTCAGAAATGCCATGGGACATGACCAGAGCTGTAGCGAGTGATCAAAAAGGCAATATTTGGATTGGAACAGATAATGGGATTATAAAGATAGAAAACGGAAAGTGGGAACATTTCAACTCATCTAACACCATCATATCACCAGCCTCCTACAACAAAAACGAAACCCAATCGGTAAGAGATATGGAGGTGGATAAAAAGGATAATAAATGGTTTGTAATCGGATATGATGTTTACCGCTATGATAACCATGTCTGGACCAAATTTGATTCTATAAACTCACCAATTAACTGGGTCAGAAAGATTTTCGTTGATCATTCTGGAAACGTCCTTTTTACCTCCTGGAATGGGGTATCTAAATTTGATGGTCAGAAATGGAGCGAGATGACGAAAAAGAACTCTAAACTAACATCAGACAAAACTTTGGGTGTATTTGTAGATAGTAAAGAACGCACCTGGATTGGTACCTTTGAGGGTAACGTGATCATTGAAAAGGGTAATACTACAGTCTTAAATGATAAGTCTACACCACTTTCAATGGCATACATTTCAAAGATGTATGAAGATAAAAAGGGGAATCTTTGGTTTTCACTTTACAATGAAAAGGGAACGGCGGCTGGAATTTACGTTTTATCTCCAAATGGGAATTGGCAGAGAATGTTTGCTGAAGACCCTAAAATGTTTGCTGGCAATAGCATTAATGATTTCTTTTTAGATGAGCAGACTGGTAATCTTTGGCTCAGTCAGAACAATGTCGGGATCTTGAAATATAATATAGAGAGCAAAAAGCTTGAAATTTATACTACTGAAAATTCAAACGTACCTAGTGTAAATATAGAGCGAATTATAAAAGATAAGGACGGAGCGATCTGGGCAGCGACTTATGCAGGGGTGATTAAAACAGAACTAAAATAAAAGCAGCGGCTATTGTAGTAGGTATGGTCATTTGGTTGATTGTGCAAACTAAACGGAAGACGAAGTATGGTATCAACCTAAATTCTGTAATCTGTCCAATATGTAAAACCGAGCAACCTCGCATCAGGCGACCCTTGAACCAGCGACAGATGATGTATGGAGGATGGACTTGCAGTGGTTGCGGGACAGAGCTGGACAAGTATGGGGATGTGATAAAGTAACTCAGTCCTGAAATAGGGTAAAAATATACTTAGACTGATCTTCAAATAGCCAAAAAGTTTTGTAAAATTTGACCTATTTTAGGCATTATCATTTTTGCGCTTTTAAAACAATGTCTGAAACCATAACCTATCAATACCATAAATGTTCAGCCTTAAATAGGTCTGATTCTTCAGACGAATTGTTTCTGGCAAAATATAGTGAAGTGCAGAAAAAAAATGTGCCCTGCTTTTTCTGGGGACGCTTAACCGACCCCTATACAACGGCGCGGTGCCTGCTCACGCTTTCTAATGTGGTGCAATCCAGTTTCAATTTATCACCTTTTCAGCTCGCTTTGTTAAAAGATCCTATTGTTACTGCGGGCAACGAAAAAATCAGATTTGAGGGGTTTTCTCATTGCGCCGGTGTTTATGCAAGGGTGGATATCTTAGGCGATGGACATGATGGAGAATTTTTAGAAAGTGGGACTACCAATGTGGATTTTAATCAACCCATGCTTTCTGCGTTAAGCAGTATCCGAAAAAATGAAAATGTTTTACTTTCTATCGGTCAAAAGGAGTTTGGTTTACATCGGGAAAATGAAAACGTAATTGAACGAAAGGTTCCCCTGCCTGTTAAATGGATAAAGGGGTTGACCTCGGTACAAATGTTTCTTTCCGAATCTGAAAAAGTGCACTCGTTTAATCGTCTCCAGGCCCTGCAGCTATTTAAAACCATACCGACTGGTAAACCTAAAACAGACTATTATTTATTGATACGAGGCGGAAAACCCATGTTTTCTCCGGTCAAATCAAATGATGCCATTACTGTTGGCGGCATACATCGCTTAAAATTAATTGAACCTTTATTGGCCATCGCTGACGAGCTAAAGGTATTTCCTCATGCTACCATGCAGTCGACTACCTGGCAGGTTTATATCGGCGCTGTCAGATTTACGCTTTCCTTATCCCGGGATGCCTGGCGCGGATTCTCGGGAGAAGGCGCCGCATTGGACGCGCTGGTTGAAGATATTCCTGACCATTGGATAACGCTTGTAGACAATTATAGTTACGCCAACCAGGAATTTAACGCAACTCTGCTTGCTGTAAATGAAGGGCTCGACCTGAAAAAAATAGAGAATATAACGGGCCGGCTTTCTGCAATCGGCTTATTGGGATATGATCTTGATGAAAATAATTTCTTCTACAGACGGCTGCCCTTTAAGTTAAGTCGTATCATGAGTCTTAATCCGCGATTAAAGGATGCGGAAAAACTACTGGCTGAAGGAAAGGTAAAGATCATTTCGCACCAGGATGATAAAGTAGAGGGGCAGGTTGAAGGGACGGGCGTTATCCATACGGTTATCCTCGAAGGTGCCAAAGAACAATGTACCTGTACCTGGTTTAGCAAAAACCAGGGTGAGCGGGGTATTTGTAAGCACATTTTAGCTGTCAAAAAGCTAATTGTCAATTAAACTGCGATGGGTATCATTGAAGAATTCACCAGTATAGTTGAAAAGAAAAAGGATGTAATGCCCTTTTTAAAAAAACTGGATAAGGGCCAAAAAAAGGAGCTGTACCCGGCGCTTAAAAAGCTTGACAAATACTACTCGGAATTTGTGCAGCAAGGAAACGGTTCTTATTCGTCTAGAGGAACAGAGTCACAATACCGCATTTTAGGCTTAGCCGAGTTCATTTGTTTCAACCAAAAAGATTTCGAGCAAAGTACTGCTTTGCGCGTAGTTAATCGCGAAAATCTCACCGACATCTTGCCCTGGTATTGCCCAGATTGGTTTAACGATTATGTCGACAAACTTGCCCTTAAGGAATTTGTACCTTTCGATTATGACTGGTATATGGATTTGATAGAACAAGGCTATTTGCAGGCTAATCAGCTGATGATCGCAAAAATCCTACCTGCATTCATTTTTCCGAGGCAGGAAAAGACCTGGAAATTTGAGTATAAGCCCGAAAACCTTTTAAAAAGGGCGGTAACCTTACAAGAACATATCTGGTATTTATTTGAATTCGAAAGCAACCTTCATGCTGCGGAGGGCTACAAAAAATTTGAGGATGATTCTGCCCCGGGTCGGTGGATGTATACCCTGAAAAGGTATGCAGACGAAGGAAAAATCAGCAGGGAAAGGCTTTTGAAGGAAAGTATTTCGGCGGCAACAAAAAACTTTAATCAATCTGCATCCAATTGGTTCATGGATCTTTTTATGTTTCTGGAACCAACGAAAGCAGAGCTGCTGTATTTTCAAAATGATTTACTCAATACATTTAATTCAGCAAATAGCAAGCCCTACAACGTGGTGTTGAAATTGTTTAAGGAGCTGGTAACTGATTCCGGGTTTGTGGTCGCACCTTTCCTTGACCATGTATCCCTGGTATTAACCGCCGAATCGAAAACAGCCGTGTCTTCGGCGCTGATGCTTTTAGACAAACTGGCTAAAATATATACCGGCCAACGCGAGCAAATTTGTATCCTGTCTTGTCAGGCCTTCATACACCAGGACAATAACCTACAATTGAGGGCTGCCAAATTGATAAAAAAATATGGCGTACCAGACTCCGGCGACATCAAAGAGGCCATCCAAAGCTATTATGATGCCCTGTTTTCTGAAGCAAAAAATCTTTTATCGGACTTCTCAGCAGGGTTTGATAACAGAGTCGTTTTAACGGATGACGTTCTGGCTGATTCAAGTTCAGATCTCGTTGAAATTTGTCTGCCAGAAAACTTTGATGAATTTGTATTTTTAGCCAGCCAGTCATTTGACCAAAACCAAACTTACCATTTTGACCTATTGCCCGCCGCGATGCTTAAGTTTCAAAATGAGATGACGGCGGACAATATACTTAAGCTAATGCCGGCTTTTCAGCGGGCGTACAAAATGATAACGAACGACTGGACCATTTCAATGGGGTATCTGGACAGTATGCTGGCAAAATTTTTCATAAGCTATGGCCAGCTATTGGTTAGCTTTAACCCCATAGCCGCTGAACCCATCAGGATAATGCAACAATCATTTGTAAAATTGGAAGAGGAAAGGAAAGCGAAATGGGATGGTTATAAAATAAGGCTGAGCGGCATAAAAACCTGGGACGTGTATACACGTTCCAAAGGGTATAAACCTCATAAACATATTTTGCTGAGTGCTTTTTCCCTGTTGGAGAGAAAGATAAGTTTGCCCTTACTGTCTACACCCACACATGCGCCTTGCTGGGTTTCTATAATTGTTTTGATTGAGCGTTTGAGTCTCTACCAGCGGGCCGATGTTATGCCCGATGATATGGACCTTCAAATCGCCGTTGTGCGCTGCCATGCGGGCAATGTACCTGCGGCGATCAGTGCCGCCAACGAAAATCTTAAGGGGGAATACAGGGATTTAGTGAGATTTATTTTGGGTGAAGATTACCGCCCACAAAAGAATTCCAGAATGAAAAATGCCTGGCTTGTAGCTGGGAATATTAAATCCGACCTCAGCTGCGAATTTGCATGGAACTCCTTAGTGGAGGACTATGTCTTTCAGGAATACGATTACAAAGTGAGAAAATATTTCGACGTTCCTGCCAAAAGAAAAGTAATCAGGATCAATTTCAGCGATAAGCAAAAAAAAGCATCTGCTTTTAAAACTATATTAAGTAAAGTGCTTCGGAGCGTTGAGGAGGTCGAACCTTCGGTTTATGATTGCACAGAGTTGAAGTTTGATTATATTTCCGCCGAACATAACGACATCAAACGCCTGTTTTATTTAAACCCACGGCAGCCGGACATCCTTATTGCCCACATTATTCATAAGGGCTTGCGCTATGTAGATTTTTCAAGTGAGAACGATAAAAAGCTGATCATTTATACGCTGGAAGCGCTTCTCACCCTAAATTATCACCCAGGTACTATGTCTGACTTGCTTATCGCATCCTGTATGATTAGCAGCGATAGGACAGTGCGAACTTATGCTGCGGAATTATGGATAAAAGGGATAACTGAGGAAAATTTAGACAGCAGTACTATCGGCAAGATCGTTGGCAAGCATGAGTCTATAGAGCTTGCGCCATTAAAACGCTTTACTGACCTGGTTATTTCAAATATGTTTCAGATATCGCAGAAACATAATAGGGCACTGGAAAACCTACTAACATCCTGTATAGCAGAGATGAATGATACTACTATCAACGGTTGTAAAAAACTTCTGGAGATTTATGCAGAGGTTTTATCCATCAATAATAGCAAGGTAGAAGATGATAGAGTTATCCGGAAATTGAACACTTGGGGAACTGCCGAAGCGTTAAAGAAAGTAATTAAAAGGATTACCGGCTGAATGGGGTTTTCTTTTTCTTTGATCTTCTTGCGTAAGACGGCCAAGGAGATCAAATCTTGAATGTCCTTCCATCCAGATTTTTAACATTCTGAAAAGGGCTGTTTTTTTCTTATGGGGTTCGATTCCCTTCTTCCGCACGTTTGTGGATTTATTGGATCATGCGGAATTCTTCAAGATGGATATCAAAGTCTATTGATTGTTCTAACTATCTTTAAATTTTTAACGAGTTTCTGTTTTACAGCATCATCTCAAATAGCTTAATTAAACGTATTTTTTGTGTGAACTGATTTATGATATGAAAGTAGTTCTGGACTCTAATGTAATCATAAAAGATTTTAGCATGTCGTCTCGTGAGTTTTCGATTTTGCTTGCAGCTGCAAAAAATGGATCAATAGACCTTTATATTCCCTGCATTGTATTAGATGAGGTCTTTAATAAATTTAGACAGCGTCTAGAGAAATATCATACAGATATAGATTTTGAATTCGAAGGATTAAATAGAGATGCAAGAACTAATTTAAAACACCCAATTACTTCTGATTTTATATTGGAGTGTATTTACAATTACGAGTATTATATAAAAGAACTGATATCTATTCATCATATTCATATACTCCCATATCCTAAGACTTCTCATCAATATCTCGCGAAAAAAGCAATGTATGCTAAGAAGCCTTTTAATGTTAATGAAAAAGGATATAGAGACAATCTTATTTGGGAGAACATTAAAACCTTGATTTCTAAAAAAGATGTAACCAATCAAAATTCCTTAGAATTGATTTTCATCACTGCAAATCGGAAAGATTTTTTAACAGATGAAGGAGATTTTCATGAGGATTTAGTATTTGAATTGAAGCGGGAAGGATATCAAACTGATTATATTTTTGCTTTCCAGAGTGTCTATGAATTCAATAGAGATGTTTTGGCGTATAAAAGAAACTGCAATTGATGGTAACTGAAATAGAGTAATTTTCAGGGGATAATATTAACTTAATACGATGCTGATTTTGGTGATTATACGCTGAAGGTATCAGGCATTACGCGCGCAATGATGGAATGCCTGTATCTTGCGCCCAAGTCTCAATCGCTGGTGGAGTCTTAACTTCTGCTCTTTAATATCGTTCGTTGTTGGGAATGCGGTAGTAAATTTATCAATGTCACTATCGGCACTGGTGAGCATATGCTTGAGATAGGGTAACTTTCACGTTACGTCAGTCACGGATTGATTTTAAAACCTGATTTTAAGCATGTAATTATGAGAATTCTTTTGTATTTCCTCTTAGCGTTTGTGGTCGTATCGCTATTGCCCATTTTTTGGAACGAACTGACTTTTCGGGAGATCGGCTTTCCTTTCATTTACCTGCAACAAAAGACAATTGTGACTGATTTGTCAAGTTCATTTATACTTTCTTTTGTGCGGATACACTTTCTTTATGATGCGGTTATAGTGGCCGGCATTGTCCGCCTTTGGCCAAAGCAACTACACGCCTTTTTCCGATCTCAGGCGGTCCGTTCTTACCGATCAAGCAAAAAGTAAGCAGGGACTTAAAGCGGTGATTTCGGTTCCGTTAAAGCGCAGGTCTCTTTATGACATGGCCGGGGATGTACGTGAGCAATGCTGGCATAGCGCTGCGACGACTGAATTAGTTCAGTTCTTAATCAGCCTATTTCAATCCAGCCCAGCTGAACATTTCCTTTACATACTCACTCCAATAGCTGAGCTTTTCTCCGTTTTTGTCCTGCACTATCAGACTATGATTGCATCCGATGCAGGTCTTGTAAGTCAAGTTTTTCTTTCCCAGGCGGATAAATTCAAGGAGATACTTATGCGGCTTCATGTTGCGGGCAACGACTACCGGAACCTTGTCCCACACCAGGCTGCCAATCTGAAGTCTGTTTTTACTCGCTGCGTCCGCTTTGTTAACACCATCTGAATTGGCCAGATTTACTTTACCGTCGAAATTGATGCTGACTTTTTTACTGCCGCTTCGTTAATGACTGTACCGCCGGCACCCAGATCAAGTTGAATGTTACGAACTACAGAGCCGTTTAGCTTTGCATTGACATAGACTTTACGTTTAGCACCCAAGGTAAAAGGTATGGTGTCCGAATCATTTGCGCGTTGAAGGGTCTGTGGAGGACTGGCTTTGGAATAAAAAGAATGTGCTGATCCTGGGGTGAAGAAAGCGCTATCAGCCAGACGCAACACGCGCAGTTCGCACTGGGTTGCACCATCACATTCCAATGGTTGCACCATGTCCTTTTCGTACTGCTATGTGCCGCGGCGGAAGAAACACAAACCACTACAACAAGGACTGACCTTTGGTGAGCGTTTGTTGTACTTGATTGTCTACTATTTAACATATGTTGTAGTAATCGGAGCCTTTTTAGCATTGATAGGTTATGTCATATACAGCGCCGCCACTGGAAAAAAGCGTGCCCTTTTACACCCTAAAGCAATTCAGATTTAGCGTTATGGCTAATGCGCATTGATTGGAAACAGGTATATTTTTCCTATCTATAAATTTCGGGAACATCTATAAGTGTTTGCTGGTACATACGCTGCGCGCCGAGTTTATTGGGATGATGATAGATTTTACCCCAGTCGTAGTCCTCAAAGTACATGGTGTTTTTATCGACGGTCCTTCCATCTTTATCTATGGAGGTCGCTTTGTCGAAATGGCAGCCATGTAAACGGTATTTTTGCCGTACTTTTTCAATTACTGCGTTTACTCCGATCTGGGTCCCGCTTTCGTTTGCGGGAATATTATTCAATATTGGCACAGCTCCCTGGGACAGGATATAATCAACCAGCTCACTCAAATTTTCCTCGGTATTCCCGCCGTTGGTGCCTATCGTAACCATGACGTATTTTGTCTTCAGATAGGGAAGTTCGTTGGCAATGCGGGTTCGGACTTCATGGATGGTGCAGCCACCGCGGCCGCTGCTTACCGCCTGGCCCTTTAGTCGAGCGATGACCAATTGGGTCCATGAACGGCTAAAATCGCCTGTAGGATAGTAACCCTCAGGCTCAGTAATCGAGTCCCCATAAATCAGCAGCTTGACTTTACTGTCCTTTGAGCTTACTGTTATCTGTTTCACCAACATCCCGCTGCCTTCGGTAAGGCCAAAGCAATAGTAATCATGCTGCAAGCCTGCGAAGAAGCCTGGTCCTTCAGCTCCCTTGCCACATCCACCCGTGCCATCCATGGTAACGATGATCTCCGCCGATTTGCCGCTATTCAGGTCTTTAACCCATAGCTTTGACACCTGGTAATCTCGATGCACTTCTATCAGGTATTCGTGCTGGGGCGTGAGGAAACTCGCATCCACCTGTTTTACGGGGTTTGTGGCGATGCTAATCTGTTTGCGGGACATATCAATGAAGGCTTTAAAGTCACCCTGGTCACTTTGAAACACCGCTTTCGTGCCAGCGCCCAGTTGAATCTTGTAGCGAATAACTCTTCGGGCGAGCGAATAGTACTTGTTTAGCCTGACCAGTCCCGGGCTTGTAAGTTGTAGACCACCAGTGGTAAGTTTCGCACCGGTGCCGGCAGTGATTAACTCGGGGTACTCCTTTTGCGCTTCAAATGCGTTGTGGTAGAGGACAGCCGGTTTAGGTCTGGCGCATACGGTTAGGTAACTCGCCAGTGCTGCTATAAAAGTCAGGTAAAATCTCATCCGGGTAATATTAGGCATTTATTATGGTTTTCAGAGAACCAGCAATTGATAACTGGTTTTATGGGTAACTTGTTAGGCAACCTATTTTGACATGCAATTCGCAGCTTCATTTTTTACAGCAGACATCCAGAAGTTCATCGAAAAGTTCGAACCCACGAAATTCAAGGTACTGGCACGCGGGATCGAAGTCAGAGGCACCACAGACATCCATAGCAGCATCGCTTACGCGAAGACACTGATCGAGAAAATGAAACTCAGACTCGCAGTGCACCATTCGGCCGAGATGGTCACGTACGGCGGATTTGAGGTCGTAAATATTTGACCTTATTCCCAACTGCCCAAGATGGTATAGATCATGATGCACCAACCCTTGCAGAAGATATTACTGCCTTACATAATGATGCGCCACGCATCCGTTTTGGAAAATTTTAGTCTCTGTCAGTCTAAGCCGTAAGAGCTGTTGAAGGCTTCCGGCAGGTAGCAGTTGCCTTCCCTGACCTGCGATCACCGGATGAATGACCAGGTAAAATTCGTCGATAAGCCCCGCCGTAATAATTTCCGGGAGCATACTTACAGAGTCAACTGATATCGCGCCGCCCTTTCCCTGCTTCAAACGCAAAAGCTCCTCTGCCGGATTACTCCGAACAATACGCGTCATGCCGTCACCGCTATTCAGCGTCGTAGAGACCACCACCCGCTCAATTGAGCACAATCGCTCCGCAAACCTGTTCTCCTCATCCGAGCCCGACTTGTCCCTCGCGACATCTGCCCAGTAAGGAAACATCAGCTCGTACATTACCCGGCCATAAAACAACAGATCCACATCGTCCATCGACGCTGTGAAGTATTCCATCAGTTCTTCACTCGGGGAACCAATGGTATGGTCACAATAGCCATCAAGGCTGATGTTCATACAGAATTTCACTTTCCTCATAAACCAAAGGTAAGCGATGATGGCAAATTCCAAAGGGGGAATTCACGACAAATAAGGGCCCCCAATGCCCCAGATCCCGATATTTCCCTTTGCTGGTATCACGGTGATCTTTGTGAGGCGTGTTAGCCGATTTCGAGGAATGTGCAGCTTCGCCCGAATTTGGAAATACTTCGTAATGCACTTTTTTGGGATGTCGATATTGATCAGATCGACTAAATAACGAAGGTTAAAAGATGTTAAATAGCAGGGGTTGAATTGCCTGGTTTTGCCGTTCGACCTATCTTTCGGGATGAAAATTTTTACGCTTTCGTTATCGCTTCTTTTCTTCTTTTTGATTCAAAATGCTGACGCCCAGCGATTCAATGGTAATTTGGAGGATCCGGATGACACAGGTAGCCCCCAAGGCTGGGATTTAACTTATCACAGGCGCAATTTATATGATGTCAAACTTGATAGCAATGTAAAGGTTCAAGGCAAGTATTCTGTATCCATTAGTTCAAATGAAAAAATGGGTAATGGTGCTATAGTTTATACTATACCAGGAACTTTTCAGGGGAAACAGGTGACGCTTATCGGACACTTGAAAACGGAAAACATCCATGAGGGATACGCGGGGCTATGGATGAGGGTGAACGGGGCGAAAGAGAAGGAGCTCGCTTTTGAAACCATGGAAAAGCAGGCGCTTAAAGGAACTAATGGATGGAAAGAATACATGATTACACTGCCGTATCGTGAACAGGAAGCTGTTAGCCTGGAAGCCTGAATGAAAGAGATTGCGGCGAAATTACGAGTTGCAGGTAAATAAATTTACTGTTCAAGCAGCGGTCTAGGGTCAAACACGACGCGGATGTTTTGAATTTTCTCTTCTCTCAACCTATACCAGCCAAAGCTGAAAACTGTCAGGTCATTGCCCATATCGATATCGTACGCCAGGCAGACATTTTCTGGGTCCGCTACAAACACCTTTTGAATCCTGTATTTCAATTTCATCTTTTCCATGTCGTTGAAATAGGCTTCGGCGCCACTGCGTTCACCCATCACTCCTTTAAAGATAAGATCCTCAGTGACCAGTGCTCGTGCTGTCTCGAAGTCCTCTTCGTTCAATGCTTGTATAAAATTCCGAACAATTTCAGAGGCCTGTAATTGTGTATGTTCCATAAGTTGTTTTTTGTAAACAACATTCCGGAAGGCAAGGTGGTTTACATTTCTATTCAATAGACCTTGACAAGAAGGTCCGCGGCTACCGAGAATTTCGTGTTGGGGTGTACCCGTGTCGTGGAGCGGGTAGGCTCTATTGGTTTAATGGCGATGTCTGCGCCAACATGCTTTGTTGACGCGGTTTTAGCATGTTCGTGAATTGCTCGCTTGTTTAAGTAAAAACAAACAATTACGCTTATTTTTGAAGGTAAGCCGTGATCTGCTCCACATTAGCTCCAACGACTCTGATGGCCTTTTGGAGTTCTTTGATCTCGATCTGGAATTGTTCAGCCCAGAAAGCAACATCGTCCGGATCGTTGACGTCGATCTCAAACTTTTCTTCTTCCATCTGGATCTGCTCTCCGATTCGAGTGATGATGGTATTCAGGTGAGGCGCTTTAATCCGAGGTTATCTGTTGTCCAATGATCGCCGGGAGTGAACAACGGAAAGGTGTCTGTGCTGATCGTTCCCAGGCGCTCGAAATCCGAATTGTATACCGAATACTCGCCTGTTGCACCCATCACATCCACTATCCGGAGTTGCTCGATTTTTCCATCGATATCGATAGTAATGTGGTACTGGTGGTCAGGGAGGTTGAAGGACAGGCCGTCAATGACCTGGCCACCCTGGTAAATGGTAAACAAATATCCCTCCTTCGTGTTGCCATAAATTTGCAGATAACTTTCAAAATAGGTGTATAGTTCCCTTACCAGCGGGGCGGTGTGCTGAACCGAGGGGTCAAGACGTATGTCGAATAAATTGAGATCCTGATTTGCATCTACTGCTACAATAAAGGGAAACCTGGTAAGTAGTTTTTCTTTCAAGCATTGCATAGCTGAGTGAATTGGTTCAGTTATCTAACAGTACCTGGGCTGGATTGTTCACCTTTTATGTCGGTTTGATAATGCGTAAATTTTTTACGGGTTATGAATGCGATTTCAGGAGTTGTCGTTCAATCCGGATTCTACAGCACACTAATGAATCGCTGCATCTCTTTCATGGTGCCGACTGTAATCCGTGTCCATTTGCCGGCTTCCTGATAAACACCGGTACCCTGAATGTTGTTCTCTTTTAGCGAGGCAACGGCCGCTATCTTCGAAAGCAGGCTTACACTGTTATTGGTATTTGACTGGAGTTTTGAGAGGTGGTCGATCATTTCCGGATGGGCAACTGCATAGCCTATGCGCGCACCTGCCAGGCCATAAATCTCTGTCGAGCCAGCGCCGAGCAGAATGTCTCAATCGTTCAACTGTTCAGCCAGCCCAATGAGTATACCTTCTGTTCCCCTGACATAGCAAAGCTTGTAAACATTCTGGTAATTCACGATTTCGCCGACTAGCTCCGCGCCGTGCTTTTTGATAAGCCTCGATACCAGTTCCTCTACATCCTCAACAGCAAACATCGTTCGCAAATATCCAAGGGCATTTACTGGCGCATGGCGGTGATCAGCGATAACCCCTGGTTTTATAAAACGTGAAAGCTCCAGTTTACTATGCCCGTCTGGTGTGACCATCATGGCGATCTCCACAACCTGGCCGGCCACGCCTGTAACCCTGCCGGCCCACTCGCCCTCAATGGTTGATCTGCCCTCCAGCCTGAGGCCAATTTCCTCGAAAAACAAAATCACCTCATCAAGGGATTCCACGACAATCCCGACATTGTCCATTCTTAATAATTTGTTCTCTGCCATGGTTAGTTGCTAAATAATTTGAGTAATAATTTCTTTCATGTTACCAGTTCGAACCGGGTTCGCTTTTAGGATAATTATCAAATATAAAGGATTGGCATAACATCCGCAGAAGAAGTCCTGCAAGTTGGAGAAGTGTCCCTACGGTCGGCTTACGTTTGATTGGAATGGTTTCATATTATTCGTAATTTACCGAAACCGCTTTATATATGAGTAAATTATCGCTCGTCTTTTTTCTAATCCTGGCAATTGGCTCCCAGCGTTTGCAAGGGCAGACCGGAGAGCAACTGGAGGCTGCATATGCGGTGCGATCTAAGGAGAAGCTTCAGGAATTTATTGATGCGTGGGCCAATGAGCATAAGCCTGCCAGTGCTGAGGAGCGGAAGCAGATGCGGAGGCCGATACAGCAGGCGTATGGTGTGGTTGAAGCATTTTTTACCGGGTATAAGCTGGCGGATCATGAGCTTGAGGCGTTGGTTAACGATCGGGATACGATGGTAAAATATTTCGTTGTCCAGAATAAGTTTGACATATTCCAACGGGATAAGGTGTATTATACAGAGGAAGAGGGTAAGAAATATGCGATCGATAACATTTTGAAAAATGTTGAAAAGAAGTACCACGAATCGTTTATCAGGTCCATCAAAGCCGGAAGCAAATCGTTAGCGTATGGCTATGGACCTGACGTTAACAGCATTTGGGCGGATAGTGTTCGAGTAAGGATTCTTTCGAAATTCTTACCGGTTTTTCCATCCGACTGGCGCGGCTGGACAATGGCATCGGTGCCTAAAATCAGTGCGTTGATTTTTGATAAGGACTTTAGGTATGCAAAAATTGAATACTTAAAGGCCTATGAAGGTGGTGAGGCATTTTTGGAGTACAGGGATAATGAGTGGAAGCTGATATCGATGCGAAGGACCTGGATACAGTGATAGGGCATCCTTAAAGTTTGTCCACTAGCAGCTGCATGTTCCTGAACTTCCCATCGGAGCCATTGCCGACCCAGAAGCCAATTTTACCGTTGATGGTTGGATTCAATGGGCTTATTGTGAGTAGTGGTGCAGTTTCGTCATTCATCTACACTTGAATTCGGGTTTTGCCGACGACGATCTTTATATGAAACCAGCCGTTGGGATCGACATTGCCTTTGATAGGTGCTTCGTACTTGCCGGGGATGGTTTTCGCGGAGGTATGGCCAATCGTATTTTGGGAGGGCGATGTACTGGATTGAACCCTTAAGAAACGAAACTCAGTTGTGGAAATAGCAAATTTCTCGCGCGCTCTGTCGCCGCGCTTATCTCGCTTTCAAGACAGAGCTTTGCCCAGGAAACCTCAAGTATAAAAGGTCCAGGCTTTAAAATCGCAGAAAGCTATCGGCTCTAACTGGCCTTTGCTGTTTCTATAGAATGAATTTTACAGGGTGTTTTACGCTTTACACCTCATTGGCAACCCTTGCAAACTTGTTCCTGTATTCAATCGGTTTTAGTCCTGTAATCTTTTTAAAGGTATCTCTAAAGGCTTTGGTATCGGTATATCCGACACCGTACATCACTTCAGATACATTTTTTCGAGAAGCTTCAAAAAACTTCTTGGCGGCCTCTATCCGTACACGTTGTATGTATTCAACCGGCGTATTATTGGTCGCTTCCTTAAACCGCCTTTCAAAAGTCCGCCGGCTGGCACCTGCAAGGTTGGCCAGATCTTCAATAGTAATTTTATCTTCGTAACTTTTCTCAATGTGATCCTGAACCTTTTGAATGTCCGGATAACCATGATTTCTCTGCCCCCTGAATATGGCGAATTGGTTCTGGCTATCCCGGCCTATATCCAGTGCAAAATACTTGGAGATCAGTATTGCTGTATCCCTGTCAGAAAATTTCTCCACCAGGTATAATATCAAATTCCAAAGACTGCTGGCCCCGCCACTGCTATAGATATTGCCATGCTCCGTAATTATTGCGCCATCCTGCACTTCTACATTGGGATATCGTTCCCTGAACTCGTTTATATGCGCCCAATGTGTGGAGCATTTTTTTCCATTTAACAGTCCTGCTTCTGCAATTAGAAAAGCACCAAGGCATAAGCTGGCTATACTGGCCCCTTTCTGGTGAAGGGCTTTAATATAGGGTATCGCTTCGGCGTTGGTGCGTACCCCTGCATCAGTAGGTCCGTATGGAGGAGGTATAATGAGCAGGTCGGTTGATACAACATCCCTTAGCAGTCTGTCGGTTTTTATGGTGTATTCGCCATTGTTGGCAGGCACATATTCATTAAGGCCTACATATTCCACTTTAAATGCCGGCGCTTTGCCATAAGCAGTAAGAAATTCGTTGGCTGTGTGGAAAGAACGGAATGCGGGGGTAATAGCCTCTATTACACCATACTGAGGAACAAAAACTGAAATTCGCATACAGGGGGCGGTTTAAAGGGTAAAGTTAAAAAAAATAGTTTGTCGTAATTCACCTGCATAGTTGTCGTTTTTACTACAGTCTGATTTTTAAAAGCTGCTACATCTTTGTCTTATCATTACGAATAAAAAAATACAAGTTATGACAGTACAACAAAGAATTACGGTAGAAGCGACCATTAATAAATACAAGATAATATTTTGGGTGGCGACAGCCATCCTGATTCTTTGGGAAGGTGTAATGCCGCTTAGTACCGTGTTTTTTGCACCAGAGTATGTAAACGCGGGTACAAAGCCGCTGGGATATCCTGATTACTTTGCTTATACGCTGATCGTCTGTAAAGTATTAGGGGTAATAGCAATTTCATTACCTAAAATACCAGGTAAAGTAAGGGAATGGGCGTATGCCGGCCTAACATTTAACCTGATCTTTGCATTTATCAGTCATGCCGCTGTTGATAGAAACATAGGATTTATGCTCCTGCCGATTGTGGTGCTGGGTATTCTTGCTATCTCCTATGCCTATGGCAATAAAATAAGAAAAGAACAGCTCGCCTAAGCCATTGAATAACGCATGGTACAAATCGGGCTGTCCGGCTTTACCCGAATACCGGCCCTGTAATTCAATAATATGGAATTTAAAAATGAAAAGACATTAAAAGGCGGTGTTTTTATAACTTTTACCGGCAATTGTAAAGCGGCGCTTATGCTTTATCATTCTTGTTTCGGAGGCGAGTTGTATTTTGAGACTTTTGATGAACCTCTGAATGGTTATACCGGAAGCCCCGTTATCAGGGGCTCGCTGGTTTCGGACAGCATCATCGTTCATGGTTCGGACCTTGTCCATGACGAAGGAAGGAAGATCGGGAATTATCTCTCGGTCTTTTTGCCATGTAAAAATGCCGGGGATAGAAATGCAATTATTGTTAAATTGAAAGCTGCAGTATCAGGTCAGGATACCATTGATGAGGACCAACAACTTATTGAAGTGACCGATGCTTTTGATGTGAGGTGGATACTTTGTGTTTAGCATGCGTATCGCAACTGTGATGCTTTAAGTGGAATTTACTTTTTTTACAATTCTTTTTACAAAGTTGCTGGTGCCGGAATGAGCTGGTTAATTTAGGTTTGGGGAATTAACAATGTTCATATGAAAACTAGTTTGTTATTTCAGATGCTAATGTGCTTTTCGATCACGGGTTCGCCCAGCAAAAGGAAAGCTGGGTAGGCAAACCAATTGCTGAGTGGCCGAAGATTGCACTGATTAACGAGGTGCAGTTTAAAAATGGTGACCGCTACGTTCATTCTCCTTTTTCTAAGCTGTGCCTATGAGGATAGTCTGTGTACGGTTCATGAAGGCAAGGTATATCAGAAATACGGAATGGATATCCTGATTGAACGGGACATGAAGACGCATAAGGGCGGTTGCAGTGGTTCGCCGGTAATTGATGCCAAAGGTTACCTGATCGGGATCATCACGGGTAGTGCAGGTTCTAAGGTTGGGAATGTGTCTGTAGCGATTTCCACTGAATACCTGAAGGATGTGCTGGATAAAAAAACTGGGCTTAACCAGCTGAAAAAGGATTATGGTGAGTTGGTTTACAATACAGTAATCAAAGGACGGTGTTGGGGCTGCGAAGAAGCTGTATCAGGACCTGATCAAAGACCAAAGAATTATTATGCATACAATTTGTGCAGCCTAAACCGGAACGGTTTAAGAGAAACTGCCGAAAAGCTGTTGGCTGAGGGGCGCAATGTAGATGCTGTGGCGATTCTGAAGTTTAACATCAAAGTGAACAACCGATATTCAGGCTTTATTTAAGCTATCGGTACTGGGGTTGTAACTTGAAGGTCAAGAAAGGAACTTCATCAAAGTAAAGTGGGCAGATTATTTCCTGCTGGAATCAACAATGAAGCCAAGCATTATGGTTATCAAATTGCGAACAATTAAAATTTTGTAATTGAGAAATCTGCAAAGCGTACTTCTTCATCACGTAAGTAAGATGAATCTGCTAAGCCTCTGTAAATACCCCATTTTGGCCGATACCAAGTAGTTCCTAAACGGAATATCTCAATATTATTATTGGTGTAACTAAGTAAATTTACGTTGTCTGATATTCTGTTTATATTAATTGAATAGCTTCCAGTTGAACCATATACTACCGTTTCCGTAACAGACACCCAATGACCTTTAAAGCCAACAAGACCTACAATTTTAGGTTTTGTAATCGTACCTGAAGAGTTCATATAAACAATCTCCATTTTGTCGCCGCCAGAATTATATCTTGGAGTCAATGTGAAAATAGGGTGTGCATTATCACCATTCCCAGCCATGATCTGATGCAGGTTTGTAAAACTCGGTGAAGGTTTAAAACCAAGATCGATTTTGAATTTCCAATTGTATATCACTGTATCTCCATTTGAGGCCCTCAGGTTACTTGAGGATAGCCAATGAGTCTTTATTTCAGTTCTTTGTTTGTCAGAAGATATACACCTATCATCATCGTCATTAACATGTGCGTAAAACACAAACACATTCTGAGATAACGTGTTATCAAATACTTCTACAATATGCCTTCCGAAACTTGTATGCCCGCAATCAGGGAGATCCTCTGAAGAAGGCCCAAATACGCTGTCAATTAACTCGTATGTATTCCCCGGACCATTGGAGGAAAGAGTAGTTGTTGATGATAAAATGTTAGCCGTTATTATTTTGCTTTTTTTCTGCTGCAATGGCTTAATTTCTAATTTTTCAGTTGCAAATTCACAAGAGCAGAGCGTGAGAAACTGAAATAGTAAGAAAGTGAACCGATATTTTTTCATTTGTTACTGTAGTTTAAAATTACCAAAGCTTTATTGATTTCGCAACTAAACGGAAGACAAAGTATGGTATCAACCTGAAAAGGGCTGTTTTTTTCTTATGGGGTTCGATTCCCTTCTTCCGCACGTTTGTGGATTTATTGGATTAAGCGGCATTCATCTTCGCGATATGGAAAACAAGTTGGGAAATCAACTCCAGTGCTGGATAGAAAATGTGCTGAACTCAGGGATTAGCGAGATAGCCACTTTTGCAAATGGTCTGTTAAGGGATTACAAGTCCATTGAAAACGCGATCAGCTTGCCCTGAAGCAATGGCCCGGTAGGAGGCAATGTAAATACGCTAAAGACTATCAAGCGGCAAATGTATGGTAGGGCTAGCTTCGAATGTGTGCAGTGGATTCCGCTCACGCTTTGCCGTGATTTCGCTTTATATTGATCAGTTTATTTCGCTGTAAAGTGTTCGATCGGCTTGATTTTAAGTGTTTTAAGGTGTTGATTTCGGGTTGGCGGGTTCTGCTGTTCTTTCGTGGATTTGGTCGAACTGAACGCTTCTTTGGTCGGCCATTTCAGATGTGAGTTCTGAAACTGGAAGGTTGATTTAAGAGAGTTGGCTTAGAGGAGTTCTTTGGATTGGATTTGCCAGGTTTTTGCTTTATTGGCTGATGATAATGCGAATTGGGGCTTAGGTCGGTACCCTTGGTGTTTGAGGCGAGAAGGCCAATGTATGTCTTTTCAGGGCTAGACGGGCTGTACAGGTTTGACCGAAATGGGGTGGACAGCTTACTCAAATCTACAAACAAGTGCTATTTTAGAGGATAAAACAATTCCATTTCATTATTTTGCAACTTTAGAAATACCATGGAATTCACATTAATTAACGCATCTATTGTCGACGGCCTAATCGATACGCCAGCCCTGATTACGGGTTTGATCACTGCAATCATCATTGGGATATACACCATTTTCCATAAGAAATTACTGGCCGGATTTAAAAAGATACAAATGATCGATCCCAGGATTGCGGAGCAAATATCGAAGCGGTACACAACTCATTTCATACCTAATAGGGTATTCAACGGTGGCAAAATCTATGACAACGGGATCACTTATCTAACCGGCCTTTTGCTTGGCGCAGATCCCAAACCCTTACACTTAATCACTGCACCGACTGGCCTGGGTAAGACGACGTTTCTGGCAAATCTTTATCTGGAAATCAAGCATCGGCACAAAAATGCGAAAGTAGCATTTGGGATCATGTACCATGAAAATTCAAAACAAATCATTGAAGGACTGATTAGCAGTGGTAAAGCTGCTAAAACCATTTTATTAATCGATGCGCTGGACGAATTTATTGCACCCGCGGGCGCTCCCGACCTCTACTGGTCGACGTTTATCAAGACCTATCATGATTTCATCAATCAGCAGGCCGTTCATTTTAAAAAAGTGGTCATCACCGTCAGAGAACAATTCCTTCAGACAGACGAACTCTCTAACCGCACTTTGCAGGTCGGCATTGACAAATTCCCACCTAATTTTATCACTCTTCTCCCATTTGATGCCAACCAGCAGGATGAATATCTCACACTAAAGCATCCAGGTCAAAAAAACAGTAGTCTGCTTAAAGACTTACATTGGCTTACCTACAAAATGAGAGAACGTAATTTGACAATTGTCGAAGTACCCCTGGTGTTAAATAATCTGGAAGATGTTTTGGCGAATTACTCTTCCGTTACCTCTGACGGGAAACGCCTGACCTCGGAAAGAATTTTGCGAATTATCGTTGAAAATTGGTTAACCCGGGAGTCCGCAAAGGGTGTTGATCAGGTGCGGCTCAGAAAATTTTGTGAAGACCTGGCATTCGAAATAGCACGACGAGAGAGAAACGGACATATCAGGGGTATTGTTGGAGGTGGATTAATAGCTTTTGAGCAAGAAGCGCGAGTTCTTGAAGGTTTTTCAGGTTGGGGTGACAGGTCCTTGCTTCAGAAATTCTCGTCAGAGGACTCAGTATACTTTGGCTTTGTCAGTAACGAGGTGATGGAGTTCTTTCTGGTAGATTACATCAACAGGTGTCCTCAGGATGAGATTAAAGTGCCTTTAATTCATTTCAAGATGGCCATGTCTTTCCTGATTGCACAACGTCTGCCGGAAAGCAACAAAAAATTAAACGCAGCTTACCATGGCATGAACATCAATAGGGTATTTGAAGAACTTCCCGCTAAGGTAACACTCCAAGATGTCGAAGATTTGATAAGCTTGAAAGATTGTGGACCTAGTAGCAAGCACATGATCGAGCTATCCGCATCATTTGATCATCTATTCTCTGATCAGCAACTTGTTAACGAAGTGCTGTTAAGTAAGATCGAAGAAAGCTTGATCATCGCTGCCGATGACAGCTGGCGTCCAATACTCGAAAAGCTAAGTTTTATACACATAACAAATTTCACATTTCGCTGCGCAAATCAAAGCGAAAGACAATTGTTACTTCAGTCGGTTCAACGATTAAAAAGGTATATTTCTGGTTTGTGTTTCGTTGGAAAGGTACTGGAGGACAATGAGCTGAAATATCTCGACGGCGTTGATGCATTAGAGTATTTGATGCTTACAGATGCCGATTTATCCGGCGACCAGTTGAAAGCCTTTTCAAAATCCATAAAGCTGATATCAGTAGTGATAAGAAGGTGTCAGCTCAAAGACGATGACTTCAGTGCATTCTCAAATTGTGATGGCTTGCGGAATATTCTAGTCGACGGCTGTAACCTAGATGGAACGCTGCTGAGGCAATTTAAGGCTTCAGCGCACACGGTCAGGCAGATTAGCCTGATTGCTAATAGAATCGAAGATGCATCGCTAAGTTATCTTTCCGACTTTGTGAATCTGGAACGAGTTTTGTTGAACGGAAATCGACTGGTTGGGTCGGGTCTTCAGTCCTTGCTTAGCAGTAAAGCCAGCTTAAAGTATCTATGGATACAGGACAACCGCGTTATTGACCAGCACTTACATTTCCTGAATGAATTGGACATCATCCACACCGTTGACCTGAGGAATAATGCGGTCCATGGCGTGTTCCTGTCAGATCAGAATCATTTCTGCACAACGATATCCATTCTGAATCTCTCGGAAAATCCCCTGAACGAAGACGTTATGGCTTCACTTCCACCGTTTTCCAATCTTACATCAATCGATTTATCCCACTGCTCGTTAACTGGCTCAGGACTACGGCCGTTAATTGGGTCGAAACGAGTTTTAGAGACTCTTTACTTGTCTTCGAATAGGATCACGGGCGAGCATTTACAGCTGATCTGCGCATTCCAAAATTTGAAATACATCTCCCTCTCAGATAACAATCTATCCTACATTAACTTGGACGACTACATTGAGAGGGCAAGTTCACAGCTTGAGATTGAATTTTCAAATAACGACATTACAGACGCAGAATACCGGGTCTTACAAAGCAAGTATTTGTCGAAATGGGAACCTGTTGTTCAATCAGAAAAGATCAGGTACAGGGACGCGGCTGAAAACTAAGTAATTTGCAAACCACCTTTCAAATTGGATGAGTTCATAAAGACCCGGAAAAGAACGATTCGTCAGATACCACTTTAGCAACAGGATAGTATAGCGGTGATCTTTACCATTCCGGGAGCTGACTTTTTGAATGCCAGTATGCCATTACTCACTTTGTATGTCTGGGAATATTTGACATCTTGTTGCCATGATTTTTAGAATAGCAGAAATTTGTGATGTTAAGCAAATGCAGGTAGTGAGGCATCTGGTCAAAGAAAACACCCTGAGTAACCCTGATCTTGTCCCGGACCGCGATGTGATCTATTATATCACAGAGAAAGGAAAAGGCTGGGTGTGTGAAATTAATGGGCAGGTTGTCGGCTTTTCAATAGTTGATCTGAAAGGGCATAGTGTATGGGCGTTATTTGTAGATCCGCAATTCGATCAGCAGGGAATAGGAAAGCAACTACACAAGTTGATGGTGGACTGGTATTTTGAACAAACCAGCGAGAACATCGTGTTGGGGACCGCCCCGAATACCCGTGCAGAAAGATTTTATGAACTTCAGGGCTGGATACGGGCAGGAAGGTACGCAAACGGGGAAACCAAATTCGAGCTGAGCCATCAGAGCTGGACAAACCGTCATTAACAACCCGATGTCAAACAGGAAGTTTCATAGTTGATTTTGACGAGCCCTTCGAGCATCGTCCGCACTGCGGATTTTAAAAATTCAATCTGTTTGGGTTCGAAGTAGATGTTCTTAAGGATTTCGACCAATATGTCATGGGGCCCATGAGAATGCGGTTATCAGTTTTATACTGGATGGTGGAAATGTGGAAAGCAGGAAAAATGGTAGTTTTGAACGAAAGCCCGGCGATATCGCATGTTTTGCTCCGGGTGAGTGGCACCGGACACTTCCTGGTGCACCTTTCTGCAGAAATATTAATCTTGAGATCCCAGAATATTTTTTAAAGTCTTTTGACCTGAGCACACTGAATGTGGCGAATTTTAAATTAAACATGCTGCGTATCTTCAACGAGGTACGCAGCGGTTGTCCTTCGTCTGGTACCCAGATCATGATGTCAGTGCTGGACCTGCTCAGTGGGGCAGGAGATACCTATGCCGGCAAAACGCCATTGTGGGCCAAAAAACTCGGGGAACTTTTGCCGGATGAATGGAATAGGAATTAAGGGCATACCGTTATCTGCCATCGCATTCCGGTGCGGCTTTGCCGACCAAAGCCATTTTATCCGTAACTTTAAGCAGTTTACCGGATTTTTGCCTAGCCATTTTCGCAAACTCTAGGCTAATATTATTCTATTTTTTCAATAAGACTGTTCTTAATTTTACCAACAAAAATACATGCATTATACAAAAATAGCATTGCTTTGGCCATTGGTTTTGGTCCTGATCACTTCCGGCTGCAGTAAAAATGACCTGCATGCCCAAGCATTTAATAAACACGAATCTATTCCTGCAGAGGCGATCTCTTTCGCTTCAGCGGATTATAAGATCACTCAACCACTATCTGGTCCACTGCAAGATTCACTGGATGCCGCCATCCATCGGTTGTTTCCTGTTACGAAGATGCCAGGTATTACAGCAGCGATGTTGATCCCCGGCAAAGGGCTCTGGCAAAATACGACCGGTTTTCTGTCAAATTCGAACAAGCAAAAAGCGGACAGCACGAGTGTTTTCTATTGGGCGAGTGTGACCAAGATGATCACGGCTACAATCATTGACGAGTTAGTACAGGACTCTAAATTAAGCTACGACGATAAACTTGCGAAATGGTTCCCACAGTTTGAACACGCCCGGGAGATCAGCATTGGTCAGTTGCTGCATCATACCAGTGGGCTGGCCAGTTTTAATACAGACACTACCATCTTCAAAAGAGAAAAACATTATACTGCTGAGGATCTGATCGATATTGCTTTACAGCAGAAGAATTTATTCCCTCCGGGAAAATACTGGTCCTATAGCAATACCGGTTATCTGCTGTTGGCAATGATTATTCAACAAGTGGATAAACGCAGCTATGCTGAGGCTGTAGCGCAACGTTTTGCTGTGCCACTGCATCTATCTTCGCTAAAAGTACTAACGCAGGCTAAAATGCCTGCTAACCTCGCAAAAGGTCATACCGCCGACGGATTACCGGTAAATGAAGACTATTCGGTACCGCTGGGAACAGGCGATATCGCAGCCAATGCCAAAGACATGGCTGTATTTTTATTTGCTCTGCTGAACGGGTCTATCATTCCCAAAACAACCGTTGCTGCCCGATTGCAGAACTTGTACCCGATGCCCGATAAAGGAATATTTTATGGGCAAGGAATTATGGTAACCGACTTTGAGGGTATTAATGGACAGCAAGACCAATGGATCGGTCATACAGGAGGCACGGAAACTTATCGCGCTTTGCTGATCTTTGATGTAAAGACCAAAATTTTTCTAGCCGTTTCAGTGAACGCCCATATACCGGTTGAAGCGATCAGCCGCAAATTAATAAGTATTGCTGCTCAGCAGCACGAAAACAATTAGTCGAAATTTGGTAAGACAGCATCCAGCAGAGTTTTAAGAGATAGTTGTCGCATCCGCCGATGTTTTTATTTTTGAGGTTTATGAGATTATTAAAGTTGGCGCTGGTCGCCTGTTTTTTATGGATTAATTTTTCGTTGTATGGGCAAACGGTTCAGCGGCTGGATAGTTTGTTTACCACATTGGATACCGCAAAGCATTTCAATGGAAACATCCTGGTAGCACAGGGTGATCGCGTTGTTTATCGGCGTTCGGTAGGCTTTGCGCAAATAGATACCCACAAGACGAACACATTAGGCTCGGCCTTTCAGATTGGATCAGTTTCCAAAACTTTCACATCATTGGCAATCTTGCAGTTAGTGGAGAAAGGCAGACTATCTCTGGATGATTCGGTGCAGCGGTTTCTTCCTGATTTCCCATTCCTTACGCTGACCATCCGGCATTTGCTGAGTCATACATCGGGCTTGCCGGACAAGGAGGAATTGTTCTTTCCGAAGATAGATGCAGATACTGCTTTGAGGGTCAGCAACCAGGACATTGTTCCGGCCCTGATCAAATGGAACAGGCCGCTGGCCTTTGCCCCTGGGAGTCAATGGCGCTATAACAATATTGGTTTTGCGCTGCTGGCGCTGGTGGTAGAGAAAGTAAGCGGCGAGCCTTTTGCAATTTACCTGGCTAGGCATATTTTTGCGCCCGCTGGCATGAAGGACAGTTATCTGTTGGGGAGCCGTCAGAATGATCCTAACCGGGTGTCGGGTTACTTGGTGCGCCATCACTATCTGGGTGACCTGCAAAATATTGAACTGAGCGGAAAAGTAAGGCGCTGGAGCTATAATATGCGTGGCTTGTATGGTCCGACAAATATCGTGAGCACGACGCCTGATCTGTTGAAGTTTGTGTTAGCACTGGATAAACATCGGCTTTTAGGTAAGAAACTGCTGGATGAGGCGTTTACCCCTTACCGGTTGACCGATGGCAATCCGGCGATGCCGGACGGTGAATTCGGCCCTGCGGCTTATGGTTTGGGCTGGTTCCTGCCGGTCAGTGGGTTGGGTAAAATAGTGATGCATACCGGGCGCGAACCTGGTTTTTTCACTTTTTTCTGTCATGATCTGAAGAGCGGTAAGACACTGATCTTGCTGGATAATGCGGAGAGCACGGGGTTTGGAGATGCGTGTAAGCAGACATTCAATATAATTTATGGGACTGAATTTTTTCCTCCCGAACCGCCACGCCCTCAATCGCTATTTCTCCCCTACGTGCGGATATTGCTGAAAGACGGCGCAGATGCTGCGGCAACGTTTTTTAATATGCATAAGGCTGATACGGCTCATTATTTCACCGATGAGCGGGAGTTAAATGAATTGGGTTTGGAACTCTTGTCTGACCGGCATAATCAAGCCGCTTTGGAAACGCTAAAGTTATGTACCTTGCTATTCCCGCAAAGCTGGAATACGTATGATAGCTATGGTAAAGCTTTGCTGCAAAGCGGGAGGCGAGAGGACGCAATTGATATGTACCGAAAGTCGGTAGAGATGTTTCCGGAAAATTTGCCGGGCAAGAAGATACTGGAGGAATTGATAGCTGGCAAATAAGGTTTATAAAAGGACATGGATGCGATCTCACATGGAACCGATAAGGAAATAGTAATGTAATAGACCCGATGATCATCCCCTAATCTGAAAGCTTACTGGATTAAACTTAGTTGATTAAATAGTTGATTTACTTATATACGATCATGATTACAGCTCTAAATCTAAATTCTTATCGAACTCTGATTAATAAGACATGTTCGATGAAGTCAATCTTAATTATTTGTTTTTCTTGTTTTTTTTTGACTGCTTCATACGCACAATCAGACAGCATCTATCAGATCTTGATAGCCAAAGCTGGATTATTGCATCTTCAAAAAAATTATAAAAGTGCAATTGCCAATTATGAACAGGCATTTAAAATAAAAGCACCTGATGCATTAACGGCTTATAAAGTGGCAGGTATGTATTCGTTAGATAGCAATGCAAACAAAGCTTTCCAATACCTTCAACTTTCAATAGAAAATGGATGGACTGAAGCAGATTGGCTATCACTCGACCCGTATTTTGACTTTATAAGAAATGCTTACCCTGAAAAATGGAAGCTGATTAAAGATAGCGCTTCATCGGCAGAAAGCAGTTATGTGAAGACTTTGCAATTGTCTGCATTGCGTAGGGAAATTAATTTAATGACATTGAATGATCAAAAGCTTAGATATCAGAAAATTCAGGCGAAGAGCGATAGTGCAAGGGAAACCATTGATAGACACATCATGAAATCAGATTTCAGCAATATGAGCCGTGTAAAGGAAATTATCAAGCAATACGGATGGCTCAAAATATCACAGATAGGAAAAGATGGGCAGAACAATTTATGGCTTATTGTTCAACACGCCGACCAAGATGTCCTATTTCAGCAAACAGCCCTTAAAGCTATGGAAAAGCTTAAAGAGACAAAGGAAATCAATATGGAAAACTATGCTTTTCTTTACGACAGGGTTCAGTGCAATCTGAATTACAAGCAGCTATATGGTACACAAGTGGAATGGTCTGGCAATGGCACAGCTTCTGCGTTTAGAACTATATTAAAGGAGTATTTGGCCGATAAGCGAAGACAAAAAATCGGATTACAACCTTTAAAAATCTACGCACTAACTTATGGATTTGATTATCATCCTGTAAGCCTTGAACAATCCCAGAGTAAAGATGCTGATTACGAGATGCAAGTGCGTTTACTTATAGACAGTGCAAAATTTTATTATACAAAAAACGAATTTCAGAAAAGCTATGATTTTTATAACAATGCCTCTAGTTTTTTGGGAGGTATGAGTGATGCCGATAATTTCGAAGCAGCGATTATTTTTGCAAAAATTGCCTCGAAAAACGCAGATAAAAAATACAAAAGCATAGCGTTGGATTTTTTAGATTTACTATCTCTCAGAGGAAGTTTAAACAAGAAGCAATTGGAAAAGCAATCCTCTTTTAAAGTACTTTACGACGATCCGAGATGGCTTGAAATCGTTAAGCGACTTAGCAAATAAAAAACGTAATACCAATACAATCGGCAAGTTTGTGAACCGCGAAATGTTGAGTGATAAACCCAAGGGGCATACGAGGATCCTTTTCAATTTGATGCCCCATGAAATGAGTAAACTGGTAGACGTAACGACGTCGCCCGTGAGTGACCGCATCGCGGTGATGAATGAATTCCGGGAGGTGGGTTATGAGGTAAATGTCATTTTTGCGCCGGTCATTTATTACGAAGCCTGGCTCGACGGATGGAAGCCCTTGTACTATGGCATTCTAAGACCGAAGATGTACTTTGGAAACCGGATATTCAGCAGGTAAAGTATAGGCAAACCGACCAGCGGAATGTGCGCTATAAGAATAATATGAAGCGGGAGATGGTGGGGAAGCTGCTTGATTTTTGTTTGCAGGAGATTCCCTATTGTAAGATCAGATATTCTAAGCGAAACAAAGGCTACTGCCTATTGTTAATCACAACAATAAGGTAATCATGCCTTATCAAAAACTATACAGATATGGAAGTTTCACAGCATCAACAAATGGAAACGCGCGGTCAGAACGAAAACCAAAAGGCGAATTACACAGAGCTGGGTTCGGACGAGTCCAAAAGCCAACAGGGCATACAGAATGAATCGGAAACTGGCAATACAGATCCGGATGACCAGGACGATGAAATTTCCGGAGACCTGGCAGGCAATGCGTCTGGCAATGAGGATACAGAATAATTGATGGGAGCAGGCAATTAGCATATAAGGTATAGTTATGGAGCAATTCAGGATAGAAGCCGCCAATGACGGCAAAGGTGTTTTTTTTGATGTCAAACCTTTAGGGGACCAGCGGTACGAGCTATATGACCAGGGCGCATATGTCGGCACGTTATCCTTGGATCAAGATGACCACTCCAGCTGTAAAGCGGAGCACTGCAAGCTGGATTTACCATTGTTGGACAGTATCCGCCAGGTCATCCAGGTCCATGAGCAGTGGACGCCTAAACCGGCACATTAAATTGACATGGCTTGACTATGAGAAAGACATTTAAAAATTATGCTGCGTCCCAGGACGATCATGAGCTTAATGAGCTGGCCGTGGAATGGTATTTCTTGAATCTGTTCTTCCTGCATGCGGCGCCAAGGGTGGCTGAAACCGTCGTCGATGCGTTGCTGGATGCCGCCCATCAGTTAAAGCCGGTTTTAAGTCACGATGAGAACACTTTTTTGTCGCCAAGAAGAATTGATGTGGATTTTGATGTTTCTTTTGATATCTGGCTGGACGCCGACGGCGATATTGGATTCAGTGGACTGGAGGCGCGTGAATAATCTGAGCTAACTGTATTGCAAATTGAAATAATATTTATTGCGGATACGCTTGATTTTTAAGCTCTAGTCTGGTTCTTGGCCAAAGCAACTACACGTCTTTTCCTTTTTTAGCCGCTGGCTTGGACTTTTTTGCTGCTTTTGCCTTTGCGTTTTTAATGCGGTGGCTGAGCAAGTGAAGTCTTGTTTCCCAGCGCTGCAGTGGTTCACTGGCGATTTCCGGCAGTCCGTTCTTACCGATCATTCCAAGCATCTCGGCCAATGCTTTACTGGTCGTGATTTTTTCCTTGTGTTCTTTCGCCCATTTCTGCTGAGTTTCATGCAGGGCTTTGGTGTATGCGGCGATTGCACTTTTTATTGTCTGAACTTCCTCATCGCTTCTTTTGAGTTTGCGCAGCAGTATCATTGACCGGCTCCAGGCAAGATCATTCATCGTGTCAGATTTGACTGCTTTTTGATGAAGTTTCAGGGCCTGTTCAAAGTCGCCAAGCTTTTCCGATTCAAGGCCAGCCTGATAGTACTTTGATGATTGAATGCGCAGTTTAGGCATGTATCGGTTTTTCCATTAAACATCTCTGGATTGCGATAAGTTTGCGGTTTACAGGTTTTGTTAAAACCTGACTTGCGGTTGCTCAATGAGGTGGCAGATCAAATTGCTGCATTTAATTTAAATTGAAATATTTGCAACCGGCAGGTAATCTGCTGGTCTAACAAACAATTGGAGACAGAAAACGACATACAGCGGATACAGGATCAGCAACTGGTGAGGGCGATACTTGCGGGGCAGCCCCATGCTTTTCGCCAGCTGATTGCCCGTACAGAAAAGCTGGTTGCCTCGATGCTGTTTCGCATGATACCTGTTGCCGATGACCGCAAAGACATCGCTCAGGATGTTTACTTAAAGGTCCACCAGGGCCTGCGAAGCTTTAAATTTCAAAGCAAACTGTCTACCTGGATTGCCCAGATCGCCTACAACACCTGTCTGAACCACCTGGCCAAAAAGCGGCCCATCCTGATGGAACGCTTTTTCGAACAAACAGATGACGATCCGGCAGCTACACTGACCCAGCAGCAGGAAAACCAGACGGAGCGCCGGCTCTTTGAAAGGGAGCTCAAGCAAACTATTGAAAAAGCGACCAGCCAGCTTTCGCCGCTCCACCAGACCCTGATCAGCCTTTATTACCAGCAGGAAATGACCCTGCAAGAAATCGCCAAAATCACCGACTTGCCCGAAGGTACTATTAAGTCCTACCTGTTCCGGGCACGCCAGCAGCTCAAAACAATACTCATCCGATATCAAAAAAAGGAGGAATTATGAACAGCCACCTCTCAGAAGCCCAGTTTCAACAATATGCCGACGCACCGAAGCAGATCTCGGTCAAAGATCAGCTGCACCTCGACTCCTGCTCTGCTTGCCAGGCGCAGTTAGCCGAATACCGGCTGATCAGCGCAGCACTAAAGGAAATGCCGGTACCGGCATTTGACTTCGATCTGAATGAGTTGGTACCCCAGACCGACCTGCAGGCGAGAAAGGCATCCCTGCCATGGATTGCCATTGCAGCTGCGGTTGCAGGCATCGCCATTGTGGGTATTTCACTGGTAGGCTACTCCGGTAACATCATCTGGCTGACCAAAACAATTCCGACCGCGCAACTTTACCTGCTCAGCCTGCCTGCCGCTGCCCTTTGTATTACTCAATTGATCATTCTGGTAGTCCGGTACCAGCGGGCTATGCACGAGGCCATCCAACAAAAAACAATTTTTTTGCAACCGGGTCGGAACCTGACGGTCTGATTTGCTATAAACGTATTGACATGAAATCATCAGCAAAAATAAAATACAAACTGGCTGCCGCAATGCTGCTTAGCCCAGCACTGGCCAACAGTAAGCAAGTAGGAGGAATGGGCAACGCAGAGACGATGCTCTTTGCCATGAATGCAATCGCTATCCTGCTGTGCGTCTGGATCGCAAGCTCCTTCTTACTTACCCTGGTCCGGCTATTCCTCAATGATCGGCTGCTCCGCACGCTTATCGAGCACAGCGCTTCGCCGGAAGTGATCAGCCAAATCCTTCCCAAGCAAACCAATCTGGCAGAACTTGCGCTGAAGTACAGCTGCGTGCTTATCGCTGCCGGCTTAGGTCTGACCCTATGCTATTTTACCCAGCCCCTGGGCCTTCATTCCGCGATTATCCTTAGTTTCGCGGTAGCGCTGGGTTTGCTTACCTATTATCTGATCAGAAGACGTAAAAGCTCATGAAAAAGCCAATAATTATCATCTTTGTACTGACCGCAATTATTGTCGGGATCTACCTGATCGGTAATTACGTGATCAGCCGGGATTACAATAACCCGTCGCGGACGACTATAACCTACACCGAGGACGACCGGCAAAGCTCCCTGATGGCCAGCTACCCAATTGAGAAATCCGCCAGCGTTCTTTCCTACATCAAAACCTGGAGCCAAACCAACAGCGTTTTAACAAAAAGCGGTGACACGGTCGCAGTCACCTTCAACGACGGCAGAAATTGCAAAGTTTACGCCAAGGGCCGCAGGCTGAATATCACCGCAGATCGTAGCAAGAACAGTGCGGATGCTATTGAAAAATTCAAAGCCGACTTCAGGCGTATCAACGACTATATCGTTAAGCAGGTCAGCGATTCCACAAGGCGGCAATAGCACAAAGCAAACCAGAAAGACAACAAAGACTTCACTAAAATGAAACCATTTCTCATTCGCGCAATTCTTGCGCTGGGCCTGCTGTTGCCCGAATCCAACCCACTTAGCGCGCAGACCCAGCTTCCGGTCATCCGCTCAGGCAAGCCGACGGTCAGCATCCGTGACGGCAGGGAACTCAGCAAGGACAGCTGGACCTTAAGCCCTCAGGCGAGACCCGATACCTATTTTGTGCAAGTGCCCAGGGCAAACCGCAAGGTTACTTTCATCACCGACCGGGACTGTATCTCTTTTACGCCCCAGTACGGAAAGACGTGTGACTTTGTCATATTGAAGGGAAAGGACAGCTGCTTTACCCGCATCTCAGCAAACTACCAGAGTAATATCAGCCCGGGGCGAATTCAGAACACAGCCAGTCAACAGGCAGATACTTTACCATTTTTCATGAAGGACAGCCGGATCTACTTCAAAGGGAAACTGAATGGCAGCCGGGAGCTAACCATCATGTTCGATTTCGGGGCGGGGATCACGGCCCTTAACCACACGTCAGCGGAAATAGCCAAGGTCAAATTTGACGGGACCATTTCTGTACAAAACTCCAGTGGCACGCGAAACGAACCTAGCTCCAGCAGCAACCAGCTCCAGATTGCGGGATTGAGCTGGAAAAACGTCCCGCTGGTCCAGGTCAGGAACCTCGATGAAGGGGAGGACCTGATCATCGGCAATTCCCTTCTTCGCGATAAGATCGTTGAGATCGACTATGAGAAGCAAATCATGATCCTGTCGGACACCCTTCAAAAGGACCTCGCCGGATACAGCGCACACGATGTCATCTATTACCAGGACAGACCGCGATTTGAAGTCCAGGTGAAAGTAGGAAAGCATTACTACCCGTTCCACTTCCTTTTTGACACCGGACGGGAAGGCACCATGCTTGTCGGAGATGACTTCACCAACCGATATGATCTTTGGAACAAGTTCGAGAAGATCCTAAGCCTGGGCAACAAACGCATCGTCCGCATCGAGGAAGTCAAAATCGGCGGTAAGTCTTTCCGGGATATCGTTACAAACGTCAATAACCCCAAGTATCCCCATCCCAAGCAAAGTTTGCTCGGCAATCAGGTTCTTAACCAGTTCAACGTCGTTTTAGATAACCATAAAGGCATCATTTATCTCAAGCCAAATGCCCTGCAAAACGAAAACTACGCGACCTTCGCGGAGTTCAAAACTCAAATGATCCGGATCGTCGCATCTGCCCTTGTTTTGCTTTCGGGTGCCACTTATGGAATTGTAAGATTAGTTAGGTACAGGCGCCAGCGCAGGAAAAACAGGCTCAATTGTGCTCTGGTGAATTAAGGAGAACGACTGGTGATCGTTCTCCTTAAATTGCGTTGTACCTATTGCCAGTTAAGTTTCTGCTGCTTGATAAATTGGTAGACAGAACCTGCTATAAACAGCACGAAACTCGTTAACCGTGGGAACCCAAGATGAGAAAAAACTGAAAATTAAGATGCCAGATGAGCTTCTGAACTGAGGGGTATGTTCAATACTTTTGAGATCAGACAATTTTTCTCTGCGCCGCTTACAATTGCTTCAAATTCTGCTGCACTGGCGCCAGTCATCACGCCTGTAATCGCAAGATGGATACTTTTGATACTGGCTCCTTCCATTACTAAAGTTGCTTCGGTATCCAGGGATGCAGGGTTGAATCCCTTTTCTGTTAACCCTAAGCTCACGGCCATGGTAAAACATCCGGCATGTGCCGCGGCCAACAGTTCTTCCGGGTTGGTGCCTTTTTCTTCGCCCGTAAAGCGGGTTTTGAAGCTGTAGTTGGTTTGGTTTAAAATTTCGCTTTGGGTACTTAAATGGCCTTTGCCTTCTTTAATGGTGCCTTCCCAATGTGCTTTTGCTGTACGTTTCATGTTGTTGATGAATTAAATTTTGATTGTCGATATTGACAATACAAAGGTGCAGCGTAGACAGCATACACGTTTTGTAATTCAGCTCAATTACTTGGCAATTTGGTTCAGCCGGTATTGGCTTGGCGAGAGCTGGTACCTGTCGTGAAAGCTTTTGGTAAAATTAGCCAGATCATTAAAACCACACTGATAGGCAATATCAGCAATGCGATTATCGGAAGCCAAAAGCAGTTCCGCGGCTTTCTCCAGCTTTTTGTTCCTCATATAATTTGCGGGCGTATCGTTATACAATTTAGCGAACTCTCTTTTGAAAGACGAAACACTTAAGTTGGTTTTTTGCGCCAGTTCTTCGATGTTGATCTGTGCGAACAGATAAGCTTCAATAATTTGTCTGAAGGAAAATTTTGCAGGAGAAAAAAGCTGGGATAAAATAACCTGAATGGTATCAGCCTGCTGCGTTTGGGATAATAAAAGGATGATTTCCTTCAGTTTTAAGATCAATAGCTCCTCATTCACCAGTGACGGATTCTCGAAATAAAAAAGCAGCCCCTCAATATACTTCTGGATCAGAAAATCATTATTGATCCTGCCCTGAGATTGATTGGATACAGATCTGCCTGGTTGAATAATGGCCGGCAATTCCCTTTCATAAACTTTCTTTAAGATTTCCGGGTGAAAGGTGACGATGACCACTTCGCCCGTGCCGGCGTCTCTGGTATTACGAATTTGTTTCCCCGGATTAAGGCAATTCAATAACAGCGAATGGTTAACAGGAATATCGGTCCGGTCATCCTCAAACTGAAACTGCATTTCGCCCTGTAAAACATATAAAAAGCAGGCACGTTCTTCTACCGGGAAGTCATAGGCAAAGGGCGGTTTTACCACCAGCTTTTGCAGGAAAGGCTTTCCCAGCAGATCGATCTTTTTATAGCTGTCTTGCATTACTGTTCACTGAATTCCCTGAGGTTTGTAAATTGAATGGTAATAATACAAAAATATCCAATGCCGTGGCGTATGAGGTCCCATCTGGCTGGAATATGTGCCCGAAATTGGTATGCTGCTTTCCAAAAGCTTCTTGGTGGGCGGCCTGGCGAGCTACAAGCAAAACGCCTTTACAGCGATTTAGGCTTCGTCGAAAAGCATTCTGTAATGCTGTCCGGCAGACAACATACTCACATGCAACTGACCATAAAATAAGTATGGTTTGAATAATTTATTTGGCGGTACCCGTTACGAACCTGCTGCAACTGACGTCTCCAATTACGAGATTACTATCGTTTACACATGAAATACCAAATCCTTACTGCTACCGTATTCACCATCCTTACTTTGCAAACTGCATGTACTAAAGACGCCACAAAGCCTGATCTTGCGCCTGTAGTTAATGTAAAGCCAACCGGCACACCATTGAAATCTACAAACTGGAGCAACTCAGCAAAAGAAGAGTTTACTTATAATTCCGACGGCTCGCTGAAAAAAACGATAGGCGGGCTACAAAACGCAGGCGGGCACATCCGCAAGTTTTCTTATCAAAACAGCGTACTTATTGATATTACCAAAGACGATATTAAAAAGAATAAATTCAGTTATAATACAGCCGGACAGATCAGCAACATAGAGGAAGTTGTGATCAACGATGAGCATCACGGCTCTCGACTTGATTTTGATTACAATGCTACAGGCACTTTGAAATCAATGAAGTATCTGCAATTCGATGAGTTCAAAAGCAACCTGGTAGCCACATCCACTTATGAATATGACGGACAAGGTATGTTAACTAAGGCGGCAATTACCTACCCTGCTCAGCCAAACCGGAAAATAGAGTATTACTTCTCTGATTACAGTGTAGAGCTGCAATTCTTGCCATGGGCTGTGCTGGATTTTTGGCACCTGGTTCAACCAGATTATACCTTTTTTAATTACCCATTATTAAGCCGGCTCAATAAATTGCCAAAAAAAATTATCACCAAGCTAATTGTGAATGGGACCTTGCAGGAAACCAAAACGAAGGCGTTTAACTATACAATAGACAATAGGCAGTTACAGAAGATCGAATACGTTACTGATGGGGTAGAGGTTATTTTTAACTACTGAACGGCCACTGTTCGGTAATGTTATTCCTGGAAGATGAAACGCATTTTCACATGGGTGAGTAGTCATTCTCCCTTTTTTAAAGCGATCCTTTCATTACCATTGATTTTGATTCGCATCTGCTTTTCTCCGTTTTGCTCTTCAAAGGTGATCTCAATGCTTTCCTGAAGCATATCATAGAAATGGGATGCATCCAATGCGGCCAGTTCGGATTTTGGCCCCTGAAATGGGTAAACTACAAGGCCTTTTTCCTCAAGTTTAACTTCTAGTTTTAGTGGCGGCGCCGAAATTTCATAGTTGCCGGTATACCTTTCCAGGATTTCTCTGGACACCTGGACTGGAATGCGCTTTACTGGCAATTTCACAGGTAGATGGTAGACGGCTTGTAGTAAGTTTCTGGTGATCTCACCCAATCCTGAAACCTCATGATTGGACAACAGAATTACGCAGATATCGTCTTTTGGGATTCTTGCAAAATTACTTCTGAAACCCCAAAAGCCACCGCTATGGGATACGAGTTGCTGCCCGTTGACGGAGTCAATCTGAAAACCATAACCATAAGTCGGAGAATACTTTTTATACGCGAGGTCCTGACTTTTCTCGCTGATGAACTTCCCTTGTTGTAAGACCTGGTGCCAGCGGTAGAGATCGCCAACTGTCGAGTACAGTGCTCCGGCAGCAAACGTGATCCTTGGGTCGTTTAATGGCGTCTCTTTGTCATAGTTTTTCCCGTTCTCGGCCCAATAGCCCTTGGCTCTCTGGTTTTGGGGAAGTGCTGCAAAGTCAAAACCGCTGTTTTTTAATCGGTATGGTTTCAATATGTAAGCGCTCACAGCCTGCTCATAACTCATATTGGTTATTTTTGCAATCAGGTAACCTAGTAAGTAGTAACCGCGGTTGCTGTAGCTGAAAGTCGTCCCAGGGATTAAAGCAAGCGGCGTTTTGTCCAGTTCGATCATCAGTTTCTCCTCTAATGTTTTGGCCGTCAGGTCGACGTTCCTGAACTTCTCTTCGATTGCCCTGTCACTGATTCCAGAGGTGTGGCTGAGCAAATGACCGATCGTTATGCTGCCGCAATTTCTTAACTCCGGAAAATATTTATTGATCTTGTCACTGATCGCAAGTTTCTTCTGCTCAGCAAGTTTAAGTACCAGTGTGGATGTAAATGTTTTGGTAATTGAAGCGATGCCGAATATGGTTTCAGGTTTGTTGGGTGATGCTTTATCCTGATCAGCCAGGCCGTACCCTTTATTCAAAAGGATTTTACCTCTTTGAGCAACCAGAACTGTACCATTGAATTCGCCAAGGCCTGTGTAGGTTTGGACAATACTATCTAGCTTTGCCGGTAATTGCGCAACCGAAGGCGTTGCTGTTAGCAGTAAGGCCGAAGCCAGGATCAGGATAGAGAATCTTTTTAGCATATAAATTTTCTGGGTTCTGGCATTTTGTGTGCCAGAGCAAATGTTGATCTATTGACCAGAAAAGCACATTTTTGTTTCAGCATTTGTTCGGTTCCGAACAAAATGTTCCAATGCGGGCAAATACTATGGGCACTGGTTCAGGATTGCAAGAATATGCTGATCTAAAAAGTCGTGGCGAGACTGCCGGTCAAAATTCAGTTCATAGAATATGTACAGCAGCAAAAGTAAACTTGCGGTCAGTCCAATGGCCAGACCAACAATGTTGATGATAGATGCTGTCTTAGATTTCGCAATGCGATTTTGAGATTTTATTTAAACATAGCAGCTTATGTTTGGTTTCCTGACAATGGTGCGGTCAATCTTGTACCAATGTAGGAAAATAGCATTTTTGCTTGATATCAGCACTCACGCTGGTCAATGATAATAGGAATGAGGGTGGAGTGTAATATGCTGTACGCCTGCGAGTCGGGCAACAGGGCCTTGGGCTTTGCTTCGCCGTATGAGGGAAAAGCTAGGTACCTATATGGGTTGCGAGTATGAGTGAATTTAAGGTTGATTTAACTGATGCATTTATAGGAGCTGAGCTTTTCCATTTGTATGATAATGCGTCCGGGGGGAGGTCTCGGTCATAATTTGATCTTTTCAGTGGTCGATAAATTTTTAGGCTTAAAAATCATAATGGTCGCGATCCCCCACACAGTAATTAGCATACCCATATAATTAATGATATTCTGATCGGTAAAGTCTGCCAGGAACGCGATGTCAATCGTAGAATGAAAAATAGCACATACCAGTATGCTGGCTTTTGAACTATTATAAAGCCAGGTCAACAGCACACTGCCGGTGAGCAGGCTGAATATCCAGCCGAAGGTTCCGGCAATACCCATGTCTATAAATCCGGGACGGTACAAAAACAGTGGCCAGTGCCACAAAGCCCAGAAAAACGTGAGGACGAGACTTGACCACAAAGCGTTATACCGGGCTTGCAAACGTGGCAACGCAAAACCTCGCCAGCCTACTTCTTCACCGAACCCGAAAAACAGTAGGTTGTAGAGCAGAAACCCAATAAAATTAAACTCCGGAAATTCCTTGGCAACAAAAAGCCCTGGCAACTCAACCGGGTGATGATTCAGCAGCTGATTGATAACAGCTGCGATCCCTGCAAGCAGGAAAGGAGCGAGCAAAGCAATGGCGACGTAAAGCATTGGCTTGAATTTCCCCATTTGCCGAACAAGGATTTTTAGTCCCTGTTCACCTTCAAACACCCGGGTGCAGATCAAGGATGCGATCATCGGGCCGAGACCACCGATGCCATGATGAAGCGGCAGCACGGGCAAGCCATTTACGCCAAAGGCCGGGCTGTAAAGGGGGAACCAGATAATCCAGCTAATAAGGTACGCGAGCGTGAAATAAATGATCAGTTGATGGAGTTTGGTTTGGGTATTCATCTATTTGTTATTGTTTATTCCGGGGTACTTACCTGAAGTTTTATGACCAGTTTCCGGGCAAGAACGTTGTCATGCTACTTGTTACCGATCATGCCTGGTGCGACAAAAAATCCCAGCGCAACACCTATCCTTACAAAGCTGTAGCTTTGCTGATAGTAGATATTGCAAATACCTTTGAAGAGGATAGAAGGCGGTGAACCCTGGCATAAAGCTCGGCGTCCTGACTGGCAATGAACGGTCCCCCGCCTGTTCATCGTCACGAAATATCCGGACTTTATACCTGGCTGTCAAATGGACTGGAACCGACCACCTTTTCCCGCCAATGACAAAGTTAGGCTGAATGTCCGCGGATAAGATATAACCATCTTTTGGACTGCCGAGCTCACAAAACGGGGGACTGGCATAACTGAGCGGTGCATAATTCATTGTTTGTTGCAGAAAAGTGAAATTGCGTATGCGCCTGGTCAGGATTTCGAGCAATGTGTCGCTGGGATTGACCGTTGAAACGAGTTTCTCGGCCGCGATCCTCTCGCTTGTGATTTTGTCCGATTTGGCCTGCCTGGCAATAGATGAATTCAGCAGGCAGAAAGCGACGATGAACAGGTAAATCTTTTTTGACATAGAAGAGCAATTTAGATGTCAGCAAAACTTGTTTAACTAAAGATAGGAAAAATGAAATAGTCTTTTTAACTTGAAGATTACAAGTCAATGATTCTCAGTAGATTATTTTGTGTTATTGTTTTGCTTGGTGCACTACCTCTCTGCGGATTTGGGCAAAAGATCCCTGTGGCGCCGAGTTTGATGCTAAATGTTGGGGGTGAGGAAGCTAACGCTTATGGTTCTGTTGTAAAACTGGATAGTCAGGGCAATAGTTACGTCATTGGCGGTTTCAGCGCTAAAACAAATAACGTTGATTTCGACCCTTCTCCAGATATATTTACCCTCGGAGTAATTGCCAGCGGGTTTGTTGCTAAATATAGCGCGGCAGGTACTCTTGTTTGGGCAAAGTCATTTAGTGGCACCGGAAATTGGCTTGACCTTGACCGTAACGGCAACATCACCGTGATTGGAGAGAGACCCCCTAAGGTTCCGCACAACAATGCAAACGGTTATTCAGATGCTTTTATTTTGCATCTTGACAACGATGGAAACGTGTTGTGGGAGAAATTAGTCGAAAGCGGCAGCAAAAATATTCCAATAGACCCGGACAGAGTGCTGATATATGAGGATGCACAAACAGGGCATAAAGTGTCCAGCGATGACGCCGGAAATTTGATCGCTGCATTTAGGTTTGGAGGATCACCTGACGTAGAAGGTGTGGTTACCGCAAAAGGAACCTATGATGGTTTGGTGGTAAAATATGATCCCGATGGTAATGTGATTTGGAAATTTAACCTCGGCTCAACAGGTTTATCCAATAATTCAGCGATAGAGACATTGGTTGATAGTAAAAACGACATTATTGTTGCTGGCTACACCGATGGTATGGTTAATTACAATCCATTAGGCACACCCGTCAATGTTAATGCCAACCATACTTTGTTTATTGCCAAATATTCACCAGCAGGCATTTTACAATGGATCAAGACCATTAATGTGAATGCGAACAAGAACAATGTTAAGCTGGCATTAGATAGTCAGGACAACATTTATATAAATGGTTCGTTTTCTTCTCAAGTAGATTTTGGCGTGGCCCCAACCCTGGTCGTTAAAGGAACGCAGGATATGTTTATTGCAAAATATTCATCAGCCGGAAATTTGTTGTATCATAAAAGTATAAATGGTACAAATGCTACTGTGCTTAATACCGGAATGACAACCGGACCGGATAACAGTTTATACCTCACTGGCAATTTTTTTGGAAATGTCGATTTCGATCATTCTTCCTCCCTAGCCGAACGTAATGCTAATGAGTCCGTTAATATGTTTTTAGCCAAGTATGATGAGAACGGCAACTACAAATGGGCATTTCGCATACCCGACCTTGCCGGTGGCACTGGTACTTCAATTAACCTTAACTACGTTAATAAATTATCGCAAGTTGGTGTCCAGGATGTAACAGTAAATGTCAGCGATGAAATAGTGGTAACCGGTGCGTTTATTACTACCGTTAATTTTAACGGTACAGGATGCGGTGTGAATAGCATGACAGCCAATAATGTTAATCCCCCATTCCGCGGGCTGAGAGATATGTTTATCATACGGTATTCCCCTACAAATGAAATACCGATTGCTAACAACACGGCTACCGCGCCCGCAGTATCGGAAATTTGCCCGGACACTGATCCGGGAGTTATTATCGGTAGCGTTCCCGTCGGAAGTAATTACACTTACCAATGGCAGCAATCATTGGATAACATGACCTTCAAAGATATTGCAGGCGCGGTTTCAAAAGATTTTCAGCCGACGGTATTATCTGCGACAACCTATTACCGCCGCAAGATCATCACATCGGAGTGTGCGGCGCTGAACGCCAGTAATGTAATTACATTAACCCTTTTGACAGCCGCATCGAAAAATACCATCACAGCCCCATCTATGTTGAATTTTTGCAATTCTGGTGATCCCGGGATCATTCGCGGTTCGCCAGTGAAAGCCACGGGCCATGTGGATTACCAGTGGCAGCAGTCAACGGATAGTGTTAATTTTATAAATATTGGTGGTGCCACTTCGATTGAATATGACCCACCGCCTCTTACTGTCACTACCTATTTTCGTCGGCTGATTACAAGCGCGCCCTGCAACATGGGTACCCCAAGTAACATCGTTAAAATGATGATTAATGCTACACCTATACCGACAGTATCGGCCGAACAAACTGTTTGCATAGGCAATAGTGTAACCTTAACTGCTACTGGCGGCACTCAGTACTCCTGGTCGCCCGCAGCGGGTCTCTCTGCAACAGATATAGCATCGCCAACCGCTAAACCAACTGCAAGCACGAGCTATAGGGTGACGGTTTTTAATGGTTCCTGCAGTGCTGTGTTATCTGTCAAGGTAGTGGTAATAGATAAGCCCATATTGAACGCCGGCGTTGACACGGCAATAATGAAGGGCGATAAAATAATGCTAGGTGCCCAGATTAGCGATGTAGAAGGTGCTACTTACACCTGGACACCCGCAACTTATCTGGATGACCCCTCTCTTGCCCGTCCTACCGCAAGTCCTACAGAAGACGTTACCTACCGGCTTACCGTAAAATCGCCAAATGGATGTTTCACAGTGACTGATGAGGTATCGATTTTTGTTCAAGAGAAATTAATGGTCCCCAACGCATTTACTCCCAACGGAGATGGCATCAATGATAAGTTGTTAATTTCCGGATTAGACTCCTATAGATACAGTAAATTGACAATTTATAACCGCACTGGTCAGCTGATATTCAAAAGTTTGGCATATCCCAAACCCTGGGATGGAACTCATAATGGCAAGGCCCTGCCCACGGGAACGTATTACTATGTCATTGAACTCGACAACCGGAAACGTTTGTCTGGCTATATCTTCTTGATTAGGTAGTAGAAGCTAAAGTTTTGTATCTTCACTTAAAATTAACCATATCTCATGAAATATCTTCTTTCCATCGCGCTTGCACTGATTGTACTGTTCGCGAAAGCACAAACCACGGGGCAATCAAAGCTTGATGCTTCCATACCTGTTCCAATCCAGAAATGGCTCAATGAAAAAGCAGCGTTAAAAGGGGCTAGACCAAAGCATAAAGGATTTTTTACGAGCGATTCTATTAAAATCTTTGGCTACATTAAAGGTTATGATAAAAATGCAGGTTATGCGAGCGGCATCATTTATCATAGTAACCAGCTGACTAACGAAGATTTCCCCACTACAGTTAGAATCAATAAGGATGGGACTTTTGAGTGTAGCCTGCCAGGTGTACATCCGATAGTGTCCAGCATTATCATTAATAATGACAGAATACATTTCTACGCTGAGCCTGGAATCACTACCGGGGTTATTTTGGATGGCAAAAGCGCTGAATATTTGGGTGTTCTTAAGTCCGTGAACGATCAGTTTGCTGCCATCCAACTACCCAATCCAGACTACGATAAATTGGAAAATTACCAGAAAACACAGAAGCCGGAAGATTTTAAACAGGAACAGCTGAGAAACTGGGAAACAGCAAGCAGGAAAGCAGACAGTGCGATGAAGGTAATGCAGACGACCGAGAGGGTGCGAAAAATGGTCAAAAACCAGGTGGATCTGATGTATGCGGTTTATCTGCTTGACTATGAAGTGTCGCGTGATTATTATCAGAAACAGGATCCACAAAATGAGGTGTTGAAATTACCTATGCCGGAAAACTATTGCGATTTCTTAACCAGAATAAATTTGAATGACCGCACGTTATTGGTTTCTGATCGCTTTTCAACATTCATCAACCGCTTCGAGTATTCCCCTGTCTTCGATCGCATGATTCTGTATAGAAATCAAAAAGTGAGAAATTACAACGCTTTGGATTCCGCATATCTCAGCAAAAATAAGACGTCAAATTTGGTTTACGATATCGCGAAAGTACGCTCATTACTTTCCATTTTTAAGTTTTCCCAGTACAAAGAACAGCGACTTGACGGCGAAATTGCCATGCTGTCTAAATCTATTAAGGATCACTTTGTATTGCGGGAGATGGACCGGATGTATGAGAAATACAAGCTTGGAAAGGTGGCGTACGATTTACCCAACACCGCGGCTGCCGGTGTGTTTAAAAAGATAATCAGCCCACTAAAAGGAAAGGTGCTGATCGTTGATTTTTGGGCGGAGTGGTGCAGCCCATGTCGTGCTGGAATTGAGAGCAGTCTGGAACTGCGAAAGAAGTATAAGGACAATCCGGACTTCGACTATGTATTCGTCACAGACAGCGAAAGTACCGGGGAAGCTTTCTATGAGGATTTCACCAAAAAGAATCTGATGACCAACACGCATCGGATTACTGCTGATGAGTATCTGGCCTTGAGGGAGCTGTTTAAATTTAATGGCATACCCAGGTATGTACTGGTCGATGCAGAAGGCAAGATACAAGATGATAACTTTGCTTCCTATAACCTTAAGAGCGAGTTTCAGAAGTATTTTCCCGAAAAGTTTCCGAGCAGTTATTGGAAGTAACGGGCAAACCGGAGCTGCTGGTCTTTCGGCCACTTTTCTGCTTATATGGGGTTTATTAATTTTGACTATGCAGCATCGGGAAATTGAGGCGCCGGAAATATTACAAGACAGCATCCGGGCATTTTGGTTCCGGGAGATGGACTTTGGTGCTGTACCCGCAGATTTTGAGGTGATGCCTGACGGGAATGCAGAGATCATCTTCTATTTTGGGAGTGAATGCAGTCTGGTGCATGATGGACTGGCTACGGCTTTACCTTCGCCTTATATTGTCGGCCTATTACAGCACCCGATTTATTTCCGTGCCGCGGGGCATTTACAGATTATTGGTATCAAGTGCGCTCCCTGGGCTGTTTACGATATGCTTGGTCTCAAGTCGGTCAAAGGCGGGGTGCAGTCTTTTACGCATCCGTTGGCTAGTTTAAAGACAGATCTGGAAGCATTACTCGTTGATGGCAACATTGATGCTGCCTTAATGCTAATCAGGGATTGGTTTTTAGCGTGTCAACAGTCGCTAAAACCGGAATTGAAAAAAGCCGGTCAGGCCATGTTGGCCGCAAACGGTTCCCTACCAATAAGTTCAGTTGCCGCCGCAGCCAACGCGACGGTGCGTACTTTGGAGCGAAAGTTTAAGGCTTCTTCCGGATATACAGTCAAAGATGTCTCGGGCCTGATCCGTTTTGAGCAGGTGCGCGATCGTTTGTGGCGTGCACCGGAAACCAGCCTTTCAGCTTTAGCGCATGAATTGGGCTATGCCGACCAGTCGCATTTGAGCCGGGAATTCAAACGTTACAGCGGTACTACTGCGGCAGCTTTTGCCAAACGCCGAGGTGGCCTAAGTGATGATTTTGTCGCAATTATTCTATCCAATTGATCAAGCGGCACAGACCTTTGTGTCATGAAAGATCAAAAAGTATTAGTATCGGGAGCCAGTATTGCCGGGCTGACAACGGCTTGGTGGTTAGAGCATATCGGTTATCAGGTAACTGTTGTGGAATCAGCTGCAGCGCCACGCACCAATGGTGCCGCGGTAGACTTGAACGAGCCAGCGGTCGCTATTGTCAAGCGCATGGGTTTATATGAGCAACTCAGGGCACACCACCTGGGTGTTGACCGCATCGAGTATAAAAATGCACAGGATATCACAGAAGGCACGATTGTTATCAATGATGGGTCCGGACCTGAGTTGGGCGGGGAGCTGGAGATTGAGCGTGAGCAGTTCGTAGATGTATTGATGCAGGCACTGGATCAGAAGGTGGAGTTTTGGTTTAATGACCGCATTGCGCAGCTGAGCGATTCGGGCGAAAATGTCGAGGTTACTTTTCGAAGTGATAAAAGGAGTGAATTTGACCTGGTGATCGGCTGTGATGGTTCGCATTCAGGTACCCGTAAACTTTGCTTCGGCCCGGAACAAGATTTCGAGCATTTCCTTGGCGCTTACTTCGCCATCAGTATTATACCAAAATTGTTAGTGCCGCAGCGCACGATGCAAACCTTTAGCGTTCCCTATAAGTCATTGATGTTGAATGCTTACAATGGCAAAACCGATGTCATCTTTATTTTCCTTTCGGGCGAGATCTCCTATGATTACCGTGATTCTGCCCAACAACGTCAAATCATTGCAGAAAGATTTAAGGGAGATGGTTGGCGAACCGGAGAATTGCTTGATGAGGTAGCAGGGGCTGATTTCTATTTTGACAAGTTTTGCCAGATCAAAATGCCGTCGTGGTCAAAGGGTAGGGTTGCGTTGGTAGGGGATGCCGCCTATTGTCCTTCGCCAGCCGCCGGTCAGGGCGGATCGCTGGCGATTCAGGGTTCGGCGGCTTTGGCCGATGCATTGGTCAAACACAACGGCGATCACCGCTTTGCATTTGCTGAATATGAAAAGCTTTTGCGACCGCAAATAGAAGAGGTACAGGCAATGGCCGAACAAAATGTAAAGACGCATTTCGTTTTAAAAACTGAAGAAGAGATCCGGCAGCGAAATACGGAGGCGAGGCATTTTTAAGCAAACCTGACACACCGTGGCCACTGCTTACCGCCTGGCCCTTCAGTATCCCCGGTGCCATTCATGGTAACCTTGATCTCTGCTGATTTGCCGATATTCAGGTCTTTTTGAAACACGTACCTGCATTGAGCTGAACTTTGTGGCGAATAACTCTTCTGGCCAGCGAATATGCTATTTAACTATTGTTTCAGCAGCTCATCAACCTTAGTTACCAGTTCATCCGGATTGCTCGGTCTTGGGGCTTTCGTTGTGGTTATGTTTCCAGTTTTGTCAACCAGCATATAAGTAGGGAAGGAGCTGACTGAAAGGCGGCGCTCTAACATATATTGCTGGGAGTCGGGGAGCCGGTAATGAACTACATTTTCCCCTGTTAAATCCAGTTCTTTGATCATGTTTTTCCAGGTAAATTCAGGAGAGTTGTTTGCGAAATACATGAATATGACATCTTTGCCTTTCAATGCTTCTTTTGCCTTGCCGACATATTTCATTTCTTCCCGGCACGGGCCACACCAGGTACCCCAGAAATCTATGTAAACTACTTTGCCTTTATAGGGTTCCAGGAGCGCCTTAAATAGGGAGTCTGCATCTTTTGAAGATTTCAGGTGTTCAGTGTTTTTCAGGCTGGCTGCATAGGCAAAATCTATCGTTGTTTTTTTGAGCAGGAAATTTTGGTAATCCTGAACGCTGGTTTGAAATACAGGAGACTTTATCTCTTGTAGTGCGGCCTCGAATTTTCCGGATTCCAATGGCTTTCTTGTCATATCCAGGTAGCTCATTATTGCCTGCACGTTGTAAGTATTTCTGATGTCCTCGTTGGGGATAAGCTGCCGGTTACCTGCGATGTCAGATTGCAGCATGTTATATACCAGTGTCTCTGTTGCCACATCTGTTATCAGGGACTGATGCTTTAACCGAAGATTACTCACTAGTTTCGATTGGTTCAGGTTTAATTTCTTTGTCAGCTGTTTTGCACGTATGGAGTCAACGTTGGCAATGCTATCGATCTGCCAGGAAAGCATCACTGCTTTTTTTTCAGGGTCGCTTGCCGGTATGGTGCCGTTGTTGATCAGGCGCAATAAGGTCTGCAGGTGAGAAACTCCGGATTCCCGGATATCCTGTTTCATATATTGCACGTAATCTCTGCTGAAGGTCGAGAAGTCGCGCACTAAAGTATAGGGTTCGACCGGATCGATAAACAGGGAATCCTTTACATAGGCCATATATTCAGCAGGGAAATGCTCTCTGTTGCGTCTATCGAGATCGAAACGCTTTTGCATCAGGTAAAAGCCTATGTTATACCTGTTAAAATTCCAGACAAAATACCTGGTCTTTGCGGAAAGGTGAAGGTTGCGTTTGAGGTAGTTGGCAAAAAAGGTATTTGCCTTCTTTAGTTCGGCCTTCTTAGCCTGCAGGTAATCCATACCTTTCATTTTATTCACTTCTGCACGTCGGCTATTTTCTTCTTCTGTAAGGGCGAATGCAGCATATGGCTGATAACTCGCAAGTTCGTTGTGCAAGCGCACGTCGTCGCCCATCATAAGGTATTGTCCTGAGTTGAAGTCATGATATAAAAAATAGTGCTCTCCAGGTTCAAGTATGTCGATTTTTTGCATTCTATGCCAGTCTAGAAAAACCTGCTGTGTATTTAGCAGCGGGACTTTGATGAGGAAACGGCCAAGGGAATCTACATCTGCATATATTTCCTCTTCATCTCCCTTGATAATGTTGATTCTGGATACTCTGAATGGTTCGAGATTTGGCGCATTGCGCAGGTAGCCTGTAATGTACGCGGTGTCTACTTGCTGAAAATGGGTGTCTTTGAAAGTAGTTTCGTCACTGGTAGCGTAAGGCGGTAAGGTTTTACCTGCACGTTTGTATTGCCGGTGTACTTGATTTTCGGCCTGGACAGACACCAGACTGTCGTTTGTCTTTTCCACAATGAGGTTAATGGTCTTGTCTCTGTTCTTTAAGGTAACTCTGCACTTTTTTGCTGAAAATTTCAGCTCCTGGTAATTCCAGAATTCATTGTTATAAATTGCAAAGTCCTCAAAGAACCCAAAGGTCCATTTATTGGCTTCAGGATCGTACCAGTTGCCCAGCAACTGATATACAGCGGGGTTATTTGCTTTCGCGCTATAACTCTTGGCTGCTCCTTCTGCAGCAATGCGACGAGTTCTGCCATTGCCCGTTATATAGATTAGCCTGTAATTATTCTTATTTTTGATCAGGGCACGGTATTCCCTGTTGAGGTATTTGCCAAACCACTGAATGTCCCATTTCTGCCCTTGCAAAAGGATTTGTCTTCCTTTTATGGAAAAGGAATCATTTAGCTGATCTCCAGATACCCATTCTCCGTTGACCTCCTTTTGAACTTGGTCAATAGGGTAGTAGACCATATCCGGATGTTTGCTGACCTGTCTGCAGGTCTTAGGCTTATCCCATTTATCAAACTGGAAAGAGCCTGTACTATCGGAACTAAGTTCTGCACGGAGGGAGATCTTGCCCTTAACTTTATTGGAGAGCCAGATATGGTATTTTGGCGCTACACCTGAGATACTATCTACCTGATAAAGGTCGTAAAAGAATTCGATCTGGTTGCCTGCAATGGTGAGGGCGTCCCAGTTGCCTTTTGTGGTGGATTCTATAAGCCAAAGCCCCTGAAGTTTTGCCGGGATTTTGACGGCCGCGTTTGAATGAAAGCAAAACAAAAGGACAAGAAGGAAAGACAGTGTGAGGGAGCGTTTCATAGCTTTAGGGTATTTTTTTGGTTAACCTATTGGTTTTGGCTTTCAAGTACGTGATAAAATGTCAATTACAAAAGAATAAAATTGTTAAACTGTGTTAAGGGAGTTTTTGAGGATAGTTAATCGGTGAACACGGCATAAGTTGTAGGTTTTTATCGGTAGGATATAGTAAATTTAACAATGAACATATCATTACATTGTTTAGCGGCGACAGGCCTGATATTGTTGCTCACTGTGATGACGGTTAAAAGTCAGGAGAAGGTCGAAATTACCGGTAGCTTTGAAACCAGCAGTTATCCGGACACGCTGGTTATTAGTGAAAAAAACAAGCAAACCAGGCAATACTACTCACAGCATCATGTTCCGGTAGTGAACGGGAAGTTCAGTGTGACTTTGTCTGCCGGTCACGGCGATTTGTTCTACCTGGAATCTGGAGAGGCTGGGCATGAGATTTTGCTCGCTCCCGGAAAGGTAAACGTTAAAATTCTTGACTCACTGATGCATCATCTGCAAATCTCCGGGAGTCCGACAGCCATCGAATACAACAATTTTATGAGTTCGACGCGAAAGATTCCAGAATACGCTGAGGCATTCAAGGTGCAGACAGAATGGTTAAGCTCAAAAGACGTTAAATTTAAAGCGATTTTGGACTCACTGATGACGGTCTACTGGTCAGCTGTTGACCGGATGAAGCTGCAGTATATAGAAAGCAATCCTGATTCCTACCTTAACCCAATACTTTTAAGTGGAATGTCGAAGATTGACGATCAGCGTTTCATTCGCCTTTATAACAGCTTCAGCTTAAAAGCGAAGGGCAACCATATCGGACAGCAAATCAAGTACAAGATTGATAGCCTGATGCAGGCTTCGGCGCTGCCTGATTTTCGGTTGCCGGATACGGCGGGGAAAAATTTCAACCTTTACGATTTTAAGGGAAAATACGTCCTGGTTGATTTTTGGGCATCCTGGTGTATACCCTGCCGTCAGGAAAATCCGAATTTGAAGCTGGCGTATCATCAATTCAAATCAAAGAACTTTACCATTGTCGGTGTATCAGTCGACGATAAGCGGGAGCCATGGATGAAGGCAATACACGACGACCAGCTTCCCTGGTTGCAGCTCAGCGACCTGAAAGGAATAAATAATTCCGCTTACAGGAAATATGGACTGAAGAAAGTGCCCTCTAATTTCCTTATTGGTCCGGATGGTAAAATCCTTGGAATCGATTTATTTGGAGAGCAGCTGCTTTCAGCGTTAAATGCACTTTTACGATGAGCGGGTTGATTTAAGCTCAGCGGGGGGTACTGGCAGTTTGTGGAGATGGAGATGAATGTTTATCGTCAGCAATCTCAGGTCTGGGCCTATAGCAGGAATTTCTCACTCTATTTAATAGTGAAAGTGTAGATTTGTGGGATGGCGAATGACCTTAGACTGCGACCTGCTTTAGCGACCGATATTCCCGATATTATTGATCTGTATGTAAAGACAGTGCTGACGATCGGTAGCGCTGATTACGATGATCAGCAACTGGAAATTTGGTCGAACCTCGGGAGAGATCATGCCCGATGGGAAAGAAGGATTGCATCGCAATACTTTCTGGTTGCTGAACTGGAGGGGCAGATCGCCGGATTTGGTAGCTTGACAAATGAAAATTACCTTGATGTTTTATATGTTTCGAAGGATTTTCAGCGGCGAGGTATTGCCAATTTGCTATTTGATGCGCTGCTGAAGCAGGCTTTCATAAACAATGGTGCAAAAATCACTGCTGATGTGAGCAAGACTGCCAGGGCATTCTTTGAAAGGAAAGGTTTTGTTATGATCAATGAAAATAAGAACCTGATTGGGGAGGTGGTTATTGTGAACTATCGCATGGAATGGTCAGACCGGATTTGACTTCGTCCCAGAAAGGGGCATCGAACTGCGGAGCTATTAGGCCATTACTGGATTTTCTGCAATTTCCAGCTTAGCGAATTTTTGGACTTCAATGCTTGGAAAACCAAAGTCTTCCACAACTTTGCCCAATATCAAATAACAGCCTGTACCCCTGAAAGGATAGGACGGTGTATCCTTTGGAAAATGCGTAGTATCGAAGAAGCTGCCGTCGTTGTCCAGAAAGGTGCCGAACCACATTTTTTTGTTGTTTCTGGTACGTACTGTCTTTTCACAAACGTATTGGCCTACCATTTTAATGGTTTGACCGGTATAAGCGGTCAGATCTTTGGCCTGGATCTGCCCCCGGAAGCTGGTCTTCAGCAAATCAAACATAGATAGCGTTAAAGGGTAGCCAAGCAGTTCCAGTTCATGATAGGCATCTTCCAATTTGGTGTTGACCAGATCGGGCAAGGTATAGTGTCTGGCCTGAACCTGGAATAGCTCCGCATGATTGCTGGGTTTTGCCTTCTGCCCCAGCAGGGTATGGGCATCCCAGAGCAGGGCTTTTTTACTTTTCCTGGTAAAGCGGAAGGCGCCCACCCTGATCAGGACCACTACCTGCTCCAGACTGATCTCTGTTCGTTTAACAAAATCTTCCAGATCGGTATAATGACCATTCTGCCTACGTTCCTCGGGAATGCCTTCAATAAACTTGCTTTCCAATCCCTGAATGCCGATAAATCCCAGCCAGGCATCTGTTCCATAAAGAGAAACCACGCTATTACTATGGTTTACACAAGGCAGATGGACATTTGCCCCGGCTTTCCTGAGCTCATGCACATAAAGCCAACGGGTATAAAAACCGCCGTAATTATTTAAGACCCCGACCATGAATTCAAGCGGGTAGTAGGTTTTTAGAAATAGGCTCTGGTAACTCTCCACAGCGAAACTGGCCGAATGTGCCTTGGAGAAGCTATACCCGGCGAAACTGGATACCTGCCGCCAGACTTCTTTGGTGACCGGCTCCGGTCTGCCCAAAGTCTTGGCGCCTTCATGGAACTTTTCGACGAGCCGGTCAAATTCTACTCTTGAGCGATACTTGCCACTCATTCCCCGGCGCAGGATGTCTGCATCGGTTCCATCCATACCTCCGTAATGGATACAGATCTTGATGACGTCTTCCTGGTAAACCATGACGCCAAAGGTTTCCTTTAGCTGTTCTTCCATGACCGGATGCAGGTATTGGACGGCATCGGGACGATGAAAGTTCTGGATATAGGTTTTCATCATGCCTGACTGGGCTACGCCGGGACGTATGATCGAGCTTGCTGCGACCAGGGTAAGGTAATTGTCGCACTTCAACTTGGATAATAGTTGCCGCATGGCCGGGGACTCGACGTAAAAGCATCCAATGGTATTGCCGGTTTTCAGGCGCTCATTCACATGCTCATCTTTCATAAACTTACGTACCTGGTGGATGTCGATTATTTTTTGCTGGTTCTGTTGCACTAGTTTTACCGCTTCCTTAATGTGGCCAATACCACGCTGGGAGAGAATGTCGTATTTGTCATAACCAATTTCTTCTGCCTCATACATATCCCACTGGACAGTGGGCATGCCTTTAGGTGGCAAGTCAAGGGCCGTGTAATAGGTAATTGGTTCTTCCGAGATAAGTACGCCTCCAGCATGGATGCTTCTTTGGTTCGGCATTTGGCTCATCAGCTCGTAAATGGCCATGATCTTTTTAAATGTTTCGTTGTCACGGTTTACGGTCATTCGACTGGGGTCGGTAAAGCCGTCAATTTCCGATTTGGGAAGCCCCATTACCTTGCCAATCTCACGGATAATGGAGCGGTCTTTAAATGTTGACATCGCGCCCAGCAGCGCTGTATGCTCCCGGCCGTATCGTTTGAAAATATAGTCCTGCACGTCTTCGCGTTCATCCCAGCTGTAATCGATGTCGAAATCCGGAGGGCTGGTGCGTTCTGCATTCAGGAAACGTTCGAAGTACAGATCCAGTTCAATAGGGTCTACATCGGTGATGCGGAGGCAATATGCTACGATGCTGTTGGCACCGGAGCCCCGGCCTACATGGTAGTAGCCTCTGCGCATGGAATATTGGATGATGTCATTGGTGATCAGAAAGTAAGCACAGAATTCAAGGTCAATGATGACCTTCAGTTCTTTTTTTAACCGTCTCAGTGCTTCCTTGTTCTTGTTGCCATACCTGTATAACATTCCTTCCATGGCCAGCTTTTCCAGCAGCAGCTTATCGTCCTTTTTATTCCCGGTAAAGGTTTTGCGGTTCAGCTTGATCTTGCCTTCAGGGTAGTCCATTTGGCAACTATCCATGAGCCTGCGGGTATTTTCCAGGATAAAGGCATACCTGGCATATTTATTTTCCAGTTCACCGAGGTCCATAAACAAGTCGGTCTCTTTGCACTTGTCTTCCTTCTCTACCATGGTGATCAGGGTATTGAGGTCGATTCCCCTTAGATATTCGTGGAGCCGATAGCCAATTTTACCGGCAACGAAGACCGGTTGAAGGACGACTAATTTTTCCGGTTGTTCGGGCTTCCGGTTGTGGAGCTGATGCAGTTCGTCAAAGCGTATTCCGATGTATTCACTTTCCCTCAACGGACGTTTATGCCCAAAAGGGTAGATGATGTAGGCATCTTTAAACAAATTGGGCTCATCGGGCAGCTCCTTTTGAGACAGGTTGTGTTCGCTCAGGAACTCATTGAGTTCTTTCATGCCCTCCTTATTGCGTGCAATGCCGACGTAGAGCAATTTCTTATCTCTTCGAAATTCGAGGCCGCCAATAGGTTTGATCTTATGTTTCCTGCACTCGCGCATGAATTCCATTACCCCGGTAGAGTTGTTGATGTCGGTCAGCGCCATTTGGGTGATCCCACGAACATGTGCTTCTTCTACCAGTGTCTGAATGGACATGGTGCCGTACCGAAGGCTGTATTGGGAATGGACGTTCAGATACATCGCTTACAATTTGATGTCCATCGCTGAGGCCCTGGTCACTGCATCCTGACCGAAACGTCTGCGGATTTTATCCAGTGCCTGCACCAGACTGTACTGCTCCTGGGATTCGCTGTATAAATCGATCTGTTCGAAACCAGAGACCAGATTGCTCAGTCTTACGCCAATCAGGCGGAGCAGCATCCTCCGGTTATACATTTTTTTGAACAGGTCTTTCGCTGTGGTGATCAGTACGCTGTCCAATGAGGTATAGCCAATGGCCATTTGTTTGGTCTCGGTTTCAAAATTGGCGTAGCGGATGGTGACTGTGACACAGGAACAAAGCTTTTTTTTCTCGCGCAGCTGGAAAGCAACATCCATTACCTGGGCCGTAAGCAAATTATTCATCATTTCAATATCAATGGAATCGGCATGGAAGGTACACTGGGTTCCAATGGATTTTTGCTCACTGTAAGGAATGACCGGGCTAAGGTCTATGCCCTTGGCTTTTTGAAGCAGCGACAGACCTGATTTACCGAGCAGGAAATACATCTGGTCTGGATGGATCTGCGAAAGGGTATGTATTCTTTTGATGCCCATGTCGCTGAGCTTGATGAAAGTCTTTTCTCCCAGTCCAGGTATTTTGCGGATGGATAACGGATTGAGAAAGGGCTGGACTTCGGGGGCTTTCACATTCAGTTCGCCATTGGGCTTACATTCATTGGTGGCCATCTTGGAAACGGTTTTGTTGACCGATAATCCAAAAGAGATCGGGAGCCCGGTCTCTTTGATGACCAGCGCCCGGAGTTCATGCGCATATTTCTGGGTGCCATGAAATTTGTCCATACCGGTCATGTCGATATAATGCTCGTCAATACTGGCTTTTTCAATGAGCGGGACCCGCTCTTTTAAAATGTCCGTGATCTCATGGGAGGCTTTGGAATATTCGTCCATATTTCCCCTGATAAATACCGCATGGGGGCAAAGTTGTTTTGCCATTCGGGACGACATTGCAGAGTGTACGCCAAATTTTCTAGCTTCATAGCTGCATGAAGCCACCACCCCACGATCTGAGGCGCCGCCAATGATTACAGGCTTCCCAATCAGCGAAGGATCTTTTCTGACTTCGACGGAGACAAAAAAGGCATCCTGATCCATGTGAATAATTTGTTTATCCCCGGACATAAATGAATTTTAGGTTGCAACAAAGCTAGAGCATTTGTAAGTGTAAATGCAAATAAAAAGCTAAATTAATTAGTTTTATGACTTTAGTTTGGTGGCTATAAGACTAATAAATTTAGTATTGTCTGGTATTTAAAAATGAGGGTAAAAAAAGTGTCAAGCATGAAAAGCCTCCTGAGGCATGGATTAAGAAGTGATATATCCAGCAATATCATTGGCTAAATCTGCTAAGAAATCCTGTCGGTTGGGTTGCGTATCTTTAACCCCAGGAGGCAGTTCGTTCATATAACTAAAATGCCCGGCTTGCTCATCTAAAATAAATTCTATCTGGCTTGGGTTGCGAAATTGTTCTTTTAACCGTAAGGCTTTACTGGGAGGAGTAATAGTATCTGTCCCTCCATTACGCAGATAGACCTGCGTATTGACTGCCTGGAGCGCTTCAGGGTGCAGAAAGAAATCCACTGGCGGTGCCATAAGGGCAAGCCGATCAAATCTCCAAATTGATTGCGTACGCAATTGGTGTCCCGAATAAGTAAGGGCGTTTCCTCCGGCAAGAGTGAGCAATAAAGTTCCACCTATAGAATGGCCTATGCCGGTAATTTTCTCATGCACATATGAATAGTGCTCTATAACCGTTTCAAGGAGCCTGATGCGTGTATCGAGTTCCTCATTTGTAGGTAAAGGAGATTCGAACATTTGAAAATGGGGCGCAATAACTGTGCATCCCTGTTCTGCCAATGTCCTTAGTAAAAGGAGGTATCTGGATGGGTTTCCACCACGTCCAGCAGCGAAAACACCAATGCATGATGGCTTCTCTGTTTCCAGTAACGTTACCGTAAATTCCTGATTTTTGGTGAGTATGGACTGCGTACTTTCTTTAAATTCCATTGTCCTTTTGATTAGCTGCCAAAGCTAATAAATCATGAATAGGGTAGGTAGTTTTAGCATGGTTTTCTTGTATCTATCTGAAAAAAAAGGCCCCGAAAGGGGCCTGGTTTATTTCATTTTCTTTTCGATCTGCTTGCGCTGGTTGGAGCCGCCTTTTTTCGCTTCCTTAATGTCTGCCTGGCTAACGCCCATTTTACCGGCTTCGTACTTGATCTCATGTGGTTGATTCGATACCGAATTGCGTTCTACTTTGCTTCCTCGTGCCATAATAACTGAATTTTAGTGAATGATTTGTTGCTATAACACTCTTGATCGCTGTTGGTTTTCGTGAGGGTACAGAAATGCGGAAGTTGATTTCCATCTGTTGTATGTATAACGCAGAATTTGTTGTGATTGTATGTCCGGTAAAATATAGTTGGAAAAGCGGTTTTTTATGGGTTTGAGGTACTATTTTTGGAGAAACTAACTGAATATGAATACAGATTTCCATCCGGACAATGCTATCGTTAAGCTCTGCATGCAGGGTATGAAACTAGAAGAACAGGGACAACTTGAAGAAGCCAGAGATACATTCTTACACAGCTGGCATAGCGCGACCAACGACTTCGAAAGATTTCTTGCAGCGTGGTTTATAGCCCGCCTTCAGCCCACTGCTTCGGAAAGGATTTTGTGGTATGAAAGGGCTTTAGAGCTGGCATTGAAGGTGGGCAATGACGCCGTGAGGAGTGCCTTTCCTTCGCTGCACACGAATTTATCGAGATGGTATCATGAAGTCTGCGATTTAAAGAAAGCAGCCATGCACAAGGAGCTGGCGACAACGTCTGCAGGCCAGCCAATTGATAAGGGCCCGTTTTATCATGGAACCAAAGCGCAGCTCAGGACGGGTGAGTTACTGAATGCCGGCCGGGTTTCCAATTATCAGTCTGACTTCGTGATGAACCACATTTACTTTACTGCTCTGCCAGGTGGGGCTGGCCTGGCTGCTGCTTTAGCCCCAGGTGAAAATCCGGAACGGGTGTATATTGTTGAGCCAACGGGCAGTTTCGAGGATGATCCCAATGTGACTAATTTGAAATTCCCTGGTAATCCGACGCGTTCCTACCGGAGCACGGAACCCTTGAAGATTGTTGGTGAAGTAACAGAATGGCAAAGAACCACACCGGAACAGATACAGCGGATTCGTGACAGGTTTGCTGACAAGAAAGGTGAAATTATCAATTGATGTTTAGTGTATGGTCAAAAATCCTTTTTTGCCTTCAGGAAATCAATGGCTTTAGCCAGGATCGGGTCGTCTCCGGGGTGCTGGTTTGCCATGGAAACTTTGATGGCTGGCTGATAGCATTCACGTGCGGTTCCATTGATATGGTATAACCGCTCGGTTGAGATGTTGAAGCCAATCTTCGTGCCGGGCATCCTGAAACTTTCCACCGCACCATTCAGCCTGGCCAATTCTGTACCGATCACCGTGGCTCTTTTCATACCGTCAAAAGCGATGGTAATGCCCTCGCTGATGCTGCCGGTCCAATGGTTGGCCAGGATGACCACTTTGCCATTATAGGTGACGCCCCTGGGCGATACGATCTCTACCCAGGAGCGCTTGATGCCGGTTTCCCTTTCTTCTGCATAAAGCTCATGCTTTTGGTAGCACTGCTCTTTTGAAATGAAGCGCCCGAGGATTGCCCTGGCCACACTCGTATTTCCCCCGCTGGGAGTTTCCCGGAGGTCGATGATCAGTGCCTTTTTTTCCAGGGATGCATTCAGGACACTGTCAAATCTGGGGATCAGCTGGTTATCGTAAAGAAAGTTATTGATTTTGATGTAGTCAATTTCATGGGAAGTTTTGGATTGCACCATCGCCGGATACTCAATATGTTCCAGTAACAAACCGTCCTGGTCGGGAAAGAAATCCCTTGTTCCGCTGATGGTTTTTACAGTGATCTTCCTTTTATCTATATGGTTGCCGGCAAGTGCCAGGCGAAGGGCAAAGTTCCAGGCTTCTGCGGTTCTTGTATGTGCAAGGTAGGGCAGTATGGCTTTTGCTACTTCAAGGTCGTTGATGGCCATGATTTCCATGCCTGCCTGAATGCCGACCTTATCGGCGCCCATACCTATTCTCACCTCGTCGATGACCGGCTTGCCATCGTGGTATGATGCCCATAGGTCGGTGCCGGTGGGAATCAGCCTGCTTGAGGCGGGGGTGTTGGTGTTGAGCGAGCAATGGTGGTCGTAGAGTTCATTTATGGCCTTTTCAAGGATGCGGACAAAGCCATTTCGGGTACTTACAGTGTCGACTTGTGCCTGATAGACTGGCCTTAAGCTGTTCCAGTCGATGCCTTTCTTTTGGAAATAGGCATAGTTGTCATTGATGGTATTCCAGAAATAATCGAAATCTGTTCTGTATTGCTGGTTGGTGAGGGTTTGTGAAAAGGCCGTGAATGTGGATAGATAACCGATCAGGAAAAATATTTTTTTCATTCTTCTGGAACTTGCTCGACTAGCGGTTGGTACTGTAGGCAATGGGGGAGATGCCCGTGAATTTTTTGAAGTAGTTGCAATAATGTGCCGCATCATAAAAGCCCAGTTCGATGGCGATGCTCAGCAGCTCATTGCCCTGCTTAAGCATCGATTTACTTTTCTCTATGCGTTGGAGTATAAAATAGTTGTTCGGTGTTAGCCCCGTCTGTAACTTGAACAACCTGATGAACTTGAACTTGTCGATGCCAAATCGGCTGGCGGCCTCCTCCAAAGAGAATTTCTTCAGGTTTTGCTCCGCGAGGAATTCATCGAACAGGGACTTGATCCTGGTGTCTTGCAAGTCTGCCATTTCATCGCCGTGTCTCATGGCAAGTTGAGAAAGTACCTGCCTAAGCCCTTCCTCGTAGTCGGGAAGGACATGTGCCTGATCTATGACATTGGCAAACTGGTGCAGATCGGCAAACAATTCCTGGTCGTAGATCACCTTTTGGTTAAAAAATATCGACCTGCTCTGATTGCAATATTCAAGGAAGTCCTGACTCACGTAAAAAGTAAAGAAGGACACGCTCTCATTTCTGTCAAAGGGATTGGAATGGATTTCCTGAGGATTGGTGATCAGTATGGTGCCACTCGGGGCCACCAGCAGGTTATCGTCCAGCCTGGTGTTGAAGGCACCGTAGTAGATCAGGGTAATATTATAGGTTGGATGGAAGTGTGAGGGAAAGGAACTGTTGTAGTTCTTCACTGACAGCGCTTCAAGACCTTCGCCTATGTTTAACTTGTAATACTTGGATGGCATGGCATTCGTTGCCCAAATTGACAATTATCTTGTTGTTGGATCTATCATGGCCTTCACCTCGGCAATGGAGGTGACGGGGAAGTTACCTTTTTGTGCATGTTCTCTTACAACCTCTTCACTTTCGGCGATATGGATGCAATAGATCTTATCCTGTGTGACAAAGGATTGGATCCAGTGATAGGGCTTTTCCAGCTGGTCTACCACCGCGCAGGAGGTTGCAGATATCGCGGCCAATTCTTCCGCAGACAGTTGTCCTGCCCCGGGCAGGTCTCTTTCAATGACAAATTTCTTCATTTTTTTGTTGTTTTTAGGTTGCTGTGTGACTATTGTGAATCACTTGTTTCCACTAAGTTAGCAGACAAAGAGGATGCTGCATTGTAAGATATTGCAATTTGATGTGCCTGGCCGGATTTCAGCCTTGATGAGGAGCATTATCCCTCCTGAATATTCTTGGCAGTAAACTATACCACAGGCCAATTGTTTGATCAATTGAAACGCACCTTCTTTCCATGAAAAAACAGCACGAAAAAACATCCTGGACTACGGCAATCATAGAAACGCCGAAAGGCATGGGCATTAAATACGACTTTGATGTGAAATTGGGCTGCTTTAAGCTTAAAAAGGTTATGCCGGCTGGCTTGGTATTTCCATTTGACTTTGGCTATATTCCTGGTACAACCGGCGGTGACGGGGATCCATTGGACATTATGGTCATTTCTGAATTTGCTACTTTTCCGGGCTGTGCCCTGGATTGCCGGATCATTGGTGCGATTAAAGCGGAGCAGCAGGAGCGCGACGGCAAGCGGATGCGCAATGACAGGCTCATTGCGGTAGCCGGGGTTTCCAGGCAATATGCAGCGGTAGAAAATTTGTCTGATCTACCTAAAAGTTTGCTGGGTGAATTGGAGTATTTTTTCAGCAACTACAATGAACAGGCAGGCAAAGTATTTAGCCCTCTGGAAAGAATAAGTGCCAAAGCGGCGTCGGCCATGGTCAAAAAATCTGAAAATCCTAATTTGAAGGATATGCTGGTGCAGCTTTTTGTTCCTTTGAACGACAGGCAAGGGCAGCCTTTTCCGCAACAATTTTACAGCAAGCTAAGCGAAGAGTTGAAGGAGCGTTTTAGAGGGGTAACCGTCTATTCTCGTGCGCCCGCTAAAGGGATCTGGAAAAGGGATGCCCAGGATACTGAGCTGGATGAATTGCTTATCTATGAGGTGTTGATCAATGCCAGGGAAACAGAATTTTGGATTGATCTTAAAGAGAGGCTGGAGCAGCAATTGAAACAGGAGGAAATTTTAGTGTTGCTGAGCGACACCCGGAAATTGATGGAATGATCAGGTTTTGCCGAAATACCCAACTAATAACATGGAGATTTGAATTCCTGGTATTCGAAGGTAAGATAAAGTGTCACCGTTCCTTCTTGATTAACAGATCTTGCCGTTAACGGATAGCCGTCCGGGTTGTAAGTGTAGGTCATTGTACTTATCTTGCTTACCCCATCTGTTACCTCTTCAATTTCTGTAACTAAGTTTGCTGAGGTAAAATCAACAGGCCCTGTCTGGTACCTGGTAAATCTGTTGACAAATGGATTTAGTTTATCGTTATATTTATATCGGTACACCGTGCCTTTGCCATTGTCGAATGTGATCATATTTCCGTCCTTCCACGTGTATTTTTGTGTCAGGACAATATTGTCAGAGGTTTTCTGTAATTTGGAAACAAGTCCGTCAGTATAGGTGTAGTCGTTAACCGATTCAAAGGTCAGCTGATTTCCTTCATAATGAAATTCATTGACCTGTATTGGACCGGCGTCTGATATATTCAAAGCCTGAAATAGCGTACGTTTAACCGGGGATGCGGCACTATCTGTATGTTCGACCTTGTAAACGGAATTAATAGAACTATCGTAGAAGAATTTCGTAGTTTTCAAGCCATCTGTTATTTGAATGGGGCGGCCATATTCATAACTAAAAATCATGTTTACAGGACTCACGCTGCCATTGCTTTCGTGCTTCATTCCACTTACTTTCGTGACCAGGATCAATGGAGAACAGGGGTTCATATTCTCATCCGGATCTTTTTTGCTGCAGGATAAAATAAAAATTGCTGCGGCAAATAGTAGTGTCAATTTGTATTTCATAGGGTTGTACTTGTTTTCGGGCTAGCACGTTTTCGCTTAAAGATATATAAAATATTCAATTAATTGATTCTGTGGCGCTAAAATTAAAAGATAATTGTGAACGGATAGAACTTTGAATCTTATGAAGGCCTAAAATCCGGTTATTTGCTCTTTGGGGTCATCATAATTTTCCAATGCTTTTTCCAGGTTTTGCTTCATTTGCTTTACCAGGATTCTTGGTTCTGCATTCGAGTGCTGCCAGACGGGAGTTTTTTAACATCAACTTCAATTTACATACTCAAGTCCCCATTTATACAGCTCATTAATTGAATTTTCTAATTTTTTGCCTTTTGGAGTAAGGTTATATTCTACTGTGGGCGGTACGGTTGCAAAAACGTCTCTTGTGACAATTCCATTTGCTTCCATATTCTTCAATTCCTTTACCAACATGCGGGTATTAATTTTTGGTATCATTCGCTCTAATTCGCTGAAACGCTTTTTACCTTGAAATAGCGCGTAGATAATTGACATTGACCATTTTCCGCCGATTACATCTAAAATTTCCTGAAGTGCGCAGCGTTCATCATTTTTTTTAATTTTTTTTTCTTTCATAATGATCTGATCTACAGCAAAGCTTTACCATATGGTATCACTATACATAAGTGTTCCTACTTTCAAAAGTAAAGTAACATGTTTTACTTTACAACTCATTTTTAAATAAAAATTATGGAAAAAACATTAAAAGGGCAGGTCGCTCTTGTAACCGGCGGAACAAAAGGCATTGGTAAAGCCATTGCTGATAAACTAAGTAGCAGAGGTGCTCAGGTGGTCGTAACTGCACGAACTGCACCAAAAGAAAACATAAATGGACATTATTTCATCGCGGCTGACCTTACCCAAGCACAAAATGCTGCAGCTATAGCTAAAGAAATTATTGAAAAATATGGCAGGATAGATATTATTGTCAACAATGCAGGGGCTAATTTAAGCCCGGGTGGCGGCTTTGATACACTTTCGGATGAACATTGGTATAATGACTGGCAATTAAATTTTCTATCTGTTGTCAGAATTAATAAGGTACTATTACCTGCGATGATTAAACAAAATAGGGGTGTAATCGTCAATATTTCTACCGGTGCCGCAAAATTGCCAATCTGGGAGATGACAATGTCCTATTCTTCTGCAAAAGCCGCATTGAACACATATAGCAAGGCCTTGGCAAATGAATTGGCGCCGAAAGGGATACGTGTCAACGTCGTCTCACCAGGTGTTGTAAAAACACAGCTAATGATGGATTTTATAGAAAATATTGCAGATTCTTCAAATATTACCGTTGATGATGCTTTTAAAGGTGTGATGGACAAGGTTGGAGTTCCTATAGGCAGAATGGCCGAGCCTGAGGAAATTGCTAGTCTGATAGCTTTTTTGGTTTCTCCGGAGGCCAGGTACATTACCGGAACTAATTATTATGTAGATGGTGGCGCGTTACCGACAGCATAAAATGCGGAATCCTGATTAGTGTCGTCCAGTTCCGAAGTTTTAATTTGTTTTAAGATTGCATCCCGTAAACGGTCTTGATGTTCATCGCCCCATTGTCCTAATGCGGCAATCAGGGGAATAATTGTCTTACCAAATTCAGTAAGGCTGTATTCTACTTTCGGCGGCACAACAGGATAGATTTTTCTGGTAACCAGTTCGTGTCTTTCCAATTCATTCAACTGCATGTTCAATACCCTGCGTGAAGCATCGGGTATTTTGCGTTGCAGTTCGCTTGGGCGTTTATGTCCCTGATCGATAAACCAAAGCAGGCGTATCTTCCATTTGCCATACAGTACTTCACCTATCAGGTCGAGTCCGCAATTCAGGTTCGGTATTACTTTCCTTTCATACATATCGCAAAATTAAACCTATATCCCATGTTGAGCAATAGGGGAAAAACTTATCCCTATCTGAATCGTAACTCCGTACTTGTGAGGCGCTAATGTACTTCAGAGATTTGTACAAAGAAATTTAAAAGACAATCAAAATGGATTATCAAAATGAACTGTCATGCAAAATTGCCCTGGTAACAGGAGGTACAAAAGGAGCCGGAAAGGCAATTGCAGAAAGGCTGTTGCAAGGTGGTGCAACGGTAGTGATCACTGCAAGGAATGCTCCTGAAAAAGAAAACAGCAGTCTGCATTTTATTCCTGCTGACCTGAGCAAGGCAGAAGATGCGCAAAAAGTAATCAGCGAAGTGCTGTCAACCTATGGCAGACTGGATATCCTGGTCAACAACCTTGGTGGTTCCTCCACACCCGCCGGTGGTTTTTCAGTGTTGAACGATGGGGATTGGCTATCTACACTGCAAGCTAACCTACTTGCTCCCGTCAGGCTTGACAGAGGATTTTTACCACAAATGATCGATCGGAAAAGTGGTGTTATCATTCACATCGCTTCCATCCAGGGCAAATTGCCGCTGTATGATTCGACCTTGCCGTACGCAGCTTCGAAAGCAGGATTGATCAATTACAGTAAAAGCTTATCGAATGAAGTTGCGCCAAAAGGTGTCCGCGTGCTCACTGTTTCGCCGGGATGGATAAATACCACAGCATCGGTAGCCTGGTTGGGTGAGATCGCGAGAAATGCAAATAGTACTGTAGAAGAAGCCCAGCAAAGTGTAATGGACGCCTTAGGTGGAATACCTTACGGCAGACCCGCTGAACCAGATGAAGTAGCTGAATTAATTGGTTTCCTCGTTTCGCCGAGGGCCAGTTATCTAACAGGAACAAATTTTGTCATTGACGGCGGAACGGTACCAACTATTTAATAAACCAAAATAAAGAATTATGAACTTACCAAGAGTAGTATCGGATTTAGTAAAAACACAAAACAGCTTTGATAGCATTGCTTACGCAAATTGCTTCTCTTAAACGGCCGTGGTCCATGATGAAGGCAAAACGCACAGAGGACGAAAAGAGATCACACTTTGGATCGCGGATGCCAACACGCGATACAAGGCTACCATAGCGCCGGTCAGTTTTGAAGAAAAAGGATCGGAAAGCATTTTAAGGGCAAATACCTCGGGGAAATTTGCCGGAAGCCCTATCGTATTGAGTTATCACTTAGAGATTGCCGATGGATTGATACAATCTTTAAAGATTACAGGATGAGTTGCTAGTAAAAGTAAGTTACTACTTTTTGCGCTTGTAATGCAGTTGCGACAATCCTGTATCAAATGTCTTGGCTGTAATAAACTGGAGTGTCTGCTCAGGTCTTCCATCTTTAAATAGTCGTGTGCCATTGCCCAATAAAACTGGAATAACCGAGATTATAAACTCGTCAATCAAGTCATGCTTCAATAGTTCGTTGATGATTTCTGCTCCACCGTCGCAATAGATGTTTTTGCCGTTTTCCGATTTTAAATGATCAACCAAAGCGGTTAAGCTGCCTGTATAGAAAGTTGTTCTGCCGACTTTCGGTCTGTCGGTTCTGGTGATGACATAGATATCTCTTTGTCCATTGTCGTAGTGGGATGCCCCGATTTCGCTGACTACATAGTCATATGTTTTCCTGCCAATAACTATAGTATCGATATGGGAAGTAAAATCCGCGTAGCCATAATCTTCTCCTTCTTTTTCTACCATTTTCAAAAAGCTCAGGTCATCGTTGGGTTTTGCAATATAACCATCCAGGCTCATCGCAATGAAAAGTGAAATTTTTCGCATTCTTTTCTCGGTTAATTTTTTGCAAATGTACTGCTCTTTTACCTGATGTCGTTGCTAAGATCTGGAAAGCATATTGGGCGAAACTCCGTATTTCTTTTTAAAGATATAGGAAAAATGGGAGAGGTCTTCAAAACCGACTTCCAGATAAATCTCTGTCGGTTTTTTCTTTTTTTCTACCAGATGATAATAGGCCAGTTCCAATCTTTTATCTGTCAGCCACTTTTGAGGAGTGGTATTGAATAACTTCCTGAAATCCCTGTTGAAGGTTGACAGGCTGCGGCCTGTTAGATAACCCAGTTTTTCCAGCGACATGTTGAACATAAAGTTGCGCTGCATAAAATCGATAAGATCGATCTTGCCCGGAACATCAAAATTGGCTAAAACGCTGTCCACACTCGGATCGATCAGCCTTAGGATACTAATGGCCTCTTCGATTTTAAGTGTGGCGAGACTTTCCGGAAATTGACCTTTCAGCTCGAAATAGGGTATCAGCGAAGCCAGGCAGCTTTCCAGCAAGGGGTGATTGCTGAAGCAGTATATTTTCTGCCTGGGCTGTATTTTTTTAGCGTAGTCAATTTTTTCGTAGAACTTTTTTAGCCGCTCCGTGGACAAATGCATGACTACGGTCTGATGTGGCAGGCCATTTTTTGGATAATTGATAATCGTGGCAAGTTCATTCCGTGGGATCAGGAAGATATCGCCTGTTTTGAAGCTGAAGGTGGATTCGGCCTGTATGATCTTGGTTTCTCCGGAAATAAACCACACCAGCATATGATCATCAAATATCAGGTCAGACTTGAATAGCTTATCTTCATAACTGGAAAGCTTGATGTCTTTGGTCAGGTATTTGGATATATGCTGCATTGCTATAAAAGCTATAAAATTATTATTTTTTTACATGGTTTAATTTATATTAAACTCTATTCCTGTCATTTCCTGAGTCAGATCCCATAGCTTTTTGGCATTGCTTTCATCCAACGAATAGGGCATTACGCCACTTTGGTGTAGCTTAGCTTTGGTTTTAAACGAAGGATCTTCTGTAAGCAGTTCGGCTATATCTGCGTCTTCGCAGTAAACACCGCCGATATTGTTAAGTAATGGACTGGTGGCAACCCATACTGAGGTTGCTGCACCTTGCGGTATAGTCTTCAGGCTGGCAAGTATTTCCGGCCGCATATTTCCATGTTCATCAAAAAAGCCCATCTGTTTGAACAGTTCCGGGTCTGCATCTCTTGCCAATTCTGTTCCTGCGATTGAACCCGGATGTAATGAATATGCCCTTACCTGATGTGATTTTGCCCGGTTATCCAGTTCAAGTGCAAATAGGTTACTGGCTGTTTTTGACTGTCCGTAACTCAACAACGTCTGATATTCCCTATGTCCGAAGTTCGGGTCATCGAAATCAAACGGGGCCATGTGGTGTCCCAGTGAGGATACATTGACTACACGTGCTCCGGTGGCATCTTTTAATGCAGGCCATAGCCTCGCCACCAACTGGAACTGGCCAAAGTAATTGGTTGATAACTGGGATTCGAAACCGCGACTATCTCTTTGCAAAGGTACCCACATGATCCCTGCGTTGTTGATCAACAAATGTAGTGGTCGGCAGGATGCCAGGAATTTTTCGGCGAATGCGTCGATGGTTTCAGGCTTGGCAAGATCCATGGTTTCGATTTCCACATTTGGAATGCCCTGCAGGTTTTTCCTCGCCTTTTCAATATCTCTTGCCGGTACGATAACCGTTGCTCCCGCTGCTGCCAGTACTTTTGTAGTTTCCAGGCCAATTCCGGTGTTACCACCGGTGACGATGGCGATTTTTCCTGTAAGGTCAATGCCTTTGATTACTTCTGTTGCTGTCGAGGTAGCATTAAAACCTGAACCTAGTGGGTGTTGCAGTGCGCCTTGATAATTGTTCTTTTTCATTCTGTTTTTGATTGAATGTTAAGACAAATTTAGGCGGCTGCCGAAAGGCAGGTTTTGTTTAGCGTGTCATTTAACTTTGTTTATAGTGTCAGTTACCCTGATTTCTTTGCGGTAGCAAAAATGATGATCCCGCCAATCAACAGCAATCCGCCAGCGTAAGGTGGCCAGTTGACGGACTTTTCTTTATCGGCTGAAATCTGGATTGGACCAGCGTCCACGATTTTTTCTTTCTTGGTGTATGTGAAACCTGTCCAAACAAGCATAACGACACCTAGTACAATTAATATCAATCCAACGGTTCTGTTCATGGTCTTAATTTTGGTGTAAAAACAAGTAGGGTGACAATTTGTTCGACGTTACCGGGTATTTACCGCTGAAAGTCAACCCGGAATTAACCCTTTCCATTGAGCATCCGTACGCTGTTAAACACCGTGTGAACTGATTCTGTATAATGATCAGTATAACGATTTATCTGCTTTGAATTGTTTATTAGCCACAGAAGCGTTATCTTCAGTAAAAACCGGTATTATGAAAAGCCTTACATCACTTTGCTTCCTGATATTGCTATTGTTTGCAGGCGGCCGCCAGGGGTTTGCTCAAACTGAGTCTCCGCTAACCCAGGTCGCAGACACCACCATATATGATGACCGTACAGGGTCTGACGGACATGAGCTGATCCTGCCACAAATGGCGCTGAGCATGCAGGAGTACAATAGCTTTTTCCATAAGCATTTTATTTCTTCCAAGATTATGCAGGAAAACAAGATATATACCAAATTGGAAGTAGCCAGAGTCATCGAAAAGGACGGCACGGTATCTTCCTGGAATGTCACCGGTGTCGGTCCGGCAGAGGTGAAATCTGAAGTGGTAAGAATACTAAAGCTCTTGCCTCCATATACACCCGGCCTAAGGGACGGTAAACCAGCCAGGTTCCGGTTATATCAGCCTTTCGAATTTAAACACAACTGAATAAACTTGAATGAACTAAGCTGAGCAGGTCCATGTAAAGTGATTAAAGTTGAGATATTTATTACTACCTGACTTCATTCAACTTTCCGAATTCGGTCTCGAGTACCCGTTTCATTTTTGCGATCGCGCCGTCTACAGCTTTGTCCAGAGTATCAGCACTAGCACTTACAGTGTGAGGATTGATTGAATCTGCACGAACTTCTAAAGCACACCGTTTGTCATCAGGTCCGCTTTTTCCTGCATTTTCATCACTTAAATGTATAATAATGCTGGTAATGTGGCGCTCAAACCTGCTGAATGCAGCGGTAATTTTGCTATCAAAGTATCCCTGTAAACGCTCATTCCCGTCGATGTTCCTGTCCGTGTTGATTTGTATCTTCATCATGTTTGTTTTTATGTTGTATTATAGTTGAAACATGGAGTTATGTGTTTTTGTTTGGGGGCTCTAGCCGATGATTTTGACTAAAAAAGGGAGTTCCATCCGGTGCTCCCTTTTATCAACCCTAAAAAACATGCTACTCGTATACAATACGCTGGTGACTAGTAGTTATTTTGTTAATCATCAACACTTTGAGTTGAATCCGTATTAACTCAGACGCTTTTGCGTTTTATTCTGAGAATCAGGTAGTAATACGTATTTTGGTCCAACTGGCTGAAGGATGAAGCATTAGACCGGATCGCAGCTATTGTCCGGGGGGCAGATACAGACCGTTATGATTTTGCGGCCCAGTCAGCGGGTCTGAAGGAAATGATTCAGGATCAGTTGGACACTAACATGACGTTCAGTTTGCAACAGGCCTCTGAGGAACTGGAGATCAACCCAGCCTATCTGTCCAGGGAGTTCTCCAAATATTTTGATAATCTTTCCTTTGGCGAATACATGCGTAAGCTCCGGATCGACAAAGCTATTCAATTGATGGAAAATGATCGTTATTCGTTAAGCGAAGTAGCCTACCTGACTACCGGAAAAATATCCTACCTGGTAAGAAAGATACAAATTAGCAGAAACTGCGCATATCTTTATCTTTGCCGGATGATTGACAGGACAGCATTGTTAGACAACCCGATCTGGTCTGCGCTTTGTTCAGATAATTCAGCTTTAGGTAGCGGGACAGACCAGGTAAAGTTGTTTGACCTTGATATTGCTCCATTTGGGGCGGTTAAAGAGGATACACCGGAAAATTTCAGGGAGCTTTATAATAGGACAGAAAGTAATAGGGTGGTGGTGATGTTTTCACCGAAGGCAAATCTTGATACCTTACCTTTTGAGACTATAGCAAAAATTCCCGGCTATCAGATGGTATTTGAGGGAATACTTCCAAAAGCTATAGTAGGAAGTGATCCGGTCTCTCTGGCCGATGAAGATGTCCCTGCAATGCTGGCCTTGACGCAACTCGCCCAACCGGGTCCTTTTACGGAACGGACAATTGCTTTTGGCGGGTATAAAGGGATCTTTGAGGGTAATATTCTTGTGGCGATGGCCGGCCAGCGTTTAAAGTCAGGAGGTTATACGGAGATCAGTGCTGTATGTACTCACCCGGAACATAGTGGGAAAGGATATGCGCGAAGCCTTATCCATTCTGTTATACGTGATATCGTTGCTACAGGTAATACGCCTTATTTACATGTCAGGACAGACAATGCCAGGGCGGTAGCATTATACCACAGGCTGGGATTCAGGATTCGTACCGATATCTGCTTTTATGTTTTAAAAGGTTTAGATAACTAAGTATCATCCAGAGTATGGTGCAAGTATTTACACAGGATTGTTACTGGTCTTTCTGTTTTAATAAACAGGTCAGGCACTCCGTCTGATACGACGGGTAATAGGAAGAGATACATCTGTTACCGATACCAGTACCGTTAGGTCATGATAGTCCCTCTGGTAGATACTGACAATAGTAAAAGGAACTTTAACTATAGCGTGGGTTTCTTTCATAAACAATACTATATTTATCTTCTGAACGGGGAAAGCCACGGGATTATCATCTATGCTCAAATTCAGTAGATATCTGGTCATTATGCTGGCTTTGCCAGTCTTCATCTTGTCCTGTAAAAAGGAAACTAAACCACTGACTGAAACGGTGAAGAAATACCGGCTTAAAAGTTATCGCAACAACGATTACACCTATTTTCTTTTCTACCAGGGTGGGAAAATCAGTACGGTTATCGGGATGAATTCTGACAATCAGAACAGGGAACAGCATACTTATTTTTACCAGGGAGACACATTGAGCCGAATCGAGGTCAAGGCCCGTGCGGGTAATGGGGATCCTTTTCATCCGGTACTGGTAGTTGAATATTTATGGTCTTCTGCAATGGAGTTAAGCATCACTGCGAAAAGACTCTTTCCGGACAGCGCCTGGGCAGCTAAAAGTACTTTTACCTTCAATGATGCCGGTCATTTGGTGAAGGAGGTCTATTACCGGACTGCTGACGGGGCATACCGCAGTGAATCCAGCTATACACCTGATCATGCAGGCAATCTTGTTAAGTGCAGGGTGCTTGAATTCCGTAATTACGCTCCTGTACAGTTATCAGAAATAACCACAGAATTTGACAGCAGGCCGAACCCATTGTATCATGTAGACCTGCCTGGCGTAGGCGCAGAGCAATACAATGCAAACGTCTGGCAACTCACCTCTGTCAAACCCTTTCTTCGGGATGCATCAGTCTATAAACCCCGTCTGGAATTTAATGAGGAAGGTTTGGTAAGCGGGATCACAGTCAATTTTACAAACAGTACACGTGTACAGCGATTTAACTATGAAGCCTTTTGATCTGGTTCAGTTGCATGTTGTATGAGCTTTCAAGAACATTTCCAGATAAATCACTGTTATTGCAGTAAACAGCTTTACCATCTATGGAATATGACGCATCCATGCGAGAGCGGCTTCGGTTTTCGGCCAATGTCCATTTTGTATATGACGTCGCAGCCGGTCGGTTCAGTTTTATGCATCCTATGCTTGCTGATCTCTTCGGACTGGACAAAGTAGAAGCAGATTTAGCACCCATCGTCGGCCAGATACATCATGAGGATATCCAGGTGTTTAAAGGAATATATCCGGGATTACGCCGCAACACATTTACAGGTTCCGTAACCATCCGTGTGATTAATGATAATAAATACAGCGTGTTGCGCATCGTCCCTATCTTAACAAGCCAGGGAAACGATTTTCTGATAGTGGGATCTGCCGAAGACATTACCGGTGAGACGGAACACAATGAGTCTATCCTGAAATATGCCAATAAGAAAAACTCTGTATTGCACATGCTGGGTCATGATCTACGGGGCCCTCTGAATATAGCCCGAACGTTACTGGAAGTAATGCAAAAGCAGATGACCGATGGCAAGATGCTCGATCAGGCCTATAGTGTCAAAAGTATTCTTGAATCTTCACTCCGGCTGATCAATGACCTGCTGACCAGAGAATTCCTGGAAACCACGGAGCTGGTGCTGGTCCGTAAGCGTACAGATATTGTAAAAATGATCACAGAATATCTCGATGAATATATGGTTTCTGAGACAGTAGGACGCAAGATCGGCCTTTCTGCTTCCGCTGAGCATATTTTCATGGATATCGACGATGCCAAGTTTATGCAGGTGCTGAATAACCTGATGTCAAATTCACTTAAATTTACCAGGGAAGGCGACTCGATCATGCTTACGATTAGTGAACTGGATGACCAGGTTAGATTTGATTTTTCGGACAGCGGCCTGGGTATTCCCCCGGATAAGCTGCCAACACTTTTTGAACGGTTCAGTGATGCGGGGCGTAACGGACTAAATGGAGAGCCATCAGTCGGCCTCGGTCTCTCCATCGTTAAACAGATCATTCAGTGGCATGGTGGCAGCATCTGGTGCGACAGTGAGGAAGGGACCGGTACGACAATGCACTTCGTATTGCCTAAATCTGGTACTCAGTCCGGGTAATGAACGTATGAATCCGGGCGCTCTGAAGATTATATTGCACCTGAAAAAATACTGACAAAGCTACTGCCTGTTCCTGTCTTTGAACTTGCCCTGATCTCAAAGCCGTGGTAAACTGCGATACTCTTAACAATAGACAATCCGAGTCCATAGCCGGTAGTAGTGCCCAGGTTTGTTTTGCGGAAACGGTCAAATATAAAGGGAAGTTCTTCCTGAGGAATGCCTATGCCGGTATCGCTGACGGTTATGGTGTAAGCCTGCGGGGTCCTCTGATCTGTAATGCTGATACTTCCGCCGTATCTATTGTATTTGATGGCATTATTGATCAGGTTATAGAAATACTGGAACATGAGGTCCTGGTTGACTTCAGTCAATACAACGTCGGGAGAAAGGTTAATTTCCAGGTGAAGTTTTTTTTCTTCCAGTCTGTGCCCGATTTCCTCTACTACTTCGGCAATCAGTATGGCAGGCCGGACATGATCTGTTCTGGCAAACTGATCGTTCTCAATTCGGGATATAAACAGCAATGATGAAGATATTTTTTTAAGCCTGCCCAGCGTCTTCATCATCGCAATCACGGCCATAGACATCTCTTCGGTAATATGTTCTTCTGCGAGCAGGTTTTCCATCTTCGTTTGCAGGATACTGATAGGAGTCATTAACTCGTGTGATGCATTGGCGGTAAACTCCCGTTCTTTCTGGAAATCGGCACTGATCTGCTCCATTAAACTCATAAGTGATTGATCCAGGTACCGGAAGTCTTGTGTGGTTGTTTTCACCGGCGCTACCGGTTCTTTGAAAGGGAATTTCCGGTTGATGAGCTTGGTCCTGATGATCTGACCAAGCGGACGGATGAGGATACGGGTAAAAATTAGGTCAACGAGCAGGGTAATAGCTATAAGGCCCATCAGCATATAGAGTGCGATCCGCTGAAGCGGTTTGTTGTATTGATTGATACTCGCGGTGGTTTTTCCGATCTCAAGGAGGTAATTTTTGTTACCTTCCCTGAAGGTATAGCTGAGTACCCTATAGCTGAGGGTATCCTGTTCTACAATACGCCTGGTTGTCCTGATGGTATCGGTACTTGTTGTATCGGAAACCGGTTCCAGGGCAATATACTCTTGTTTGAGCATGGTATAGCTGCCGTAACTCGAATCGCCCTGCAGATAAAATGACACGCCATTTTTGCGGATGCTGGTCATCACTTTTCTTTGCTGGTCGCGTAATGAGTAATTGGTGTACTGTGATGCGATCCCGGATATGAGGAAAGGCAAAGAAATAATGAAGAGCAGGGCAATGGCCACCTTGGAACCGGTAATGTAGTAGATAAGTTTGGCCGATAACTTCATGTGCTGTTTGTTTATTTCCTGATGCGGTATCCTACTCCGCGCACTGTTTCAAGCCATTCTGTCCCGGCAAAGACATTGAGTTTTTTACGGATGTTCTTGATGTGGGCGTCGATATAGTTGGAGTCATAATCGTCATCGGCAAAGGTGCCCCAGATGTGCTCACTTAACTGCATACGGGTCAGCACCCGGTTCTTATGGAGCAGTAAATAACTAAGCAGGTCAAATTCCTTCCTGGAAAGTTCGATTTCGCTATTGCCGTGGAGTAATATCCGTTTTTGCAGGTTAACCTGGAAATCGCCAAGGGGGATGGTCTCTTCACTGATGCTGAACTTCCGCCGTGCAATAGCCTGCATGCGCGACTGGAGTTCTAATAATGAAAAGGGTTTGGGAAGATAATCGTCAGCACCCAGATCCAGCCCCTTAATACGATCTTCCAGGTTGCCGCGGGCAGTAAGGATAATGTAAGCAGCGTCCGGGTTTTGTTTTCTTGCTAAAGAGAGGAGATCAAGTCCGTCACCATCTGGCAAACCAAGATCGAGAAGGATGAAGTCATACCCGTTCACAGCGATCTGTTCTTTCGCCTGAACACACGTATGGGCAAGATCGCAGATATAGAAGGCCCTTTTCAGGAAGGTTTCCATTTCATAGGCCAGGGTTTTTTCGTCTTCTATGATGAGTACTTTCATCTATTCCGGGTGCTAAAACTGGTAATAAAATGCGAGGTTCAGGTAGTGCTGGTATCGTTTGGTCTCAGTTGCGGCATCCCTTCCGATAACTGAAAACTGGTAACCGGCTTCAGCCATATAACTGGCACGACTGTAACTGACCGGTATCCGAAAATTGTAACTGAGCATATTGAAGCTGGTGTGGGATTCTGTGATGGTTTCGGTTGCAGGCTTGTTGCTGCCCTGTCCCTTTCCGTTGTTCCGTTTCTCTTTTTCCCGCTGATAGGTAGTAAGAAAATGTTGTGTACCGCCGACGAATTCGATAGCCGGTTCAACTGATATCATATCCTCACTGCTGAACAAGGTGCCGAGCTCTATATCCTTTGATTGCGTAATTGTGAGGAAAAGATCGTTCTCTTCGCCAAACGCGTAATCGGCAGAGAGGACACTTTTGGACCACGCCCAGTTGTAACTGGAACTTAAACTGATGTTATTGGGATTTGAGGCTTGTAAAAGCGGTGAGTTCTTTGGGAAAAAAGAACGGGTATAAGCCAGGCCGGCACTGAAGTGCTCATTGAAATCATGGTCATAACCAAGCCCCAGATCGGTCTCTGACAAGCCTCCGCCTACATTCAACAACTGGTAGCCACCGGCTGAAAAGTAAAGTCCAGACGGTAGTCTTAAAGTAGCATTGGCCAGTACATAAGGAAGTCTTTCGGCTGTCGACTGCCCGTAATAATTGACATTGTTGCTGTATAACGCAGCTAAGGTTAATGTTGGCTTCTCATTTTCCTGTATGCCTGTCCCGGAGGGCTGCTGAGCATATAAGCTGTTGCAAAAAAACAATAACAGAATGGGAGCGGGGGTAAGCCAGGCAATAGCTTTCATAGATCAGGGTTTCTTGATTTTAGGGCGCACCACCTTAATTGGTTTCACTTTAGCCTTTACACTGGCGGGCTTGAGCTGCTTCCTGGACCTGGGTACTTCCTTAATATCAGGCTTGTGTATATTGTTCCTGACTTCCGGCTGGCTGACCTCTGTCTGTTGCTTTTTATTCTTCTTTACCTGCTGTGCAGCAGATGCGAAGGGTAGTATACTGAATAGGACCAGTCCGGCGATAAACGACGGGGATTTGACAAGAAGACGGGATGTCGATGGCTTTTGCATGCTCATATGGTAAATATAGAAAGTTTGCCCCTTTCGGGGCAAACAATCACTCCCCTAAAAACTTCTTGATTTGCTGCTTTTTCAAATCAGTATCGAAGTTCAGCACCGAAAATGAATTTAAGATGAAAAACAAAAAGGAAAAAAAAATAAGATTTCATGTGCATTTCATGTTGCGTATTGAGCTTTGGACCATAAACTAAAAATCTGTAGCTATGAAAACGCAATTTATGTTACCTGCGCTCCTGATGCTGATGTTGTCAGCACTGGCTTTTACAGGATGTAAAAAAGACAAAGAGATGGAAGGCACAACCGTGGTACAGATCAGGATGACCGATGCACCTGGTGATTTTGATAAGATTAACCTGCATGTGAAAGAGGTGATCCTGGTGTCTGAAGGAAAGCCTTACTCTTTTGAGGTGAGTAACGGTGTATTTAATGTCCTTGATTTCCGGATGGGTACCGCTACTCCCGATCTGCTGATCGCCAACGGGGAAATGCCTTCCGGGAAAGTTTCAGAAGTAAGGCTGGTACTGTATGATTCCGGCAATACGATCGTAGTAAATGGTGTGGAAGAAGACCTGATAACACCAAGTGCACAAAGTTCGGGATGGAAGGTAAAACTTAATGAGAACCCTGAGCTGCTTCCGGGAGCCACTTATACCTTATTGCTGGATTTCGACGCCGCCAGATCGGTTTTGCGCACTGGCAATGGTAAATATATATTAAAGCCTGTGGTAAGGGGAATTGCTGCCGCTACAACAGGATTGATTACCGGAACAGTATTGCCGCTTGACGCACATCCTGAAATACTGGCCATTTCGGGTACAGATACTGTAGGGACTTTAGCAGATGCCGTAACCGGAAGATTTACTATCGGCGGTCTGGGCACCGGAAACTATCAGTTGAAAATTGTCCCCTTCGAGGGATATAATGAGGTCGTATTACCCAAAGTATCGGTTATCGCAGGCCAGCAGACGGATGCAGGTATCATTGAACTAAAATAATGTAAACATGAAAAAAATCATCTTCATCATATGCTTTGGACTTACCGCAGCGGTTGTCCCGAAAGCAAAGGCACAAGTCAGTATCAATGTAAACATCGGCTCCCAGCCTCTCTGGGGGCCAGCCGGGTATGATTATGCCGATTATTATTATCTGCCAGAGATAGAGACTTATTATTCTGTGCCCCGGCATCAGTTCATTTATCTCAGCAACGGGCAATGGGTATTTTCCTCAGGGCTGCCTCCAAGATATGCAGGTTATAACCTCTACAGGGGGTACAAGGTGGTGCTCAATTCGCCACGTCCCTACCGTTACTTTAATGATCACAAAGTGAAATATGCTGGTTACAGATCGATGCACAACCAGCTTGTGATCAGGAATAGCAGGGAGCCGAAGTATTTTGTGGTGAAAGGACACCCGGGGAAGGCCAAAGGCCATTATAAAAGGCATGATGGCCAGGGCAGGGGTAATGGTGGCGGGCGAGGCCATGGCCATGGCAAACACTGAGGTTATGCGCTATTCTCCGGGAAAGTGGAAGGCTACATTTACCTCGAAATTGTTGCCGAGGCCACGAGTGGTGGCGGTAGTGGGAGCGGTGTAGATGGCTTGGAAGTCTAATCCGGACAGTCCGCTAAAACCAAATCCGAAACTTGCGGCCTTAGAAGAGTGGTAAACGGAGAGGAACCGGAGCCGGCCCTGCATCAGACCTACCTGTACCCCTGCATCAACAATGTGGTCTGCACCCTTGATCAGCCTGAATGCTGCCTTAGGCTCTACAAACCAGCTGTCCATCCCTTCCTCAAACGAAAACCTGTAGGCCGCCGCACTGAAAAGTAATGCCCGGTCGACAGTGATCCTTTCCTGTTCTCTGGCGAAAACCTGCTTCAGATGCGGTACTGCTGCCTGCAGGGAAAATGCAGAAGAAGTGAAGGCAATGCCAAAGGAGCCGTCCAGAAAGGTCTCTCGGTCATTTAACCTGGCAACAGAGGGATCTATATCTCCCTGGATATCTGCAGGATTGATGCGCTCATTCATAAATCCTGCACCAAGTCCGAAGTGCAGGTGGGAACCACTTACATTCAGCGGGATATGATAGGAAAACGTACCAAATCCTTTGGTTTGCCTGAGCAGCCCGGCTTTGTCATTGAACAGATTGACCCCTATGGCTGCCCTGGGACTTAGCTGGTATTCGCCGGTGAGTGACTGGGACATCGGCCCGCCCGGCGTATTTGAAAATTGCTTCCTTATCATTGCACTGAAGGTGAGCCCGCTCCTGAGGCCCCCCATTGCAGGATTTGCAAGATACTGGTTGAAAAAATATTGTCCCGCAGGAGGATTCAGCTGTGCGCTGGTCAGTAACGGCACAAACATCGGGGCCGCAATAAAAAGAAGGATATGTCTGAGTTTCATATATAAGATGTAAATGGTAAGCTAGCGACCGTCCCGGACAAGGGTAATGAATCCCCTTATTACCGTTTTTCCGTCACCTGGATCCAGGATATAATAATAGGTGTCTTCCGCCAGCGGGCTTCCGTTATAGGTGCCGTCCCAGTCATTGGCATAGCCCTTTTTATAATAAAGCAACCTGCCTGCACGGTCAAAGATCCTGACCTGGTTCCCTTTATAAAGCTCGATGTTCTTTATGGTCCAGGTATCATTGATGCCGTCTGCGTTAGGTGTGATGATATTCCCGGCAGTAATGACTGGGTTTTGCGGCGGTTCAGGTTCTTTGTCCCTGACAGTTATGGTAATTTCTGCGATGGCCCCGCAACCCAGGTTGTTGCTGACGTTGACCCTGTAAACGGTAGTTTGCTGTGGCTGTATGGTCAAAGATGCCTCGTTTCTTGCTCCAATTATACCTGGGGCGTCTTCCCAGTTAAAGGTGACCCCTCCTGCAGCTTCCAGTGTCAATGTCGTGCCCCTGGTTATCTCTGTGCCGGAGGGAGAGGAGATGGTGGCGGAAACAGACGACACAGTAACGGTTTTTGCAGAGGTGGTCTTGAGCAAACCATTAGTAAAGGTCAGCTCTGCAGTGTAATTACCGCTTTGGGTAACTTTCAGCGTCTTGCCGCTTTGTCCGTTAATAGCCTGGCCATCTTTCAGCCATCTGTAACTGCTGGCATCAGAGGCGGTAAAGGTTACGTTTTGTCCTTCGCAGAAGTTGAGTGGGCCGTCAGGTATGATCTCGGCCTGGAAATAAGTTACCCGGATCAACTGGCTGACCGACGGCGCCGGATTATAGTTCTCATTGCCTGGCTGGCTGGCGGTAATATTGGCTGTACCATTTCCCTGGAGGCGTATCTTTCCATTTACTATGGCAGCCACAGCAGGATTATCGGAATGGTAACTGACCGTCAGTCCCGATGAAGCAACTGCACCCGGGTCATAGTCTGCATCACCTTCATATTTAACCGGAATAGCGGCAAAAGCGATGGTCTGATCTGCCTTGGCAATGGTCAGTATCTGTTCTCTACTGGCAGCCGCTTCATAAAACTCATTTCCCGGCTGACTGGCAGTGATCTTTACCGTACCGGCCTTAACGATATGTACTTTTCCGTTGACGATCGTAGCTATGGCTGGGTCTGCGCTTGCATAACCGACCGGTATTGTACTGTTGCTGCTCTGTGCCCCGGGCTCAAAGTCAGGCGTTCCAAATACTTCTGTCCTTGTACCGGCAAAGGTGATCTGCTGGCTCAGCTTTCCGATCGTGAGTACCTGAACAACCTCGGGTGCCGCTTCGTAGTAGTCATTTCCGGCCTGCGTGGCCCTGATAGTTACCGAGCCGGGCTTCAGCAGATGTATCTTTCCGTTGACAATTGCAGCGTTAGCGGGGTCATCACTCAGGTATACAACAGGTATCCCCGGATTGTTACTTACAGCTCCCGGCTCAAAATCAGGGGTATTGAAAGGTATGGCGCGGGTCGCCGCAAATGTAATGGTCTGGGCGGCTTTGGCAACGGTTAATTCCTGCACCACATCTGTTGCAGGATGATAAAGGTCACTACCTGCCTGGCTGGCGGTAATGCTGACCTTACCTGGCTTCACAATATGAACGGTGCCGTCGCTGCTTACCGTAGCTACCTGGTCGTTGTTACCTTTATAGGTGACGGGTATCGTACTGTTCGTACTGGTCGCACCAGCCGGAAAATCAGCGTCGCCATAGGTTACAGTACGTGAAGGGGCAAAGGTAATCGTCTGGTCTTCCTTAATGATGATGTTGTTGCGGGCAATGTAAAGTGAATTTCCTCCGGCCATTACCAGGTCAGGCTTACCGTCATTATCGAGATCGCCTGTAATGCCCGGTCGTGAAGCGCCGGTAACAAAACCCTCCGCATTTTCAAAGCTAATATTGCCCGGTGTCCCGTTGTTCCTGAAAAGGGACAACTGAGGACTGACATCGGAAGTAACGACCAGGTCTGCCTTACTGTCTCCATCGATATCGTTGATGCTGATGCTCCAAAGCGTACCTGTTGCTGCAGTCAGATCGGTCTGGGTAAAACTGAAGGTACCGGCAGACGAATTGTTTTTCAGGACTGAGACCGACCGCCCGGGATATCCGTTGAATGCGATTTCCGGTTTTCCGTCCCCATCGATATCGCCCGTGGTGAGGTCCCGGACACCATAATTGTCTGCCTGAACGAATGGGGCTTCGAATGAGCCGGGCTCTATTTTCCCCGGAACACAGCGGTTGCGGTAGATATAGATACCCGAGCCTCCTGAAGCCACAATGTCCGGCTTGTTGTCGCCATCCAGATCGCTCACAGACAGGAGATCGAATGACTGATTGTTGAGGTACACCGGTGCAGCGAAATCCAATGTTCCGGCACCATCACTGATGTTATGGAGGATTTCCAGTGTCGTATAACCTCCCTGTGAGCTGCCACCAACCAGGTCGGGCTTGCCATCTCCGTCTACGTCAGCCACTTCGAGTCCGTAGGTAAAGCTGCCGATCAGAAATTCCTCAGGGGCGTCAAAAGAAATGTTTCCGGTAGCCGATGTGTTTCTGAAAACATACAAACGCGCTCCGTAAGGTACAAGCAGGTCCGGACGGCCGTCTACATCGACATCGCCGATTGCATACCTGCTGGTCTGCATGCCAGGTGTTTCCAGGATGATCCGATCTAATGTGCTGGTATTGAAACCACCGGCCGATGAGGTATTCCGGTATAATGCGAAACGGCTTACACTGCCGCTTCCGACAATGATATCGGTTTTTCCGTCGCCGTCAAGATCTGCTATCCTGATCTCGCTGGCCTGCCCGCCGCCTGCTTCAAATGTGACCTGTGGTGAAAAAGTTTTGCCATTTTCAAATGGCTGCCCTTTAGCGTTGTTGAAAGTGATATTAAAAGCATGTGTTGAGGAAGCCATAAGATCAGATGCGGTATTAATTACCGTGATGGGTTCATGAGTGGCCCCCGAAGGTACGCTGACTTCCAGGCGGTCTTCAGTAGCTGAGATTATTGCGGCCTTTACACTTCCAAAAAATACGGCGTTGGACGAGGCGTCACTGTTAAAATTTGTTCCGGTGATCACTACCGGTGTTCCTACTGGTCCTGAAAGTGGGCTGAAGGCAGTAATGGCAGGCGGGAATACCGGAGTCGCACTGGCGTTCGCAGATGGCGTACCTTCATTATTTACATTGTCGACAGCTGAAACCCGGAAATAGTATTTTGTACCGTTTGTAAGGCCCCTCACTGTGAATTTTCTGGTGGGGGCATCGACAGTACCCAACAGGGTTGCAGGATCAGCGCTGGTACCACCGTAGACTTTGTAACTGACCAGGTCTGGTTCGGTTCCGGCATTCCAGCTAAGGACAATCTGCGTACTGCCGGGACGGGCGGTTAGCCCCGCTGGCGTACCAGGAGCTGTAATGTCTATTGTATTCCGGAATATGGAAACAGAGTGGCTGATCTGGTTAGCCGCAACCAGGTCAGGTTTACCGTCGCCGTCAAGATCAGCCGCGATCACCTGATGGGTATAGGTCTGACCGGTATTCAGCGTAATCTGAGCATTAAATGAGCTGGCATTAATTTGTCCAGGTACTGATTTGTTTCGTGACACATAGACAGCGGAATTGACAATTGCACTTGAAATGACGTCTGGTTTGGAATCGTTGTCCAGATCGGCTATATCCAGCCCAAAGTTGGCGTATCCAATGGGAACCGGCGTATCTAAGGTGAAAGGCCCTGATCCTGTATGGTTATTTCTGAACACAACGAGGCTGTTTGCCTGGCTGACCACGATGTCGGGTTTGCCGTCACTGTCCATATCAGCAATCTTAAGCCCTTTAGGCTGCGCGCCGTTATCAAAGAAGACGGGATCGGTAAAGGCGAGCTGACCTCCGGCTGGGGAAGTGTTGAGTATTATCGATAGTTTTCCGTTATTTCCCACTGTAATGGCGAGATCTGGCTTGCCATCCGCATTGAGGTCTGATGCATCGAAGAAATTTGCGATTGAATTGGCGGGACCACATTCAAACACTTGCGCCGGGCCGAAGCTCATTTGCCCCGGTATTGACAGGTTAGGAAGTATCACGATATTGGAAACGATGCTGTTGGCCCCTGTAGATACCGCTATTTCCGGTTTTCCGTCACCATTAAAGTCCGATACAACTGTAGCAAATGGATAAAGTATGCCACCCAGCGTAATGCTGCTGGAAGTGAAGGTGACCGAGGCCGCATCTGTTGTCGTATTATGATAAATGGTCAGGCTTCTGTCTACTGCGTTGGCAACAATGATGTCCGGCTTTCCGTCGCCATCGAGGTCTTTGACCGTAACTCCGGATGTAGCGCCCGTAGCCGGTACTGTCGGCAACACTATTTTAGGAGCGAAGCTAATGCTTCCTGGTGCTGAAGCATTAGGGAAGATCGTAATTGAATTGCTTTCGGTATTGCTGACCACAATATCTGGCTTACCGTCGCCGTTCAGATCGCCTGATGCAAGATAGCGGGGAGAATTACCGTCCGTGGGCAGGTTCAGGGGAGCGCGGAATGAGTTGTTATCGAAGATGCGTTGTGCCTTAAGTACGGGTGTACCTAATGAAATGCAAAATGATGCTGTTAAAACTATGACCCTGCGGGATAGCGCATTGAGACAAAAGTTCCGTTTGTTCATAGGTTTTTTTTGGGCAAAACTACAGGCCGGTGCCAATAGCGGGAAAGTATGTAGTCAGACAACCAGTTTTTAAGCATATAATGCAATAAAGCAGGTATGAAAGCAGTGACAGGCAAGTAGTGGCGCACTATGGCAATTCCCGGTAAAAAGCTAGCTTTGCGGCTTATGATGATTGAGATCTTTACCGACGGAGCGGCAAGCGGCAATCCGGGGCCCGGAGGATATGGCGTTATCCTGCGCGCTGGCGCGCATTATAAGGAACTGAGTGGGGGGTACAGAATGACGACAAATAACCGGATGGAACTGATGGCCGTGATCGTAGGCCTTAGTGCGTTGAAATCTCCGGGACAGCAGGTAACTGTATTCTCAGATTCTAAGTATGTGATCGATTCTGTCGAAAAGAAATGGGTTTTTGGTTGGGTAAGGACAGGGTTTAAAGGCAAAAAGAATAAGGATTTGTGGATGAGGTTCCTGCAGGTCTACAGGCTTCATGAAGTGAAGTTCGTATGGGTGAAAGGACACAATAACCATCCCGAGAATGAGCGCTGTGACCAGCTCGCTGTAGCTGCTTCCCGGAACCGAACGGCACTGGCTATTGATGCAGAATTTGAGGCAGAACAGGGTAAATCAGGTTTACTGTAACAAAATCCGGCTTTCCGTTGTTAGTTCAGAAAAAAAACATAACTATGAACAGCATCAATCAAAACCAGCCGGAACACAATACAGAAAACCTGAGCCAGTATGACGCCATCGAAAAGATCCGTGAAATCATAAAACAGTCGGACGTATGTTTCTTCTGCACAGAACCTGCAAACGGACCTTCTGCGGGGGTACGTCCCATGACGGTACAGCAAATAGATGAGGAGGGCATACTGTGGATCATGAGTGCCAATGACAGCCATGCCAATGCGGAGATTGCACTGGACAATCGTGTGAAACTTTATTTTCAGGGCTCTAAACATTCGGATTTTCTGTATCTGACAGGTGAGGCGGAGATATCTGGAGACAGGGATAAGATCAGGGAGCTGTGGAACCCAATTATGAAGACCTGGTTTACCGAAGGGGAAAGTGATCCAAGGATATCCCTGATCAAGGTTGCGCCCGCCTCTGGTTATTACTGGGACAATAAAAACGGCAACCTGGTGGCAGGCATCAAGATGATGATCGGAGCGGCTATTGGCAGAACGCTTGACGATTCCATAGAAGGTACGCTAAAAGTTTAGCGGAAATACCTATCTTGGATGGTAAATTACACACAAACCAAATATGAAGAAGTTATTTACCATCCTTTTTATGGCTTTGTCTATGGGAGTGGCGCAGGGCCAGAAATATGAGCCAAACTGGAATTCCTTGAACCAAAGAAAGATACCCGGGTGGTTTCACCAGGACAAATTCGGGATCTTTATCCATTGGGGCGTCTATGCAGTACCTTCCTTTGCTCCTGTAATTGAAAACAGCGGCGAAAGCTATTCTGAATGGTACTGGTACCGGATCATGGAGAAATCGAAGAATTTTCTTGATTTTCATAACAAGAATTTTGGTGCCGACTTTGAATACCCTCAATTTGAAAAGCGTTTTCATGCAGAACTCTTTGATCCGAAGCAGTGGGCCGATGTGTTTAAGCGTTCGGGCGCCAGATATGTGGTATTAACTTCCAAGCACCATGAAGGTTATGCGCTCTGGGACAGCAAGGAAGCGGATAAAAGCTGGGGAAGGCCCTGGAATGCGGTAAGCGGTACGCCAAAGCGCGACCTGCTGGGCGATCTGACCAGTGCGGTCCGCGATGCAGGATTAAAGATGGGTTATTATTATTCGCTCTATGAGTGGTACAACCCCGTCTGGAAACAGGACCGGCAAAAGTATGTAAAAGAACACATGTTCCCCCAATTTAAAGACCTGGTCACCCGGTACAAGCCATCTGTAATATTTTCAGACGGAGAATGGGACCTCAAGGATACGGAGTGGAACAGTCCTGAACTCCTGGCTTGGCTCTATAATGAATCACCTGTGGCTAAGGAAGTGGTGGTGAACGACCGGTGGGGCAGCAATACCAGGGAGAAGAATACGGCTTCTACTTATACAACTTCTGAGTATGGAAGTGGTATGGACCCAAATGTAATCTGGGAAGAAAGCAGGGGAATAGGTCATTCGTACGGTTATAACAGGAATGAAAAGCTGGAGGATTACAAAACCAGCCATGATCTGATCCTGATGCTGGTAGACATTGTATCCAGGGGCGGGAACCTGCTGTTGGATATCGGTCCAACCGCCGACGGGCGTATCCCCGTGATCATGCAGCAGCGATTGACAGATATCGGAAGCTGGCTTACCATAAACGGCGAGGCGATATATGGGACAGAAGCATATAAACAATCGTATCAGTGGAGCGAAGGCAAGATGCCTGAAAAAAGCGGTAAAAGCTATATGGCTGGATATGATATTGCCAAAATGGTGCAGCCGACAAAGGAACAGGCTTATGTAGAGGCTTTTTATACGGTGAAGGGTAAGGATCTGTTTTGTATTTATCCTGCCTACAGCCCGGTTCTTAAAGTACGTGGCCTGAATCCAAGAGTAGGTGTTAAGGTAAGTATACTGGGTAGTAACGCGAAACTGAATCTGAAGAAATCAGGTAAGGATGCGGTTGTAGACCTTTCAGGCCTGAAGCCCGGAGATGTGCCGGAAAAGCTGATTGTGCTGAAACTGGAAAATGCACTTTAAGAAAAGGGCCTTCCGACAGGAAGGCCCTTTTTTATTCCGATGAATGTTATATGTTTTCCAGCGGGTAAGCAAGTTCCCTTTTGGCTTCATTGATCACAAAATGACTGGTATAGGCTTGTACATTTGTCATCTTTGAGAGCTTCTGGATCAGGAATTCCTTGTAAGCGAGCATATCCTGTACGACAATCTTAAGAACGAAGTCGATCTGTCCGGTGGTATGGTAACATTCCATGACCTCCTGATGTACCCTGATCTGTTCCTGAAATACGGTGAGTGCCCCTGAACTGTGATCGGCGAGTTGTACGTTGATGAAAACGATCATCAGGCCGGTCAGTTTTTCTCTGTCGATGAGTGTTACGCTGTCTTTAATATAACCCAGGTTCTTCAAACGGTTAAATCTCGTAAAAATAGTGCTGGGCCTGCGGCGCAGTTTTGCGGCAATTTCTTTACTGGTAAGCTTTGCGTCCTGTTGAAGCAGCTTTAGGATTTCGCGGTCGGTCTGGTCTAGATATTGAGTGCTCATACAGCCTTGGTTTACTGTAGTCTTTAAAAAAATCCGTAAATTATATCAGGTCCTCTTAAAACAGACAAGGGATGAGCGCCTGTGTTACAAATATAACTTATTATTTTGAAGAAAACAGGTCTTTTGAAATAAAATTCTTTGTATGTGGTTTGTTGCTAATTGTCTAAGAATAATGTTCTGTTTGATGGACTGATGTCCTGTTTGCCGCCCGGGTCTGACAGGTATAATTTCCGGCAGTTAACCACATCGTTTCCGGATATATGAGGCAATAGCTTTATATTGCAGCTATGTGTGCAGCACCAGCATGTGCTGCATGGCACCGCACAAAACCAAATTGACCACAAATGAAATTTAAACAGATCATGATCATGCTGCTGCTGGGCGCTTCATTGAAAGCCTCGGCGCAGTTAAGGCAGAACCCATACAGAGAACTGCCACTGGGCGCTATTAAGCCGCAGGGCTGGTTAAAGGAAATGCTATTGCGCCAGAAGGATGGTGCAACAGGTAACCTGGACAAACTTTATCCTCTGGTAATGAACCATCGTAATGGTTGGCTTGGCGGGGATGGCGACCAATGGGAGCGTGGGCCATACTGGATAGACGGCCTTGTCCCGCTTGCCTATATACTGAAGGATAAAACGCTTATTGATAAGGTGAAACCCTGGATAGAATGGTCGCTAAAAAGCCAGACCGAGGATGGGTACTTCGGACCTTCAAAGGATTATCCGGGAGAGCCGGGTGTCCAGCGAGACAATAGCCGGGACTGGTGGCCGAAAATGGTCATGCTGAAGATACTAAAGCAGTATTATGCGGCAACAGGAGATCAGCGTGTCATTAAACTGATGACCAACTATTTCAAATACCAGTTAAGGGAGCTGCCCGGAAAGCCACTTGACCACTGGACTTTTTGGGCACGGTACCGTGGCGGCGATAATTTGATGATGGTCTATTGGTTGTACAATATCACGCACGATCAGTTTTTACTGGAGCTGGGGGACTTGTTGCATAAGCAGACATTTGATTTCACCAATGCCTTTTTGAATACGGACATGCTGACCAGGATGGGCAGCATCCATACTGTGAACCTTTCGCAGGGCATGAAGGAACCGCTGATCTATTATCAGCACCACCCGGAACAGAAATACCTCGACGCTGCAAAAAAGGGCTTTGCCGATCTGCGCAAATACAATGGGATGGCCCATGGATTGTATGGCGGTGACGAGGCGCTCCACGGCAACAATCCAACACAGGGCTCTGAACTGTGTACTGCAGTGGAAATGATGTTTACCCTGGAAAGCGGACTGGAAATTACAGGAGATGCGGAATATGCCGACCAGTTGGAAAAGATCGCCTTTAATGCTTTACCTACACAGATTTCGGATGATTTTATGACGCATCAGTATTTTCAGCAGGCAAACCAGGTTATGCTGACCAGGCAGATGCATAATTTTGGCGATAACCACGGTGGTACGGACATTTGTTTCGGTTTATTGACGGGCTATCCTTGCTATGCCTCAAATATGCACCAGGGCTGGCCAAAATTTACGCAGAACCTGTGGTACACTACTGCTGACAAGGGGATCGCTGCCCTCGTATATTCGGCCAGTGAAGCCACTGCGAAAGTTGCCGGTGGCGTAGAGGTAACCTGGAAAGAGGAAACGAATTATCCTTTTGAGGAGAAGATTAAGTTTACGTTGCAAAGTGGCAAGAAGGCAAGTTATCCGTTCCACCTGCGCATACCTGCCTGGTGTAAAAAGGCTGTTGTAAAGGTAAATGGTCAACTGCAGCAGGAGGCCGCAGGAAACCAGGTCATAAAGATCAGCCGGGAATGGAAGCCGGGGGATGTGATCGAGTTGAGCCTGCCGATGCATCTCTTTAAGAACAAGTGGTATGAAAATTCCATATCCATTGAGCGCGGGCCGATTACCTATGCGCTAAAAATAGGGGAGGACTTTAAAAAAGTGACAAACGTTAAAGATCCGAAGGATTATGGTGATTACTATTATGAAGTGTATCCGACGACCCCATGGAATTACGGGATCTATGACATGAGCAATGACAAGCTACCAGAGCATTTCAGGATAGAGGCCACCGGAAAAGTAAGTAACTACCCCTGGAATTTAGAGAATGCTCCTTTACAGATCAAGACCAGGGCAAAACGTATCCCTTCCTGGAAGTTGTATAATGACATGGCTGGGCCACTTCCGTACAGTCATATTTATGGACTGGAAACGGAAAGTGAAGAAGAGGAAATTACCCTGGTCCCTTATGGCTGCACTACACTGAGGATAGCGCAGTTCCCTCAGGCCGGCAGCCGGTAGCGTTTGATATTGCAAATTGATTCCCTATATTAGTCGCAGATATAACCTTATAAAAAACCTATTATGGATACAAAACGCTCCTTTATCACCGGACGCCGGAAGCGCTCCTTTATTTTTCTATTAACCACATTATTGATTTCAGGTATTATTGCATTTGCCCCAGGGAATGATGATCCGCTTGAAAAGCTGGTAGCTGCCCTGGAAAAATGGACGGCCGCCAATCCTCAGGAAAAAATCTATCTGCATACGGACAAACCTTACTACCTGGTCGGAGATACCATCTGGTTTAAGGCTTATGTTGCTGTTGGTGCGAAACATCAGCTGTCGACACTCAGCGGCGCTGTTTATGTCGACCTGATCAGTGAATCGGACTCTACTGCACAATCATTGAAATTACCGCTCACAGCAGGCATGGCGAGCGGCGCATTTGTACTGGCGGACAGTACCATGAGCGACGGCAGCTACAGGATAAGGGCTTATACGCAGTGGATGCGGAATGCCGGAAGCGATTATTTTTATGACCGTGTATTCAGGGTGGGTAACAGTATCGCAAACCCGGTATATTCGACGATAAAATATGAATATGCAAAGAACGGAGCCAATACAGTCGTGACTGCTGTGGTAACTTATACAGATGATAAGGGTGAACCTTATGCCGGCAAGGAGGTAAGCTATGACGTGCTCGACAACAGCAGCATGATCGTGAACGGAAAGAAGCAGACAGATGCTAAGGGAGAAGTAAGGATAGAACTTAAACCCGGCAAACAGGGTAAGTTTACCAATTCTCGTCTGGCCACCCGCCTTCGCCTTGACAAGGAATCTGTTGTTACCAAGAATTTTATGGTCAAATCGGTCGCTATGGAATCTGATCTCCAGTTTTTCCCTGAAAGCGGGCCGCTTGTAAACGGGGCGCGCAGCCGTATAGCATTTAAAGCTACAGGTACCGGCGGAAACGGTATTGATGTAAAGGGCGTTATTGTGGACAATGACAATAACCAGGTAGCAGAGTTTGAAAGCAGCCACCTTGGTATGGGTGTTTTCCAGATGACACCAGAAACAGGCAAGCAGTATACCGCTAAGGTGACTTATGCTGATGGTTCCCAAAATACGGTAAAGCTGCCTGCAGCATCAGACGATGGCTTTAATATGGCAGTCTTTAACAACTCAGAGACCGATACGGTACTGATCAGGATAAGACCCGGTGCTGCGGCCTCAAAAAGTGGCAATGAAAGTGTCGGTCTGATCGCCCAGTCTGGCGGTACGGTATTTTTCGCCAACAATATTGCTGTAAACAAACCTACTGTAACGATACCTGTACCTGCTAAGGAACTGCCGACCGGTATTGTACAGTTTACACTGATCTCTTCAGCCGGTGCTGCCATAAACGAACGTATCGTATTTATACAGCATGGTGAGGAGATGAAACTGAACCTGACGCCATCGAAGCAGTCTTATGGAGTCAGGGAAAAAGTAGCCATTGACCTGACCGCATCGGATGCGGAAGGCAAACCGCTGACCGGTAGCTTTTCTGTATCAGTGATCAATGAAACTGCTGTTCCTGTGGAAGAAGGCAGGGAAAACAGCATTTTTGCGCAACTGCTCCTGACTTCGGATATCAAAGGCTATATCGAGGAGCCAAACTATTACTTTACAAATGTGAGTGAAGAAACCAGGTCGAACCTGGATATACTGATGATGACCCAGGGATACAGAAGATTCCTGTGGAAAGACCTTGCTTCAGGAAAGCCGTCAGTGCAGAGCTTCAAGGCTGAGAAGCTGACCTCGGAAATTACCGGAAAGGTACTTACCCTGGGCAACAAACCTTTGCAGGGTGCTAAGGTGATTGTTATGAGCAATAAGATGGGTGGCATTGTTGGAGATACGGTTACGGATGCCCAGGGCAATTTTAAGCTTGACCGTCTGCTGATTGCGAAAGGTGTAGAGTTTACCGTCCAGGCGAGATCTGATAAAGGCAGCAATAAGGTTGAACTGAAGCTGAATATGCCAAGCGCTCAATTGCCTACACCTAACCCTAATATAGGTGATATAGAACTGGATTCCCGCAAGACGATGGCTTCTGTACTTGAAAACTCACGAAAACAGGAGAGTGACCTGCTGAAGCGCGGAATGCTGGGAAGGACACAGCAATTGAGGGAGGTACAGATCAAGGCGCGCAAGCGTTCGACAAATTCCAACGGAATTTACTCCATTCCTGACGGGCATGCAGACAATACCATCAAACCCGATCCTACTGATCAGTTTAAGGATGTACTTGAGTTCATGACCATGCGTCTCCCTAACGTTACCTTCAGGATGGAGGATACCGGCGAATGCGGTCAGCTGATGGTCCCTTATTCCAGAAATGAGCGTTTGACCATTATCCTTAACGGACGCAAGCTTACCCCTTGTGAAAACCTGCCTTTGTACGAGGCTAACCCTTCGGATATTGTCAAGATCGATGTAGTCCGCAGTAACATGGCGCTGATGAATATGATCGGCGGATCCGCACTGATAGTCACCACCAAGCACGGAGCCTACAGACTGAGTAACGATTTCTCGGTGAAACAATATTCTCAACAGGGCTACGACGTGAGCAAGGAATTTTACTCACCTAAGTATAATAATGATGGTAATGATTCCCAGCTTGCTGACCTGAGGACAACTGTTTACTGGAACCCGATGATCGTCAGCAAGGATGGAAAGGCAAGTTTTGATTTCTTCAACGCAGATAGCAAAGGCACTTACCGTGTACTGGTAGAAGGGATGACCCCCGATGGAAAACTGGGCCGGAAGATCGTCCGTTACAAAGTAGAATAGCGCAAACGTTTTCGATAATAAAAGGGGCAGGAACTGCCCCTTTTGTGTTTTCAAGCTCTATATTTAGCTAACAAATATATCATGAGCGATACAGGAACTATTTATTCTATGGAACAGACAATGCGCTGGTTTGGGCCAAGTGACCCGGTAAGTTTATGGGACATACGCCAGGCGGGATGTACTGGGGTGGTAAGTGCCTTACACCACATCCCCAACGGAGAAATATGGTCTGTGGAAGCTATCAAAGCGCATAAGCGTCTGATCGCAGATGCGGGTCTCCAATGGGAGGTAGTAGAAAGTGTTCCGGTACATGAGGCGATAAAGACACAGCGTGAGGGTTTTGAGCATTATATTGATAATTATCTTCAATCGCTTAGGAACCTCGCAAACTGTGGCATCCGGGTCGTTACCTATAATTTCATGCCTGTACTTGACTGGACCAGAACGGACCTGGCTTATGAACTGGACAATGGAGCAAAGGCACTGAAGTTTGAGCGTGCAGCGCTGATTGCTTTTGATGTATTTATGTTATGCAGGCCCGGTGCAGAAGACGATTATACTGCTAAAGAACTGGCAGCTGGAAAGCTGCGCTTTGAAGCCATGAATATACAGGAAAGAGAAACCCTGCAGCGGAATATCATCGCCGGCCTTCCGGGAAGCGAAGAAAGTTTCACCCTCGCGCAGTTTCAGCAGGCATTGGATAATTATAAGGGTATTGATGCGGACCGGCTTGCACAAAACCTTATCTATTTCCTCTCCAGAATTGTTCCCGTGGCAGATGAAGAGGGCTTAAAGCTGGCAATCCACCCGGATGACCCTCCCTATGCCATTTTCGGCCTGCCCAGGGTAGTCAGTACCGCCGGGATGCTGCAACGTTTATTTAAGGCTGTTCCGTCGGTAAACAACGGACTTTGCTTTTGTACCGGCTCTTTTGGGGTAAGGGAAGACAACGACCTGCCTGAAATGCTGAAGATGTTTAGTGACAGGATACATTTCCTTCACCTGAGAAGTACCCGAAGGAACGAGGAAGGAGATTTCTATGAAGATAATCATCTTGAGGGAGATGTGGACATGCATGCTGTCGTTAGTGCTATATTAGCGATTCAGCAACAGCGGAAGGTACGGCTGCCCATGCGTCCTGATCATGGGCATCAGATGCTGGACGACCTGAAAAAAAATACAAATCCCGGTTACTCGGGTATCGGCAGGTTAAAAGGACTTGCCGAACTAAGAGGCCTGGAATTTGGCCTGATCTGCGAATTATACAAATCCGGGCAATGACAGAAGGTGCAGTAATATCAGAAGACTTTTTATTAAGCAGCGGTAAAGCCAGGGTGCTTTATCATGATTATGTTAAGGATTTGCCGGTAATCGATTACCACAATCACCTGCCTCCCGCTGAGATTGCAGAAAATAAGAAGTTCAGCACGCTGACGGAGATCTGGCTGAAAGGGGACCATTATAAATGGCGTGCCCAGCGTGCGCTTGGCGTAAGCGAAGCATTTATTACCGGGGAGGCTTCAGACTATGAAAAGTTCATGGCCTGGGCGAAGATCGTTCCCGCTACGGTAAGAAACCCGCTTTTTCACTGGACGCACATGGAACTTAGGGATCCATTTGGTTTGAACAATTACCTTAATGAACGCTCGGCAGAATGGATCTATGCACATTGTAATGAGTTGCTGTGCCAGGACGGGTTTTCGACACAGGGCTTGCTGGAACACTATAAGGTAGAAATGGTGGGTACTACGGACGATCCCTGCGACGATCTCGCTCATCACCGGCAGTTAACAGAGAACGGATATGCTGTGAAGGTCAAGCCATCATTCAGGCCGGATAAGGCTTTGATGATTGATAAAACAGAACAGTTCCGGGAATATATGAAAAGGCTTTCTACCGTAAGCGGTGTAGAGATCACAGATCTGCCTTCGCTGATTGAAGCCCTGGCAAGTCGAGTGGCGTACTTTGATCTGCACCATTGCGTTATTTCAGATCATGGCCTGTCTGCGTTACCTGCAACTTACCTGCTGACTGATGCGGAAAAGTCAGAGTTTGAAGTTTTTCTGATGACCGAAGGAAGTGTTTTCTCCAACCCCGATGCCTTTTGCGGGCATGTGCTGACAGAACTGTGCCGCATGTATCATGAGCGGGGCTGGGTTCAGCAGTTCCATCTGGGCGCGATCAGGAACAATAACCTGGGTATGTTTTACCGGTTGGGTGCTGATGCGGGATATGACTCTATTGGTGATTTTGCACAGATAGAGCGCATGTCTAAATTTTTTGGTTATCTCAGTGCAACCGACCAGTTGGCCAAAACGATTATTTATAACCTTAATCCTGCCGATAATGAGGCTTTTGCCGCGATGACCGGAAACTTTGCCGATGGGGATGTAAAAGGAAAAATGCAATTCGGTTCAGGATGGTGGTTTCTCGACCAGAAGGACGGCATAGAGCGGCAATTGAACGCATTGTCCAATATGGGCATTTTGAGTAATTTTATTGGTATGCTCACGGATTCCAGAAGTTTTCTCTCTTATTCGCGGCATGACTATTTTCGCAGGATACTTTGCAACCTCCTTGGCGCGGAAATGGAAAGCGGCCTGCTACCTGACGACGAAAAATGGATCGGGCAGATCGCTGGCGATATTTGTTATCAAAACGCAAAAAGTTATTTCGGGTTGTAATTCAATCTTATCCGGAAGATTTCAGTCATGCAGCAGGAAGACGGTCATGTTTTTCGGGCCATGAGCTCCGAGTACCAGTGATTGCTCGATATCTGCAGTTTTGGAAGGACCTGCGATAAATGCACCGAACCCATAATCCGTAGCCCCGATCTCTTTATAAGCCTCATGCATGGTTGGGTAAATGCGCCTCGCACGTACCACGACGGCAAGCTGCTGACAGATGAAGGGTACGACACGTTGCTGCATCAGGCTTTCTGTAATCCATAATGCCGCATTTTCCCCCACGCCGAAATGCGCTTCAATAATGGCCAGGTCAAGATTCTCGAAACTGTGCGGGTCATTTTCCTGCCAGTCTCTTTCGATGCTGCCCGATAACTGGGAAAATGTGCTGATGATGCGCTTATGGTCTTTGAAATGGGTCGCGATGAATGCAGATATCTCTTCATAACTATACACATCGGCTACGGCACCCCCAATGGCAATGAGTACAGTTTTAAACTGTTCGATGGCTGCTTTGTTGACGGCCTGTGCTTCCTGCTGACCTGCCGGAGCATATTGTTGTATGTCATCTGGCAGCGGACGGTAGCCCGGCTGATTTTGTTTTATCCTGGAGAGTATTTGTGCCCTGCTATTCATTTTCTTTGTTCAGTTTATACCATTCACTAAAGGATTGCGTAGGTGCCTTTGGCATTTCCCTGTGCTTATACCAGGGGTTGAGCCCGTTACTGACGGCAAAGGGCGCATAACGCATGACCAGCCGGCCAGCTTTTCCTGCCAGTTTATATAATGCCGGATTGGATAATGTAAGACTCATCGCTTTCATTGCCGCTGTTTTTTTACCATCAGAATGTCCTTCCCGTACGATGACCTGCCGCCATTTATACAGTTGCTCGTGAATATTGATCTTCACCGGGCAAACATTGCTGCAGGAGCCACAAAGGGTAGAGGCAAAAGGCAGATCTGAATATTTATCCATATCCAGATTGGGGGCCAGGATAGACCCGATAGGACCGGCAATGGCGGTATGATAGCTGTGGCCACCGCTACGGCGATATACAGGGCAAGTATTCATACAGGCACCGCAACGGATGCATTTCAGGGAATTGCGGAAATCTTCCCTTCCAAGCTGCGTAGTTCGGCCATTGTCTACGAGCACGATGTGCATAGCCTGGCCTGGTCTCGGTCTCCTAAAATGACTGGAATAAGTAGTTATCGGTTGTCCCGTGGCGCTTCTGGCCAGCAACCTCAGAAATATCGCCAGATGCCGGCGCAGGGGGACGAGCTTCTCAATCCCCATGCAGGCAATATGGACATCGGCCAGATGAGCGCCCATATCTGCATTTCCTTCATTGGTACATACGACGAATTCGCCGGTTTCTACGACAGCAAAGTTTACACCGGTAATGGCAGCTTTACGGGTAACGAATTTCTCCCGCAGGTGTACTCTGGCGGCAGCGGTCAGAAAAACCGGGTCTGCCATGCCCTCAGGTGTGCCCAGGTGTTCATGGAAAAGTTCCCCGATCTCCTCTTTTTTCTTGTGGATACAAGGTAGTACAATATGGCTTGGAGGTTCCTCTGCAAGCTGGACGATCCTTTCGCCCAGATCCGTATCCACTACATCTATGCCTTGCTGTTGCAGATATTCATTAAGATGGCACTCTTCAGTAAGCATAGACTTGCTTTTGACAATACGGTCGATCTTGTGTCTGCTCAGGATCTGATGTACGATCTGGTTGTGTTCTTTACTATCTGATGCCCAGTGTACGGTAATTCCGTTCTTTGCTGCATTTTTCTCAAACTCCTGGAGATAGTCATGGAGGTTGGAAAGTACATTATCCTTGATCTGCGAGGCGGCGGACCGCAGTTGTTCCCATTCTGGGATTTGATGCGCCGCCTTGTCACGCTTTGCACGTACGAACCATAGCGTTTCGTCATGCCAGTTTACCCTGGCTTCATCCCTGTTAAAATCATCGGACAGGGCCGCGTGGTCTTTATTTTTTGTGTTCATGGGAATCAATCGGTTGTGACAGGTATACGCTCTGGTTCTGCGTTAAGGATCTCAGCAATATGAATCACTTTAACGTTACTGTTCTGTCTCCTTAATATGCCTTCCATGTGCATTAGACAGGACATGTCTGCACCGGTAATGTATTCGGCCCCGTTCATCAGGTGGTCATTCACCCTGTCTTTACCCATTTTCGCAGAGACGGCTTCTTCGGCTACACAGAAGGTTCCGCCGAAGCCACAGCATTCATCCTTCCGGTTCAGGCTGATCACTTCCAGATCTTCGACCATATTCAGTAACTGCATCGGCTTTGAAAAGGGCTGGGCTACCAGTTCACTCATCTGTGACAACATCAGCCCGCGTTGTCCGTGGCAACTTTGATGTACACCTACCTTATGAGGAAAGCGGGCATTAAGCTTTTTTACTTTGAGCACATCGGTCAGGAACTCCGTAAGTTCATATATCCTGTTTCTGATGTGCGCTGCTTTGTCTTCCTGGCCCTGTGCATGAAGATGTTCCTTCAGGTGGAGCACACAGCTTCCGGAAGGAGAGACGATATAGTCAAAGCCGGAAAAGTTATCGATGAACAGGTGGTTGCAACCTCCTGTGAGGTGCTCATACCCTGAGTTCGCCATGGGTTGCCCGCAGCAGGTCTGCCCTGCAGGGTACACCACGTTGACCCCGAGCTTCTTCAGTAATTTCAGGGTAGCGATAGCTGCTCCGGGGTAAAACTGGTCCACATAACATGGTATAAAGAGTCCGACTGTAATCATATCTGGTTGAGTATGGGCGGTAAAAGTAAAGCTTAAACAAACCTGAAATTCTACGTTTTTGGCTAAAAATTATACGATTTTAGCAAGGTTTTGTGGTTTTATGACCGGAAGCTGCCCGTTTTCGGTAACTTGAAAAATATGAGTAGCTTGCGCTTCAGGAACCTGCATTGTTATAAAACCAAAACACAGCATCCAGTTGACAAATGAAAACATATTTTGAAGGGCGTTTTGCCTGCAGCCCAAGGGAGGTCAGGGGAATGGATACAGAGGAATTAAGAACTAATTTTCTGATCACCTCTTTATTTAAACCCGATAGTGTCTGTCTTACCCTCAGTCATTATGACCGGTATATTGCAGGAGGCATTATGCCGGTTGAGGGCCACATAGGCCTTGTGGCCCCGGAAGCACTAAAGGCAGATTATTTTCTGGAAAGACGGGAACTTGGGGTGATCAACATAGGCGGCAGCGGAAAAGTGGTTGCAGATGGAAAGTCTTATGACCTGAATTATAAGGAAGCTCTATATATAGGCCGGGGTACCAAAGCGGTATCTTTTATCTCGGATGATCCGGAAAGACCGGCGAAATTTTATATCAACAGCGCACCGGCGCATACCGCTTACCCAGCTGTGAAGGTATCAAAGGAAAATGCCGAAGTGGTTGAACTTGGTGCTGCCGAAACTGCAAACAAACGTACCATCAATAAACTGATCGTAAATAGCGTAGTGAAGACCTGCCAGCTCCAGATGGGCATGACAGAATTAAAGGAGGGGAGCGTTTGGAATACCATGCCTCCGCATACGCATGACAGGAGGATGGAAGTGTACTTTTATTTTGAGGTTCCGGATGGTCAGGCAATCTGTCATTTTATGGGAGATCCTTTGGAAACCAGGCATATATGGGTGCAGAATGAACAGGCGGTGATCTCTCCGGACTGGTCAGTGCATGCTGGATCAGGTACATCAAACTATACTTTTATCTGGGGAATGGCAGGTGAGAATCTCGATTACGGCGATATGGACCATTGTGCGGTAACGGAACTGAGGTAAATGCATGAAAAGATACCTGTCTTTATTGTTGTTGTTTGCGCTTTCAGCCGGTGCCGAACTCCGATCACAGGATAAGGTGATGGCGGTGTTGGCGGTTGAGAATCCTTCGGCTCTTGATCGCAGTGAGCTGGCGGAGGTTCAATGGTCAGCGCTGATTAAAAGAAATCCTGCCATAGACCCGGCAAATTTTAAGGTTGTCGATGCCACAGGAGCAGAAGTACCATGGCAACTGGAAAACGGGAATGCCGGTGGTAAGCGCAGGTTGCTGCTGCAATTGAAACTGGCCCCGCATGAGAAAATGAAACTGACTGTACTGACGGGTAAGGCTATGTTTTTTGACAGTAAGGTATATGGCCGGTATGTGCCGGAAAGGTTCGATGATTTTGCCTGGGAAAATGACAAGGTGGCGCACCGCATGTATGGAAAAGCTCTGGAAAACAGAAAGGATAATGCCTTTGGTACAGATGTCTGGGTAAAGCGGACGGAACGCCTGATCATTGACGATTGGTATAAACGCGGCGATTATCATACCGATCATGGAGAGGGTATGGATTATTATAGTGTCGGATTTACACTGGGTGCAGGCGATATCGCTCCCTTTAATAAAGACTCTATCTATTATTCAGGCAATTACCGGAGCTGGAAGATACTGGAGAACGGACCTCTGAGGTTTACTTTTCAGCTTGGCTATGAAAATTGGGATGTGGCTGGCAAACCGGTTTCGGTGACCAAGACCATTTCGCTGGATGCAGGCTCGTACATGAACCGTGTAGAGGTCGCCTACAAATTCAGCGGAAAGGAACTGCCAGCCGTTGTCGGTATCGTTAAGCGTGAAGGAGAAGGGAGGGTATTGATGCGGGAGAAATCCGGCATACTTGGATATTGGGAACCTGAACACGGGCAGGATGGCCACACGGGGATAGGCGTGATCTGTCAGGTAAGTCCCTTAAGAATAGATGAGGACAAGAAGCATTTCCTGATGCATGTTGATGCAAAACCAGGTCAGCCACTGGTCTATTACCATGGATCAGCCTGGAATAAGGCAGGCCATATCACAGACCATGCCTTGTGGTTTGCCTATCTTGAGCGGTTTTCAGAAGGGTTACGGAAACCGGTAATTGTTAGGGTATTAAAATAATTTTAATCATGCCAGTATCAGAACTTTTTAATTTAAATGGCAGACTGGCCCTGGTTACGGGCTGTAATAAGGGGATTGGAAAAGCAATGGCTGAGGCACTTGCAGACGCCGGGGCAGATATTATCGGCGTTTCCACTAACATGGAACTGCAAAATAGTGAAATCGCGCAGGCCGTTGAAGCTGCGGGAAGGAGATTTTATGCTTACCGGTGCGACTTCGGAAACAGAAATTCACTGAAGGCGTTTTGTAATGCAGTTAAGGCCGACCACCCTGTTATTGACATCCTGGTGAACAATGCAGGTATGATACAGCGGAAACCCGCTGCTGAACATCCCGATGAATATTGGGACGAAGTTATTGCCGTGAACCAGACCGCACCTTTCATATTAAGCCGGGAAATAGGAGCGGAGATGGTGCGCCGAGGTACAGGAAAAATTATTTTTACCGCTTCACTGCTTACCTTTCAGGGAGGCATAAATGTACCGGGATATGCAGCAAGTAAGGGTGCAATAGGTCAGCTGACCAAAGCCTTTGCCAATGAGTGGGCCGGAAGAGGAGTAAATGTCAACGCTATTGCGCCTGGTTATATTTCGACAGATAACACAGCTGCTTTAAGGGCGGACGAGCTGCGCAGCCGGGCAATCCTGGAACGTATACCCGCAGGCAGATGGGGCAATCCGGATGACTTCAGGGGGCCAGTGGTTTTTCTTGCTTCAGAGGCTTCCGCTTATATTCATGGCACTGTCCTGACTGTTGACGGAGGCTGGATGGGCCGTTAACCTTTCTGAAGGAATGACTTCTGGTAGCTTAGCGGGCTTTTTCCGGTAATCATCTTAAAATGCTTGTGGAAACTGGCAAAGTTTTGAAAACCACTTTCATAACAGATCTGCTTCACGTTCATGTTGTCTTCGATCAATAATTTGCAGGCATGGCCGACACGTATTTCGCTGATAAACTGCGTATACGTTTTACGTGTTCTCGATTTGAAATACCGGCAGAATGAATTCGGACTGATGTTGGCCACTGCCGCCATCTCTTCCATGGGGATCTTACGCTTGAAATTGGTAAGGGAATAATTATAAATGGCATTGATACGGTCCTTCTCCGTTTCCTCAAAATTGTGACGGAAACCAATTGAAGACAGTAAATTTGGGTTTGCGTTTGCCTCTATGGCCAGGAGCGACTCAATGAGCAAGAGCAACCGCCTGGGGCCTTCAGAGAAAAGAATGGACTCAATCATTTCCCCGATAGGTTTCTTGCTTTTCTCCTGTACCACGACACCCCGTTGCGCTTTTTCCAGGATGGTCTTAAGTGGCTTGTTTTCGGGAAGGTTAAGGAACGTACTTCCCCAGAAGCTTTCATTGAAATGCACAACGATTACATCCGCGTTATTTTTCTGGTCTTCGCTGAAGTAAGTTTCATCGAATTTCCAGTAATGGGGAAGGTGCGCACCTACCAAAATCACGTCGCCTGAACGGAAACGCTTAATGCTGTCCCCAATAAATTGAGTCCCGTTACCCTTTTTAAAATAGATAAGTTCTACTTCGGAATGATAATGCCAGCGGTTGTTAATGTAAGGTACGTTGTCCCTTCTTGCATTAAAGGAGTTGACTGGGTGGTTAGAAACTTTGAGCAACTGCGGCTTCATAGGTTGGTCAGGTTTAATTTGGTGTGTCGTTAAAAATAAGAATAATAGTAATAATATACGCATATTTTAAGTAATGGGTCTTTTTTGTGCCAATAATGCTGAATTTTAAAAGTGCAAAACAAACACTGGGAGGAATTGTTATCCTAAGCCATTACAGGATATTATTGTTGAAATGAATGCGCGTGAGCCAAAGCGGATCCTGATCATCGAGAATGATCAATCGCTGTTACAGCTGTTAGAGGAGATCTTTGAGGGCAATGGATATCAGACCTATGCATATCAGCATGTGGATGATATTTTTGCTGTATTTGACAAACACAAGCCAGATGTAGTATTGCTGGATTATCTGCTGCCGGGTATAAACGGTGGCGAGCTGTGTGCACAACTGAAACGCGAACCTACTACAGCAAACGTTCCTGTGGTCATCTGTTCTGCTTATCCTCAAGTGCTGCTCTCCCTGGGTAGTTACGGCTGCAACGCCTTCGTCGCTAAACCCTTTGAAATCAACTACCTGCTCAGGGAAGTTGAGGACTGCATCGCCAATCCGGAACGGGTACTTGTATTATAAGGCAGAGGTCTGTATCTTTTGGTCAATGGCCCTGCCGATCCTGTCGATTTCATGCTGAGGTATCTCACCCCAGATGACCTGCCATTGTTCTTCTTTACGGAGTTGTACCTTTTTACCGCCCAGTTCAAGTTCAAAAAAGGGGGAGCCGTCTGTAGTTTCATTGCGGTGCACTGAGACACTGATCTTCTTATCGTGATCTTCGAGTTCGATATCGAAATACTCATTTGTTTTTTTGTCCATAATGTATGTTTATCTTAATGGTTAACGCTTATTGACGGTGAAAGTTTGCTGAATAAAACCTGTGTGCAGTCGTACAAAAAACTGTGTTTAAACTTTCATTTATTGAAAAAAAGATATTACATTTGAGCTTACCCTTTCAAAGGGGTATGTTTTTCATAGGTAGATGTAGGGTCGAAAAGTAATTTTTCGGCCCTTTTTTTGTTTTTATAAGGAGTTCCGGCGGCATCAACCGCTTTTTAATATTATAGTAAGGATGGGCAAAAGAAAAATAGTTATTGCGGTTACGGGTGCAAGCGGGGCCATTTATGCCAAATTGATGCTGGATAATCTAACAGCACTGGAAGCGCAGATAGCCAGCGTAGGCGTAGTTATGTCTGACAATGCCAGGGAAGTATGGCAGTATGAACTGGGCAATGATCTGTATGACAGTTATCCTTTCGATTTTTATCATAAAATGGACTTTAATGCGCCATTTGCTTCAGGCTCTGCAAAATTTGACACTATGATTATTATTCCATGCTCGATGGGAACTCTGGGCCGTATTGCACATGGAATATCCAACGACCTGATTTCCCGTGCAGCGGATGTGATGCTTAAGGAAAGGCGGAAATTGATTGCCGTGGTCAGAGATACGCCGCTTAACCTGATCCATATCAACAACATGAAGGCGGTCACCGAAGCCGGAGGGATCATTTGTCCTGCGAGTCCTTCCTTTTATGCCTTGCCCAAGACCATTGAAGATGTCGCTCAAACTGTAGTCAGCAGGGTAGTCGACCTGGCAGGACTGGAACAGGACAGCTTTCGGTGGAACGAATAGTTTTGTTATCTTTGCGGGCTAAATGAAGACGGTTGCATTTTACACGCTGGGCTGCAAGCTGAATTTTTCAGAGACCTCCACCATAGGCAGGTTGTTTACGGATGCAGGTTATCGCGTGGTAGCGTTTACGGATGGTGCGGATGTGTATGTGATCAATACCTGTTCAGTTACTGAACACGCAGACAGAAAGTGCCGCAAGGTAGTGAAGGAGGCCCTGAAATATTCTCCTGACGCCTATATAACGATCGTGGGCTGTTATGCCCAGTTAAAGCCCGCCGAAATTGCGGAGATCGAGGGCGTAGATATGGTGCTTGGCGCAGCGGAGAAATTCCGTATCGTAGAGTTTATTTCCGACCTCACCAAGCAGCCAAAAGCCGTTATCCATCAGCAGAACATCGAAAAGGTAAACCATAACTTCATTGCAGCCTATTCCATTGGCGACCGTACGCGTACATTTTTGAAGGTACAGGATGGCTGCGATTATCCCTGCACTTATTGCACCATACCTCTGGCCAGAGGCGGCAGCAGGAGCGATACCATAGAAAACGTAATGGACCGTGCGCGGCAAATCGCCGCCTCAGGCGTCAAGGAGATTGTGCTTACCGGTGTAAACCTGGGCGATTTCGGGATACGCGATGGCAGGCGGGAGGACCGTTTCTTTGACCTTGTAAGGGCGCTGGATGAAGTAGAAGGGATAGAAAGGATCAGAATTTCCTCAATCGAGCCTAACCTGCTGTCTAATGAGATCATTGATTTTGTGGCTATCTCTAAACGTTTTGTCCCCCATTTTCACATTCCGCTCCAGTCGGGTTCCAATAAAGTACTGGGTTTAATGCGCAGACGTTACCGCCGGGAACTGTACGCGGAAAGGGTGGCTAGGATCAAGTCGGTAATGCCCGATTGCTGTATCGGTGTGGACGTTATTGTGGGGTTCCCTGGTGAGACCCGGGAGGACTTTCTGGACACTTACCAGTTCCTCAATGAGCTGGAAGTTTCTTATCTGCACGTGTTTACCTATTCTGAACGCGAACAGACCGCCGCTGCAGAAATGCAGGAACGCGTTGCCGGGAGCGTACGCGCTGACCGGAACAAAATGCTCCACATTCTTTCAGACAAAAAACGCAGGGCCTTTTATGAGTCCCAGATCGGAAAAGTTGCGGAAGTCCTCTTTGAGGATGATCAGAAGGATGGGTTTATGCATGGCTTTAGCCGGAACTATGTAAAAGTGCGGGCAAAATATGACCCTGTACTTGTCAATGAAGTCAAACTGGTCAAACTGGTAGAGATCGGTGCAGCAGGCGAAGTGGAAGTTGCCGAAATCGAAACGGTTTTAGCGCATTAATCCTATATTCGCATAAAACTTTTTTACGTATGTTTCCTACTGTTTCCCACTTCCTGGAGTATCTTTTCGGTATTCAGATCCCACTTCCCTTTAACACTTTCGGTGTATTTGTAGCTTTGGCTTTCATTGCCGGGTACTGGGCTTTTACCGAGGAGTTTAAACGTAAGGAAGCACTGGGCATTTTAAGATTTATAAAAAAGACAATACTGACAGGTAAGCCCGCGACTGCAGGCGAACTGGTGCTGAATGGCCTTTTCGGCTTCCTGATAGGATATAAGCTCGTTTATTCCCTGCTCAACTACAAGCTACTGGTAAGCGATGCGCAAGCCGTACTGCTCTCGGTGAAGGGAAATCTTCTAGGCGGATTATTTTTTGCCGGCCTTTTTGCCTACTGGGATTATAAAGAGAAAGAGGCCCGTAAGCTGGATAAACCCAAAAACGTTGAGGTGATCCAGAAACCTCATGAACTGATGAGCAATCTGATCGTCTGGGCCGCAGTATGGGGGTTCTTAGGTGCTAAGATATTTGATAATCTTGAACACTGGGATACTTTTGTACAGGATCCGATCGGTGGCCTGCTTTCCTTTAGCGGCCTGACCTTTTATGGCGGCCTGATCTGTGGCGGTGCCGCGGTACTTTATATTGCAAATAAAAATGGGATCAAGCCTTTGCATATGCTCGATATCGGCGGGCCTGGTATGATGCTGGCCTACAGTGTGGGAAGGATCGGCTGCCACATGTCAGGAGATGGTGATTGGGGGATTGTTAACCTGAATCCCAAACCTTTCAGCTGGCTTCCCGATTGGTTATGGGCCTATACCTATCCCAATAACGTAGCCAATGAAGGTGTACCTATACCTGGCTGCGTCGGCAGATTCTGCAATGTACTCCCCGAGCCCGTTTACCCTACGCCGATTTACGAGGTCATCGTTTGTTTTGTTTTATTCCTGATCTTATGGAAGTTGCGAAACCGGATCAAGCTGCCGGGCATGATGTTTGGTATTTACCTGATGATGAATGGTGTGGAGCGTTTTTTTATCGAACTGATCAGGGTAAACACAAAATACCATGTTGGAGGGCTTAGCTTTACACAGGCCGAGATGATCTCGGTACTTTTGTTCCTTTCAGGACTGTTGCTGGTTACCTATTCCATAAGGAACAAGGAAAAATTGAAGAATTATTAGCTATAAGATTTGGATTACGAACTGTTATGTACGAAGGTTGTCGCGATCGCGCGCCTTACTGGTAATTTCATCAGAAAGGAATCGATGGGCTTCGATGCCTCTGCGATAGAAACCAAGGGGCTGAATGACCTGGTTTCCTATGTAGACAAGAATGCGGAAAAGCAACTGACCAGAAACCTGAAGAAGCTGTTGCCGGAGGCGGGATTCACCACTGAGGAAAAGACCGAAACCAGCAGAGGGGAGACCTACAACTGGATCATAGACCCATTGGATGGCACCACCAATTTTATTCATGGCATACCGGTTTATTCAATCAGTATCGCTTTATATGAAGCAGATCAGCCTGTGATCGGAGTGGTTTATGAGATCAACAGGTCAGAAATGTTCTATGCGTATAAAGGCGGCGGCGCTTTCCTGAACAACAGGAAGATCAGCGTATCAGACAGGTCCCGGCTTGCTGACAGCCTTTTGGCTACCGGATTCCCCTATTATGCATTTGAACATCAGGAACAGTACATGGATTTGCTAGGCTCGTTAATGAGAAAGTGCCACGGCTTAAGGCGGATGGGTTCTGCCGCAGTTGACCTCGCCTATGTGGCTTGTGGAAGGTTCGATGCTTTTTTCGAATATAACCTCAATGCCTGGGATGTAGCAGCCGGTGCCTACCTGGTACAACAGGCCGGCGGCACCGTATCAAATTTTAAAGGCGGGGAAGAATTTATAGAAGAAAGGGAAATACTTGCCGGTAACGGAAAAGTAGAGGCAGAATTACTGGATGAAATGCGCCTGCACTTCAACAAATAAAAAAGGCCGCTTAAGCGGCCTTTTTCTTATAATGCTTCGGAAATAACTTCCTTTACTTCTGGTACCATGCGTTGCAGCAAGTTTTGTATTCCCGATTTTAAAGTGATCGTGGAAGAGGGGCATCCGCTGCAGGAACCTCTCAGTTCGACAGTAACTACCCCTTCAGCTTCGTCGAACGATTTGTAGCTGATGGCACCACCGTCCTGCTCCACGGCCGGACGCACATAGTCATGCAGGATCTGCTGTATCTTAATTTCTGTGTCTGTTCCTTCAAAGACCGGGCTTTCAGCTGTAGTATCTTCCTTTATCTTGTACTCTGACTCTACTGCCCCCTTCACAAAGTCTTTAAGGATCGGTTCTATATCTGTCCAATCGGCATCTTCCGTCTTGGTGATCGTAACAAAGTTACTCGCAAAGAATACCCCGTTCACAAAATTAAACTTGAACAACTCCCTGGCGAAAGGAGAGTGTTCCGCACTTTCCCTGGTCGCAAAGTCTTCACTGCCGTTGATCAGTAATTTGTTGACCATGAACTTCATGGTGGCAGGGTTTGGTGTTTGTTCTGTATATACGTTAATGGTCATTTCCTTTTTTTTATACAAAAATAAATAATTACCCAATGCAAAGACTGACGGCGTTGTCTGTTTTAGGTCATTATATAGTTCACCTGGACAGGATAATCCTATGACGCTAAAGACCTTTATGCTATCAGGACTAGAATATTCCGGTATAATTAAAGGGCGTAATTTCCTTCAGTTCCTGTTTCACCGCTTCGCTCACATCCAATCCATCAATGAATACTGACATCGTTGCGGCAGTGATCTTCTCATTGGTGCGGGTAAGGTCTTTCAGGGCTTCATAAGGATTCGGATAGGCTTCTCTGCGAAGTACGGTCTGGATGGCTTCCGCTACTACAGCCCAGTTATTTTCAAGATCAGTGTTTATGGCTTCTTCGTTTAACAGCAGCTTGTTCAGGCCCCTTAACGTAGAGGCAAAGGCAATTTGAGTATGGGCCACGGGTACCCCGATATTGCGTAATACAGTGGAATCAGTAAGGTCACGCTGTAACCTGGATACCGGTAGTTTGGCTGCAAAGAACTCAAACAGTGCATTGGCTATCCCTGCATTGCCTTCCGCATTTTCAAAATCGATAGGATTTACTTTATGCGGCATGGCCGAAGAACCCACTTCGCCTTCCTTGATCTTCTGCTTAAAATAGTTCTTGGAGATGTAGGTCCAGATGTCCCGGTCCATGTCTATAAGGATGTTGTTGATCCGCTTCATTGCATCACACTGTGCGGCAAACTGATCATAATGTTCAATCTGGGTGGTATGCTGTGCACGGTGCAGCCCAAGTATGTCGTTTACCAGGTGATTTGAAAACGAAACCCAGTCCACTTCCGGATAAGCGATATGATGCGCATTGAAGTTGCCTGTGGCACCACCAAACTTTGCACTGTTAGGGATCTTTTTCAGGCTGTCCAGCTGTATTTCCAACCTTTCAGCAAATACCAGGAACTCTTTTCCAAGTTTTGTAGGTGAGGCTGGCTGTCCATGGGTGTGGGCAAGCAGGGGAACGTTTTTCCATTCTCCGGCCAGTTCCCTGATCTTACCGATCAGTGTCTCCAGTTGTGGATAGTAGACCTCCTGCAGTGCAAGCTTCACCGTCAGCGGAATGGCCGTATTGTTGATGTCCTGCGAAGTCAGTCCAAAATGGATGAACTCTTTGTAATCCTGAAGGCCAAACTGGTCAAACCTTTTCTTAATGAAATACTCTACCGCCTTTACGTCATGATTGGTGATCTTTTCCGTTGATTTGATCTCTTGTGCATCTTCCTCAGAGAATTGCTCATGTATCGCACGCAGTCTGTCAAAGTTAACCTGGTCAAAACCCCGCAGCCCCGGAATATTTATAGTGCACAAAGCAATAAAATATTCAATTTCTACATACACACGGTATTTTATCAGTGCGTATTCTGAAAAGTAACCGGAAAGGGCATTTGTAGTATTTCGGTAACGTCCGTCAACCGGAGAAATGGCCTGGAGAGAAGATAAAGTCATGAATTGCGGTATTTTTTAAGCCGCAAAGTTAACATTATTCAAATAATAAATACGAGGGCAATAAAAAAGGCCTCTGACGTATCAGAAGCCTTTTTTATCTGTCAAGTTTAGCTTAGTGCTTAACGGTGTCAGTAGTAGTAGTAGTGGTAGTTACAGCTGTATCTTTAACAGTTGAGTCAGTTACAGTAGTGTCAACTTCAGTAGTGATAGTAGAAGAGTCAGTCATTGTAGTGTCTGTAGACTCACCTGATTTCTCAGAGTTACAAGCAGCTACTGATAAAGAGATTGCTAAAGCTAAAAAGCCAAATTTAAATGCATTTTTCATTTCTAATTCTGTTTTAAATAATTAATTAATTTTACTCTTAATACCCCGGAAGGCAAAAGGTAACCCAGGTAACCCGAAAAAAATAAAAAAAAAATATCCGGTCCTGTTTTACGCCCGAAAAGGTATATTTTTCCGGGTTAAAAAGAAGCTGTGACAAAAAAATGATCTTTTTTTTGTTTAACATTGGGTTACCATTCATGTATAAAAGTATTAATTGGTGAATAATAAGTTAAGCAGTTCAGTTCCAACAGATAGAGAGGTTGTATTAGGGATACTGAATGGCTCGGAGGAGGTGCTGAACAGATTGTATGCAGGATATTTCCCGATGGTGTTGCAGTTCATACTGAACAATAACGGGGACGATGACGACGCCAAAGATGTTTACCAGGAAGGAATCATCGTTGTATATAATAAGGTTAAAAGCGGCAATTTCGAGTTGAGCAGTAAGTTGAAAACCTACCTTTATTCGGTTTGCAGGCGAATCTGGTTAAAGAAACTTGCACAGCAGAGTAAGAAGACCAGTAATATCGCCGACTTCGAAGATGTTGTGATCGCTGTCGATGAAGACATCGAGCATCATGAAGAGAAAGACCGGCAGTTTGAGCAGATGCAGGCTGCGCTCCTTCATCTTGGAGAACCTTGCAAGACCATTATTCAGGACTTTTATATCCATAACCTGTCTATGCAGGATATCTGTGAGAAATTTGGTTATACCAATACAGATAATGCAAAGACACAAAAGTATAAATGTCTGCAAAGGTTAAAGAAGTTGTTTTTTCAAACATAGTGAAATGAGAAACGAGATAGAACTGGAAGCAATTATTGAGGATTATCTGAACGGTAAACTTACCCCGGCTGAAATGCAGGCCTTCGAGGCACTTCGCATCAAGGACCCGTCTATAGACCATAGGGTCGTAGCCCACAAAGTCTTCCTCGAATCACTTAAAGACTATGGACAAACCGTAGCGCTAAAGCACAGAATGGACCAGGCCCACGCAAGTATTGATGTCGAAGCCCTGAGTAAGGCATTAAGGCCGCATCCTTCCTTTATCGTCAACATGTGGCGTAAAAACAAGGCGACCATAGGCATTGCCGCTTCATTTATCCTGCTTTCCTTTGCGATGCTGTATTCCATTAACCAGAACACTCAGCAGATCGGGAATGTGGAACTGATGCGGAGCGAACTGGGCAAGATCAAAAACTCTCAAAGCAGCCTGATCAGAAAGATAAATTCCTCTGCGGCCGTTGCCACGGAGCCCAGGAATGAACGTCCGGCAAATTATGGCGGTACAGGTTTCGCACTTACCTCCAATGGCTACCTGCTCACCAACCTGCATGTTATTGAAGGAGCAGAATCCATCACTGTGGTGGACAATAGCGGTACACCTTACAAGGTACGCGTCATCAGGACAGATTCACAGTATGATCTTGCCATCCTGAAGATCACGGACGATAAGTTTAAAGGACTTTCCAGTCTGCCATACAGGCTTAAATCAAATACCATCGGAATGGGTGAGGAAGTATACACCCTCGGCTTTCCGAAAGATGATGCCGTTTACGGAAGAGGCTATGTAAGTTCCAGGACCGGTTATAACGGAGATACCACTCAATACCAGGTATCCATCCCGGTTAACCCCGGAAACAGCGGAGGTCCCTTACTGGATCAGCGTGGCAATATCATCGGTGTCATCAGTGCAAAGCAGAACCAGGTTGACGGTGCCACATTCGCAGTTAAGTCAAAATACATCCAGGAAGCACTGAACTCTATTCCAAACGATTCGCTGAATACCAAAGTTGCGTTCAGCAAAAGGAATAATCTCCAGGGGCTGAGCAAAACCAAACAGATCGAGAAGATCAAGGACTACGTTTTCATGATCAAGGTCTACAAATAGAAATTCCTTTTCAGGATATATGGCAAACCCCGAAACTTTACATTAGTTTCGGGGTTTTGTATTTAATTACCTTTCAGATGGATTTTGGAAAATTACCTGATCAAGAACTGCAATCCGTAGACTTCACTTTACCCGCTGACGGGGCACAGACCATAAAGATATTAAACAGGAGCAAGGTGCCCGATCCGCATTTTTTTGTAGGCTGCGCCAAATGGGGGCGTAAGGAGTGGTTAGGGATGATTTATCCGCCTAAAACCAAGGAAGCGAACTTCCTGGACGAGTACGTAAAACATTTCAATTCCATAGAACTTAATGCCGTTTTTTACAGTATTCCTGCACCTGAACTCATCAGGAAATGGTACGATAAAACCGCCGGAAACGCCACAAATAAGTTTGTATTCTGTCCTAAGTTTTCCAGGACCATCAGCCATATTAAGCGTTTGAAGGACGCCGAGATACCTACAGACCTGTACCTGGCCAGCATACATGAATTTGGGGAATTTCTGGGCCCCTGTTTCCTGCAACTGGGTGATAATTTCGGTCCGAACAACCTGGATGTGCTTGATCACTATCTTAAACACTTGCCAGCAGACCTGAAAGTCTTTGTCGAAGTCAGACACCCTCAGTGGTTTTCAGATCCGGGTGCAAGGAGTGGGCTTTTTGAAATGCTCTCCCGTTATGGAAAAGGTGCCGTCATTACCGATGCAAGCGGCAGGAGGGATTGCGTACATATGGAAGTGACCATACCCGAGATATTCGTCCGTTTTGTGGGGAACGGAGAAAAGCACCAGGCTTCCGATTTTTCAAGGGTAGACGAATGGGTAGAAAGAATCGCATTGTGGATGGATAAGGGACTCTCTGAGATATACTTCTTCCTTCACCAGCATGACGAAAAGGACACGCCAATCCTTGCAAACTATACCATTCAGCAGTTCAACAAACATCTGGGCGCGAAGATCCCCGAAATTAAATTCCTGAGGCCAGATGAAGATATTACAAATCAAAGAGAATTATTTTAATTACTATACCTAAATTGTAGACATTATTATAAACTTTAAAAATTAACAATTATGAGTTTAAGAATAGGGGACACCGCGCCCAACTTTCAGGCAAAAACCTCCATTGGAGAAATTGACTTCTATGAATACCTTGGCGATAGCTGGGGAGTATTGTTCTCACATCCTGCAGATTATACACCAGTGTGTACTACTGAACTTGGCCGTACCGCCTCGCTGAAGAATGAATTCGAAAAAAGGAATGTAAAGGTACTTGCCTTAAGTGTAGACTCCGTAGAATCGCACAAAGGCTGGATCAACGACATCAACGAGACACAGAATACGAATGTAGAGTTCCCGATCATTGCAGATGAGGACAAAAAGGTAGCCGATCTTTATGATATGATCCATCCCAACGCTTCCGATACCCTGACCGTACGTTCACTTTTTGTGATCTCTCCTGACAAGAAAGTAAAGCTGACCCTTACCTATCCGGCTTCAACCGGCCGTAACTTCAACGAAGTACTTAGGGTAATCGATTCCCTGCAACTGACCGCTAATTATAGCGTGGCTACCCCTGCAGACTGGGAAGACGGACAGGATGTCGTTGTCGCCAACAGCATTAAGACAGAGGATATCCCTTCAAAATTCCCTAAAGGACACAAGGTGATCAAACCTTACCTGAGGACTACACCTCAGCCTAACAGGTAATAAAAAAAAACGGAGCGAGGCCTACTGGCCATGCCCCGCCATCTAAATTAACGCTCTCTCAAAATATTATACGCTGGATCGCCAGTTTTAGTTGGATACATCATCATTCCTGATGCCACGCCTGGTTTTCTTAACGCCCTCCTTTAACTTTCCGAACTTATAGTTGAGACTGAACCTGTAAGCCCTCAGATAAGACTGGTCGCTGCTGCGTTCAGTGAAGTCAGAGCCCTCCGTTAGTATTACCAGTGTGCGGAACTTAGAGAAGGGATTGTTCAGCGTCACGGTAAAGTCCAGTTTGTCCTTAATGAGCTCGTGGCTGCTGGTAAAGCTGGTATTGACCAGGGACGCTGTAAATGACTGAAAGGAACGGGAACTGGGTGACCTTCCGACCACGTTGACATTTCCCGATAACCGCCAGACAGCCAGCGGACGGTAGCTGCCAGTAAATGTAAAATTATGAAACGCACCTTCGGTTGGCGGTACAATTTCGTTTTTAGCAGAGACATCTAAAAGCGCGAGATTACCATTGAAGCTCAGGCTTGCCTTTTTGCCCAGTGTGTAATTCAGGTAAAGATCTGCAGTCAGGGCTTTTCCCTTGCCGACATTAGCATAAGTACTCCTGGTAACCTTGGTGGCTTCGTCATAGGTAACGATGCGGAAGTCGAGGTTGTTGAAGAAAGAACAGGTCAGGCCGAGATTAACGGACAGTTTGCCATTCAAGTTATAACCAGCCATGACATTGTTGATGGTAGATGGTCTGAGCGCAGGATTGCCTGTAAATTCCGCATTGGGATTACTGCGATCGGTAAAGGGGTTGAGCCTGTTGATGCCCGGGCGTTTCAACCGCTGGGAAAACCCGAAATTCAGGTTGTGCTTGTCCGATAGCTGGGTACCAATGGACAGGGACGGCACTACGTTGAGGTAATCCTGGCCGATGTCGCCGCCGACTATCGTCTGCTCAGCCCTTACCCCGGCCTTAACGCCCCATTTTCCAAACTTATAGGCTAACGAAGTATAAGCTGCGTATACATCCTGCGTCGGCTTAAAATCATTCCGCGTAACCTCTGCCGATGAATAAGTAAAGTGACTGTTGTTGCTGCGGAGGATGGACTTTATACCCGCCTCAAGACCCAGTTCGCCGAATTTATCCACGTAATCGGCCTGGAGGGTATGTTCGCCGGTACCTGCCTCATTGTTTTGCCGGAAACCCGAATAGGGGTAGCTGACCAGTTCGGATAAGGCAAGCCGGTTGCCATTCTCATTCTCGTAATCAGCATACCGATAGGAAAAGGTAAAGGCGCGTGCCTTGCTGGTCCTTGACCCGAGCTGGTAATTGACAGATGCTTCAATATTGTCATTGTTGCCATTAAAGACATTTTCCAGGCGGTAACCTTGCATTAAAGCGCCATTTTGTGTAAGCGCAGACTGTTGCCATTGAAACGCATCAGACCAGTTCCTGTTGGCATTGAACTGAGCAGACAGCAACTGCACCTCGCTGATCTCGTAGCTGATTTCTGTACCGGCATAGCCAGTCTTACCGCTGGATTTGTGCTGACCGGACTGATCAAGAAAGCTGCCGTCCCCGGCATTTCTTTGCAGATACTGAGTAGTGGCAGGCACCTCGTTGTAAGACGCACCTGTAAATACTGAAGCATTGAATTTGCCTGCCTTGAAGTTGAAGCTGCCGCCAAGGCCCGGGCCTCCGGCAGGAAGACTGACGTTAGCGTTAAGGGTACCATTGTAGCCATCAGCAGTTTTTTTCGTCATCATGATGTTGATGATGCCTGCAAATCCTTCGGCGTCATACCGGGCCGGTGGATTGGTGATCACTTCGATCTTTTCAATGGTAGCGGCCGGCATGCTTCTGAGTACTTCCCTGGGGTTGTGTTCGACCATTCCTGACGGCCTGCCATTGATAAATATCCGGAAACCCGTACTGTTCTTCAGCAGGAGGTTCTGTTCCCCGTCCAGCGAAACAAAAGGTACCTTTCGCATCATTTCCAGTACGCTGTTGCCCCGGCTGTCCGGATCTGCCTGGACATCGTAAACGAGCCGGTCGGTCTCTTGCTTCACCAGGGGCCTTATGGCCCGCACCTCAACACCCTTAAGCTGTGCCGCGCTGGCCCGGATACGGACCATACCCAGATCGGTCTGAGCTTTCAGCGTGTCTTCCAGGTCTACCCGGAGGGTATTGTCCTGGTATCCAATCTGCGATATATTCAGGGAATATCTGCCTGCGGGGATACTACCGATCCGGAACTTGCCCGTACTGTCTGCGGTAGTACTTTTGACATTTTGGGCATTGTTGTTCAGCAGGCGGACGGTTGCCCAGGATGCGGGCCTGCCGCTTGCCGAGTCGATCAATTGCCCTTGTATGCTGAAACCAGCGTATTTGGTTTGCGCATTCGATGGTTCTGAAAAGGCAATACTGATCAGGCCTGCTAAAATCAGCAGGAATTTCGTGTATGATCTCATGATGTAAGTGTAGTCGGAGCCTTTGAGGGATTATGGTTTTTTTGACTTCATGGCCAGCAGGTAGTAAACCTGGAAACCGATGGCCAGAAACAGCAATTCGATGCCGTAGGGCAGCGGCGACTCAAGGGTACGGGCATCCGGGATGTAATTAATTACCACCAGGCCCAGTCCGGCAAAGGCCAGGACAACGCCCCATTTTAATGAGGCCAGCTGATGGTCGAAAGAATTGCTGAGCATTTTGAGCAGCTCAGGGTCTGTCTGACCAGAACTGATCAGCCGGTTTTTAAGAATGAAGTTCAAAACAGCGATGACAACTACTGCCACGGTAACAAAAAACGCTATTGAGATGGTGATACTTTCCATGTATTGCATAATCGTAAATTTTAAATGTGATCAATTGCCACAGTAGACACGCCGCTTTTTTATAATGTTGCAGAAAAATACGATATTTTATTCCAGTTACTTTCTTTAAAAAATTTGCAACATTAAACGGATTGCCCGTGTCTACTCGCGCATGGTACCTGAAAAGGAATTGGTAAGTAAAGTACTCGCCGGAGATGCACGGGCCTTTAAGTGCCTGGTAGAGCAGTATCAAAGGCTGGTACTCCATGTGAGCAGCAGGATGATCCGGAATGAAGACGATCTGAGCGACGTCTGCCAGGAAGTATTTATTAAGGTACATAAGGGACTTGGCACATTCACTTTTCAGTCTAAACTGAGTACCTGGATCGCACGGATCGCCTATCTGACCTCCGTTAACCATTTGCGTAAATACAAAAATGACCAACTGAACAGAAGCACCAGTGAAAACGACGAGCTGGATAACCTTCATTTTACAGAGCATACACCGGAGCGAATCCTGATCCGGAAGGACGTGAACGCCTATGTGCACCACCTGATCGCCCAGCTGCCCTTGAATTACCGGACGGTGCTGACCTTGTACCATTTGCAGGAATTCAGCTACCAGGAGATCGAGGAGATCACCGGCATGCCGGAGGGCACAGTAAAAAACTACCTGTTCAGGGCGAAGAAATTATTAAGGGAAAAACTGGAACTTTACTTAAAGCATGAGTGATATGAAAAATGAGGAACTGGACCGCCTGCTGATGCAGGCCCTGAAGGAAGAACCTAAAGTGGATTTACCTCTTGGCTTTCCGGCGATGGTCACACGCCATGTATTTGCCCGGTCAAGGCAGTTTAAGGCTTCGGTAGCTGCAGTGGCCTGGGGTTTGCTGACCGGTTGCCTCGTTTTCATCGGGCTGTTTATTTTAAACGCGTCGCTCGCTGAACAGCTATTGCGCATCCTGTACTCAGGTAAGTTTGTCCTTCTCACAGTAGTTGTCGCCTTTTTAGGTGTCCAGTACCTGGACCAGCGCTTTGTGAAGTTAAGGCAGTCATAGGAGCAAGGGTATTCCATCCCGGTTTCGGTTACAAACATCCCCGTTTCAGTTATTTCTCCAGAAAAGACAATAGGGACATTTGTACCACTATGGAACAAAAAACTTATCAATCAAAGACATGGTTCATTACCGGCGCCTCACGCGGATTTGGCAGGATATGGACCGAGGCAGCCCTGGAGCGTGGCGGCAGGGTCGCTGCCACCGCACGTAAACTCAGCAGCATTACCGACCTGAACGATAAATACGGGGACCGCGTACTGACGCTCGAACTGGACGTTACTGACGCTAAGCAGGCCAAAGATGCAGTAGAAAAAGCATATGCACATTTCGGTCATCTGGATATCGTGCTCAACAATGCAGGTTATTCGCTGGTAGGAACAATAGAGGAAAGCAGTGCCGATGACATTCGTATGCTGTATGAAACGAACGTGATCGGACCTGTTTCGGTCATCCAGGCAGCGCTGCCCTTATTGCGCGAGCAAGGCTATGGCCATATCCTGGGTACTTCCAGCAACCTCGGCCACGTTACGCTGCCGGTTATCGGTTATTATTGTTCATCCAAATGGGCCTTCGAAGCCATTCATGAAAGCCTGGCGACCGAGGTGAAACCGTTCAACATCAAAGTAACCATTATCGAACCCGGAGCATATGCTACCGAATTCGGCAGCCAGGAGTCGCTGAAATTTGCTGCGGGCATGGATATTTACGGAGACTATAAAGCGGAGTTCTTCAAAAGCCTGCAGGCGCTGGAACGTGGCGATCCTAAAGCGACGCCGCAGGCACTGTTCAAAATGGTCGACTCCGGCAATCCGCCGCTGCGCTTCAACCTGGGCAGTCATAACCTGGAATGGACCCGGAAGACTTACCAGGAACGGATGGCCGTTTGGGAAGAATGGAACGAGATTTCTGCATCGGCGCAAAAATAAGTCTGGTTTTGCGATGACTAACGCTTAGCTTTATTGTAATGAAGAAGGAAGAACAAGCACCGAAAAAATTCAGCTCCCTCACCGAGGCGCTGCAGGCCATGGGCTTACCCGGTCCCAAACATCCGCTGGTGGCCCTGATCGGCACCGGAACGGACGCAGAGGTCCGGCCACCGGCCGGTGGACATGTACTGAGCTTTTATAAGATCTCCTATAAACCCCGGCTGAGCGGACGCATCCGCTACGGCCAGGGTCATTATGATTTTGATGAGGGCGGGCTTTTATTTGCCGCTCCGGGGCAGGTGATGGGTGGTGGAGAGGAGCTGAGCAGTGGTGCCTGTTCCCAGTATACGCTATTGATCCACCCGGACCTGCTCTGGAACTACCCCCTGGCCAAGAAGATCAGGCAATATGGATTCTTCTCCTATGCTGCGAACGAGGCCCTGCACCTGTCTGAAAGCGAGAAGGCAAAAGTCATTGCGATATTCGAAAGCATAGGGGAGGAACTGGACAATCGCATCGACGAGCTGAGCCAGGATATGATCGTCGCCCAGATTGAGCTGCTGCTGACCTATGCGGAACGGTTTTACAAGCGGCAGTTCATTACCCGGAAGGTGGTGAACAGCGACCTGCTGGTAAAGCTCGAAAAAATCCTGTCCGCTTATTTTGCAGATGAGCAGGCGCTGAGCCGCGGTATTCCAACTGTACAGTATCTTGCCGGGCAGTTGAACCTGTCGCCCAGTTACCTGAGCGATATGTTGCGGACCTTGACCGGGCAGAACGCGCAGCAGCATATCCATGAAAGGCTCATCGAAAAGGCCAAGGAAAAGTTGTCCACCACAAACTTATCGGTCAGTGAGGTGGCCTATGCGCTGGGCTTTGAGCATCCGCAGTCCTTCAGCAGGTTATTCAAGGCGCGTACAGAGTTATCGCCAATGGAGTTCAGGAGAAGTTTCAACTGAGGAATAACCGGATTGACTGGGCCAATAAGCCAGCTATCGGTAACGCTTTCAAAGAATAAGGGTGCATTTTTTTCTATATAAAGCGAATAATCGTATGGATTTCTGAAGATTGTGTCATCATTCAGATATCTAAAACTAAAAGATTATGGCTGAACTTAGCGTATCCCGAAACAGTAGGGCGGTCCCTAAAGTGGACCTCACTGCAATGGTTGATCTGGCATTCCTGTTGATCACCTTTTTTATGTTGACCACTTCACTTTCAAAGCCCGTTGCTATGGATGTGGCAAAGCCGGATGACGGCGGCGTGCAGGAGGCTTGGCCTGCGTCCAGGACAATGACCATTTTGCTTGGAAAAAATGACAAAATCGCCTGGTATGTGGGTGAGCCCGGAAAGGTCAAACCTGACATAACCAACTTCAATCAGATCAGAAAATCGATTATAGAAAGTATGCAAAAAGTAGCATTAGCAAATCATAATGATAACCGTAAGCCCCTGTTTATCATCATTAAGCCTACCTCTGGCTCCAGCTACAAGAATTTTGTTGACATTATGGATGAACTTTCCCTGGCAGGGATCAAGGCCGCACCGGCAATCGATGATGACCATATTTTAGACGAAGAAAAATCCTTTATGAACCGGCACGGGTTATGAGCAATTGATCAGGAAGCCAGCCGTCTGGCTTTCCAGAAGTGCCTTGCCACCTGAACCATCACAAAGCCGGTCACAAAAATCATCACCAGTACCCATGGTACATTCAGGAAAAAACGAAGAAACAGGGCTTCAACTGTTCCCCAGATCAATATTCGGCGGATCAGTTGTAGTATCGGGTTCACTGGCTGAAATGGCTGCATACTTTCAATCATTAGTTTCTTAAAGATATTAATTTTATGCGATTATCATAATTTTTGTTCCTGCAGTCAACTACTTAACCCATCAAAGCAAAGATGATCAGCTGAGGTTACCTTTTGCAAATCCCAGCAAAATCGCCTATGGATATTTTTTACGTTTTCAAATGCTCATAATTTCCTTTTGTATCCTCTTTACAGCTATTACCTGGAAAATGCTATTTTTAACTATCTAAATCACTGCCTCTTGATTAATCTTATATACCTCATTATCTTCTGTTTCATCTTATATGGACTTGTAGCAGTAATCAAAAACAAAAACCTGACCCGACCAGAGAAGTTGGTTTGGCTCATTTTTGTGGTTTTCTTACCTGCAATCGGCACATCGATGTTCCTTAGGTCAACCTTTGTTATCAAACATGGGAAATGGTAGCCTGTGATGTCAGTTGACTACCGGGTACAGCCCGCCCTCGCCCTACGTCATCAACAAAAACGCCAAAGCAATAATTGCTGGCAATGCTTGGGTGACAAATATTCTTTTAGAGGACACGATTGCACCGTAGGTACCCGCAGTGATTACGCATACTAAGAAAAACAGCGCAACGTTCTTTTGCCATACCGGATCGGAAATGAAAAAACTCCATATCAGCCCTGCTGCCAAAAAACCATTGTACAATCCCTGATTGGCTGCTAAACCTTTGGTAGGCTTAAATAATTCTTCAGGCATAGCCTTCTTAAATACCTTTTTCCCAATTGTTTCCCAGGCAAACATTTCCATCCATAAAATGAACAGGTGTTCGATCGCGACAACCGCGATCAAAACTTTTGCAATGATGTTTATAAGTTCCATAACAGTTAGATGGTCACCCCAGGAGTATCAGTAGAAAATGCTGACTTAATCTTGGACATAGATTGTTAATTTAGAAGTGAATTTACACAATGAAAGCCCAATTAAAAAATCCATTTATCCTTGCACTCACTGCGCGCAATCTCACCGTAGAAATTCATCAGCATTCGGCCTACCAGATCGTCCTGTCGGGCGACTTGCCATTCACCTCAACGATCAATGGCCAGCTCCACCAGCACATCTACGGCTTCATCATCAAACCCCAGGTCACGCATCTATGTAATGCCGAGCAGGGGAGCCTCAGCGTGCTAAATATCGAGCCCTATTCCAATGTTGGTCTCAAGCTATCCGAAAGCTTCCTGCCCGGCCAAGATTGCATCCTATTTACCTCTAAAGCCGACATACAAAACCATTTCAAACTGGAAACGGAACAATTCGATACCCATTCCGTTATTGCCTCCCTGACTTCCGACACAGCAACCCCACAATACGACGAAAGGGTAACCACCATGGTCGACTACATCAACGCCAACTATTTCGAACGCGCAATCAACCCGCAAACCTTTGCAGACCTGGTTTTCCTTTCTCCCTCGCGCCTGGCTTCATTATTCAAACAGCAAACCGGCAGCAGCCTCTCCAAATACCTGCTTTGGACCCGATTGAGAGAAGCCATCTACGTCACCCTATCCGAAAAAGACAAGGCCCTCACCGACATCGCCTATTACTCCGGCTTTTATGACCTTCCACAATTGAATAAGTACATGTACCAGATGTTCGGAATGCCTCCCACAGCCTTAAAGCACAACAGTGATTTGATACAAGTCTACTAGCCGCCAACCCACCATCTTTGTTGCGTAGTTCATTCATAACTCAAGACATATGAAAACAATCGCATACAAAGCGTTCGGCAATACCAGCGTATTGCAAACCACAGAAGAGTCAATACCGTCCATCCAGCCAGATCAGGTATTGATCAAGGTCAGCGCCGTCTCCATCAATCCACTAGATTGGAAAATCAGGAAAGGAGAGATGAAACTGATGTCCGGCTCCAGATTTCCCAAACATACAGGAACCGATTTCTCGGGAATCATCGAGGAAACCGGCAGTTCCGTATCCGGTTTTAAAAAAGGAGACGAAGTATTTGGCGTTGTCAAAAACAACATGAAAGAAGGGGCACTTGCAGAATACGTCGCCGTGCCCGCCAGCCTGATCTGGAAGAAGCCTGCACAAATCACTTTAAACCAGGCTGCGGCAATTCCGACCGCAGGCGCGGCTGCAGTGACTGCACTTGGAAAAATGGGCAACATCGACTCCAGCACCCGTGTACTCGTCAATGGAGCCGCCGGCGGGTTCGGTATGTTCCTGCTGCAATTGCTGAAAGCTAAAGGCGCAAATGTTACTGCGGTTACCAGCACAGCCGGCACCGAGTATGCCCAGGAATGGGGAGCAGATGCCGTCATAGACTACCGCAATGAGAATCCACTTACCCTGGGAGCCCGGTACGATATCGTCATTGACCTTTCTGGTAAACTGGGCTATCAAAACGCAAAGCAACTCCTCAATGCCAGGGGCATATACCTGGATCCCGTTCCGCGACCAATAGATATAATCACCACGCCTATTAAAAACCTGTTCCGGAGTAGAAAGCACATTACCCTCATCACTGCGCCGTCACAGGAAAACATTGGCACTTTGCTACAAGCCGTAGAAAACGGGCTTCAGATCCACGTCAGCAAGGTCTTTTCGTTCTCACAAACCCAGGCAGCCTATGCCTATGCCGAAAAAGGAGGCTACATCGGCAAAATAGCGATTGATCTCACCACTCAAAAAGCCTGACCCAACCAAACAACATCAATTTAAACAAGTTAATCACTGTCAATCATCAGTAAACACTAAATATCATGAAACTCTTAACAACAACCACACTGGGAAATCTACATCTCAAAAACAGCATGGTCATGTCTGCAATGACCAGAAGCCGTGCAGACGTTAACGGGCTGGTCAGCGACATCCACGTCGAATATTATACACAACGGGCAGGAGCAGGACTGATCCTCACCGAGGCCATCAACATCAGCGAACAGGCGATCGGAAGCCCCCTCACGCCGGGCATCTTCACAACTGAACAGACCGAAGCCTGGCGTAAGGTAACCGGGGCCGTTCATGCAAAAGGCGGCCTTATCGTTGCGCAGCTCTGGCACACCGGCCGAGTAGGACACTCCATAGACCGCAAAGGCGCACTTCCGGTAGCTCCGTCACCTGTCGCCGTCACCGGGTCGAAGCACTTCACTTCCCAGGGGCCTCAAGACTTCGAGACACCCAGGGAACTCACCATCGACGAAATTCAAGCCATCGTTAAAGATTATGGCCAGGCCGCGAGAAACGCGATGGCAGCAGGGTTTGATGGCGTAGAATTGCATTCTGCAAACGGATACTTACCCAACCAGTTCCTGGCAGACAATGCCAATCAGCGCACAGACGAGTATGGCGGCAGCATCGCCAATAAGAGCCGTTTTGTCCTGGAAGTCATGGAAGAACTGATCGCTGCAGTAGGAGGGGACAAAGTAGGCATCAAACTATCACCTTTTCATCCTTACGGCGATATTTTGTTCGACAATCCGGTCGAAACCTTCCAATACCTGATCGATCAGCTCAATCAACTGGATTTCTCTTATGTCGAGCTGATGAAACGGAGCCCCATGTTTCCCGTCGCCAGTTACCCGCCAGATGACGAGATCGAACTATTCGGCAAACAAATCAAAACCACCGTAATTGCAAACAGCGGCTACAATAAGGCATCCGGCGAAGCAGAACTGAAAAAGGGCGTCGCTAAGCTCATCTCCTACGGCACCCTCTTTCTGGCCAATCCCGACCTTCCAAAGAGATTTGAAAAGGACGGACCGCTCAACGCACCCGACCGGGCCACCATGTTTGGCGGCGGTACAGAAGGATATATCGATTATCCTTTTCTGGAAGAATAACAGGCTATTCCAACTTCACAGAAGCGCTCGTATCCTTTACAAAGATAATCGCATCGAAGTCCACTCCAGGTCGCACCGGGAGCGGCTTCGGTTCCTGCCAGTTTGAATAAATATTCATGATCTTGCGGACTTCCGTACCCAATGGATTTGCGGCGCCGTGGACCGGAAGATAAAATACCTTATGACCGGCCCGTGCCAGCAACCCCGTTAAGCCATCATCTCCGGATTTGAAATCATGTGCCTCAAACGCACCGTTATTCAACACATTTACCGTGCCCTGGTAGGTATCAAACACCATCACGTAAAACTTATCCCCAAAATGCTGCTTCAGATGATAGCCCATAGGTTCCGCGTCAATCGTCGTATCCTTCAGTGCATGCACATTATGCGTCCAAAGGATCGCCTTCCGTTTCGTGCTGTCATTGTAGTTGATGAGGTTAGCCGCCATCTGCTTATCCCGGCCGATCGGGTCACCCCAGTACTCTTCACGATCTACACCGGCGAGCGTTATCCTTTCACTAGCATCCTTGCCAATATTGTACTTTCGCATCCGCTCAAAAAGCGAATAGATTTCTTTAGTATTGTACAGCGCCATACCCTGCATTAATGCCTTCAGATCTCCTTTTCCCGATTGCAGATATGTGTTCAGCGGATCAATCATATTTTTCTGAAATTCAAACAAGATCGCCTTGAAGCCGCAGTTCCGCACCAGGTAATCAATCATCCGAGTCTTCAGCGCATAAAACTCGTGCGTCCCGTGCGAAGCCTCACCAATTGCTACAACAGTCTTTCCCTGAAGCTCCTTAGACAAAAAAGACAGTTCTTTATCCGCTGCGGTCGAATCCAGGCTCAGAGCGTAAGCCTTTTTGTTAATCGCATCAAGTCTGGTGTCTTGCGCAAAGGCAGCGCTGGAAAATAAAAGCACGGTGCTAAATGCTAAAGTTCGAAGCCATAAGCAAATCATGGCGAAAGAGGTTTTGGTCATATTTGGTTTTCGTTAAGTTAACCAGAAGATGCAGAACCCGGGCATATTTCATAAATTTGATTTATACAAACGCCTTATGCCATCCTCTCCAATATCAGGCTATCCCCGATCGATGATAGCAGCTACCTGCAAAGCATCCCATCTTTCAGGAATGGACTTGATCTTCGTTTGACGAAGAACGTAACCTTCCTGGTTGGCGAAAACGGATCTGGCAAGTCTACATTGTTAGAAGGAATCGCTGATCAATGTGGCTTTAGCTTGCGGGGCGGGAACCGAAACCACCTTCTTGGTCAGGATACTGCCGGTTATGAATCCCCGCTGGGTAAATACCTGCACCTTACCTGGACGCCCCGCAGGATCACCAACGGATTTTTTATGCGCGCGGAAAGCTTTTTCAATTTTGCGACCTACATTGATGAGGTAGCCAAGGTAGATGATAAAGTACTTAAGGGTTATGGTGGCAAATCACTTCATCAGCAGTCGCATGGCGAATCATTTCTCTCGCTGTTCAACAATCAGTTTACATCAGGAATTTACATCTTGGATGAGCCAGAGGCAGCACTTTCACCAGCAAGGATCCTCGCATTCATTTCTGTGATCCACGAATTGCAAATCAGTGAACGGGCACAGTTTATTATTGCTACCCATTCTCCGATGCTCATTTGTTATCCGGACGCTGCGGTTTTTGAGTTTAGCGACTCGGGAGTCCAACAAACCACCTATCAGGAAACCGAGCATTATCAGCTTACAAAATCTTTTCTGGATAACCCAGCGCTTTACCTCCGCCACCTTTACAGCTAATTTTGCACCTCCACCACCGGCCACTCATCCTTCCACGTAATCCTCTCAATCCCCATCTTCTCATACGTATCCGTATACCCATGAAAAACCAAATAATCCGTTCCATTGAAAGTATGCACTGAGTTATGCCCCCTTGCGTAAACCTTCTTGTCAGGCCCGGTGTCACCACCACGCACCAGTGTGCCCCCATTTTGGGCTAGACTCACACCATCCTTATCAAGATACGGCCCAGTGATCTTGGTCGACCGACCAACCCGGATATGATAAGTGCTCTTAGGACCAACGCAGCAGGCATCCCAGGATACGAAGAGGTAGTAGTAATTACCTTTTTTGAAAATGAACGGAGCTTCAATCGCCGAGTTCCCGGGCTCCTCATCACGGTATTTAAAGTCGCGCGGACGTGCTGCAATCGTATACCAGACCTGCGGTTCGGCGACCGTCTTGAAATCCTTATTCAGTTTCACCAGCTTCAAACCTCCCCAATGTGATCCAAAGCTCAGCCAGGGCGTGCCCTCCTCATCTACAGCAAGATTCGGATCGATGGCATTCCAGTAATCCCGCCCAGTGACCGACTGCAGCACCATACCCTGATCTACCCACCTATAATCCTTAGACTTCGGATTCAGCGTTTTGTTGGTAGCCAGTCCAATGACCGAAGTATTTTTGCCGAATACCGAGGTTGCATAATACAAATACCATTGCCCGTTATGGTAGCTCACATCAGGTGCCCAAAAACTAAGTCCCTTGAAGCTTGGGATCTTTTCCAACACCCAGGCAGGTGCCTTGTCAAACACCGAAGGCTCCTTTTTCCAGGACTTCCTATCTTTAGACGAATAAACCTGAATGCCCCCATTAGTTGAATACACATAATAGGTCCCGTCTTCCATTGCCATACACGGATCGTGAATGCGGGGATCAGTAGTGACATCACCAACATTGAAGCGGCCTTTTTTCTGCGCTTCCGTTTGCGGCTGCTGGGCAGTTGAAGGTAGTGCTGCGATCGATAGGAGGGTAGAGAGGAAGGCAATACGGATGTTCATTGCAAACGGGCTTTGGTTATGGTGAATATAAATTTATTTACTGATACCCCATCTTCTGCAACTCAAACAACTCAGCATACCGCCCGCCTTTTTCCAGTAGCTCATCATGCGTGCCGATCTCTGCAATCTCCCCCTTGTCCAGCACCACAATGCGGTCCGCCATCCTTACGGTGGAAAAACGATGTGAGATCAGTACAGCCATTTTACCAAGGGTCAGTTCAGTAAAACGTTGAAAGACGTTGTATTCCGCACGAGCGTCCAATGCAGACGTAGGTTCATCCAGGATGATCAGTTGCGCATCACGCATGTATGCTCGCGCGATGGCGACCTTTTGCCATTCGCCGCCCGATAGTTCAACACCTTCAGCAAACCGCTTGCCCAGCATCTGCTCATAACCTCCTGGCAACTTATTCGCCAGTTCGTCCGCCATGCTTTGGGCAGCAGAACGATAGATGAGTTCCTTGTTTGCCTGTTCTTCAATGTTCCCTGCCGCAATATTCTGAGAGAAGGTCATTTGATAACGCAGGAAATCCTGGAAGATCACGCCGATGTGCTTACGGAGGTCGTTCAGGTCATACTCCCGCAGATCGTGCCCATCCAAAATAATCCGTCCCTCACTCGGATCATACAAGCGCGCCAGCAATTTAACCAGCGTGCTTTTACCCGCACCGTTTTCACCCACCAAAGCCAGTTTCTCTGTAGGTCGCAACGTGAAATTAAGGTGGCGTATCGCCCAGCGTTCGCTGTTCAGGTATTTGAAGCCAACATTTTCAAAAGTAAAGCCTTGCTGTATCGGAGCAGGAAAGGGCAGGGGCTGAGGGGTGTTATGGATTCTGGGCCTGATCTTGAAAAAATCAAAAAAATCACTCAGGTAAATAGCGCCTTGGGAAACACTGGTAAAACGCGTCAGGACGGTTTCGAGCATAGTGCGCAATTGCCGGAATGATCCGGCCAGGAAGGTCAGTTCGCCAATGGTAAGCGAGCCCCGGATGGTCTGCTGAATAATAAATACGTATGCGCCGTAATAACCCAGACTCCCTAATAACGCGAAAAATGTCCCCCAAAGCGAACGCTTTACAGCGATCCGTCTGCTGTCAGTATAAAACTTGTCTGATAATGCCTTAAAGCGGTCAATAACAAAGCCCGACAGGCTGAACATCTTGATCTCTTTTGCCGTTTCGTCACTGGCCCCGATATACCGCAGGTAATCCAGCTCACGGCGCTGCGGCGTTTGCCTGCGGCTTAGCGCATAGGTCTGATCGTTAAAGTACGACTCACCCAAAAATGCAGGCAGTATCGCGATAATCAACAGAACGATCAGCCAGGGATTGAAAACGACCAGCCCTGCGGCAAGTAGTCCCATTGTGATCAGGTCCTGTACCTGACTCATGACCTGTGACAGCAGGATCGTGCGGCCGGCAGTTTGCTGTCGCGCGCGTTCCAGTTTGTCGTAGAATGTAGCATCTTCAAACTGGTCAAGGTCCAGCTCACCGGCATGTTCCATGATCCGCACCGAGGTATGATTAGCAAAACGGTCGCCGAGTAAACCGTCCATCAGCGTGATCGCCCGGCCGAGCCCATCCGACAGAATTGCCAACGCAAACTCAGCCGCCACCAGTTCCCATAGATAGGCTTCGGCAACTGAATTATGCGTTTGGGTCAAAGCAACTACCCGGTCAACGATCAGCTTACCGATAAACAGCAAAAGAAAGGGAACGGTCGCTTTTAAAAGGCGGAGCCCGATGTTGATGGCCATCATCACTGGACCCGATGCCCAAACCAGTTTAAAAAATGCCGGGAGGTTGCGTAAGGCGCGTAGCCGGTCCTTAAAGGTTATGGTGGGGTTTGTCATCGTTGCAAAGCTAACAAGCTCGCGTGTAGATAGCAAAAAGTCGTGCGGCTTGTACCTTAACTACTTATACTCGATGGCGTCACGCCGTAAGCCTTCTTAAAGGCGAATGAGAAGTGAGATAGGTCCTTGAAGCCTGCATCCAGGTAGACATCGGTTACTTTGCGTCCCTTCTCCTTAAGCAAAAAATAGGCTTGCTTCAAACGCTGTTCCTGCAGCCATTTGCTGGGCGAGGTCTGAAAGGCATGCTCAAAATCACGTTTGAACGTAGCCAGACTGCGCCCGGTAAGGTAAGCAAAACGATTCAGATCAACATTGAACTTATAATGCTGCGTCATAAAAGCTTTGAGATCAATTTTTCCCGGCGGATCAAAGTCAAATAACAAGTCGTTTAGCTCCGGATTGGTTTCCATCAGGATCATGGCCGCTTCCTTCACTTTCAGCCGGGTGATCATCGTATTCAGGTCCCCAGAACCATTTAGATACGGATTCAAGGAAGTGATAAACTGCTGGAGCAAAGGCACCGGCTTTAGGCTCAACAGGCTTTCACCCGTATAAGCCTTTTGCTGGGATAAATGATATTCTTCGCTGATACTGCGGAGTGTATTCTGATCGATGACTATGCTAATGGATTTAAAGGGGCCATTAGCAGAAGGATACTTGGTAAACTTCGCCAGCTGGTTTTTCGCCGTGAACCTGAATTCGCCCTCGCCAAAGCTATGGGTCTTACCATTCAGGTAAATATCATTCCGGCCGCAAACCACATAACTCAACGTATGGTTAGGTACAAAATGTTCTCCGCTACGGCTGACGTTCACATAGCAGGATTGTAAGATCCTCGGCTGGTCATCTGATCCCTTGATACTCATCATTGCTTTATTTTTTCTTCATAAAAAACTGCCCCTGTTCGGTCGCGGAAAAATCTGCCGCATCATCACTATCCGTCGATTCACTTACATGCAGCCAAGCCTCCATTTCAGCGGTACGCTCCGCATCAGCCTGCCTGATCATTTTTACCGCATCACTACCCAGGACCAGGTGCACCGGTGGTTTCGGATGGCTCGCAACGTCAATGATCACCTGCGCCGCCTTATCGGGGTCGCCTACTGGTTGGAATTTGCCGGAAGCAAAAAACTCGGCGCGTTTATCTGTTGTTTCTTCGTAGCCTTCCACCTTAGGGGCAAAGGTCATAGAAGAGCTACCCCAATCTGTCCGGAACCCACCCGGCTCCACTGAGGTTACAAAGATACCCAACGGATTGACCTCATTGTTCAGCGCTTCGGTGAAACCACTTAAACCAAATTTGGCCGCCTGGTAAATGCTCACCCCGACACTGGCCCGACGCCCACCGATGGAGCTGATCTGCAAGATGCGTCCCGAACGTTGTTTGCGCATATATGGCAGCACAGCCCGTGTAAGTGCGATAGGTGCATACAGGTTGGTCGCCAGCTGGCTGTTGACCTGTTCCTCGGTATACGCTTCCGTCGCCCCGGTAATGCCGAAACCGGCATTGTTTACCAACACATCGATCCTGCCAAAATGCGCGATAGCGCTATCTACCGCCGCTGTTATTTCTTCGATTGCATTTACATCCAGTTTCAGCGGTAAAATCTGATCAGGATATTTGATCTTCAATTCATTTAAGTCATCCGTATTTCGTGCCGTCGCAACGACATTGTCACCGCTGGCCAATACTGCAGTTGTGAGACTGCGTCCTAAACCGCGTGAACTGCCGGTGATAAACCATGTTTTTTTCATTGTCTTTATTGTTTTTGTTAAGACAAAGGTACCCGCAGAACTAAGTTAGCGTTTTGTTGTAAAGCTCAAAGTGTTTTGTTGAGAGGTTCAGTTTGAAGGGTGCTCAGTGTTAAAATGAGAAGCTGATCTGGACAGGTTCCATCTTTCATTTCCATATATGGGTCATTAATGCAGAATTAGTGGCTATATCGCCAATATTAGTACGTGCTTTTTCGCTTCAGTTTGGATATGTTAAGCAAGTGATGATTGGGCTTAAGTCCATAGAAGGATAGAACAAGGTAGTAAGCATATTGTGGTGTGTAGAGCAGGGCCTTGGTTTATTTTAATATAGCGAACAACTACTAAGAAGGGCATGTTAAGTATTTGCAGCTAGAAAATCACCTCCATTTATCATAAAAACACCTAATGAGTATTAATCATTAGGTGTTAGATATACCTCACTGCTAATAAGGTTCTATTAATAATTCCCTATGGTAATTTGAGAGCTATTTACACTTCATAGGTTTACATTGAGTTCTGCATTTTGGAGCCGTGCATCTTTTTGCCATGCCGACATATTCTTCCCCAAAATGCTCGTAATAAAGCTCTTTTGTTTCTTCGAATGAATCTTTAAGATTTTGAGCATCGTCTACACCATTCATCCCAAAGTATGGATAGTGGTGTAGGAAATATCCGAAAATATTATCGCAGTCTTTAGCATATTGCGAGGTATCTAAGATATGCTGATGCCAAAATTTGTCTATTGCACCATTTGGGACTATGTCTTTGTCTGGAAATAATCTTTTCAGAGCCAGAAATCTTTTGTACTGATATTCTGCGTCCAAACATTGTTCAATAGTCCATCCCTGACCCTCTTCAGTGTCTTGCAGCTTTAGCTTAACCATTCTAAGGTCTAAAGCATCAATGTCATCCATAAATACAGATGATACAGCAGTTTGTAAATTTAAATTTTGCATAATGATTATTTTTTTCAAAAAAAAAGATTCAGCACGCAACCAATTTGCGAAGTAAATTTTTCTTCATAACTTGTTAATAAAAAGCGAATTAATGTCTCAAACCAAAAATCAATTGGCTCGATTCCGAGTGATAAATGATTGCCTGACCTCTCCTAAAAAATTTTGGTCGAAAACTGACCTTCTCAGAAAAATCTCCAACATAGATATTGATGTATCAAATCGAACCTTAGATGGTGACATTGCCCTTATGCGACATTGTCAACAATTGAATTATAAGGCTCCTATCAAGTACTGCCGAATAAATAAGGGATATCATTATACGGACCCGGATTACTCAATTGATCACCTGCCATTAAATCAATCAGATATAAAGGCATTAGAGCTCGCTGCCACAACTTTAGCACAGTATCAATATATTCCTATAATGAAAGAGTTCAATACGACTATTGAAAAGATTATTCGTGTTGTAAACAGAGCTAAAAGAAGTAATTATGAGAGTATTCTAGATTTCATCATTTTTGAGAAAACGCCAGTAGCGCTAGGATTGGAGCACACAGATACCCTTATTGAAGCCATACAAAGTAAGAGGTCCTTGAGTATTATATATCAGAAATTTGGTTATGAACCCTCTCCAAGTCAGATTTTTCACCCATACTTCCTAAAGGAATATAGAAACAGATGGTATGTCATTGGTTTCAATGAGACAAAGAACGAAGTCAGGACCTATGGCCTTGATAGAATTAAAACTTTACAATTTGCCCCGAATAAATATATTCTGGATACTACATTTGATAACAAGGAATATTTAGGGCACTGTGTCGGTATTAATTTAGGAAGCGGAAAGATTGAGACAGTACGTTTGTTGTTTTCTCCCTCCGAGGGTTATTATCCTAAAACACAGCCGTTGCACAAATCGCAGATAATTGTGGAAAGCTGCCCTGAAAAAGGATTGACTCTTGAATACCAATTGATTATCAACTATGAGTTCATTGGTATAATTTTAAGCTACGGTGCAGATGTAAAAGTACTTGAACCTAATTGGTTGGCTGACAAGATAGTTAGAATTTCAAACTCTACGGCTTTGCAATACCAAGAGGATATACCATAATATAAAAAACGAAACATTATGGAATTAAATGTTCTTATTTTATAGTGCATGATTGGTTTGATAATCAGCCGGGCACTGTTGAGCATCGTCACTAAAATAAAAGTTATAAACTTAACACCCTTTCAAAAATCCCCACTACCTTAAAATTCACCAATTCATCTTCAGAAAGCGTAATACTTTTATACGATGGATCATTTGACAACGGTTTCAAAGTAATCGATTCATGTTCCCAACCATTTTCATCGGCTCTTTTAACACTACTGTACTCTTTCACGGTATATCCCGAGCCGAAGTCCGAATCATTGAAAGCAGTGCTTTCTGCCAGGACAATCTTGCCATTTCGTGATCCGGCACTGTATTTCCTGAACAGACATATCGAGCCGTTTGGAATAACCCTGTTCATAGATTCTCCAACCACCCGGCATGCAAACATATCATCAGCAACCCTGACATTTTCAGGGACTTCAATCAAATCGTAGTCATCAACATGTTGCAGCTCACTGAAAGAGCCAGCTGCGGCATGCAAATCATAAAGAGGAACACTATTTACAAATGGTATCAACTGATTGACAGTATCAGCAATCACAGGCCGCGCAGCTGGAATGTGCTTTGCAAAGTACGCACGAAGCTTAGGATCACATACATAGACGTAAGTTCCCCGTATTCCTCGTTTCAGTATCGTGTCGTAAATGTTCAAGATATATGATTTCAGTTCTGCAGGATCGGAAATCGCATTTTTACCATTTTTGTCATGGTAGTTTTCCTTAACAACTACAATTTCATCCTCCGCCTCGTCATAAGATATTTCAGGCCCAAAAATTACTCCGGTATAGTTCAAATCGTAGCCTTGGGTCGTATGGATGCATCCCACCTCGTTGATTGCGTTGGGCGAGTTCGGCCAATCGATAGCGACGCTGTTCCATTTTAAAGCTGTGTCACCAATTTGGATGTCGATCAAATGTCTGTTTTTAGGGCTTTTCGTCTTCCATACCCAGGCAAAGCCCGCAACCAGACGTGCTAAACCATAACTTTCATTTCTAGCCTTGATCTGTGTGATCATTTCATCCAAATCGTCGAACATCAGGAACTCATAATCATTGCTCCTGTATTGCTTTCTTTCTTGTGGCATACTACAGGAAAGTAAATCGCGCACATAAGTTATATAATCATGACCGCCCTTCACCCTGAACTGTGATTTCAACTTTTCTATAGAGGTTCCCGTGGCTAACTTCAACTTGTCAAAATCTTCCTTCCTGGTATCCGAAGGTTTAATCGATTGGTTCTGATCGTAAAAAAGCACGCTTCGGTGAGATTGCAGGATCACCCAGTGCAATTCACTCGCAGTATGTTTATCTAGGTCAAGTTTAGCACACGTCTTATCAAATACCTCGTAGTAGGACCCCAAATTTTTTCGCCTCCGTAAACGGTGTGATTCATCGACTATGATAATGTCAAACTGTTCGGATGTCATTTCAGATGGGCCTATCACCATCGTTGATTTCAGACCTTTGATGTTTTTAAATACTTTCTGAATAGTCTTGCGAAAGGAAGACATCGGAATCACCAAAGCCATTTTTGGGTTGGGATATTTCTCCTTTAGCTTTGTGACCAGATCGATCAATTCAGCTTCCTCTTCACCAAAATCTTTAAAATTAAAGCCTGAGATGTCCGTTTTCAGTAATTTAAAAAGAAATATTGCAAGGATGCTTTTACCCGTGCCTGCACCGCCTTCCACAATTACCCGTTTTGCGTTTGGGTCCAGAAGACTACGGATGATCAACTTTAGCCCCTGCTTTTGTTCAGCGGCAAGAGATTTATAGGGAGAGTATTTAAATAAGTCCGAGTTATCAATGTGTTCAATAGAATGCTTAGTTAACCCTTCTGCCCTCAACTTATCCCATAACGACCGGAAGATGCTCCAATACTTCAGCTTTTCGTAAAACTGATGGTTGGCTAAACCCAGATTCAGGTTTAGCAGTCTGTACTGTCCATCACCCGAGATGTATTTGATCAAATTGGACTCAATATCCAGTGTGGCCGATTTGTTAAACCGGTCACTTGTCACCAGCCGAACGGATGTTAACTTATTTTTTGTATTGTTCTTCAAATGTGTCGCCAATCGTGCGAAAGTGTCGGAGGTTTCCCCTACATACGCTTCTTTGGTGGTACCATCACTCAATATGTAGACGACCGGCCAATTATTTCTTGCATAATGATGATTATATAGCTCATCAAAAAGCTTGGAGTTAAAAGAGTAAGAACTAATTACAAAGTCATTTTCACTGATCATAAGTCGGTATACTTCTTTGCTGTCCCCTTAGCTTTGTCCACCGGGTATTTTTGAGCATTCTTAGCAATCTTTTCCAACACAATTTCGTTGATGTCCAGATCATATTTTTCCGCAAGAAGAATAGCGTACGCTAAAACATCAGCAAGCTCTTCTTTGACTTTCTCCGGATTGGCTTCTTCGGCATTTTTCCATAGGAAAAGCTCGTTCAATTCCGACGCTTCAATTGATAATGCCAAAGCCAAATCCTTAGGATTGTGAAATTGTTCCCAATCTCTTTCATTACGGAATTTAATGAGGGCTTCTTGAAGGGATTTCCAGTTTTTCATCTTTATCAAATATACAATATAGATGATTTGACATAATTTGTTCAATCAACTATTTTCATTTGAATATCTACATTCCTTTGCTTGGTTTTCACTTTTCTATCATATAAATCATTTTGAAGAATTGTTATAACTTTTAAAGCTACTTAGTTACTTTTTTAACCAACCCTTTTCGATCTCACAATTTTCCTGATCTCTCGTTTCAATTCCTTGCTGTCATAATAGTTGATTGCCCTTAAAAAGATTGGCAGTTTCACATCATAATCGTCAATTTCAAATGGCTCAATGGAATCTACCAGATTTCTGGCAAGGGAATCAAGCGCGTCGCCATGGGAAGACATCGTCACATAATCTGTCATCTCGTTATACACAGTAAAGATGATGTCCCGCTGAAAAACTGTATCCTTTCCGAAACCATAGCATTATGCTAGGTATTTGACATAAGTTCAAGTTTTCTTCTTTGGAGTTTTTCCTGATGCATCAATGTCTCATCATAAATGTTCACCTTTTCTCCCATTTTGCTCGCTAAAATAAAAAGCTCAAGGCCAAAGAGAATTAAAAACCATATAATCCAGACACCTAGTGCTATTGGCGATTCAAACAAAATGTTGAACATAATTTTTAGCTCATCAAGAAACCCAACTTTTGACTTGAAATCCTCCTCAAGTGATGACCTTAGCATCAATAAATTATTATCTTTTTGAGCTTTGCTTTCTCTCAAGCTCGCAATAAGTGCGTCAAGTGGCTTCACCTGATCGATTTTCGGGTTAGGTACAGAGGTTACCGACGTCGAACGTGTATTCACAATCTTTGTCTTCTTAACAATGTTTCCTAATGAGTCTTTTGTTTCTATTGGTACTATAACAGGCTCTGATTTGTTAGAATAATTATTAATTGTAGGGGATCTACTAATCTCCATGTCCAATTGCGATCGCTGCATTTCCTTAGCGGAAATAGTTGAGTCAAGAGAATTTATCTGCAGTCTGAGCTCCTGGGATTTCAGTGGGAACACTTTATTGATTTCCTGATCTAATAAACTGATTTTACGTTTTTCTATATCTGCTTTAAATATAATCTGATCGACAATTACAGAACCAATGATTGCCATTAGAACGGCAATTAAAATCCTCATAGCAAATAAAAGTTTTCCCGGGTCGATCGAAAGAATGATTTGTCTTTCAATTTGAATAACAATTGTACATGCCAGTAAAGATCCTAGTGTTGACGCCATGGCGGTTCCCTCCAGATACCTCTGAGTAAATACATATCCTACAAACGCCCAAATTATACAAACGATAACAAGCGCTGAAATAGTTTGCTTTACTCTGATCGCAGCAACCTCACTAGAACGAATTACGATTTCATAGTTGTAGCCTGTAAGAAAGCATCCCACTTTAAGCCACCAGTTTTTCATCGTCATAGTTTTTTGCTGATAATAGTGTGGTGGGAAATTGCCGCTAAACCATTTCTGAAGCCTCGCGTGTAACTTATTATTATTCCTTCGCTGTCACCTGTCTTGTTAAGGGCGTCTGCTTCAATTTCAAGTACTTTATCTATGTGACTTTCAGCGGTGTTCTTTTTCATTTTAAGTTCCTCGACAGTGTCTATCATTCCACTGCGAGTTCTGCTTTCAATATGGAAGTCAATCTCTCGAATAAAATCTTCATAGAAGGTTTTCACTCTTTTAACGGTGCGCATCAGTTCTTTTCTTATTGCATCCAGATTTTGCTCTAGGTGGTAGGAATCTGGATTCATCAAAGCATCATCATAGCCCTTAGATTCCATATCCCGATCCAAGAAGCTGTATAAGTAATCGAGGTTGTTAGTCTGGATAGTTGTTTCCGCTGTTTCTTGTTTCCCTGGGTGAGACAGCGATTTATCGCGTTCGATAAAAATATCTTCATCGATCTTTGGAGAAGGATATTCTACATTATCTGTTTGAGTGTAGTTGTCAGCCGTTGTTTGCTCAGGTTGTTTACTACTTGAAAAAAAATTTAAAATTCCCATTGTTACATTTCAGATTATATATAAATAGTTGGTACGTCGAATTGTCTGTGCCCTCTTTGATGGCATTTTTCACATAACGTGATCAGAAGGTTATCTGAATATTCCCACGGGACTTTAAACTTATTTGCGGCCTTCGAGTAATGATATTGTCTATGATGTACTTGCAAGGCTGATGGAGACTTGCATATCACGCACGTATAGTTATCTCTAATCAATATCTGGTGCCTTCTAGATTTCCATCTAGGGTCAAATAGGAGCGCTCCGTAAGATCCATGAAAGACTTCGGCATCACTTTTCTCGATGGATCGGGAGGAAACAGACTCTTTTTTGGAAGACGAATACCGGCGGTGCCTCTTGTTTAATGTTAGCCTGTGATATTGTTTGCTTTTCATATCGTTGATCATCACTTTCTATGCTGCCAGCAATAAGCCCCACCATTTACGATCCGCTTGCATCTCTTTCCCTTCTTAGTGATACCCTTGCACTGATTGCCGGATTTGGTACTGGTAGTTGAAGTACTGCTTCGAGTCACAAGATTATTTATCGACAAAGGCGAGCCTGATGAAGTCGAACAAACTCCACAGGTTCCGCCACCTGAACTACAGTGTCTGCAATATTTACAGTTTTTACAAGCGTTACAATTAGCTGCGCCTACACAGGTCGCGCAATGAGGGTTGGCTGGTTCAGTCGAGAATGCGTTACAAGCACTGAAGAGCAGGAAACATAAAAGTCCTCCGAGTAATTTTATCATCTGTCAAAAATTTAACATAGACTGATGTCTATAAATGGTTTAGTCAAAGTTTTGGGATGATAATTATATAACGGCTAACTCACCCAGAACAGTAATATTTTATTCAAATTTTTTTGAATTAGTTCAACATCTTGTTTTTTAAGCTAATTTTTAATAACCTAAAGCCATTGCAATATTTAAGGCCTGGTGCAACCAGGCCTTAATTCACGGCATTCTGGTAAACTGAGCAAGTTGTCCGGAGTATCACTGTCGGCTTCGGTTTTGAGATACTTAACGCCTAAGCGCGTGGTGACCTTAATTTGTCTAACATGACCGTTAACTTGAGTATAGAACTCATATTTAGATTGCTCTATACCAGAGATTGCATCCGCGACTGAGAGCTTCCATCTGGAATTATTATGAATGCCGCCTATAAATTGTATCCGTTCATACGGACTTGTACGATTGCTCTTGTTAATACAGGATACTTTTATTCTTTCAGCCATCGTATTTTTTTTAGTTCCAGCTTTATAATTCTTGTTTTGTTAACTCGTGTGACAAGGTCTACAACAGTAATAGCAACCGTTTACTTGCTTATAGTGGTTTCTGGCTTGTCTTACAGCACCTTCACATGAAGAAAATTCGCCTAAATACGTCCTGTTGGATGGTAGTGGTAGAAATGAGCAAGTTTGATCATGCACTTCATGATCTCCATTGCTTTGTGCGTTGTCATTTACGTAGTACTTTTTCATAACGATTATTTTTTTGTTATGACCAAATTTACATGCACAACCAAGGTAATTTTTACGGGAAACCGTAAACGAAGAATTTATTTTAAAATTCTGATTCAGATGATATTATAGTCTTTACAATAAGCAATAAGTTGCTCATTGTTGGAAAAATTTAGCGCATCTCTCATTGCATTGAGCTTTTTCTCAACACTGCTTAAACTAGAAGGCTTAAGGTTACGTTGTTGTAAGTGACTAGGAATTTCCTTTTGCATTACCCCGCTGGTTAGCAAAGAAACAATAGCCAGGTCCACCACATCAAAATTATAGTGATTTGAAGCTCTTAAATTCTGGCGTTGCTGAGCTGAAATGTAAGTCTTCCCTACAAATATGGCAGCTATTGCCGCTTTCAACTCCTTTGCATCATTCCGGCCCTTACATATATAACCATGAATACGATGCTTTTCAAACAATGTTTTAATAAAACTTATCCTGTTCTCTGCAGAAAATACAATGACCTTAAGATCAGGTTGGACAGTTAATGCCGCATCGATAAGTTCAATGCCACTCTTTATCACTTGTATGTGATGATCCTCATCAAAATACAAGTCGGTGATCAGCAATTCATAAGGCCGGCTACTTTTTACAGCCTTTTGGACATAGTTCAGCGCATCGTCACAGTAATAGACATACTCCTTGTTTTCGATCTTTAGATCTTCCAACGTGGATCTGACTGAGCGGTTGACGCTTTCGTGGTCTTCGGCAATGAGTACTTTTTCAAACATATGATTGGAAATTAGGTGAGCGGGAAAGTGATTTTAATTCTTAACCCCTTCCCATTGACAGAGCCAAAAGTAATTTTACCATTTAGCCGGTCAATACGGTTTCCCGTACTGCTTAGACCATTATTGAAAACAGGCTTATCATCATAAATGCCAATACCATCATCTGTATACTCTACATTCAGATAATTGTTTGCCTTATAAAATTTAATCACGACATTATTCGCGCCACTATGTTTTTTCATATTGATCATCAGTTCTTCGAGAACATGGCGTATTTCAAATTTGGCTTCAGGACTTACATCAGTCCACAAATTTTCATCATTACCCACTAAAACCACTCTGATCTTTTCAGTTGAAAAGTCCATAACTATTTTTGAAATCCTTCCAGGAAAATCGTGCTCATCTGATGTTTCCTTCTCATAAGAAATATCCCTCGACTGCTCATACATCTCTTCCAGCCGGTCAAGCAAATATTCCTTGTCTAACTCTTTACTATGCTCAACCTCATTCATTACCCGATAAAGTCCATTAGCCACTACATCGTGCACTTTTCTTGAAAAAGTTAGCCTGGTTTGCTGTAATTTATTCTGTGATTCCAGCTTGATTTTTCTGCGCAGTAGCAAGCTAATGATTACAATTACAATAATGGCCAGTACCAAACCTCCAACCTGATATTGCTTTTCCTTATTGTCACGCTGAAGCCTCAGATTATCAGCCTTATGCTTTTCTACTTCATAGCGGATCAATGCGAACTGGTTTTTGGCCGCATTTCTTGCTGTCTCAACACTGTCACTTAGTTTTTTGAAATTTATAAAGTATCTTTTAGTATCTGTTGATTGCCGGCTCAACCGAATCAACTTTTCCAAGGCTTCAAGCCGGTCGTCCGGGCTTTTTAGTTCAGTAGCTAGAGTCAGCATCGCCTTAGCGTAAATTAACGCAGAGTCAGGTTTGGAAGAAATATAGTAATCAGCTAAATGGGAATAACTTGAATTAAGGCCCCAACGGTCATTTTCCTTTATGCGAATATCCAATGCACGGAGCAGTTCTGGAACTGCATTATAAGTAGAATCTAACTTCCATTTGGTAGTCGCGATATTGGTAAGTATTCTGGCATATGTCTTTCTTCGGGATGCGTTTTTTATGGCTGATATGAAAATATTAAGTGCCTGTTCGTAAGCGCCGTCTCTTTGATACGATAAGCCCTGATTGTTTAGAATGGATAGCTGGAAGCTGCTGTCAGTTGTATATTTCAATGCCTTGTCAAAGTATTCGACTGCCGATTTGTAGTCATCCAGTTTGATGCTGGTACGGCCAAGCTCATTGTAGTCGGATGCAAGACAATAATGATCATCTGTATTTGTTGGGTCCAAATGCTTTAAAGACAATGCTAAGCTTTCCTGACTACCAAAGTAATCTCCTGCGTCGGACTGGATCACTGCCATCTGATTATAAGCCATGGCGACTTCCAAAGACTTTTTCGATGTAGTAACTACCTTGTTAAAATAATAAAATGCCGAGTCATTATGCTTGCCATAAAATAACTCGGCTTTTTTATAATCTGCAGACTCCACCACCTCATAACCTTCACGCTTTTTACAAGTTGTAAATAAGGTAATCAATCCAATAAAGATAATAAAAGTAATACGCGTCATTCCAGATTTTTTAACTAAAGATAAAAATCTTGAAACAAGAAAGGCAGGAATATCCCTGCCTTTTCTTGTTTTGGTGCCTGTTAAGGTCTAGGAGGTTTTGGTGGAATCGGCTCGTCGTCGCCACCAGGTCCGTCTTGAGTGGTTACTGTTCCACCGCCATTATTTGTATTGTTGTTGTGCGCAGGGCATGCGAATGCCATAAACAGCGCGAAAAAAAGCTGTAACATTTTTCAAAAAATTAAAAGGTTAAAAAATCCTGCAGGTACTCCAGGGACCATCCCTGAGGCTATGCTGCAAACTTTTGTAAGAGGCCTCTTACATTTTTTGGGAAGTGTTAAGCATTGATCGCGGAAGCAGGTAACCGCTTCCCAGGCCGGGTAACAACCGCCGCGCTCTTTGCTCGACAGAAACCGTTCGAATCGATTTCTGAAGCAAATGTAGGGTGGTCAAAAGGCTTGAAATGCAGACGGTTCCGAAGATTCCGCTAATTCCGGTGGAATTCCGGAAAACCGTAAAGAATTCCGAAAATTCCAGCTATTTTTATGTGTCTAATTTTTAGGGGATGCTCTACGAGTATAAAAAAGATGTGTTTTTAGCTTATCAGGCTAAAAAGAAAAAGGGATTGCTTTCAACCAATTTGACCGCTCCTACGCCAGGGAAGTTGAAGGATGAATGTGTTTTGGTATATAAGGAAAGATTTTTAGAAAAAGATGAAGAGTTTATTAAAAGGTTCTTCAATTCGGGTGTTAAGTGTGAAGATTATTCGCGTAAAATCCAAAAGCATCCAACTGACAAGTTTAGACCGCTCGTCACGTATTTGAAAAACAGAACGGGGTCTACAGAAGATAGAAATATCGAAATGTTAGCTTGGTTAATCGATTTTGAGAATCGACCATACAACTTTCTTGACTATGCGACCAACGCAGGTAGGGTGGATGGAGGTAGCGTCGGTGGTCAAAAGGATAATGGGGATTTGACTAATGACATAGGACAAAAGGGAACAACCGAACCCGGAAATATCAGTACTAGCGGACAAGAGTTATCTTGGAGGAAAATAGGAATTACGATATCTGAATTAGTATCGGTTCTAGTATTGTTATGTATGTTATTTATTTCATTCAAACCTGTTTATATCTGCAACGGATCAAGCGCCAAGCGGTATCATAAAAACAGAAACTGCCCTTCTTTGAGGAACTGCGGAGGTACAGTAGAAAAGGTATCTGAAAGCAATGCAAAAAAGAATGGTAAGACGTTATGTCTATTTGACGTCGAATGACACCAATAGCAGTGAAAACTTCATCAAAGTCAATGCTTCTGGTACTTTTTCGACACGGTCTGCTTAGACCTTGCAATCTTCCGGATCGCTCTTTTCAGTTCTTGCTGTCATAATAGGCAATTGACTCCTGGAAGATCGCCGACCTTCCTCCATAATCCTCAATTTCAGCAGGCATATTAGAATCCACGAGCTTTTACGCCAGCGAATCCAGCGTATGTCGGAGGCACTTTAACCCTCGCCTGAGTTGGGGCTGAATTGAGATTGGGTTGGGATTTGTTCGCAAACAGGTACCCGTTTTGCGAACAAATCCTTGTTCAGTACCGAACAAATCCCAATTCAGGTACAGGCTGTCTAGTGTCTAGTCCTGGTAACCTTTACACTAATCCTGAGTTTACTTGACATCGCCCTGAATAGAACTTAAAATATCCTGGTTTAAGGATTACATGCTAAATAATTGTTCGTAATGTTGCTAAGTTTATTCAGGACGAGTCATCGATTATACGTTATAAATAAAATCGATCAACTCACTCACACCCACCTTTCCACATACTTCCTACATCTTTTCTCCACGAAAAAGTACCTGTTCAGTGCAGAAAGTATGCATCAGGCCTGCAGGAAGCATGCGGAAGACAAACCTTTAGATTTATCAAACAACAAGATACTGCTTCGCGTTAACCTAAAATGAACCCAGAGCTTGATAACTACCCGAACAAGGGCACCCGCCCAAACGACATTCCTGAACTCAGGTGGATATCAGGTATTTCACGCCTGATGGACAGCCAGTTTCGCTTTCCGGGTACACGTTTCCGGTTTGGCCTCGATCCCATACTCAACCTCGTACCCATTGCAGGTGATATGGCAGGCTTCATCATTTCCGGTTTACTGATGCTGGCTATGGCGCGCAAGGGGGCGAGCGGTAAACTGGTAGCCTTGATGGGCATCAATATCCTGTTAGACGCCACAATTGGCGCAATTCCGGTCATCGGGCAGATCTTTGACTTTTTCTTCAAGGCCAACGACCGCAATGTCCGGCTCATGCAGGAACATTATTTGGAAAACAAGCATCAGGGAAGCGGGAGAGGAGTTGTGATATGGGCGCTCGTGATTATCCTTGGTCTGCTGGCCATCATTGGCTATTTGCTCTGGAAACTCGGAGCGTGGCTGATTTCTGTTATTCAGTAAAAAGCGTCATTATTGCTGATGAAATGAAATACCGGATACTGATCGTCAAAAAACTCCCGGCAACTGCAATGGCGCTCTATCCTTTTATACTGTTTAAAAACCGGCAGGCCAGCACCCATCAGGCGATCATTCGTCACGAGCTCATTCACTTTCGCCAGCAACTGGAACTGCTCATCCTGCCATTTTATATCATCTACCTCCTGAATTACCTCGTCAACCTGATCATCTACCTCAACCACGACAAAGCCTACAGAAACATCGTCTTCGAAAGGGAAGCCTATCGCAACGATCAGGATACCACCTACCTGAACCGCAGGAAACCCTTTGCCTGGCTTCGCTATTTTTAACCCGTTCTTAACAGGCTTAAAACTTAACCAACTGATAACCGCCCCTAAACCACGCCATCACATTGGACCGCTACTTTGCACAGCTAACACACCTATTTTAATGATCGCGAACAAGCACATTACACTGATTGGAAAATACGTCCGGCTGGAGCCGTTAAGTCATTTACACCTGCCAGGGCTGGTCCAGGCAGCAGAAGATGATCCGGAGCTTTTCAAATGGACCTATGTCCCACAGGGGACCGATCAGATGCTCGACTACATCAATACCGCCTTGCACGCCTGGCATGCAGGGACAGGCATGCCCTTTGCCATCATCCGGCTGGAAGACGAGTATATCGTCGGCTCCACCAGGTTCTCCAAAATAGAGCACTGGTCGTGGCCCCGGCATCATGAACGTGCAGGCATTGCGAATCCCGACGTCTGCGAAATTGGCTACAGCTGGCTGACAGCTTCGGCCCAGCGGACCATGATCAATACCGAGGCGAAATATCTGATGCTCGAACATGCGTTCGAAAACTGGGAAGTATTGCGGGTATCCCTGCAAACAGACGTCCGCAACCTCAGGTCAAGGGCAGCCATCCAGCGGATAGGGGGCAGGCTAGACGGCATCATCCGTGCCGACCGGATCGGCGCAGACCAAACCATCAGGGACAGCGCCCGCTATTCATTTCTTCCCGAAGAATGGAGCGAAGTCAAAGCGGCATTGCTCGCTAGACTCTACCTGGAAAGCCAGGTCGCGCTCCTTTCAGATCAGCCAGCCTGACTTTCATTTGCCAGCGGCAAGCTAAAGCTGAATGTGGCGCCGTGTCCGTAATCGCTGTAGACCGATATTTTGCCGTGATGGCGCTGGATGATTTCCGAACACAGGTACAAACCGATACCGAACCCTACAATATTCTTGCTGACTTCATTGGTCACCCTGTAGAAGCGTTCAAAGAGTTTCTCCTGGTCTTCGGGTTTAATTCCCGGCCCGTAATCCGTTACGGAGAAAACGACCTCGGTGTCTTCAACCCGGCACCCGATGTCGATCACTTTGCTCATCGGAGCATATTTGACGGCATTACTCAGCAGGTTTTCAACAACCTGGGCGATTTTTTTCCAGTCGGCATATACTATCGCCGTACCTTTGCAATCCAGATTGAGCGCATGCCTTCTGGTACCAGGATCCTGTTCCAGGATGATTCCGCGTACAAGATCCGCCAGGTTGAATTTCTCCATCTCCAGGTGCAGCTTGCCCGATTCCAGTCTCGATACGTCCAGGAAACCCCGGATCATGTCTTCCATCTTCTTCAGCTGGTCAAGCGTCTTGTCCAGAAGGTCGAGTACGGGTTCGGGCTTCTTTTTCAGCAATTGTCTTGCAGAAAACTGGACATAAGCCTTCGCAGAAGTGATCGGTGTTTTCAGCTCATGGCTTACAATGGCAATAAAATCGTGTTTCCGCTGGTCATTGGCCAGTTGCTCTGTCACATCCGCCGCAGTGGAGATGATCCTGACAGGTTTACCATCAGCCTCTTTCAGGATCTTGCCGATCACGCGGATCCATTTGATCGGTTCTCCGGGTATCCTCAGCCTTGCGTCGTATTTAAAGTCACCTGATTTATAGGCAGCCTGCATCGCGGGAGACACAATACTTGCAAAATCCTCCGGATCAATCCGTTCGTTGAAATGATCGAACGTCTGCTCATCAAGTTCACCGAAACCAAAGATTTCCGCACATCGCGGATTACAAACCAGCTTGCCCGTCAGCAGATCCAGGTCAAAGGTACCTAGCGAAGTCATGTCGGTCGCCATGCGCAGCCTGTTCTCACTGAGCATCAGCTCCTGATTGATGCCGAGCAATTGATTTTCATTTTCTTCCAACCGTTTCCGGCTGTTCACCGAACTGGTGATGTCGATTACCGTAGCCATGATCGCGCCAACACTGCCGTCCGGCTCAACCAGCGGTTCATAGGAGATATCGATATAAATTTCGTTCATCTTTCCGTGCGGGTCTGAGATCAATGCCCGAATCTCATTGACCGCTATCCCTTTGCCATCATCAAAAATATTCAACAACAGTTCGGGAAAAGGCTGGTCTACAAGTTCGGGAAAAATGTCCATCAACCTTTTACCCACAATTTCCTCCCTGCTTCGTGTCCAGATTTTCAGCATTGGGTCGTTGGCAATCTCAACTACCAGCTCCCGTCCCCTTAAGATGGTCATGCCCACCGGTGCAGTCATCACCAGCTGGCTGATGCGGTGTTCGTTCATTTCGCTCCGCTTGCGCATCATCACCTGCTCGGTAACCTCATTGGCCACCACCATAATGCCTCTGATCTCGCCGGTACCATCTTTGATGGGTTGATAAACAAAATTGAAATAACAGGTTTCAGGACCAAAAGTCCGATGCAGCGTGGCCGGAATCTCCGTGCCGCGATGAGCTTCTCCAGTCGCGAAGACTTCGTCCAGGATATCCAGGAATGGCTGGCCCTCAAGTTCTGGTAAAGCCTTCGAAAGGGGCTTTCCGATCACCTCCTCAGACTTGCCCCAAAACTCCAGCAGCTGATCATTAGCCGATTCGATGATCAGCGCTTTTCCGCTGAGCAATCCGATGGCTACCGGGGCGGCCTTGATCATATAGGAAGCTTTCTGTTCGTTCAGTACCACCTCATGGCTCAGCACCTCGATCTGCCGGTTTGCCGTTTCCAGCGCCATGATTTTCCGGCGCAGCTCCAGCTTATCCATGACCTGCCGTGCAATGATCCGCAGGGCATTGTGCTGCTCCGTACTCAATTCCCTGACTTTATTATCGATCACGCAAATGCTGCCCAAAGTAAAGCCTTCGGCATTGGTGAGCGGTATACCGGCATAAAATACAATGTGCGGATCGCCGGTAACCAGCGGATTGGCCAGGAACCGTTCATCTATACGTGCATCCGGGACAATCAGGTCCTGACCTGAAGCTACCGTATGCGCACAGAATGAGATGTCTTTTCCGGTCCCGGTTTCGGATGTCCCTGTTTTCGCCTTAAACCACTGCCGGTTGTCTGCCACAAAGCTGATCAGTGAAACAGGCATTCCGCAGATCGCTGCAGCAAGGTCTACAAGATCGTCAAAATCCTTCTCAGCTGGCGTGTCCAGTATCTGGTAGGAATGAAGCTGGGCTAGTCTTTCTGCTTCGTTAGCGGGTAGAGGAGGAGGGGCCATAATTTTTGACAAAGACAGATTGTAAGTTTCACAGAACAGATTGTACAACCTGATTCGGTTGTATTTGTTTGCTGCATTTTTTGCATTAGAATAAAAGCCGAAGATAATCATCACGGGTTACCTAATCTTAATTCATGTATTAATAATCAAAAACCAATATAATCTTATGAATCCGATATCCTTAAACTAATTGCTGAGCACCCGGGACAGCTTTATTTTAATCTGCAGAAGGTTCATCCAGAACGATCAAATTTAAACTCCAAACCAGATGAAAAAGATTTTATTCTGTTGCATAATTGCAATAGCTGCCATAGGCTGCGCTAATGAAAAACGTCCTGAAACCGCTGATACCACCTCGGCCATTGCCGAAAGCCCTGACACTACTTTAACCGATAAGATCGTCAAAACTGCCGATATGCGCTTCCGCGTCAAGGATGTGCAGAAAACCAAAGAGCGACTCAGTGGGTTGATTAAAGCTGAAGGGGGCAGTCTTTCTGAATTTTCCATTCAGAGTCAGATCCAGAACTCCGAAAAGGTCAGGTACTCGCAAGACTCGCTCGTCGAACTCACCGCATACCAAACTGAAGGCACGCTTACGGCAAAAATCCCTTCGGAAAAGCTTGATGAATTTACCAACAAGATTGCCGGACTCGCGGTATTTGTCGATCAGCAATCACTCCGAATCGACAATCAGAAAATCACTTATCTGGCCAATCAGCTCAAAAACCAGAATAGGAAAGAAGCCGTAGAAATGCTGAACAAGCATGCCAATAAAAAGAGTAACAATGTCGAAAGTTCCTTGCTGATCAAAGACGACTTCATCGACAAGAAGATCGAAAACATGATCATCGACGACAAAGTAAAATTCAGCACGATCACTCTCGCATTTTATCAGGATAATACGTTGCAGCGCCTCATGGTCCAGAATGATAACCTGGCAGATTACCGAGCGCCCTTCCTGAACAGACTGCTCCTCAACCTGCACTCAGGCTGGATTCTGTTCGTCGAAGCTATACTGGTCATTGCCAATCTGTGGATGTTTATCCTGGCAGGTCTTGGTGTTTACTTTTTGATAAAGAGATACCAGCGGCTGAAACGGGCGGTGTAACGAAAAGTTCTTTGGCTGAGCATCAATCACCTCATCGTTTGCAATCTCGAGATGAGGTGATTTTTAAATCTTTGGACAGAGTGGGTCGCAGAAGTTTACACTTATCATTGATAAATCAGACTATAGGTGATAAATTACAATCACTTATGTTATTAAGTATGAAAACTCAGCTGCTCTATTGGATTCTTGGGATCACTTTTTTAATTATAGCTGCAAGCTGTTCTCGTAATCATGATGCAGTTATTAGTGCCGAAGATTTAAAACATTTAAAAGCCAAGTACAGCCCTCTAACACTCAATTACTTTTATGAAACGGTTTTCCATGAGGATTTCAGCTCCGAAAAACGTAACAATATATCAAAATGGAACACAGATCCATCAATAGCCATTACGGGCAGCCCATCTGCTCAAGAAATAGATTATGTAAAAAAAGCGATTGCTAAAATAAATGATCTGAATCTTCCTATCCGGCTGTCGCTAAAGGGTCATCCCGATTCCGCTTCAATAAGAATTTTCTTTGGCCACCTTAGAGAAGTCTGTACTTTTTTGGATCTCGATAGCGTCTCCATAGCCGAAATTGATACAGCCTGTCATTTTGGACTTGCTAGATCGACAAATTATGATGGCGTAACCAATGAGGCCGTTATTGGAATCTTTTACGCTGAGAATGATCAGGATCACTCTACCCGGTATAAGGTGGTACTTGAGGAAATTGTGCAGTCACTTGGAATTGTCGGTGACAGTTATACCTATCCAAGCAGCCTTTTCTTTGAAAATTACAATTCCTCTAAATCCTTGACAACACTGGACATAGATATCCTATCCTTGTTGTATGAACAGGCCATTCCTGCAAATTATACTCGGAAGGCCTTCGAAGCCAATTTCGCTGACGAACTCTATGTGGTCAACACAAAGCAAAAAATTAAGGGCTTAGTGGATAAATACCAGGGAATTTCTCTTGATGACGTAGAAGGATGTTTTACAAAGGGCTATCTGCTTAAGCACCCAAAGGAAATAAGTATACAGCTGTCAGGTGCAGTAAATGATCAGGACCGAATAACAACTGAACATGCAATTTCCGCCCTTAATGAGTTATCTCCAAATTTAAAAATAAGCCTCGACTCCAGCTCCCGAATTGAGTCCGAGCATGGAATAATCCTGAGTTTTAAACAAGTAAACGGCCAGAAGGAGCCCATTCGTCGCAAAATCGAAACGGCTTTAGGGAAAAGCTGTATGCTTCAAAAACTGATTAAAACTAAAGTTGTGCTCTCTTTTGGGAATAGCGGGAACGATGAGACTTTAAGACAACGGAGTATAATTGATGCAATATATTTCAGCCTTGTACAAATACCGCAGGCGCAAGTACGAACGAACGATTTGTTTGAGGATAAAAATGGCAAGATTAAATTTTTCCCGCGTTACGCTAACTTGTTAAAGTTCATTTATGCTGACGAGTTCACGGACGGCTTCAAACTAAGCGATTTCAAAGAAATTAGACAGGACTTGAAATGAGTACCTGGCAAGTGTAAATAGCTGAACCAGGTAAAACCTAGTTCAGCTTTAATCGTCTTCACCAGGGTGATCAAAGGCCTTCTATTTCTTCTATTGAAGACCCGTTAATTCAGCAGCCGCATTGTCACCTCTTCTTTTCAATTCCTGGTCGTACATATTTCTTTCCTCCCTGGTTAGTTCGGCATATTCGCCAAGATGATAAAAAGTCTCATAAATTGTTCCTTTAAGATGAGGCGGGCAGTTTTCGCGTTCGGGCATGTGCTTAAGTTCATATAACCACCTGTCCAGTGGAACATTACATTCCTCATCTTTCTTATCAAAAGAAGTCAAATCGATGTAGATACATCCAAGGTCGTGATAAATTATTTCGCCGGTTTCGCGGTGACACAAACATACATCGTGGAGGTAGCGGCCTTCAACGCCGATTTTGTTTTTCGTGCTTGCCGGTTCTTTCCTGCCGATAACAGTGATTATGTAAACCTCTGAAATTTTGTATTTCCAGTCAGCAATCCTCCCTTTGCGGCCCTGTTCGTTGATCAGCCGCAAAGTGTTGTTGATGATTCTTTCCTCGAAATTTACGGGGTAACCATGCTGCACTTCTACGATTATTTTCTCACCTTTCTCGCTCGTGCAGAGCAAATCAAATATGGCGATACCGTCTTCATCGTTATTTCCGCGATGCTCGCTCTTGCTGTATTCAAGATCTATCAGGGTTTTTCGGCCGTCAAAGATTGCGTTGAGCAGGTTAATCATGAGTTCTTTGTTTGGCTCGGTGCCAAACAGCCGTTTGAACGACGTATCCATTAATGGATCGACATACTTTTTTGGTTGCATGTAATAATAAGTTTTTACCGTACCTTTATTGGTACTTTGGAAAACATATGTTTTTCCCGGGATAGTTTAAACTATAACCTGCGATCATTCGGCCCCTTAGGATTATCGCCATATTTATTTTTCCTTACACCACCTTCTGTAAAGACCATTCTGATAAAGTAAAAAGGAATAAACATCCAGAATGCCGTTCTTCCCAAATCGTGACATCTTTTACTGCTTTGGGCAATGATGAACCAAAGAAGTGCAATGAGCAGTGCCAGGGCGACCAAAGCAATATTATTGCCGGGGTTATTGTTGATGATCTCGGCAATAAATAAAAAAAAGAAACCAATAAAGCATTACACTTACCCAATATTCCGTCCTGCGGATACGGCCTCTGAATGAGAAGGGTCTTTTGAACATGAGCTTTGATAATTTAGACCATCAAATATTGAAAACTGACTGATTATTTTCAACTAAAAAAAGTACTATTAGTTCGGGTATACTTCCTGAGTTCAGGCCATCATCTATAACCCGAATAGGATCACCAATACTCATATACCGTTTGCGTCGTACCTGGTTTACTAGAGGATGTCGAGACAACTTTTACGGGTAGCCCTTTCTTATTGTAGGTATAGCTGTGCGTTATTACCGGAAAACGGGGACCTAAATCTTCCCTGGTAGGGTTGTGCGCATGAAAAAAACGTACAGGGTCGAACGTATGCGAGGTAACAATGCCGTCGCCAAATTTGGCCAATTCCAAGACCATGATTATTGGCAGATCTTTTAGCGGATTGATCTGGTCATCAAAGGAATATCCGGTCTTAAGGTCTGAAACTGATGGGTTTGGAATTTCGGGAAATTGTGTCGAAAAATCAGGGAAGGTTTCTGATGTCAATTTTGGGATTTCTCCGTTTACGTAATCAAAGGTTAAAGTGACGGTGGAAGGTGTAGGGTTAGAAGGATTGTACAATATAACAACTTTACTCAATCTACCTGCCTGATATGTAAATGTACCTTCCGCCTGTAATTTATCGACGCCCGTATCTTCTTTTATGAAAGATTTTGTGGTTTTTAGGTCATTTCCTGAATATTGATAAGTCGTGTAGTATTCCAATGTGCCATCTTTGTGAAATTTGCTTTCGCTCAATTGGCCAGCCGCATTGTACGAGAGATCTGTTCTGGAGGTCCCAAATTCACTACTTGTCTGGGTGATAGATTTAAGTTTTGCTGAGTTTTTTTCGACTTCGTCTTTTTTGCATGCATACAGTACAGTGCAAACCAATGCTAGGAGCGCGATAGCGAGGCGATTTAGATTTTTCATGGCGTTAATGTCGCAAATCTTTTTCAATTCCGCCTGAAAACCTATAAATACATCCACTATCATTTAATACAAATACAAATGAAAAGTAACCCTCGATTGCGTCCGGATAGACCTTTACAGGCCCTTTTCTGTTGGCTTGACGCTTTAAGCTGCTCACAACAACAGCAATTAAACGTCGTATCAGCTAGGTACCAGCTAGGTATCAGCATGGAGTGCAGCCCTTTGCAAGACCATGATAACGCGATGCAATTATCTGGCTGCTTTTCATCACTTCAAACCAGTAAATGATTTCTTTATATTTTTTAAAAAATTCCTCAACTATGTTGTGGGTTATGCTCAAACTTTCAGACTTTTTCCGCAAATAAAAAGATATGCAATAGCACTAATATTATAATTTTGCTAAATCTTCAAAATATTTGGAGCATTTAGCACTGAAGAACTTTGTCCGTCGAAAACTGGTAATTTTAAACAGAGACAAAGAATAGGTGAGAGTGCTCACGCGTAAAAGCGTGGGCCCGCTTATTTGTCTCTGTGGGTATACCAGTACCTCGACGGACGGATGGAGTGGGTTCCACGCTTTTGCTTTTTAGCTTTTGCTTCCGCTACATCCATAGGTTCCATTATACTATTGCCCTGACAACATATCGCCAGATAGAGATAAACAAGCAATATGGAACTATGTAATCACACCATCATTCGACGCTCATTACCATTCGTCATACTAACTAATCAATCATAAAAACATCATGAAAACAACTCTCATGCTCATTGCGGTGCTAGGTCTCAACTTCTGCTATGGCCAGGAAACCGCTAAACAACCCAAAATCCCCTTTAAGGATGCAAAGCCGCATCCTGCATCGGCTCACCAGGACTATGTATACTCCATTAGCGGCTTCAAGTCCGGCTACAAGCCCGGATATCGCATCGACGAACACGAGTTTGTCAAGGGCAGATCTATTACTGTACGTAATTACAACATCATTCAGCTGTTTAAACTTGCCCTTGAAGCAGGGGTGCCGGAATGTGCCATCGATTCAGCTCATATCCTGATTGATGTGCGCGAGCCGAAAAAGCTGCAGGCAATACATTGCTTCAAGCTGGTTGTGCCTTTCTATCAAACAGATAATTTTTACATCATCATGCAGCGTTGCCTGAACGAACAGTTTTCCGAGTACAAGGTAAAAATGGAGGTCAGGAGCAAGGAGAGTTTTATGGTGATCAGGGATAAGGAATATTGATAGGCGCTAAAGATGCATACAGACAACATTCCTACGATGACAGTCATTAAAGCAAGATTTGCGAGGATCGATATAAAACGAACAAGTGCAATCGACGATATGAATCGCAAGGGCTATACTGGCCCGTGCGAGGATGTCTTTGTGGCCATCGACTTTCAGGACCAGGTGCGGGTAGGGAACATTTCTGTCATGGAAAAAGATGAAGTGAGGTATGCACTGGCTTTTTTAGGCCTGAACTACTATGAGGGCTTTTTAAAGCGCTTGTACCGGAATTACCTGATCCTCGATGAAAACAATGCGGAACTGGACAGCATCAGCCTGAACAACTGGTCGCTGCACATCGACTTCAACCTTTGGAGTGCAATCGGATATACCAGGCCAAATGGCATCATATCGCTTATGAGCAACCCACAGCAGACAATTGAATTTGGTGCACCTGCCCTTAGATACTTCCAGGACATCTGGGATTTCGTCCTGAAGATCGATGCAGAATTTGATGATTACAGATCGGCGAAGCGCTACCGCGAAAGTTTATTTCAGTCTTCCATACAATAAACCAATCGCATAAGCGTATAATATACCGAGAGCGTTAATTTAGATAGCGGGGATTGGTCGGAATGATCACTCTCCGCTTTTTTTTCGCTCGTCTTCATTCAACAGCGCCTCCAACGCTGAAAGTTTTTGCTTCCAAAAGTTATCATAGTAATTGAGCCATTCGCGGAGCTCCTGGAAGCCCTTCGGGTTTAGTAAACAAAATCGCTCCCGGCCACGGTCTTCTACCATGAGAAAGCCGGCTGTCTCCAATATCTTGATGTGTTTGGATATGGCCGGCCTGCTGATCTCGAATTTTCCGGCAATAGCATTAATTGTAAGGCTTTCTTCGGTCAGCAGATGGAGGATGGCGCGTCTGCTGGGATCAGCAATCACCTGGAAAGCGTCGAAATCACGCTGCGTCATGGCTTTGCTGCATTTTGTTGGACCATCGTTTTGCGATTTTCAGCCACCCTTTGTTCATGATGAGGTAAGGCAGGTAGTTTTTCAGTCCCCTGAAGCCGGTATGCAGCAAGGTCAGTTCGGTACCGCCATCTTTTGGCTCCAAAGTCCAGGTCACGACCGAATCCAATGAAACTTTCTCTCCCTGACCTCCCCGCCAGGAATACTTCAGCATTTTAAGAGGTTCGAAATCCAATACTTCACAGTAAATTCTTCCATCGAAACTGAAGCGGCGGATCGGCTTGGCGCCAAAAACAAACCGGTGACCGATCTCCAGCTTGAAATCGTTTGGCATTAACCACTGAGACAGCAATTCGGGGTCGGTCAGGTAACTCCAGACGATCGCCGGGGAATGGTGGAAGAACCACTTGTGTTCGATCTGATGTTTCATGATGTGTAACTCTTGGGTTACGCAATCTAATAGGTAACTTCCAGATTACATAATTTTTTTATACGATCACTTCATTTTGTTTTCGTTTGATACCTTCAGCTGAGAAATGTAAATTGGAATATGCAAACTAGTTTACGTTATCTTCTTGCTTTCACCTGTGCGCTATTTATCGCAGTGGGTGCTCATTCACAGACTGCCTTCAATGCTGATTCTTCGGTTTACAGGACCGTTGAGGATGGTGGTACCGGCCCATACCCGGCTGTGATGATCCAGGAGAGTTCCCTGAAGACTCATACTGTTTTCCGGCCCCGCAACCTCGATCAGTTTAAAGGCAAAAACAAGTTGCCGATCATCGCCTGGGGTAATGGCGCATGCGCCAACTCACCCTGGGAGCATGTAAACTTCCTCTCTGAAATTGCTTCCTATGGTTATCTCATCGTCGCGATCGGTCCGATGCCGGTTGAAGGGGTAAAACCCAGCGGGAGGACACAATCCAGACAGCTGATCGACGCTATAGACTGGGCGCTTGCGCAGGATAAAAATCCGGGCAGCCCGCTATATCATAAACTAGCCACGGATAAGATTGCCGTAAGCGGCATGTCCTGCGGGGGCTTGCAGACCCTGGAGGCTGCAGGAGATCCGAGGATAACTACGGTAGTTATTTATAACAGCGGCATCCTCGGCAACGGTGGTGGAATGCCAGGAATGCCGCAACTGACTAAAGATCAACTGCTGAAAATTCATACGCCAACCATGTATGTGCTCGGCGGAGAAAAGGACATCGCTTACAAGAATGGGATGGATGATTTTGCGCGGATCAATCATGTTCCGGTATTCGTAGCCAATATGGACGTTGGCCATGGCGGTACCTATCGCCAGCATCACGGCGGGGCCTTTGCCAGGGTAGCGCTCGCATGGTATCAGTGGCAGCTGAAACATGATAAATCGGCCGCTAAGATGTTTACCGGGAAGAGCCCGTTACTGGCTCAGGATCCGGACTGGAAGGTGGAAAAGAAGAATATGCCATAGGGGATGCAACGCTCGTGAGTTTCGGTTGTCTTTTACCAAATTAGCCATCAATCGGGTATGAAAAAGACAATACTTTCCGTTCTGTTTGCATTCGCATGCAGCTTCTGTTTTTCGCAAGCGCTATCAGGAAAAGACTTTTTAGAAGATCTGGAGTTCCTCAGGAAAAACTTACCTGTCAAACACGCCAACCTGTTTGCAAAGATCAGCCAGCAAGATTTCGACGCGAAAATTGATGCTATTGCGGCCAAAGCAAATGGCCTGGATTACGAGACGTTCGCCGCGGAACTCTTCAAGCTCACGGTAAATATCCGTGATGAGCATACTTTCATTGAGCCGACCTATACCAGGGTTCTTCCCATTCGGTTTGAACGCTTCAAAGAGGGGCTTTTCGTAACCGGTATAGATCCTGAAAACTCAGCTCTTTTACGGTGCAGACTGGCAGCCATCAATAGTACAAGCACCTCCGGTATCGTTACAGCGTTTAAAGAAGCCATTCAGTCTGAAAATCCTTCTTATTTTGAGGATCATTTCCTTCGTTTAATCAACAATCCTGCTTTTTTAAAAGGGTTGCGCATCAGTGACTCCGATCTCGAAGCGGAGTTTACGCTGATCGATCAAGATGGCCGTCAAGTCCGGACAAAATTGGCCTCCGTTCCACAGACAGGTATCGGTAAAATGAAGCTGGCTTACATTCATAGCGATCTTCTTGCTGAAAAGGAAAAGGGGAATTATTGGTTTGATTATGATTCCGGTAAAAAAACACTTTATTTCAATTACAATGAATGCAGGGAAGATAAGGACAAACCTTTTGCTCAATTTAACGATGAATTGTTTGAAGTGATAGATTCACGTCGGCCAGACAAAATCGTACTCGATCTGCGCGACAACAATGGCGGTAACTCGGGGGTTCTGAATCCATTTATGGAAAGGATAAAGCATAGCTATCTGAATCAAAAAGGGAAATTTTTCGTATTGATCGGTAAACGGACCTTTTCATCTGCAGTAATGAATGCCGTAGAACTGAAGAAAAATTCCAATGCTATTTTCATTGGCGAACCAACCAGCGGAAATATTAACCATTATGGTGAGGTAAGAGGTTTTAGTCTGCCTAAATCAAAGATAGTGATTGCTTATTCTACAAGATACTGGGAAACCTGGAAGGGAAAGAAGGGGCCGCTTAAGCCCGACGTTCCGGTAACATATTCCATCAAAAACTACCTGGAAGGTAAGGATGAGGCGCTGACACAGGTGTATAAATACTGAGACGCTAGCAAGACAGCAGAGGCATAATGAAATTCAACATCACTGGATCTCGTCGCTGCTTTACCTGGTTTTTTATATTTTAGCATAAAATTAATCCGGGGGGTAATCAAGTAGATACATGTTTGCTTTGAATCTAGGTCTGGCGCTCAACCTGATGGTATTGTTTTTCGCATTTTTCTTCAGAAGGAACAATACCTTGCCCAACCGTGTCCTCGCGCTACTGCTCCTGGACACCGCGATATCCTTTCTCGGCAACGCCAGCATTACCGGCGGCTTTTTTTCCCGGTTTCCTTATCTCTTTTTTCTATCCTGGTGCACTTCCTGTTTTTTCGGGCCGCTGGTTTTCAGCTATACCTGCCTGTTTGCGGGCTCGCGGCTGAATCTTAGACATCCGGTGTGGATCGGTGCTTTCCTCATTGCAGGCTTTGGACTTTGTTTTCCACTGCAATACCTCAGCCTTCCGGTAGCAGAACGCCCGGCCTTCGCGCTTTCGCTGCTTCTTGATCCGCTGCCCTGGCAGATGACCGTGATTAATGTGCTGACGATGTTGTTGATCTGGATCAGCCTGTTCGCTGCCACCGGTAAGATCATCCGTTATCGAAAGCGTCTGGTGACCACGCTGTCGAGCCTTGAAAAGAGCAGGCTGACTTTCATCACGCGATTTGTGGGGCTGATTTATCTACTCACCCTGGCCACTACGGTTCTGTACCTGGTTTTGCCGCAACATTTGGTAGAATACCTTTATCTGCCTTGCCTCATCACCCTGATTTATATCTACATACTGGTCTATACCTTTCGCGAACACAGCATTTTCACTACGCAAAGCTACCAGCAATTTCTGGAGGATACCCTGCCGGCCAGCGAAGAAATGCAGGCTGATACCAGCATCGCGGTACAGTTGCCTGAGCCGGAATTACACCAGCTTGCCCTGCGGATCGGGGCTTATCTCGACGAGACGCAAGCGTTCACCAATCCGGACCTGAGCATCAGTATGCTGGCCAGGGGAATGCGCTGCCCGGTAGACAAAATTTCCGCGGCCATCAACAAGGAGATGAAGCAGAACTTCTTTGACCTGATCAATGAGAAAAGGGTCGAAAAATCCAAAACGCTTTTGGTCACAAAAATTCAGCAAATGAAGATTGAGGCGATTGCCTATGAGGCGGGCTTCAACAGCCGCGCTTCATTTTATAGGGCATTTAAAAAGTGTACTTCGATGACGCCCTCCGAATACTTGTCAAAAAATTCCAATGCTTCTGTGTTCGGAGATATAAATCTATAAAAAGCTGATAAAAAGGGCCTTACTTACTTTTGAGACATCCGGATCCCGGCGTTGAGACAAGTCAAGGACTATTTCTCTGGTCAAGTGCTCCCGCTTTCCGCTAGCTTCGTTGCTCAACAAACAGATAACTAAATTAACCTGTACCTATGAAAAACAAGCTTATCACTCTGGTGACCTCACTAGTGATTTTTAGTCTGGCCAGCTGTAAGAAGGGCGGACCAGCAAAGGAACCCGGCATCGATTCGGCGGAGAACCTGCTGACCGATCCGGCGACCGGCTGGAAGCGCGTGGCTGTTATCCCTTTTACCGGGCTGGGAACCGGTTCTTCACCCTACAATGCCATGAATGCTTTTGACCTGGAGAAGGTCGGAGACAAGTTTGCCGTTTTGTACACACAGCATGGTTTTGAGCCCCTTACACGGTCGGAGGCGGATCATTTTTACAATGTGCTTGTTGCGCCGGGACAGACCAACCCCGAGCCGGTATCTATCAGCTTTGGAACTTCAAAAAATGCCGGGGTCAACAGTCCCTTTACCTATTACGGCCAATTCCTTCCCGGGAGTTACGATCCGGTCTTTACGGGTATGGATTACACCAACAACTATATCGAGCTGCGCGACGCGGAAGGCGATACTTATGCGGGAGCCCAGGCGACCAATTATCCGATCTTTAAGTATCTTCCGGACGGCGAATTTCTCGCCGCGTCCATATGGACAGGACACGAATCCTTCCTGTGGCACTATAAGAACCCGCCTAATCCAAAAGGCGACTTCAGTTCTACGTACCGTCCTGGCATCATTGATGGGCACCGCAGACTGTTCAACATTCCAATAAAGGGTTCCGACGGCAGTTATTATGAATTCTCGATGACCGCGAAGGATGGAAAGTCCGGGTTTATGGTGATCCGCTGCCGGGAGGACAGGACCTACGGTGCCAACCCGCCGAACTACGACATCACCGATCGCGGCGAGATATCAGGGCTGCCTGCCGGTGGTTACGATGCGAATTTCATGGAACTGATTACTTATGATTATAATTCTGCAAGCGCTGAACTCACTTTTGTCGCTGCTGACTATGCTTCGGGAGCAATGGGCAGCGATGACCGTAAAAATCTTTACTGTTTCCGCTGGAAGCAGGGACAGCTTTCTAAGCTCTGGCAGCAGTCGCTGGATCAGGATGTGGATCTCAGGAACTCAATCCGGGTTTTCGTCAACAAGAATATGCTCAACGAATGGCGTCTCCGGGCAGATGGTACTTTTTACCTGATGAGTTCCGGCACCGCATTGGCCTCATCTTCCGCGCACACAGCTATTAAGCTTTGGGAAGTCAACGGCTCTGGGATTAAACTTTTGTCGGGTATCTCCGAAGCACAGACGGTTCAGAAGAGCCTGACGATTTCGACTTGCCGCTATTTCGACGGTGCCTACTACGCACTGGCCTATCCGACGGGTGAATATCATTACAAGCTTACCGACCCGCATTTCCACATGGAGGTGATCAAATTGAAACAATAGCCTAACTGCAATTTTAGCGATGAAAAAAAGATCATTTGTTGTTCTGCTGTGCTGCCTCTTCAGTATTTGGAGCGCCTCAGTCGTTGCCCAAGTGGGCAGAACGTATCAATCTTACCAGGACAAGAACGGGCTATACGGGTTTCAGGAGATCAAACTCGACTTCTCTTACGGTGGAAAATCGAAATACCCTGTGCGAATCAAAGCACAGTTTGAGCAGGTAGCCAAACAATGGTACAGGGACATCTGCGCCGTGAAGAAGGACGGGAAATGGGGTTATGTCAATTCCAAAGGCAAAATGGTGCTTCCGTTTCAATACGAGGAAGCCAACGGGAGGTTTGTAAAAATGAATGGCAAATGGGGAACCGTTGATGAACAGGGTTTGCCGGTGATTCCTTGCACATACGCCAGTTTATCTGATGGGGGAGCACTCATCATTGCCAGTGAGGATGGGCAGCGGTTTGGTTTCATCGACCCGGCAGGTAAGAAGGTGATCGACATGATCTACGATGCCTGTGAGCCCTTTGATGATGGAACCAGTATTTTGAAAACGGCGGGTGGCTATTCCATGCGAACTACTGCCGGACTTGCCAAAGTGAAGTTTCAGGGTAAGTGGGGGATGATTGACGGAACGGGACGGTATTTTCTTTATCCAAAATTTACGGATATCTGGACATTTTTTGGCAACGCCCAGTATACCTGGTTTTCCTTTAACGGAAAGGATTACGGCGCTATTCATCGCTCAGGGCAGATCGTTCTGCCTACTTATTTTAACGAGGTTGGTTTATTTGATGACCGGGGCGAAGCAAAGGTAACTGCATACGAGTTCAATGACGGCAGCGTATCCCGTGGCGTAGTATCTGCAGTGAACCAAACTTATTCTGATGGGAAGAAAAAGCGTACGTTTAATAAGATAAAGCAGAATTATTTAACCAGGGGGGACTCTGTACGTTTTGGACTGCTTGCACAGGCGGATACCTCCGATGTAGGTTTGACGATAAGCAGGTATAATGTGAACCCCAGTGGCTATGCTGCCAATGAAGTGGCGCATGCCTACCTCAGGGATTCATTGAATCAGGCATCGGTGAAACAGGGCATTGCCTGGTTGAAAAAGGGAATGGACAAGCATCAGGATCAATTCTGCGCCATAGATCTGGGTAACATTTACCTATTTGGCTGGTACGGGTTTCCTAAGGATGAGAGGGCAGGGTTGCTGATGGCTGAAAAAGCAATGAATGAGCTGCTGGCTAATCCCGATAGCTTAGATGCTTATCTGGGACAGGCAGAAGATGCAGATATGGAGGAAGCCTTGCTGGATATCTTTTATGATGAGTTTATCATGTTAAGTGAGGCTTACCTGAGGGCAACCGGTACGACTAAAGATGTAGCTAAAGGTCTGGCTTGGCTCGATAAGGGGATTGCGGTCGGTAACCACTACTGTAGTCTTTACCTTGCCAATCTTTATTTTGATGGCAGCGGCCCGGTAGCCAGAAATTACCCGATGGCATTGAAGTATTATGAGCAAGCCGGGGAGCACTCCTATGCGGAAGGTTTGTACAAGGCTGGCATGATGTACATCGATGGGCTTGGCACCGCTAAGGATAAGGCCAAGGGTGTTTCTCTGTTGAAACGCGCTGCCGATCTGCATCATTTGAAAGCTGCAGAATTGCTGAAGTCTTTGGGAGAAGGCAGGTAACTGGTAAAAGATTCTTCCTTAAATACTGTTAACCAAAAATTGCGAGGTATACAATGCTTCCCACGAGTTGTATCAGTGCAACCATTCTTACAAACTTCAGGAAGTTCTGGTTGCGTTCGCGTTCCGGATCAATGATTTTCATATACAAAGTTATATTTTTTTAATTCCCCTGTTGTCAATACGCTTATATTTCTCAATCCGACTTTTTCGGCTTTTTAACATTCTGGATATTGATGCTCCTAACTTTTCCGATCTGATAGATTGGCATCGGCGCATTTTCGATAGTTGATCTGTGATAGGCATTTGGCATCGGCACCTGTCTATTCCGGAGCGAATCTGAAGGGACTTTGAGTACAAATGCATCTCCGGTATCCTGTTTCGGCCTTACGATATGAACAGACCCGGTTACTGTGCCTGGTTTCTTAACGGCAGCCGTATCAGGGTAAGCATTTTTCTTTTCGGAAGACTGGGCGTTTGCAGAAATTGTGGCAAGCACCAGGACTAACGGTGTAAAGAGTTTTTTCATAGGGGTTAATCTGTTGATTATAAATATAATAAAAAAATACAACACCGTAGAGATTGTTGTGATCTATTCTTTTTTTGCGCTGGTATGACGAAGCAGGTACCAATCTATGTAGAAAGTACCGAATGGTATCATGCAAGCCAGGAGGACTTTCCAAGTGGTAGTTTTAAAACGCCAGCCTTGTTCCACTGCTACATAAAGCGTATTGATGACAAACCAGGTGAACAGTGCGCCGTGTATCGGGCCGAGCATCTGCACCGGTTGCGGTTGACCGGCCAGGTATTTGAATGGTACTGCTACAAAGAGCAGGAGCAGGAGTGAGGCGCCTTCTAAGAATCCGGCTATTCTTAGCCGTCCCAGGGAAGAGGTAAATAAGTCTTTCATATTTTATGAGAATAAAGTGTTTGATAATTAAACAGGTAATCATTTAAAACCGCATATAGGGACGCGCGGCAAGGGGTGAAAACGGCCAGGGAATTGCCGCCAGGATGATCAGCAATGCGATGCTATACCAGATCAGTACAGTCTTGTACTTCAACGCAGCGCCCTCGGCCCTTTTGGCTTTTGCGGAACCTATGGTCAGCAAAATGATCGAGATGATCATCATCAGGATATGTGCATATTTGAAGAACATCAGTTCTTGTCTCATGTTTCCGGAGGCCGGTATGGACAGCCGGGTCAGCGGACTTTTGAAATAAAGTGTGAGGCCGATCATCAGCTGCAGGTGCGCAATGGTCGCTGTCCAGTGCCGCAACTGGTCCATTCCGGTACTGAACGGCAGGTGGTGCTTAATCCCCCGCCACGAAAACAAAATGCTTCCGGTAAGTGATGCAGCTACCAGCCATCTGAACAGGGAATGAAGAATGAGCAATGTTGAATACATAAAATACTAATTGGTATGTTTTTGGTCAAAAAAATTATCTGAGGCTTTCAAGGTAGATCTTGAATTGTTGTAAATAATTGACATAAGCCTGGTTCCCGAAGATTTTTCCGATGTTGCGGATACCGCTGTAGCCTGCGGTAATGTACATCGCAATTTGCTTTGCATCGTGTTCCTTGCCTACCTGACCGATTATTTGTGCTTCGCGTAAATGCTTTTCCAATGCATCCTGCCATTTCAGCATCAGTTGCATCAGCGCCTTTCTGAATTCTTCGTTTACCGGTGCCATTTCTTCGATCAGGTTCACTGCAGGGCAGCCATAGCGGCTGTCCAGCGTCGGGTTCAGCAGCAACAGGCCTTTAACCATCTGATATATATCTTCAAGTGCATCCGGGGTGCTGCCCAGTACATGGATCATATAGGGTTCCATATTGGGGGCCATCACTTCTCTGATCATGGCAAGTCCCATCATGTCCTTGTTCCTGAAATGATAAAAAAAGGCACCCTTGGTTACCTGCAGTTGCGAAATGATGTCGTCAATACTGGTTGCCTGGTAACTTTGACGGTAAACCAGATCAAAAGCTTTCTTCAGGATCGTTTCTCTTGTTGCGGCCGCCTTGGACATAAAATACTAGTTGGTATGTTTTGCAAACATAGCTACTCTTCAGCTATCCTGCAAATCATTTTGAAACGGATAAATACTTTACGGAAAAGGGTTGCCCCAGAGCAATTACATGAAATTGCTCTGGAGGCTTTCGATCCGGTCATTCACTGCTTTGCTTAGTTCTGGCTGCCTGTAGGTTTCCGTAATCCTTTTCATATTATGCAGTACCACGAAGCCCTGTCTCAGGTCATAGCCGTAATCGTCGTAGCGGCTGGCAGGCAGTGAGGCGATATAACTGATCTCCTTAGTCACATAATCCAGGTTGGCTTTTAGCAGCGCGCCCGCCATTTCATCATGCCCGGTCTGGTAAAGCCCTTCAATGGTCGGCATTTTACTCAGGGTATCTTCAATTGAGTAATTTTTGAGCGGCAGTTCATGTACGTTCCTGATCAGTATGGTAGCCGCCTTTTCAGGTTTCCCCTCATCGATCAGGTTGGCGGCCAGGGTATTGTTAAACTGCCAGGTGGTCCTGGCAATCCGCCTGCTTTCCGGGTCAAGATATTTTGCGGTTTTGAAGCCTTTCAGCTTAAACTTCTGCATGATATTGCTGTACATCACCTCAGAATTGGTTACCCTTTCCTTGTCACGTTTGTCCGCGGTATCCCTTTCCAGTGGCAGCAGCCTGTGCGCATAACCTTCCAGGTAGAGGTATCTTTCCAGGCCCGCATAGGTGTCATCAGAAACCGATGAGCCAAAATATACCGGTCTTTTCCAATGGTTGTTCACCAGGATATCGAACAGGATCATGTCTGCCTTTCTGGCGATGTTCTCCCTGAAGGTCCATTTCATTTCCGGGGTGATCCTGCTGTGGTCTTTAGCAGCTAAAGTACCTGTCCTGATCACCTCTCCGGCATTTACCGTCAGTTTCAGGTTCCTGGAAGGCATGAAGTTGTAATAATTGCCGTCGCTGAGGGGCATCTTGTCTTCCTTGTTGTCCGAAGTCATTACGGCGAGCAGGTCTTTCAGTTCGACACTGTCCATAATGCCGTAGTCAAAATAACGGACATAGTCCCTCACACCCTTTACATACTTGCTTTCGGGCAGACTGATGGGCAGGGGCGCCGATTTCCCGGCCTGTTGCTTCATCTGGTTGATATAGCCGTCGTCACTCAGGTATTGCATGTTGACGACCCGGACATCGGTACGGATGCCCTCTACCTGCTGCGCATACCAGAGCGGGAAGGTATCGTTGTCGGCATTGGTAAACAGGATCGCATTGGGTGCACAGGAATTGAGGTAGTTGGAAGCCCATTCCAAAGCAGTCGTTTTTCCCGAACGGTCGTGGTCGTCCCAGCCTTGCCAGCCCATCAGTACGGGGGCTGCAAGCATACAGGTAAGGCCTGCGATGGCCAGGCTAAGCCGTTCTGCGGCGAACCGTGCAAGCAGTTCCTTCAGTGCAAGCAGCCCGAAGCCGATAAATATAGCAAAGGCGTAAAATGAGCCGACATAGGCATAGTCACGTTCGCGCACCTGCAGCGGGTCCTGGTTCAGGTACACGATAATGGCCATCCCCGTAAAGAAGAACAGGGTACTGATCACGATCATTTGATGGCGGTTACGGCGGTACAGGAACAGCAGGCCCGCAATACCCAATATCAGCGGTAGTCCGAAGAAGCGGTTATAACCTTCGTTTTCGGTGATGGAGGGAGGAAGCTTATCCTGACGGTCCAGTCTCAGGCCGTCCAGTGGCTTTATGCCTGTGATCCAGTTGCCCGCGTCACGCGAACCCTGGCCCTGGACATCGTTCTGCCTGCCTGCAAAATTCCACATAAAATACCGCCAGTACATAAAGCCTGATTGATAGGAAAAGAAAAATTCCAGATTTTTGAGGAAGGTAGGTGTTTCGCCGTCAGCCAGGTGCATCCATTGTTTATAGAATTGAATATGGTGCGGTTTGTTGCTGTAGGTACGCGGAAAGAGCATATTCTTATCGTATTTCAGCTCAAAATCCTTTCCGGCTACCTCATATTTATCCTTTCCCCTCCGGTATAGTGTTGAGGTTTCCTTCCCGTCGATATCCTGTGCGTCAAAGGTCTGTCCATACAGCAGGGGGACCTGTCCGTAATTGATCCGGCCCAGGTAATTGTTCAGCGAATAGGCATTGTCCGGAGTGGATAAATTGAGCTCTGTACCGGCATTGGCCCTGATGATGATCATGAAATACGAACAGAAGCCAAAGAATACGAAGGTAAAGCAGATCAGGCCGAGATTGAGCTGATATTTGTGATGCCTGATGCTGTAGCGGATGCCCAGCGTAAGCAAAACCGCCAGCAGGAACAGGAAAAACAAGGCCCCGGAACCAAAACCCAGACCAAGGGTGTTGACAAAGAAGATGTCCAGCCTGGCAGCGGCCATTACGGAATACTGGATGATGCCGACCTGTACGACCACCCAGATCAGCCCTGAAAAGGCAATCGCCTTTAAGATGCCCGGCCAGCTGGCCTGCGGGTTTTTGCGGAAATAATAAACCAGGACTACTGCTGGAATGGCCAGCAGGCTCAGCAGGTGGACGCCGATGGAAAGTCCTACGATAAAGGAGATGAGCACCAGCCAGCGGTCGTTGCCGTTCTGTTCCCATTTCAATACCGCCCAGAATACAATTGCCGTGGATAAGATCGATAGTGAATACACTTCGGCTTCAACTGCGGAAAACCAGAAAGTATCTGAAAATGTAAAGGCCAGTGCGCCGATGACTCCGGCACCTATGACAGAAAGCGCATCAACAGGTGACTTCTCCTTTGGAAACAGCCGGGCAGCGAGCAGGGTAATACTCCAGTACAGGAACATCACGGTTGCCGCGCTGAACAGTGCGGAACTGAGGTTCATAAAATAAGCCACCTTCGCCGTGTTTCCGCCGGCAAGCAGGGAAAACAGTTTACCGATCATCAGGAAAAGAGGTGCGCCGGGCTGGTGTCCGACCTGAAGCTTATACGAAGCGGCTATGAATTCGCCGCAATCCCAGAAACTCAGCGTAGGCTCCATGGTAAGCCAGAAAACCAGTCCGGATATTGCGAAAAGCGCAAATCCTGTTAAGTTGTTGATCTTTTGGTAAAGGTTATTGTTCATCGGTTTTGGTTTTAGGTAGTTAAAGCTAACCATTTATCAAATCCGGCAGTAAAATTTAACATTTATTCACATTTCATGATTCAGTGCCGAGCCTCTTTAGCTGAGACTTATAGCGGTGATCAACAAATCCTTTTCCGGATTGTTATGGGATTAAACGGATATCATAAAATCATCGGTATGAAAACCAGGTATGTAAAAACAGGACTGGCCGTCGTATTGGGAACATTCATTTCCATTAGCGGCTTTGGGCAGGAAAAGAAAAAATCTGTAGGAAAAACTATTGAAAAGACTGCGGAAAAGGTAGGGGACAAGGCTGCTGAAGTCGCCGTGAAAGGGGGTGCGAAGGTAGCAGACCAGACTTACAAAGGCATGATGGCGCCCGACGGCAGCAATGTTTACATTGATGGCAAGAACAGAAAATACTACGTCAACAAGAAAGGTGCGAAGGTTTACCTGAAAGCGTCGGAGATCAGAAAACGGCCGTAACTGAATCAGGTCAGTAATGTTGTAAAATCTCTGCTTCAATGATCAGCAGGCCTTCGGCAGTGCTTTTCGTAAAGATGAAGAAACGTTCCTGGTCCGGGCTGATGCGGTATTTTTTGACGAGCAGTTCTGCCCGGTCAGGATAATTTCTGACCAGAACGTTCCCTTTCCGCTGTTCTTCCCTTTTTGATTCTTTTAATTCACCGGAGCTGAGCAGTCGAACCACCTTGAATATCCTGCCCGGAAATGCAGTGTTTGCGGTATCACCGGTATAGAGCTGTGTTTGCGGATGCAGCTTTCTCAGACTGTATCGCGTCCCGATCTCATCGAATGCACCGCTTTTGAGCAGCCCGGCATCGGGTTCATACAGGAAAGGACCGATTTCCGTAGCATATGGGTTTCCGGAAGCAGAAACAGCAGGAGCGGAGTTTGCAACCACACGGAAAACTTTCCGCTGCGCATTCAGCGTCACTGCAATGAGCTCAGGCGTATTGTCAGCCCCGGTGTCTTTGTCGATCACCCACAGCAATTCCCTGCATTCATTCCTGACGCTCACTATATGGATCTCCGATACCTTGCGGAGTTCCTTGAGTCCTGCGGCAATATCCAGCAGGGGCGAAGTCTTGATGATCAGGCGGGAGGATCTTTTCAACAGCAGGTCCAGATGGGTGGTAACGTCAGGCGTACAATCTGACAGCCGGAATACCTTACCTGTTTCGCCCCGCCTTGCAGGATCAAGATACAAAGTAGCAAAGTCTCCTGGTACAGACGCTAAATAGGTCAGGCCATCGCCTGCAACAAACCGGACGTTGTCGCGTCCGAGTACAACTGCATTGTGTGCCGCGATCTCAGAAAGTTCCGGGTTGAGTTCACAGTGTGTCACCGAGGCGACCTTTAACGAAAAATAATAGCTGTCTACACCGAAACCACCGGTAAGATCGATCAGGCTGTTGCCCCTGGCCAGTTCGGCTTTATAGGCTGCGGTCACTTCGGAAGAGCTCTGTTCTATAGAAATTGAGGGTGGAAAATAAATGCCGGGAGTATTGTACCACAAAGGCAGCTTTTTTTTTGCTTTCTGTCTGGATGCCATCTGTTCCGCAAGTTCCCTGCTGCTGATTTCCGGGAAGGGGCTTTTGGACATAGCTGCCAGGTGAACATCTGCTGCTGTTCTGCTGCGGATGTATTCCTGAACGGGTCCGTCCAGCAGGTGCCGGTTCATGCCGGTACCGTTTTGTCCCGCATCACGATCTGGCAGGTATACCTGCTCTTCACCTCCAGTAATATGTTCTTGCCGGCAGTTACACGGTCAATCGTCTCCTGGTTGTAGTAGCGGATCGTGACCAGTTCCAGTCCGGTATTGTACTTTACTTTATAATGTACCGAAAGATCGGCGATCAGCGCCTGCAGTTTGGCGGCATCATGGTCGAAGCTCACCGAAAAACTGATCGCCGAGTTCAGCATCGTCGTGATTTTGATCTTGTGCTTGTGGAACAGGCTGAAGATATCGCTTAGGTTTTCCTCGATGATGAACGAGAAGTCCTTCGGAAAGATCGAGATCAGCGCCTGGTTGATCTTAAAGATAAAGGAAGGTACCGGCAGGTGATTATTCGCACTGGTAATGTCCGTTCCTTCCGCATCGGGATGCAAAAAGGAGCGTACCAGCAGCGGGATGTTCTTATTCTGAATCGGTTTTATGGTCTTGGGATGGATGATCGTAGCGCCGTAATACGCCAGTTCTATCGCGTCATGATATGAAAGTTGCGGAATGCGCTGCGTTTCGTCGAACCATTTGGGGTCGGCGTTCAGCACCCCAGGTACGTCTTTCCAGATGGTCACGGACTTGGCGTCCAGGCAGGAGGCGAAGATCGCCGCCGAATAATCGGAACCGTCCCTCCCCAGCGTCGTCGTAAAGTTCTCGCTGGTGCTGCCGATAAAGCCCTGGGTGACGGCGATACTCCGCTCGAGCAGCGGCAGGAGCTTTTTGCGGATGTCGTTTTCGGTTTTCTCCCAGTTTACCTTGCCTTCCCGGTAGGTGTTGTCCGTGTGGATATAGTTGCGCGCATCTGTCCATTCCACATTGCAGCCCGCTTCCTTTAAATAAGCGGCGACGATCTTGGTGGACAGGATCTCGCCGACAGATACGATCTGGTCATAAATATAATCCGGGGCATCTTCGTCGGGCTCTTCTTCCAGTATCCAGTCAATTTCTACAAAGGTATTGGCGATGTCGTCAAAAACGGGGTGCCCGGCACTGAACAACTGTTCCAGTATCTGGTAGTGGAAAGCCTTTACCTCATCAAACACTGTCTGTACATCGTCCCGGCCTTCCAGATAGGCCCTGTACAGTTCCTCCAGTTTGTTGGTTATCTTTCCCATGGCTGAAACTACGACCAGCAAGCCATTGTCTTTGTGCCTTAAAACGATACCTGCAAGGTTCTTTACACCTTCTGCATCCTTTACGGATGCCCCTCCAAATTTATATACCAGCATTAATAGTTTGTTAATAGTGAATTGGGTCTGGCAATGTCTTTCAGTTCAGCAAAAGGAATGGTCAGTTCTGTCTTGCCAAAAACATAGGCCTTGATCTCATACGGATTGTAAAGGAACATCAGGCCTTTGTCCGTTATGGTAAAATTATCATTCAGTGCAAAGACATTGTCCTTGAAGAAGTAGCCGTCCGCCAGGCTTGCCTTTGGTGCCAGCTTCTCCTGCGCCCTGAAGATCTTTTCTGCAATTGCAGTCAGCTGCTTTTTCCCTCCGGGGACCAGCAGTGAATCCAGCAGGATTTCCCGCTGTCTGGCCGGGTCATAGTTCAGGTAGGAAAATACGGTATTCGGATGGGCGCCGCCTTCATAGCTCACAAAAGTATTCAGTAAGGATAGATATCCGGGGCGTTGGGCCACTACTTTATTGCTGATGTCGAGGAACCAGGTCTGTCCGTATTCCTTTTCCTGGGCCTTAAAGGATTCAAAACCGCTGATGAAGCCATTGGCATATTCCTGATAATCCTTATAGTGTTTATCCGGGCCGGAAGTGGCCATGGTCTTCAGTAGCACGAACTGGTTGACCGCTTCGTCTTTGAAACGCGGAAATGAGATCACTGCTTTTGAAGTGTCTGTTACGTTCGGGCTGGGCGATACCGGTGCCTTACTGTACACCTTTACTGAATCATAGGTATAGGGCAGGGTATCTGCGGCTGTGACCAGGGCCGTGCTGTCTGCTCCGCCGGTGGCCCTGTTCTCACTCTGGCAGGACGCAAGGCCGATTGCTGCCAGAATGAATACGCTGATTTTTCTCATAGGTATGTGTATTAGGTGAATAATGTTCAGGTCTCCTGTAAAATTTGCTGATGCAGTTGCTCCAGCTGTTCTTTTGAAAAAGAGGCATTCAGCCATTCGGGATCCAGCCCTGCGCCATATTTATTGTAAAAATTGATGCCGGGTGCATTCCAGTCCAGTACCTGCCAGTTCATGCCGTTGTATCTGCCTTCGCTGGCTTCCCTAATTACCCTTTCAAACAGGAGCTTTCCGATGCCCCTGCCACGATGGCTTTCGGTCACCAGGAAGTCTTCGAGGTAAAGCCTGCAACCTTTCCAGGTACTGTACCGGGTATAGAACAGCGCAAAGCCTACAATCGTTTGGTTTTCTTCGGCAACAAAGGCCTTCCACACTGGTTTTTCGCCAAATCCCGCGGCTTCAAATTCTTCCTGGGTTACAGTTACTTCTTCAGGTGCGCGCTCGTACAAAGCCAGTTCGCGGACCAGTTCCAGCAACCTGGGACAGTCCTCACGCCTGGCAGTCCTTAGTTCAATGCTCATTGGGCAGTGCTGGCTTTAGTGGTTCTTTTACCAAAAATACTGCTGCCGATCCGTACCATGGTGCTTCCGGCCGTAACTGCCAGCTTGTAATCCGCAGACATCCCCATGGAAATCTCGTTGAAGTACTCGTCCTTCCTGAAATAGCTTACTTTGATCCCGTCAAAAAGTACCTTCAGCTCCTTAAACTCTTCGCTGGTCTGCCGCTCAGAGGCATTGTTGGTGGCAATGCCCATCAGGCCCCTGATGCGCACATGCTTCATAGCCTGGAACTCCTCAGACCTCAGCAGTTCTACAGCCTCGTCGAAGCCAAGGCCGAATTTGCTGTCTTCATCCGCAATATAGATCTGCAGCAGGCAATCGATCACCCGGTTGTTTTTGGCAGCCTGCTTATTGATCTCGGTCAGCAGCTTCAGGCTGTCGACAGATTCGATCATGCTGATGAAAGGCGCGATGTATTTTACCTTATTGGTCTGCAAATGTCCGATCAGGTGCCACCGGATGTCTCCGGGCAGCTGCGCCTGTTTTTCTACCAGTTCCTGCACAATGTTTTCTCCGAACACACGCTGACCGGCATTGTAGGCCTCAAGTACTGCATCCGCCTGCTGGAACTTGGACACTGCTACCAGCTGGACACCGCTTGCCTCCAGTTCAGTTTTATATTTCGATAAGTTATCGGCTATACTCATTTATCCGTATTTTTGGTAAAATTAATAACCTTGGCGAACTTTGGCCAAGAAATAATGACGTTTTGACCCTGATGAAATATTTTAAAGGTTTGACAGTCTTGCTCCTGATCGCATCGGGCTGTAAACCAGGTATTCCCAAAGAACTGATCCAGCCCGATAAAATGGCACTGGTGCTGCACGATATCCATATCTTCGATGGCTATATCAATTCGGTGACCCATACTGATACGGCAAGGATGATTGCCGCAGGTTATTACAAGGGTATTTACCAGAAATACGGTATAGATTCAGCCCTCTATAACCAGAGCCTGACCTATTATAACAATCATCCACGGATTATGGAGCAGATCTATAAGGATGTAGTCGAAAGACTTAAAAAGGAAAAGAAGCAGTATATCCGGGCCGATTCCCTGGAAGGTGTAAAACGCGCCAAAATGCTGCGCGCCAAGGCGCGGAGAGATTCCATCAGGCATGCCGATTCCCTGAAAGTGATCAGCAAAAAGAAGTCTTTAAAGCTGGATTCCCTGAAGAAGGCAGATTCGGTGAAAAAGCAGCTTTCCCTGAAAAAAAAGGAAGCTTTGAAGCGTAAGCAACAAAGACAGAAAACGGCCAGTCCGGAAAGCGTTAAAAGATAACCACGATGTTATATCCCGAGAATTGTTTAGAGCGGTTGGGTTTCAATGAGATAAAACAACTGATCCATGCACACTGTCTGAGCACGATGGGCCAGGATATGGTCCGCAAGATGCAGATGATGAGCAGGTATGACCAAATCAACAAGTTCCTCAGGCAGACGCAGGAATTCAAGAGCATCCTGCAGAACCAGGAGCCTTTACAGATCAGTACGTTTTTTGATATCCGGAGCCTGGTGGAAAAGGTGAGGGTAGAGGGGACCTATCTGTCTGAGGATGAGTTCTACCAGATGTACACCTCGCTACAGACCGTATTTTCTGTGCTGCGGTTTTTTGACGAGCGCAAGGAAGTGTATCCCAACCTGGAGGCCCTGTTCGAGCACCTTCCTGCTGAAAAAGGCATCCTGAGGAAGATAGAGACCGTGCTTGACGCCAAAGGAAAGATCAAACCCAATGCTTCGCCGCTGCTCCAGCAGATCATTGGTGACATTGCGGGTACGGAACACGATGTCCGTAAACGCATGGACGCTATCTATAAACAGGCTATGGCCAGCAACTGGGTGGCAGATGGCAGTCTTACCATCCGCGATGGCCGGATGTGTATCCCTATCCTGGCGGAGAACAAAAGGAAACTCCGTGGCTTTGTACATGATGAGTCGGCCAGCGGACAGACTGTTTACATAGAACCTGAGGAAGTTTTTACCCTGAACAACAAACTGCGTGACCTGGAGTTTGACAAACGCAGAGAGATCATCCGGATCCTGATCGCGCTGACCAATGACCTGAGACCTTATACACAACTGCTCTTGTCTTATCACGGTTTCCTCACCAAACTCGACTTCGTACGGGCCAAGGCCCTGTTTGCGCTGGATATTGAGGCAGATATGCCCGTATTGATCCGGGAAGCGCGTGTGAAACTGGTCAATGCCCGGCACCCGCTGCTACATCTGTCTTTTAAGGGTGAGGGCAAGACGGTGGTGCCGCTCAATGCCCGGCTCGATGAAGGCCTGCGGATCTTGCTGGTCTCCGGACCGAACGCCGGTGGCAAATCTGTCTGCATGAAGACGGTGGGCTTGTTACAGATCATGGTACAGTCTGGTCTGCTCATCCCGGCAAATGAATCCAGTGAGGTGGGCATTTTCGACCAGGTCTTCGCCGATATCGGTGATGACCAGTCTATTGAAAGTGATCTGAGCACCTACAGCGCACACCTGACTAAAATGAAGTATTTTGTTGCGCATGCTACTCCGAAATCGCTTGTCCTCATCGACGAGTTCGGTACGGGTACCGATCCGCAGTTTGGTGGCCCGATGGCAGAAGCGGTGCTGGAAGTACTGAACAACAAGAAGACCAGGGGGGTAATCACAACGCATTATTCCAACCTGAAGCTGTTTGCCGGGAATACGCCTGGATTGGAGAACGCCTCTATGCTGTTTGACAATACAAAGATGAAGCCGCTGTACGTGCTGGAAATTGGTAAGCCGGGCAGTTCCTATGCTTTTGAGATCGCCCAGAACATCGGGCTGCAAAAGGAGGTGCTTGAACTGGCCAAGGCCAAGACGGGTTCCGGCCAGAACCGTATGGATACCATGCTGGTGGATCTGGAGCGGGAAAAGAAGCAGGTACATGACGCGAAGGTGAGCCTGGCCAACCAGCAGAATAAGGTGAAGAACCTCGTCGCTGAAAACGAAAAGCTGAAGGCTTTCCTGGAGGAGAATAAAAAGACGCTTATCCGGGAGGCCAAACTGGAGGCCCAGAACATCATTAAGAATGCCAATAAACTGATAGAGAATACGATTGCCGAGATCAAAGAGCAGAAAGCAGATAAGACCGTTACCCGGCAGCTCCGTCAGCATCTGCAGCAGCAGCTTTCTGCCAACCAGGTACGGGAAGAGGTAAAGCCGGAACCGGTTAAGCCATTGAATACACCTATTGAAGTAGGAGACTGGGTACAGCTCAACAACAGTGACACTACAGGACAGGTGCTAGAGATCAACCGGGACAACCTGGTGATCGCCCTGGGCGACCTGCGTTCGGTGGTGAAGAAAAACCGGGTCTATAAGATCAGCAACAAGCAGGCAAAGAAAGCGGCGGTGCAAAGTGGCTCCTTCACCGGAAGCATTACAGAGGCCATCAGTAGTTTCAGTGCTGAACTTGATCTGCGTGGCATGCGTGGCGAAGATGCGCTTCATGAGCTGGAAAAATACCTGGACAAGTCGCTGATGCTTGGTTTTCCCTATATCAAGCTTATTCATGGCAAGGGAGATGGTATCCTGCGGAAGCTGATCCGCGAGTATCTTCGCAAATACACGCAGGTCAACCGGATGGAAGATGAGCATGCAGACAGGGGCGGGGACGGTATTACTTACGTTTACTTTAATTAAGCGGGCTGATCCGGCTGTCATCTTTCCGCAATGGGCTGAAAAACCTGGGCGAACATTTGGGTCTGAGGCAGGTTTTCCGTTAATTTAGTAGAAAACTTACTTATTATGATCAATAAAGTCGTTTCCGGAGCCGCTGAGGCGATCAGGGACATTGCCGACGGCAGTACAGTCATGCTTGGCGGTTTTGGGCTCTGTGGTATCCCGGAAAACTGTATTTCTGCCCTTGTGAGCAAGGGCGTAAAGGACCTGACCTGTATTTCCAACAATGCCGGTGTAGATGATTTCGGCATCGGCCTGATGCTGCACCGTCACCAGGTAAAGAAAATGATCGCCTCCTATGTGGGCGAGAATGCCGAATTTGAGCGGCAGCTGCTCAGCGGAGAACTGGAAGTGGAGCTGATCCCCCAGGGTACGCTGGCGACACGCTGTCTGGCTGCAGGTTATGGTATGCCCGCTATCTTTACACCGGCCGGGGTGGGTACGGAAGTAGCCGAAGGCAAGGAGGTCAGGAACTTCAATGGCAAGGACTACCTTATGGAATATGCCTTTGATGCCGATTTTGCCATCGTAAAAGCCTGGAAGGGTGATACTGCTGGGAACCTGATCTATCGCTCGACCAGCCGTAACTTCAATCCGGTGATGGCGATGGCCGGCCGGATCACTATTGCCGAAGTAGAAGAGCTGGTGCCTGCGGGGGCGCTGGATCCGGACCAGGTGCATACGCCCGGGGTGTATGTGCACCGCATTTTCCAGGGCTCAGGTTATGAAAAGCGAATCGAACAAAGAACTGTCAGACCAAAGAACTAAGCCATGCTCGATAAGAACGGAATTGCGAAACGTATCGCAAAAGAAATCAGGAACGGATATTATGTCAATCTGGGCATTGGCATCCCGACCCTAGTGGCCAATTATATACCGGATCATATAGAAGTCGTATTGCAGTCGGAAAACGGCTTGCTGGGCATGGGTCCTTTCCCTTTTGAGGGAGAAGAGGACGCCGACCTTATCAATGCGGGTAAGCAGACCATTACGACGTTGCCTGGTTCATCTATATTCGATTCTGCCATGAGTTTCGGGATGATCCGAAGCCAGAAGATAGACCTGACCATCCTGGGTGCCATGGAGGTTTCGGAGAACGGCGATATCGCCAACTGGAAGATACCGGGAAAAATGGTTAAGGGCATGGGCGGGGCGATGGACCTGGTGGCTTCGGCCAAAAATATCATTGTGGCCATGCAGCATGTCAACAAAGCAGGGGAGAGCAAGTTACTGCCAGCCTGTACTTTGCCACTTACGGGTGTCAGGTGCATCAAAAAGATCGTTACTGAAATGGCTGTGCTGGATGTGCTGCCTGAAGGAGGCTTCAAACTGATCGAACGTGCTCCGGGAGTGAGTGTGGAACTGATCCATCAGTCAACGCTGGGCAAGCTGTATGCTGATGAGAACGTGCCTGAAATGCAGCTGGACTGAAATTATTCTGAACAATACCTGGGCTTAAGCTCGTAGGAGATCTCTTCGGTGATTTTCAGGATTTCGTCGGGGATGTCCAGGTTATTGACCACAATCTTGTTGGCCTGTTCCCTGTAGGGAAGTAAAAACTCCTTGTAGGCAGGCACAACATGGTTGTGCCATTTGTACAGTACATCTTCTTCAGGATAGCCGCGCTCCAGCCCGTCTCTTCTGATCCGCCTTTGCAGGGCGACAGATTCGTCTGCCTCTACAAAGATACGGTAGTCCAGTACTTCTGCGATGTCTTTGAAATGCAGGATGAACAGTCCCTCTACAATAATGATGGGTGCCGGCCTGACTTCCAGTATCTTCCCGACTGCAAGGGGATTGTTGAAGCTGTATTCCTTTTTATAGACTACTTCGCCCTTTACCAGCTTCCTGATGTCGAGCAGGAACTGTTCGTTGTCGATAGTAGCCGGCAGGTCAAAATTATAAAGCTTGTTTTCTTCCTGAGTCATGTCGCCCACAGGGAAATAATAATCGTCCTGAGAGACCAGCGTAACCTCATCGTGTTTGAAGTGATGAAGGAAGGAATTCAGGAAAAAGGTCTTTCCGGAGCCGCTGCCACCGGCAATACCGATAATGAAAGGCTTATTGTTCTTCGTCATTGTCCGGGCCACCATAAGTCAGGTTGCAGTAAAAACGCTTGTCGAGCGCACCCAGCGCATCGGCAACGGCCTTGGTCATGACGATGAGCACATCCTTCGTTGACTCGTTCTCCGTAAACTTGCCTACTACCTTTGCGAATGTGGTCCTGTTGGTCATGGGGTTCGTGATCTTGATGATCGCGCCAATGGGTGCCGTGCGGTGCAGTACCAGCATTTTGGAAGGGTCCAGGTCCGGGTCTGATATCCATACAGCGGCGCCCTTTTCCTCGATCTGGTTCAGTCCGTAACGGCTGGCGGGATAACGCAGGGCCGGGTTTGTGATCGAATTGATGGAATCGGGGTTTGCATCCGAAGTATTTGCAGGAGGCGTAAATGCCGGTTTTGCAGGGTACTGCCCCCTGATGAGTAGCTTCTGACCGACACTGAGGCCGCTGTTGTCCAGATTGTTCTTTGCCTTAAGCTGGTCGATGGTCATGTGGTATTTTGTCGCAATCGAGTAAATCGTCTCATTGGAGGCGACGGTATGTACAAGGAGCTCCTCAGCACCAGCATTGTTACCCGAAGGCTTGTTCAGGTCGATATTCTTGTTCAGTGCATTCTGGTTGTTGTCACTCCCGGTTTTTACTGGCTTTGCTGCGGGAGTATCTGCAGGTTTTTGTACGATCTGTGCGGCTACCGGTTCAGGTTGTGGCTCCTCATCGGGCCGTTTGGTAGCGGGTATTTTCAATACCTGTCCGATCTGCAGATTGATAGACCGCATGTTGTTTGCCTTTTTGATCTCGTTTACGGTAGTCCCGTACCTTTCGGCCAGCATGTTCAGGTTTTCCTTTTTCTGGACCGTATGTTCGATCAGTCCTCCTTCGGTGATTGCAGCATTATTGCCTGTACTTGTCGTACCTGCAGGAGTCTGCGCTACGGGTTTCTCCGGTTGGTCAGCTGTGAAGGAAACATTGGTAGGTACCTTGATAACGATACCGATAGACAGGTACTTGCTGTCATTGAAGTTCAGGATATCTTTCGGGTTTACGTTATACCTCCTGCCAATGGAATAGTAAGTATCTTTAGGTACGACCTTGTGCAGGATCAGTTTCTTGCCCTTATTATTTTCTACGCCGATAGAATCCCTTGTAACAGCCATTGCAGTGTTTCCTGTTAAAACAGCTGCGATGACAATTATATAGTATTTATACATCAATCTCCTTAATAAAATTAGTACTGTTCAAGCCCCTTTTCAGAATTGTAATTATAACGTCTTTTAATCCTCGCTATTGTACTGTAGGGGGATTTACTGAAACCATTTTTAGGTTATATTTGTTGTCACATCTAAATCCACCAACAGTGGCAAAATAAATAAAATAACGTTATGGACGCAAAAGAAATCAGTTTAAATGAAAAAGAGGTGAGACCCGTAGTAGATCTGCTCAACGACTACCTGGCCAATTATCATGTGCACTATCAGAAATTAAGAGGCTGTCACTGGAATGTGAAGGGACAGAACTTCTTTACCCTGCATATCAAGTTTGAAGAGCTCTATACCAATGCCCAACTGACCATTGATGAAATTGCGGAACGTGTGCTTACGCTGGGGAAACCGCCGCACAGCCGTTTTGCAGACTACATTAAGGAGTCATCTATAAAGGAAATTGATACCATAGGTATGAAGGACCTGGATATGGTAGATGCGATCCTGGCCGATATGGCCCAGCTGATCCAGATGGAACGCGAACTGCTGGAGGCTACTGAGCAGGCGGGAGATGATGGTACCAACGATATGGTAAACCGCTTTATGCAGTTTAAGGAAAAGACGACGTGGATGCTGCGTTCCTTCGCCGGGAAGAAATAGCACTGCCGGGCCAGATACTGGCCCGGTTGCTTTGATTTAATTGATATCTTTGGCCTTATGGGATATCAAAGTTTAGCCGCCTGCGTCAATGACCTTGAAAAACACGGACATCTTGTCCGTATCAGAGAAGAAGTTGACCCTTATCTCGAAATGGCCGCCATTCACCTCCGGGTGTATGAAAAGCAGGGTCCGGCCCTGTTGTTTGAGAACATCCGGGGCAGTCGGTTTCCCGCAGTTTCCAATCTTTTCGGTACACTGGAACGTTCCAGGTTTATGTTCCGGGATACCCTTCCCAGGGTAGAGCAACTGGTAGGCTTGCGTTCCGATCCGGCCAGTGCGTTGAAAAAGCCCTTTCAGCTTCCGGCGACGGCCTTTACTGCACTAACTGCACTTCCGCTCCGTCAACGTGCTTTTAAAAATGCTTTTTCAAAGACCACCATCAGTGCCCTGCCGCAGATCGTCAACTGGCCTATGGATGGAGGACCTTTCATCACTATGCCCCAGGTTTATACTGAGGATGTTGACAGACCCGGTATCCTCCATGCGAATCTTGGCATGTACCGCATCCAGCTTGCAGGCAATGACTACCAGCAGGACAAGGAGATCGGTCTGCATTACCAGATACACCGGGGTATTGGCGTGCACCAGTCCAGGGCCAATGCCAAGGGCCAGCCTTTAAAGGTGAGCATATTCGTGGGTGGTCCGCCTTCACATCCCCTTGCAGCGGTTATGCCGCTTCCGGAAGGCTTGTCGGAAATGACCTTTGCCGGCGCACTGGGCAACCGCAGGTTCCGTTATTTTTACGATGACGAAGGATTTTGCATTTCTGCCGATGCTGATTTTGTCATTACGGGTACAGTTTGTCCGGGGGAGAACAAACCAGAAGGGCCTTTCGGAGACCACCTTGGATATTACAGCCTCACGCACCCCTTCCCATTAATGAAGGTACATAACGTATACCACAGGAAAGATGCGATCTGGTCGTTTACTGTGGTCGGCAGACCACCGCAGGAAGATACTAGCTTTGGGGCCCTGATCCATGAGATCGCAGGTTCAGCCTTGCCCCGCGAAATTCACGGCCTCAAGGAAGTCAATGCAGTAGATGCGGCGGGTGTGCATCCGCTGCTTTTTGCGATTGGCAGCGAACGATACACACCGTACCTCAGCGAGCGCAGGCCCCAGGAGATATTGACCATAGCCAACCATATACTCGGGAAAAACCAGCTCAGCCTGGCCAAATACCTTTTTATAGCTGCACAGGAAGACAATGAGCAGCTCCATACTCATGATCTTTCCGCGTTTTTACAGCATGTGCTTACCCGTATGGATTTCAGACGGGATCTGCATTTTCATACCCGGACGACCATAGACACCCTGGATTACAGTGGCGATGGTCTCAACAGCGGTTCCAAGGTAGTATTTGCGGCGGCGGGAGAGCCGAAACGACAATTGTCAGCCGTTGTTCCGGCAGGCCTGAAACTGCCTGAAGCTTTCGGTAAGGTCAAAACTGCGATACCGGGGGTGATGGTCATCCAGGCTCCTGCTTACCATGATGCCGCTGCTGCGGCAAATGAGATCAGCCAGCTCAATGCAGCTGCAGACCCTGAATTGCTGAAGGAAATCGCGCTGATCGTCATTTGTGATGATGCGGATTTTACGGCTAACAACGTCAATAACCTGGTTTGGGTGACCTTTACCCGCAGTAATCCGGCTGCAGATATTCACGGCATCGGGGCATTCATCAAAGATAAACACTGGGGCTGCACCGGACCGGTGATTATTGATGCCCGCAAAAAGCCGCATCATGCGCCCGAGCTGATCAGGGTCCCTGAGGTTGAACAGCGGGTTGACCGCTTAGGCAGGGCAGGAGCATCTCTGTACGGGATCATCTGAGCGGATATTGCTTTCGATCGGCTGCCGAATACCATTAAAAAGGGCTGACAAATCTTGCCAGCCCTTTACAGAATTAAGAAATAGAAATCCTTTAATGAATAGTTCTTTTAAAATCTGATCCCGAATGTCAGGAATACATTGTTGCGTACGGTTTTGATATCCGCTACAGGTTCTTCAGGATGGTCAGCTGTTCCAATAACATAAGGAGAAAGCTCGGTGTTCGTTTCCGCACGTTGATAAGTCAGGTCAACAAAATAGTTGTTTACCCTGTAGCCCAGGCCACCACTGTAATACTTAGTCTCGAACTTGCCTTTGTCATCCTTTACCGGGCTGCCGTTCAATCCATAACCACCGCGCAGACTGAAGGCATTGTCCAGTTTGATTTCGGCGCCCAGCCGGTAGTTTACTGCAGATTTGTAATAGTCCTTCACAGTCGCGTTTTCTGCCATGATCACCTCAGGGTTATTGCCCTGGTCGGTAGAGAAACGAATGGATGAATAATCTACATAGTCCACATCTGCAGCGATCAGCGCTCTGCCACCAATGACATAGCTTGCACCTAATGAACCCTTTAACGGGGTTTTCAGCCGGTAAGAGAAGTAGTAGTTCGCGGGGTCGTTAGCATAGCTGTTTGCATTCGGACCACTATAAATGCGTGTATTCAGTTTATAGGTGGTGTTGTCTTCTACCAGCATCCAGGTAGGGGTCTGCAGGGTAGCACCGATCCTGAAATTTTCTACCGGGCGGAAGAGTACGCCCAGGCGTGCATTGAAGCCCGATCCCTTAGTCTCCTGAGACTTATTGAAGGCGAGGTCGTATCTCGAATCCTCTGTAAAGTTATAGCCCGCTTCAGAAAACTTGCTGTCATTTGTGTAACGTGAATTGACAATAGCCACACTTGCGCCCAGGTATACCTGGTTGGAAATGTTCAGTGCGCCACCTACGGTCAGTTCGGATGTTGAGCCGCTTCTCATTTCACTTTGGGTCTGTGTGTTCTGTTCGGACTGCACATCGTTGTTATTCCGGGTAGAGGAACGGTAAAAAGGACTGGATGGATTGGTGAAATCATCATAATCGATCATAAAGCCTTCATAAGCCATGGTGCCGAGCTCTCCCGAAGGCAGTTTGTCTGGTGCTACCCTCAACCTGTTGGCCTCATCCCTGAAAAAATCAGCGATAGAGTTGTCTGCGTTCTTGCCTGTATAACTGAAATTAGCATGCAAATCGCTGTTCCTTACATATCCGATACCGAATACCGTGCTGATCAGCCCGCTACGGGCGTCCTGGCCCTGCGCGCGATAAGTTGGGCTATAGAGCACAACGCCAATATTGTTCAGGTTCAGCTGGTCCTTTGAAGAATTGGTATTCTGGCCGAGGTAGCTTGCCTTGCCGGTCATCCCGTTAAATTCCGGCGTAAAGCTGAATTCCGATTTGGTAAAAAGTCCCAGACCGGCAGGGTTGCCGCCCAGGGAGCTCATGTCCCCGCCGACGCCGATCTGTGCGCCGCCAAGGCCCTTAAACCTTGCCGTGCTGCCATAGTTGTTCTGCGAGAACTTTAAAGCATCAGGTGTATAACTCTGTGCGTATGTGGTCCCTGCGGCAGCTACTATAGCTGCCAGGGAAAATATGATTTTCTTCATTGATTACAGATTGAATGTAAAACCTTGATTAGCCTCTTCCGGCTCTTCCTGACCTGGTGCCGCCACCGCCGCCTGAACTACCGCTTCCTGAACTGCTGCCCCTGGAAGCAGGTGGCGGAGTATAGCTTGGCCTGCTCTCCGGCTGACGTGCAGGAGGCGTGTAGCTTTCGGTCCTGGTCGGTCTGCTGTTCTGGGCCGGCTGTGTGGTTTCCTGGGTCCTGCGGTTGCTGACGCGGCCATTCGTACCGGCATTCTCGTTGGCGTCATACATCTCGGCTCTGCTCCGGCGGGTGACCACACCATTCTGGTCTGTCCTTACCGCACCACGTCCGGATGCGGGTCTGCCCAGTCCGTCACGGTAGGTGCCGATGCCGTTTTCCCTGCCCAGCCCTGGTCTCGGCCTGTAATCAGGCACGTTGGTTGTTCTGCCGGTATAAAAGCCGCCCCCATAATAACCGGGATATCCCCAGCCGCCCCCGAAATAGCCACCGTAGTAGTTGTTCCAACCCCAGCTGTTCCAGCCCCAGTTATTGAATCCCCAGAAAGGATTGTACAGATAACCCCATCCGGAATAAGGATAGTTCCAGTAATTGTTATAAAAGGACCCGAAACCGATCCCTACTGACCAGCCGCTGCTGTAAGGATACCAGCCACTGTAGAAGTAAGGGTCGTAATAAGTCCTCCAGGGGCTTGCGTAATAGAACCTGTTGATCCTGGACGCATAGTCCATGTCGTAATACGGGTCGCTTGTTCCGTAATAGTCACTTTCCTGGTATTGCTCGTCAGTATAGTCGCCCGACCGAGATGTCGCACTCGGTGTACTTTCAGATGACCTTACCGGTGCAGGCGTGTATATCTTCGCCTTAGCGGTAGAGTTATAAACGTCATCATCAGTATTGCCCTGCCCGGCCATCCTCGGTGCAGCGCAGGATGCCAGAAAGACCGTAGCCAGGGCCAGCATTCCTTTGAATAATTGGTTAGGTTTCATAACTATGTGATGTTTGTGTGTCTCGGATTTTTTTGTAGGTATAAATTTATAAATTTGCCCCTTATAGTACAAGCTATTTAACATCTGTTTAACACAAAAAACGTTCCATATAAGACATGAGCAAAGGCATTACCAGCAAAAATGAAGACTACTCCCAGTGGTATAACGACATTGTTATAAAGGCAGACCTGGCTGAACATTCCTCCGTGAAGGGATGTATGGTCATAAAGCCCTACGGATACTCGATCTGGGAGAAAATGCAATCCATTCTCGACCAAAAATTCAAGGATACCGGACATAGCAATGCCTATTTTCCCTTGTTCATCCCAAAGTCATTTTTCTCTAAGGAAGCTGCTCACGTAGAAGGTTTTGCGACAGAATGTGCCGTTGTGACACATTATCGTCTGAAAAATGATGGCAATGGCAATATTGTCGTAGATGAGACTGCAAAGCTGGAAGAAGAACTGATCGTGAGGCCGACCTCTGAAACGATTATCTGGAACACTTATAAGGGCTGGATACAATCTTACCGCGACCTGCCGATCCTGGTTAACCAATGGGCTAATGTGGTACGCTGGGAAATGCGTACCCGCTTGTTTCTTCGGACTACTGAGTTTCTGTGGCAGGAAGGACATACTGCACATGCTACTGCTGATGAAGCCATCGAGGAGACGCGTAAAATGCTGGATGTTTATGCAGATTTTGCCGAGAACTGGATGGGCGTGCCCGTAGTAAAGGGTGTAAAGACACCTAACGAGCGTTTTGCAGGTGCCCTGGACACCTATTGCATTGAGGCCCTGATGCAGGATGGTAAGGCGTTGCAAGCCGGTACTTCTCACTTCCTCGGCCAGAATTTCGCCAAGGCATTTGACGTGAAGTTTACCAGCAGGGAAGGCAAGCTTGACCATGTATGGGCCACTTCCTGGGGCGTATCTACCCGTTTGATGGGCGCGCTGATCATGGCGCACAGCGATGATGCAGGGCTGGTACTGCCGCCCAGGCTGGCGCCGATCCAGGTCGTGATCGTACCGATCCATAAAACGGAAGCGGAACTGCAGAACATCACGGCTTTTGTCGATATCCTTTATGCAAAACTGAAGCGTCTGGGCATTTCCGTGAAGTACGACGACCGTGATACCCAGCGTCCGGGCTTTAAATTTGCCGAATATGAACTTAAGGGAGTGCCGGTGCGCATTGCCATTGGCGCACGTGATATGGAGAACGGCACTGTAGAGATCGCCCGCCGTGATACGCGCGAAAAGCAGACGGTTACGCAGGAAGGGCTGGAGATCTTTATTCCGCAATTGCTGGAAGACATTCAGAACAGCATCTTTCAGAAGGCCCTTGCCTTCCGGGAAGCGAATATTACCAAAGCTGACTCTTATGACGAGTTTAAGACCCTGCTTGACGAAAAGGCAGGCTTTATCTCGGCGCACTGGGACGGAACGCCTGAGACAGAGCAAAAAATCAAGGAAGAGACGAAGGCTACGATCCGTTGTATCCCGTTGAACAATCCGCTGGAAGATGGGGTTTGTATCTACTCGGGTAAACCTTCCACGCAACGCGTGCTGTTTGCAAGGGCTTATTAAGATCTTTAATTATGAAATTTGCTACAAAAGCCATCCATGCCGGCCAGGAGCCAGATCCAACTACCGGAGCCGTAATGACCCCGATATACCAGACTTCTACTTACTGGCAGAAGTCTCCGGGAGACAACAAGGGTTATGAGTATTCCAGGGGTACTAACCCTACGCGCCAGGCACTGGAAGACTGTCTGGCAGCATTGGAAAATGCAAAATATGGACTGTGTTTTTCGAGTGGCATGGGCGCAACCGATGCCGTACTCAGGTTGCTGAAGCCGGGTGATGAGGTCATTACCGGAAATGATCTTTATGGGGGTTCTTACCGGATCTTCACTAAGGTCTATGAACGGTATGGCATCAAATTTCATTTTCTCGACCTTTCCAGTCCTGAAAACATCCTGCCTTATATCAACGCGCATACTCGGATGATATGGATAGAGACGCCGACCAATCCGACAATGCGCATTATCGATATCCGGGGTATGGCGGCCATTACCAAGGAACATGGCCTGCTGCTGGCGGTGGACAATACTTTTGCGTCGCCGTACCTGCAAAACCCGATCGACCTGGGTGCCGATATCGTGATGCATTCCGTTACCAAGTATCTTGGCGGGCACTCTGATGTGGTGATGGGTGCATTACTGGTCAATGACGATCAGCTGTATAAGAATCTCTGGTTCGTATATAATGCCTGCGGGGCTACTCCTGGTCCTCAGGACGCCTTTCTGGTCCTCAGGGGCCTTAAGACCCTGCATTTGCGGATGAAGGCACATTGTGAGAATGGAGAAAGAGTGGCCCGTTATCTGAAGGACCATCCCCGGATCGATAAGGTTTACTGGCCGGGTTTTACCGATCACCCCAATCATGAGATCGCAAAAAACCAGATGCGTGGATTCGGAGGTATGGTCTCCATTACTTTAAAGGGTGCCGACCTTCAGGAAACCTTCCGTATCGCTTCATCATTTAAGGTGTTTACCCTGGCGGAATCACTGGGCGGGGTAGAATCCCTGATCAATCACCCCACTACGATGACTCACGGCTCTATTCCCAGGGAAGAACGTGAGAAAGTGGGGGTAACGGATAACCTGCTGAGGTTAAGTGTGGGTGTCGAGGATATTGAAGACCTGCTTGCCGATCTTGAACAGGCATTGAAATAAAGGAAATTGGAATTTTTAGCATTAAAGGATTTTCTGGACATGAAGTCCGGGCAATACAACTGCCCGGACTTCATTCCCAATGATCCTGTTTGTATTCCCCATGCCTACAGCCTTAAGCAGGATATTGAGATCACTGGCTTTTTTGCTGCCATACTTGCCTGGGGACAACGCAGGACCATCATCAATAAGTGCCGGGAACTGTTCAGCCGTATGGACAATGACCCTTATCAGTTTGTACTGCACCACAGCGAACAAGACCTGAAATCCCTGCTTGGTTTCAAGCACCGCACCTTCAACGATACGGATTTGCTGTATTTCATGGCTTTCCTCCAGCAGCATTACCAGCAGTCAGCCAGCCTGGAAACTGCCTTTTTACCCCCTGGCGATGACCTGCTTCCCGGATATAACGGCCTTGATCAATTCCGTCGGGAAGCAGCGTACCTTTCTGCTCCGATAGAAAATAACGGTGAATATGCTTCTGCCGCCTGTTTACTTTCAGACAGGGAATTACAGATACCACGCATAGAGAAAGCGCTCAATTATTTCCGGGCATATTTTTTTTCCCTGCCTGATTTTCCGCGAAGAACGATCAAGCACATCTCCTCTCCTTTACAGAAATCTACCTGCAAGCGGCTGAATATGTTCCTGAGGTGGATGGTCAGGAAGGACGATAAAGGTGTAGACTTCGGTATCTGGCGTTCGCTCAGGCCTGCTGACCTCATCTGCCCCTGCGATGTCCATGTAGACCGTGTGGCGCGTAAACTGGGCCTGATTTCCCGCAGGCAGACTGACTGGCGCACGGCCGTTGAGCTTACGGCGGAACTGCAGCGTTTTGATCCTCATGATCCGGTCAAATATGACTTTGCGCTTTTCGGCCTGGGTATTGAAGAGAAATTTTGAGCAGGCTGATGGGGATATAAGCCAGATTGCGATGAAGACTGAATTTCTGATACTGATTTTCTAAATTAGTGCAATGATCACTTTTAAAGCTGAAATAGAAAAGTTTGGCGATATGGGAGAGAAAAGCGGCTGGAGCTATATTTTTATTCCCCAGGCGCTTGCCGACCAGATCAAACCCGGTTGCCGGCAGAGTTTCCGTATCAGGGGCCGCATAGACCAGGTAGAAATTTCCGGTATGGCCACAACGCCAATGGGAGCCGGGGACTTCATCCTCGCGTTGAAGGCAAGTCTGCGCAAGCAGCTTAGAAAAGAGGCCGGTGCCAGCGTAGAGGTTGCAGTTGAGGAACATAAGGGATTTCAGATTGAGATTCCGGAAGACCTTGAGCTTTGCCTTTCAGATGAGCCGCAATTGCTCGAGAGATTTATGGACCTGCCGAAATCGCACCGCAATTGGTACGTCAACTGGCTCAACTCAGCCAAAACGGAATCTACACGTACTAAACGATTGGTCAGGATCGTCTCTGCTATGGACAGAAACCTCAGTTTTGGGGAAATGATGCGGGAAGGGAAAGAACAGAGAAACTAGAAGGTAAGGAGGCTGGTACAGGAGGCCCGCTAGTTGTATTTCCGGAACCAGCTCCAGATCTTCATCTGGATGACCCCAAAGAACGCTTCTCTGAAAATGCGTGTACTCATTTTGGAAACCCCTTCAGTCCGGTCGGTAAAAATAATCGGCACTTCGACCACTTTAAAACCATACTTGACTGCCGTAAACTTCATTTCGATCTGGAAGGCATAGCCTACAAATCTGATCTTCTCTATCGGGATCTTTTCCAGGACCCTCCGCCGGTAGCACTTAAAGCCCGCCGTTGCGTCCTGTATATTGATACCTGTGATGAGACGTACATACATAGAGGCAAAGTAAGACATCAGTACCCTGCTCATTGGCCAGTTCACTACATTTACTCCTTTTACGTAACGAGAACCAATGGCTACGTCCGCTCCGTCAAGGCAAGCCTGCCTCAACTTGATTAAATCTTCCGGATTGTGCGAGAAATCCGCATCCATCTCAAAGATAAAGGCATATTCCGGCCTTTCAAGTGCCCATTTGAACCCATGTATATAGGCTGTGCCCAGGCCCAGCTTTCCACTGCGCTGTTCCAGGTGCAGTGCCGGATATTCTGTTTGCAACTGTTTTACAATGTCCGCAGTGCCATCTGGAGAACCATCGTCAATAATCAGGATCTCAAAAAAGTGGTTCAGAGAGAAAATCTTCCTGATGATCTTTTCGATGTTCTCCTTCTCGTTATAGGTGGGAATAATGACTAAGCTATCCGACACGTTGAATATTTTGGTCTGCGAAAATAGGTATTCTTCTGAAGTTAATTCACTTCCTGCATCAGTTTCTTCACATAGGGAGAGATGACGATCAGCAGCACTCCGGCAACCAGGGCATAAATGGCCAGCTGACGGTAACCATCGGTGAAGGTGATCAGTTTCTGTTGCAGGCTGTCGTTTTCATCTGCGGTTGAAAGCCCCGCCCCAAGGATACCGGCGACGTACTGGCCGTAGGCGCTGGCGAGGAACCACATGCCCATCATCACACCCTGTAGCCGTTTCGGCGATAGCTTCGTCATGATGGACAATCCAATGGGAGAGAGGCAAAGCTCTCCGAAGGTAACCAGCAGGTAGGCGGTAGTAAAAACATCAAGTGATGCGATACCTACACCGTTTGAAAAGAACCGCGTAGCATAGAAAACAAAGTAACCGCCGCTCAGAAACAGAAAGCCCAGCCCGAATTTGATCAGTGTATTCGGTTCTAGCTTTCTTTTGGCCAGTCCGAGCCAGATGAATCCGAATACGAACGCGAAAATGATAATGAAAAGAGAATTCGCAGAATTATTTACCCCATTGGGATCTAACTTGATGAAGCCAAGTACCTGATTGTCCAGGTTACGTGCCGCAAAAAGGCTGAGCGAGCCCCCGCTCTGTTCGTATATACCCCAGAAGACAATGGAAAACAGGATAAATACCAGTGCGGCTACCAGTTTTTTGCGTTCTTCAGGACTGTGCCTGAACATTTCATACAGCAGGTAAAGGAGCGTAGCCGGACCAATGGTATACATGAAATAATCGGTGTATTGTGTTTTGGATACCATTGTCATGATCACCGGGATCGCCAGGAGCGAACCGAGGTAAACAATGTAGGTATATCCTTTGCGTACCATTGGCGGCAGACCAATCGGTCCAAGGGTCTTTTGCGTGAATATAAAGGTGATCAGGCTGATGGCCATAACTATGGAGGCCAGGCCAAACGCCACGTTCCAGGTGCTTCCGGCAGGTACGATCGAGTTCAGCAATTCGCCCTTGCCAATGGCGATGCAAAGATAGCCGCCGATGAGCGCACCGATATTGATCCCGGCGTAGAACAGTGAGAAACCCGCGTCCCGTCTATGGTCACCATCGCGATACAGTGTCCCTACCATGGTAGAAATGTTCGGTTTGAAAAAGCCGGTGCCGATAACGGTGAACGAAATGCCGAGGAAAAAAAACTTATGCGGATCGGTGGCGAGTATAAGGCTGCCGGTGATCATCAGTATGCCGCCCCAGAAAAGCGAACGTCTGAAGCCGAGTATCTTGTCGGCAAATAGACCGCCTACGAAAGTAAATGCGTAAACAAAGGCCTGTGTGGCACCATACTGCAGGTTGGCATCTCTGTCATTCATGAAGAGTTGTGTCACCATGAAATAAGTCAGCATGCCCCGCATCCCATAGAAGCAGAAACGCTCCCACATTTCCGAGAAGAACAGCGCCCAAAGCTGTTTGGGATATTTGCCCTTAAAATCCTGGATGTCTTCCAGTGTTGGTTGTCCGGTCATAATTCCGTTTGTTTTACTTCACCCCATGCATAAGCCGCTTCATTACAGGTGTGAGCAGAATGATAAACACACCCAGACCTACCGGGATGAAGGTGAAGATCAGGAAGAAGGTCGTCATGGAATATTGTGAGGTGATCTCGTCAATTTTGCCGCCCATTGTACCGGCAATCTTATTGCCGATCGCAATCGCCAGGTACCAGATACCGAACATGATCGCGATCATTCTGCCAGGTACCAGTTTACTCACGTAAGACAAGCCCACAGGGGAAATGAACAGCTCGCCTAATGTGTGGAACAAATAGGCCAGGACCAACCAGATCATGCTTACCTGGGCCACCTTGGCACCTTGTGGTATTGTGCTGGCACCGTAAGCCAGGGCCGCGAAGCCGATGCCCAGCAGGATCATGCCATAACCATTTTTAAAGGTAGCAGAAGGGTTATACCTGCTTTCCCAAAGCTTCGAAATGATGGGGGCAAGACTGATAATGAATAAAGAGTTAAGGATACCGAACCAGCTGGCAGGCACTTCAGACTTCACATCGGCATACTGATTTTTAAGCATATAGATGACCAGACCCCAGATGATGACAAAACTCAGCGTAAGGATAATATTGCCGAGTGCATATTTCGAGAAAGTTCTTGAAAACAGCCTGAACAGTACATAGGTAATGATCACCAGCGGAACCACAGTGATCAGTGTGTTGACCACATTGAACACCACTTTCGCATTGCCCTCCAGTATCCTTTGCGTATAATCCTTAGCAAAGATCGTCATGGATCCGCCCGCCTGTTCAAAGGCGGCCCAGAAGAATATGGTGATGAAGGCGAGGATGACCACTGCGATCATTTTGTCGCGCAGTACCGGTGTATATTGAGATATCCTCTTGATCAGCGTGAACACGAACAATACCAGTGCTACCGAAATCATAAAGGTGCTGCCGTCAATTCCGAATACCGTGAAGTCAAAAAGATTCGCAGAAGTGATCTTTGACATCGGGTCGTTGATGATCCAGGCCAGCCCGATCACCGAAACCAGTCCGATCAGTACCAGGTCAAACCCCGAGAAAGGGTTTCTTCTGGCTTCCGAAGGATCTTCCGTTTCATCCACCACATCGCCTTTCAGAGGCTTCAGTCCGATGGTTCCGAAAATGCCCTGGGTAAAGTAAAACTGCAGCATACCGATGAACATAAAGATACCGGCCAGTCCGAAGCCGTAGCTCCAGCCCCAGTCCGGATGCTCGCCGATGTAGCCGCAAAGCAGCATGCCCAGGAAAGCACCCGAGTTCACACCCATGTAAAATATTGTATAAGCACCATCTTTTTTCTCGGGATGTTTTTTGTACATCTGCGCCACGATCGAAGTCATGTTCGGTTTGAAGAAACCATTGCCGATCACCAGCAGGCATAGGCCTATGTACATGAAAGCATGGTTGATCTCAATCGCCATTGACAAATGCCCCAGCGTCATTAAGAAGGCCCCGACAACTACCGCCCAGCGATAACCGATGATCCTGTCTGCGATATAACCGCCCAGGATCGGGGTCAGGTAGGCCAGGCCGGTATAGGAGCCATAAATGGCCAGCGCATGTTCCCTTGGCCATCCCCAGCCCGGGTTGGCATCGGTAATCGCCGAAGTCAGGAACAGCACGAGCAATGCCCGCATACCGTAATAAGAGAAGCGTTCCCACATTTCGGTAAAGAACAGCACGAACAGTCCAGCCGGATGCCCAAGTACCTTATTTTCAAAAAAATCGTTTGGGGTATCCAAAGTTTGAGTACTCATGTTAGTTTTTGTATGTATAATTTAGTTTGTTTAGTTGACCTCTTTTTCAGCCAAAGCTGCCTGTATGATGAGTCCAGTCGATGCGCAATATACTTAATGTCCCGAAACTCACCAACGTGTTTACAATTTTTAACAGCTTTCCCTACAGCTTTTTTACAGGTTTCACCGATTTATCCTTTGGATCGGCATAAAATTCATCCATTACGTTAGGTTCGTTCTTCAGTTCTACATTTTCTATCAGCCTGAGCCTTCCGTTTACTATTTTATACGCGTCAAAACTCAGATCGGATGCATAATATTCAAAATTTCCTTCCATTTCTGGTGCCATTGGCGCCAGATGGTCAAAAACGATCATATTCACTGTTTTGTCTGTGGTCAGCGTCATCGAGTTGCCCCGGTTGTATTCAAAGATGATCCTGTTTCCCGGCTTTGTGCCTTTGGGTCCGTCGAAGACCGCTTTTCCAAATAGGGGACCGTCCTTCTCAAAGGATAGGATATCGATCACCTTTTTTGAGGTCTTGCTGTTGTTGCCTTTCCAGCCGATCAGGATATAGCTGGCCGGCTTACCAGCCTGTACCAGTGGCAGGACCTCATAATAGCGTGCCCCGAACCACTCCTTATTACCTGTTACCGCATGCGCATCCTTCAGTTGTTCTGTCTGGTCGATAAGGGGGAACAGCTTTAGCTTACCATCGGTGGTAGCCATTTGTATGCTGCCAAAAAAACGGTATGTGCCGTCGTCAAGCGGCACATACCAGGTAAATACCCTGAATTTCTGGTCAGGAGACTTCAGAATGGAAATGTTTTTCAGCGAGTCGAAGCCATATTGATAGGAATAGGGTGTCTTCAGCGCGTTGACCAGCGTTCGGATAAAGGCCGCATTGGAAGCAAAGCGCTCTGTATTGGAAGGTGCATCAAAGGTTTGCCTGCTGATCATCAGCAAGGAGTCCTGAAACCGCGCCATCAGTGGCCCGTTATTAAAACTGAAGCTGTGCTGACCATGTGCCGTAAGGCTGGTACAGCATAATAAAAAGCTCCGGAACAAAAAAGTCTTCAGGGTTCTATGCATCTTTTAAAGCCGTTCAACAACGATTGCACTGGCCCCGCCGCCGCCGTTACAAATACCCGCTACACCGATCTTTCCCTCATTTTGCGCCAGCACAGAAAGCAATGTGACTACGATCCTTGCACCAGAGGCACCCAGTGGATGCCCCAGTGCAACTGCACCGCCGTTGACATTCACTTTAGCCCCGTCCAGTCCGAGCTCCTTGTTGTTTGCCAGTGAAACTACAGAAAAAGCTTCATTAATTTCAAAAAAATCTACATCGGAAAGCTGTTTTCCCGCCCTGTTTAAGGCCAGTGGGATTGCTTTCGACGGAGCAGTAGTAAACCACTCCGGTGCCTGCTGTGCATCTGCATAAGCCAGCACCCTTGCCATTGGTTTCAGGCCCAGTTCCTTGGCCTTATCCGCATTCATCAGTACCAGGGCAGCTGCTCCGTCATTTAATGTTGATGCATTGGCGGCGGTCACCGTACCGTCTTTTTTAAAGACCGGTTTCAGTCCGCTGATCTTGTCAAATTTTACTGTGAAGGGTTCCTCGTCCTTGTCTATCAGGCTGATTTCACCTTTGCGGTCCTTTATTTCAATAGCCACCAGTTCATTGCTGAACCTGCCCGACTGCTGCGCAGCCTGGGCCCGCTGGTATGAACTTACTGCAAAAGCATCCTGTTCTTCACGGCTGATATGGCATGCACTGGCGCACAGTTCAGCCGCTGAACCCATGTGGTAATCGTTGTAAACATCCCAAAGTCCGTCTTTCAGCAGGCCATCGGTCAGTTGCCCATGGCCGAGCCTATAGCCCATACGCGCTTTATCCAGGTAATAAGGTACATTACTCATGCTTTCCATGCCGCCTGCAACGACAATATCGTTTTCGCCAAGCGCAATACTCTGTGCGGCCAGCATAATGGCCTTGGTACCTGATGCACATACTTTATTGACAGTGGTCGAAGGTACGTCCGGTAATCCCGCAAATTTAGCAGATTGCGTTGCGGGAGCCTGGCCCAGCCCGGCCGGCAACACATTGCCCATATATACTTCCTGAACTGCACCGGGACTGATGCCGGCCCTTTCAACGGCTGCCTTAATGGCAAAACCACCCAGCTGGGTTGCCGAAAAACCGGCCAGTGAACCCCCAAAACTGCCTATTGGTGTACGTACCGCTGAAACAATGACTACTTCTCTCATGCTTATATTAAGTTAGTTAAAGCCAAAGTTAGGGAATTTTAACCTTGGACTACTACATCTGCAGTCATTTTGGGTTTAAGCGAGTTACCCGAACTTGAAGTTATCTGATCTTATGGTTAGCTATTAAGTCCGGATAGGATTATACTATAAATAAAAAGCGCGTGTTCCAGGAACACGCGCTTTTAAAAGTTTTTGCGGAGAGAGCGGGATTCGAACCCGCGGTACCGTTTCCAGTACGACAGTTTAGCAAACTGTTCCTTTCGGCCTCTCAGGCACCTCTCCTTTAACCTCCGTTTGGGGTCTGCAAATATAGTAATTCAAAGACTACTGCAAAAAAAAAGTCAAATCTTTAACCATAAAAATTACAGGTTTTGCGGATAGTCAATACGCACATGGTAGATGCTCATCAACATCGTCTTGAATATCAGCTTTATAGTTTCAATGTCCTTTAAAGTGAGGTCGCAATTGTCCAGTTGGTTCTGTTCCAGCTTATAGTCGATAATGCGTTCTACGAGGTCATTAATGTTCTGCGCATCCGGGTTCTTCAGGCTTCGCGACGCTGCTTCCACTGAATCTGCCAGCATCAATACGCCTGTTTCCTTGGAAAAAGGTATCGGCCCGGGATATCTGAAAATGTTTTCGTCTACGAATTTTTCCGGAGAATTCTTCAGGAAGGATTGATAGAAATAGTCTACTCGGGTATTGCCATGGTGCGTCCGGATAAAATCGATCACGCTCTCCGGCAGCTGATGTCTGCGAGTGATCTCTATGCCTTTATGCACATGCTTGATGATGATCTGCGCACTCTGCTCATAAGGCAGTTTATCGTGCGGGCTTACTCCCGTATTCTGGTTTTCAATGAAATACTGGGGGTTTTCAATTTTACCGATATCGTGGTATAGTGCTCCGGCCCGTACCAGTAACGAATTGCCGCCGATCTTGAAGATGGCGGCCTCGGCCAGGTTCGCCACCTGGAGGGAGTGCTGGAACGTACCCGGGGCCTTGAAGGCCAGTTCCCGCAATAGCTTATTGTTTGTATTGGTCAGCTCGATCAGGGCTACATCTGAAGTGATGCCAAACAACCGCTCAAAACCGTAAATCAGGGGATAGGCAAGCAATGAAAGCAGTACGCTGACGACAAAGGGCATGAAATTCGACCATTCAATCTGTTTTACAGCGCCTTCACGCAGCAGGGCAATGCCAAGAAATGAAATGAAATACGCAGATAGTATATACAATGCAGACAGCAGCAGTTGTTCTCTCTTCACCAGGTTCCGGATGCTGTAGATCGCTACCATACCCGCCGTCGTCTGATAAAACACAAACTCAAAACTGTTCGGCACGAAGAAGCCTGCGATCAGGATCACCAGTAAATGCAGGTATAAGGCGAGGCGTGTATCGAACAAGATCCGGATGATGATCGGGACGATCGCAAAAGGGATATAATACAGGCTCGGCAAGTTGAGCTTAATGGCCCAGGTCAGGGCCAGCAACATTGAGGTTGTGACCAGCAGCAGCAGCGAAAGCTGCCGGTTATCCGCGAAGATATCCTTTCGGAACAGCTTCAGGAATACCATCAGCAGGCTGGTAATGAAACCAACCAGCAGCACTTGTCCGAGGTATACAAGTGTGCTGTCGCCTATCGTCTTGGTCTGTGCCTCATAGCTTTCCTTGAAAGACTGCAGTTTCTGGAAAGTCTCTTCATCGACTACATTGTTTTTTGCAATGATCAGCTCCCCCTTCTGCACCATGCCGCGTGTAATAGAAATGCTGTTTACTGTAGTTTCCTGCAGCAAGGAGGTCATTTTTTCATCGAAAACAATATTTGGCTTAAGGTGGTCTTCAATGAGGTTTACTACCATATCCTTTATCCTAAGATCAGTAGAGGCAAACTTATCTTTAAAATACTCGAGCGCGCTGGCTGTCGTAAATACATCCTGTGTACTGTAGGTCTTGCTTACATTGTTGTCCAGTAACGAAAAATCATAATATTGTCCTTCGTTCTGGTGCCTGCTGTTGAGCGCAATGATCCCTTTATCATAAATACTGCGCAACAGCTTTACGGATGCCTGTTTATAACTTTCTTTTTCTGTTTCCGGAAGGTTGTTGCTACGCCACTTTACGTCAAACTCGGTCAGATAAGCCTCTTCAATATTGCTCCTCATCGCTCTGTTCAGGGTATAAATGGGCAGCACATTCTCCAGTGCGTCTTTTTTATCGGTACTGATCTGGGGATTGGTCTTCAGGATGGCAAAGGTGAATGGCGATATGAGGTCTTTGTTCTTCCATATCTCTCCTTTTTCAAACTCGTATCGAAATCGAGGTTGTTTGGGCAGGAACAGCGTAATGATGAACACCGAAAACACCATCATTACGTATTTGATGTTAGAAGAATACTTGCGGTAGAGTACCTTGTGAGAATTTTTCTTGATCTTTGCCAAAGCTTGCTCTTCGTTGCGGTTTCAGAATTTTATTTCAAACTTAGAAAAAATTCCATTCATTATTGCTGTTCTGCCAGTTAATGTAATTGCGTGGGTGTTTCTGTCTCTGTGCTGATGGATTAGCTGGGCTTAGATAAAAAAAACCGCCTGCTAGGAAGCAGACGGCCTTACTTAGAAATATACCAACCTGGGGCTACTTACCGGCTTTTTTAGTTTCAGTTGACTTTACTTCGGTCTTTTCTGCTTTTTTCGCTACTTTTTTATGATGTTTAGGCTTCGCAACTTCAGTTTTGGTAGCAGGTTTTGCAGCTGGAGTTGTGTTTTGTGCAAATGCGCCGAAAGTTGTTGCAACTAATGCTAACGCCAAAATTGTTTTTTTCATGTTGTTGTATTTTAGTGTTTTTTGTTAGACCAAAGTTGTACATCTAAAATGAAGATTTCATGAAGAAGGCACGGGGGTAGAAAGCTTGAAATTAATGGTGACAGTGGTACCGGTCCCTTTTTCAGACTGCATGTTGATTTCGATACCATGAAAGGCTGCTATGCTGCGTACGATGGCCAGCCCAAGACCATGACTGTCTTCTTTTTCTGAACCAAGTTTCTCAAAACGTACAAAGGCGTTTTCAATTGCCTCCTTATCCATGCCCATACCGGTATCACTGACAATGAGCATATATTGCCCGCTGCTGCTGTGGCTGGTAATGCTGACCGTGCCGCCTGGCTTGTTGTATTTGATGGCGTTGCTTACCAGGTTGGCCAGCAATGTATGAAAAAGGGATCTGTTCCCCTGGAAATGATGATCTTCATGGATTGCGGTGCCAAAATGCAGGTTCATCATGGGAAGCCTGTGTTCCAGTTCTTCATGTACATCCGCCACAGTCTGACGGACCGATATGACATCGGGTTTATCATATTGCCTGTTCTCTACCCTGGATATCAGCAGCAGACTGTTGATGAGCCCTTTCAGTCGGGCAAGGGTCTTCAGGCTTGCAAAGATCTTGTTTTCGCCTTCTGTACTCAGCTGCTCATCGTTTAACAGGTTTTCCAGGCGGGTGTTCAGTATGGAAATAGGCGTGAGTAATTCATGGGAGATATTGGCGATAAATTCCTTTTCAGTAAGAAAGAGCGTAGTGATCCTTTGCATCAGGGTGCTGATGCTTTGGTCTAATACCTTGAAATCTGTAGTGGATGTCTTAATGAGGCCGTAGTTGAAGTTAACCGGATCGTTTACCTTATTGAGTTTCCTGTCAATGATCTGGTAAAAAGGGGATAGCAGGAGGCGGGTGAAGGCAAGATCGGCCATCAGCGAAAGAATGACTGCGGCTACCATAACGGCAAGCGTAAAAATGGAAATAGTCCGCTCCAACTGGTCTACAGTGGTCATGGCTTCGCCCAGTTCCAGGCGGTATTTCTTACCCTTATAACTAAAGCTGGTTACCAGGATCTGGAATGCTTCATTATTGTCTTCAATGCTGCGTTGCTCCTGGCTGAATTTTCGTTTAACAGGTTGCTCGTCGATTTTGAGTTCCCTTACGACAATGTATTCTTCCCGCAACAGATTGTAGTCGGTAAAGGTTTTGTTGGTAAGCAGGTTTTCCAGTTCTACTCCTGAAAGATTAGTAATGAGCCTTGTTTTTTTCTGCAGCAGCCGCTGACGGATATGGTTTACGGAGATCCGGTTAATGGATACCAGTACGAGGACACCCAGTATGGCGATGACCGCCATCTTGGTCAGCGTATTATATAGGGCCAGTTTGAACTGAAGTTTCATCTGTTTATTTTTCCGGTACATTGATACGATAGCCGATGCTCCGGACGGTCTCAAACCATTCGATGGGACTATGGGCTGAGAGTTTCTTTCTCAGGTTTTTCACGTGTACATCGACAAAGTTGGAATCTGAGTTTACTTCGAGGATATCTCCCCATACATGTTCTGTGAGATTGACCCGGGAGATGATGCGGTTTTTGTTAAGGACCAGGTAATTGAAAATCTCAAACTCTTTATTGGTGAGGTTGATGCGCTGATCGTTAAAGCTGACTTTATGGTTGCCGATGTCCAGGAGAAAGTTGTGAATACTGACCTCGTTCTTTTCGAGCTTATGCTTGCGCCTGGTGATCGCATGGATCCGCGCAAGAAGCTCGGTGAGCGAAAAGGGTTTCGTCAGGTAGTCGTCCGCACCGGCTTCCAATCCATTGATGCGGTCATTCACTTCACCGCGTGCGGTGAGGACAATAACGGCATCTTCCCGGCCGGGCAATTGTTTGAGACCATTCAGAAGTGTCAGACCGTCGCCGTCTGGCAGGCCGAGGTCAAGCAGGATAAAGTCGTAATTATTGACGAAGATCTTCTCTTCTGCGGTTGCTTTCTTCCAGGCGTGTTCTATCGTATAACCTTCTTTGCCCAGAAAAACTGCCATTTCCAGAGCCAGTGTCTTTTCGTCTTCAACGATCAGGATGTTCATAAAGAAAATGATTAGCGGGATTGAAGCTAGTTAATTTTCTTCAGCTGTATAGTTTAAATTGTAGCATTTTGACGGAATAATTCGTCTGAACTCAACAAGCATATCCCCTATTCCAAATTAGCAACTATGAAAAAATACATCGTTTACTTCTTTTGTTTGTTTGCTGTTGCGACCTTTGTTGCTTGCAAAATGGATGCCCTGGAGGTGACTAAGGATAGTTACTATATCCAGGTCAATGCAGGGCCACAGACCGACCCGCTGATCATCACGGCGACTACTTTGATGCTGAGACCTGGCGGTATAGCGGATATTATGCCGGGCGGGGACATTGTCTGGAGGGGTACTTATAAGATCAGCGGGAAGCGGCTGACGGTAACGGTGAAGGAGCTGGAAACTAAATTTCGCTTTACCATCGTATCCGCTACAGAACTGCATGGCGAGGGCGGGTCTGTGCTGAGGCTGCAGTGACCAGGACAGGCTTGTTTACCTGATGCCGCCGAAGGCTGCGAAACGGCTGTTCTTGTGCAGTACTTCGGTATAGCTAAAGCCGACTTTGCGCATGAGGGCCAGCTGGAAACTGACTGATCTCGGAGTGTCTTCTGCTTCAATATAATCAAGTACCTTTTTGCGGTATTCCGGCCCGCCAAGGCTTTCCAGGTATTTGCCATATTGTTCTTCAAAGACCGCCTCGAGAGCAGGATGGTCCTGGCTGATGAGGTCGGAAATCCAGAAGCTGCCGCCCGGTTTTAAGGCGCGGTAAATGTTGCTGAAAACAGTTTCCCAGTCTGCATCATTGCGCAGATGGTGCATGACGGCACCAGCAAGTACAATGTCATAGCTGTTTTCGGGGAGTTCCTGGTGCAGGATATCGGTCTGGATGGCTTCGATATTACCTTTTGTAGCCGGGGCGATGCGCTCTTTTGCCTTTCTGAGCATGGGACAGCTGAGATCGATCAGCGTACAGTTAATATCAGGTATCCTCTCCAGCATTTTCAAGGTATAGTTCCCTGCCCCGCAACCTATGTCCAGCAGTTCCTTTGCAAGGGGATTTACATGATAAGCGGCACTGGTGATCAGGTCCAGGCAGAGGGCGGCGTCAATGATGGTTACTTGCCCGGTTTCCAGGTTAGAAAATCGTTCAACATCGTTGTCGAACCGTTCTCTGATCTGTGCTATGGTCGACTTGTTGTGGTGCTTGTTTGCTTTCATGGTGATCTGGTTTTACTTTAAAGTGCCTTTATTGGTATTGTTGAACCAAAAGTAATGGCATTTGTGATAGCTTAAAAATATCAATTTTATCAATTATTGATATCTTTATGGTATTGATTGATGCTTGTATACATGGAATTACGTCACCTGGTTTATTTTAAGATGGTTGCTGAAGAACTGCATTTCAGGAATGCAGCGGCAAAACTGTTTATCTCCCAACCTCCGCTGAGCCGCCAGATACGCGAGCTGGAAGAAGAGCTTGGTGCGGTGCTTTTTGAGAGGAACAATAAGCGGGTGGCACTGACTCCTGCCGGCGCATATTTCAAGGTGCTGACGGACGAAATATTGTCAAGACTGAATGAGGGAAAGCAGGTGGTCAGACAGCTCCATGAAAACCTGAGCGGCGAGCTGAAGATCGGATACATCAGTTCGACGGGCCAGTCGCAGCTAATGACAGTCCTGCACCGGATGCATGAGGTTTTCCCTTTCCTGAAGGTGAAGCTGTATGAAGTTCCGACCGTAAAACAAGTGGCTGCTCTTGAGGAAGGGAAACTAGACATCGGGATCATGAGGGCACCGGTTGGCTCTGAAAAACTGGAGGTGACCAGCCTGTTCAGGGACGGTTTTATTGCGGTTACGCCTCCCGGTTGGCCGCAACCGGAAGGCCCTGAAACAATTGGCCCTTTATTAAAACAAGGTCCTTTCATCTTTTTCAACAGCGATTATGCGCCGGTCTACCATCAGAAGCTGGTAGAGATCTGTCATCGGTTGGGTTTTGTCCCTGCGATAACACATGAAGCAAATACGGTACATTCTATATTGCAGCTTGTGGCGCATGGCGCCGGGATTTCCATACTCCCGGCCTCACTTTCCTCCCAGGTGCAGGCACTGGGCCTGAGCTGCTGGGCATTGGCGCATTTGCCTGTTGATACGGAGATCGTGATGGTTTGCAGAAAAGATAAGAATGAGGCGGTGACCTGGTTTGTAGAAAATTACCGCGATTTCTTTAAGTCTTCTACGATATAGTCTAACCATTCATTTTCTGGTTTGTTGATCATCACATCTGGTTTGAAGCCGGTTAGGTCAATAGGAGCCTGATCCGTCCATGCCGATTTTGCAATAGGAATCATCAAAACCATTTCATTACAGGGCAGGGGTGTCCGGGAAGTAGGACCTTCATAGTCCATCATGCCTACAGTGTTGCTGCCATACCGCGTGGTTTTACGGCTCTGTTTCATCAGATAGAAGAAGTATTCTGCGGAACTGCCACAAAGTCCGTCGGTGATCAGCGCTACCTTTTCAGGTTTCTGTAACACAGCATCAACAGGAATGGTCAGTGATGGTATAGGATAAAATGTTGCCTTTGAGCTGGGTAGTTCGTCATATGCCTTTTTTAACCGGGCTACCAGTTCGTCCGTATAGTATTTTTTCATTTCCCCCGGTAATGGCTGCGTTACAAAATACTCGAGTTCTGAACGCCTTAGCCTGACATTGTCAGGGGAGACCCGGAGCATAACTGAGTCCTGACTGATCGGATTGGTCATGACATAAGGAAGCAGATTGCTCCACCCAGAGTTACCACCGCCATTTCCCCTGAGGTCAATAATGAGGTACTTGCTGTTCCGGATCGCTTTATCGCTAGTTGCCACGAGTTTCTCTATCTTACTGTCGTTATTATAAAAGGTAGGTATCCTGATGTATGCGGTCTGGGTATCGAGCTGTTTGAAGTCTAGTCCGTTGTTGTGGTTTCGCCAGGTGGCCAGCTCGGATTTTTCTGCGGTGCTCATTGGTGTGGAACTGATCCGGCCATAAAGCGCAAAGTTCCATAGCTGCAGAAGAGCACCTCGCTGCCGGGCATAAAAGTCGAGTGTACTGAAGACGTTGTATTGTTTCAGCAGAAAACCTTTTTCATGTGGCTGGAGGGTGAAGTAGACCAGCCCCTTTTTTAAGGTAGTGTCCCTGGACTCCAGTACAATTGCCTTATAGATATTTCCGGCGTATTTGCGGATCCCAAGTTTCAGCGTACTATCGGGGTTGATCCATATACCTTCAGGACTGTTTCTTGCAGGCTTCAGGTTGCTGAACATGGCTTCGTTGGCAGGAATGATTTCACCTGCAGGGAGCTTGCTGCTCATGAAACTCAGGCTGAAATGTTTGTCGTTAAAGAACCTTACATATTCGCGGCAAAGTTCGAAGCAGTTTTTATTGTCTGCTGATGTTCTCGCCTTATTCTTTAAGGAGCTGACCAGCCGATTGTATTCGGGCCGGTTCTTCGCTGTGACCTTTACCGGGAAACCCGCATAGTTCGCTTCTGTCTTAGCAATGGTTTCATTTATGTTGGCCGGGCAATCGCAGCTTTTTTCCTGGGCATAAGCACGAATTGACAGAATTGAAGTGAAGATGAGCAGAGAGATGTTGAGTTTCATTTGATTTTTGTTTTTTTTTTCTTTCTTTCAAAATAATTAGTCCTTCAAAGTGTAAGCTACATAACTGTCGCCTTTGCGGGTGCCGAGTTTGGAACCTCCGCAGGCAATGACGACGTACTGGCGGCCATTTACTTCGTAGGTGCTGGGAGTGGCATAACCCGCTGCTGGCAGCTGAGTTTGCCAAAGCTGCATTCCGGTCTTTTTATCGAAGGCGCGGAACATGCCGTCTTTGGTTGCAGCAATGAACAGGAGGCCGCTGGCGGTGACTACGGGGCCACCGTAATTTTCAGTGCCTGTCGGGGCAATGCCTTTTGCGGTCAGTTCCGGAAGTTCGCCCAAGGTTTTCTGCCAGAGGTGCTTCCCGGTGTTCAGGTCTATTGCAGTGAGTGTTCCCCAGGGTGGAGTGATGGCAGGATAGCCATTGTTGTCCAGGAATTTGTTATAACCATTGAATTTATAAGGGTTTCCAGAGGTTTTCCGGTTTCCGGTATTCAATGAAGATGGCGCCTCAGTTTTTTCTTCTCCGAAAAGGAAATCGATAATGGTCTGGCGTTCTGCCGGCGTAATACCGGTGAAGCCTGGCATCATGCCTTTACCGCTGCGGATGAGGTTATCGATTTCCCTCCTTTGCTTCCTGGATCTGATATCGGTGAGTGCAGGATAGCCGCTTTTAGGATTGCCCCTGCGTTCCTGGCCATGGCATGATGCACAGGTATTGTTGTACAGCAAGTGTCCTGGCGACAAGCCCGTCTGTGCTGCATTATCTTCCCTGTGGCTCAGGCTGAACAGCCAGGGCATTTCGTTGGAATTTACATAAAGCACACCCTCGGGATCTGCTGCGGCACCTCCCCATTCGGCACCACCGTCTGCACCCGGAAAGATCAGTGTTTCGGTATTGATCGCCAGGGGCCGGTAGGTTCCCTTCCGGGCTTTACGGAAGGTCTCTAAAAGTTCCTGCCGGTTATCTGCGATATTGCTGATTTCTTTTTCTGTAATGTTTTGCCGCGAAAAAGGGAGAGGCATTCTTGGGATAGGCTGTGTGGGCCAGGTTTGCTCACCTGGGACATCAGATGCGGGGAAGGGTTTTTCATCGATCGGGAAAATTGGTTTACCGGTCAGCCTGTCGAACACAAATACGTAACCATGCTTTGTGACCTGGGCAACGGCATCGGTTTTTCTGCCGTTGCGGGTAACCTGCACCAGATTAGGTGGTGCAGGAAGGTCTCTGTCCCACACGTCATGGTGCACCAGTTGGTAGTACCAGATGAGGTTTCCGGTTCGGGCGTTGATGGCAAGCAGGCAATTGGCATAGAGGTTTTTGCCTTTGCGGTTTCCGCCGTAAAAATCGAATGCGGCAGAACCGGTAGGTACAAATAACATCCCCCTCTTTTTATCTACCGCGATACCCGACCAATTGTTGGTGGCACCGACCTCGGCTCTGCTCTTGATGTCGGCCGGCCAGGTTTCTGCTCCGGGTTGTCCGCAATCTGGTATGGTCTTGAAAACCCAGGCGAGTTTTCCCGTTTTTACGTTGAAGGCCTGCAGGTAACCGATGGCGGCCCCTTCTTCTTCGCCTACCCGGAGTGGCATGACGATGAGATCTTCAAACAAAGCGCCAGGTGTATTAGAAATGACAAATCGGTCTTTTGCATTGGCTTCCAGACCAGTACGCAGGCTTACCCGGCCAAGTTCGCCGAAACTGTCTACTGGTTTTCCGGTCTGTGCATTCAGCGCATACAGAAAGGAATCATAAGCGTACAGAATGCGCTTTTCATTGCCGTTACTCCAGTAAGTAAGGCCTCGGTTGGTATTTGACGTAGGTTGTCCCGAAGGGCGAAACCTCCATTTTTCTGCTCCAGTTGCTGCATCTAAGGCAAAAGCATGGTTGGAAGCGGTTACACCATAAAGTGTGCCTGCGATAACGATCGGATTGCATTGTACCTGGCCTGAATCCGCAGAATGATATTCCCAGGCCTTTTCCAGGTTTTTAACATTGCGGGCATTGATCTGCTTCAGCGGAGAATAATGATTGCGATCACTTCCGCCCAGATATTCGGGCCATTCAACAGAGGAGTTTTCCTGCTGAAACGTAAGGGTGTAACCCAGAGACAGAGAAGAAATGGCAGAGATGCCGCAAATGATGATTGTTTTCAGGTTCATTTGGTTTGGCCGGATACGGGAGTATGGCGGTTTGCCAAATTAGCATAATACACCAGTATTTTCAAGTACTTCCGCTAACGTGATTATATTTTTTAATCTGGGTTCCAAAGGATATCAGGGACAACATATGAATATACAATGATACAAGGGGGCGAAACTTTGAGACAGAATGTATCGCTAATTGAACTGAGGTTTGTTTTCTTTGTTTAATTTTAATTGACCAGATAGAAACCAAATGAACCGAAGAACTGTCTTTGCTGCTCTTGCATTTACTTTACTTGCATTTAAACCTGATGCACCGCGTTCTGAAAAGACGGGACAGGATCATCCTTATGTAAAACCCAGGTACACTCCGGTGGCCCTTGGTGCTATCCAGCCGCAGGGATGGTTGAAGGACCAACTGGAGACCATGCTGGCGGGTACGACCGGCCATCTTGATGAAGTTTACTGGAAGGTGAAAAATGACAATGGCTGGCTTGGCGGAAAAGGTGACGCCTGGGAGGAAACCCCCTATTGGCTTGACGGTGCAGTACCACTGGCCTGGCAGTTGAACAACGCTGCCCTGAAACAGAAGGTAATGAAATATATCAACTGGGTACTTGACAACCAACGCCCATCTGGTTACTTCGGCGGGATTACCGGTGCAGAACGGGAAGGTAAAAAGGTAGACGTACAGCATCCTGAAAACGGAGATGACTGGTGGCCGAAAATGGTGATGCTGAAGGTATTGCAGCAATATTATTCTGCAACGGGCGATCAGCGGGTAATTACCTTGATGGAGCGGTATTTTGACTATCAGAGGGCGACTTTGCAAAAAGTTAACCTGGGGAAATGGACAGAGTGGGCAGTGTCCAGGGGGCATGATAACGCAATGATGGCATTATGGCTTTATGGTATCAATGGAGATTCGTCATTGCTTGAACTGGCAGATATGATCCAGAAACAGGGTTATCAGTGGAGTGATCTGCTGAGCAACCGTGACTGGGTGATCGGTGCAGCTGCCCAGCAGAATTTTGACCACTGGCTGAACCGGCACGGCGTGAATGTAGGTATGGCACTTAAGGCGCCGGCGGTCGACTATCAGCGTACCGGCGATGCTGCCTATCTGAAAGGTCTGAAGACGGGCTTCAGGGATCTGATGACACTGCATGGCCTTCCAATGGGCATCTTTTCTGCAGACGAAGACTTACATGGTAATCATCCAACACAAGGGGTTGAACTTTGCGCTACGGTAGAAACAATGTATTCGCTGGAGAAGATTATTGAGATTACAGGTGACCACGAATATATGGATGCATTGGAACGGATGACCTTCAATGCCCTGCCGCCACAAACTACAGATGATTTCAACAATAAACAGTATTTTCAGATTGCCAACCAGGTGCAGATCAGCAGGGGAGTATTTGATTTCTCGCTACCTTTCGGGCGCGAGATGAACAATGTACTGGGAATGCGCAGCGGTTATACCTGCTGTCTCGCCAATATGCACCAGGGCTGGACAAAGTATGTGCAGAGCTTGTGGTACCATACGGCTTCTGGCGGGCTTGCCGCACTTGTGTATGGGCCTAATACGCTGAAAACAAAGGTAAACGGACAGGAAGTGAGCATTCGCGAGAATACCAGTTATCCTTTCCAGGATGAGATCAATTTTGAATTCTCAACGAATAAGGCGGTAAGTTTTCCGCTGGAACTGCGCATACCTTCATGGTGCAAAGAAGCCAAGGTATTGATCAACGGGGTGGAGGTACAGGCGGCGAAAGGCGGTAGCCTGATTACACTCTCCCAGAGTTGGAAAAATAAAGACAAAGTGACACTGAAGATACCGATGCACCTGAGCACTTCCAACTGGGGCCGCAATTCGAGGACAGTAGAACGCGGGCCGCTGGTATATGCACTTAAGCTGGAAGAACGCTGGGAAAAGGGGAACCAGAAGGAAGAAGGTGATTATTTCAGTGTGTTCCCAAAATCGGACTGGAATTATGGTCTGCTTGAGAATATTGTGAAGAACCCTGAGCAGAACTTGCTGGTGAAAACAAAACCCCTGCAGTCTAAGTTTGTATGGAACCTGCAGAACGCACCTGTTGAGATCACTGCGAAAGGTAAAAAGATTCCTTCATGGAAAGTACTGGAAGGAGTTGCACGGCAGCCGGTTACCGACAGAGAAGGATTGTACAAGGGAGAAGTAGAACAGCGGGAAGAGACACTTACACTTGTGCCGTTTGGCTTTACAAAGGTGCGTATAGTAGCTTTCCCGGTAGTAAAATAGAAACTAACAGATTGAGCTGATGAGGTTGTTTTTGTCTTTTTTTGCGGTACTGTTGCTGACCGCTACAGGTTTCGCCCAGATCAGGGTAGATTCCAGGAATTTTAATTCAGGTAATGAAGCTGTCTTTCAGCAGAAGGGAAATCTGCTGGAGTTGAGCTGGCCTGCCGGTACCGGTCAGCGTGGTACTGTTGTCTTTGACCTGAATGCCGGTAAACCGCTTTTTCAGTCGGTAAGCCTTAGCGGGAAAAACGCTAAAAGGCAGGTAGCTTCCGGTTTGGACCCGGTATTTCTGCTCAGTATCGGCAAGCGCGATCTGCTGTCGCAAAATGGCTGGAATATTTTCTTCGATAAAGTGCCCCAAAAGCCATATAAAAGCTTCACGGCAGTGTTGAAGAAATCTTCCGCTGCGGTGAGCAGTACGGGCAGCCGGACGGTGGTAACTATCGGAAATATCAGCGCTGACCGGTTCAGTGGAAAACTCGAAGTTACCTTTTATAACGGAAGCCCCCTGTTCAATATCGCTGCAGTGATGCGCACAGATACGGATGCGACTGCGATGGTGTATGACGCTGGCCTGGTAAGCAGGGCAGGAGAATGGAAAGAGATCTCCTGGACAGACACGGATGAACAACTGAAACACGTGCCTTTTTTGGCTGCTGACACCGCGCGTAACCTTGCGGTAAAGTACAGGACGATCGCTGCAAGCACAAGTGGTGGCACACTAGCGGTATTTCCGGCTCCTCACCAGTATTTTTATCCTTTGGATGAGGCTTTTAACCTGAAATTCGTATGGCACGGGGCCGGCTACAGGAAAATGACGGATGGGTATGGTATCGGTATCAGGCAGGAGCTGAAAGGTGATAACCGTTTCGTACCCTGGTTCAATACACCTCCCGGAACCTCTCAGCGCCTGAATTTCTTTTGCCTCATCGGCGACCAGGGAGCCGAACCGGCACTTGCGGCAGTTAAGCAGTTTACCAGGAAAGACCGTTATGCCAGTATTCCTGGCTTTAAGACGATGTCCAGTCACTTTCATAACGAATTCATTATGAGTGTAGTTCTTGCCAATAAGCCGGTGCCGGATTCACCTGACTTTGTAAAGGTTTTCAAGCGTACGGGAATTGACATGGTGCATTTAGGTGAGTTCCATTATACAGCGCACCCCCGTGGTCCGGACCCGCAAAGGCTGTTGGAACTTAAGGCTTTGTTTGAGCAATGCCGCAGGCTTTCAGACAAACAGTTTCTGCTGATGCCGGGAGAAGAACCGAATGAGTTTTTTGGAGGGCACTGGCTGCAGATTTTTCCGAAGCCGGTTTACTGGATCATGTCCAGGAAACAGGGAACTCCTTTCTCTGAGGAGGTACCTGGATATGGTAAGGTATATCATGTTGGCGATAAGGAGGATATGCTAAGGTTGCTGAAGGAGGAAAAGGGACTGGCCTGGACTGCGCATCCCCGCACAAAAGGCTCTGTCAACGCGCCGGATATCTACAACCATGAGGATTTTTTCAAATCTGACCGTTTTATGGGAGCGGCCTGGAAAGCTATGCCGGCTGATCTTTCCTCGCCAAGGCTGGGCAAGAGAGTCCTCGACCTGATGGACGACATGAACAATTGGGGCGACAGGAAAACGGTGATCGCCGAAGCCGATCTCTTTACGATCACTCCGGAAAATGAAATGTACGCGCACCTGAATGTCAACTATCTGATGCTTGATGAGCTGCCTGAATTTGACAAGGGTTGGCAACCTGTGCTGGATGCGATGCAGCACGGGAGGTTCTTTTCTACAACAGGTGAGGTATTGATGCCGGAGTTGACTGTGAATGGCAAGCGTTCAGGAGAGGAGCTGGTTTTGAATGCAGATGGAACCGCCAATGTAAGGCTTAAACTAGGCTGGACCTTTCCGATGAATTTCGTGGAGATCATTTCAGGTGACGGGGAAAAGGTATATCGCGAGAAGGTCGATATGAGTAAGACAAAAGCATTTGGAGAACAGGTGTTTCAGCTGAAGCCTGTGCTGAAAGGAAGAAAGTGGCTTCGGGTAGAGGCCTGGGATGTCGCAGCGAATGGTGCCTTCAGCCAGACTTTTTATATTCGGTAGTATAAATTTAACCGGCTGGGTTTTTCAGGTAATCAGTAGGTGACATGCCAAACTGTTTCTGAAAATTCCGGCCGAACTGTGTCTGGGAACTGTAACCTACCATTTCTGCGATCTCATAGATTTTCAGCACACCGCCATTTAGCAATTCTACAGCCTTTCTTAACCGGGCAAGGTTGATCAGTTCGTTCGGACTGAGGTCAGAGATTGCCTTTACCTTACGGTAAAAGGTAGGCCGGCTCATGTGCAGACTATCCGCCAGATGGTCTACATCCAGGTCAGGGTTGCTGATGTTGGCATTGATGACCTGTCTGAGTTTTTCCAGGAACAGGTCATCTGAGCGTGTAGGTGCCAGACCCCTGGACTGAGGTGGTGCTGCACTGGAAAAATAAGCCTTGACCTTATCTCTGTTTTTTAGCAGGTTCAAAATCTGGACAGCAAGGAACTCAGGAGAAAAAGGCTTTTCAACATAGGCGTCTGCACCGAGCTCTAAGCCTTCTATCTTGGATTGCAGTGTGTTTTTTGCGGTTAGCAGGATAACAGGGACATGACTGTACTCAAGACCGGATTTGATCGCCGCGCAGAGTTCAAACCCATCCATCTCCGGCATCATAATGTCGCTGACCACGAGGTCTACGGATTCTGAATCGAGTATGTTCAGCGCCTTTTTGCCATTCAAAGCGGTCAGTATATGATACCTGTCCCCCAGGTCATCCGACAGGAACTCGAGGATATCTTCGTTATCATCGACCAACAGCAGGGTGTGACTCAGGTTTTTTTCCATTTACTGTTCAGGTTAAATTCAATCAGCTGATGTACCGGTAGTGTCAATACAAATATATTAAATCCCGTATTGTTTTTTTCGGCGATCAGCGAGCCATTGTGCAGCTCTGCAAGAGACCTGGCCAGGGACAAACCGATGCCGGTACCACGTTGTACTTCAGTTTCTCTCGCCCTGAAAAAAGGCTGGAAGATCTTTTCCCGAAGGTCTTCCGAAATGGGTCTGCCGTCACTGGCTACGGTGATACTGAGCTGATCTGCATCGCGTGCAGGTTTTTTCAGCGTTACGGTTACGGTTGATCTTCCATACTTAATGGCGTTGTCGATCAGGTTGCCCATGATCTTGTAAAAGGCTTCCAGATCGATGTAAGCCTGTACAGGAGCATCAGGTACATGTACCTGGTAACGGTGCCCTTTTTGTTCGGCGATCAGCTGGAAGCTGGAGGCAATATCCTTCAGTACCTCTGTGATATTGGTCTTTACAAAGTTGAGGGAAAATCCCTTGGTTTCTGTTTTCCGGAAATCAAGCAACTGGTTGGTCAGCTCCAACAAACGTCCCGTGTGCTTGTTCATGACATTCAGGTTCTTCTCCATATCCGGCACTTCGGCAGCACGTTTCATGAGTTTTTCCATAGGGGCCCTGATCAGGGTAAGCGGGGTCCGGATCTCGTGAGCGATATTGGTGAAGAACTCTATCTTGGCATGGTAAATCTCCTTTTCCTTTTCATTCTCAAAGACTTCCATCCGGCGGGCGTTCCGGCGCTCGATACGCTTATGGTCTCTTTTGACCAGCAGGAACAAGATCAGGCCAGCGAGGAAGGTGTAAAGTGCGTAGGCCGGTCCGCTGGCCCACCAGGGCGAAAGGATATCGATTTGCATGGTGGTCTCTTTGGTGTTCCATACCCCTGAGCTATTAGATGCCTTTACCCTGAAGGTATACTTTCCGGGCGAAAGGTCGGTAAAGTAAGCTTTGCGGTTTTGTTTCAGGTAGGTCCATTCTTTGTCGATACCATCCATACGATAGGCATATTCTGTCATGGCCGGGGAGGTATAGCTCAGTGCCGCAAAATCTATGCTGAAGGAAGACTGTGTATGGTTGAGGACAATCTTTTCTGTCATTAAAATCGACCGGTCGAGCGTTGGGTCGCCGCTGTTGATCATCAGTTCCCTGTTGTTGACCTGCAATCCTGTAATGTATACCGGCGGGCGGAAGGTATCAGTCGTAAAGTCTGATGGATTGAAGCGGATCATGCCTTTCACACTGCCAAAATACATGTTCCCGTTGCTGTCCTGGTAGCATGAATTATAGTTAAACTGATCGCTGAGGAGACCATCGGCCGTGGTATAGTTCTTGATGTGCCCGTTTTTTGGGTTGAATTTGATGAGACCTTTCGAGGAACTGATCCACAGCTGGTGCTGCCGGTCTTCCAGCAGCCCGTAAATCACGTTTGCGGGAAGACCGTTTTTGATGGTATAGTTGGTAAAACGCCCCGTAGCTGGTTCCAGCCGGGAGAGTCCCGCTTCGGTAGCGATCCAGATGTTGCGGGCGTGATCTTCAAATAACCGGTTGATCCTGTTGTCAACGAGACTGTTGGCATTGCCCCGATGATTAACGAATGTACCACTTTTCCCGGTGGCCTGATTGTAATAAAAAATTCCATCGCGTACGGTCCCTATCCATATCGTGCCAGAAGTATCTTCTATAACATGTGTGTAAAACAACTGGTCCGGAATACCCGGAAAATGGCTGAAGTCATCGGTCTGCCGGTTATAGCGGTATAGCCCTTTGGTTGTCGAAAGCAGGAGCATGCCCGACCGGGTCTTGTAAACAGCGTAAATAAAGTTGCTCCTGAGCTTATTGGGTCTGCTGCTGATGTTGTAGTGGCGGATCACTTTTTCAGTGCGCAGGTCCATTACGTCGACTCCGTGCTCAAAGGTGCCGACCCAGAGCTCTTTCCCGTCGGCCAGCAATCCATGTACGTTTGAATAGGCTATGCCTGTACGGAGACCATTGGGCTTAAAATTGGTGATCTTGCCAGTGGCCAGGTTGAGTTTGTTAATGCCGGCATCTTCAGTGCCGATCCAGAGGTTGCCATTGTTGTCAGGGACAATTTCGCGTACCGCGTTACCGCTGATGGAGTTTTCACCTACCTTATGAAAAAACTTTTCAAAGGTAGCGTACTGACGGGGATAGTAATTGAGCCCCCCGAAATAAGTGTATACCCAGATGCCACCTTCGCGGTCTTTACAAAAACCATAAATGGCATTATCAGACAGAGAATAGGGATCATTGTATTGCTTTCTGAGGTTTAATACTTTGCCCCCGGATCTATCACAGATGTAAATACCAGATTCACTTGCCACCCATAGCGTGTTACTGTCTATGGCAATGAAATCACGTGCATAGATGCCAGATCCGTCTCCGGCATGAGAGAGCAGGTCTTTATAGGTCTTTTTGACGATGTCAAAGTCCTTCGCGCCCTGATCGGAAGTGCCGATGAGGATGTGGCCGTCACTGGTTGGGTAAATGTTTTCCACCCATTTAGCGGTCACGGGTGGGGATTGGTCAAATATCGGGTATTTTTTGAATCTGTCTCTGGCACTGTCGTAATGGGCCATATAGCCATCGGCAGTGGCCAGCCAAAGCTCACCGGAAGGAGTTTTACAAAAAGCGCTTACATAAAAGTTCTTTTCCGGTGGATATGCGACGGTAGTTTTTGTTTCCGGATCGTACCTGAAAAGGCTGAGCCTGGAGATAAACCACAGCCTTCCTCTTTCATCGAAAAGGATGGAGCGAATGAGTTTGTGCGGATGTTTTTCCAGCGCACTGAAGGTTTCTGTTGCGGCATTATAAGTATAAATGCCATTTTCCGTGCCGACCCAAAGCAGGCCGTTGCTGTCTTCTGCCAGGCATTGGATAGTGCTCCCGCCTATGGTTTTTGGATCATCTGCATCGTGGCGATAGACCTTGAAAGCGTAACCATCGAAGCGGTTGAGCCCGTCCTTGGTGCCGAACCACATAAAATCCTTCTTGTCCTGCAGGCTACAAAGTACCGCATTGTTGGAAAGGCCATTCTCTACCTGATATCTGCGGAAATAATAAGGCTGTGCCTGCAGGCCCGAGTAGGTCAGCAGCAGTAATATCGGCAGGTATAGTGTCTTCAGGTTCAGGCGGTGCACATCCAAACATATAGAAAATTGTGCTGATATCCTGTGGTTTTGCGATTTGAGACAAATTGCCGAAATTTTGATACAATTCGGTTTAGTACAGCCTGACAAAAGTATAATCTTTGGACTGACCATATATATTCAATTTAACCCAACAAAAAAAGATGAAGAAAAGCCATCTAATTACAGCTGCATTGTCCTGTATGTTCCTGTTTGGAAACGCACAGACTGGCTGGAAACCTGCAGGGAACAAGATCATGAGCCCATGGGCGGAGAAAATAGACCCTGCTAATGTACTTCCTGAATATCCGAGACCACAGCTTTCGCGCACCGGCAACTGGAAGAACCTGAACGGTCTGTGGGACTATGCTATCACAGGTAAGGACGCGTCTGCACCCCAAAGTTATGAAGGCAAGATACTAGTTCCTTTTGCTGTAGAATCTGCACTTTCCGGCGTAGGAAAGACACTGACGAAGGATAACCTGCTTTGGTACCATACCAGCTTTAATATCCCTTCGAATATAAAGAATACCATTTTGCTGCATTTTGGTGCCGTGGACTGGAAAACTGAAATCTGGCTGAACGGACAGAAAGTGGGTAGCCATGAAGGTGGTTTTGATCCGTTTTCCTTTGATATAACTGCCTTTGTAAAAAAGGGTGGTAAGCAGGAACTCGTCATCAGTGTGTGGGACCCGACCGATCAGGGGCCTCAGCCAAGAGGCAAACAGGTGATGAAACCTGAAGGGATCTGGTATACACCGGTGAGCGGCATCTGGCAGACGGTATGGCTGGAAGGTGTGCCTAAGACCTATATTGCTTCTACACGACAGACCCCGGACCTTGACACCAAAACACTGGCGGTATCTGCTCAGGTAGAAGGAACGGTTGCAGGTGACAAATTGCGAATTACTGCGTTTGACGGAAAAGCCAAGGTGGCTGAGCAGGAAGTTGAAGCTGGTGAAGAGGCTTCACTGCCTGTGGCAAACCCCAAATTGTGGACGCCTGATGCGCCGTTTTTATATGATCTGAAAGTGGCCGTCTTGCGTAACGGAAAGGTAGTAGACGAAGTGGGTAGTTATTTTGCGATGCGCAAGTCGTCTATCGGACCGGATAAGGAAGGTGTGCAGCGCATGCTGCTGAACGATAAGTTTGTGTTCCAGTATGGTCCGCTTGACCAGGGCTGGTGGCCTGACGGATTATATACGCCGCCGACTTATGAGGCCATGGCCTTTGATATCATCAAGACCAAGGAAATGGGCTTTAACATGATCCGTAAGCACATCAAGGTGGAACCTGCCCGCTGGTATTATGAATGCGACAAGCGCGGAGTGCTGGTATGGCAGGACATGCCAAGCGGTGACCTGGGCAACCAGTGGGAGCCTAACCTGGGATTGATGGGAGGTACTGACCAGAAACGTACACCCGAGTCTGAGGGTTATTACCGTAAGGAATGGGAGAAAATCATGAAAGACCTGCACAACTTCCCGAGCATTGTGGTATGGACACCGTTCAATGAGGCCTGGGGACAGTTTAAGACCAAAGAGATTGCAGAATGGACCAAGCAAATGGATTCGTCGCGCCTGGTGAACAGCGCGAGCGGTGGTAACCATGTGATCACTGGTGATATCGTGGACCTGCATCATTATCCTGATCCAAGGATGCCAAGGCCGGATCTTTTCGGTAAGGACCATGCGGTGGTGCTGGGCGAGTATGGCGGGCTTGGACTTCCTGTAACTGGTCATAGCTGGAAGGAAACCGATAACTGGGGTTACCAGAGCTTTAAAAACGCGGATGAGCTTTTTGCAAAATATGCTTCTTTCCTGGACAGAATGGACGAGCTGGTGCGGAAAGGACTATCTGCTGCGGTTTATACCCAGACTACTGATGTGGAGAATGAAACTAACGGGCTCATGACCTATGACCGCAAAGTGATCAAAGTTCCGGTAGAGAAACTGAAACAAGCGACCGATAAATTGTATACGCATTCCTCGGTAATGCCATAGTTTAGAACAGCCTTTATTTAGTGTGTGAAACGATGCCTGGCGGACGTAATGTCTGCCGGGCATTTTTATGATGCTGACTGCCTGCGAATGTGTATATTAGGGAACCAAATATTTGAACTTATGATTTTCAGACTAAGGCTTACCGGTAAGACCTTTGTGTCGACGCTGTTTGCGATTTCCCTGTTGTCAGCCTGCAAAAAAGATCCGGACAAGGTGGTTACTCCTGAACCCGCACTGAGTTCGGAGGAGGTCATGAAGACGTTTGTATTCCGGTCTGCGAAGAATCCTGTATTTCTAAAAGATGTAGTCGGTGAAATCATTGGCGATACCATTTATACCAGGGCTTTTTCAGCGAGCAACCTTAGTTACCTGGTGCCGGAATTTACCTTTGAAGGGGCTAAGGTAATGGTTGATGATAAGGAACAGAAGAGCAGTGCTACAGATAACAACTTTACAAAACCGGTTACTTACCGGGTGGTCGCAGAAGACAAAAGCGAAAAGAAATATGTGGTGAAGTTTTCCGACAGTGGTATTGCTGCCCTGTACATTTCTACAGATGGCAAGCCGATTACGAGCAAAGAGATATATGTAAACGGTACGATCAGGTTGGTGAGCAATTTTACTGAGGTCGTGTTTGACGGAAAGATGGAGGTCAAAGGCCGGGGCAATTCAACATGGTACGATATGCCCAAAAAGCCATATAAGATCAAGCTGGACAAGAAGGCGCCGCTTTTGGGAATGCCTGAAAACAAAAGCTGGGTGCTGTTGGCCAATTATGCCGATAAGACTTTGCTGCGCAATGAAATGGCCTTTATTCTGAGCAGAAGTATCGGCAGAGAATTTACCACGCAGTCAAGGTATGTTGAGGTATTTATAAATGGAAATTATGAAGGAAATTATCAGCTGACCCAACAGGTAAAGGAAGGTAAGGGACTGGTGGATGTAGAAGACGGGGGATATTTGATTGAGCAGGACTTATTTGCAAACGGAGAACCCACCTACTTCTATACCGGCAAGGGCATGCCCTTTGTCATTAAGTATCCGGATGATGACAAGGTGACCAAGGCACAGAAGGATTATATCAGTGCTCATTTTCAAAAGGCCGAGGATGCCCTGTTTTCCGTAACCTTTGCAGATCCTGTCAACGGTTACCGGAAATACATCGATGTGGATACTTATGTAGACTACTATATCATTAACGAGGTGATCGGGAATCCTGACGTGTTCAGGAGTACCTATATGTTTAAGAAAAATGATGATGATAAGATCTATACCGGGCCGGTATGGGATTTTGACAAGGCGGCCAATAATGACAACAGGCCGGGTGATCAGACCAGTGGCCTGATGCTGGATGCCGCGTTTGAACCAAAGTTATGGGTAAGGAGAATGATGGAAGACCAGACTTTTCGGCAGCGCATACGCAGCCGATGGAATGAGTTGAAGCCAAAGATTAAGGCGTTGAGTGCCAATATTGATCCGCTGGCGAAGAAACTGGCAGTTTCCCAGGCGGCGAATTTCAAGCGCTGGGATATTATCGGCAGGCAGTCATACATTGAGGTGTATGTCTGGCCAACATATGAAGCGGAGGTGGCTTATCTGAAGAAGTTCCTGGATACGCATATTACCTGGCTTGATACCAAGTTCAACAGCGCAACTTATCAGTAGCAGATCTTATTGGCAGGACTACACATACAACGTAAAACACACAAAATACATACAAACGAAACCGATTAAGAAACATGAAATCCAGACTTATTTGTTTTCTGCTGATAGCGGGGGCACATTTTTATGCCAGCTCACAGACCTTTACCAATCCCTTGTTGCCTTCCGGGGCCGACCCTTACAGTTTTTATAAGGACGGATATTATTACTATACGCATACTACCGCAAGGAACATTACGCTCTGGAAGAGCAAGACAATTGAAGGGCTTAAAAATGCAGAACGTAAAGTGATCTGGAGACCACCTGCTGCCGGACCTTATTCCAAAAATATATGGGCACCCGAGATCATGTTCCTGCAGGGAAAATGGTATGCTTATTTTGCGGCTGACGGTAGTGATAATGTCAACCACAGAATGTATGTGCTGGAAAATCCTTCCAGGGATCCGATGCAGGGGGAATGGACATTTAAGGGCCAGATCACTGATCCGACGAATAAGTGGGCGATTGATGGCGATGTTATAGCGCACAGGGGCAAATTGTACATGGTTTGGTCGGGTTGGGAGGGAGATGCCAACGGGACGCAGGAGATTTATATTGCACGTCTCAAAAATCCATGGACAGTAGAAGGAGAACGGGTAAAGATATCCAGCCCGCGCTATGATTGGGAAAAGATCGGTGATCTGAACGACCCTGGTCTAAAGCATGTAGATGTAAATGAAGGACCTCAGTTCCTGGTACATAAGAAGAAAATATTTGTGGTATATTCGGCGAGTGGCTGCTGGACGGACTTCTATGCGCTGGGGATGCTTACTGCTTCGGCCGATGCGGATTTGCTGAACCCTGCTTCGTGGACAAAATCGGCAGAACCAGTATTTAAACGTTCTCTGGAAAACGCGGTTTACGCGCCCGGACACAATTCATTTTTTAAGTCGCCGGATGGGAAGGAAGACTGGATCTTGTATCATGCTAATGACAAACCCGGTCAGGGTTGCGGAGGTTTTCGTTCGCCCCGTGCCCAGCGCTTCAGCTGGAATGACGACGGTACCCCAAACTTCGGTACGCCGGTAAAGAGTGGGGAGGTGCTTGCCGCTCCCTCGGGAAAAAGGAGATAACCGGTTATGTTCTTGCCTTATGCTGTTTCCGGTAGGCAGATGGCGAGATGCCCATGATGTTACTGAACAGCCGTGAAAAATAGTACTGGTCGTCAAAGCCAAGTGTGACGGAGATCTCCTTGATGCTGCGGTCGGTGAAATACAGGTACTGACAGGATTGATACACTTTGAGCTGGTTGAAATAATTGATGGGCGATGTACCCGTCTGTTTCTTGAAGGAGCGAGAGTAATGGGATACAGAAATCCTCTGCTGAGCCGCCAGATCCTCAATGCCAAACCTGCCCCCGATGTGCTGCTTCATGAACTGTATGGAATTGCTTACTGTCCCGGTGCTGTACATCTCCGGATTTGCTTCCTTATTGTAGATCATCGATGCGATAAAATAATGGAGGGCTGCACTCATCACTTCCATTTCCCTGTCCTGAAAACTATGCTCGGTAATGGCATAAACCTGTTCGAACTGAAGAATGCGCTTTTCTTCATAAGGTAAATTACGGACCTGCGGAATGGCTGATTCTGCTTTGAATCTGGCATATAGGCCGTCAGCCTGTTCCCCGGTAAAATGTAGCCAGTAAATGCTCCATGGGTTGGTGTCACTGCTCTGGTAGCGGTGTGCTGTATTTCTGGGAATGATAAAGTAATTGTTGGGAAGTAAGACGTAGTTGTTGCCTTCTGCTTCAATGGTCCCCATGCCTTCGGTACAATAGATAAGAATATACTGGGCAGCACCCGATTTGCGCTCTATATAGTGGTTTACAGCCTTTGGGTAATGTCCGATGGCAGTAAGATAGATTCCGCGCGTCAGCGGATTGCCTGCAATCCTGCGTTTTACGGCTTGGGGTAATACAATCATCCGCTGTCCAAGGAATCCTTCACGGACACGTTTCCCCTGTTCATTTTTTTGCTGTTCTGTACTGCTCATCTGGTTAGTATTGCATCCTGACGCAAAGGCTATCCCGGTGCCGGGCTTAAATATAAAAGTAAAATCATAAAATTCTGAACAGTGACCGGATTGTCCATTTCTTTTTGGAATTTATCCATTGGCCTGCCTTGGCTTTAGACCTAAGTTTACCTTGATAGACAATAGCGTTATGGAGATTACACGGCTGCACTGGGGTACACATGACGGGTATCCCATTTACCTGTTTACCCTTGAAAATAAAAATGGAGCGAAGGTACAACTGACCAATTTCGGGGCAGCACTGGTCAGCGTGCTCGTACCTGACAGAGCGGGGAAGCTGGCCAATGTGGTACTCGGCTATCCGGAATTTCAGGGATATTTATACGACAATGCTTATATGGGCGTAACGGTAGGGCGCTTTGCAAACCGTATTGCCGGTGGCCGGTTTCAGCTTAATGGCAAGATCTATCTGCTTGAAAATAATGATAACGGGAATTCGAATCATGGAGGGTTCAGCGGCTTTCATAAAAAAGTTTTCGATGATGAGGTATCTGGTGAACGGCTGTTGTTCAGGTTACACAGTCCTGATGGTGAAGGCGGATATCCTGGTAACCTTGAAGTGGAAGTAGCTTATGAATGGACAGATGACAATCGTTTGATGATCGTTTATACTGCTTTCTCTGATTGCGATACCATTGCAGGTTTTACCAACCATGCCTATTTTAATCTCTCCGGGATGAGGGAGAAGATCATGGGGCATCGACTTAGGATTTCGGGAGACAGGGTGCTGGAAGCAGATACAGATTACATTCCCACCGGGAGGGTCTTGCCAGCCGCGGAACTGAGCTTTAACGGGGGGTTCCTCAGGCCTGAATTGAATGTTTGTTATCTACTTAGCGATACCGGGGGTAAAATACTTCCGGCTGCCGCATTGTGGCATGAGGGCTCAGGCCGTACTCTGGAAGTCAGTACTACTTATCCGGGAATGATGCTCTACACTGGTGACTTCCTGGGAGGAAACCCATATGAAGGTCACCTTGGTTACTGTTATTCAGCGCTGGACGGACTGTGCCTGGAATGTCAGTACTACCCCGACAGTCCGAACCAGCCTGGCTTTCCTTCTGTATTGCTGCGTTCGGATGAACATTACCGGCAAGAAATCATTTACCACTTCAAAACAATATAAACTACCTGCAAAGGTTAGATAATCCATGTTTTAAAAAGATCAGTCCATTGATATTGCGCGGCCAATACGGCAATTTTAGCTTACCAATATATTCAGATGAACAAGCAACAGGAAACCTTCAACAATACCTATATTATCGGTATCTCTTTTATCTCTGCATTGGGTGGCTATCTCTTCGGATTCGATTTTGCGGTAATCTCAGGTGCACTCCCTTTTTTAAGAACGGCTTTTGCACTGGATGCCTGGTGGGAAGGATTTCTTACAGGTTCGCTTGCACTTGGCTGCATCGTTGGTTGTCTGATCGCAGGTAAAATGGCAGATAAATATGGCCGCAGGCCTGGCCTTATGCTTGCTGCGGTAATTTTTGCAGTTTCTTCAGTGGGTATCGCCCTGGCGACTGATCTTGTTTTTTTTGTAACCATGCGTTTTGCTGCTGGAATAGGTGTGGGTATGGCTTCCATGCTCTGCCCGATGTATATCGCTGAGATCTCACCAGCTTCCGTAAGAGGACGTAACGTGGCGATTAACCAGTTGACTGTAGTGATCGGTATTCTGGTGACCAATCTTGTTAACTATTTTCTGGCAGACTTGGGTACAGATGCCTGGCGCTGGATGTTTGGGCTGGGGGCTGTTCCTTCAGTAATTTTTTTTGTGGGTGTACTGTGGCTGCCCGAGAGCCCAAGATGGCTGCTGAAGGATGGACAGGAGGTAAAGGCCCTTCAGGTACTGGAAAAGATCGGTTCGGGTGGGTTTGCCGAAAATACTGCTATCGCCATTCGCAGATCACTTGCGGGAAACACCACACAATCCTACCGTGCTGTATTCGATAAAGCTGTGCGTCCCGCTGTAGCGATTGGTATTGCATTGGCCGTATTCCAGCAATTCTGTGGTATCAACGTTGTCTTTAACTATACTTCTACCATTTTTGAATCGGTAGGTGCAAACCTTGACAGGCAACTGTTTGAAACTGTAGCTATAGGTGTTGTCAACCTTATTTTCACGATACTGGCCATGTGGCAGGTGGACAAGCTGGGCAGGAGGCCACTGATGCTGGTCGGTTCGCTTGGTCTTTCGGTGGTATACATCATTCTGGCATTCCTGCTCCAGCACCAATATCCCGCGGGGATGGTTTCAGTATTCGTGCTGCTGGCAATTAGTATGTATGCCATCTCGCTGGCTCCCGTTACCTGGGTACTCATCGCCGAAATATTCCCGAATAAAATCCGGGGCGTAGCGTCTTCAGTGGCCATCGTTTCGTTATGGGCCGCGTATTTCGTACTGGTTTTTACCTTTCCGGTATTGGCAAAGCATCTCGGTGCCTTCGGGCCATTTTACCTGTACGCGGGTATTTGTCTGCTGGGTTTCCTGTTCGTATTGAAAAAAGTAAAGGAAACAAAGGGCAGGACTTTAGAGGAACTGGAGGAAGGTTTTGCTGGTCACTGACGATTGACACATACAATTACAACATATTAAAAAAAATGAATACAGCTGATGTAAAGGTTTGGGAAGAGATGGTTACCATTCCAACGTATGGAACAGGTAAGCCGGATAAGAACCCGATGTTTTTTGAAAAGCGTGTCTATCAGGGAAGCAGTGGAGTGGTATATCCCAATCCTGTGATCGAAAAGATATTGGACGAAAGGGCGGATAAGCAGTACCGGGGGCTTTTTCTGGAAAATGAATACCTGAAGATTATGGTGTTGCCTGAGTTGGGCGGACGTATACAGATGGCATATGATAAAATAAAGGAAAGACATTTCATCTATTATAATCAGGTTGTCAAACCGGCCCTGGTCGGACTTACCGGGCCCTGGATATCTGGTGGTATAGAATTCAACTGGCCCCAGCACCACAGGCCCAGTACCTTTGAACCGATAGATTATAAGGTTGAAGAAAATACAGACGGCAGTAAAACAATTTGGGTAAATGAGATAGAGCAAATGTTCCATACAAAGGGAATGGCGGGTTTTACCTTGCATCCAGGTAAGGCTTATATAGAGATTAAGGCGAAGCTGCTCAACCGTTCAGCCCTTCCGCAAACTTTCCTCTGGTGGGCCAATCCGGCGGTAAGGGTCAATGACCATTACCAGTCTGTATTTCCACCCGATGTCAATGCAGTATTTGACCATGGTAAACGCGATGTATCTTCTTTTCCTATTGCAACGGGAACTTATTACAAGGTAGATTATTCTCCAGGAACGGATATTTCCATGTACCGGAACATTCCTGTACCAACCTCTTATATGGCCATTAATTCCGAATATGATTTTGTAGGTGGTTATGAACATGATGTACAGGGGGGGCTGCTACACGTGGCCAATCATCATGTAAGCCCGGGCAAGAAGCAGTGGACGTGGGGACACAGCGATTTTGGACAGGCCTGGGACAGGAACCTGACTGATGAGGACGGTCCGTATATTGAACTGATGACGGGTATGTTCACAGATAACCAACCGGATTTTACCTGGCTGATGCCTAATGAAGAAAAGACCTTTACTCAGTACTTTATGCCCTACCGCGAACTGGGCATGGTAAAGAATGCGACGAAGGATATTTTACTGGCTCTTGATCTGAACAAAGGTGAGGCGACAGTTAAGATTTATGTAACGTCACCGCAAAAGGACGTAGTAGTGAGATTAACTTATAAGGGGACTGAGCTGTTTGCAGAAAGCGTAAATATTGATCCCAAAGCTGTCTATTATAAAACTGCTGTCCTTCCGCCAGAGGCTGGGGAAAGCGAACTTTTACTTTCCGTATCGGCGCCTTCGGGAAAAATACTGGTTGCTTATGATCCGGCTTCCGGCAAAGTGAATGAATTTCCCCAACCGGCCAGGGCAGCATACATGCCGGAAGACACTGAAAACAATGAACAATTATTCCTGACCGGCCAGCACCTGGAACAGTACAGACATGCCACTTACAGCCCTGTGCCTTACTATGAAGAAGCCCTTAAACGCGATCCGAAGGATTTTCGCTGTAACAATGCAATGGGACTGTGGTACCTGCGTCGCGGGCAATTTGCAAAAAGCGTCCTTTATTTCAGAAAGGCAATTGAAACAGTTACGCAACGCAATCCCAATCCTTATGACACTGAGCCTTACTACAATCTGGGCCTGGCATTGAAATTTCAAGGTAAACAGGATAAGGCTTATTCGGCGTTTTATAAGTCTACCTGGGGCAAGACCTGGAAGGATACGGGCTTTTTCTCTGTTGCACAAATAGATATGGCGCGCGGTGACTGGAGCTTGGCTTTGGAGCATATCGGGTCTTCTCTTGACCATAACGCAGCCAACAGCAAATCATATGTCCTGAAGGCTGCCGCAATGCGTAAACTGGGTAATACCGGACAGGCAGTTATAGTTGCGGAAGAAGCATTACAAAGGGATCCGTTTAACCTGGGCGCATTATATGAGCTTGCGCTTGCGCAGGAAAATGCTGATGGGAAACAGGCTGAAAATACCATTACTGACCTGCTCCACTTGTCAAGAGGAAATGCTCAGAATTTCCTTGCTTATGCGCTGGATTACGCGGCTGCCGGACTATATACAGAAGCTGCCGGACTACTTGAGCGGTATCTGGGCATATCGAAGGATGGTGTCCCGATGGTTTATTATCATCTGGCTGTTTTTGCTCATGCGCAGTCTGAGTGCGAAAAAGCACTGGTATGGCTGAAGAAGGCAGCAGCAGCAAACCCTTATCTGTGTTTCCCAAACCGCCTGGAAGATATTGCCGCATTGGAATTAGCCATCAGACTGAACCCTTCAGATGCGAAGGCCCCTTATTATCTGGGTAATCTTTTTTATGATAAACGCCAGTATGATGAGGCCATTTCCTATTGGGAAATGGCTGCAGAAAAAGATCCCCGTTTTCCGACAGTACTGCGAAATCTGGGGATTGCCTATTTCAATAAACGTAATGACACCGAAAGTGCAGTGAGCTGTTTTGAAAAAGCTTTTGAGCTTGACAGGACCGATGCACGTGTGCTGATGGAACTTGACCAGCTGTACAAGCGGCTGAACCGTAAGGCGGACATACGTCTTCGCCATCTGGAAGCGCACCTGGATACCATGCAGGAACGGGACGATCTATATCTGGAAAGATTAAGTCTGCTGAACTTTCTGGGTAGCTATGACCAGGCGCTGGAGTTAATCAGCAAGCGGCAGTTCCATCCATGGGAAGGTGGTGAGGGAAGGGTTTCCGGTCAGTATGTATACAGCCTGACTGAACTTGCCAAAGTTCACCTAGATAAGGGGCATTTCACAGAGGCGATAGGCTTACTGACAGCTGCCCAGACTTATCCCTGGAACCTGGGTGAAGGAAAGCTTTTTGGCGCGCAGGAAAATGACATCTTCTACTGGCTGGGGTGCGCTTATACGGGCCTGGGGGCAGAAAAAACTGCTGAGGAATGGTTTAGAAAAGCTACCGCAGGACTTGATGAGCCTTCCGCAGCTGTATTTTATAATGATCAGCAACCTGACAAGATCTTTTACCAGGGGCTTGCCTGGCGTGCGCTTGGCGAGGAAGATAAGGCCAGGTCGATTTTCCGGAAGCTGATAAACTATGCGGAGGAACATCTGAATGATAAGATAAAAATCGATTACTTTGCCGTTTCATTGCCGGACTTGCTGGTATTTGAGGCTGACCTGGATGTAAAGAACCGTACACATTGCTTTTTCATGAAAGGACTTGGCCTTTTAGGGCTGGAAGACTACTCAGGTGCTTCAACTGCATTTGATGAGGTTTTGAGCCTGGATGCAGTCCATATGGGTGCAAAAATCCATAGTAATATGCCAAATGGATATAAAAAAGTTTGATCCAATACGCTAAATTTGGGACTTGGCCTAATACAAACCATTAACATAAACAAATGAATTTAAGAACTGTACTATCTTTCGGACTGTTATTCTCGTCCGTAGCCATTTATGCGCAGCATATTAATATTCCTGTGGAGACCAGAAGTAATGCACTGGTCTTGCAGGCTGATGCAAAAAAGAACCTGAATACCATTTATTTTGGTAAGAAACTCGCCAATGCATCAGAATATGACCAGGTGGCAGCACAGTATAAACAGACATCAGAATATACAGGCGTCTTGTCGTCTCCCTATACACCAGCGGGTTCAAAAAGCCTGCTGGAACCTGCCATTGCGGTCACCCATGCAGATGGTAACAATTCGCTGGACCTGCGTTATGAAAGCCATAAGGTTGAAAAGATCAGTGATGATGTAAGTTTGCTCAGTATCGTGCTGAAAGATCCGGTATATGACTTCCAGGTAACACTTTATTATAAGTCGTATTTTAAGGATGATGTGGTGGAGCAATGGAGTGTGATCAGGCATAGAGAAAAAGGGAATGTTGTACTCCAGAAGTTTGCATCGGGAAGTATCTACCTCAAAGCCGATGGCTTTTGGCTGAACCAGTATCATGGCGACTGGGCAAAGGAGATGCAGCCGGAAGAAAGCAAGATAACCCACGGCATTAAGACGCTGGATACCAAGCTGGGTACGAGGGCAAACCTGTTCCAGCCTTCGGTGTTCATGGTTTCCCTGAACAAGCCGGCTACGGAAGATGAAGGTACAGTACTGTATGGTGCCCTGGAATACAGCGGGAATTTCCGTACGGATCTGGAACTTGATTATCAGAACAATCTTAAGGTGATTTCAGGCATCAACAATTTTGCATCGCCTTATTCCCTGAAGCCTAATGAAGAATTTACCACACCCGCCTTTTTGTATACCTTGTCCAATACAGGGAAGGGTGACGCCAGCAGAAATCTGCATAACTGGGCCCGTAATTATAAGATACTTGACGGAAAGGGCAACCGTCTGACTCTGCTCAACAACTGGGAGGCAACTTATTTTGATTTCAATGAGGGCAAGTTGTTCGAGTTGCTGAAGGATACCAAAAAGCTGGGAGTAGACCTGTTTCTCCTGGATGATGGCTGGTTTGCGAACAAATACCCGCGTAATGGCGATGTTGCGGGACTCGGTGACTGGGAAGAGAACAAGACCAAACTTCCTAACGGGGTGGCATCGCTGGTAAAGGAAGCTGGCAATAACGGTGTAAAGTTCGGTATCTGGATAGAACCGGAAATGGTGAACCCGAAAAGTAATCTGTATGAGAAGCATCCGGACTGGGTAATTAAACAGCCTAAGCGGGAGGAACATTATTTCAGGAACCAGCTGGTGCTGGATCTGGCCAATCCGAAGGTACAGGACTTTGTGTTCGGTGTAGTGGACGACCTGTTTACGAAAAACCCTGAGCTGGCTTATATTAAATGGGATTGTAACGCAGTGATCTATAATGCGTACTCCTCGTACCTCGGTAATCAGAACCATTTCTACATTGAGTACATGCGGGGACTTTATAAGGTACTGGAACGCATCCGCGCAAAATATCCTTCAGTACCAATGATGCTTTGTTCGGGTGGTGGCGGACGTGTAGATTATGCCGCGTTGAAATACTTTACCGAATTCTGGCCAAGCGATAATACCGATCCGATCGAGCGGATCTTCATCCAGTGGGAATATTCGTATTTCTATCCCGCAATTACTTCTTCCAACCATGTGACAGACTGGGGAAAGCAACCGATCAAATTCCGCACAGATGTAGCCATGATGGGCAAACTGGGCTTTGATATTGTAGTAAGCCATCTAAAAGAAAATGATCTGAAATATTGCCAGGAAGCTATTAAAAATTACAATACGCTGAAGCCCGTGATATGGCATGGAGACCAGTACAGGCTGGCTAACCCAAGGGAAGGAAGTGTAGCTTCTATGCTCTATGTGAACCCTGAAAAAAGCAGTGCTGTTATGTTCAGCTACCTTGTGAATAACCGTTATGATGAAGGCAGCAAATTACCGGTAAGGTTGAAAGGGCTCGATTCGGGAAAAAAGTACAGCATCAAAGAGATCAACCTTTATCCGGATACAAAATCGGCAATAGATGCCAGTAAAATATATACCGGGGACTTTCTCATGAAGGTAGGTTTCAATCCTGTCGTAAATTCTGGAAGAACAAGTGTGGTGTTGCAAATAGAGGAAATAAAATAGTAAGTTTAAGAATTAAACCAAATCGTATGAACCTTAAACACACAAGACTCTTTAGCGTTGCCACTGGTCTGGGCCTTTTTTTGGCCTCAGGTACCCTGCAGGCTAAGGTGACACTGCCTTCACTCTTCAGTGACAATATGGTCTTTCAGCAAAAGACCAAGGTGCCCGTATGGGGCAGGACGGATGCAGGAAAAACCGTATCCATAACTACTTCGTGGAATAATAAACCGGTAAAAGGACAGGCTGATGCTGCCGGAAACTTTAAAATTTTTGTAAATACTCCTTCTTATGGCGGGCCTTATACCGTGAGCATTTCTGATGGTGAAGAACTAACGCTGAAGAATATACTGGTAGGCGATGTATGGGTGTGCTCAGGCCAGTCAAATATGGAAATGCCGCTGGCGGGGTGGGGCAAGATCAATAATTACGAGCAGGAGATCAAAGATGCGAACTATCCTAAGATCAGGTTGCTGCAAGGAGTGCATGTGACTAGTAACAAGCCACTGGACGATGCAAAGGTAACTAATGGCGGCTGGACGGAATGCACACCGCAGTATATAGGGGAATTTTCTTCAGTAGCTTATTTCTTTGCAAGGGAAATTACCCGGAAGACTGGTATTCCGATCGGTCTTATCCATACTTCATGGGGTGGTACGATTGCTGAAGCCTGGACTAGCGCGGAAACCCTAAGGACGTTGCCGGACTTTAGCGAAAGGCTTGCAAAAATACAGGGCAATCCGGATGATACCAGTGAAAAGAATAATCCCAATCGTGTTTCCGTACTTTACAATGCAATGATCCATCCTTACATCCAGTTTCCGGTGAAGGGTGCCATCTGGTATCAGGGTGAAAGCAATGCGGACCGGGCCAATCAATACCGCACGCTGTTTCCGGCCATGATCAAAGACTGGCGCACGAAATGGGGAGTAGGGGATTTCCCGTTCTACTTTGTACAGCTCGCCAATTTTATGAAAACGGACGACCAGCCTGTCGATTCTAAATGGGCAGAGCTGAGAGATGCACAAAAGCAAACCCTTTCCCTGAAAAATACGGGCATGGCAGTGATCATTGATGTAGGCGATGCTGCAGATATTCATCCGAAAAACAAGCAGGATGTCGGCAAACGCCTCGCTTATATTGCCCTGGCAAAGAATTATGGTGTGAAAATACCTTATTCCGGCCCGGCTTTTAAATCGCAGCAAGTCAGTGGTAATACCATAAGGCTGAACTTTACGGATACGTATGGTGGCCTGAAGGCCAGAGACGGTGCAGAGCTGAAAGGTTTTGCAATAGCTGGTGCTGACCGGAAATTCTATTGGGCTAAGGCAACGATACAAGGTAATCAAGTTGTTGTCAGCAGTGATGAAGTAACCAATCCTGTCGCTGTAAGGTATGCCTGGGCAAATAATCCGCCAAGTACATTGTACAATGACGCAGATCTTCCGGCTTCACCTTTTAAGACGGATAACTGGACAGATGTAACGACAGGCCAGAAATAGTTCCTTGGTGAATTCACCACTGTAATATCAGAATGGTGCCTGAAAGCAAAATAAGGTTTTCAGGTACCATTTTTTTTAAACGGGATAATGACACTCAGTTTTTTGCGTTAGCAAAATGTTAAGAAATTGAGTATTTTGAATGATGATGAATGTGCGGGTAATTTTCCTTAGACTGTCGTTTTTGCTTTTAGCCCCAACCCCGTTGTTCTGCTGCGCGCAACAGGATAGCACAGACCATAAAGGGCAGGAAAAATCCGAGTCCCGGATACAATCATTTCAGCTCAGACCTGTGGCTTTCATTGCCCCGGCTGTTTTGGTCGGTTACGGTGCTTTTGCGGGGGGGAATAATTTTATTAACGATCTGGATCGTACCACGAGAGCCGAACTTCAGGAAGATCATCCTTTGTTTTCCAGCAAGATGGATAACTTTATGCAGTATGCGCCTGCGGCGGCGGTATATGCACTCCATCTTGCAGGAGTGAAAGGAAGACATGGTACACTGGATGCTACAGGTGCCTACCTGGTTTCCTTTGCGATCATGAAAGCTTCGACAGAGTGTATGAAGTCAGCCACGCAACGACTGAGACCTGATGGCAGTACCCGTAATTCTTTTCCTTCGGGACATACAGCTACCTCTTTTACATCAGCTGAATTTCTGATGCAGGAGTATAAAGATGTTTCTCCCTGGATAGGATACGGTGGGTATGCAGTAGCTATAACTACCGGGGTTTTTCGTTTATACAACAACAGACATTGGGTAAGTGATGTCGTTGCGGGGGCAGGTTTTGGTATTGCTTCCGCTAAACTAGGTTATTTTTTTTATCCGAAATTAAAACGTCTGATAGCTGGCAGGCATGCCGCTCATATGAACTTTGTGCCTGTTTACCAGCAGGGTGCTGCAGGCTTTTCCTTTTCAGGACAGTTTTAGTCCAGCTCGTTCTAATCCTGCATACCCTTATACGGCAGGCAGGTCTGTCGGCGGTTTTCTTTTAAATACCCAATAATTTTGCAGTACATAATTGAAACCAAGGGATACGATCAGGTCTACAATGATCCGGCTGATCTTGTAATCAATGTGCAGATAGGTTGTAAAAAGCCAGGTACCGGAAGACTTAAGTATGATACTGCCACAAACTACAAATACAAAGCGTATCAGCTGGCCACCTACAGGATTCTTGCTTGCATTTGTATTACTGAAAGTCCAGTAGCGGTTGACGGTAAAATTAAAGACAGCACCGATGACACCGCCAATGCCTATGGAGATGGTGTAGTGAATGTGTAACAACTCAGTACAACCGAGCATAACGAGGTAGTCGATAATGCCTCCTGCAAAAGCAGAAAACTGTGCTTTGGCAAAGGTATATATCGCCTGTGCCTTCCCCATATCAGGCTGTTTCCTTGAGTTGCGCGTCCTTATTGCCTTTCTCGCGTTCGGCTGCATCGCGCATATCACCATATTGCAGTAATTTTCTTGTTTCTGCAATATTGATCACGAAGAGGATGAGACACATTGCTGCAGCAAAATATTCAATAAGATTACCGAATATGGCCTCAAGTATCATTATGCAGGCGAGGATAATGCGTACCTCGGTAGGCCCCACAAAGCCCGAGTCGATACTGTAGATGTCAGTAATCTTATAGCGAAGCTGGGAGATGATCATCGCCCAGCCATATAGCACCACAAAGACAAATGCGATCAGTTCATAGGCATTCCGCGCATAGACCATATAACCAAGTCCGATCAGTACCGTGCTGATCCAATCCATAATGATGTCCAGAGAAAAGCCATACCATTTGCGGGGAATATTGCGGTAGTAGGCTACACGTCCGTCCAGCGAATCGCCCAGCCAGTTAATGGCAAGCCCTGCAATCCCCAGGAGCAGGTAATGACGATCGATATAAGCAGCCAGGATAAATCCTGCCATGACGATCAGCGAACCGACGGTGCCGATGGAAGTGAGCATATTCGAGGTGACAAACGAAGGTACTTTTTTGACCAGGAAAGATATGGTGGCCTGTTCGGCGGTTCTCAGAACGTTAGTCCTCTTGCGGTCTTGAAAAATTCTTTTCAGCGTGTTGCTTTCTTCCATTCAGTGTTTGCTAATGCAGTTGATAGCTATGCGGCACAAAAGTAGGTAATTTAACTCAATATGCTTTCTTTCTGAGTTCGATTACGGTGATCTCAGGCCAAATGCCGACCCTTCCGGAAAACCCCAGGAAGCCAAACCCACGGTTGATATTCAGGTAGGTTCCGTCATTACCGGTAATACCTGCCCAATGCGGATAACGGTATTTTACAGGGCTCCATTTGATGCCAAGGGCTTCGATACCAAATTGCATGCCGTGTGTATGGCCGGAAAGTGTAAGGTTTATCTTATCCGGAAAACGGAGCACTTCTTCCTGCCAGTGTGTAGGATCATGGGAAAGCAATATTTTGAAATCACGGGGACCTGCACCATTCAGGGCTTGTTTGAGATCACCTCGCTTTCCAAAGCCTATACCCCAGTTCTCTACCCCGGCCAGGACAATATGCTGTCCGTCCTTATGCAATACAATGTGTTCATCCAACAACAACCTGAAACCTAGTTCGGCATGATATTGCTTGAGTTGCTGCAGGTTGTTTTTTTTGGATTGTTCGTCCGGCCACTTAATATAGTCGCCGTAATCATGGTTGCCCAATACGGAAAACTGTCCATAAGGTGCTTTGATCTGCCTGAAGTGTGCCAGCCAGGGCCTGATCTCATCCGCTTTGTTGTTTACCAGGTCACCTGTAAAAACGAACAGGTCGGAACGCTGTTTGTTCACCAGGTCTATGCCTTTCTGAACCGCCGCCTGGTTGGCAAAGCTCCCCGCGTGTATGTCGGATATCTGAGTAATGGTAAAGCCATCAAAAGCGGCAGGCAGATCTTCAAAATAGAGCGTATGTCTGATCACCCTGTAAGCATATTTTCCCCTGGTGATTCCATAAAGAAATACCAGGATGGTAAGCCCAGACAAGGCAGCTGCAAATCCTGTCCAGTAGATACTTCTCGGCCCCCCTGCTATAAGGCGGTATGTATCGCCAGTAAGGAGTATGGCCGCAAATACCAGTTCAGCAACGAACAATATCAGGAATGCGTGGCTGGCAACCTTGAAATACAGATCAGTTGCGCTCCGTGTTCTGATTATTGCAATGATCAGGGCTGCTGTGATCCCGCCGGATATCGCCCAGAATACGGGTGCTACCCAGAAAGCAGCGCTTAATACATAGATGCCCGAAAGTACAAGCCAGTTCAGTGCGAGCACGGCGAAGACAATGATGAGGAGCGGCAACGGGTTTATTTTTCTTCTCATGAATGGTGACAACAAATTAAACGATTCTTGGATGAAGACAGGATTGTTGTGTTACTGTTTATGACATTTTGCAGATGATCCCGTATATTACAAATGTAGTCTGCGGTTATCTGGTGCTTAACTTCAATAAGTAATTTGCCGGTACGTTCGCGTATTCATTTTGAGCGCTATTCTTTAAATCTGATATCAAAGGTATGCCGATGCTCTTTGTAGGTATATTCCACTATCCAGCCGTTTACCTGACATATTTGTTTTACAATAGACAAGCCTAGTCCGTTGCCCTTATAACCAGGTATGCCTTTGCCAAAGCGGCTGAATAGCCTGGCAGCATCGAAGGTCAACGGAGGTCCTTCATTGCTGAAGACCAGTTGAATCGCATTCAGACAGATAGATGCGGCAGCGTCTGCCGGAGCATGGCTGATCATATTGGTCATAAGATTAGAGACCAATATGTCCATAAGTGTCTGGCTGGCAAATACCGAATAGTCTGACAGCTGTTGATTTACCTTGATCCCCTTATGTTCAAAAACGTCTTCCATAAGGGAATAATTATGGATGATTGTTGCTCTGAGATTAATTTGCCGTTTGTCCTGGAATGCATCGTTTTCAAGCTTAGCGAGGAGGAGCAGGCCTTTATTTACTTTACTGAGCCGGTTTACGGCTTGCTTCGCATCCGCTAAAGGTCTGATTACGGCACTGTCCAGCGGAACCTGGCTGATGGTTTCCAGGCGGGTCTTCAAAATACTCAGGGGCGTCTGAATTTCATGAGATGCATTTTCGGTAAACTCTTTCAGCGCTGTATATTCCCGCTTACCCCTGGCCGCCAGATCACTGAGTACGGTATTCATTTCCTGAAATTCTGTTGTCCTGGTGCGCGCAAGCTGTAATTCTTCCCGGGAACTTACAGAATAGCCCTGCATTCGCCGCAAGTTTATGAGAAAGGGTTTCCAGATACTGCGGTTCATGAAGTAATTGATAAGTGTGCCAAGTGCGACCAATAGCGTGGCAATCAGCAGGAACATATACGTGATGGTTCGCGCATAGTTTTCCCAACCAATATAAGTGGTCATAACGCGGATACGGTAAGGTTTATGATTGATCTTCTTGCTTTCCTCAAAATAATAATAGCCTTCTGTCTCTTTCTGCAAATGATCATACAAAAGGGTGTCTTTGAACACTTTGGGAAGCCGCATCAGAATTTCTTCGCCCGAACGGATATCAACCAAGGGATATGAGATTTTCCGGCCTCCCTGCAATTCGGAAGCCACCATATCAAGCTGCATTTCCAACTGCTCTTCCATTTCCCTGGAAATCTCGTTGCGGAGAAAGATGTAAAGCAATATCCCCGCAATCCCAAGTACGATCGTGCTCAGACACAGATAATAGATGCTGATCCTGGTGAGCAACCGCATCAGCAGGAAAATTTATAACCCATGCCGTAGACTGTTCTGATGTAATCTTTTCCGGATGCCGAACTGAGTTTCTTCCGAAGGTTTTTCATGTGTACATATACGGTATCGAAGTTGTCCTGCTGGTCGAAGTGATCGCCCCAGAGGTGCTCCGCTATAGCCGATTTGCTGACCACACGTTCTTTATTAACTAAAAAATACATCAGCATTTCGAATTCTTTACGGGTAAGTCCGATTTCTTGTTTTTTATAGGAGAGCTTTTTGGAAAAGGGCTCTATAGTAAAGGCATCGAAATGGATGTTTTGGGAACCTTTTAGAATTTTTCTGCGGTATAGGGCATTGACTCTTGCACTGAGTTCCTCGATATAGAAAGGTTTGGTAAGGTAGTCATCTGCGCCGAGGTTAAGACTATCTATTTTATCATTCAGAGAATTTTTAGCGGAAAGGATCAGGATTCCGGTCTCAATGTCTTTTTCCCTGATACCAGAAATGAGTTCCATACCGGTACCGTCGGGAAGTGTAATGTCAAGGATGACAATATCATAACGGTAATTGTGAATCTTCTGTGCTGCCTGGCTGAAACTGATGGCCTGCTCACATACAAATCCCTGGGAACTGAAATAGCTATTCATTTCTTCAACCAGTATAGGCTCGTCTTCTACAAACAGTAATTTCATGATGTCTTTATTTAGAATATTTCTAAATCTTTAGAAATTCTTTAGAATTAGCTATAATATTTGCAGCAAGAATACTAGTTATTTAGACTTAATACAAACAATCACAACAATTAAATTCTAATCCCATAAACATGAAAGTTAATTACCTTAAAAGTTCAGTTTTTGTTGTTCTGGCCGTAGCAGGACTTACCTCCTGTAAGAAAGACAAGGTTAAGGAAGAAGTAATCCCTCCTTACGACATCCCTGCGACTTATAATTTTACGGGTGCAAACTATACGACTTCGACACAGAGGGTGAAAATGGCTGTGGAACTGAATTCCTATCTTGGGACAGCTTTAAATGCTACCATTACGGCGGAAAAAGCAAATGACTATTTCAATAATACCAATAGTCCTTTTGCAGATGCCACATTAAATACTTCAGGGGTGAAGCTCGCTGAGAAGACTGCTGATGCCGCTACTTTTATCGGGTACTTTGCTCAGCAGGCTGCGAATAGTCTCGAAAATGGGAAAGAGGCTTCTAATGGAAAAGCCGGATATGTGATCAAGGGAACTACCAAAAGGCTGGTAAGTGCTACAGGACTTGAGTATAACCAGGCTGTGGCTAAAGGAATGATGGGCGCGTTGTTTTTTAAGGAAGCTGTAAATATCCTCACGAATGTCCCGAACGCCGATAATAATACTGTGACCAACGGGACAACTGCTATGCAGCGTAACTGGGACGAAGCCTTCGGGTATCTGAGCGTTCCGGTAGATTATGACCCGGGGAAAACCTATGCGAACACAGATTCAAACCGTCCTTTATTATGGGGCGGTTACCTTGCAGAACGCGGCAAAGGTATTGAAGCAGGCAAGATTATTTTTAATGCTTTCCTTAAAGGTCGTGCTGCGATCGGTGCCAGAGACTATGCTGTAGTAAAGGAGCAGATCGACATTATCCTGGCTAAATGGGAACAGCTGGTTGCTGCTGCTGCTTTGGCTTATGTGACGATACCTACTAATTCGACAAGTATAAATGATCTGCCTACTCAGTTTCATGCGTTGTCTGAGGGATATGGCTTCGTTTCGTGTTTCAAATACCGTCCGGCTGGAAGCAAGCTGACTGAAGCTAACTTTCAGAAGCTAACGGCAACTATGGGCACCAATTTCTATGTACTGGTCAATGAGGCAAATTTCACGAAGTTGGTTGAAGCGCAAAATATCCTGAAGACTACTTATGGTCTGAATTAAACTGATTATTGTGTTAATCCGGCTCCTGGCACATTTTTGCGCCAGGAGCTTTCATTATTAACAGGGATTCGTCTTAGAAAATAAAAAATAATCAATTACTGATGAAAATTAATCAAATAAAACCCGGTATCGTCATACTTATAACCGCATTTACCATTTTTATCGTCGCCTGTTCTAAAAAGACCAGCAAAGACAATAGTCCGCAGGCTGAAGGTTTTGATAAGGGAACTATGCTGGCCGATTACGCAGATCACCTTATCATACCTGCCTATACTGGTCTGCAGCAGCAGATTACTCAATTTGAAGCTGCTGTGAGTACATTTTTAACTACCCCTGATGCAGGGAATCAGCAGGCCTTGAAAACTGTGTTTAAGGCTGCTTATATTCAATATGAGCAGATTTCGGTAAATCAATTTGGCCCGTCTGAACGGGTTTTACTGAACAATTTTCTGAATACTTTTCCTGCGGACAAAGCTGTGATAGATGGAAATATACTGAGGGGCACCTATGACCTTACCCAGAATTTTACCGTTGACCAACAAGGTTTCCCTGCACTTGATTATGTATTGTTTGCTCCCGATGCGTTATCCAAATTCAACGATAACGGTGCAGCTAACCGCAGGAAATATGTGCTGGACCTGATTGCCCGTATGAAAACGCTTACCGGAAATGTAATTACTGCATGGAACACCGGTTACAGGACTGAATTTGTAAGTAATACGCGTTCAGATGCAGGCAGCCCTATTGCTTTTCTGATCAACCAGTTTGCATACGAAATGGACCAGATGAAGGGGCCACGCATTGGATGGCCTTATGGCAAGCAGTCTAGTGGTATACAATATCCGGATAAAGTGGAGGGTTACTATTCCGGTATTTCGGTTGCCCTTGCAGTCGCCAATCTGGGTAATCTTAAAAAAATGTTTACAGGTAATAACAGCGGAAAAGGAATATCTGGTTATTTAGCGGCGTTAGGTAAAAAAGCATTAAGTGACGATGTTATAAGTCAGTTTGATGTGACTATAGGCAAGTTGAATGCAATACCCGATCCGTTATCTTCAGCTTTGGTAAGTAACAAAGCTGAAATTGATGCAGCTTACAGGGAGGTGCAGGTACTTTTGACACTGTTAAAAACGGATGTGGCTTCGTCAACCGGTGTACGGATTACTTATCAGGATACCGACGGTGACTAGTATCCGTTACTTCCTAAAGCCGGTAGATATTGCGCCGCTGGTTATATTCAGGATATTGTTCGGACTGATGATGTTCGTTGGTATCCTGCGTTTCTGGCTGAAGGGGTGGATAGTGGATTTGTATGTTAACCCGCGGTTCTATTTTAGTTACTGGGGCTTCGAATGGGTGAAACCTTTGGGATATACGGGTATGCACCTGCTTTTTTTTCTGGCTGCTATTTCGGCTGCAGGCATTGCGCTTGGCTTCCTGTATCGCATCACAGCACCACTTTTCTTTCTCGCTTTTACCTATATTGAGCTGATAGATGCCACCAATTATCTCAACCATTATTACTTTATCAGCCTTGTCAGCTTCCTGATGATATGGCTGCCTGCTAATCGATTTTTTGCCGTGGATACTTTTATCTGGCCAAGTCTGAAGTATGATAAGGTGCCATTATGGACGATTGGTGTTCTACGGATGCAGGTAGGCATTGTCTATTTTTTTGCCGGTTTGGCTAAGCTGACGCCAGACTGGCTGCTGCATGCGATGCCGATGAAGATCTGGTTGCCGCCTAAAAGCCATTTGCCGTTAATAGGCGCCTTAATGTACAAAGGTTGGGTAGCTTATGTGTTCAGCTGGTTCGGCGCGGTATATGACCTCCTGATTGCTTTTTTCCTGATCAACAGGAGGACCCGTCCCGTTGCTTATCTTTTTGTGATTGGCTTTCATCTGGCGACAGCGCTTTTTTTTCCGGGTATTGGCATGTTTCCCTATGTGATGATTATCTGTAGCTTTATTTTCTTCAGCTCCGCGTTTCAATATAAGCTGCTTAGCCATCTTTTATCAAAATCCAGACAGATTTCCGGAAAAAGTAATTACGTGCTATTTGGATGCAAAAATAGAGTTGCCACGATCGTATCCGGAACTTATTTCTGTATTCAGCTGATTATCCCGCTGCGGTTTCTGGCTTATCCGGGAGATTTGTTCTGGTATGAAGAGGGATATCGTTTTTCATGGCGTGTCATGCTGATGGAAAAATCCGGCAATACTTTTTTCTATGTTAAAGAACCTTCGACAGGACGGGCATACGAGGTGGATAACAGTGAGTTCCTGACTCCATTGCAGGACAAAATGATGAGCACCCAGCCCGATCTGATCTTACGCTATGCGCATTACCTGGCATCTGTATACCGTCAGCGGGGATTGAAAGATCCGGCTGTTTATGTGGAATCTTATGTGACCCTGAATGGAGGGCGTTCCCGTTCTTTTACTGATCCTGGTGTCAACCTTGCCCGGCAACGATTCGGCTGGCATCATTATACGTGGATATTACCTTTTGCAAAAAATGAAAAATAAGACCTTTAGTAAATTATTATGTTTTTTATTATTGAATGTATATGCTCTGGGGGCTTCAGCTCAGCTTTTTTCTGTCAGCGGACGTGTACGCATAAATAGCACGCCTGCTGCCGGCGCTACGGTGAGTATTGTTCATACCAGTTTAACAACGAGTTGTGACGAATCCGGGAAATTTGGGTTTAACACAGTACCGGCTGGAAAATATGAGCTTATCGTATATTTTCTGGGTGCGGAGAAATACAGTAAGAAAATAGAAGTAAACCGGGACGTTGTCCTTGATGTTACCTTGGAGGACGCAGATGGTAAACGTCTGGATGAGGTAAATGTCCGGGACAGCATTCAACGAATGGCGTCTGGGAACTTGAGACAGGTAGAAGGAACGGCTATTTATGCGGGAAAAAAGACCGAAGTAGTTAATGTAGAAAGTTTGAATGCTAATCTGGCGACAAATAATTCCCGGCAGTTGTATAGCCGCGTGGCCGGGATCAATATTATTGAATACGATGGCGGGGGCCTGCAGCTGGGTATAGGGGGAAGAGGGTTGAACCCAAGCCGCGTATCTAATTTTAATACACGCCAGAATGGCTATGACATCAGTGCTGATGCCCTGGGTTATCCGGAAAGTTATTATACACCTCCTGCTGAGGCACTGGACAGAATAGAGATCATACGTGGCGCAGCCAGTCTGCAGTACGGTACGCAGTTTGGGGGATTGATTAACTTTCAGCTAAAAAAAGGGCCGTCAGACAAGCCGATGGAGATAACCAGTCGTCAGACGACAGGCTCTTTCGGATTTTTTAACTCATTCAACAGCGTTGGCGGTACCATTAAGAAGCTGAATTATTATGCATATTATCAATATAAACGTGGCGACGGATGGCGCCCTAATGGTCATTTTGAACAGCATGGTGCTTATATCCATGCCGATTATCAGCTTACTCCAAAGCTCAGAGTAGGTGGTGAATATACGTTCATGGATTATCTGTCGCACTTGCCAGGCGGCCTGACCGACAATGAATTTGCAAGTGATCCTCATCAATCTAACCGTGAACGCAATTGGTTTAAAGTAAATTGGAACCTGGCTAATGTTACGCTTGATTACCAGTTTGACGATCATACGAAGATAAACTGGAGAAGTTATCACCTCTATGCAGGAAGGCAGGCGCTGGGAGTATTGACTTATATCAACAGGCCTGATATGGGTGGCCCCCGGGATTTATTGGACGATACTTATAAGAACTTTGGATCTGAACTGCGTCTGTTGCACCAGTATAAGCTTGTCAGGCAACAGCATAGTACTTTCCTGGCAGGGGTAAGGGTATACAAAGGACTGACCTTGCGTAATCAGGGTAATGCCAGTGATGGCAAGGGGCCGGACTTCAGCTATACGGGGAATTTCCCAAGTGTTTCTGGTTATAGGTTTCCAGGTACAAATATTGCCATATTCACAGAGCATATTTTTCAACTGAATGAAAAGTGGAGTATTACTCCTGGTGCGAGATTTGAATTTATTTCTACTAATGCAGATGGATATTATGCAACCAGATCAAGTCCATATGACGATTTCTATTACATTCAGAATTTTGAAAAAAAGGCAAACGACCGCTCTTTTGTGTTTTTCGGTATAGGTACATCTTATAAGCCGGTACAGGGTGTTGAACTGTATGCTAACGCATCACAGAATTACCGCAGTGTGAATTTTAACGATATACGTGTCATAAACCCGAATGCACGGGTTGATTCCGCGTTGACTGATGAAAAGGGATATACCATTGATGGTGGTATAAGAGGTACTTTAAATTCATGGATGCGTTATGACCTGAGCTTATTTTATCTAAAATATAATAGGCGCATCGGATCGGTAAATGCAAAAAGTGCAGACAATCTGGAAAACTACCGCTTACGTAAAAATATCGGCGATAGCCGAAACATAGGGTTCGAGAGTTTAGTAGAGGCCGATCTGCTGAAGGCTATTACTAAGGGACTAAGCAAATACAAATTAAACGTATATACTAATTTTGCGTTGATTGATGCCAGATATATAAATAGTCTGGATGCTTCGGTCCGTAAGGATAACCTGGTTGAATTTGTACCGCCTGTATTATTACGTACCGGTATTTCCTTCGGACATCAGCGCTTTGATATCGGTTGTCAGTTTTCTTATGTTGGTAAACAATACTCTGATGCTACAAATGCTGAAAGATCGGATAGGGCTATTGACGGTGCCGTTCCTTCCTATCAGGTAATGGATTTTAGTGCAAGCTATAAATGGAAGTGGTTTACTCTATACGGGAACGTCAATAATCTACTGGATGAAAGGTATTTTACCCGCAGAGCAGATGGCTACCCGGGGCCGGGAATATTGCCTTCCGATCCAAGGACTTTTTACCTGACCTTACAGGTTAAGCTTTAATTGCCTGTTTATAGAACTTTTCCCGGCAATTTGTTTTCTAACAGCGACTTATTAGGTCCGGATATTAGCAGCTAATTCTTTATCCTGATTTACTTGTGGGATTTGTCATATGATCCAGCTTTCACAGTCTTTCAGGAATTCAGGATCTGCGTCTGCACCGATACCAGGTGTGTCCGGTAAGGTAAGCACAAAGCTGTTATAGGTTACTCCACCGGTAACAGGGTTTTTTTTGTGTCCCAAAAGACAAGTGTCCAGGTCGAAAAAGATGATGTTTGGACAGGATAATGCAAAATGAAGACAGGCGCTCATGCCGATCCGGGTTTCAAGCATGCCGCCCATCATACATTTCGTACCGGTTTGCAAGGCGATCTCATGGATTTTTTGCGCTTCAAGTATACCACCGGATTTAGAGAATTTGATATTAAGATAGTCTGTGGCACCGGCATTGATCAATCTCCTGGCATCATGATGATTGTAACAACTTTCATCTGCCATGATCTTTACAGCGGAATTGGCGCAGAGTTCAGGTAGTTTGTCATCGTACCAGGTCCGCATTGGCTGCTCACAGAACTCGATGTCGAATGCAGACAGTTTGCCAAGGGCAAAGAGTGCATCATCGAAACTCCATCCCTGATTTGCGTCCAGTCTTAGTCTCATGTCCGGGCCTGTAGCGTGTCTGATCTGGCGCACCCTTTCAATATCTGTATGTATATCCTTGCCAACTTTGATTTTAATGATGCTGCAACCTTGTTCTTTTAAGTGTAACGCAGTTGCAGCCATAGCTTCCGGTGTATCAATACCGATAGTAATATCGGTTTCAATGCTGCGGGGAACTGCACCAAGGTACTGATAAAGAGGTAATCCGGCAGCTTTTGCGGCAATGTCGAATAAAGCCATATCGAAAGCACTTTTAATAGTGTTGTTATGTGCTGCATAGTCTTGCAGTTCGTTCATACGGTCGGGTATTTCCAGTGGATCTTTTCCTTTAAGTATGGTTGCAAAAGCTCTGGCCATCACGAGACAAGTCTCCTGACTTTCACCGACGATCATTGGGAAGGCCGAGCATTCTCCTGTGCCCGTTATACCGGTAGAGGTGTGTATCCTGATCAATACGTTCTGTGCAAAATGCATAGTACCAGTAGCAATGACGAAGGGTTCGACGGGTATACTAAAGCGGTAGATTTCCGTGTGGCTGATTTTCATGGCATGATAGTTATGTACTAAAATTACTAATTTTACCCTTATGCACGATATACCCAACCAACTCATTAATGCGTCTTCACCTTACCTCCTACAGCACGCTTACAACCCTGTGCAATGGTATGAATGGGGGGAGGAGGCACTTAAAAAGGCCAGAGAAGAGCAAAAACTTATCCTTGTCAGTATAGGCTATTCTGCTTGTCATTGGTGCCATGTAATGGAGCGGGAGAGTTTTGAGGACAATGAGGTGGCTGAAGTGATGAACCGGCATTATGTCTGCATTAAAGTAGACAGGGAAGAACGACCAGATATCGATCAGATTTATATGCTGGCCATACAGCTGATGACCGGCAGTGGTGGCTGGCCGCTCAATTGTATATGCCTTCCCGATGAGCGGCCAATCTACGGCGGGACTTATTTCCGAAAAACAGATTGGATCAGCCTGCTGCTTAGCGTTGCGAAGATGTGGAAAGAAGAGCCTGAAAAAGCCTTGCAGTATGCGGACAGGCTTACTGAGGGTATACGTGCCGCAGAGACGATCATACCTGCCGCCGGGAGGACGGAATATTCGCGCAGGCATCTTGAGGATATAGTGGGACCCTGGAAAAGATATTTTGATATTTCGGCAGGGGGATATAACCGGGCACCCAAGTTTCCACTGCCAAATAACTGGCAGTTTATGTTGAGGTATAGCTATTTAATGAAAGATGATGCTACACACGTTGCATCCTTGTTTACGCTTGAAAAAATGGCGATGGGAGGAATCTATGACCATGTGGGCGGGGGCTTTGCACGGTATTCTGTAGATGGACAATGGCATGTACCGCATTTCGAAAAGATGCTTTATGACAACGGACAACTGATCAGTCTCTATGCAGAAGCTTATCAGTATAGTTATTTACCTCTTTTCAGAGAAATTGTAATGGAAACTGTGGATTGGCTAAAGAGGGAGATGACCTCACCCGAAGGTTTGTTTTATTCGGCATTAGATGCTGATAGTGAAGGTATAGAAGGCAAATTCTATGTTTGGGACAAAGATGAATTTGATGCAGTTTTGGGAACAGATGCTGATCTGCTGCGTGATTATTTTCATATTACCTCTGAAGGTAACTGGGAGGAAGAGCAGGTGAATATTCTGCTCAGAAAGTTTGATCCGATAGAATATGCTGAGGTAAAGGGGTTGGACACATTTGAATTTCAGGAAAAAGTTAAGTTAGCTAAGTATAAAATGTTGGCCCACAGGTCAAAAAGGATTAGGCCTGCTTTAGACGATAAATGCCTTACTGCCTGGAATGCAATGACAATCAGGGGACTGGCAGATAGCTCACAGGTGTTTAATGAGCGTTCTTATTATGAACTTGCCCGCGGGGCCGCCAAAGCGATATTTGAAAGACTGAGCATGCCTGATGGTGGTCTTTACAGAAACTTTAAAAACGGAAAGGCGACTATACCTGGCTTTCTGGATGATTATGCCTTTTTTATTGACGCTTTGATCGCACTTTATCAGGCCGATTTTGAGGAAGTATGGTTGCAGGAGGCAAAAAGACTAACCGATTATGTGCTTGATCATTTTGAAGATACAGACAGCCCCATGTTGTTTTATACAGCTGTAAATGGTGAAGCACTTATTGCCAGAAAGCATGAGGTAATGGATAATGTGATTCCTTCTTCGAATTCGGTAATGTCCCAGAACCTGCAAAAGCTGGGGTTGTTATTTGATGAGCCCCATTACACAGAAAAGGCCTCGGCAATGCTGGCCGCGGTTGAGCCGCAGATCAAGACTTATGGTTCTGCTTATTCCAACTGGGCGGTACAATTGCTGGATGAAGTATTTGGAATTAATGAAATAGCGATAACGGGCGAGGATGTATTGCGGCTTAAGCAGGAGTTTAACCGGGTATATATTCCCAACAAAATTTTTTTGGGAGGAACAAATACCGGGTTGCCTTTGTTAAAAGATAAACAAAGCATGCAAACAAAAATCTATATTTGTCAGAATAAGACATGCCAGTTGCCTGTTACGACGGTCGATGAAGCATTGCAGTTCATAAATTAATCAATCAAATAAGAATGAGTATTCAACCCAAAAAAGTAGTAGCACTAACGTATGAATTGCATACGACTAATGAAGAAGGCCAGCAGGTTTTCGTGGAAAAGGCTGATGAACAGCAGCCACTGGTTTTTCTTTATGGTACAGGCATGATGCTGCCTAAGTTTGAAGAGTACCTGAGTGGCCTTAATGAGGGCGATGCTTATAGTTTTGAGCTTTCCGCAGCTGATGGCTATGGTGAAATAGATCCGGGGGCATATGCTGATCTTCCAAAAGAAATGTTCAAGGATGTAGATTTACCTGCGGTAGGTGATGTGATCCCGCTTCAGGACAATCAGGGTAACCATTTCAGGGCAGGGGTAACCGCTGTTGGTGATGATGTGGTTTCTGTTGACCTGAACCATCCGATGGCGGGTAAGAACCTGATCTTTTCCGGTGAAATACTTACAGTGCGTGAGGCTACTCCTGAGGAACTGAGCCATGGCCATGCGCATGGTGCAGACGGACATTCAGGACATTAATTTATTTTTCCTTATTACATTTATTACAAAGACCGTAAGCTGTAAAGCTTACGGTCTTTGCTTTAAAGCCTTCAGGCATCTTTATTTCAGGAATAGTCAGTTCCAGGCAAAAGATCTTATTGCAGTTGGTACAATTGAAATGTACGTGCTCGTCATGATGATTATGCGCTGTGCAGGCTGAAGAACATATTGCGTAATTGGCCGTTCCGTTCGCATCCATAATCTTGTGGACAATACCTTTCTCTTCATACGCATTAAGTATCCTGTAGAGGGTAACACGGTCAATTTCCTTTCCGAGTTTCTTCTCAAGCTCTGGTTGAGATACTGCAGATTGACCATGGGAAATTTCTTCCAAAACACGCACCCTTTGCCTGGTGTGTTTGAGGTCATGTGCCTTAAGTATATTACCTGGATCCAATGCCATAATCATATCTGTTTAGCTGCCGTCAATGCAATCGGAGGGTTATCCATAGCGTTGCCGGGATTAAGCTTAAGGATGCCCTTGACAGCTATTGTCTTATAAGTGAATTTAATAGGCTCAGTTGTTTCTACAAGGACCATTACCGGCACACCGTTCTTGCCACAATAAAAACATTGGTTAATGGGCAGGGTAGACAGCATAAACTTAGATTGTTTCATGCCATCTTTTATGGGAACAATGTAACCTTCCAGCTCAAAAGGTTTATTTGCTGCCTTTTTTATCTTATCTGTAAAGACAGGGATCATTTCTGTGTCTTTTACAATTTTAAAATCGACACCGCCAACGATATCCCAATTATCTGAGGTAATCTGATCGTCGGGATTATGTTGTGCTCTGGCAATAAAAGCGCTGGTAAACAACAATAGAGTGAGAAAAATTTTCTGGGCCATAGGATTGCAAATATACCAATAGCTGCATCTAAAAGCAATTCAACAGCGCATGCTCTGGATTTTGCTACGGCGCATATAAATGCAATTTAGTTGCAAATGATAATTTGATATGTATATTTGCAACTAAATTGCATTTATGAAATGGAGATCACGCTTTTATTTGTTTTTGAAGAAAGCCGTTGTAGCTGGATTACTACTGACTCCCGGGCTTATTGTTGCTCAGGAATTTTCAGATACGACACACAGGCTACATGAAGTACAAATCAGTGGAAAAAAGAAGATCGCATCCTCCTCACAGGCCGTAGAAGTAGTATCGGGTGAAAAGCTGAACGGAAGTAGCGGACTGATTCTGGCTGATGTACTGAAAGAGTTGCCTGGTATCAGTAGTTTAAAAAGCGGAGGGACAATTGCAAAACCGGTCATTCATGGGTTACATAGTAACCGATTGCTACTGCTGAATAACGGGGTGAGGTTGGAAGGACAGCAATGGGGCGCAGAACATGCACCCGAACTTGACCCCATGCTTGCAGAGCGCATAGAGGTCATTAAAAGTGCAGCGTCTGTGAGGTATGGAGCAGAAGCAATGGGTGGTGTAATATTGTTGCAGCCACGGGTACTTCCGGTTGGTGCCGGACTGAATGGCGGGATAAATTTGACGGGTATTTCAAACGGAAGAGGAGTAACTGGTTCTGCTATGTTTACAGGTGGGCTTAGTGGACTGAAGGGATTTGGCTGGCGTTTACAAGGGACACTTAAGCGATCGGGAAATATCCATACTGCGGACTATATGATCGGTAATACAGGACTGGCAGAACGGAATTATTCCGCTGCTTTAGGATATACAAATAAAAAAGCCAGGTACGAACTTTATTACAGTCATTTCGGAGCTATATACGGAATAATGTATACTGCTCATGTTGCTACCCTCGAAGATATTGAATCGAGGATAGCGGCAGGACAGCCCTTCGAAGAATATGGATTTACTTACCAGATCAATGTACCCAGACAAAATATCCGGCATGATCTGCTGAAAGCGAATTTTCACTACGATTTTGCACCGGAAAGGACTTTTGACTTTACTTATGCCTATCAGCGCAATCATCGCAGGGAGTTTGACTTGAGAAGAGGCAACCGGGAAGCATTGCCGATCAATGATTTATTGCTGAGTACACATACGCTTGATATGATGTTGGGGGCACGCAATAAGGCAGGTTCTGGCGCTTCATTAGGCATTAACGGAATGCTGCAGATAAACAATAATGTTCCGGGTACACTTGCCAATACATTTATTCCCAACTATGATAGCTTTTCTGCAGCGATTTTCTTTGCGAGGAATTGGTTGACTGAGCGGGCAGAATATGAATTGGGTTTGCGCTACGATTTTAAGCAATTTGATGCCGCTGGTTTTAGATATGCCTATGGGGAGAGTGACGATATAACGGAACAATATTATGGCGGCAAAAGAAAATTTCATAACCTGACTGGAACGGCCGGTGCTGTTTTCCGCTTGGGCGGGATGGTGCGTTTGATCAGCAATATAGGGGCAGGATGGAGAGCACCTTCAGCAAACGAACTTTTCAGCAAAGGACTGCACCACGGAGCTGGTCTGTTTGAGGTTGGTGATCCTGGATTGCAGATTGAACAGGGATACAAATGGACCAACGGGCTAAGTTATGTTGACATGCCACTTGAACTGAGACTGGATCTCTATGCGCAGTATATCCGTAACTATATTTATACAAGACCCGACAAAAGTTTCCGGCAGACGATGAGCGGTACTTTTCCGGTATTCAGATACCGTCAGACAGCTGCGTTCTTTCGTGGAACTGATTTTTCTGTTATATACCGGTTCACTTATGGTTTGACTTATATGTTCAATGCTTCGCTGGTGATAGCCAGTGATCTTAATAACGGTGGATATCTGCCGCTTATACCGGGGGGGAAGGCAGGGAGCCGGCTGCGTTTAGAACTGGGGCAGACTCGTAAGGTATGGAAAGACTTCTGTCTACAGCTGAATCATGAGTACACTTTCAGGCAGGGAAGGTTTCTGCAAGGCAGTGATTTTGCTCCTCCACCTCCCGGTTATCATTTGCTTGGTATTTCCGTCGGTAATACTATACCAATTGCAAACCATCGATTGGGACTGGATATAACGGCTGAAAACCTCTTCAACCGGCTTTATAAGGATTACATGGACCGGTATCGGTATTTCGTACACGGCCAGGGGCGTAACCTTATGCTGAGGCTGAACTACAGATTCTAATTCACATTATCTATTTACTTACATAATCAACAATCATGAACAAACTACACAAGTATTTTCTGTTTATTCTGTCGACTGTTACTGCGCTTACGTTTAACGCCTGTAAAAAGGACCCTAAACCAGAGATCCCGGAAGAAGAGATCGGAAAAGCAGAGCTGACGTTTTTAGAGGTAGAACGCGAAGCACATGGCGACCATTATCATTATAACATTATTGAAGACGCTCAGCCGCTGACTATTGCGTTTGATGCCAGCGGATTACCACCTGTTGGTACTCATGCACATCTGCATGAAGGTGCTACCTATAAGCTCACACTGAAGGCTTATGACTTTGCAGGAAGGGAAATGCAGCAGGAATTCCTGGATAAACCTGAAATTCACCAGGCTTTTATTACAGGCGCACCTCAGGGAGTACTCACGTATGTTTATGCAGACCGTGACAGGGAAAATCAGAAAATCAATGTAGGAATAACCGGATACTTAACAGTGAATGCTGCGTCAGCGGGTTTTGTATTCCGATATGTACTCAGGCATCTGAACCCCGGAGTCAAGGCAAATATTACTGCTGAAAACTGGAATGACCAGGATTTTGCAGCTAAATTTTCCGGTGCGAATGACCTGGACCTGAAATTTGAACTGCATCCCGTGGCTGAAAATGATCATGGACATTGACCGTTCAGGCATATATCAAAAAAAGCCGGGCATAACGCCCGGCTTTTTTTGATATATGACCTGTATGACAGTTATTTTAGCTTATACATGAGTTCCCTTTGCTGGGTTACTTCCATGCTGGTAATATATTCATCGTAGCTCATCATTTTATCTATGGTTCCGTTGGGAGTAAGTTCGATGATTCGTGTCGCAACGGTTTCCGTAAGGGCATGGTCGCGTGAGGTAAACAGAATAGTGCCCCTGAAATCCTTCATGCCATTGTTGAGCGCAGTGATTGACTCTAGATCTAGGTGGTTGGTAGGCTCGTCAAAAAGCAACAGGTTAGCTTGTTTCAGCATCATTTGTGAAAACATACAGCGCATTTTCTCGCCACCAGAAAGTACTTTTACATTTTTTAATACTTCCTCCCCTGAAAACAGCATGCGACCCAGGAAACTGCGTACAAATTGTTCATCCTGTTCGGTACCGGAATAGTCACGGAGCCAGTCTACCAGGTTTTCGTCTTTGCCCGCGAAATAAGCTGAGTTGTCATTTGGGATGTCGGCCATATTAATGGTTACACCAAACTTGAACTCGCCTGAATAGTTTTGCTCGCGCCCGGTCAATATATTGTAAAATGCAGTCGTTGCCAGGCTGTTTTGAGACAGTACTGCTATTTTATCCCCTTTATTGACCATGAAATTCACGTTCCTGAACATGACTTCGCCATTCAGGGTACAAGAGAGGTTTTCGACCTGAAGAATCTGGTCCCCTGCTTCCCGCCCCTGGTTATTGAACATGATGGCCGGGTATTTTCTACTGGAAGCCTTAATCTCTGATATATCGATTTTTTCGAGAGCCTTTTTACGTGAGGTAGCTTGTTTCGATTTTGAGGCGTTTGCGCTGAACCGCTGAATAAACTCCTGGAGCTCTTTTACCTTGTCTTCCAGCTTCTTATTCTGGTCGGCGCGCTGTTTAAGGGCCAGCTGACTGGATTCATACCAGAAAGTGTAGTTACCTGTAAAGATATTGATCTTACTGAAGTCGATGTCTACGATATGGGTGCAGACGGCGTCCAGGAAATGCCTGTCGTGAGAGACCACAAGTACAATGTTCTGGTAGTCTGCCAGGAAGTTCTCCAGCCAGGCTATGGTGTCGATATCGAGGTCGTTGGTTGGTTCGTCTAATAGCAGAATGTCGGGATTACCAAAAAGCGCTTGCGCCAGGAGAACGCGTACTTTCTGGTTTCCGTCCAGTTCTTTCAATTGCTTATAGTGATGTTCTTCTTTGATCCCCAGGTTGCTAAGCATTGTTGCCGCGTTGCTTTCCATATTCCAGCCATCCATTTCGGCAAATTTATTTTCCAGTTCGCCTGCCCGTTCGCCATCTTTGTCCGTGAAATCTTCCTTCATATAGATGGCATCTTTTTCCTTCATAATGTCATACAACTCCTTGTGGCCCATCATGACGGTTTCGATTACACTGTATTCATCAAATTCGTAGTGATTTTGTTTCAATACGGCCATGCGCTCTCCCGGAGTAAAGGCTACGCTGCCGGTTGTCGGGCTGACCTCACTGGAAAGAATTTTCAGAAAAGTTGACTTGCCGGCACCGTTGGCGCCGATGACCCCATAGCAATTACCCTGGGTGAATTTCAGGTTGACGTCTTCAAATAAAGTGCGTTTACCATAACGCAGGGATAGGTTGGAAACTGAAATCATAATGCGGAAAAATAAGCCGCAAAGGTAATCATTCTTTTGTATAAGTTTGAGCCAAACAATCTGCTATGACTAAGGAAGAACTGATCGCAAGCCTGGATTTACCGGTGAATTTTCAAATGGTGGCACATTTAACCGCTATACTTCAGGACAGTGACCCTGATATTACCCATTTGCTTGACGCCAGTTTTTACCCGAAAAAAGAAGTGGCTTTCCGGGCTGCCTGGATGCTTGAATACCAGATGGTACATTCGCCTGAAAAATTTTCACCCTACGCGGAAAGATTAGTTGAGCTATTGCCAGGCCAGTGTAATGCCTCTGCCATGAGGCATTACAGTAAGATCGTTGCTTTGCTCACGGCCCCTAATGCTGTGCCTGTTTATAGGGAATTGGCCGGAAAAATTGATTTTGACCGGGTAATTGAGACTTTTTTTAGCTGGCTCATTGATATGAAGGTCCCTGTAGCGACCAAAGTCCACGCTATGCAGGCGCTGACTAATCTTGTTCCCCGCTACCAATGGATTAAAGATGACTTGGCAGATACTATCGATTATTTGGCTGATTTGGAAAGTATAGCGTTCTTTGCGAGGGCTAAAAAAGTCAGAAAACAATTAAAGAAGATTGTATGAGTTCAGAAATAACAGTATTATCTACAATTATTAAACGAAGAAGAAGCATTTTTCCGATCAGTTATACCGAAGAGGAAATTCCGGCAGATGTCGTCCGCCAGATTTTGGAAAGTGCGAACTATGCGCCAACTCATAAACTAACGCAACCGTGGCGTTTTGTGGTCTTCAGAAGGAACGGCCGTTCGAAGTTAGGTAATGAACTGGCCCGTTTATATGAGGAAACAATTCCAGCTGAGAAGTTTCTTCAAAAAAAATATGACAGTATACTTGAAAAGGCCATGCAAGCTTCTTGTATCATTGTCCTGAACGCGCAACTGCACCCTGATAAACTCCCCGAATGGGAGGAAGTTGCGGCGCTGGCCTGTGCAGTACAGAATATGGCGCTGACTGCGGAAGCATTAAAAGTCGGCGCCTACTGGAGCTCACCTGAAATGATCAGTCAGCTGAACGGTTTTCTGAACCTTTGGGAAAATGAACGATGTTACGGGCTTTTTTATTTAGGCTATCATAATGAGCCGGAAAGGGAAGCAGTCAGACAACCTATTGAGGATAAGGTGCGATGGATCGAGGAATAGATATGCAGGAAATAAACAAGTTAAAACAGCATTTATATGAGTTGTGCCGTAATTTTGCACTGCAAAAGATAAAGACGGCAGAGACTGCATTGGAGCAGGCGCGTGAGGCGAGTAATGAAGACACAAAAAGCAGTGCAGGTGACAAGTATGAGACCAGCCGTGAAATGATGCAACAGGAGATCGACCGGAACCGGAAGCTGTTGCTCGATGCCAGGGAGAGCCTGAAGGCACTTGACCTGATCAGAGAACAACAGGAGCTGTTCATGAAAAATCGTAAAAATGATAAGAAAAAATCAACTGTGCATCCGGGTAGCCTTGTAGTCACCGGCAACGGTAGCTTTTATATCGGTATCAGTGCCGGACAACTGAAACCCTTATCGGAGAATGAATTGACCGAACAGGATATATCTGTCTTTACGCCGTTTTTTGCGGTTTCGCCAGCCTCACCCATTGGGAAATTGCTTCTAGGTAAGAAAGAAGGTATGGTATTTGAATTTAATGGGCTTATCTATACTGTAGGCAGAGTATTTTAATAAACAATTCAGTTTTCCAGTTGTTAGTCTTCACAAAAACTGAATGTTATGGACTTCAAAGAAAACTCAAATGAATCATTGGTTCCGGAAACGAAGATAGCGGACGAGGCCGATAAAAATCCGGTGGATACTGATATATGTCCGATAGCGATGGATAAAGATGAAAACGGATTTTTTCTGGAAAGCCTAAATGGTTATCCTGCCTGGAGAATGTGGAGGTAAATTGTTTTGTTATTTTCCTGAGGGGTACCTAATGTTTTGATTTGCGCTGAAAGCTTAGCGTGTGTCTTCTTTTTTTTTTGAAACCGTTGAAAATCTTTAGTTAGCAATTATCAGTAAATACTTTCCAGCACTATGTTTGGTGCAGCTTTTGCATTCCCCAAACAACCTGGATGATATGCTTAGAAAACAAAAGACGTTCATAGCCATTCTGATGCTGAGTTTTATTATGGCCTGCACAAGTAAAATGCCAGCGGATGTAAACTTTACGGCAAAAGTGGACAGTATTCTGGACAAAAATAATGACTATTTAAATAGCGGTAGTGTAAAACAGGCCGTAATATACCGACAGTATGTTTAATATCCTGAAAGATAAGGATGAAACATACAAGAACGAATATGCACAGACAATTTTTGCTAAAGGAGACCTGCTAAGAGCACAGGGTAAATATAATGAAGCTTTTGAAAATTATTACAGGGGAAGATTATTTGCATTGAAGAACCTGGATACCTGTCAGCTGATGAGCTTTACGAACAGGCTCGGACTAATCCGATATACACAGAAGGACTTTTTAAAAGCGGTGACCTATTTTAAGCAAGCTTTAAAGGAAGGCACATTTTGCGGTACCAGTAATGACCGGCCAGGATTTGCCCGGGAAGACGTGGGAACAGCGAAAAATAAGCTGGCATTTATGTACTTGGAAACCGGTTCTGTTGAAAAGGCTGGAAGATTAATAGATCAGCTCGAAGCAGATATGAAGAAGCGGGAGGGTCGAAATGAAGAGCTGGTCAGGGCATACCGGTCATTGTACAGACTCAAAAGTCTTTATCTGGAAAAGAAAGGCGATCTGATAAATGCTTACAGATATCTCAGAAAATATAACGTAATAGAAGACTCTCTAGCCATTTCGGATTCAAAAGCGGCCAGCGTTGACATGGATGCAGTTTTTAAGCAGTCTGAGCAGGAGCATCGGTTACAGCTGATGAGGCGTGACAACAGTATGAAAACTTTTTACCTAATTGCAGTAACAGTAATTTCGATAATGGTGGCCAGCATTCTGGCTATTGTATGATATAATCTTAGGCGGTCCAGAAAAAAAGTGTTGCAACTGAGAATGTTAAATAACCAGGTGATTTTTCAGAACGGACAGTTGCGGGAGACTATGGAAGCATTGGAACAAAGCCAGGCAGAGAACAATCAATCGGATGATGAAGGTAGTTGCTCATGACCTGCGTAATCCGATGGGCTCTATTCATATGATCGCTTCTCTGATGTTGCACAGATCTAAACTGAGTACTGAAGACCAAGAATTAGCAGAGATGATGAAGCGGTCATCGAAAAATTGCCTTGACCTGGTAGATGACCTCATGCGCCCTAAGGCAATGGACCAGACTTTTGCAGTGCAACGCGAAGAGCTATCGGAAGTTTGCGTTTTTGCGTTGACCAGCTAAGGCTGAAAGCAAAAGATAAACGGCAGGAACTCGTTTTAGAAGTTCAGAAAATGGAAGTCCCTATAAATACGGAAAAGTTCTGTCGCGTAATGAGCATTTTATCGGCAATGCAATAAAGTTCAGTCCCGAAGGTGAAACGATCATAGTCAAACTGATGCAAAAAGATGATCAGGCTTTGATCAGCGTAACAGATCATGGGATCGGTATACCGGACGAATTAAAGCAGCACGTTTTTGAGGTGCCCGACAAGACCAGAAGGCCTGGCACGGCTGCAGAGCAGTCTTTTGGACTTGGACTTGCAATATCAAAACAGATCGTTACGCTTCACGGTGGCAGAATCTGGTTTGAAGATACTACTGGTGGCGGGACGACATTTTACATTGGACTTCCGCTGAATGAACGTGATTAATGTGTTTTAAACTTTAGCTTGTGCAAACTGTTTAGGAAGGTATAAATAAATAATCATGGGCCTTCAGAAATATAAAGCTAAAAGGGATTTCACCAAGACATCCGAGCCAAGGTCGGGAAAGTCCGGAGACAGTAACAAATTGAAGTTCGTGGTTCAGAAACATGATGCTTCTCATTTACATTACGACTTCCGGCTCGAAATGGAAGGAGTGTTGAAGAGTTGGGCTATACCCAAAGGCCCATCAGCAAATCCTAAAACAAAGCGACTTGCTATGATGGTAGAGGATCATCCGTTTGATTATAAGGATTTTGAAGGAATTATACCAAAGGGGGAATATGGGGGTGGAACTGTAATTGTTTGGGATGAAGGAACTTATGAGCCAATTGAGAAGAATGCCGGAAAAAAGGTCCAGGAGAAACATCTGTTGAAACAGTTAAAGGAAGGCGCTCTAAAAATTAGCCTTCACGGAAAGAAGATGAAAGGTGAATATGCTCTTGTAAAAACTCAGGGTATGGGCGAAAATGGTTGGCTGCTGATAAAGCATAAAGATCGATATGCTACTGAAGATGATATTACTTTGGATACCAAATCAGTTCTTTCAGGTAAGACTTTAGAACAAATGGAGAAATCCGGAAGTAGCGTATGGAAAAACGGGCATGAAGAGGTATTAAAATCAAATCCGGAGGATTTGCTGAGCAGCGCCCCGGCGACTAAGATACCTATTGGTATGAAACCAATGCTGGCAACATTGGTGGATAAACCGTTTGACGACCCCGAATGGAGGTACGAGGTAAAATGGGACGGGTACCGGGCATTGGGTTTTTCGACGGCGGAGGGTGATGTCCAAATGCTTTCGCGTAACAATAAACAGTTCAATGAGCGTTTTTATCCAATATACAATATCATTCAGCAGTGGAAGATAGACATCGCGGTAGATGGAGAGATATTAGTAATCAATGAAAAAGGCATATCAGATTTTGGAAAACTCCAAAACTGGAGAAGCGAGGCAGATGGTGAACTGGTGTATTATGTATTTGATATTTTGTGGTACCAAGGCAAAGATTTGCGTAAACTGCCCCTAAAGGATCGTCAGCAGATTCTAGAGGAAGTGTTACCACAAGGTGATGACCGGATCAGATTAAGTAAGATTTTTGAAGCAGACGGTGCAGAATTTTATGAGGCAGCCCGTAAAATGGGATTGGAGGGTATCATTGCCAAGAAGTCTGATAGCCAATATACTGCTGGCAGCCGTTCTAAAGAATGGCTGAAAATTAAGGTAAACAAACGGCAAGAGGTAGTGATCGGTGGGTATACACGCAACGAAGGGACCAGCAAGCGGTTCAGTTCTCTGCTTCTGGGTGTGTATAATCATGGGAAGTTACAATATGTAGGGAAGGTAGGGACTGGTTTTTCCCAGAAACTGCAAACAGAAATTGCAAAGCAGTTTGAGCCTCTTGCTAGAAAAACAAGTCCTTTTGAAACAATACCAGATGTGAATAAGCCTTCACGTTTCCGGCCAAATCCTCCGGCTGCTAAGGCTTTCTGGTTGGAGCCTGAATTAGTATGTGAAGTGGCTTACGCCGAAGTGACCAGCGATGGCGTCTTTCGTCATCCCTCTTTTGAAGGCATGCGTGTTGACAAACCGGCTAAAGATGTGGTGCTTGAGGCTGCAGTGGAAACAAATGCTGTTGTAAATATAGAACAGGCTGACGAAAAAAAGATGAAGCCCGCAGCAAAGGACAAGCACCTGACTGCGCTTAAGCCGCCGGGTGTAAATGCGCGTAAGACGTTGTTAAATCCCAAGGATGAAACGCAGGTACGGAAAGTAAACGGACATGAACTTAAATTTACGCACCTGAGCAAACTCTACTGGCCTGAAGATAAGGTTTCCAAAAGAGATATGTTTAACTATTATCACCAGGTTGCCAGATATATCTTGCCTTATCTGGAAGATAGACCGATGTCCCTAAACCGTTTTCCAGGCGGCATACAGTCTAAAGGGTTTTATCAAAAGGATGTAAAAGGAAAGGCACCCGAATGGGCGAAAACTTTTCCTTATAAGACAAGTGATGATGAGGATCGTGAATACTTACTGGGCAACGACGAAGAGACCTTACTTTGGATGGCGTCTTTGGGATGTATCGAAATGAATCCATGGTTTTCCAGAACAGTAGCTCCTGACCGCCCTGACTATTGTGTGCTGGATCTTGATCCGGGAAAAAAGACTTCCTTCGATCAGGTAATTGAAACAGCTCATATCATTAAGAATTTACTGGATAAAATAGAAGTTCCGGGTTATGCAAAAACATCCGGTTCCACAGGAATCCATATTTATATTCCGCTTGGTGCCAGATATGACTATGACCAGTCTCAGTTGTTTGCGAAGTTGATCGTGAGCCTTGTTCATCAGCAGATACCCGGATTTACGAGTCTGGAGCGGATGGTTTCAAAACGTAAAGGGAAAATGTATCTTGACTTTTTACAAAACCGGCCCGGTGCGACGATCGCGTGTCCTTATTCCTTAAGGCCAAAACCAGGTGCTCCGGTATCTATGCCGCTGGATTGGGACGAGCTTAAATCCGGATTGAAAATTACCGACTTTAACATTTTTAATGCATTGGACAGGTTGCAGGACAAGGGAGATTTGTTCCGTGGTGTCCTCGGAGAAGGTATAGATCTGGAACAGGCCGTAAAAAAGGCGAAAAGACTATATGGATAAAAGATCGTTGCTAAAATACCTTTAGCACACCGTAATTTTTGTAGAGAATTTAATTTTGAAATTTAAATTTTCAGCTTGAAATCGTAAAATAAAATTATTTATCAGCGACGATAAATAGTAATTATTACAAAAAGCATTCAGGGTCTTTTTGCTTTATATTGGTGTGGTGATATTTGCATTGTGTTAAAAAGGTCCGCGTGTTGTGTGTGAATTTCTAATCAGCGGGCCTTTAAATTTACGTTATGAGTTCATACGTAAGTGGTTTTATTTCACTAAGGTGAAAATATTTGGTTTTAGGTCGTGACTGATCCGGATGGAGGTCACGATTTTTTTTTGCCTGGTTCAAATCGGGTAGGCAACCTCGCGTTTGGTCTCGTGAATAACAAAATAGCTTTGCAAGGCTCCGATATTAGGCAGGTGTGCCAGCTTGTGGACTAAAAAATTATTATAGCCAGCCATATCTCTCACAACGATTTTCAGCAGGAAATCAAAGGCACCCGTCATATGATAACATTCAACAACTTCTGTAAAAAGCTGTACTTTTTCCTGAAAGGCAATAAGGCTATTGGCACTATGGCTGTTTACCTGCACATGTGTAAATGCAATAAGCAAATCATCGAACTTTCTACGGTCTATAACGGCAACATTTTTCAGTATAATGCCGTCTTTTTTTAGCTTGGATAGGCGGGTAATAATGGTTGTGTTTACTTTTTTCAGTTTAAATGCAATTTCCTTTGTGGAATAAGTGGCGTCTTCCTGCAATAAACGGATAATGTCAATATCCAACTGATCCAGAATAATTCTCTTCATAAGCTAGTTTGTTTTACAGCAAATAGATACTTTCTTTTTCGAAACGCCAAAACCTGCAAGTATTTTATTTTGCTTTTCTGTCTTAAAAAAAATGTAACAAAATATTATTCGGACAGATACTCATGATCAGCAGAAAAAATCCAATGTATTGCATAACCCCTTGTTGTCATCCGAAAGAGAGACAACTTTGCAGTAATGAATAGAAAGGAAAAGATATTGGTTATAGGTGCTTGCGGGCAGATTGGCAGTGAATTAACGGCAGCCTTACGTTTGAAATTCGGGACACATTGCGTCCTCGCATCTGACATCTGGCCAGATACCGGGGTTCCGAGGCATATGTTCCCTTATTTGCAGCTGAACGTAATGGATAAAGAAGCATTATCAGAATTGATGGCTGAAGGAGATTTTACCCAGATTTATCATTTGGCGGCAATGCTTTCCGCTAGCGGAGAGAAAAATCCCCAGCCAGCGTGGAACTTAAATATGACCAGTTTGCTGAATGTTCTCGAACTTTCAGTAATACACAAGGTCAGCAAAGTGTTTTGGCCAAGCAGTATCGCTGTATTTGGTCCAAAAGCACAGAAGACAGCATGTCCTCAGTATGAAATTACAGAACCAACTACAATATATGGGATAAGCAAGGCGGCGGGCGAGCTTTGGTGTAAATACTATTTTGAAAAATACGGACTGGATGTAAGAAGTCTTCGCTATCCGGGTTTGATCAGCGCTGGCTTGCCGGGAGGGGGTACTACAGATTATGCAGTGGACATCTTTCATTATGCGGTGAAAGGCGACGCTTATACCTGCTTCCTGAAAGGGGATACTAAATTACCAATGATGTATATGTCAGATGCTATCCGTGCTACGATAGAACTCATGGATGCCCCGGGAGATAGACTGTCGGTGCGGACAGCTTATAATCTTGGGGCCTTGAGTTTTACACCCGAGGAGATATATGATACAATTATAAAATTCGTTCCCGCCTTTCACATTGAATATAAACCGGATTTCCGACAACAGATAGCAGACAGCTGGCCTCAAAGTATAGATGATAAGGTTGCAAATAGGGATTGGGGGTGGAGGCCGGAATTTGACTTAGAGAATATGGTGACAGATATGTTAAACCGTATAAGGATACTTACCAGAGACTACTCATCCGAGGTTTCTGTGAGTGCTGCGGGGAGTGGTTATCCCGCAGATGTTTCATAATCATTTTTCATAAATGGTAAAATTTAGGTTTAACAACGGGATGTTCTGGATGGAATATCCCGTTGTTTGTTTGAGGTATATAGCTTACAATCCAGGTTCACAACCAGTTACTTCCCATATTTTCCCATCGGTCTTGGTAAATATGTAGAGTGTATGATTTGGGCCTACTCCAAATCTCATATCTGCTTTGCCATTGGCAACCATGGTTTTGAAATCGGACGCTATTCCTTCAAATTGAAGATCAAATTCTTTGATTTGACTTTGACTACCGAGTCTGATCCGGTCACTTTCGGTATAGAACACCCGTCCCCTGACTATATCACCAAATATATATTTGTTTTTCAATAACGGGATACTACCTGTGTAAACAAAGCCTCCCGAAAATGCGTTACCTTCATCATGATCATACTGAAGTACAGGGTAGATATAGTTTGAATCCTTTTGGGGAAGGGGGTATACTTTATCCATTTTACCTTTATAATTAAGTAAAAAAGTGCCTTCCCGCGCTGGCCACCCGTAGTTTCCTCCGGCTATCCCAATGTTTAATTCTTCTATGTTATTAAGCCCTATATCTGATATGAGCATTTTCCCATCAGGCGACCAGCAAATTCTGTTGGGATTCCGGAAACCATAAGCAAATACTTCACCCAGAGAACTGGTATTATGATCGTTTACAAACGGATTTATAGACGGTATACCAAATTTTTTGTTTTTGCTGTTTCGGCCTTCAGGATCAATGCGAAGTATTGTTCCCCAGATATGTAAATTACTGTTGCAAAGATAGCTATAGCCATTTTCGGCCGAACCACCGTCACCTATGCCAATATAAAGCAAGCCATAATCAGGCGAGCCCGATCTTGCGAGCGGATTAAAGGTAAGTTGCTGAACACCGTGCATGGGAGACGGCATATCTACGCGTAACAATTCCCTCGAGGTAGCGGAGAATTCAATTGACGAGCTATTTTTGATTTTCCATTCGGTGACTACCCATTGAAGCGCTGTCTTTATAGAATCGCTGTAAGTATAATCTGCAGGTAAAGTATTTGCCTTTTCCGTGTGTGTGGTATATAGAAGCCCGTTTTGCATAAAATCAGGATGAAATGCAAAACTCCCAAAACCTGAGGCTAAACCAGGAGCATGTATGAAGGAAGGTTTAAGCTTGCCGATATGCATAACTTCAATAAGTTTATTTTTCCTGATCTCATATAATACCCCTCTGAGATCCTGAATAAAAACCCGTTCCTTCTTTGACTTTAATATAACCGTCTGATTAATGCGTGCCAGAGGGATTTTTTCAGCGCTTGGCGGTGCAATTGCCAGCAGCTGTAGTTTTAATGTAAGCCCGCCTTTTGCAATTTTTGCAGGAACAGGGTTGTTAACGGGAGTTCCGTAAGCGGTAGTCTCCTCCTTTTTGCGTTTATAGGTATTGATATAGGACAACAGCGCCATAATCTCATGGTCGCTTAAACTGAGATGTGAAGGCATATATGTCTTATATTCAGCAAACATTTTTGCAGCCTTTTCGTCCCCGCTATCGATTATTTCCGTAGGATTACGGATAAATTTTGCAAGCCAGACCGAAGAGAATTCCTCAGTTGCTCCGCTGAGGTCAGGACCTATTCCACGTTGCGTGAAGTTGTGGCAGGACGTACATAACTGATTGAAAAGTGTCCGGCCATTTTGTATAACACGTTTGTCGTACGAATATTGATCCTTTGTTTCTTGTGCAAATGAAGTGGAAGCGATCATAAGCAACGACAATATGACAAAGTAAGAGACTGGGCCGGCTCTTAAAATATATCTGGTTGGTAGCATCTTCTGAGGTAAATACGGCTGAATTTATGTAAAATTCCCTAAACTTGCCACCCCGGGGTGCATACAAAGATAAAAAGGGGCTTGCCCCTTTTTATCAACCTCTTGGTCGGATGATTCTTTCAATGCCCCGGTCTCTTTTTTCACCCCGATATTTAAATGTCTTATAATGACCATGGTTTTTGTGCTTAACCTTGTAATATCCGGGTACATGATAATGCTTTGAACGCCCGGTCTTATAATGACGGGCCGGTATGTAATAACTACGTACTGGCACATAATGCCTGACAGGGACGTAATTAATATGTTCATAATAAACCGGCGCCCAGTTAGGCTGACTGCCAATGTTTACGCTAATATTGAGCTGAGCTTTCGCTGTCGTAATGGCAAAGAAGAAAATACTTCCGAACAATGCCGTCAAAATGAGCTTTTTCATAGGACTATTTTTTTGTGTGTTATAATTGTAATCCAAAGTTTATGCGATGATTTATCCGGTGCAGGTATAATTATGGCTATTTCTTATTTGGTAACGCATAAAACCTTATGTTTGTATGTTTGAAGTAGACCATAAAGTAACATGATGGATAAATATGAGCTGGTATCCGGCTTGGAAATACATGTTCAGCTGAACACCAGGACAAAGATATTTTCTGCTGACAGCGCTGCTTTCGGAGCAGATGCAAATGAGCACATCTCAGCCGTGTCCCTTGGTTTACCAGGCGCCCTGCCAAAACTAAACAAAGAAGTGGTGGCAAAGGCGGCACGCATGGGCCTTGCATTAAACTGCAGCATCAATCAGGTGAATTTTTTTGACCGCAAGAATTATTTTTATGCGGACCTCCCCAAAGGTTACCAGATTACCCAGGACAATCAGCCCATTTGTGAGAATGGCTATATAGACGTTGTACTCACCAGCGGCGAAGAAAAGCGAATAGGTATAAACCGCATACATTTAGAAGAAGATGCCGGGAAAAGTCTCCATGATCAGGATGACCGGTTTTCCTATGTTGACCTCAACCGGGCCGGTGTACCATTGATTGAAATTGTTACAGAGCCGGATATCCGCAGCTCTGAGGAGGCCTCGGCCTTACTAACTGAAATCAGGAAGCTGGTGCGTTTCCTTGATGTGGGTGACGGTAATATGGAAGAAGGCAGTCTACGCTGTGATGCAAATATTTCTGTGCGGCTTAAGGGTGCCCAGGAATTCGGCACCCGTTGTGAAGTAAAGAACCTGAACTCGATACGCAATGTGCGCAGGGCAATAGATTTTGAGTTCGGCAGACAAATTAAGGTATTGGAAGGTGGTGGAAAGATTATACAGAGTACGCTGAATTTTGACGCAGAGGCAGGTACTACGTCGCCAATGCGGAGTAAAGAGGAAGCCAATGACTATCGTTACTTTCCTGATCCGGACCTGGCACCGGTTCATATTTCTGACGAATGGCTTGCACAATTGAAATTTGCAATGCCGGCCTTACCGCGGGAAGTGAGTAAACAACTTATACATGATTACGAGATCAATATAGGGGATGCGACTTTAATCGCCGAGGATCATGATTTATTGTCTTTTTTTTACGAAGCATTAAAAACGGTAAATAACCCGCGCACTTTAGCCAATTGGCTAACCGGGAATATCAGGGCGATACTTAATGAAAAAGGCATTTGCATTGCGGAATTCGATGTATCACCTGGCCAGTTGTCCGATGTGATCAACCTGGTAGATGATAAGCAGATTAATCCTCAGATCGCATTCCAGCAATTGCTCCCTCTGATAATGAAACAGGGAAAGGGTTCAAATATTGATGTACAGAATCTTGCAGCCGAGCAAAACATGCTGACAATAGATAACGGGGATGAATTGCTTGGTTTTGTTGACGAGGTACTGAATAAATACCAGCAACAGGTACAGGCTTATAAAAAGGGTAAAAAGGGAGTGCTGGGACTTTTTGTTGGTGAAGTAATGAAGATGGCTAAAGGTAAGGCAAATCCGCAAAAAGTAAATGAATTGGTACAGGATAAATTGAAATAGAGATATTATATGAGAAAAATAGCTTATTTACTGGTAATCATTGTTTTTGCATTCACATCCTGTAAGGATAAAAGTAAATTCGTAATCAGTGGAGCGTTTAAGAATGCAACTCCGAAGAGCAAAGTCTACCTGTATGGTTTGGATGCCAATCGTGTGGAACCACTGGATTCTACTGTGTTTTCAGAAAAAGGTGAATTCAAATTTACACATAGTACTCCCGGCGTAGATTTCTTTAGAGTCAGTACAGGAAACAATGAATATATGGTCATTGCAGAAAATGGTGATGATATAAAATTAATTGCGGATCTCACAGACAAGAACCTTGGATATAGCGTTTCCGGAGCCAAAGAAGCTGACAAGTTGCAGGAACTTAACGCAACAAAGAATGCCTTCCTGGCCAGGATGGGAAAAATACAGGCAGAGTTTGACGAAGCGGTTGCCAAACAACCTGATCACCGCGACGCAATAATGAGCCAGATGGCCCCCAGGTATAACCAGGAAATGCTTGGCCTGAATGACGCAGTATTGAAATTTGCGAAGGAAAATACACAGTCGCTTTCTGGATTTTATGCGATAAATATGCTTAATCCACAGGAACATGAACAAGATATGGTTGATTATGCGGATAAGATAAAAGGTAATTTTCCTGGAAACGCAGCTGTGGCCGATTTTATTAAAAAAATGTCTGCGCTAAAGACAGTACAGGTTGGTCAGACCGCACCCGACTTCACAATTCCTGGTCTGGATGGAGGTCAGGTCAGTCTGTCAGAATTTAAGGGTAAGTATTTACTGATCGATTTCTGGGCCTCCTGGTGTATGCCTTGCAGACAAGAGAACCCGAATGTGGTCAAAGCTTACCGGGCTTTTAAGGATAAAAATTTCACAATACTGGGCATTTCTCTCGACAAAGATGCCAATGCCTGGAGAAAGGCAATTGCAGATGATGGCCTCACCTGGAACCATGGAGGCGAATTGAAAGATTTCGATAGCGACGTAGCGAGAAAATACCAGATCGAAGCGATCCCGAGTTCGTTCCTGATCGATCCCCAGGGAAAGATCATAGCTAAAAACCTGAGAGGTGCGGAACTCGAAGCTTTCCTGAGCAAAACTTTATGATAAATCTAAGCTGATGTTAATATTTTGTGTATAGTTAACAATTTATTAACATTAGAATAATGCTATCTTATAACTGATCGCCTATTTTCGTAACAAATATTTAAAGCTATGAGCACCGCAAAGCAAAAAATACTGATTGTTGACGATGAACCGGATATCCTGGAACTGATCGAATACAATCTTAAGAAAGAAGGCTATCAGGTCTTTTTAGCCAATAACGGACAGGAAGGCATAGCAGTTGCAAAGAAAGTTAATCCCGATCTGATTATTCTGGATATTATGATGCCAAAGATGGATGGCATTGAGGCTTGCAGGTTAATGAGGGCGATACCTGAATTCAAGAACACGTTTATGGTATTTCTTACCGCCAGGAGTGAGGAATATTCTGAGATTGCCGGGTTTAATGTAGGCGCAGATGACTACATCGCCAAGCCTATAAAACCAAGGGCGCTTGTAAGTCGTATTAACGCGATATTAAGAAGAAACTCCAGTCCTGATGAGGTTTCTGAAAATAAGGTGGAGATTGGCGACCTCGTTATTGACCGTGAAGCTTATCTGGTCTATCAGAATGGAAAGAAAGTAGTACTGGCCAAGAAGGAATTTGAATTGCTTTATCTGCTGGCGTCAAAACCGGGAAAGGTATATACACGGGAATCAATATTGAAAAACATTTGGGAGGATTCAGTAGTGGTTACTAACCGTACAATTGACGTTCATATCCGGAAGCTTCGTGAAAAATTGGGCGAGTCCTATGTGTCTACAGTTAAAGGTGTAGGTTACAAGTTCGAACTGGTTTAATTCACATTAATCCTGGGGCGTCCCTATTTTATTTGTACTTTTGTGCCTTACACGAATTGTAGCATTGAAGTATCCGAGTTTTAAAGACCTTATCCTTTTTGAAGACGATGATTACATCGTAGTGAATAAGCCGCCTTTTGTTGCTTCTCTTGATGAACGCGGAGGATCGGGAGAATTGAACATTCTCAGGATAGCCCGGCAGTATACCGAAGACGCACAGGTAGCACATCGTCTTGATAAAGAAACATCCGGTGCATTGGTCATTGCCAAAAACCCCGAAGCCTACCGGCACATTTCCATACAATTTGAAAAACGTCGTGTAAATAAGGTATATCATGCTGTTGTAGACGGGCAGTATACATTCAGGGATCTCCTGGTTGATCTGCCTATCCTTAACGATGGAAATCGTAATGTAACAATAGACCGCAGAGAAGGTAAACGTGCGGAGACCTATTTTAATACAATCAGATATTATCGCCATTACACTTTGGTAGAATGCAGGCCTGTTACAGGGCGGATGCACCAGATCAGGATACACCTGGCAACGCAGCGTGCCGCCATTGTCGGTGATCATCTATATAAAGGCAAAACAGTTTATTTATCACAGATAAAAAAAGGCTACAGGCTTTCTAAAGATGAGGAGGAGCAGCCTGTGATGAAACGTTTTGCGTTGCATGCAAAACAGGTAACCTTTAAAGGTCTGGATGGGCAGGATATCTTCATTGATGCCCCTTACCCCAAGGATTTTGCAACTTTAATCAAGTTGTTGGATAAGTTTGATAGCTAGCGGCAGGGTTTACTGCTGGCTTTGTTTAATAAAAAATGATGTATATAAAGCTGGTTAAACATCTAAATACGCTCAATTATTATCGTAAGACCAAGATTTCGAATCGTAATTTTCTGGTAATCGCTGCCTTACTGGTAGGAGTCTTTGCCGGGCTGGCAGCGTCTTTATTAAAAGCCATAACCCACCACATCGAAGATTTTCTGCAAACCGGCTTTCATTGGGAGTACAAATACTATCTCTTCTTCTTTTTTCCCTTTATTGGTATTTTGTTGTCTGTGATGTATGTCCGGAAATTTATAGTAAAAGGTAAATTTGAAACGGGGCTGACCCCCTTGCTATACACTATTTCCCGTAAATCAAGTAAAGTAGAATCACATAATATCTATTCGCAGATCATTACCGCGGCTCTTACAGTCGGTTTCGGAGGTTCTACCGGTCTTGAAGCTCCCATCGTTACGAGCGGATCAGGTATCGGGTCAATCGTCGGACGTTTTTTTGGACTTTCCTACAGGGAAACGACATTATTGCTGGCCTGCGGTGCGGCTGCAGGTATATCGGCAGCTTTTAACAGTCCTATAGCAGGCATCGTGTTTGCAGTTGAAATTCTGCTTCCCGAGTTTACCATACCGGCATTTATTCCTTTGCTGCTGGCTTCAGCTACGGCAGCGGTGGTCGCCCGTTTCTTTTTCAATGAACAATTATTTTTTTTGGTAACTGAAGGCTGGAAGATAAACGCAATAGGTTACTATGTAGTACTTGCCGTGCTTATCGGTTTGTTCTCGCTTTACTTTACCAAGGCGAATTACTTTGTTAAAACATCGTTTTACAGACTCAGGCATCCCTATAAAAAGGTAATGGCCGGGGGAATGATACTTGGTTTATTGGTGTTCTTGTTTCCTGCCTTATATGGGGAGGGTTACGTTACGATTAAAAGCCTGTTAGCTGGTAATTATACTGCGTTGGTAAATAATAGTATTTTCTCGGATTATAGTAATATATCCTGGGTTGTTATACTGTTTACCGTGATTACCATTTTTGCAAAGTCAGTGGCTACTTTGGTCACTCTTGGTGCAGGTGGCAATGGAGGTATTTTTGCTCCCAGCCTTATCGTAGGCGGTTTGATGGGCTTTTTGTTAGCTTATACTGCTAATGTACTAGGTATTGCCCATCTCAATGTAGCTAATTTCATTGTGGCAGGTATGGCTGCTTCCCTGAGTGCGATCATGCATGCCCCGCTAACAGGTATTTTCCTTATAGCAGAAATTACAGGAGGTTATGTGCTGATGGTTCCATTAATGATAGCCTCCGCAATTTCATATCTGATTAACCGGAGTATCAATAAGTATTCGATCTACACCAAGCGACTTGCTGAAAAAGGTGAGTTGCTTTCCCACGAGGACAAGGATACCACCGTGCTCAACATGATGAAACTAAAATACCTTGTGGAACGAGATCATCTGGTATTGTACGAGAATGATCGGTTGAGTGTAAAAATGGGTGCTATATTAGGTTCAAAAAGAAATATTTTTCCGGTTCTGTCCGCTGACGGAGCTTTCCTGGGAATTCTAAATATGGAAGACGTGCTGAGTCACACGGTAAAGAATAGTACCGAAGTGGAAGTGAAGGACCTTTGGGTACCCGCACCGGCAGCGGTAACGGTTGACGAAGGGATGGATAAGGTATTACAACAGATGGAAAAGGAAAATGTCTGGATGCTGCCGGTACTGAACAGTACGCATAACTTCGTCGGTTTTGTATCTAAGACAGCTATATTTAATAAATACCGTGCATTGCTAAAGCGCCAGGCTGACTATCTGGCATAAAAGAGGACCGCTATTCTGCGGTCCTCTTTAATCCGAACTTTTCAATTTTGCTGTACAGATGACTTCTCTGGATATCAATGTCATCCGCCGTTTTGGACACATTCCAGTTGTTTTTTTCGAGTTTGAATTTAATAAACTCTTTTTCCGCATAATCTTTGTAATCCTGGAAATTGCTGAATTTCTCATAGTTAATGCCATTAACAGCACTACTATTGTTATTTGCAGGAGCCATATGATTGTGGGTGCCCGATGTCCCTGCCGACGCGCTGCCGGCAGGATTTGCAAAGGCAATTACGTCATGCTCAGTAATTGTTTTGTCGCTGAGTATGATCAGCCGTTCAATCATATTATGCAGCTCCCGGACGTTTCCTGTCCATGGGAGTGCCTGGAGCGATAACATGGCTGCTTCGCTTATCTTCTTAACCGGCATTCCATACTCACGGCAAATGTCTTCCAGAAAGCTCTGGGCAATTTCAGGAATATCTTCCGTACGTTCATTCAGGGGAGGTACATGGATATTGATCACATTAAGACGGTGATAGAGGTCCATTCTGAAATTGCCTTCTTCAATTTCTTTCAACAGATCTTTATTGGTTGCCGCAAGGACTCTCACATTGACTTCAAGTTCCTTCTCTCCGCCAACTCTGGTAATTTTATGTTCCTGTAGCGCACGGAGAACCTTTGCCTGGGCAGAAAGGCTCATGTCACCGATCTCATCCAGAAAAAGCGTGCCTCCATTGGCCAGCTCAAATTTTCCGATCCGTTGTTTTACTGCTGAAGTGAATGAGCCCTTTTCATGTCCGAAAAGTTCACTTTCAATCAGTTCAGATGGGATGGCAGCGCAGTTAACTTCAATCAGAGGGCTTTCAGAGCGGTTAGATTTTTCGTGCAGCCAGCGGGCCACAAGCTCTTTTCCACTGCCGTTGGCGCCTGTAATCAAGACACGCGCATCTGTAGGCGCCACACGCTCGATAGTTTCCTTAATTCTGTTGATGTTCTCTGAACTACCGAGTATATCCCTTGTCTTACTAGCCTTTCTTTTAAGAACCTTTGTTTCAGTAACGAGTGTGCCCCGGTCAAGTGCGTTCCTGACGGTGATCAGGAGCCTGTTGAGGTCTGGTGGTTTGGAAATAAAATCAAATGCGCCCTTCTTACTGGCTTCAATGGCAGTTTCTACAGTACCATGACCAGAAATCATAATGAAGGGCAGGTCAGGGCTATAGGCGAGCGCTTGCTCCAACACTTCCATGCCATCCATTTTGCTCATTTTTATATCGCAAAGTACAAGGTCGTATTTCTTTTTTTTGATTAGTTCCAGACCGTCTACACCATTGTCAATATCTTCTACTTCATAATTCTCATATTCTAAAATTTCACGCAATGTGCTCCTTATTGCCCGCTCATCATCAATTATTAAGAGTTTTGCCATTTGGTGTGTTAAAGTTTTTTAGTTGTCCTGCACTAATATATTGTTTTTCTCAGAATCCGTTAAAATTAAAAAATACAAGCCTGTAAGCCGGGTTCTGTTAAATTCTACCATTAATCCAGGATAAATGTTGCCATTTACCTCGAACGACCTACCCACTGACATCGGACGGGCAGCCCTACATACGTCAGCCTATTTGGTCTTTCAACTCCCGGGGTTTACAATCCTTTCCGGTCACCCGGAACGGTCGTGAGCGCTTACCTCACGTTTTCAACCTTACCTGTACCTTAAAAGGCCATCGGCGGTGTGTTTTCTGTTGCACTTTCCATAGTTCGGGTGTTCATTCCCCAACCTCTTCCCGTTAGGAAGCGGGATGCCCTGTGTTGCCCGGACTTTCCTCCCTCCGTAAATACGGACAGCGGTAGAACGGCTTGTATTTGCTGGCAAAGATACAAAAATGAAGCTGAAAGTGCTATATTTGAAAGAACACAACAAACCACACAATGAACTTTAAAACCTGGAAAAAGAACGTATTGAACATTACTGTGCTTTTGCTGCTGATTTCTGGCGGTGGCAAGGCACAAAGCCAAAAAAAAGTTACAGGATATGTAAACCCTTTTATTGGCACTTCAGCTTTGACAGATCCCAAGATACTTGGTTATAAACTGCCTGAAGGCTGGCGTGCCTGGTCCGGACTTACTTTTCCCGGCAGTTCTGTGCCAAATGCAATGGTACAGTTAAGTCCGATGACAAAATATCAGCCAGCCGGTGCGGGATACGAATATGAGGATTCTGTAATCGTAAGTTTTACCCACACCAATAAAGGGCACTGGAATTTAGGCAACATTCCCATCTTGCCCATGACCAAACCCGGAGCGAAATTCGGTTCACGTTTTTCGCATAAGCAGGAACATGCAGAACCAGGTTTTTACCAGGTTTCCTTGTCTGATTATGGAATTAATGTAAGCCTGACCTCCACACTAAGGACAGGTTACCATAAATATGAATTTAAAGATGCCGGCGACAGGCAGATACTTTTTGACCTGGCCAAGGCGCTGAGCGGGGTGAGGGGCTGGAACATCGAGCAGGTCAACAGTAAGGAATTAAAAGGTTTTCAGGGCGGCGAGAACGTTTACTTCTATGTAAAACTTAATACCGAAATCAGGGAACTATATAAGAAAGATGAAGGTGAACGCAGTGGATATGCAGTGATTCACCTGGCAGATGGAAATAAGGGACCGGTTGAACTTAAGATCGGATTGTCTTTCGTAAGCCAGGAAAACGCTAAGGAAAATCTGGAGAAAGAACTGGGTAATAAGACTTTTGAACAAGTACGAACCGAAGCAAGCCGGACCTGGGAGTCCTTACTTTCGGCGATACAGGTAAAAGGCGGCACCGAAAAGCAAAAAGTAATGCTTTACTCTTGTCTTTACCGTTCTTTATTATGGCCCGCACTGCGCAGCGATGTGAACGGTCAATACCGGGACGCCAAGCGGGAGATTGTCAAATCGGATTTTAACTATTATACGGAGCCATCATTATGGGACACTTACCGGAATAAAGACGTGTTGCTGGGATTGATGACGCCTGGTATCACTCTGGATGTGATTAAGTCAATGAAAGACGTCGGTGATAAGACTGGTTCCATCCCTACTTTTTTCCATGGTGATCACGGAGCCTCTTCAATCGCAGGTGCCTATTTAAGGGGAATCGATAATTTCGACATCCGTGGTACCTATGAACTCTTGCTTAAAAATGCCAACGTACCGGGACGAGCCCGTCCTTACCTGCAGGAATATATGGACAAAGGCTTCATTTCTGATCCTGATATTGCAAAACCACATGTAGAAACGAAGGCAAAGGCGGGTGTTTCTAAAACACTTGAATATTCATATGATGATTATTCTGTTGCGCAAATTGCCAAAAAGCTTGGTGATACGGCCAACTACAGAAAGCTTATGACCAGATCAAAAAATTATAAACATATGTTCGATCCGTCGACCAGGTTTATGAGAGGGCGTCTGGAAAATGGTGAATGGATAAAGAATTTCAATCCTGAATATCCATATTATGAATATATGTACCGGGAAGCCAACGCCTGGCAGGTATCTTTTTTCGCGCCACATGATATGCCTGGGCTGATCGAATTGTATGGTGGGGCAAAGGGGTTTGAATCAAAACTGGATTCACTTTTTACCCTTCCCTGGAACCCGAAATATATTGCCAGGAATGTCGAGACGATGATCGGGCAGTATTGCCAGGGCAACCAGCCTGACCACGAGGCGCCCTTTGCTTATATGTTTATCGGCAAGCCCGAGAAAACGCAGAAAATACTGGACCACATCATGAACGACCTTTACGGTATGCATGACGGACTGACCTTATCAGGTATGGACGATGCCGGAGAAATGTCTGCCTGGTATGTATTGAGCGCTCTGGGATTATATACATTTTCAGCAACAGATCCTGAATATCTGGTTACGGCCCCCTTGTTTGATGAGATCAGGTGGAAGACCAGTACCGGCAAGACACTACTCATCAAAAAGCCAGGCAAGGGCAGAGTGATTACCAGCGTAAAAGTGAACGGTACCGAAAACAAAGGCCTTTTTGTTTCGCATGACCTGTTCAGAAATGGTGGTGAAATACTCGTTACTACCAGGTAGTTTATCTTTTCAAAAACTGGTCAGACCAATACCTGGTTCTGACCAGGTAAAAATCTTCCTTCAGGGGCCTGTAATCAAGATAAGTGAAGCCATTCGTCTTAAACGGTTTTGCCGGTTCGATCTGGGTCCCTTCATGCCATTCGTTGAACGAGGTAATGGCAATAGTCTGTGGCTTTACCGCAATGGCCCGCTTCCAGTAATCGTCGTAATATTTGCCATTTTTCCTGTCCTGCGTATTGACGCTGTTTTCAGGACGGATACGTTCGTCAATATAACCTGGCCCCACACAGGGAATAAACTGTTTCCCGTTCCTGAGTGCCCATTCCTGCATTTCCGGCCAGTTTTTCGGATCAGAGCCATATACAAATACCTTTGAAACGAAATAGGTGTAAAATCCGTCAAAACCAGAATTAAGGAAGAAGTCCTGCTCATTACTTTTTACCCAAAGACCAATAAACTCTCCGTCATAGGGTGTGTCACGTATGGTATTGCTGCCTTTGGACTGAAGCACTTCAGCCCATTCATTTGCCTTGCTGAGGTAAGAATCATAAATGAAAAAAAGCGGCTTCCCGGTGTCAGAACGATAGAAAGCAGGATGTTTTCCCCAGGTATCGATAATGTATTTGATATCTGCTTTTACCGAAGCCGGATCACGGCCGCCGTATGGCTCAATGTGGAAACCAACTTTTACACCCGCTTTCCCGGCCGCTTCAAAGATAACCGGAATGCTCCCGGCGGTGAAATGATCTTTACCCCAGTAAGTGAGGAAAATAGCATCGATGCCTGCGCCGGCGATCATTTTCATGTGCCTGGCAACTATAGCGGGATCTTTAGTGCTGTAATTACCAAGCGAGGGGAAATAGTCAGAACCAATATTGTCTCCACCCGGAAATCCATGATCCTTTCCGTTGATCCAGTGCGACCAATGTTCATCCCTGCCATCAAAAGCCGGGGTCTGATACCAGTTGTAATAAAAACAGAAGACTTTTTTTGTACCTGCGGCCTTACCCGCTGATGTAATGGCGCAAAAGCACAAAACAGCCATTACAGCATTTAATATTTGGTTTTTGTTCATTGGTGTGCGACGTTGATGTCCATACCAAGTTAATGATTAACAGCCTGAACCGGAAAAATTATCTGCCTTTATTACAACCTTCCAGATCTACTGCTACCTGTTCCGCCGTATACATACCATGGCTGTTCCCGAAACTATTGGTAAGGTATACGATGAGCTGAGCAATATCAATATTTGCTATCTTTTCGTTTGCGGGCATTTTCCCATCATAGGTGCGTCCAGCGACGCGGATCGTATCACCCTCGATTCCATATTTGATGAAGCAGGCCAGGCGGTACTTGTTTGTCTTCAGAAAGGCAGTGTCAGTAAGCGGGGGTACCAGGTTTTCCAGACCTTCCCCGCTGATGCCATGACAGTTCTGGCAGTGTTTTTTATACAGGTCTCTTCCGTTCACATAATACATATCCTGTCTTAGCTGGTCTGCATTCTGACAAGACCAAATGGTACCTATGGCCAGGACAACAAAAGGGATAATGCGATTTTGAAGAGTCATGTTCTGTCGAAGATCAGCTATTTTTCAGCCAGCAGGACAGGGATATCTTGTATAAGCTGCGCGACCTGCTTGTCATCTGTACCATCGTAGGAACCACGTATCCTGCGGTGTTTATCAATAAGTACCAGCCAGCCCTGGTGTACATAATTTTCCGGGGAAGAGCTGTCTTCCATCACCGCTACCAGATAGTCTTTTTCGGCAATGGTGTATACAGCGGCCTTGTCACCATAGGCAAACTGCCACTTTGGCCCATCGACACCCAGCTTTTTCGCATATGTTTTCAGTTTGGACGGTGTATCATATTTAAAATCGATCGTATGCGAGAGGAACATAATATCAGGATTGTTCTTATAGTCATCGAAAATCTTCTTCATATTTCTGTGCATAACAGGACAAATCGTAGAACAGGAAGTAAAAAAGAAATCAGCGATATAAACTTTATCCTTAAAAGTATCGTTGGTAAGCGGCAGGCTATCCTGGTTCAGGAAACTGAAAGAGGGGATTGTTTTATAAATGGTATCAACACTGACTGTGCCGTCCGGCGCCTTAACTTGTCTGGTCTCCCTCGGTCCAAGAATGGGTAACCGGGTCTGCTGTTTACATGCAGTAAAAAAAATCAGGGAGATAAAGATTCCGAAGGTCGCCTGTAAAAATTTCATCTGTTAATTTATTGATATTAATGTCAGCATATTAGCCTATGCTCAGTTGAAGCCCGCCCCCGGTCGTATGGGTTTTATACCCGACCGGTCCGTAGTCAGCAAAGGTACACTACTCTTGAAATATACTGTAATGTGTGCGTAATAAAATATAATAAATCCTGAATCCACACCTTTTAATTAAACATATGGTTTAAAGTTTCATGCAGAAAATGTGAAAGAAGCTGTAACTTTGCGAAAATTTTGGAGAGACGGAAGTCTGCTTCTTTACAGAATTACGAACACACATGAGAATAAGGAAGAATGCGGTGATCACGGCAGTGGGCGGTTACGTCCCTGACACCGTTTTAAGCAACCATGACCTTGAAAAAATGGTTGATACCAACAATGAATGGATTGTCGCGAGAACGGGGATAAAGGAAAGAAGGATTGTGAATGATCCTGGTGTGGCTACTTCCGATTTGGCTGTACGGGCCCTGAAGCGTCTGATGTCAGATGCAGGCGTGACTCCTCATGAGATAGACTGTGTGATCGTTTCAACTTCCACACCAGATTATGTGATGGTTTCGACAGGAAGCATCGTGTGCGAAAAGGCAGGTCTGACCAAGGCCTGGGGCATCGACACAAACGCGGCATGCAGCGGCTTCCTTTATGCATTGACTCTTGGAGCAAGCATGATCGAAAGCGGCCGTTGTAAGAAAGTCGTAGTGATCGGGGCAGACAAGAACAGCTCTATTGTGAATTACAGTGACAGAAATACCTGTATTTTGTTCGGAGATGGTGCAGGTGCGGTCATGCTGGAACAAACAGAGGAACCGGTCGGTCTTATGGACAGCTTTTTCAGAACTGACGGCTCCGGAAAGGAAAACCTCATCGTTACTGCAGGCGGTTCCAGGTTTCCCGCTTCCCAGCAGACCCTGGACGATCAATTACATTATGTACGCCAGGACGGGCGCGTAGTATTTAAGGCAGCGATACAAGGAATGACAGATACCTGTAATGAAGTACTGCAGGCCAACGATCTGCTCAGCTCACAAATCAATTATCTGATCCCACACCAGGCCAATCTGCGTATCATCCAGTCCGTAGGTGATTATCTGGGTCTTTCTGGTGACCAGGTCAAGATAAATATTGACAGATACGGAAATACCACATCGGCAACCATTCCATTGGTGATGTGGGATTATAAGGACGATTTCAAATACGGTGATAAAATTATCCTCACTGCATTTGGTGCCGGGTTCTCCTGGGGAGCCACTTATCTGAAATGGGGAAGACTTCGTAAAGCAGCGCAAGAATGACTTTGGAAGAAAGAATAGAGAATTCCGAGACCAGGGTTTTTAAAGCTGTATTTCCCAATACCACAAATCATTACGACACACTGTTTGGGGGCACTGCCATGGCCCTGATGGATGAAGTGGCCTTTATTGCGGCTACGCGTTTCAGCAGACAGCATATGGTTACCGTAAGCAGTGACCGGATAGACTTTACAAAACCAATCCCTGCCGGGACAATCATAGAGCTGATCGCAAAAGTAATCCACGTAGGTAATACCAGCATGAAGGTAAGGGTAGAGATCTACACAGAGCAAATGTACTCAGAAGAGCGGGAAAAAGCAGTAACAGGCGACTTTTCATTTGTAGCCATAGATGAGTATAAAAAGCCAGTGAGTATCATTAAATAAGTCGTATCTTTACCCGGTATGCCTTTAAAACCCATTTCTGTAGTACTGTTGTTAAGTATGCTGCTGGCAAACTTCTCCGGGCTTTGGGTCTTTCTGGGTTTTGAGGTCAATCAACGTTATATTGTCAGGGAACTATGTGAAAACAGGGACAAACCGGAACTGCATTGCAACGGTAAATGTTACCTGATGAAAAAACTGAAACAGGCACAGGAGAAGGAACAAAAACAGGAACGTCAGTCCCAGAAATCACAGGTTCAGGATGCAATAACAGGATATGTGATCGTTTTCAGGCAATATGCCTTTGCTGAAATTGACCTTCATGTCCCTTTTTCTACCGGGATGCCCTGCAGTATCAGAAATTCAATCTTTCATCCTCCTCAACAAGTTTAGCTGATCTTAATTTGATTTCCGGAAAGTCAGGGCAGTAGATCTACTGCCTGTGACCAGATTTTTCTGGCTACCCCGGAATGGCTATTGTATTAACGATTAACTAAATTTTAATGGAATTTTATAGAAATTGCCTGTTTTTTTTAGGCGCACTGTTATTCCTGTCCCAGGAGTCCATGGGTCAGAACCCGGTACTTACCGGCCGGATATATGACTTACAAACACGCCAGTCCTTAAGTAATGCATCCATACAAGACGACAGAGGTCTCGAACTCGCCCGGTCTGATGCCAGAGGGAACTTCATGCTTAAAGAGCGGCCGTCAGCGAATCAATTAAAAGTTATCCTCCCCGGATATCTTATTCAAACAGTAAAAATAGAACAGGGTATTGCTGAACTCAATATTCAGCTTGAAGCCGATGCGGTCAGGTTAAATGAAGTACGTGTCTCGGCCTACAATACCAATAAAACGATACAGGAAACCGCAGGGGCCATAACGCTGGTTACCGCAAGAGATATTGGCAGAGGCAGTGCTGTATCATTTCAACCCGCATTTAATGCCATTGCCGGTGTGCGTATGGATCAAAGTACGCTTTCCGAGGCGCGCATTTCTATCCGGGGTAACGGTGTGCGTTCTGCTTTTGGCATCCGTAACTTAAAGATATATATCAATGAGATACCGGTGACCGAAGCCGACGGAACTACACGTATCGAAGCCCTGGATGTGAACAGCATTGGTAGGGCAGAGGTGATCAAAGGTCCTGTTTCCAGCATCTATGGTGCCGGTACAGGAGGTGTGATTAATTTTCAGCTGCAACGGTCACCGTACCAGGAGCAAAGCCTGGAAGTTTCAGGCATCGCCGGGGCAAACGGACTTCACCGGATTGCAACTACCTACAGGAGCGGTGGCGATAAGCTGAACAGTTATGTAGCTTATGGCTGGCAGGAATATGCCGGCTATCGCGCGCATAGCAAAGACATGCGCCGTTTCCTGACCGGAAATTTTCAGCTTTTTCCAAGCGACCGGAGAGTGGTTACTTTACTGCTGAACAGGACCACACAATATTCAGAGATCCCCGGGTCCCTGACTGCTGCACAGGTAGCTGTAAATCCTTTACAGGCAAACCCGGTGAACCTGGATAAAGCAGCCGGGCGCTATCAGAACTGGACCAGGATAGGGCTCGGACAGCAATATCATTTTAACGGTCAGCTGGAGAATATTACCAGTGTTTTTACCTATTTTTACGACCTCAATCACCCCTTGCCTTATGCCTATATTCGCAATTTCTACCAGAGTTATGGCGGTAGGAGCCGCTTTAACTATGATCCGGGATTTAAACGGCTGTCCACTGTTTTCACCCTGGGTGGAGAGTTCAATGAAGGGCGGACAAAAGGCGCACAATATGTCAATAACCAGGGCAAAGAAGGAGCAATCAATTCAAATATCGATTACCGGAATACGCTCCATTCCTTATTCTACCAGTCTGAAACCCGATTAGGAGCTTATACAAGCCTGGTCCTGGGACTGAGTTATAATAGTCTGCGGTACGACATTACAGATTACCTGAAGCAAAACCAGAGTGGGATCAAAAAGTTTGATCCTCAGGCTTCTCCGCGTATTGCCCTCAGTCATAAGTTCAGCAATGCATTAAGCTTGCATGCCAGCATGAGTTCGGGTTTCTCACCGCCCTCAGGTTCAGAGATAAAAAATGTGGATGGATCTGTCAACCCCAGGCTACAGGCTGAAAAAGGGATTAATTATGAGCTCAATGCAAAGGGTAACCTGCTGAAATCAAGACTGGAATATGACCTGGCTATTTTTAAGATGAACATGAAAGGCGAGCTGATCGCCCAGGCCATCCAGCAGGGGATCACTGTATACAATAATGCAGGCAAAACCTCGCATAACGGGACCGAACTTTCTGTTTCCTATCAGATACTCAACGAAGAAGACCATGAGCTGCTCAGCATCCTGCGTCCTTTTGCTGCCATTACCTATTCTGATTTTAAGTTCAGAGACTATAAAAAGCTGGACGCACAAGGGCAGGTATCGGAAACCTATGACGGCAATATCCTTACCGGCGTAGCCCCGTGGGTACTCAATGTAGGACTGGACCTGGAAACCCGCCTGGGTATTTATGCTTTTGGTAATTATTTTTACAGCGATCATTTGCCTTTGAACGATTCCAATACTGCATTCAATGGTTCATATCGTATAGTAAATGGTAAGATCGGCTACAAAACCCGTGTCAATCGCTGGTTTGAATTAAATGCCTATGCCGGCCTGGACAATATCTTCGGCGAAAAATACAGTTCCATTGTATCACTGAACGCATCTGCATCGGGAGGCGTACAACCGGCCTACTTCAATCCATCCCCGGGCAGGAACGGTTATGGTGGTTTAAGTCTTAAATATTTGTTCTGAAAATTATGAGAAATTCAATTTTTTTGCTGTCCCTGATTGTGCTGGCGGCAGCCTGTACAAAAAAAGACCGGATCCCTGAAATCCATACACTGGAAACCGGCGGTCACACAGCGACTTCACCTTATCTGACACAAGACCATAAAGGGCAGATTGTGCTTTGCTGGACGGAACAGGATGAACAGGATTCACTGAACCGCTTAAAGTATGCAGTCTACAACAAAGCACAGGACAGCTTCGGCCCCGCAGTCACCGTGCCAGGTTCTGCTGGTTGCAGTACAGCCGCCGAGAGTATGGCGAAGGTAGGCTTCAAGTCAGACGGAACAGTAATTGCTATTTTTGCAAAACGGTTCACAGGGGAGAAGAACCCCTATGCCGGAGCGATCTGCTACAGTATTTCCGGCAACCAGGGCCGGTCATGGTCCCCGGTAAAATATATCCATACCGATACATCCCATGTCTTTAGCCGCAGTTTTTTTGACATTGCCCGGCTTCAAGATGGTGAGCTGGCCGCCGTATGGCTTGACGGACGTTTTGCCAGGTCCATTAAAGGTTCGGCCTTATTTTATGCCCGGACCGGAAAAGGTGGAGGTTTCATGCCAGATACCTGCCTTCAGAAGGGCACTTGTGAATGCTGCCGGACCGCTATGGTGGTCGATAAAAGGGGAAATCTGCATATTGCTTACAGAAGTATCCAGACTTTTCCGCTGCTTCCCGGTAAGCAGGTACGCGATATGGTATACCAATTCTCCCCGGATAACGGCCGGCATTTCACGCCGGCAAAAGCGATCAGTGATGACAAATGGGAAGTGAACGGCTGTCCGCATACCGGTCCGGCACTTGCGGTCACGAATGAGCTCGCAAATGTTCTTTGGTTTACGGCAGGAGGTGGTCCTGGATTGTATTTTACCAGTGGCAAGCCTGATGGTTCCTTTAAAAGCCGGATTATGGTCACGGCATCGGGTAAGCACCCCCAGATGACACAGTCTGGAGATAACCAGCTGGCAGCGGTCTACGAAGAACCTGCTGAAGAAGAAGAAATGGCGGCGCATAACCACAGCACCATGACTTCCGGACATGATCACCATGCAAATGCCCGCATCGTCCTTTGGTCATCCGCAGATAAGGAAATGAAAACTCAAACTATTACCGACGGAAAGCATCCGGACCATCACGCGGTTGTTGTCGCTGACGGCCATGACCTGCTTATGGCATGGGTCAGGGAAGGAGCGAACGGGAGCGTAATTCTCTATTCTAAACGAAAAATATAGCAAAATGAAAAAGACAACAATTCTGGTCCTGATCAGCCTGCTGGCCATTGCCTGTCAGCAGCAAATAAGCTACAAGCAAGTCCGCGACGAAATCATGAACTACCATGATGAGGTCATGGCCGATCACGGCAAAATCCTGAAAAACCAGCTCAGGCTCGATACTTTACTGCGGGACCTCAGTTCCGTAGCGCTAAGCCGTCCCGGATTGGATACAGTCAGTGAAAAAAGAACCATCACAGAAATGCGTGAACGCCTGCAAAAATCTGAGGAAACTATGAACGACTGGATGCACCAGTTTGAACCAGATGTAACCGGAAAGTCAAATGAAGAAGCTGTACAATACTTCAAAAAAGAAAAAGCGAAAATAGCCGCGATCGACAGTCTGTACAAAGCCGAAATCAGTGCTTCTGATACCTATCTAAGTAAGTTCAGAAAACCTTAAAAAATGAGTAGCTTTATCCCACGATATGCAGCAGACAGGGGATAAAGAAGGCACGGCATCTGTGCAACTGGACCTTTCCAGGCTTAAACATACGCTGGACAGCGATGCCGGTAAAATAACGGGTAAGCTGCCAGACGATACTGCCAGAACGGTGCTGATCATCAGTCAGCACCGTTTTTACAGAAACCTGGTACTGGAACTGGCAACAGTTGAACTGACCAGATCTGGTAAACCGAAGAACCCGGTCAGGATTTTAGATCCTTTAGATAAGGTATGGAAGACCGGAGATCAGGCTGAAATCAAATTTTATACTGGTGTGTCAAGGTTCAGAAACAATTACAGTGAAGAACGATCGGCATCTGATCTTGAAGCATTGAAAGCGGTCGCCAATAATCCGCTTAAACTGGATGTCTATCTGCATGACGATAAAGTGGCTTCCAGTATTACTGCCGCTTCGCTGGTTCCGGCGCAGCTAAGTTTATTAAAACCAGAGCTCAGCCTTGTGGTCAATGAACGCGGAGATCATTTTGAGATATCGGGAAAGATCAGCCTTGACGGCCGTCAATACGGTTTAGAACATATCAGGCTCAAATTTCAATGTTTTATCCAATTGGGAAATCAGTTATATCTGGTGGGTAACCCCTATGTACAGGAGATCATCGGTTTTTTTAAGCATTATTCCGATACCCTGGTGCTCGGCCGGGAAGCCTATGAATCCTTCAGGGAAAATGTACTTCAGAAAGTGGAAGAGAAAATACGGATCAGCTATTCCTATCTCAGACCAGCTACCCCAAAGCAAATTAAAGAACAGGGATTCGATCTCGAAAATGAACAACTGGTTTACTTATCAGCATCTGAAGACTTTGTACTGATCACCCCGGTCATGCGCTATGGGAACCTGGAGATTCCGGTCATATCTAAAAAGCAGATCAGGACCAAAGACAAGAACGGTAAGTTTTTTAGCCTGGAACGGGACGAGGACCGCGAGCTCCAGTTCATTACCACTATCGCCAGGACACATCCATACTTTATGGAACAGGTAGCGGAATTCCCCGATCAGAAACATGCAGATTGCTTTTACCTTCACCGGAAGCGGTTTCTTGAAGAAGACTGGTTCCTTGAGGCTTTTTCTGTATGGAGAAGTAAGGGCATCGCCATATTAGGTTTCAATACGCTGAACAATAATAAGATAAATCAATATAAAGCAGAGATCGATATCAGTGTCATCAGTGGCATCGACTGGTTTGAAACAGGCATAAAAGTCAGGTTTGGAAACCAGACTGCTTCGATGAAGCATTTACACAGATCAATTAGAAATAAAAGTAAGTTTGTACAACTGGATGATGGCACCCAGGGCATAATCCCCGCAGAGTGGCTGGAAAAGTTTGAAGGCTATTTTGGTGCGGGCGAACTGATTGAAGAAAGGCTGATCACCTCGCTGATCAATTACAGCGCAGTACAGGAACTTTATGACGAAGAACAAATGGATGCGCAGACCAGGGAACGGATCAGTTTTTACCGGTCCGGACTGGCCTCTTTTGAAGCCATACCCGATGTAGCTCCGCCTGAAATGCTGCATGCGAAGCTCAGACACTATCAGCAACAGGGATTGAACTGGCTTGCTTTTTTGGACCGTCTTAATTTTGGTGCCTGTCTCGCCGATGATATGGGACTGGGTAAGACCTTGCAGGTACTCGCATTTTTGCTTTACCAGCGTAAAAAAACTTCACAAAATGCAAACCTGGTGGTTGTTCCGGCATCATTGGTATTCAACTGGCAGCAGGAAGTATTAAAATTTGCACCCGATTTAAAGCTGATGGTCTTTCACGGAGCAGCAAGAGAAAAGACGCCCGATTTTAGTGCCTATGAACTTATTCTTACCACCTACGGCACTTTACTGTCTGATATCAGGCAGTTAAAGGGCTTTGTCTTTAATTATGTGGTCCTTGACGAATCCCAGGCCATTAAAAACCCGGGGTCGCAACGTTATAAGGCGGCAAGGATGCTGCAGGCAAGAAACCGGATCATTCTTACCGGAACCCCGGTAGAAAACAATACCTACGATCTTTATGGCCAGCTTTCTTTTGCATGTCCCGGGTTACTAGGCAGCAGGGAGCAATTTAAGCAATTATATTCCGTCCCTATAGATCAGTTCAAAGACAGTAAACGCATGAGAGAACTGCAGCAGCGGATCAATCCCTTTATCCTCAGGCGAACCAAACAGCAAGTGGCAACCGAGCTTCCGGACAAGACTGAGATGGTCATTTATTGCGAGATGGGCCCAAGACAGCGTGAGGTCTATGACAGCTGCCGGAACGAGATTCGGGAGTTCCTGATGAACCATACTGAAGATGAGCTCAAAACCAGTACCATGCATGTACTTAAAGGCATTACCCGTTTACGTCAGATCTGCAATTCCACTGCATTGCTGGGCAGCGAGAAATATTATGGAAAAGCCTCCTCAAAAATGGACGTTTTGATGGAAGAGATTTCCGCCAAGGCCAGTCAACATAAGATACTGGTTTTTTCCCAGTTTGTGACGATGCTTGACCTCATTAGTCATGAACTGAGCAAGATCAACATAGCACATGTCACACTGACAGGACAAACCCGTGACCGGGCTAAGGTAGTTTCAGATTTTCAGACAGATCCCGCTATCCGAGTGTTCCTGATCAGCCTTAAGGCTGGCGGCACAGGTCTCAATCTTACAGAGGCGGACTATGTCTACCTGGTAGATCCCTGGTGGAACCCGGCCGTGGAAAACCAGGCAATAGACCGGGCTTACCGCATCGGACAGCAAAAACATGTCATTGCAGTCAGGTTAATCTGTCCCGATACCATCGAGGATAAAATCGTCGGTATGCAGGGATTTAAAACGACATTGGCAGATGACCTCGTCAAGGTGGAAAAATCGATATTTAAGTCCTTGAATAAAAATGAATTACTTGAGTTGTTTTAAGTTGTTGTGCTGTTGTTCTGCATCCTTGCTGAGCAACTGTTTTCTAGTTTCTGCGCAAGACCAGCGCAAAGAACTGTCACCGCTTAAATCAAGTGCGGTAAAAAGGCTCGCAAGGGTAACGGGGAAAACACTTCCCGGAGAGCTATTCCCAAACCCAAATCAAACCGATGTTAAATATGACCTCGGCGGTACAGACCTTGGTATTGCCTGGGATATGGGAAAAGGGCGTACCGGTTACTTTTTTGGCGACAGCTATGGTGCCGATTTTAAACCGGTGAAGGAGGGAGGCCCTGGAAATTCCGGCAACTGGAGGTCTAATGTACTGGGTATATCTACCGACCACTACCTGGATGACGGAATTACCTTTGATACACTGATCAGCAGACAGGTAATTTACAGCCCGCATATCACTGACGGCACGGGCAGTCATACGGCAATTCCTACAGCTGCTGTACATGCCGGGGGAAAGGATTATGTCCATTATATGGATATCAGGAAATGGGGCCGGCCAGGGCGCTGGGAGGCAAATTTTTCCGCACTGTATGAATCCTCGGACGGCGGTATCAGCTGGAAAGCCCGGCCGGAAGTCCGTTTTGACGGCAAAAGTAATTTTGCACAGGTTGGGTATGCGAAGAAAAAGGGATATGTATATATGGCCGGAACTGCCTCCGGACGGGGAGGCGCAATATACCTGGCAAGGTTCAGACAAGGGAAGATACTGAACCAGGATGCTTATGAATACTGGTGCGGCAATTCAGGCTGGACAAGGGCAGGCGAAGCGAATGCCGTACCCATTATTGAGGCACCTGCCGGAGAGTTATCAATGATGTGGCTGCCGGCTTTTAAGCGTTGGGTCATCACATACGTCGATGAACACCGGCATGGTTTGGTGATCAGAGATGCAAAGCAGGTGACCGGCCCCTGGAGTGAGGCCAGGATTCTGGTCAGATCATCAGATTATCCGGGCTTATACGGATCCTATATCCATCCGGCCTCGGCAAACGGGAGATCACTTTATTTCCTGATGTCGATGTGGTACCCTTATAATGTCTTTCTTATGAAGGCAGAACTCGGAATGTGATCACTCCTCATAGTCATCGTCTATATTCAGGCTGAGGTCATCATCTTCATCATGGTTCAGCTCAGGATCATCATCATAAAAGAGGTCATCGTCCTCTTCATCATTTTTTGGTCCGTTAAAGGCAATTAAGTTCTTCATGATATTCCAATTTGATTTTTCTTGGAAACAACTCGCCATAGTGGAAGTTTCAGGTTTTTTTTAAATATTTTTAGACATTAAAATCTTATCCTTGTTTCTGACAAGGAAGCGCGATCTTTATAAACGATAAAAATAGAAACACATGCAGTACCGGGAATTATTAGATCAGCTACGCGGCCACGTATCGCACTTATTTCGTACACATCAGGACAGCAGGTTCATTTATCACAATCTTGACCATACACAGCAGGTAGTAGAAAATGCGATCAGGATTTCCAATCATTACCGTTTATCAGACCGGGATTTCTTTATCGTTGTAGCAGCAAGCTGGTTTCATGACATCGGCTATTTTTATGATTGTGCCCATCATGAGTTAAAGGGAACTGCACTTGCAGAAGACTTCCTTAGGGAAAACGGTGTTGAACAGGATATAGCAGATGAAGTTTCAGGCTGTATCCGCGCGACCATGATGCCTCAGCATCCTGAGGGTCTCCTGCAGCAGATCGTTTGCGATGCAGATCTCTTTCATCTCGGCAGTGATGCATTTAAGGAGCGTAACCGGCTGATGCGCAAAGAAGCAGAAGCGTTTTGTCACCATAAGATAGATAAGGTCGAATGGCGCAATAAGACTATTCAGCTGCTTAAATCCCATCAATTTCACACGGCCTACTGCCGGGAACTCCTGGACGGAAAGAAAGCCCTTAACCTCGCTGAACTGGAAGCCAAATCGTTTGAAACAAACAATACAACCCGAGAGGCACCAGTGAAGGAAAACAGCATCCAACCTCAGGGGCTCAACCCTGTGGTCCATGAAGGCAGTAAAAGAGGTAAAAAGAACAAAAACGACAGGCCGGACCGGGGAATCGAAACCATGTTCAGAATCACTTCCGCAAACCATCAGCGGCTTAGCGATATGGCAGACAATAAAGCGCATATCATGATCTCTACCAACTCTATCATCTTATCCGTTATCCTTAGCCTGCTGCTTCGCAAGCTGGAAGATAATCCTCACCTGATCATTCCCACCTTATTATTACTGATCATCTGCGTAGTAACTATGGTATTTTCCATCCTGGCTACCAGGCCTTCCATACCGACAGGTATTTTCACCCCCGAAGACATCAGGGCAAAAAAGGTAAATCTGTTGTTTTTTGGTAATTTTTACCGGATGACATTGCCAGATTATGAAGAGGGTATGCTCAAGATGATGGCAGACAGAGAATTTTTATATGGCAGCCTGATCAGGGACGTATATGCTCAGGGTGTAGTACTGGGACGGAAATACCGCTTACTGCGCATTGCTTATAATGTATTTATGTTCGGCATTGTCGCCGCAGTACTGGCATTTATCATTGCGGCTGCCCTTGTAGCTATATAGCGCATGAAAGACCCTATATTCGCCAACAGGGACCTGAGCTGGCTTAGTTTTAACCTGCGGGTACTGACTGAAGCTGCAAATGATGAGGTTCCACTGATGGAACGTATCAGGTTCCTGGCCATTTATTCTTCAAACCTGGATGAATTTTACCGGGTAAGGATGCCATTACTTATGGCCTCGGGTGACACGGCTGCCAGAAAGGAGATCGAAGCACAGCAGGAGTTTTATGGCAGGATCATTACCAAGCAACTGATTCCTTTGCTTGAGAATCAGCGTATCCGCTGGTGCTACGGACAACCTGTTCCACCTGTAATTTCAGCCCCGGTCACGGAGCTTTTCTTTGGTACAGTCATGGCCTACCTTAATCCGGTTCCTGTAGATGACGGTATCAGCAAATTCTTTGCCGAGAACAACAAACTTTATCAGATGGTACTGCTGGAAAGCAAGCAGGGCGGGGAGTTTGCTTTTCTGGTCAATGTGCCTTCCGACAAGATCCCTCGTTTCTACAAGTTCCGGACGTCTGATACTGAATATATATTATTTCTTGAGGATATCATTAAACACTGTCTGGACCGCTTGTTTCCCGGATACCTGGTAAAGGGTGCTTATAACCTTAAGATCACAAGGGATGCCCAGCTTGACCTGGAGGAGATTCCCGGTGAAGACATTGCAACGGTGCTGGAACGGCGTCTGGAAACCCGTGACCTTGGCTTCGCTACAAGATTACTGTATGAACCCGACATGTCTTTGCGGTCGCTTTACAGTGTAGTTTACGCGCTGAAACTTGGAGAGGCTTCACTCATTGCCGGGGGGCGTTACCATAACCTGCGGGATTTAAGCAGCTTTCCACTAGAGGGCGCACCACATCAATATCAGCCCTGGCCGCCTGTGCAGGCCATATCCGTCAAAGAAAGGGATACACTGTTCAGTTGCATAAAAGAAAAGGATATCCTCATCAATGTACCTTACGAAACCTATGAGCCGGTATTGCGGTTCTTTAATGAGGCTGCAAATGATCCCGAGGTCACTGCTGTCTATGTCACATTGTACCGCGTCGCATCCAATTCGCAGATTGTGACAGCGCTGGAAACTGCGGCGAGGAACGGCAAGGACGTATGGGCAATGGTGGAACTGAAGGCCAGGTTTGACGAGGCCAATAACCTTAAATGGGCCAAAAAAATGAAGGCTGCGGGAGTTAAGATCATTTACAGCAATATTCATCTTAAAGTACACGCAAAAATCGCACTGGTAAAAAGAAAGAGCGGAGCGTCCGTTCAGTCACTGGGTTTACTGGCTACTGGAAATCTGAATGAAAACACGGCCCGTTTCTATACAGACCATATATTACTGACCGCAAACAGTCTTTTGCTGTCAGAACTGGAGCAGTTGTTTAATTTTCTTGCCGCAGGGAAATATACGGCTGACGATACCCTGTCTTTCCGGCACTTGCTGATATCCCGGTTTAACCTGCAGGAAGCATTCCTCAACCTCATACAACGGGAAATAAACCATGCCATGTCAGGAAAAAGTTCCGGCATTACCATCAAATTAAATAACCTCGAAGAGCAGTCCCTGATCGCCAAGCTTTATGCCGCCTCCCAGGCAGGGGTCAGGATAAGGCTGATCGTGCGGGGCATCTGCTGCCTGTTGCCCGGAGTGGCCGGTCTCAGCGAGAACATTACAGTAATCCGTATTGTAGGCCGTTATCTGGAACATGGCCGTATCTTTGCTTTTCACAATTGCGGAAAGGAAGAAGTGTGGATGGGATCGGCAGACTGGATGAACAGAAATATTTACAACAGGATAGAAGTGTGTTTTCCCGTGTATGACAATCAGCTCCGGCTGGCCATCCTCCAACTGCTGGAGATGCAGTACGACAATACGGCGCAGGAAGCAATTTATCAGTATTTAAAACAGCAGCATGCGCTGCCTTCAGCAACATGAACAGGTTCAGCTATTTCATCTTGATCTTGACCTTTCCTTTTTTCAGCTGCAAGCTGCCAAAAGGAAAATACACCAGCCCCGAGGGCTATAATCTAAAAATGCCGGATAAATTCAAAATGCCGTCCAGCTTACTGGAGATCTCGGGCATTGCCTTTCGCAATATGAACGCCGATACCGTTTACAGCATCCAGGATGAAGACGGCCGTTTGTTCAGACAGGCCTGGGGTGTAAAGAAGCAAAAGAATATCAAATTTGCACCGTCCGGTGACTATGAAGATCTGGCCATTGCTTTCGAGCAGGTTTTTGTCCTTAAAAGCAGCGGAACGGTCTATTCGTTTCCCTTTAGTGAAACCACCAGAAAGAAAACAGATCTTGTAAAAGAATACAAGCGACTCGTCCCCAAAGCTGAATACGAAAGCCTTTATGCAGATGCCGGAGAAAAAAAATTGTATATACTCTGCAAGAGCTGTGCCTCTGACAAAAAAAAACAGCTGTTAACAGGTTACAGGCTTGCCTATGACCAGGGAGCCGATACGCTGACCTTCGAAGGTAGTTTCAGTATAGCCCTTGATCAGCTGGAGAAAAAGCTGAAAACCGGCTTTCACCCGTCGGCACTCACTAAAAACCCCAGGACAGGCGAATGGTATATTCTGTCGTCTATGAATAAACTGCTGGTCGTGACAGATGCTTCCTGGAGAATAAAGGAAGCACACCAGTTGAATGCGTCGACTTTCAACCAGCCTGAAGGCATCGCCTTCGACAAGGACAATAACCTTTACATTTCGAATGAAGGGGATGAGATCACAGACGGAAACATACTTAAGTTCGCTTATAAATAATTACGTTTATCTTACCGGTTATGTGAAATCACATAGTACCTTTGAAGCTGTTTTTATTTACGCCCATGCAAGCCATAACGCTAGATCTGAATAAGGCAAACAATCCCGGAGTGCATCCAACAGGCGCAGAAATCAGGCTTTCCCTGCGGCCATTCATTGAATATGTCGAGAGAAAGGCAGAAACAGAGCAGACTGGTAAGGTGAATTTTTACAGATATATTCTTCAGCAGTTTAATCAGTATCCCGAACTCAGAAATCCTGTAGCACCTGAAGACGCACCCAAATACACGCAGCTTTTTGAACTGATCCATACCTCGCTTTCGCCGATCATTAATGATGAAACCCAGCAGTACTGGGCCATCGGTACACCATTGAGCGGGGTTTTTCATTATGGAACGGACGCATTTTACAGCGTATTTATGGGACAGTCCATGTGTAGCCTGAGGCCAGACCTTACCCTGCCGCCCAAAAAGGACATGGAACGAAACATGCTTTCCGCTTTCTATAATATCATTATGGAACGGTTTTATGGCTTTTCGCTTAACAGTAATCAGTTTACCATCCATTCTATAACAGATCCGGAAACGCATCTGCTCCGGTATTACCGCCTGGATGTGGATACCCGGTTCATGGATATTACCGCAAGCGCAAGCCTCCCGGAATATGACCTGAAAGATGTTAGGGACTACATCAAAGATGAGCGGAATACACTCAAGATACTGACTAAGCTGATCCCGCCCGGGATTTTTACCATTGAGGGCATCGCGATCATCACACTTACCGATGTGACTGCAGAATATGCCTTAGAGACTGTAAAAGATATCATCATTCAGCACAATGAATCGCAGAGAGGTGAACACAGTAAGGATATTGCAGCGGCATTAAAGACGCTTGTCGGTACAGAGCACGCCGAATTTGGAATGTTGCCTTACATTAAGGTAAACAAGAAGCTGATGATTGACGAGCAGTCAGGTTTCAGGAGCATCGTCATCCAACTGGCCAGGGACAAGGGTATCGACGATATTGAGTATAAAAGCCTGATCGAAGACTACCTCCGGAACCCAAGGACACTCATTTTTCCCGAGATCACTGAGGAGGAGCAATCCGGTTACCAACTGCTCAGGTTGCTGAGCGGAACAGGGATCAGATCTTACGCGCTATTTCCATTGTATTATAACGCCAAACTCGTCGGATGCCTTGAGTTTTATACGCGGGACAACAGCGTATTCAATGGCAATACCTTAACGAAGATTGAAAGCGCCTTTCCCTTACTGGCACAATTGTTCCAGAATATCATTATAGATTTTAATAACAGGATACAGGATATCATTACCGATAAGTTTACCGCGCTTCAACCTGCCATTCAGTGGCGGTTCAATGAAGCAGCCTACAACTACCTGCAGTCAGGTGCCTGGGAACGCAATCTTCCTGTAGAGCCGATTTACTTCCGGAATGTATTCCCGCTGTATGGCGCTGTGGATATCAGGAATTCGAGTGTTCAGCGGAACGCAGCGATCCGACGTGACTTATACGCTCATTTTGAGATACTTGAACAGACGATCCGGCAAGTCGGAAATATGGCTTTACTTTGTAATGAAGATGATATTCCCAAAAAAGACACCATCTGGAAATTTAAGAGCCTGGATGAACTCTCAGACCGGGAAATATTAAAAACGGAAGATTATCTTCAGCGGCAGGTCCCTGCAGAACTAAATCTGCTGAAAGAGAAGCATCCGGAACTTTCCGCAGTTATTGAAACTTATTTCAGGCAGACCGGGGCAGACAGCAAGGTATATGAAAACCGGGAACGTTATGAGAAAAGCATGCAAATGATCAATCTGGCGGTCACCAGGCACCTGGATGATTTCAACACCGAGCTGCAGGCAGTTTATCCCAATTACTTTGAAAAGTTCAGGACCGACGGCGTCGAATTTGATATTTATCTGGGCCAGTCCATAGCGCCAGGTAAACCATTTACACCAGAGCTGATCAGTACCTTCAGACTCAAACAACTCAGGGTCCTCGCGGAAATAGCGCAGACGACTAATAATCTGGGGCCTTATTTTTCCCTTCCCCTGGAAACTACACAGCTGATCTTTATCTACGACAAGCCGATTGATGTTAGCTTCAGGATTGATGAGCAGCGGTTTGATGTGGAAGGAAGTTACAATATACGCTATCAGATGGTGAAGAAACGTATCGACAAGGCCCATATCCGTGATACTGATGAGCGGCTGACACAGCCCGGAAAAATTGCTATTGTCTATTTCAACTCTTCAGAAGCCCAGGAATATCTTGGGTACATCAGGAAACTGCAGCGCCAGGGCTTGCTCAACAACGATCTTGAACACCTGGAACTGGAAGAATTGCAGGGTGTGGAAGGTTTGAAGGCGCTGAGGGTCGGGGTAAGCTATAAAAGATCAGCAAATTGATATGCATTTGAAAAGCCTGCCTTACCTGTCATTATTTTTATTCAGCCTCCTGACCAGTGTAAGCCTTTCCACCCATTCACAGGTCACAAGTGATTCCATAACGGTAGCTATGGGGCCTGAATATGACAAGGTAAGCGCTTTGCACAGGTTCTGGCTGGGAGAGGGATACCGCAGAGTTTGGGCTACACCGGTAAAGATCAGGAAGATAGACCTCGGCAAGGAACGTGGCGGCTTCAGGATTGTAAAACTGGGCGGCGGCATGCAGACCCGCTCACTACGGTTGGAAGATGCTTCAGGAAAAGAATGGGCATTGAGGACCGTGCAGAAATATCCTGAACGCGGACTACCTGAAAACCTGCGGCCTACCATCGCAAAAGACATTGTCCAGGACCAGGTATCCACCAATCATCCCTTTGCAGCGCTGGTCGTGCCACCGCTGGCCAGCGCGCTCGGGCTTGCGCATGCTGCCCCAGAACTTGTTTATGTCGGTGATGATCCTGCACTGGGTGACTACCGTAAAGATTTTGCCAATGCTGTGTACCTCCTCGAGCCCAGGTCACCTTTTGACGAGGAGACGGACAATACCGCTAAAGTTCAGCGGAAAATACAGCAGGACAACGATACCAGGGCCAATCAGAAGCTGACTTTAAGGGCGAGGCTGCTGGATTTCCTGTTGGGCGACTGGGACCGTCATGAAGATAACTGGCGATGGTTACCGGTCAAGGAAAAGGGCGAGACTTCTTATCTGCCGATTCCCCGCGACCGCGATAAAGTATTTTACCGGACCTCGGGTGTATTCCCCTGGATACTCAATCACCAGTGGCTCAAATCACATCTGCAGCCTTATAGCGGGACCATCCGGGACGTAGATCACTGGAACTTTAATGAACGTTACTTTGACCGCTATTTCCTGAATGAACTGGATGAACAGGACTGGAAGGAGCAGGTCAGTTTCGTGAAATCCAGGCTGACCAGAGCGGTAATCGATAGTGCATTCAGAAAAATGCCCGATACGATCTTCAGGCTCGGAGGCGAGGAACTGATCCGGTTCATGAACTCCCGAAGGGACAAGCTGGATTCACTGGCCCTGCATTATTACCGGTTTTTATCTATCCATGTAGATGTTCCCGCCTCAGATAAGAAAGAATATGTTGAGATTAGTAACCAGGAAAGCGGTACGGTAAAAGTCACCGTGCATAACATCAATAAAGAAGGTAAACAAGGACGAAAAGTCTATGAGCGAACGTTTCAACCCAATATTACCCGTGAAGTCAGGCTTTATGGAATGGGCGGGGAAGATGTCTTTTCGGTAACCGGAAAGGAAAATTCACCGATCCGGGTGCGCCTGATCGGCGGGAGTGGTGCGGATAACTTCGAGGTTGGCGGCGATGTTCGCAATAAACCATTCATTTACGACCTCCGGGAAGAAAATAACAGACTGCCATCCCGGTCTCTGGCGAGATTCCGTCTTGAAAACGATACGCTTGTGAACCAGTTCGATAAAAACAGCTTCCTGTATGACAGATCGGGACCTTTATTCAGCCTGAACTATAATATTGACCAGGGGTTCCAGATCGGACTAGGTTATATTGTTGAAACGCAGGGCTTCAGGAAGCGGCCATTTGGTGCCAGACATGAATTCTGGACCAATTATACTACAGGAAGACAATCGTTCATCCTGGATTATAAGAGTGAGTTCAAACATGCGGTCGGAAAAAACGATCTGATCATCCATGGCCACTTGCTGGGGCCAAATAACCAGAGCAATTTTTTTGGTATCGGCAATGATACTAAGTTTCTGGATGTGGATCAGGAAGAAAGCACTCAAGACAGGGAAGATGGCATTAAATATTACCGCAACCACTACGATTATCTGAACGCAGAAATAAAACTAAGCCGGGATCTGGGCAGAAATCTGAAAGTTCAGGCGGGTATACTGGCTTCATGGTATACCAGTAGGTCATCCGCTAACGAAGAACGTTTTTTTAATGACTACAACGCGCTCCATCCCGAACAGGGAATCTTTGAAGACAAATACTATGGAGGCTTTACCGCAGATATGATTTACGACTCCAGAGACAATGTGGCCATTCCTTCAAACGGAATTTACTGGAAGACCAGTCTTATCGGGCAGCACCGGCTCGACAAAACGGCAGATAAATATGGCGCGGTAACTACCGAGTTCCGGTTTTACCTGAAGCCCGCCAATTCAGGTGTTGTGTTTGCGAACAGGCTGGGCGGAGGTACCGTAGTGGGTAATCCTGCGTTTTTCCAGCGCATGCAGATTGGAGGGGTAAACAGCCTGAGAGGCTTTAACAGCCGCAGGTTTACCGGCACAACTATGGCCTATCACAATATTGACATGAGGCTTAAACTGTTCAACTTTGCTTCATACCTGGTGCCCGGAACTGTGGGAATGATCGCATTCAATGATATTGGAAGGGTGTGGGAACGCGGAGAGACATCATCCCGCTGGCATCATGGCTATGGTGGGGGACTCTATGTGGTTCCCGGAGAGGTGCTGCTGATCCAGGCGGCCGTAGGTTTTTCGCGGGAAGCGACACTTCCTTATATTTCTGTAGGTTTTATCTTTTGATCAAGGCCGGAACTATTCCGGCCTTCTCTTCTTTCCTACCCTGTGGTGTGGTTCGGATATGAACTCCTTAAGGTGCTTGCAGGTCACTTTTTTCCTGGATAGCCCCCTGGGAGGAAGACCAAAAAAATCTTCGAGGATATGGCCCACATCATAAGGGATTTCGGTTTTCGAATCTTTCGGGATCTTCGCATAACCATAAATGGTGTTTTTGCACTTCCCCGTGAGTACAGGAAGCAACTTCATCGCCTTTGTAAAGTCACGCCTCGTCAGGTTGTCAAGAATCTCCTGCAAAATGTATTTTTCATCCATAGTCTGTTTTTAGAATAAAAGTTAAAAAAATGTGATGCGGATAATCTTGTCGTTTTTTTTGAATTATACCTGAAATTTTTAACACTTTTTTAAAAACAGGCGAGTTTACGATCCCAGTCTTTCCAAACAGGCTCATACCCCTGCGAAGTGATCATGCCTGCGATCTCGAAGGCGGAGCGTTCATCGGAAACCTCAAATTGTTCCAGCGACGACGGTTCTACGGCATATCCTCCCGGATTTGTCTTCGAACCGGCACTCATGGAAGTGATACCCAACTTAAATACATTGTTTCTGAATGGCCTGGCTTCCCGGGTGGAAATCGAAAGCTCCACTTCGCGGTTAAATATCCTGTATGCGCAGATCAGTTGCAGCAGCTCCCGGTCAGACATGATCACTTTAGGTTCGAGTCCGCCGCTGAATGGCCTCAGCCTGGGAAAGGAGATGCTGTACCGGCTCCTCCAGTAAGTCGACTCCAGGTACGAAAGATGGAGTGCAGTAAAGAACGAATCTGTTCTCCAGTCCTCCAGTCCGATCAGCACACCAAGACCGATTTTATGGATTCCTGCTTTTCCTATTCTGTCGGGGGTCTCCAGCCGGTACCCGAAATTGCTTTTTTTTCCCTTAGGATGATGTTTACGGTAATCTTCCTGATGATAAGTTTCCTGGTAGACCAGCACAGCGTGCAGGCCGGCAGCCGAGAGGTCAGCGTATTCCGGTTCTTCTAAAGGCTGCACTTCCATAGATACCTGTGCAAAGTGCGGCAGGACGAGCTCCAGGGCTTTTCTGAAGTATTCCGTGTGTACGGTCCGGCTGGCCTCGCCCGTTACCAGCAAAACGTGTTCATAACCCATGTGCTTCAATGCGACGGTTTCCTGCATAATTTCAATTGCCGAAAGCGTTTTTCTCTTCAGCTTGTTGTCATAACTGAATCCGCAATAAGTGCAGATGTTGCTGCACTCATTGGACAGGTACATCGGGGCATACAGTTGTACGGTCTTACCAAATCGCTGTAGGGTAAGTTGCTGGCTCAGGCTGGCCATTTGTTCCAGATAAGGTGCTGCTGCCGGAGAAATCAGCGCTTTGAAATCTTCCAGTGTCGGGTTCCTGGTGGTTAAGGCGCTTTCGACATCAGCCGGAGTCCTGGCGTAAATATCCGACCTGACCTTATCCCAGCAATAAGTATTAAATAAATCAGCAAAGGTTGACATAAAAGCAATTGTATCTGAGGGTTTTATCAAGTTAATCTGTCAGAAAAGCTGTCAGCGGGCTACTGGCAACAGCAAACGGGACTGTAGCCGCAAGGCCTGCTTCATAAGCCTTTCTGCCTGCTTCTACTGCAGTCTTAAAAGCCTCCGCCATTCTTACGGGATCAGGGGAAACTGCAATTGCGGTATTTACCAGTACGGCATCGGCGCCGATCTCCATCGCCCTGGCTGCATCGGAAGGGGCGCCGATACCGGCATCAATAATTACAGGGACTTTGCTCTGGTTAATGATGATTTCCAGAAAATCAATAGTCCTGAGCCCTTTATTGCTACCGATTGGTGCACCAAGTGGCATGACCGCTGCTGTTCCCGCATCTTCCAGGCGTTTGCACAATACCGGGTCGGCATGTATATAGGGCAGCACCACAAAGCCAAGTCCCGCCAGTTCCTCCGTCGCCCGGAGTGTTTCCACCGGATCCGGCAAAAGATATTTTGGGTCAGGATGGATCTCCAGTTTTATCCAGTTGGTTTCCAATGCCTCTCTGGCCATTTGCGCTGCAAACACTGCTTCCCGTGCATTGCGCACACCTGAAGTATTTGGTAATAAACTAATTTCAGAACGGTTGATATTCAGAAGGATATTGTCAGAATGGTCTTTCAGATCGATGCGTTTGAGTGCAACAGTCACCAGTTCTGATCCGGATGCCAGCAGCGCTTCTTCCATGACCGCCGGCGAGGCAAATTTACCTGTACCCGTAAATAACCTCGATTTAAAAACTCTGTCTGCGATTTTCAGCATATTCATGGTGCGCTAGCGTTCTAATTCCATATACATTTTATTGATTTTTTTTCTGAGCTGTGCTTTCCCGGTCAGTGCACCTGAAACCGCTACACCATATAAACCGGCTTCCCTGAGCAGGGGGATATCTGTGCCCAGAATCCCTCCAACGGCAATGACGGGCACCTTAAAACCAGCCTCTTTTACCTGCTGCATCAGCAGTCTGTAGCCATCCAGGCCCAGGACGGGGCTTAAATTGGCCTTGGTTGTGGTAAAGCGGCAGGGACCTAAGCCGATGTAATCCACGCCATCAGCGACCCTGCGGGCGATATCACTGAAAGTATTGGCAGTCCCCCCGATAATGACACCTGGGCCCAGGATCTTCCTGGCCTCAGAAACAGGCATGTCGCCCAATCCAAGGTGTACGCCATCAGCCCCGGCCTCAGCTGCAACATACGGATCGTCATTGATGATCAGTGTGGCATCATATTGTGTACAGCGTTTACGGCTTTCAAGTGCGAGTTTCAGTACCTCAGCTACAGGCCGGTCCTTTACCCGAAGCTGGATCCATTTGCCGCCTGAGGCCAGTACCTCGTCAATGGCGTCGAGGTGGGTACACAAAGCAGATTGCTGTGAAACGTAATGTAACCTTCCTATAGTCATCTGTTTATTCATGTAAAACTATTTATAGTTATTGGTTTTCTGTGTATTATCTATTTTATGAGTGATATCCCAGTAGCGTTTCGTTACTTTTTAAAAAAGCTTCCGTATAGGATTTTGCCAGTCTGCAAGCCGTCGGCAGGTCCTGCCCCAGTGCCAGGTTTGCCGTCACAGCGGCAGAAAGCACACAGCCGGAGCCGTGTTTTTCATAAATATTTCCACGCACCGGGCGAAGCTCGATGACTTCACAGGTCTGCCCGCCAGATAAGTAGAGGTAGTCTGTTCCAGGTTCGGATGGATGATGTCCGCCTTTTAACAGTACCGGACAATATTGTGCCCAATCCCGCGCCGTATCCTGTGCCTTAGTCTCTCTGTTTCCCATAACTGTCATTTCCTCAAAATTCGGGCAGATGAGTTCGAGCTTTTCCAATACGCGGCGAAGCCTGGAAAGACCATCATTCCAGTTGTGAAAGCTGAAACCTGCACTTGCCTTCAGCACAGGGTCAAAGACGATCCGGATACCAGGCATGCTGCTTTTCAGATAACTTACGACTTCCAGCAGAACTTCTTCGTCCCTGATCAGACCGACTTTAGCCGCAACCAGGTTAAACTTCCTGATCAATGGTTCCAGTTCCCCGATGATCCTGGCAGCCGAGCGCCATTCACAGGAAAGAAATTCCATGTCATTCTGAACCGTCATCGCAGTACATATGGCAAAGCCATATACATGATGCTGCTCAAAGCATTTCACATCTGCCAGAACGCCGGCGCCTGCGCTGGGATCGAAGCCTGCCAGACTGAGTACGCAGGGGCGTCGCCGAGCTCTTGCAAAAGGGCTCAGGTCACCTGTAGTCTGTTGCCGCTTCATTCCATATCAGATTTCTTATCATCCTATAATTTTCAACAGCCTGCTCCGGCTTACTCCATACCGCACCGAGCAAGGCCAAACCATCGAAGCCCATTTCAGCAATGTGCAGTGCGTTACAGAGGCCAATGCCTCCGACGGCAATTACCTTTGTGTTTTCTGGTTTCTGACGGTATTCATCCAGCGCTGCAGTAAGCTGGGCCGGTCGGTACCTCGCGTTATGGCCAGGTTTTGACAGGCTGTCAAACACGGGCCCGAAAAACGTATAATTGAAACCGTGAAGCACATTTAAGACATCCGGGTCATGTACAGACGTACTTCGTATTGTTCCATCCGGATACGCCCGCATACGCGGTTCTGATCTCATCTGTTCGGGATAATGCAGTCTGCGAACTCCAAATTCAGCAGCCAGCTCGTGATGCTGATGAAGTGCGATCCTGTCGTACCAGGCGACATCTATACCTGCGATGAGTGCTGCATATTTTTTCCGTCCCATACCCGGCTTCCGCAGGTGAAATACCTCCAGTCCGGCCTCAAACAGTTTATTGATCAGCCTGGATTCTTCTGGCAAAGGTTGCGGGCCGGCGATGACGTACAATTCCATTTTAATGCTGCCTATCCTTCTTACAAATATATTTCGCTTCCTTTATCTGTAAACTCCCTGGCCTTGTCAGACATGCCCTGTTCCAGGGCCTGCTGCTCATCAAGACCTTGCTGAGCAGCAAATTCACGAACTTCCTGCGTAATTTTCATGGAGCAGAAATTGGGCCCGCACATGGAACAGAAATGTGCGATCTTGGCACCTTCCGCCGGTAGAGTCTCATCATGGAATTCCCGGGCAGTATCCGGGTCCAGTGATAAATTGAACTGATCTTCCCATCTGAACTCAAACCTCGCCTTACTCAAGGCGTCATCACGGTGCCGGGCACCCGGATGCCCCTTTGCCAGATCCGCGGCATGGGCAGCTATCTTATAGGTGATTACCCCGTCCTTTACATCCTTTTTATTAGGTAGACCCAGGTGCTCTTTAGGGGTCACATAGCACAGCATGGCCGTGCCGTACCAGCCGATCATCGCCGCGCCGATCGCTGAGGTAATGTGGTCATAACCTGGCGCGATATCTGTAGTCAGCGGCCCAAGCGTGTAAAAAGGAGCTCCGCCGCAATGCTCGAGCTGCTTGTCCATATTTTCCCTGATCAGGTGCATCGGCACGTGGCCGGGACCTTCTATGATCGTCTGCACCTCATGCTTCCAGGCAACCCGGGTCAGCTCACCCAGTGTTTCAAGTTCAGCAAACTGAGCCGCATCGTTGGCATCGGCAATGCATCCCGGGCGCAGGCCGTCACCCAGCGAGAAAGAGACGTCATAAGCCTTCATGATCTCGCAGATCTCCTCGAAATGTGTATACAGGAAATTTTCCTGGTGATGTGCCAGGCACCATTTGGCCATAATTGAACCTCCGCGTGAAACAATACCGGTTATTCGTTTGGTTGTCATTGGAATATATCTGAGCAAGACACCCGCATGAATCGTAAAGTAATCTACACCTTGCTCTGCCTGTTCGATCAGTGTATCCCTGAAGATCTCCCAGCTCAGGTCTTCGGCCTTTCCGTTTACTTTTTCCAGGGCCTGATAGATCGGTACAGTGCCAACAGGTACTGGTGAATTCCTGACAATCCATTCCCGCGTTTCATGGATATTTTTCCCTGTGGAGAGATCCATAATCGTATCTGCACCCCATCTGCAGGCCCAGACCGCTTTTTCCACTTCTTCTTCAATGGAAGAGGTCACTGCAGAATTCCCTATATTGGCATTCACCTTTACCAGGAAGCTACGTCCGATGATCATGGGTTCCAGCTCCGGGTGGTTAATATTGCAGGGAATCACCGCACGGCCTGCGGCCACTTCCTGCCGCACAAATTCCGGCGTAATGTAGCCTTTAGAATCTTCCGGAAACCCGGACCTCTGGTTTTCACGTATTGCGATATACTCCATTTCCGGCGTGATGATGCCCTTCCTTGCATAGTGCAACTGGGAAACATTGTGGCCATGTATTGCCCGGTAAGGCCTTGAAGTAAATGAAAAACGCAGTTGCTCCAGTCTCTCGTCCGACAGCCGTTGCCGGCCATATACTGAAGAGATGCATTCTAGCTGTTCCACATCCTTACGGTCGGTTATCCATTTTTCACGGAGCCGGGGAAGTCCTTTGCGGATATCGATAGTAAGTTCAGGATCAGTGTAAGGTCCGCTGGTATCATAAACAGTCACCGGAGCGTTGGGCTCCGTTAACCCGAAACCATGGTGTACCCTGGTGTCTCCGAGGCTGATCTCACGCATCGCTACAGAGACATCATGTATCTGTCCTTTCACATAGATCTTACGTGAAGCCGGGAAGGGCTTCCGGCTGATCAGCTGTTCATCGGGGATTTTTTCTGTTTTCATCTGCTTAAATTTTCTATGGTTATCATTAGTTACCTTATCGTACGATCAGCCGCCCTGGGTAGCCTTGATGAGCATCACCTGGTCGCCCTGTTTCAGCATATGGTCTGTCCAAATGGTCCTGGGCACAATGTTCTGGTTTACCGCTACGGCGATGCCCTTTGGCGTTTCACCAAGTACGGCCGCAAGCATTCCGGCTACCGAGCAGGCAGTCTCAAGATGATATTTTTGTTGATTTACAGTTACTTCCATTTCTTGTGGTTTTTGATACATGCCGGAGCAGGTTCCTGGTCAAAAAATCAGTAAAACTGTAGGGATACCCATTACGGGCAGAAAAGACAGCAGTATTTGCTTCTACTTTTCCCTTCGGCGGTACTAACCGCATCAGGTTCAAAGGGTATTTCTCAGCACAATGGCACCCCTAAAGTTTTTGTAAAGCTAGCCTTAATTTTTGAAAATGCAAATCCGGTGCAGTAACTGCCGGTTTGTGCGGTTACAATTCAATTCTGCCCAGGTAGCGGCTGTCAGATACCTCTTCCCTGTCATTGGAAATAAAGGCGATATAGGCTTCCAGGTAAGTTTCCCTGTTCCCCATTTCCAGATACAGGTTAAGACTGTCCTGTCCGTTCGCACGGCGGGCGCTGCCTGGCATCATGGCTACACGCTTTGTTTCGGGAAAATAAGCCAGCAGCATAGCCTGGTCCGTTAAGCGGGGATAAGCTATAGTTGGTTGGTTCTGCCAGGTATAGTACAGGATACCTGAATCCATACTCACGGTTATGTTTTCGCCTAACGGCAGCTGGCCATCACTTAGCCTTACCTTAGCGTAGTCAATGCTGAGATCAGGGTATTCGCCCGTTATGATTGCCTTCAGGTTGGCGGACATCGCTTCGTTATTCGGTGTACGGCCAGGTGTTTTCCTGGATTTGGGCTTAAAGCCAACATTGGTAAAGCTATTTACCGCAGTGACAAATTCATTCACCAGGTTAAAGGCTTTCTGTACTGCCAGTTGTTTTTGGGTTGAAGGTTTACTGCGGGGACGAGAGGCGGACCGGATCACCGGTACACCCAAACGTGTATAGCTGACCGTCCCGCAAAGCTTTCCAGTGATAGGGCCATAGACGCCATTTTTCATTCTTGCCATTTTTTAAGAATTTTAACAGGTAATCTTTCCAGCCTTTCGCTGTGCCAGGTTTGTCGGCGCCCCCACGCTTCAGATGTACCATTGAAAATGGTACTGCGTGGTTATACAAAGGTAGGTTAAATGTGGTTCAAAATGAAACCCATGTGTGTTTTCTATGCCTGTAACCGAAGAGAACCCGTAGAAAATCCGTAAAGAGACCGGTCGGAAAGGGATCAGAACAACTTGGAAAGCCACAGGCATAATGCGTACATTTGCTGCCTCGTTTACCGGTTTATGATCTCTAATAACAAACACCGTTTCTTTCTTAGCCTGTTCTTCTTTATCTCCGGCTTCAGTTTCTCTACATGGGCGTCGCGCATCCCGACCATCAAGACCGCCTTTGGTTTTAACGAGGCTGAACTCGGGACTATTTTGCTGGCCATGCCTGTGGGCTCGCTGATCGGATTACCCATTTCAGGCTGGCTGGTCTCCAAATATAACAGCAGGGTACCCCTGAGTGCAGGATACGGACTGAACGGGCTTTCGCTGGCCCTGATCGGTATTGCACACAATACGTTCACCCTGGTGGTAGCCATTACCTTGTTTGCCTTTACCACCAGAGTATTCAACATCTCTGTAAATACCCAGGCATTGACCCTGCAAAAGCGTTTTGATAACAAGATCATCGGATCATTTCATGGTTTTTGGAGTATAGGAGGGATAGCGGGTATTGCCTTATCCACATTATTACTGTCATTAAACGTAGACCTTCAGGTTCATTTTGGTGCCGTTGCCTTGCTGATGGTACTGGTTACCGTTTATTCTTACCGGTATCTGCTTAAGGGCGACCGGTCTGAGACCGGTAACAAGCTCAATCTGAAAAAACCGGACCCTTATATTTTTTATCTGGGGATTGTGGTTTTTCTGTGTGCAATATGTGAGGGCGGGATGTTTGACTGGAGTGGTATTTATTTTCAGGAGATCATCAAAGCTGACATCTTTACCTATGGGTACCTGATATTTATGACCTTTATGGCTACTTCCAGGTTTTTGTCTGATCTCATTATCGGGCGCTTTGGAATGCCCAGGACCTATATCATGAGTGCCATCTGTATCGTATCGGGAATTACAATGGCTGTAGGTTTTCCCACATTCTGGACAGCTATGGCTGGTTTTTCCCTGGTGGGTTTCGGCACGGCCTCCATTATCCCGATGTCCTATGCGCTGGCGGGTGCATCAAAAAAATACTCTCCAGGCATGGCAATTTCCATTATCGCCACGTATTCGATCACAGGAATGCTGCTGGGGCCGCCAATGATCGGATACCTGGCCCATGCCTTCAGCCTGAGAGTATCTTTTGTAATTTTCGCGGTATGTGGTCTGTTGCTGATCCCGATCACCAGGATGTTCTTCAGTCACCAGGCCAGTCTTTCCGCTGACCCGAAAACCCGGGCCTAGGCGCCGGTATAGCCTGGATCTTCGCCACCCTGACTGCCTTTGCTCAGCTCCGCATCTCTGAATTCCCTGAATTCCTCAGATACAGCCTGTGCTTTATGCTTTACCTTGTCCACAACCTGACCTTTAAGCTCTTTCAGGCTTTCACGTCCGTTGCTCAACGTATCCTTCATCGAATGATAACCGTCCTTAACGTTATCGGCAAAGTCCAGCGCCTTGTCAGTAATCTTTTCCCTGGTTCTTTTGCCACTGTCCGGGGCAAACAATACACCCAATACTGCGCCTACAGCCAGGCCTGCCAGCAGGCCGACTACTGCTGCAGTCTTGTCTCCGGAATGACCGGGAAGTTCGGCTATGCCTTTTCTGATTAGTTTTCTGTAATTCATCTGTTTATTTTTTTGTTTTTCATAAGTCAGGTAGCATTATGAATGCATAAGCACCTGTACCAGAAGTTAGTAACATATACCGTACCAATATGTTTACTGAACATCATTTTTGCTGTTTCTTATTGTTTACTGGCATATAAATTGCCTATTTTTGTTTAGTGTAAAAAATACACTAACTAAGCGTATGAAAAAAAGTTTGCTCACGCTGACACTTGGGGGACTGGGTATTGGTATTACGGAATTTGTAATGATGGGGTTATTGCCCGATATTGCCAAAGACCTGGGAATTTCTATACCTCAGGCAGGCCACCTGATCTCTGCTTATGCATTGGGTGTAGTGATCGGGGCACCACTACTGGTGCTGATTGCAGGAAGTTATCCACCCAAGAAGATATTGATTGCGCTGATGCTGCTATTTACCGGGTTCAATGCATTGTCTGCTTTTTCACCTAACTATACCATGATGTTTATTGCGCGTCTGCTGGCGGGGTTGCCGCATGGCGCCTTTTTTGGAGTGGGTTCCGTGGTGGCCAGCCGTATTGCCGACAAAGGCAAAGAGGCTCAATCCGTATCGATGATGTTTGCGGGACTGACCATAGCCAATATTCTTGGCGTACCGCTGGGTACTTATATTGGTCATCATTTCTCCTGGAGATATACTTTTGTGATCATTGTACTGGTCGGTCTGGTGACCCTGCTCAGCCTGAAGGCCTGGATGCCTGCATTGCCGGCCGCTAAAGAAAGTGACAGTGGCAAACAACTTAGTTTCTTCAAAATGACCGAGTCCTGGATACTGATCCTGATGATTGCAATAGGAACAGGTGGTCTGTTTGCCTGGTATAGTTATATTGCGCCGTTGCTGACCGAAGTTTCGGGTTTCCGGGCTGAGGATATTACCTATGTCCTGGTGGTGGCCGGTGCAGGTATGATGGTTGGGAATTTTATCGGGGGCAGGCTGGCCGATCGTTTTTCACCTGCCAGGGCAACCTTGTCGCTGCTGCTGACCATGTCGGTCGTGTTGCTGATCGTACACTATGTTTCCGGTAGCCAGGTCATGTCGCTGGTGATGACGTTTGTCACCGGTGCTGTTGCCTTTGCTGCGGCATCGCCAATACAGATGCTGATGATCAATACCGCTAAAGGATCTGAAATGCTGGCCGCTTCTGTAAGCCAGGCCAGTTTCAATATCGGAAACGCGCTGGGTGCCTTTCTCGGGGGATTGCCCTTACTGTCCGGATATGACTATACCTGGCCGGTTGCCGTAGGTGCGGTAATGGCACTGGTGGGGGCTTCTTTTGCCTGGATGCTGATCGCAAGGGGTAAAAGGGCGGGCAGGCTTGTGCTTTCCTAGACGATCCGTCCCGGGTACTTTATTTCATCAGCGTTACAAACTTTCCGGCGTCCTTTTCATTACTGGAAAAGAATACAAGTTTCTTGTCTGTACCGAACAGATACAGGGCAGGATATTGTCTTGGGTGGAATAGCGGTACAAAGATCTTGTCCTTATCACGGAGTATGGTAACATTTTTAAGGGCTGTCAGCGGCTTTGCAAATTTATTGACGTAATAATCAATGGACTGAGGCTCATCCTGGGTAACCAGGTAAATATTGGCACCCGTCAGTTCCTTTGTCCTTTTGGAAAAATGGGCGCCTACACGCTGGCAGTGCTCGCAAGTGGCATCAAAGAACATCAGCAGGGCCTTTTTCCCGGACGGTATCTGCTCGGTAGAAAATGCGGTACCGTCTGTCTTATAGAATACGGCTTTAGGTAACGAAGTGCCGGGCTCGAGTCCCTGAGCTTTGCTGAATGTATAGGCAACGACCAGTAAAAGGGTAAGGAAAAGATGTTTCATGTCTAGTGTGTGATGTCAGATCAGGCAAATATCAAAAAAAAAATTTACTACAAGGTTGTAGTAACAAGACTGATATGAAAAGCAGGTACGATTATTGGATTTAGTTTCTAGCTTTGTTTCAGCACAAACAACCAGATCGGAATACCAGGTATGAAACGTTATTACTATGCAGCACTCTTCTCAGCTGTATTTATCCTGTATCAGTGTCAGAGCTATAAAAAGGCAGGAAGCCAGACGGCTCCGTCGCGTATGCAAACTACAAACTTCAACAGCTCGCCCGTGGTCCCTGCAGACCAGAGCATCGCGAAAATGCAGGTAGAGGAGGGGTTCGATGTACAATTGATCGCCTCCGAGCCACTGGTCACGACACCTGTTGCCATGAGCTTCGACCGCAGGGGCAGGATGTGGGTCATTGAGATGAACGGATATATGCCCGATACGCTGGGCACCGGTGAAGATCAGCCAAATGGCAGGATCGTGGTCCTTGAGGATAAGAACGGTGACGGTGTTGCCGATACCCGAAAAACAGTGATCGATTCGCTTGTCCTCCCCAGAGCCATCTGCCTGATTGAAAACGGAATTCTGGTTGCGGAGCCACCCAATCTCTGGTTTTATGAGCTTAAGGGCGATAAGCCTGTAAAAAGAACCCTCGTGGATCCCAAATATGCCACAGAGGGAAATGTGGAGCACCAGCCAAATGGTTTATTAAGGGCATTGGACAACTGGATCTATAATGCGAAATCGGCCAAACGCTACCGCAAACAAGGCAGTGAATGGCTGATTGACAATACACATTTCAGAGGACAGTGGGGCATCAGCCAGGATAACTATGGGCGCCTGTATTACAATGATAATTCTTCCAATGTCCAGGGCGATTATTTTAGTCCTGGCTTTGGGGCAACCAATAAAAACCAGCGCGGAGTGGCGGGTTATTATGAACGTACTGTTGCGGACAACCATACTTATCCGATCCGGCCCACGCCTGGTGTAAACAGGGGGTATATGCAGGGAACGCTGGATGACAGCCTTCGCCTGGCGAATTTTACGGCAGCATGTTCGCCGTTGATCTACCGCGGGGCTTTATTCGGGCCTTCCTATGATTTCAATGCCTTTGTAGCTGAGCCTTCAGGGAACCTCATCAAGCGTAATATACTTAAGGAGTCTGGGTATGTTGTTAAAGGTGAGCAAGCCTATAAGAAAAAGGAATTCCTGGCGAGCACAGATGAAAGGTTCAGACCGGTGAGCCTTTGCAACGGGCCGGACGGTGCATTGTATATTGTGGATATGTACCGTGGCATTATCCAGCATAAGACTTACGTGACCCCTTATCTTGCGGGCCAGATCAAGGCAAGGAACCTGACGCTGCCACTCAACTGCGGAAGGATCTATAAGGTCGTACCAAAGGGGAAGAAAGTACAGCCTGTGCTGATCCCTGATGATGCAGACAGGCTGGTCGTCCTGCTGGGAAATCCAAACGGATATGTCAGGGATATGGCGCAACAGGCCCTTATCGACGGAAAAATGAAATTGGCAGTACCTCAGCTGAAGCGTATTCTGGCTGGTGCGTCGCTGCCGTTGGCCAATCCATTGCAGGTTATTCATGCCCTTTGGGTACTGGAAGGTCTCAGGGCTCTGGAGACCAACGAAGTCCTTGCCCTGCTGAAACATGCCGATCCCCACATCAGGGCGCAGGCATTATCGGTCATTCCCTCGGTGCTTAACGTGTCCTCGGCGGCCGCTTACAGAGATGCGCTTGAAAAAATGGCTGAAGACAATGATGAGTCGACTGCGCCTTACCTGGCCTATGTTGCCTATGACCTCAGGCCATTTGACGAAAAGTCTGTCAATGCCTTGCTGCTTACACTGGCACGCAGGTATCCCGATAACGGCTTTATAGCCGACGCCATAATCAGCAACCTTGCCTACAGGGAGGAGTCCTTTATGGATTTGGTCTCTGTTTCAGTGCCTGATACTTCAAAACGTATTTATAAGCAACTGAAGAAAGTCATCGCCACTTTCAGGAATACACAAAAGAACCGCAATCCGGAAGCGCTGGCCCTGCAGTATCCCAGGGGCGCTGCGTTGTTCCGTACGGTATGTCAGACCTGCCATGGCGCAGATGGTAATGGAGTCACCTCTCTGGCACCGCCGCTGAACAAATCCCAGTGGGTTACCGGTGACAAAACCAAACTCGTCTCCATTGTGTTGTTTGGTCTGACGGGGCCTGTCAATGTCAATGGCCATGTGTACCAGACGCCGGAGGTATCGGGAGATATGCCAGGTATTGCCCACTCGGATGAGATCAGTGATACGGATATTGCCCAGCTGCTCAGTTTTGTCAGGCAGTCCTGGCAGAATGACGCCGGGCAAATAACGCAGAAAGAGGTAACCGCCGTAAGGGAAAAGCTGAAAGGCAGGCAAGGTGCATTTACGGTGAAAGAACTGGAAAATACAAAACAGATTAGATAGTATATGAAAGTAGTGATCGGCTCAGACCATGCAGGGTTTAAATACAAAGGCATTATTATAGAAATGCTGTTGCAGCAGGACTATGAAGTTTTGGATACAGGCGCTTTTGATGAACAGCCATCTGATTACCCAGACCAGGCTGCCAATGTGGCCAGGGCACTGCTGAGCGGGGCGGGGCAGAGGGGTATACTGATCTGTGGCAGCTCCGTTGGCGTCAGTATTGCGGCCAATAAGTTTAAGGGTATCAGGGCAGGAGTATGCCATGACACCTATTCGGCACACCAGGCTGTTGAACATGATGATGTGAATATCCTCTGTATCGGCGAACGTGTGCTGGGTATCGAACTGGCTAAGGAAATTGTGACAGCCTTTCTGAAAGCGAAGTTTACCGGTGAAGATCGCCATCTCAGGCGCTTGGCGAAAATTTCGGCACTGGAAGATAACCGTGGCTGATGCTGAATCAGCCTTGTATCAATTGTATTCCCATGAGGATCAGCAATGCGATTACGCAAACCACAAGAGAATTGACGGAGGGGAGCTTATTGAATATTTTTGAAGTCATTTTTTAATGTTTTGAGATTACCTGCTTAAAAATGGAACCAGGTCGTCTACGACCCGGCCCCACCATCTAAATTAACGCTCTGTAAATAAAACGGGAGATACAGGCTATACGCTACAGACGGGCGAAAAATGTTCATAACTTGTTGGTAAAGTGAATTTCAAGGTTAATAACTTGTTTATAAGTTATTTACGATTTTCCTTGCAAGAAGGCAAGATGTCCGTATATTAGTATTGTCAATCAGCAAGTACTTTGAAAGCCTGAAATAACCGGAAGAACACCAGCTTAAGGGCAAAGGGTTCAGGTTTTTCAAAAGACCGGCACAGCCGGATCAAAAAAGGCATGATCAAAAGCTTCAGGAAGGTCCTACGGGACGAACCAGAGGTGATCATAAAGATACAGACGCTATTGACTGCACTGTAAACCGCTACGGTGGTGTGCAGGAGAAAAAACGGAGCTGCCAAATCGCAAGAAGAGGGGCTCCGTTTTTGTTTTCGCTAAAAATCTGCTACATTGACGTCTTTATAGACCGATAAACACATCAATGAAAAAAACATTACTCACTTTAATTTCGGTACTTGCCGCCAGCTATACGTTTGGCCAGACACAGGGAACCAGTGCGGTTGGACTGGGTGTTGCGTTCAACAATGCGAAGAATGATTCACAGACGCCTACCGGTGCGGTTACCCAGCAGGTAAAAAATCAATTGTATTCAATTGGCTATGGTTATTTTTTCAGGGACAACCAGAAATTAGGGTTGGATCTGATTTACAGCCGTAATGAAAGTACGAGTACCAGCACGACGCTCAACAACACGACTAATGGATATGGTGCAAATCTGCATTATCAGCGTTATTACCCGCTTGTCGGTAAGCTCTATGCCTATGCGGGCGGAAACCTTGGTTATTCCCTGGCTAAACTGACCTATGACGATCCGAACAACCTGAACGAAGTGCGCAATGAGAATTACAGCATAGGTGCTCATGGTGGTCTTGCCTGGTTTATCAGCAGGCGCTGGGCACTTGAGGCCAACCTGCTATCGCTCAATGCGGGTTATAAACAGGTAGACCAGACCGACGGGGCTACACCGGGAAGTATTTATAAAAGCAGGCAGACCAGCTTTAACCTGGAAACCGATGGGGTTATCAACAACCTCGGCTTCAAGGTCTACCTGATGTTCTGAGAATTAACTAAAAACACCCACGTGTATAATGGCTAAGCACGTCAGACAACCGGCCCGTCAGCAACAAAAGATATTTGTCCTGGATACCTCGGTGATCCTTTATGACCACAATGCATTCCGCAATTTCCAGGAACACGATGTGGCAGTACCGATACAGGTACTGGAGGAGCTCGATAATATGAAGAACGGTAATGAGACCAGGAATGCTGAGGCAAGAAGCTTCATCAGGCTTATGGACAAGATGTCGGGTGACCATTTGCTCAATGAATGGGTTTCCTTAAATGGCATTGGCGGCACTGTCGCCAGACGTGGTAATTTTAAGGTCATCCTGGACAGGCATCCGTTTGAGGCAGATGCTGAAGCGATCTTCGGTGCAGGAAAATTTGATCACCGTATCCTTAACGCCGCACTGAGTCTTAAAGAAGAATTTCCAGAAAAGAAGGTAGTTCTGGTGTCCAAGGATATCTGCCTGAGACTGAAGGCCAAATCGCTAAGCCTCCATGCGGAGGATTATGAGACTGGGAAGGTAAAGAATCTGGATGAGCTTTATACCGGGAAAAGCACGGTCTCCGGGTTACCTGCTCAACTGCTGGACCAGCTTAAGACAGAAGGGAGTGTTCCTGCTGTGAACCTGGCCATCTCTCATCCCGGTTCCAATCAGTTTTGTGTCCTGAAGTCTGGCAGAAAAAGTATTACCGCCTGGTACTATGCGCAGTCCTTAAGCCTGCAACGGGTGCGCAGACAGGAGGTTTTTGGTATTGCACCGCGAAATCATGAACAGGAATTTGCAGTTCATGCCTTGTTAAATCCGGATGTAAAACTAGTTACGATACAGGGAAAAGCCGGGACGGGAAAGACATTGCTGGCGCTGGCAAGCGCACTGGAACAGCGGAAGGATTACCGGCAGATTTACGTAACGCGGCCGATCGTTGCATTGAGCAACAAGGATATCGGTTTTCTGCCGGGTGATGTCAAATCGAAGATCGATCCTTATATGGCACCGATATGGGACAACCTCAGGTTCATTAAAGAGCAATATGCCGAGGACCCGAAGATGCAGGCCCGGATCGATGAGTTTGTGAGCACTGAAAAGATCGTGATCGCTCCATTGGCCTACATCAGGGGAAGAACACTGACCAAGATCTTTTTTATTGTGGACGAGGCCCAGAACCTGACGCCACATGAGATCAAGACCATCATCTCTCGCGCAGGGGAAGACACCAAGATCATCTTTACAGGGGATATCTATCAGATCGATACACCTTATCTGGACGCAGAAAGCAACGGCCTGTCTTACCTGATCCAGAATGCAAAAGACCATCCGCTCTATGCTCATATCACGCTGGATAAGGGTGAAAGGAGTGCGCTGGCCAATCTTGCCAATGATTTACTTTAAATGAAGAAAATACTTTTTATCCTATGGATGTCGGTTGCGTTTAACGCAGGCGCCCAGATCAAAACCTATCTCAGCGATGAACGGCCTTTCCGGCCAGATCCTGAAAAGGGTTTTGTTTCCTATTTCAATGAGTGGAACGATTTCCTGCTCTTCAGGCGGATGGAGAATACGGAGCAGATTTTCGGATTGATACTTACAGCCGAAGAGGAGATCGCGCTGACCAGCGACCTGAGGGTAGCTACCCAGGTAGGAGACAATCATTTCACGCTTGCCGGACTGGCCCTTGCGGGAAGGAACCTTACCGCCTTTGTCCAGAGCCACAATATGGTTACCGGCCGTAACGTTATGGCTATGCAGGCCGTAGACAATAAGGGAGGACTGACCTCCGAGGGGATGCTGGTCGGCTATTTTGACTTTAAATCTCCGGACGATCCGGGGATATGGCACATTGCCTCTTCTCCTGACAGAAAACATATCGCACTCATTGCACAGCTGCCTTATGAGGAGGGAAAAGCCCGGATGTTCCGGTACTTTTTTATGAATGAAAACCTGACCATTACGCATAAAGGTGAATTTTCTGCAGGTAAGGGGCAGGGACCACTTCAGCTTAGTCAGTTCCTTCCGTCGGATTCGGGAGAACTTTATCTGATCGCCAGGGGACCGGAAGACAGGCATAACTATCCTGTTGTTTTGAAGGCTTCAGTGCAATCCGGATTATGTTCAGAGGTTCCGCTGACTCCATTGGTAAAGACCGGCTATTGTCAGTCTTACCAGGCGAAGATCAATGCATCCGGGCACCTGATCATCGCCGGTTATGTTACGGAAGAACGCCAGCCGGCACCTGAAGGCCTTCGTTCCGGCAGCTGGTACTATGATGCTTCGGTTTCCCCGGATGTGACTGTAAATACTTTCGCACGGCCAGTTGCCGGGCTTAATGCACATCAGCTGTTGTTCAATGACAATACCTATTTTCTGACAGGGATGTCTGCATCGGGTATCGCGGTGACTGGTTTCAGCTATACCGGCAGCGCTAAATTCGACCGTTTCATTGCCAGGGCGGCACCTGAAGACAAGCTGCTTGCCGGGGTGGCAGCTGGTATCCTGCAACAACAGCTCTGCCTGGTTTATAACACTGTCCCTGGCTTGGGCGGCGCTGAGAAAGGCAGGTCGCTGAACGGGCAGCAGCTGACACTGACCATGATAGATAATGACGGAACCCAAAGTCCAGCAAGTGATTTCACTAAGGAGGCCGGTGAGGGTACTGTCGCGCTGCCGGGATACTTCAGTGCAAGTCCGGAACATATTCTTTTTCCGTTGCGGACAAAAGAAGGCGTCAGGGTGATCACCTTCAGGTAAATGATGATTAAATACAGTTTTGTTAATTTGCAAGTTTAGGTATAGTATAAATAATGAAAAGCTTTTTATTCTTATCAGTGATATTGCTGATGTTTTCCTGTAATGGCAAAAAGGAACCGGTTAAAACGATCATCAGTGCGCCGGTACGTGATCCCCATTCTTTTGCACGACCGGAAGAGGCCGTTGCCAAGCACCTTACATTGGCCATTAATGTTGATTTTAAACGGAAGGAAATCTCTGGACGTGCTTCCTGGAAAATCAGGAATATATCGGGGGGAAATCAGATCGTTTTCGACAATAGCGGACTCTATATTGCACGCATTACGCTTGGCCGGGAGGAAAAAGAAACCACTTTTGAGCTTGGCGATTCTGTAAAGTTCCTGGGACGCGCCCTGAAAGTTAATATCAGACCAGAAACCGACCAGGTAAATATTTACTATACAACGGGAAAGGATGCAGCAGCCTTACAATGGCTCGAACCTCAGCAGACTTCGGGAAAAAAGAACCCTTATCTGTTTACACAATCTGAAAGTATCGCGGCACGGAGCTGGATACCCTGTCAGGACAGTCCCGGAATCAGGTTTACCTACGATGCCCAGGTTACGGTACCTTCACAACTGCTCGCGCTGATGAGTGCGGAAAACCCAAAGGCGAAGAACCCGCAGGGTATTTATCAGTTCAGACAGAAACACGCAATACCTGCATACCTTCTGGCCCTTGCAGTGGGTGATATCACCTTCAGACCGGTTGACCAGCGTACGGGTATTTATGCGGAGCCTCAGTTGCTGGGTAAGGCTGCCCATGAATTTGCCGACCTGGGCAAAATGGTTCACGCTGCAGAGGGCCTGTACGGTCCATACCGCTGGGGCAGGTATGATCTGCTGATCCTTCCGCCAAGTTTCCCTTTTGGCGGAATGGAAAATCCCAATCTCAGTTTTATTACTCCTACCATTATTGCGGGCGACCGTTCATTGGTCAGCATCATTTGTCACGAACTTGCCCATAGCTGGAGCGGAAACCTCGTTACCAACGCCACCTGGAATGATTTCTGGCTGAACGAGGGTTTTACCAATTACTTTGAACGCCGTATCGACGAGTTGCTGTATGGACGGGAGGAGGCTGAAATGCAGGAGGAGTTCGGTAAGCAGGCATTGCTGGCTGCCGTAAAGGAGATGGGACCAGGTCATAAGGACACCCGGCTCAAGGCGGATTATACCGGACGCAGTGCTGACGATGGTACCAATGATATTGCCTATGAAAAAGGCTACTTTTTTCTGAAGACCATTGAGCATTTTACGGGACGTGACCGGTTTGACCGCTTTCTGAGGGATTATTTTGACAGCCATGCGTTCCAATCGGTATCCACTGAGGATTTTGTCAGTTATCTTAATACGAACCTTATCAGCGGAGATACGGATCTGGCCGGAAAGATCAATGTGCGTGAATGGGTGTATGGTACGGGTATTCCGGGGAACATCGTTTATCCCGACGGTTTGTGGAATGACGGAAAGGGGAAATTTGCCGTCATCCAGCGCATGGCTGCTGAATATGCGGCGAACAGGCTGAGGGACCCGGCTGCATTGAAAGAAGAAGTGAAAAGCAGCAATGAAAAACGCTTCTTTATCAGTCAGCTGCCCGGGACGCTGACCAGTACTCAAATGGCCGGTCTGGACACGGTGTTCGGTTTTACACGTTCTCACAATACAGATATCCAGCTGGCCTGGTACCTGCTTGCCATCCGGAAAGGTTATTCGCAGGCTGATCCGAATATCCGGGATTACCTGATCGGAAACGGCAGGATGTGGCACATTATACCTTTATACAAAGCGATGATGAACACTCCGGCAGGCCTGAAGAAGGCAAGGGACATTTATAAGGCAGCAAGACCCAATTATCATCCAATGACCTACAAGGCCATTGACGCATTTCTGCTTTAGTTTCCGGCCGACAGTATATTTTTTTTTCTGAACTGCTGTAGCAAAACCGGTCCAGCCTGCGTCTAACGTTAAATCGAGTAAACACCAGATTGACAGACTATGGAAACCAGCAAGCTAAACGACTCACAGTTTTTAATGGTAAATCGCACTGACATCCAGCAGATAGAGGCACTTTCAAAGTTATTTCCAAGACTCACGAGCATGATCATGAATAATACGGATAAAAACCTGGTGCTTAATTTCCGGGATGAAAGGCGGAGATCACTGATCGTCATGATTGTATCCGGGGAAGATACCGCGGGGCAAGAGGTTTCGATGGCCAGTTAGCGCTAATCTGTCTTACTTTTGGTCAGCGTAGCACCTGCACTTGCGGTTACAACGAGCAGGACCGCAGTCCATTCGTTGAGTCGGAGGTGTTCATGCAGAAAGATCATGCCGCATATGGCTGCCACCGCAGGTTCAAGGCTCATCAGGATGCTGAAAGTTCTGGCTGGTATGTGCTTAAGTGCGTCGATTTCCAGTGTGAAAGGAATGGCACTGCACAATAATGCAAGTGCGATACCCGGGATGATCATGCCTGAGCTGAAATTTATAAAACCACCGCCTGCAATTCCGAAGGGCAGCACGGTCAGTGTAGCGAAAAGCATACCTACAGTTACGGCATTGCCACCGTCAAGTACTTTCGATACTCTTTTTCCCAATACGATATAAGCTGCCCAGAAAGCTCCTGCAAGCAGCGCCATGGCTGCTCCGAAAACATCTATATTTTGTTCATGCCATGGAGCGATAAGGGCGATACCTGCTCCTGCGAGCAGGATCCAGAGGAACTCAACCACACGCCTCGACCCGCTGACTGCCAGCAAAAGAGGCCCGATAAATTCCAGTGTTACGGCCAGGCCAAGCGGCACCCTTGCGAGTGCCAGGTAGAATACACCGTTCATCGCACCAAGCACGAGTCCGTACGGGATTACAGCCTTACACTGTTCTGAACTGAATTTGGTAACCGAAGGCCGGTTGACTGCGAGCAGGATGAGTGCTGAAAGACCGATTCTGATGGAAGCTGTCGCTGCCGGACCCAATGCAGGAAACAATCCCTTTGCAATGGCCGCACCGGCCTGAACGCTGAGGATAGCCAGCAGTACGGCGAGAAAAGGAGGAATGTTCAACTTAGTTTTCATTAAATAAGGGCCGTTTTTAAATATTAAAAGACAGCAAAAGTACAGTTTTCGGAGTATCTTCGCGGTCAGTATAACGTTAAATCATTTAAGCGGAACATGCTTGAAATTATTTACCAGGATGATCACCTGGTCGCCATCAATAAACCGCACGGACTCCTGGTCCACCGATCTTCCATTGCCGGTGATGCAAAGGAGTTTGCATTACAGATGCTCCGTGATCAGGTTGGCAGGCATGTCAGCCCGGTGCACCGGCTGGACAGGAAGACAGGTGGGTTATTGCTGTTTGCATTTGATAAAGGCACCGAGACGGCCATGCAGCAGCAGTTCATGAACGGGGAAGTCAAGAAAAGATACCTGGCTGTATTGCGGGGGCACACGCCTGACCAGGGTGAGATTGATTATGCGCTGGCGAAGGAAAACGGCACTTTGCAGGAGGCCTTTACCAGCTATGTCACCTTGAGAAGGGCAGAACTGAATGTTCCGCTTGGAAAGTATGTAACTTCCAGGTATTCTCTCGTGGAAGCGACACCGGCTACCGGCCGCATGCACCAGCTCAGGAGACACTTCGCTCATATCTTTCATCCGATCATCGGCGACCGGCCGCATGGCTGCAATAAACAGAACCGTTTGTTTAAGGAGCGTTGGGAAATGGATACTATGCTGCTCCATGCTTCAGGTCTCGGGTTTACACACCCGGTAACGGGTGAGGTGCTGAGGCTGGAGGCAGGGGTGCAGGAAGCGTTCAGGAGGGTATACGGGATTATGGGCTGGGATGACCTTAAGGATTGATCCTGATCTCATGGTCACCCACTGTGATGAGCCGTTCTTTATACAGGCTGCCGATGACTTTCTTGAATGCGCTCTTGCTGAGCTTGAACCGCTCATAAATGTCTTCGGGCTTACTTTTATCTCCGAGTGCGATTGTGCCGCCAGAATTTTTAAGCGCTTGATAGATGAACTCCTTATTGTCGAGGATGTGTCCATAGCCCATCGGCTGCAGGCTCAGGTCTATCTTTCCGCCTACCCGGATCCTTTTGATCCATCCCTTTCTCTGTTCGCCGGGGTTCAGCGAATCAAATAATTCGTTGTTGTAAAGCAATCCGATATACCGGTTGTCTATGATGGCGTTATAGCCCATGTCGGAACGGTCGGCAATCAGCAGGCTGACTTCATCGCCCTCTTCCAGATCGATATCGTCCTCTTCAACGAAATTCAGCAGTTTGGAAGATGCGGTCATCCGGCCGGTCTTTTCGTCCAGATAAACATATACAACATGGCTGTCTCCTTTGAACATAGGGCGTTTTTGCTCCCTGGCCGGTACAAAAATATCTTTTTCAAGTCCGATATCAAGAAACGCACCGGTCTCATTATCGGCTACAACAGTTAAAAAGGCGAAATCTCCTACGCAGGCTTTGGGGTGCTGAGTCGTCGCTTTTAATGTTCCGTTCTTATCTATATAAACAAATACATGAATGTTATCTCCTGTGTTTACATCCGATGGTAAGCCTGCCGTGTCCAGCACAGCCTCATCTTCACCGTCTGTAAGGATATATCCTACGTCTGTTTTCCTCACGATCCGGAGATCATTGTATTGTCCTGTTGCTATCATCGTGCCGCTGGCACGGGAGTAAAGTCTGTGGTCCCGTACAGGGACAAAGGTAAACAACTGGGCTAAACTCAGGAATAGCGTTTCTGAATCTTTTCGATGAAATAGCTGTGGCGTCTGGTCTTGCCGGTATCTTTCCTGGTCACTGTTCCCCCGTTTGTCTTGCCCGTCTTCTGTTCGTAAACTTCAAAGTGTCTGGAAAGTTCTTTGTTCCGTTTCCATTTCAGGAAGTCAAAGCTGTATTTTCTGGCTTCACTGATAATACTTTTAAGCCTGGCTTTCGGAATGTAAGAAATGATACTTTCGGGATGGACTTTGCAGCGGTAAAGCACTTCATTTTTAATGATATTACCCACCCCTGCGAAGATGTTCTGGTCCAGCAAAAGGTCACAGATCATCGCGGTGGGTTTTGCTTCTATTTTTTTTAACGCTTTGTCAGGTTTCCAGTGTTCGCTCATCACATCCGATTCCCAGTCATAGATTTCATCAAGTGGCTGCTCAATCAGTTTTGCGGTGCAGACATAGAAATTAAGGTCTTCATTACTGAAATGCAGTGCAAGCTTGGGGTTGATCCTTTTTTTCTCATTGATGGTGTAGCTGCCAAAGAGGCCGAAATGGATCTTCAGGGTAAAATCGCTGCAGCAGATCAGAAAATGCTTTCCCCAGCTCCTGATGTCCGTGATTTTCCTTCCCGACAGTTTATCCATATCCAGTTTGCCATAACCACTGGCTTCCAGTATGGTTTTGTGTTTAAGGTGTTGTGTGGCTTCTTTCAGCAGAACAATGGATGGACCTTCCGGCATGGCTTTTTTGTGATGACAACAAATCTGCCCATCTATTGTTCTGCCGGACTGCATTACCGGAACAAGTGACTGCCTGAAAATGCCCGGAATCGAACAGAAAGTTTGGTTTCGGACATTCCTGTATTTGGTGTTTTTATTTAATGTGTTGATTTTCAGTGTATTTTGAGTGGCACTGCGCTTGTAATTACCCTTGCCAAGACCAATATACCACACATAATCCTACAAACATGGACAGACCGCTAGAAGACCGTGTCATTTCCCGGAAGAAAAGAAAACGTATTGCACTCATTACCGTTATTGCGGTGGTACTCCTGCTGTCAGCATTCCTGATGCGGGGCATGATCGCACCATCGGTGAGTAAGTCGGCATTAATCGTGGCGGTAGCTGAAACCGGGGATATAGAAAACACCATTAATGCAGCAGGTGAGGTATTGCCAGAATTTGAAGAACTGCTGGCCAGTCCGATCAGCGCCATGCTCAGAGAAGTGAAACGCAATGCCGGTACGACGGTAAAGCCCGGGCAGTCGATCATTACGCTGGATAAATCAGCAGCGCAGAATGAACTGGATAAACTCGGTTTCCAAATAGAATCCAGGGAGAACGAGATCCGGAAACTAAAGCTGGACCTGGAAAAAAGCTTTTACGACATCAAGTCTAACAACAGCATCAAGGAACTGCGGATCGGCAATTACAAAGATGCGGTAGCGAGCGCGGAGCGACTCTACAGGGCCGGGGGTGGTACGAGGGAGGACATCGAGCAGGCTGAGCTGAACCTCAAAGTAGCAGGCCTGGAAAAGCAGCAGCTCGAAAATGAGATCAGGAGCAAGCAGCAGACCATGAAGATCGAGATCAGGGAAGCGGAGCTTGCCCTGGCTGTACAGAAAAGTGATTATACTGCGCTTCAGCGCAAACTGGCGCAGGCCGATATTGTTCCGGTGCGCAGCGGAGTGATTACATGGGTGAACCGCAATATCGGCGCGAGTGTGAAAGAGGGCGAGACGCTGGCCCGTATTGCCGATCTGAGCAGTTATAAGATTTCCGGCAGCATTGCCGATAACCAGGTAGAGCTGCTGAACAACCAGATGCCCGCAATTATCCGGCTCAATGATCTGCAACTGAGGGGGACCGTCAGTAATATTTCGCCGGCAGTCAATAATTCCATCGCATCTTTCGACATCCAATTAGAGCAGAAGGACAATAAGCTCCTGCGTCCGAATATGAAGGTGGATGTTTACCTGATAACGGAAAGGAAGCGCAAGGTATTGCGTGTTGCCAATGGCCCTGCTTTTAAAGGGGCGAAGCAGCAGTTTGTTTTTGTGCTGAAGGGCAACAAGGCTGTCCGAAGGGAAGTGGAAATCGGGCTTAGCAATTTTGACTATGTGGAGGTCATCAGCGGGATACAGCCAGGAGAGCGGGTAGTGGTCTCCAATATGGAGAAATATGAGTATGCTGAGGCGGTAAATATTAAAGACTGATTATGAAAGCGCCAAAATTCAGTACTTTAGTGTTTGTCGTCTTGTTAGTCTGGCCATATGCCATTCTTCAGGCCAGACAGGCAGATACGCTTCAGTTAAACCTCAGGGAAGTCGTAACGCAGGCTAAAGAAAACTCCATAGCGGCAAAGCAGGCCTATACGGTCAGGGAAACCAAATACTGGGAGTGGCGTACCTTTAAATCGAATTACCAGCCCCAGCTGGCATTGAGCGGTACCCTGCCGGGTTACAACAAGACTTATGCCCAGGTATTGCAGCCCAACGGCACTGTGCTTTTCCAGCCGGTCAGGAATGATAATTCTTCGCTGCGGCTTGATTTCAAGCAGGGTATAGCCGCTACGGGCGGTACGATTTACGGCACCACGGAATTACAGCGTTTCAGTGATTTTGACCGGCATTCTGTATTGTATAACGGTACGCCTTACGGGATCGGTTACAGCCAGCCCCTTCTTCAGTTCAATTCGTTAAAATGGGACCGCAGGATTGAACCGCTCAAATACAACGAGAGCCGGCAGGCTTATATTGAGGCGCAGGAAAAGATCGCGATTACCGTTACCGGTTATTTCTTCGACCTGCTGCTGGCCCAGGTGAACCTCCAGATCGCCGAGAACAATTACACCAATACGACCAATATACTCGGCATCGCCAAAACCAAATTCGACCTGGGCAAGATCGCCAGGAACGAGATCCTTCAGTTGCAGCTGGAAAATCTGAATGCCCGGAAGGCCGTGGGCACGGCCATGCGTGACGTGGAAATTGCAACGCTGAACCTGAAAAGCTATGCAGGCATTGACGGCAGCCAAAGGATAAAGTTGCAAATGCCCGGGCTGGCTGGCGATTTTACGGTGCCAGCGGAACGGGTCTTGTCTGAGGCCTTTGAAAACCGGTCCGATGCTGTTGCCTTTCAGCGCAGGATGGCGGAAGCCAGCAGGGATGTGGCGAAGGCTAAAGGAGCAAACGGCCTGGTGGCCACTTTGAATGCCAACCTGGGGTTTTCCAATGCAGGCAGCCGCATCCCGGATGTTTACCATGCACCGAAGAGCCAGCAGTCTGTTGCACTCCAGCTTTCGATACCTGTACTGGACTGGGGCCGTTCTAAATCCAGGATCAAGACAGCCCAGGCTAACGAGCAATTGACCAGATATGAGGTAGAGCAGGACAAGCAGATCTTTACCCAGCAGATTGTGACCCAGGTGACCTTGTTCAATATGATGAAGGAACAGACCGGGCTCTCGGCCAGGGCCGACAGCATCGCCTCTGAAAAATACAACATTGCCAGGGAACGCTATGTACTGGGTAACCTGAGCATTACTGAACTCAGTATTGCCTTCCAGGAAAACGACCGGGCCAAAAGAGATTATATCGCTGCGCTGCGCGATTTCTGGGGCGCTTATTACCAGTTGCGTTACCTTTCACTCTACGATTTTGAAAGAAACGAAAAGATAAAATATGAAGAAAATCACTAAATATACATTATGATACAATTACAAAATATTGAGAAGGTGTATCGCACAGACACTGTAGAGACCCTGGCCGTTAACGGCATTAACCTCAACGTTGCTAAAGGGGAATTCCTTTCTATCATGGGTCCTTCGGGTTGCGGTAAAAGCACCCTGCTTAACATCATGGGACTTCTCGATGAACCTTCTTCAGGTAGCGTCAGTATTGACGGACAGGATACCAGCCGGTTTAAAGACAGGCAGCTGGCCCATTTCCGCAACGAGAAGCTGGGTTTTATTTTCCAGAGCTATCATCTGATCAACGACCTGCAGGTGCTGGACAATGTGGAACTTCCGTTACTCTACCGCAATGCTTCCTCTACTGAGCGCAGGCGTCTTTCTGAAGAGGCACTGGCTAAGGTGGGGTTGAGCAACCGGATGAAGCATTTCCCAAGCCAGCTCAGCGGTGGCCAGCGCCAGCGTGTGGCCATTGCCAGGGCGATCGTGGGCAGGCCGCAGATCATCCTTGCCGATGAACCTACGGGTAATCTCGACAGTGCCATGGGGAATGAGATCATGGATATCCTGATGAGCCTGAATGAAAAGGAGGGCACCACCATTGTGATGGTCACGCACGATGAACATATGGCCGGCAAGACACACCGGCTGGTGCGTTTGTTTGATGGTTCACAGGTTCAGTAGAAAGCTTTAATAATACAGATATGTTAAAGAATTACTTTAAAATAGCCCTGGCTGTGCTGAAACGCCGGAAGTTCTTTACCTTCATCAGCCTGTTCGGCATCAGCTTTACGCTTACTATCCTGATGGTGACCACTGCGCTTATTGATAAGGTACTTAGTCCAGCCTATCCCGATTACAGACGTGACCGTTCCCTGTATATTTCCAAGGCATCCCTGCTGAATACGAAGGAAGGTTGGTATAATGGCAGTTCGGTATCTTTCCGGTTTCTGAATGACTACGTGGCGAAAATGAAAACGCCTGAAAAGGTGGGGATATTCACTTTTTCGTCATCGGCCAATGCTTATGTGAACAATAAAAAGCTGGTGATTGAATATAAATACACCAATGCCCCTTTCTGGGAAATTGCCGAGTTCGATTTTCTGGAAGGTAAGCCTTACAATGAGCAGCAGGTTCAGCAGGCCGCAAGAGTCGCTGTGATTACCGACCGCACAGCCACGAAATATTTTGGGAGGGCCGAAGGAGTGACCGGGAAGTATATCGAACTGGATAATGTAAATTACCGGGTATCAGGTGTTGTGAAGGGTATCCCCAGAAGTAACCGGAATTTCTACGGTGAAATCTATCTCCCTTACAGTGTCTCCAAAAACTTTAACGGTATGGCAGGTACGACAGGAGTTCGAGATCTTTCGGTGCAGGACAGGTTTATCGGAAAATATGGTGCCGTGTTGCTGGCCAGGTCGGAAGCTGATGTTCCTGCCATGCGGGCGGAATATGCGCAATTGCTGAAAAAGGTCTTTAAGCCACAAACAGAGTATGATAAGCTGTACATCCATGCGGAATCGATAGTCGAGGGACTGGCCAGGAATATCTTTGGCAATAATGAGGAGACAGGTATTGTGCGGATGTTTACTTTCGCTGCTCTGCTGGTGTTTCTGTTTTTGTTGCTTCCAACCATTAACCTGGTCAATATCAACATCACCCGGATCATGGAACGCTCTTCAGAGATCGGTGTTCGCAAGGCATTTGGTGCTTCTTCGCGTACGCTGGTTTACCAGTTCCTGATCGAAAACATCATACTTACCCTTTTGGGTGGCCTGATCGGTCTTGTACTATCTTCGATTGCTATCTACATGTTTAACCAAGCAGATATTCTTCCGGACCTGAATCTTGCTCTGAACCTGAAGGTGCTGGTCTTCGGTTTGCTGCTTTGCCTGGTCTTTGGATTTCTGTCAGGAGTGTATCCAGCCTGGCGTATGTCGAGGATGAATGTTGTATATGCCTTAAAGGCCAAGTAATACTATTAAAAACGTCATTATGCTTAAGCATTTATTTAAACTCATCTGGAATAAAAGGAAACAAAATGTGCTGTTTCTTTCGGAAATACTGGTTTCGTTCGCGGTCATTTTTGCGGTGATGTCGATGCTGGTCAATTACTATCTCAATTACAGTAAGCCGTCGGGCATTGAATATGAGCGAGTCTGGTCGGTCAGTTACCGGAATCCGCTGAAAACCGAGAACAGGGATTCGCTCAGTCTATTTTATGAAAATATCAGGCGGGCATTGAAGGCAATGCCGCAGGTAAGAGAGGTCACTTATTCAAGTGCGAACTTCCCATATTCGGGAAGCGTATCAACCACTGGCTTTTCGTATAAAGGTAACAACCTGAACCCCATCAATACCTATATGGTAGAAGATGATTATCAGAAGGTTCTTGGGATGAAATTAGTAGAAGGCAGATGGTTCAATTCGGACCAGGACAGATTGAATGCAGTTAAGCCAATGGTAATCAATACCTCGCTTAAAAGAGCAATGTTCGGTGATGATGCTGCGGCCGGTAAAACGGTGCAGGCGGACGATGAAAAGGAGCGTTGGAAGATCATAGGCGTAGTGGAGGATGTGAAAGCGGACGGGGATTATCGTCCGACAGGCCCCGCATTTTACAGAAAGATTGATACCGCTTCGTTCAGCTGGCTCGGCAATCTGCTGATTAAAGTAGGGCCAGATGCGGATGCGGCATTCGAAAGTAAAATGAGTAAGTTGCTGTCAAGTATGATGCAAAACACCGATCTGGAAATCAGGCATATGGATGAAATGCGGGATTCAAAAAACGGTGAAACCATAATTCCGGTGATCATTTTTATGACGGTGGCCGGATTTCTGATCTTCAATGTGGCGCTTGGCCTGTTTGGTGTGCTTTGGTACAACATCAGCCAGCGCCGTGCGGAGATCGGCCTGCGGATGGCAATCGGGGCCTCTTCAGGTTCAATATCCGGACAGCTGGTCAGTGAGTCGCTGCTGCTGGCCTCATTGTCACTGGTCGTCGGTACTTTTTTTGCCATACAGTTCCCGCTTCTTAGTGTGTTTAACGTTCCCGCAGGGGTTTATCTGATCGCGTTGCTGCTTTCGATACTTTTTATTTACCTGCTGGTTATCTTCTGTGCATTTTATCCGGGACGTCAGGCGGCAGCCATTCATCCGGCAATCGCCTTGCATGAAGAATAATCTGCCTTATATTTGGATATGATACTGATTGCAGATGACGATATCGCCGTAAGGACCTCTTTATCCCTGTTGCTGGAAGATGCCGGGCATAGGGTACTTACGGCGGATACTGCCGGGGATGCCCTGGAAATCGTAAAACAGCAGGTGCCGAGGCTCATCCTCCTCGACCTGAATTTCTCTATGGACACTTCCGGTGAAGAAGGCATGCGGCTGCTCAGGGATATTCGTGAACTGAGCCCGTCAGTGCCGGTGATCCTGATCACCGGGTGGGCCAGTATCTCGCTGGCCGTACAGGGCATGAAGCTGGGTGCGAACGATTTCATCAATAAGCCCTGGACCAATGAACATCTGCTGCAGTCGGTCAATACACTGCTTAAACTGCAGGATACAAAGCATGATACAGGTACCAGGGCTGAACTTGACAGCAAATACAGGTTCAGACAGATCATTACCGAAGACCCTGCCATGCTGAACATCCTGGAAACGATCGGCAGGATTGCCGCTACGGACGCATCAGTGCTGATCCTGGGTGAAAGCGGCACCGGGAAGGAACTGATCGCTGAAGCTATACATGAAAACAGCCACAGAGCGGGCAGACCCTTTGTAAAGGTGAATCTCGGAGGCGTTTCTTCCGCTCTGTTTGAAAGCGAAATGTTCGGTCATGTACGGGGGGCTTTTACCGATGCACGCTTTGACCGGCCTGGCCGTTTTGAAATGGCGGGTAAGGGTACGATCTTTCTTGACGAGATCGGTGAACTGGAGCCGGGTAGCCAGGTTAAGCTGCTGCGTGTGCTTCAGGACCGTACCTATGAGGTGCTGGGCAGCAGCAAGAGCCGTACGATAGATGTCAGGGTGGTCTGTGCTACCAACAAAAACTTGTTCGAGATGGTTGGCAAAGGCACCTTTCGGGAGGATTTGCTGTACCGCATTAACCTGATCACCATTCAATTGCCACCATTACGGGAACGCAAGAGCGACATACCTATCCTGGTTGATTTCTTTGTGAGCAACCTCCGTGAGATCTATGCGCGACCAGGTTTGTCCGTTTCATCCGCAGCGATGAAGTGGCTGCAGCAGCTTGAACTCCCGGGCAATATCCGGCAGCTTAAAAACCTGGTCGAGCGTACCGTACTGCTCAGTAGCAATAATGAACTGATTCCCGATGACTTCAAGGTCCATCTGGAAATACCAGCTTCTAAAAAGTCTTCAAACCAGCTTCCCGGAGTAGGTAGCATCACGCTGGAGGAAATGGAGATCGGAATGGTCAAACAGGCGATGGCGTATCATAACCATAAGATCAGTAAAGCTGCGGCTTCTCTGGGCATCACCAGAAACGCGCTTTACCGCCGGCTGGAAAAATACAGGATTCCCTTTAACGATAATGAACCGGAATGAGGCTCAGGACGAAATATGTCTTGTTTGTTACAGTCATCCACATAGTGCTCCTGGTACTGAGTTATTTCATCCTGGAGAAGAACGTAGTTTACTTTATCCTTACGGAAGTCTTTGTGATCGTTTCTGTACTGGTATCTTTAAGTCTCTACCGACAGCTGATCGAACCGATCAATCAGCTGCGCAAAGGGATCAATGCGATAAGGGACCGTGATTTCAATACCCGGTTCCTGCCAACCGGAAAACAAGAAACTGATGCACTCATTGAAGTTTATAATCAGATGATGGATGCGCTTCGTGAGGAAAGGACCAAACAAGAGGCTCAGCATTTTTTCCTGGAGAAGCTGATACAGACATCGCCTACGGGTATTGTCATACTTGATTACGACCAGCAACTCCGTCAGGTCAACCCTAAGGCAAGGGAAATACTGGGCACTGAAACGGCAGGCTTTGTTGCCGATGTGACCGGACTGAGGCCGGGAACCTCCCGTATCATGCGTATTGGTGGTTTCCATACCTATAAAGTTCAGAAATCGAATTTTATTGACCGGGGATTTCCCAGGTTTTTTATTATGATCGAAGAACTGACTAACGAATTGGTGCAGGCAGAAAAGAATGCCTATGGCAAGGTGATCCGCATGATGGCCCATGAAGTGAACAATACGGTCGGGCCGGTCAATTCGATCATCAGCCTGGCGCTGGGCAATAAGGAGATCTGGAATGTTCCCGGCAGGGAGGCGCTCAGAAACGCATTGCAGGTTGCAGCAGACCGAAACCACAACCTGAACCAGTTCATGCGCAATTTTGCGGACCTGGTGAAACTGTCGCCGGTGAGGAAGCAAAATACCGATATGGTTGCTTTGATCAGGTCTGTCGCTTCGTTTATGCAGGTCAAGGCTGATTCACAGCAAACGCGGCTTCTCTTAAAATTACCGGAAAGGCCTTATCATGTCTCCGCCGATTCTCAGCAAATGGAACAGGTGATGATCAATATTGTCAAAAATGCACTGGAAGCTGTCGGAGAGGCGGGGGAGATCCGTATTCTGCTCAAACCAGAACAGCACAGTCTGTCCGTCACCGATAACGGAAAGGGTATTCCTGATGCGATCAGCGAACAGCTTTTCAGTCCGTTCTTCAGTACCAAAAGAGACGGACAGGGGATAGGACTTACCCTTGTGCGCGAGATACTGCTCAACCATGGCTTTGATTTCTCTCTAAAGACCAAACAATCAGGACTCACCGAGTTCATTATCAACTTTTAACGATATCCGTTTTTCATTTTGATGTCATAACATTTACACCAGGTCTTTAATTGACTTTTGTACTGTAAAATTCAAAAGTTGAGTATTACCTTTGACTGGTTTTTTAGGTTAATATCAGATGAAACGTCAATCTTTCATTTTTTTTATAGCATTTACACCATTCCTGTTTATGCTGTCCGGCCTGCCATCATTTGCTCAGCAGACCAGGATCAGTGGAACGGTAACCGATGCAGCCAGTAAAGAGTCCGTTCCGTATGTGTCTTATGTATTGCTACCGGGTGGTAAAGGAGGCAAGACCGATATAGATGGTAAGTATACTATTGATATCAATAGTAATGATAACCAGATCAGGTTCACCTATGTGGGTTATAAGACCCAGGTCAAGCCCATTAAGCCAGGAGTTTCACAGGTTATCAATATTCAGTTACAGGATGAGGCTATGCAGATGAACGAAGTCGTCATCAGAGGTACGAGAAAAGCGCCTTACCGTAATCGGGAAAATCCCGCTGTCGCACTTATCCGTAAGGTAATCGCCAATAAATCAAAGAACAGGGCCGAACATTACGATCAGGTCACTTATCAGAAGTATGAGCGGATGTTGTTCTCTATGAGCAATCTTTCCGATCAGTTCCGTAATAAAAAAATGTTCAGGAATTACCAGTTTTTATTTCAGGAGCAGGATTCTGATAAAATCGGGGGAAAAACGACGCTGCCGGTATTCCAGCAGGAAAAAATATCTGACTACTATTATAATAAACATCCGGAAAAGACAAAAAAGATACTTATAGCAGATAAAAAAGTCAATTTTGATGAACGCTTTATCGACAACCAGGGCGTTAGTGCCTATTTCGACCGGATGTACCAGGATATTGATATTTATGACAATAACATTTCTGTGGTCAGCAACCAGTTGTTGAGCCCGATCGCTGATGCTGCACCTGCTTTTTATAAATTCTTCATCACGGATACGGTTAAGGACCACCAGCCTCAGCTCGTGGAACTTTCCTTTACTCCACGTAACAAAACTGACCTTTTATTTGAAGGGAAACTGTATGTGACACTGGATAGTAACTACGCGGTGCAGAATGCTTATCTGGGTGTGAACAAAGACATTAACCTTAATTTTGTGCGTGCACTGGAGGCGAAGCTGGATTTTGAGCGTAACCCTGACAGCAGGTATCACCTCAGCAAGAGCAACCTGATTGTGGATTTCGGCCTCAGTAAGAAAGGCGGTACTGGTTTCACCGGGGAAAGGACAGTGGCCTACCAGAACTACAGGATCAACCAGCCGGCACCCGATTCAGTCTTCCGTGATTCAAGGTTATCTGCAGTACCCGGTGCTACGGGACGTTCAGAGGAGTTCTGGGCAAGTAACCGTCCCCAGGCGCTCACTGCTGCTCAGCAAAATGTTTACGTACATATCGACAGCCTGCAGACGATTCCTTCATTCAAGCGGACAATGGATGTTGTGACGCTTTTCTTTGCCGGTTACAAAGACTTCGGCCCTTTTGAGATGGGGCCTGTCAATACCTTTTACAGTTTCAACAATGTAGAAGGGTTCAGGTTGCGCCTGGGTGGACGGACAACGACGGCGTTAAGTAAAAGATATTATTTTGAGACTTATGCAGCCTATGGTTTTACCGACCAGAAATGGAAGTATTTCCTGAGCGGTACCTGGTCGCTCAATAACAAATCTATTTATGCGTTTCCACAGAACTATGTAAGGGCAAGTTTCCAGCGTGACACCAAGATACCCGGACAGGAACTCCAGTTTGTACAGGAAGACAATTTCCTGTTGTCCTTCAAACGGGGTGAGGCCAATATGATGCTGTACAATGATTTTTACCGGCTCGATTACGTGCATGAATTTGAAAACCATTTTTCTTACAGCCTGGGACTCCGTAAATGGAAACAGTCGCCAGCAGGAAATCTTTACTTCAATAATTCTCCTGCAGATCTCTTCAGCCGGTTAGACCACCTCAATACCACAGAAGCTACGCTTCAGCTCCGTTATGCACCCAATGAGAAGTTTTACCAGACCAAGCTTTACCGTACACCGCTGGTTGGTCCTTACCCAATCTTTAACCTGCGTTATACTGCCGGTTTAAAAGGTGTGCTTGGAGGAGACTACAGTTACCATAATCTTTTGGGCAGCATAGATAAGCGCTTTTATCTCTCACAGCTGGGATATGCTGATGTTACGCTGGAAGGCGGTTATATTTTTGGACGGGCACCGTTTCCCTTGCTGGACATTCACCGGGCTAACCAAACCTATGCTTACCAGCTGAATTCTTATAACCTCATGAATTTTATGGAATTCGTCAGTGACCACTATGCGAGTATCCGCATTGATCACAGTTTCAATGGTTTCTTTTTCAATAAAATCCCGTTGCTGCGGGAACTTAAGCTCCGCGAAGTATTTTCTGTAAAAGCACTGTACGGAGGGTTGCGGGATGAGAATAACCCAACCTTTAATACATCTACTTTACAGTTTGTCAGAAATGCAGATGGTATAGCTGTAACCAATTCCCTGGACAGGGAGCCTTATATAGAGGGCAGTGTAGGGGTCAGCAATATCTTTAAGGTACTGCGTGTTGATGCCGTAAGGCGGTTCACTTATCTGAACCTGCCCAATGTATCGGAATGGGGCATAAGGGCCAGGATCAAGTTTGATTTTTAGTTATTCCTCTCTGGAGAGGTTTTCCTCGGGATTTGAGGCCTTAGGGTGGTTCTGCGCCATGTTGTCTTCATATTCTCCCAGGTCTCTGGTGTCCGGCAAGCCTGTTAACTTATCAGGATCGTCTGACTGGTCGCCGCTGCCCCTCGACCGGGAAAATGCCTCTGCGTTCTCATCGGCTGCGGTATTACCATGTTTTTCAGGTTCAAGATTTTCGTCCAGTCTCTTATTCCAGTCCTCCAATCCTTTGTTTTGGTTGTTCATATCAGATAGTTTTGTATCTTAAACAGGAAATACAGCTAATTGTTTAACCTGTAGAAACCAAATACTTTTATACACTCATGAAGCCATTATTTTCAAAAATCGGAAAACTATTGCTATTTAGCGCGTTGTCCACTTCATCTGTCGGCTTGCGCGCACAGGATACACTGTTTAACCTCCAGGATTTAAAGCTCATTTCCAGTCAGTTTTCCTTCACAGAAGGTCCGGCCGTCAATAAGCGGGGTGATATTTATTTTACCGATCAGCCTAACGATAAGATTTGGATGTACAGTGCCGATGGTGAACTTTCCTTGTTCATGGATAAGACCGGGCGTTCCAATGGCCTGTATTTTGACAAAAAGGGTAACCTGCTGGCTTGTGCGGATGAAGAGAATGAGCTCTGGTCTATTGATAAGAACAAAAAGGTCACTGTACTTATCAAAGCACTTGAAGGTAAGAAACTGAACGGACCTAACGATCTCTGGCTGGATGCCAAAGGCGGTATTTATTTCACAGATCCGTATTATCAGCGAGATTACTGGGAAAGAAAGAAACCAGATATAGAGAAGCAGAATGTTTATTATATTCCTGCAGGCAAGAATAAGAAAATACAACTGGTCCTTGATGACCTTAAGCAGCCTAATGGTATTGTAGGCACTCCTGATGGCAAATATCTCTATGTTTCCGACCTGGGAGCGCAAAAAACCTACCGGTATACGATTACAGGGCCCGGAACACTTAGCGATAAGAAACTTATGTTCGAAAAGGGTTCTGACGGCATGACCCTGGATAACAAAGGAAATATCTACATTACCGGCAATGGAATGACAGTTTTCAATCCCCAGGGCCAGCAGATCGCACATATTGATCTGAAAGGATGGACCGGAAACGTATGTTTTGGAGGAAAGAACAGGTCTGATCTCTTTATTACTTCGTCTAAGTCAATATACACTATTCCGACGACGGTGCGCGGGGTAGAATAAGGATATCGCCGATATTATAATCTGAGCGTGACCTTCTTTCCGGTCTTCGCTGCCAGGTAGATGGCATCAATGATCTTCAGGTCTTTGAGGCCTTCTTCTCCGTCAACCGGTACCACGGGGCTTTTATCCGATAGCAGGATGTCTGCCATTTCTTCCATTTGCACGGTCTGGTGTACGGTATGGGGCTGAGTCAGTTCACCTTTGTGTGTCCGGCCCTTGATCGGTCCGTAGCCTGTCGAGGGCTGCATTTCAGCAAAGCCTTTTTCGCCCGTCAGGAAGAATCTGTCGAGGTTATTCATGGTATAAGTAGAAAGGCATGAGGCAACAGCACCTCCCGGGAAGCCGAGCTGGAACTGTATCGTTTCATCAACACCTTCTGTGAACCGGTCTGGCTGAGTCTTGGTTTCCTGAGCCGTTACCCATACCGGATCTTCACCGATCATATATCGTGCTCCGTTGATGGCATAAATGCCAATGTCCATCAGTGACCCGCCTCCGGCGAGTTGTTTGTTCAGCCGCCATTGCTTAGGATCACCGATATTGAAACCGCATTGTCCCTGAAAGAACATTACTTTTCCAAATTCGCCGGCCTTGCGCATCCTGATCACCTCAAGTGTTTTCGGTTCAAAATGCATCCGATAACCTACCAGCAGTTTTACACCGGCCTTTTTACATGCGTCTATCATTTCCTGACCCTCTTTTGCATTCAATGCCATTGGTTTTTCGCAGATCACATGTTTACCTGTCCTGGCTACCCTGATCACCTGATCATGGTGCAATGCATTAGGAGTCGTAATATATACCGCATCTATATCCGGATTGTCCTTCAGCTGTTCGAAGGTCTGATAGTTATAACAGTTCTTCTCCGGAATACTGTATTTATGCTGCCAGTCCTTGATTTTTGCAGGTGTGCCGCTGACCACACCTGCAAGTTTTGCTTTACGACAATCGCGCATGGCTTCTGCTACCCTTGTACCGTAACCACCAAGTCCCATGATCGCTACCCTGAGTACAGGACCATCATAAGGTTCCTGCAATCCGGAGAGGTTACTTGCCAGTCCCGATACCGGTAAAAAGGGGAGTGTTACAGCAGAGGCAGCAAAAAGCTGTAAGAAGTTACGACGGGATTTTTGAGTATTCATTTTTTATTGCTTTAGGTGCACTGGTTTCTGATAACAATTTACATATTTTCTGGTTTGATAAATTTACTACTTAGTTTATAGGACTTTTTGGTTAGTTGGTTGTCTTAAACATAGTGTAGTCGGTTTCCCCGTTTTCTGAAAAAATAATTAGGATTTTTGTGGGGAATGCAATACATTTATTTTGCTGTCATCAAAATATTACGAAATAATATTTTTGTGACACAGGTTGCACAGCTGCCATTTTAACCAAATAAATCAAATAGTACCTGAATGACAAAATTCTACTTGCCCATTGTATGTCTTTTTGTATTCGCTTCATGTAGCCAAACAGGCAAAAACAGCAAAGACCATCAAGCTGAAAACCCACTTTTTAAACTTTTGGATTCCACAGAGACCGGTATTCTCTTCAATAATTCCGTACATGAGGATCTCGGTAAAGAGGTAGTCAGCTTCTACCAGGGCTTTTATAATGGCGGCGGCGTGGCTGTTGGTGACATCAACAACGACGGTCTTGAAGATATATATTTCTCAGGAAATATGGTTGGTAATAAACTTTACCTCAACAGAGGTGATATGAAGTTTACGGAGATCACCGATATCGCAGGTGTAGAAGGAAGAAATCCAGGCTGGAAGAACGGGGTCAACATGGTGGATGTGAACGGGGACGGTTACCTGGATATTTATGTGTGTTATGCCGGCAGGAACCTGGGACCGGAATCTAAAAATCAGCTTTTTATCAATCAGGGACTGAATGATCAGGGGCTGCCTACTTTTAAAGATGAGGCGGATACATATGGTGTCGCGGATACTGCCTACAGTACTCAATCTGTATTTTTTGATTATGATCTGGACGGTGACCTGGATCTTTTGATCGTCAATGAAAATATCAATGTGCTCAGCAATCTGGACGACATTACCATACAGGAACTGAAAAAGCAAGCCGATCCATTATCTCAATCCAAACTGCTACGCAATGACAACGGGCACTTTACTGAAGTAACCAAGACTGCCGGACTGAACCTTTCTACGTTGTCTTATGGCCTTAGCGCTGCGGTATCTGACATCAATGGTGACGGCTGGCCGGATATTTACCTTTCCAACGACTACGCCATTCCGGACCATCTTTATATCAATAACCGGAACGGAACCTTTACCGACCGTAAGCAGGAACAACTCGACCATATTTCGTTATTTTCGATGGGGAGCAGCGTGACCGACGTTAATAATGACGGCCTGCCGGACATTTTTACGCTGGATATGCTTCCTGAAGACAATAAACGCCAGAAACTGTTATCCGGGCTCGATAACTGGGAATCGTTTAACGTCAATCTCCGTAACGGTTTCTTTTACCAATATATGCGGAATATGCTGCATATCAATAATGGTAATGGTTCTTTCAGTGAAATCGGACAACTGGCCGGTATCTCCAATTCTGACTGGAGCTGGGCACCTTTGTTCGCAGACTTTGATAATGACGGGTGGAAGGACCTGTTCATTACCAATGGCTACATGCGCGACTTTACCAATATGGATGTGCTCAAATACAATGAGGAATACATGCAGAGTCTGAACGGGCAGGTCAGACCTGAAGATCTTGTCCATATGCTCAAGAGTGTACCCTCTTCAAATGTGAAGAACTACATCTATAAAAATAACGGTGACCTTACTTTCAGCAATAAAGGATTTGACTGGGGAATTGACATTCCATCCAATAGTAACGGAGCGGCTTATGCGGATCTGGACAATGACGGTGATCTTGACCTTGTCGTCAACAATATCAACAGGGCAGCGTTTATTTATCAGAACAAAAGCGATACTGCGAACCGTTATCTGAATGTTAAACTCAAGGGAGCCGGCAAAAATACCGGTGGTTACGGGGCCATTGTTACGGTTTATTCAGACGGGAAGCAGCAATGCCTGGAACAGATGCCTTCCAGAGGCTTCATCTCCAGCGTTTCCCCGAACCTGCATTTTGGATTGGCCAAGGTGAAAAAGGCCGATTCCATACGAGTGGTCTGGCCAGGAGGAAAGCAGCAACTGCTTACCAATGTAGAAACCAATCGCCAGCTCTTTTTGGCTGAAGCTGATGCCAGCGGAACTTACCGGAAACCTCCGGTACCTGAGCCGTTGTTCAGGGAAATACCTTCGCCCGTGGCTGCTGCACAGGTAAAGAACGAGATCAACGACTATAAACGTCAGCCTTTGCTGGTCAATGCCTTATCTTTTACAGGGCCGTGCATGGCCAAAGGTGATGTCAACGGGGACGGACTGGAAGATGTTTTTGTCGGAGGTGATGTCAATCAGGCTGGGGCACTCTTTATTCAGCAAAAGGGCGGTAAATTTCTCAGGGAGGAAACTCCTTTTCTTGCAGATGCTGCGAGTGAAGATACAGATGCCTTGTTTTTCGATGCCAATGGTGATGGACACCAGGACCTTTATGTAGTGAGTGGCGGTTTTGGTAATTTCCGGGACGGGGACCCTTTGTTTCAGGACAGGCTCTACCTCAATGACGGCAAAGGAAAGTTGGTTAAGACTTCTGGTGCTTTACCTGAAATGCATGTCAGCAAAAGCTGCGTACGCAGTGCCGATTTCAATGGGGACGGGCATCCCGATCTTTTTGTAGGTGGAAGAGTAGTGCCCTCAAAATATCCAGGTGCTCCGAAGAGTTTCCTGCTTATCGGTGACGGCAAAGGTCATTTCAGTGACCAGATCAAAAAGATCGCACCTGAACTGGAGTTCGCCGGTATGGTTACGTCCGCTGCAGTCACAGATCTTAACGGCGACAAAAAAGCCGATCTGCTCATTGCCGGTGACTGGATGCCTTTGTCGGCCTATATTAACGAAGGTGGAAGGCTCCGTAACAAAACCAGTCAGTATTTTGATAAAGAATACCGGGGCTGGTGGTACAGTATGCATCTTGAAGATCTGAATGGTGATGGACGGCCGGATCTTGTAGCCGGCAATCTGGGGCTCAACAGTCAGTGCAGGGTGAGCGATGCGGAACCCGCCGAGCTATATTACAAAGATTTTGACGATAATGGTGCCATAGACCCCATACTGTGTTTCTATATACAGGGTAAGAGCTATCCATACCTGAGCCGGGACGAAATGCTTGACCAGATGAGCATCATGCGCCCGCGTTTCCCGGATTATAAGAGTTACGCGGACGCCACTATAACAGACGTATTTACTCCTGAGGAGCTCAAGGGTGCGGAAATACTTAAGGCGAATCATTTGGCAACCAGTTATTTTGTAAGATCACCTGAGGGTAAGTTTAAGATGCATACCCTTCCCATCCAGGCGCAGTTCTCGCCCGTTTATACCATTACCCCCGGAGACTTTGACGGCGACGGTAAGAAAGACTTACTGCTTTGCGGCAATATAAACCAGTCCCGCATCCGTTTTGGTAAATATGATGCCAACCATGGTGTACTGCTTAAAGGGGACGGTAAAGGTAATTTCAGTTATGTTTCCCAACTCAGGAGCGGGCTTAACCTGAAGGGAGATGTCAGAAGTGCCATTGCGCTCGGTAATACGTTGCTTATTGGTATCAACCAGCAAAAGCTCAGAGCCTTCGGATTCGGACAGAAACAACCAGTTTCAGCTAAATAGAATATTAAATCAACCAAATAAACCAAAACTAAATCATTCAAAAACAATGAAAAAAATCTTTACTTTTTTAGCACTTTCCGCAATTTCTTACGGGGCTTATTCACAGGGCTGTGTAGCAATACGCAGTACAGGAGGCATATGTGTTATGACCGAGCATCCTGATGGCGAAATGTCGGAACAGGGAAGCTGGATACTTAACTTGAATGAACGTTATTTTAAATCGAATAAACATTACAAAGGTGATGTTTATCAGAAGGAGCGACTTGAACTCGGTAATGAAGTAATCAACCATCAATTTGCTACAGATCTTTCTTTAATCCGCGTGTTTAACAGCAGATGGTCAATGATGGTGGACGTACCAGTGATATCAAATACGAGGTCATCTAAGTATGAGCACGGCGGAAATGCCAAGGAACGTGGTAGTATGCGCTCATTCGGATTGGGAGACATTCGGGTAGCTGCTTACCGCTGGCTTTTTAATCCAGCAACAAATCCCAAAGCTAATCTTCAGGTTGGTCTGGGAATCAAGTTTGCTACCGGGGATTATGATTATATGGATTACTGGACGCAGCAGGGGCCAGATAATACAAGGGAATTACGTACAGTAGATCAATCGATACAATTGGGTGATGGCGGTACGGGATTGACATTAGAATTAAATGGTTTCGCTGCTGTGGCCAACAAATTTGGTCTTTATGCAAATGCTTTCTATCTGGCTAATCCTCGTCAGAATAATGGCGTGCGTACTTATCGTGAAGTAGTGAGCACTACGCTTGCAAATGAGTCTATTAGTTCAGTTCCTGATCAGTTTATGGCAAGATTGGGCGCTAATTATGGCCTAGCCAAAGGCTTTGTATTCTCAGCCGGAGGCCGGATTGAAGGTATTCCGATCCACGATGTTATTGGTGGCAGTGGTGATTTTCGAAGACCAGGATACGTCATCTCTGTTGAACCTAGCCTGACCTATCAGATTGGTAAGATAGGTATATATACTTCTGTACCAGTAGCGGTTTACCGTAAACGTACCCAAAGTGTTACTGACAGGGCCAGATCGACTCCGACTAATTTTGTAAACGGTGATGCTGCCTTTGCTGACTATTCTATAAACCTGGGCATCTCTGTAAAGTTGTAGTTTCCCAGCCGGTTTTATAACAAGCGCCGTAACCAGCATACTATGCAGGTACGGCGCTTATTTGTATCCTGGCTGAAGTCAGAAACCCAGCAGACTTCAAATGGTAAAAAGAAGTGAAGAAGATTTATTGTCTATCTTGCTTCAAAGCGGGTACCCTATAAAGTACCCGCTTATTGGTTAGACATCAGGCAGGATCATCTTCAGGAGCGGGATTTTCAAAATCAGCATCTTCATCGTCGAGATCTGTCTCCTCATCGTCGATATAATCGTCATCATCGGTGTCTTCATCATCTTCCGGGCCCAACTCATCGTCAAGAAGACTGTTTTGCCCATCGGCGAATTCGGTTTCTCCACTGGTATAACCTTCGTCCTCTGTTTCTGCTGATTCCAGTCCGTCGTCTTCAAAATCTTCATCATCTGATGGATTGCGGCCAACCTGGAACTGTTCTAATGTCGGAATTTCATCTTCCTGTAACTGGCCTTGCTGTAGCTGATCTTGATTGTAGTTTTCCATAACTTTATAATATTGATGTTTTCGGAGAACATCTCTGGCATAAATAAAGTTTAGATTCAGAGATGAAATTAGCATAATAAAAACGTTAATTAAAAAAGCAGACTATATTTGAGTATGAGAAAATACCTGTTTTTAATATTGATCGGCATCAGTGTTTCTGCTTTCGGACAGAAGCCTTACTGGCAACAGCACGTGCGTTATGCGATTGATGTATCACTTGATGATAAGAATCATATTATTTCTGGAAATGAGTTAATTGTATATAAAAATAACTCGCCGGATACGCTTCGTTTTATCTGGTTTCATATCTGGCCAAATGCATATAAACAAGAATCAACAGCCTTATTCCAACAGATAAAGAGTGATACATCGAGGAGAAAGAAACTGGAGAAAATTACTTATGGCAGTATCGAAGGCCTGGATTTTAAGGTAAACGGAAAAAAAGCCCTTACAGAGCCACATTCCAATCCCCGGTATATTGATATCATCAAAGTAAAGCTCTCCGAACCTCTGAAGCCAGGTGATTCTGCTACGATAACTACTGGATTTAAGGTAAGATTGCCTTCTTATTTTTCCCGTTCGGGCTATGCAGATGGTGAGTATATGGCCTGCCAGTGGTATCCAAAACCAGCTGTTTACGACAAAGACGGCTGGCATGAGTTTCCTTACCTGGATATGGGTGAATTCTATAGCGAATATGGTTCATTTAAGGTGAACATTACGGTGCCCAGTCAGTATGTGGTAGGTGCCACAGGGGTGCTACAGAATCCGGACGAGTTGCAAGCCTACAAAACGATCGGTGCAAAGAATGTCGCCAATCGTACCAGCATAGCAGTAAAATATAAACCATTGAACAACAGAGCGATAAAGACGCTGACTTATGTAATGGATAATGTAGGCGATTTTGCCTGGTTTGCTGACAAGGGCTTCGTGATCCAGTATGATACGATAAAACTCGCTTCAGGAAAAGTAATAGATGCCTTTAATTACTACCACGACAAGCCCGGGACGATCTGGAACAACAGCATCGATTATACCAAAGACGCGGTGAAGAAATACAGTCAATGGATCGGCGAGTATGAATATCCTGTTGTGCAGGTGGTAGAAGGGCCTGAAAATAATTCGAGTGGCGGAATGGAGTATCCGACGATTACACTGATCACCAGCCCCGACGCTAAAAAGGAATCGCTGGATGCAGTGATCGCGCATGAGGTAGGACACAACTGGTTCATGAGTATGCTGGGCAGCAATGAGCGGCTTCATACCTGGCAGGACGAGGGTCTGAATACTTATTTTGAGTTCAGGTACGAAGCAGACAAGTATCGTTACAATTCGGTATTTGGCGACAATATCCCTGAGGATGTGAAGGCACTTCCTGAAAAGGAGTTTCAGTCAAGGTTGTATGGCGCGATGATGCAGATACCGTTGAATTCCCCGATTGACATCCCAGCAGATAAGTTCGCAAGTTCCGATGATTACAGCATGACTTCTTATGTGAAGACAGCGCTATGGCTCTTCATGCTGGAACATGAGGTGGGCCGGGAACGTATGGATAAGGCTTTTCAGCACTATTTTCAGCAATGGTCGGGCAGGCATCCTTCCCCTAATGATATGAAGCGGTCTTTTGAAGAGTCGCTGGGCGTCAACCTGGACCGTTATTTCCAGTTGCTGAAAAAGGAAGGTGGTTTTCAGCAGCAATGATCATATGGCGAAACTGCCGGTGAATGCGGGGAAACAGGTTTCACCGGCAATTCTCACAGCTTTACCGGCTGGCAGGCGCCTTCGGGCAGGAAGCTGTTCTTAAACTTTCACAGGCGGCATAGTTTTGATAAAAATTAAAGGACTATGGAAACTTTCAATGATCAAAAACGACGAAACCGCAAGCGTGCGGCAGGCATATTTCTTCTGGGGCTAGGTGCATTGTTCCTCGCCAAGAATCTGGGTTTATTCTTTCTTCCTGCCTGGGTGTTAAGCTGGCACACCATATTGCTGGGACTGGGATTACTGATCGGATACCGTAAGAATTTCAGGGCCGGTGGCTGGGTGGTCATGGTACTGATCGGTGGTATCTTTACGTTAAAAGACATTGTGCTCTTTAACCTTGCTCCGTATACTACAGCAATGGTACTGATGGGATTGGGCTTGTACCTCATATTGAAGCCAAAGCGCGAAGTTCACTTTTGTGACTTTGGCAGACACCGGGCACAATTTGGGTCCGCTCCGCAAGACCATCAGGCTTAAGCCTTTTATTTAGGCAATATAAACAGTCTTGATATTGACGAACTCGTGGATGCCGTAAAGACCGAGTTCGCGGCCGTAGCCAGATTGCTTAATGCCACCGAAGGGCAGTCTCGGATCTGATCTGACCAGGGCGTTTACAAAACAGGAACCTGCATTGAGCCTGCATCGGGCGATTTCTTCGCCTTTTGCAAGGTCTGTCGTAAATACGGCTGCACCAAGGCCAAAGCTGGTGTCATTGGCAATACGGATGGCATCTTCTGTGTTTTTAGCGCTGATGACCAGGGCTACGGGACCGAAGAGTTCCTCTTCATAGGCAGGCATGCCTTTGCGAATACCCGTAAGTATAGTTGGGGTATAGAAAGCGTGCCTGCCTTTAAAATCAGGGATTTTACCACCCAGAATACATTTGGCACCCGCCTGTATATTCCGGAGCACCTGCTGGTGCAATTCATCACGGAGGTCGGTGCGAGACATAGGGCCAAGCTGGGTGGCAGGGTCCGAAGGATCTCCGGTAATATAGGCAGCCATTTCAGCGCGAAACAACCGGATAAATTCTTTTTCAATTTTTTTGACAGTAATGAAACGCTTGCCGGCGATGCAGCTCTGGCCATTGTTAATGAGGCGGCTTTGTGCGCAGACTCTGGCCGCGCTTTCGAGATCGGCATCTTCCAGGATGAGGTACGGGTCGCTGCCACCCAGTTCAAGCACAGTTTTTTTGAGCTGCGCACCCGCCTCACGGGCTACCGCAATGCCTGCTTCAGTACTGCCGGTCAGCGTAACGGCGCTTACCAGGGGATGTCTGATGACTCCGGCAACCTGGTCGCTGCCAATAAGCAGGACGTTGAATGCGCCCTTTGGAAAACCTGCGGCTTCGACAAGTTCCAGTATTGCCAGGGCGCAGCCACTGACATTGGAAGAATGTTTAAGCAGTGCACAGTTTCCGGCCATAAAGGCGGGGGCGAGAAAACGGAATAATTGCCAGAAGGGAAAGTTCCAGGGCATGACGGCCAATACAACACCGAGTGGCTGGAAACTGATATAACTCTTGCCCCCTCCGGTATTGACGGACTGCTCTTTCAGGAAGTCGCGTGCATTTGCAGCATAATAATGGCATACCGAGGCGCATTTTTCAATTTCTTCAATACCGGACATCAGAGGTTTACCCATTTCTTCGGACATGATCCCGGCCAGCTTTTTCTTGCGCATATTAAGTAGTTCGGCCAGGTTGTGCAGCAGTTTTGATCGCTGTGTAAGACCGGTATCTTTCCATTTCAGCCAGACGCTGTGTGTTTGGTGTATGGCTTTTTCTACCTGGACAGCGCTGTGCGATTTATATTTCCGGATAACTTTTCCGTTGACAGGATTGATGGATTGCAAACTCATATCGGCAAATTGAAGCGTGTAGGTTTTTGTTCAATATAACAAAATCATTTCTAATCAGATTTTAATAAACGCGTGTTATTTGTTAATTGAACGCAATTTATTAAAATGATCTTTGTGGTTACGAAGTAAAAATTAAGGATTGATTTGTACTTTTGCAGAAAATTTCGAAAATGGCCAAAAAATATAACAGTACCGGGGAAAATGTGGATGTAATTTTGATAGGAGCAGGTATCATGAGCGCTACGCTTGGGGTGATGCTGAAGGAATTGCAACCGGACCTGAGTATTGAGATATTTGAGCGCCTGGATGTAGCGGCAGCAGAGAGTTCGGATGCATGGAATAACGCGGGTACAGGCCATTCGGCTTTTTGTGAGTTGAACTATACACCGGAAAAACCAGATGGTACGGTAGATACCAAGAAAGCGGTGAACATTGCCGAGTCTTTTGAGGTGTCTAAGCAGTTCTGGAGTTTTCTGGTTAACCACAACCTGGTGGGCGCGCCGGAATCTTTCATTAAGAGTATCCCGCATATTAGTTTTGTCTGGGGTGAGGATAATGTAAGGTTTCTTAAGACGAGGTATGATAACCTGCAGAAGAGCAGTCTCTTTAAGGGAATGGACTATGCCGAAGATCCGGCTACGCTCAAGGAATGGATGCCGCTTGTGATGAATGAACGGGAGCCGGGTCAGAAGGTGGCCGGTACGCGTATGGCATTGGGTACGGACGTGAATTTTGGTTCGCTGACCAGGATGATGTTTGCACACCTGCAAAAAAAGGACAAAGTGAATATGCATTTTGGCCATGAAGTGCGTAAACTCAATAAGGAGAACGGCAAATGGGAGATTAAGGTGAAGAATCTGACTTCCGGAGAAAAGCGTGTAATAAAGGCAAAGTTTGTATTTATCGGTGCTGGCGGGGGATCGCTTCCTTTACTGGAGAAATCGGGCATTCCGGAGGGAAATGGTTTTGGTGGTTTTCCGGTAAGCGGGCAATGGCTGAAGTGTACAAATCCGGAGGTGATCGCGCAGCACGACGCGAAGGTATATGGGAAAGCCTCTGTCGGTGCACCGCCAATGTCGGTGCCGCATCTGGATACCCGGATGATTGATGGTAAAAAAGCCTTGCTGTTTGGTCCTTACGCGGGTTTCTCCACACGTTTCCTTAAACATGGATCGTTACTGGATCTGCCTTTATCGATTAAAATCAATAATATCAGGCCAATGATTTCTGCCGGTCTGGATAACCTACAATTGACTAAGTATCTGATCGATCAGGTGAGGCAATCGCCGGAAGACCGCCTTGAAGCGTTGAAGGAATACCTGCCTTCGGCGAAAATGGAAGACTGGCAGCTGGAGGTAGCAGGCCAGCGTGTGCAGGTGATCAAGAAGGATGAAAAACACGGAGGGGTGCTGGAGTTTGGTACCGAGGTAGTTACGGCAGCTGATGGCTCTATTGCTGCTTTACTTGGAGCCTCTCCCGGAGCTTCTACTGCGGTGTCTATCATGCTGACGCTGATAGAGCGCTGCTTTAAGGAACAGGTGGGTAGCCCGGAATGGCAGCAGAAACTGAGGAAGATGATCCCTTCTTACGGTCAGAAGCTGAACGAAAACGCGGAACTGCTTGAACAGTTGAGAAACCAAACTACACAGGTGCTGAAATTACAGGCGGAATAAGCGGCTAAAACAATACCAGCATGTTGCGTGTTTTAGCCTGAAACCTGAACATGATGCCGCGCTGGTCTAAGATAACGCTTAAAATCTTTGGGGGTGTTGCCGCCCTTTTGCTGCTGGTATATGTCGTTGCGGCTTTTTATATCAATGCCCATAAAAAACAATTGCTGGAACAGATTACACTTGCCCTGAATAAGGATTTGGATGGCAGGCTGGATATCGGCAGCATGGACCCTACGTTTCTGAAGGGCTTTCCGGGTGTTTCTGTGCAGTTGAAGAATGTAGTGCTGAAGGACCGGGAATGGGAACGACATCAGCACGCGCTGCTGAGCGCGGACGACCTGGAGGTATCTTTGAATATGCTGGCGCTGTTTACAGGGACAATAGAAATGAAGAAGATCGGGATCAGCAATGCAAATGTCTACCTATATACGGACAGTAACGGGTATTCCAATACTTCGGTTTTTAAAAAGAAGGACCGTAAACCTAAAACGGAAAAGGGGAGCGGCTCTGACCTTGAATTTGGCAAATTCGAGCTGGAAAATGTGAGTTTTGTGCTGGACAACCAGAAAGGGCATAAGCTCTTTCAGTTTGCAGTGGACCACCTGAAGGGCAGTATGGATTATAGCTGGTCTGACTGGGAGGCTGATCTGAAGCTGAGGACTTTTGTAAAAAGCCTGGCATTCAATACAAAGAGGGGTAGTTTTGTGAAGGAGAAATGGCTGGAAGGTCCTTTTAAGATCAGTTATTCGGATAAGAAGAAGATCATCACAGTATCACCTAATGAACTGAAGATAGGTAAGGATGTGTTCCGTATCGGGGCTGAATTTGAATTCTCCGGAAAGGAATCGGGGTTTAAGATCAATATCGAGGTGAAAGACATTCTCTGGCGTTCGGCTTCGGCTTTACTGGCCCCGAATATTGAAACAAAGCTGAATATGTTTAACCTGGACAAGCCGATACATGTATATTGTACTTTGGACGGGGACCTGAATGCAGGTGGTGATCCGGCGATTGACGTGAAGGCGCTCGTGAAGGGTAACCGGTTGACGACACCTGGAGGTGTGGTGGACGACTGCAGCTTTACAGGCTATTTCACAAATGGTTTTGTAGAAGGACAAGAACCTGATGACGCCAATTCAGCGATTAAGCTTTATGGCTTAAAAGGCGCTTACCAGGAGATGCCTTTTTCAGTAGATACAGGTATGGTGGTCAACCTGGACAAACCGGTGGCCACGGGGGTATTCCGGTCCAGATTTGATATTGCAAAGCTAAATAATGTGATCGGTGACAACATGCTGAAGTTTGGCGCCGGTACCGGAGATGTGAAATTGTCCTTTCGTGCAGATATCGTGGATTTTATGCTGACCAAGCCTTTTGTGAAGGGGCTGGTAGACATTAAGAATGCAGATGTGACATATGTGCCGAGGAAAGTGAGCTTTAAGAATACGGCCATTGCGCTTGATTTTACTGATCATGATCTTTTTATCCGGAACATCAGGCTGCAAAGCGGCAAGAGTGTGGTAATGATGGACGGGAGCATCAGGAATTTTCTGAACCTGTATTACAATTCACCGGAAAAGATTATGCTGAACTGGAAGATCAGGAGCCCGCAGGTTCACCTGGAGGAATTTCTGGGCTTTCTGGGCACCAGGAAACCAAAAGCAAAAAAGCGGACGCCCAAGTCTAATTTCTCAGACAACCTGAACGAAGCATTTGAGAAGAGTCAGGTGAATATGAATGTAAAGGTAGACAAAGTGTATTACAACAAGTTTCTGGCTACAGATGCGAATGCAGACCTGCTGTTATCGGAAACCGGAATTTATATTAAGGATGTATCGGTGAAGCATGCAGGCGGTTTACTGAAAATGAGCGGCGGGCTGACCCAGCAGCGTGAGATCAACCGTTTTACAATGAATGCGGTATTGAGCAATGTTGATGTGAAGCACTTATTTTATGTGTTTGATAATTTTGGCCTGAAATCACTGACCTCTAAGAACCTGAAAGGTTACCTGTTCGCTAAAACCAGTCTGTCAGGCAAGATCAGTGAGCGTGGTGCGATATTGCCCGGTTCACTGAACGGATCTGTAGTGTTTGACCTGAAAAAGGGGGCTTTGCTGAGTTTTGACCCGGTGAAGAACGTTGGAAAGTTTGCCTTTCCGCTGCGCGACCTCGACAACATTACCTTTGAACAGCTGAACGGCAGGTTTGACATCAGGGGCGAGAAGATCACCATTAACCCGATGCAGATTAACAGCAGCTTGCTGAACATGGATGTGGCCGGGGTTTATTCCCTGGGCAAAGGCACAGAAATAGCACTCGACGTACCTTTGAGAAACCCTAAGAAGGACGAAGATATTACGGACAAGCGACAATTGAAGGAACGGAGGATGAAGGGAATTGTGCTACATTTACTGGCGACGGACGGTGAAGATGACAAGATCAAGATCAAGCTTGGCAGGAAGAAAAGCAAAACTAAATAACCCTATAAAATTATGAAACGCAATGCGACAGCCGTTTGGAATGGCACAATTAAGGAAGGTTCAGGTCATCTGACTACGGACAGCAAGGTACTGGACAGTACGCAGTATTCTTTTAACAGCAGGTTTGCGGAAGGTATCGGCACCAATCCTGAGGAACTGATGGCTGCTGCCCACGCGGGATGCTTTACAATGAAACTGAGCCTGGACCTGACTGAAGCTGGTTTTAACCCGACTTCCCTGGAGACAAAGGGTACAGTGACGATCGATAACGGTGTGATCACCAGCTCGCATTTGTCTCTGAAAGCAGATATTCCGGGTATCGATGAGGAAAAGTTCCAGGAGATTGCTGCCGGTGCAAAGGCGAACTGCCCGGTAAGCAAGGCTTACAACGTAGACATTCAGCTGGAGGCTACACTGGCATAGATACCTGAATCATTTTTGAATCCTCCTGCGGCAACCGGCAGGGGGATTTTTTTTGGCTGTTATATACACTGAACGCCGTATTTTATCTATTTTCGGGATCTTTAATAAATTAAATCTACAATACAGGATAAATGGGCAAGTCAATACTTGTTTTGAAGCTGGGTTCAGCCTCAATTACCACGGCTAAAGGTGAAATTGATGAAAGGATTATCGCAGACATTACCAGACAGGTGGCCTTGCTGGCGAAGGACCATCACCTGATCCTGGTTTCTTCGGGTGCTGTTGCAGCGGGAAAGAAATATATCGGAAACTATAAGGGGAAGATCAGTGAGCGGAAAGCGGCTGCAGCTATCGGGAATCCTTTGCTGCTTGGTGTTTATGCCAGGCATTTTGAACAATATGGGGTATCGATTGCGCAAAGCCTTTGCGAGCGGCAGCATTTTTCCAACAGAACGCAGTTTCTTCAGTTGAAGGAGACTTATGAGGAGCTTTGGAAAAATGGGGTGATCCCCATCGCCAATGAAAATGACGTGGTGAGTAACCTGGAGCTGAAGTTTTCTGATAATGATGAGCTGGCGACTTTACTGGGTGTAGGTTTTGGTGCTTCACAGATACTTCTGGGTACTTCTGTGCCAGGGGTGCTGGATGCAGATGGCCGGATAGTTCCGAAGATCGCATCGATCAATAAGGATGTATTTTCACTGGCCAGCAAGAAGACTTCGGAGGTTGGTCTTGGCGGAATGACTTCTAAGCTGACATTTGCCAACCTGGCTTCTACTATGGGCATTAAGGTGATGATCTTTGGGGTAAGGACCGAGGATGGCATATTGAAGGCGGCTAAGGGGGAAACGGGAACGGAATGTTCGCCAAAGGCCTGTTCAGTTTCTGCGCGCAACAAGTGGCTGGCCAGCGGCAGTCTGGTAACAGGTCGCCTGATGGTGGATGAGGGCGCTAAAGAGGCTGTCAGAAAACGGAGGAGCCTGCTTGCTGTTGGCGTGAAGTCGGTGATCACGGATTTTGCAGACGGTGAGATTTTTGAGATTACGGATACTGATGGAAATATCATCGCAGTAGCGATGGCCAAAACTGCTTCAGCATCGATCACACAAAATGGAAGACAGCATAATCTGGAGATTGCAAATGCAAGCGATATTGTGATATTATAATTATGGAAGATATTCAACATATAATGCTAAGGGCACAGCGGGCGAAAAAGTCGGTTGCCGTTCTGAGCGACGAGGATAAAGCAGCGGTACTGCGCCGCCTGGCAGACGTGATCGTTGCCAATACAGAGCAGATCATCACGGAAAACAGGAAGGATCTGGCGAGGATGGAAACGACCGATCCTAAATATGACCGCCTGCTGCTCAATGCGGAGCGGATTGCGGGCCTGGCACAGGGACTTGAAGAGGTCGCGGCCTTACCTGATCCGACACATGCCTTGCTTTCTTCCAGAATGATGCCGAACGGCTTATTTATCGAGAAAAAGACAGTGCCCCTGGGCGTCGTGGGGGTGATCTACGAGTCCCGGCCAAATGTGACGGTAGATGTGGCCTCGCTTTGTCTCCGTTCAGGAAACGTTTGTTTGCTGAGGGGTGGGCAGGATGCTCAGGATACGAATGCTTTTGTGGTGGGACTCATACAGGAGGTCTTACAGCAGTCGGGGCTGGACCGCAATATTGTGCAGCAGCTCCCTCCCGACCGGAAGTATATCCTGGATATCCTGACTGCGGCGAAATATATTGATGTAATCATTCCGAGGGGATCGGAACAGCTGATCACATTTGTCAGGCAGCATGCGCTGGTTCCGGTAATTGAGACGGGCGCAGGCGTATGTCATACTTATATAGAGCGGACAGCAAAACTGGACAATGCGGCAATAGTAGTTACCAATGCGAAGGTGTCCCGTCCCTCTGTATGCAATTCATTGGATACGGTTTTAGTTGACCGTGCTGTGGCGAAGCCGTTTCTGGAGCGGCTGGCCCCATTGCTGCATCCCTACAACGTGGAAATATTTGCAGATGAAGAAGGGTATACGATACTTGAAGACTTGAAATATCCTTTATTGCAAAGGGCGAAGCCTGAAGATTACGGACGGGAATTCCTGGATTTTAAGTGTTCGGTAAAAGTAGTGGATGGCCTGGATGAGGCGTTGGATCATATTGCTGAGTTCTCTTCCAAACATTCGGAGGCGATCCTTACAGAGGATAGTGAAAAGGCAGAGATTTTTCTCAATCAGGTGGATGCTGCGGCTGTATACCAGAATGCTTCTACAAGGTTTACGGACGGACAGGTATTTGGTCTTGGTGCGGAGATCGGCATTTCTACCCAGAAGCTCCATGCGCGCGGACCCTTTGCACTGGAGAAGCTGGTAACGGAAAAGTGGGTCATCAGGGGAGAGGGACAGATAAGATGAAGCCATTTTCAATAAAGGATATCGCCACCAGGGCAAATGTATCGATTACTACGGTGTCATTTATCCTGAATGGTAAGGCTGAAAAGATGCGTATCAGCAAGAGTGTAATTGAAAGGGTTCAGGGTATTATTAAGGAACTGGATTTTGTACCTAACCAGGTGGCGCGCAGTTTGCGGACCGGTGATACCAAGACAATTGGTCTGATTGTCGAGGATATTTCCAACCCATTTTTCAGTAGTATTGCCAGACGCATAGAGGATAAAGCCTATAAGAAAGGTTATAAGATCAGTTATTCGAGTACGGAAAATGATCCGCTGAAAGCGAAGGAGCTGATCGAGATGTTCAAGTCCCGTCAGGTAGATGCCTATATCATTGCGCCGGTGCCCGGAATTGAAGAGGACATCAGGCAGTTGATGTCTGAGCATATACCAGTTGTGATTTTTGACAGGAATCTTCCCGAGATGGAAGTGAATTCAGTTGTAGTGGATAACTTTAACGGTACATATATAGCAACTAAACACCTGCTGGACAAGGGTAAACGGAAGATTGCTTTCGTAACGGTGGACGTACATGTGGACCAGATGAACAACCGTTTTCTTGGTTATGAAAAAGCGCTGAAGGATAAAGGGTTAACGGTTGACAAGAAGATTTATGTCGAGGTGCCTTTTAACAGTACGGATAAGGATACATGTGACTACCTTGTCGATCTCTTTGAAAAGAACCCGGATATTGACGCAGTACTATTCTCGACAAATTATCTGGCGATTAAGGGACTGGGGGTATTAAGGGAGACCGGAAGGGAAATGGGGAAGGATTTTACCATTGTCTCATATGATGATCACGATGTTTTCAGGTTACATACGCCACCGATCAGTGTAGTGGACCAGCCGATAGAAGAGATTGCAGAGCAGATCATCGATATTGTATTACGGGAGCTGACCATAGGAGATAAGGGACGAAAAGGCGATAGAGAAGTAAGTAAAGTCACCCTGCAACCTCATTTTATAGAGAGATAAGTGATTTAGGGTTAAACCCCTAAATCACTTATAATGGTTTTAACCTTGGCACTGAGGGCGCTGTCGGTCGACTTAAAGCTGGTTTTATCTTTTAGCGGTGTATTTACGCTGCAATAAAACTTGATCTTTGGTTCGGTACCGGACGGCCTTGCTGAAATGATACTACCGTCTTCTGTAATGAACTGTAATACATCTGATTTAGGCAATTCCAGTGGTTTTTTCTCACCTGTAGCCAAATCGGTCTCTGTGCGCAGTTCATAATCTTTCAGGGTAGCGATCTTTGAGCCGCCGAGCGTAGCAGGAGGATTGTTCCTGAATTTCTCCATCAGGGCCTTGATCTCTTCTGCGCCTGTTTTGCCTTTCTTAGTGATGGATACCAGTTCTTCTTTGTAAAAGCCGTATTTCACATACATGTCCTGCAGGGCATCAAACAGACTGCTGCCTTTGTCTTTATAGAATGCGGTCATTTCCGCAATGAATGCACAGGAAACGACTGCGTCTTTATCGCGTACCAGCTCACCGATCAGGTAACCATAGCTTTCCTCGCCACCACCAATAAAGGTTTGTTTGCCTTGTAGCTGTGTCATGAGTGCACCAATCCATTTGAAGCCGGTCAGCGTATTGTAGCAGGTGACTTTTTTGTCCGCAGCGATGGCGTCGATGAGGTTAGAAGTCACGATGGTTTTTACGATATATTGTTCACCGTTGAGCTTGCCGTTTTCTTCCCATGCGCTGAGCAGGTAGTTAATAAGCAGGCTTCCGGTCTGGTTGCCATTCAGCAGTACAAATTCGCCATCACTGTTTTTTACGGCGATGCCTACACGGTCTGCATCGGGGTCTGTTGCCAGCACAAGGTCTGCATCGATTTCCTCAGCTTTTTTAAGCGCCAGTGTAAGCGCTTCCTTTTCTTCAGGATTGGGATAGACTACAGTGGGGAAGTTGCCGTCGGGTGTACTTTGTTCTTCAACAAGGATTACATTGCCGAAGCCGAATTTTTCAAGTGCGCCAGGTACCAGGGTAATGCCGGTGCCATGGATCGGTGAGTAGACGATCTTCAGGTCCTTCTGGCGGGCAATGGCCTCAGGGGATACGGAAAGCTCGGCGATCTTGTTGAGGTAAAGTTCGTCGATGTCTTTGCCGATGAATTCTATATTGGCGTCTATGCGGCCAAATTTTACTTCTTCTATGCTTTTGATTTTCGCCACTTCGTCCATGACCAGTTTATCGTCGGGAGAGGTGAACTGCCCGCCATCGGCACCGTATGCTTTATAGCCGTTGTATTCTTTGGGGTTATGGGATGCGGTGAGCATAACGCCGCTTTTGCAGCCGAGTTCACGTACGGCAAAAGAAAGCTCGGGAGTAGGTCTGAGCGCTTCGAAGAAATAAACGTGGATACCGTTGGCGGAGAATACGTCTGCGGTTACTCCGGCAAAGTAATCGGAGTTGTTCCGGCTGTCGTGCGCAATGGCGACCTTAATCTTTTCGCCCGGATACTTAGCCAGCAGGTAATTGCTGAGGCCCTGGGTAGCAGTGCCTATGGTATATTTGTTGATCCTGTTTGAACCTGGGCCCATAATGCCGCGCAATCCCCCGGTACCAAACTCTAGGTCCCTGTAAAATGAGTCAGTGAGTTCGGTGAAGGCCTCTTTTTCCAGCAATTGCCTGATCTGTTCTTTGGTGTCCTGATCATAACTGCCGTTCAGCCATTTGTCGATGGTGTTCTGGGTTGTCGCGTCTAGTTGCATACGAGAATATTTTTATTTAATTTCACGGCCTAATATAAGCATAAGGCCTATTTTACTGAAATTTATTAACCTGTAAAAATTAAACGATCCACAAGGCGGTAGGTATATTGACCGTCGCCGCGCGGTGGAGCAACTGATTTACAAAAAAATGAAGATATTAAAGTTTGGAGGAACTTCCGTAGGAAGCCCTGAGCGGATGAAGAAACTGCTGGATATCATTAACCCGGCGGAAGAGCAGATCGTAGTGTTGTCGGCGGTGTCCGGTACTACCAATAGTTTAGTCGAGATCTCAGCCAAACTTTTAAAGGAAGATAAACAGACTGCACTGACCCTGATCAGTGCATTACATGAAAAATACAATGCTTTTGTGTCGGAATTGCTGGCCGAGGGTGAGTTCAGGACACAGGGGCAGGAAGTGGTGGATTACCATTTTAATTTCCTGGTGTCGTTATCCAATGATCTTTTCACACCGGTGGAAGAAAAAGTGGTGCTGGCACAGGGAGAGCTGCTCTCCACTACGCTTTATCATATTTACCTGAAATCGATCGGTATTCCTTCGGTATTGTTGCCGGCACTGGATTTTATGAAGACCGATGAGGACAACGAACCGGATATCCCTTTTACTTCGGCTCATCTGAAACCGTTACTGGAGCAGCACGCCGGTAATAAGCTTTTTATTACCCAGGGTTATATCTGCAGGAACAGTTTCGGAGAGGTAGATAACCTGAGAAGGGGCGGCAGTGATTACACAGCTTCGTTGCTGGGTGCTGCGATACTGGCCGAAGAAGTACAGATATGGACTGATATCGACGGAATGCACAATAATGATCCCAGGATCGTGAAGGGAACCAAGCCGATTGCACAGCTTTCATTTGATGAGGCAGCCGAGCTGGCTTATTTCGGGGCTAAAATACTTCACCCGCAGTCGGTATTTCCTGCACAGAGGTATAAGATACCGGTACGCTTGCTGAACACGATGGAGCCACAGGCTGCAGGTACGCTGATCTCTGTGGAAAGTGAGAAAGGGAAAATAAAATCTATCGCTGCAAAGGATGGTATAACGGCCATAAAAATACAGTCGAGCCGTATGCTGCTGGCGTATGGTTTCCTGCGCAGGGTTTTTGAAATCTTTGAGCGTTACCGTACACCGATAGACATGATCACGACTTCTGAAGTAGCAGTGTCCCTGACTATTGATGAGACTGGGAACCTGGACAAGATCATAGAGGAACTTCATGCATTTGGCAGTGTGGAGGTAGATGCCAACCAATCTATCGTTTGCGTAGTCGGCGATTTCAGTGCTTCAAAGCATGGTTTTGCAGCGAGGGTTTTGGACGCGATCAAGCACATCCCGCTACGCATGATCTCTTATGGTGGCAGTGATTATAACATTTCGCTGCTGATCGGCTCAGACGATAAGAATGAGGCGCTGAAGAGTTTGCATAACCGTCTGTTTGACTAAAGTGTTCAGCGTTTCCTGACCCAGATCAGGATCCCGATGAAAATAAAGATGAGTACGAAGAGGAGCCTGGATCTTCTGTTATACTCGCTGTTGGTGAGCCTGCCTTTCTGATAATCAAAGTAATTGCCGAAATGGATCAGGCCGATAATCAGTAAAAAGAATACAATAAGAAACTTAAACATGTTTTTTTCTACTCAAAATATTACCCGTTTCGCTAAGCTGGAAACACCTTTCTATTACTATGATCTTGATTTGCTGCAGCAGACGCTGGAACGCTGTGCCGGCGCCGCTAAGGTATATAATTTTCATGTGCATTATGCAATGAAGGCCAATTTCAATACAAGGGTGCTGGAGCGTATACGCGAGGCTGGTTTAGGGGCCGATTGTGTAAGTGGTGGTGAGGTGGCGAGAGCTGTTGATTCGGGTTTTGCTAACGGGCAGGTTGTTTTCGCCGGTGTGGGCAAATCGGACAAGGAGATCAATGCTGCGCTTGATCTGGATATTTTTTGCTTCAATGTGGAATCCATCCAGGAACTGGAAGTGATCAATGAGCTGGCAGCCGCAAGAGGCAGAAAGGCAAGGGTCGCGATCAGGATCAATCCTAATGTGGATGCACATACGCACCATAATATCACAACAGGGCTTGATGAGAATAAGTTCGGGATCAATTCCTGGGACCTGCCTGTATGTGCGGATATGCTAAAGCGTTGCCCTGCGCTGGAATTTGTAGGTATCCATTTTCATATCGGCTCCCAGATCACGAACCTTGATGTTTACAAAAACCTTTGCGTAAGGGTCAATGAATTTGCAACCTGGTTCGAGGAACGTGGTTTTGTAGTTAAGGTGCTCAATGTGGGCGGTGGCCTGGGTATAGATTACCACAATCCGGAGGGACAGATACCGGATTTTGAGGCTTATTTCAAAATATTCCATGATTTTCTTTCGGTAAGACCGAACCAGGAGGTACATTTTGAACTGGGCCGTGCGCTGGTGGGCCAGTGTGCTGCCATGGTAAGCCGTGTGCTGTATGTGAAGAACGGAAAGAAGAAGAACTTCGTGGTGCTGGATGCGGGAATGACAGAACTGATGAGGCCTGCGCTCTACCAGGCTTACCACCAGATCGAAAACCTGAGCAGGGTTGATGCGGGTGGCACGTCGGTTAAATATGATGTGGTAGGCCCGATATGTGAAAGTACGGATTGTTTCGGAAAGGAAGTTGAACTGCCGGAGTCTAAAAGGGGAGACCTGATCGCTTTGCGAAGCACGGGTGCTTATGGTGAAGTTATGGCATCGAAATACAACCTGCGTGACGAGATCAGGTCTGTTTATAGTGATGAAGTTCAGTAAGTATATGTTTACTACTCTTCAAAAAAATCGATCAGTCCCCCCAGATAATACTCCTGTATGCCTTCGGTAAAGTCTGCGTAGTCTTCGTCGGGGATATTGGTCTGTACAAATTCCAGTGAAGTGCCCTTCTTGTCGGTATGTAATTTAATCGTAACGACAGAGCGTTCTTCCCGGTTGCCGAAATACCATTCCTGTACGATTTTTTTACCATAGTCGAATTCCAGGTTGCGTCCACTGATGTCACCGTCCCAGAACGAGAACTCGGTATCGGGCTCCTCTGTAAATTCTGCCTCAGCGCCTGTCCATAATTTGATGCTTTGTTCCTTGGTCAGCGCCCAGTAGACTTCTTCGGGCGGGGCAGGGATATAAGTATATTTTTTAAACGTTTTCATGTTGTTTACATTTATTTGAATGCATTGATACCGGTAATGTCCATTCCGGTGATCAGCAGGTGGATGTCGTGTGTGCCTTCATAGGTAACCACCGATTCCAGGTTCATCATATGTCGCATAATAGGGAAATCACCAGTAATACCCATACCACCCAGTACCTGCCGGGCATTGCGGGCTACATTAAGTGCAGTTTCCACACTGTTCCTTTTGGCCATAGAGATTTGTTCAGCGGTAGCGCGGTTTTCGTTTTTAAGCATGCCCAGCCTCCATACCATCAATTGTGCTTTGGTGATCTCTGTGATCATTTCTGCCAGTTTCTTTTGCTGTAACTGGAAACCGGCGATCGGCTTGTCGAACTGGATGCGCTCTCTGGCATACCTCAAGGCGGTGTCATAACAATCCATAGCGGCACCGAGCGCACCCCAGGCAATGCCATAACGGGCCTGGTTGAGGCAGCTGAGCGGGCCTTTAAGGCCTCTGATCTCCGGAAATACATTTTCCCTGGGGACCTCTACATGATCAAAAACAAGTTCTCCGGTAGCTGAAGCCCGAAGGCTCCATTTGTTGTGGGTTTCCGGGGTGGAGAAGCCCTTCATGCCACGCTCCAGTACCAATCCTCTTATTTTTCCGCTTTCATCTTTTGCCCAGATAACAGCGATGTCTGCAAAGGGTGCGTTCGATATCCACATTTTGGAGCCGTTCAGCACATAATGGCTGCCATTGTCCCTGATGTTGCAGGTCATTCCTGCGGGGTCAGAGCCGTGATCGGGTTCGGTAAGTCCGAAGCAGCCCATCAGTTCTCCAGCTGCGAGTTTGGGAAGGTAACGGCGGCGTTGCGCTTCTGTGCCATAAGTAAATATCGGGTACATGACCAGGGAACCTTGTACAGATGCCGTGGAACGTATGCCTGAGTCGCCCCGTTCGATCTCCTGCATCAGAATGCCGTAGGCGATATAGTCGAGTCCGGCACCGCCATACTCGACAGGTATGGTAGGGCCGAAGGCGCCGATACCGGCTAATCCTTTGATCAGCTGTTTGGGAAATTCAGCACGTTGCGCGTGTTCTTCTATGATGGGAGAAATTTCTTTCTTTACCCATTCTCTTGCAGCCGACCTGACCAGTTTGTGCTCTTCGGTCAGCAATTCGTCCAGAAGGTAATAGTCCGGAGCTTCGTAAAGGTCTTTTTTCACAGATTTATTCATTGTTTCCGCTATATTTGGCCGGAACTACTGCGGCTGTTGTCAAAGTTAGTTAAGATCAGCAATTTACCGAATATCAATGAAACCGAACGAACAATATATCCAGACCGTTGCATTAAAAGACGTTAAGTGCTTTGCCTATCATGGTTATTATCCTGAAGAGCAACTCACAGGGATTTATTTCCTGGTAGATGTAACGGTTACCTTTACATCCCATGATGATACTGAAAATATTGACCGTACAGTAAATTATGAGCTGATCAATACAATCATCCTGGAAGAAATGCAGCGTACGCAAAAAATGCTGGAAACCGTGGTCAGAAACATTCTTAACCGCCTGATTGCTAAATATCCCTTTCTGCATACTGCCGTTGCGGGGATAAAGAAACTTAATCCTCCGATGCCAGGAGAGATTGGGCATTCATTTGTGCAACTGGCTTACCAAGCTGCTTCTTAATCATTCACCTAAATTTCATTTCCCTCAAAAAGGTGCAGATCTGTAACCTGCAAATAACCAAATAGGACCAATATGAATTATTGTAAAATTAGCCCTGAACTACTTGAACAACTCATTGAAATCGCCGGTGCTGAAAATGTATTGACTGATAAAGAGTCGCTTGGCAACTATGCGCATGATGAAACGGAAGATCTGCATTATTATCCTGAAGTAGTGGTAAAGCCTGCAGATACCGCGACAATTGCCACATTGCTTAAATTCTGTAACAAATATCTGGTGCCGTTGACTCCCAGAGGAGGTGGTACCGGACTAAGTGGCGGTGCGTTACCTGTGCATGGCGGTGTTTTGCTTTCTATGGAGCGCTTCAAATCCATCATTGAGATAGACACAGACAACCTGCAGGCTACAGTGGAACCGGGGGTGATCACAGAAGAATTTATTAATGCGGTTGCTGAACATGGCCTGTTGTACCCGGTCGACCCTTCCAGTAAGGGGTCCTGCTTTATAGGGGGGAATGTGGCCCACGGTTCCGGAGGGCCGCGGGTAGTTAAATATGGTACGATCAGGGAATATATTCTTAACCTGGAGGTGGTATTACCAACCGGAGAAGTGATCTGGACAGGTGCAAATACACTTAAATATGCGTCAGGTTATAATCTGACGCAAATGATGATCGGTTCAGAGGGAACTTTGGGTATCGTAACCAAGATCGTCACTAAACTGATCCCTAAATCACAGCACAGCGTATTGATGCTGGCCTCCTTTGGTGAGAATGAGCAGGCCTGCGCAGCAGTGTCTGCGATTTTCAGGGCCGGGGTAACGCCGTCTGCTCTGGAGTTCATGGAACGCAAAGGGGTGGAGTGGGTGATCAGGTATGACGATATCCGTTTTGACCTGAAAGATGATGCAAATGCATTTCTGCTCATTGAATTCGATGGCGACGATATGGACATGATATTTAAAGACTGCGAGAAGGTAAATACTGTACTGGAGGAGTTTGACTGCAGCGATGTCTTGTTCGCGGATACAGCCCAGCAGAAAGAAGATCTCTGGCGCATGCGCCGAACAATGGCAGAGTCCGTAAAGTCGAATTCAGTTTACAAGGAAGAAGATACGGTGGTACCGAGGGCTGCCTTGCCAAAACTGATCAATGGTATTAAAGAGATCGGTTCAAAATATGGCTTCGAAAGCGTATGCTATGGTCATGCAGGCGATGGCAACCTGCACATTAATATCATCAAAGCAGGCATGAGTGATGAAGATTGGAAAAACAAGCTGAAGGACGGCATCCGTGAAGTCTTTGTGCTCACCGCTGCTCTGGGTGGTACGATCTCAGGCGAGCACGGCATCGGTCTTGTGCAAAAGGAATTTATGCCAATTAAATATAGTGAAGTACATCTTAACCTTATGCGGTCCATCAAAAGAGTTTTTGATCCTAACGGGATCCTCAACCCGGGAAAGATCTTTTAGGCTTAGCTTTTAATTAAACCCCGGGTCTACATGCTTTAGCTTTTAGCTTCAGCGCTCAGAAAGCTGCTCGAAGATTTGCATTTTGTTGCGTTCCTGCTCTGGTATCGGGGAAGCCTTCTTTGTAGAATAGTCATAAGCTACACAAACAGTGCTTCCCCTGCTGCAGACCACCTCATGATTGTTAATATGTTTTACCAGTAGGTATTCAAGGTCAAAACTGCTCTTTCCAATCCTTGACGTACGCACATACACGCTGATCTTGTCTTCCAGCTGTATGGGTAAAATATAGTCCAGAGATGCTTTGGCAATAACCACTCCTGTATTTTTCCAGTCCCAGTTAATAGCTTGTTTCCAGTATTTTGCCCTGGCAATTTCCATATAGGTAAAGTAAACTGCGTTGTTAACATGACCCATCATGTCGAAGTCCGAGAAACGCGGTTCTATATTGGTTTTATATTTAAAACTGTCGGTTTGCTGGATAAGTTCTGACTTTTTGTCTTGTTGTCTTGGGTTTTTGCGCCAAATTGTCTTGAATATCATAGAAAATACTGGTGGTATAAGGTTTGAATAGAGGCTAGTATCGAAATTAAAATAAAAATATAAGGAGACTATACAATGACACTAGTAAAATTTAATAACAGACCCAGGAACACTGCACCTTATTTTAACAATGTTTTGGATTCATTGTTTAACGAGGCCATCAATAAAAACCTGACCGTCCATAAGGTACCGGGAGTGAATATTCTGGAAACTAAAAAAGAATATCAAATTGAGATCGCTGCACCAGGTCTGACCAAGGAAGATTTCCAGATCAGCCTTAAAAAGGATACCCTGTCCGTAGGAGCAGAGCGTAAGGCTGCATCCGAAGGGGAAGCAACTAAGGATTATACCCGAAAGGAGTTTGAGTATACCTCATTTAAAAGGTCATTTGTATTGCCGGAAAGTGTTAATCCAGAGAGTATTACTGCTGAATATGTCAACGGTATATTGAATATTGTCATCGCTAAAGACGATGCAAAATCGCAGATAAAGGAAATAAAAGTTTCATAGTAAGTTTGGTTTTTTAGGTTGGAAAAGGGGTGCAGGGATATGCATCCCCTTTTTGCTTTAAGGCCATTCTACTATGGTGTTAAAAAGTGGTCAGGCCGCTTTCCGGGCTGGCAAATAACAGATAAGAAGTGTTTGCTGAAATGGCAGATGCTATTCCTGGCTTCAGGTATAGCCAAGGATCTTTAGTACCTGTTTGCTGTTCTGCTCTTCTCCGAATACTTCAAAGTTGAAGGTCTCGTCGCGGTTACGGCGTATGATGACATGTTTCGGACTTGGCAGCAGGCAATGGTGAATGCCTCCGTATCCGCTAAGTACTTCCTGGTAGGCCCCTGTATTAAAAAAACCCAGGTATTGCACTTTACGGGTCTTCGGCATAAACACACTGTTCATGTGTGCTTCCTGGTTGTAATAATCCTGGCCGTCGCAGGTGATACCACCCAGGTTGACCCGCTCATATTCAGCGTCCCAGTTGTTGATGGGTAATAAGATATATTTCTGGTTCAGTGCCCATACATCCGGCAGGTTAGTAATGAAAGAACCATCCAGCATCAGCCATTTTTCACGGTCATTCTGCTGCTTGCGGCCTAATACCTTGTAGAGGATACCAGATGCTTCGGCTACCGTGTATTTACCAAATTCAGTAATGATATCCGGTTCTACCACATCGTGTTCGGCACAAATTTCCTTAATCCGCTTAACGATCTCATTGACCATGTATTCATAGTCAAAATCAAAGACCAGTGAGTCTTTAAAAGGCATTCCACCACCAATGTCAAGTGTATCCAGCTCCGGGTTTACTTTTTTAAACTTGCAATACAGCGTAACATATTTTTCCAGTTCGTTCCAGTAGTAAGGCGTATCGGATATACCGGAATTGATGAAGAAATGCAATAGTTTAACCCGGAAATTCGGATTGGCCGAAATCTTATTATTATAAAAATCAATTACATCTTCCATGCGTATGCCCAGTCTGGAAGTATAGAACTGAGAATCGGGCTGCTCTTCTGAAGCAATGCGAATGCCCAGGTTGCAGGGCGTATCCAATTCTACCTCATCGTCAAACAGGTTAAATTCTTCCTTATTGTCCAGTACGGGGATGATATTCTTATAGCCGTCATGCAGCATATCAATGATGTACTGCTTATACTGGTAAGTTTTAAAGCCATTACAGATAACTGTAATGTCCTTAGTCAGTGCACCTTTTTTCTCCAGCGCTTCAATCATCGGCATATCGAAAGCAGAAGATGTTTCCAGGTGGATGCCGTTTTTAAGTGCTTCTTCAACGATGTGCTTAAAATGCGAACTTTTGGTGCAATAACAATACTTGTATTCACCGCGGTAATTGTTCTTTAGAATGGCGGTCTGGAAGAGAATCTTAGCCTGCTGTATCTTTTTGGTGACCATGGGCAGGTAAGTGAAACGCAGGGGCGTGCCGTAGGTTTCGATCATTTCCATCAGGTTCAGGTCCTGGAAATATAATTCATCGTCTAACACAGTGAAACCTTCCTGGGGAAAGCCTACACTGAGGTCAAGGAATTCGGAATAACTCTGCATCTATGGTTATTTTTTTGCAAAAATGTAATTTTAAATTGAAAATAGGCCTGCAATAATAATATTTTTAAGGTCAAAATATTTGTTGTCACAAAGATTATCGCTGCTGCAGGTGGATCTCGGCGAGCATGCACCGCGCACTGCCGCCTCCGTTCTTTTCTATGGTATAAAGCGGGCTGCTGATCAGTCTCGCATAATGGCTCAGTTTCGAAACCTGTTCAAAGCTGAGTGAACTTTTTGCCTGCGCTGACAGCACAAGCAAATGTTCGCCCTGGCGGTTCTCTACTTCGAGCATATTTCCGGCGAAATGATTCATTTGATCCATCGTGATGCTGATGATTTCCTTTCCCGTAGCGCTAATGTTTTTCACAAGCAGTTCCCGTTCGGCCTTGTCCTTCACGCAATCCAGGCAGACGACGGCAAATTCACTGCCAACGCACATCATTACATTGGTATGGTAGATCGGAAACCCGTCTGTATCTTCTGCACCAAAAACAACCGCCCTGTAGCCGCTTTTACGACAGAAATCTTTCAGCACTTCCATACTGGTCCTTACCGAAAGACAGGCATAGGCAATCTTATGCTTGCGGTCAAGAACCATGCTACCCGTCCCTTCGAGGTATTGACCCTGTTGTTCATAGGCCGAAAGATCGGTAACAACACCAAGATGGAAGCGCTCACTGAGCGCCTTCAGGATGTCATTTCTCCTTTCCTGCCTTCGGTTTTCCGAAAACATCGGGTATAGGTAAACACCGCCGTCCTGATGAAAGGAAACCCAGTTGTTGGGAAAGAGAGAATCAGGCGTCTCAGGTGTTAAAGTATCGTTGATCACGGTCACATCCACTCCGTTTTCCCTGAGTAAAGCAGCAAAATTGTCAAACTCTTTTAAGGCTTGCTGTTGGATGTCCGGGTTTTCAGAACGCTGCTGGAACTTATTGTTTCCCGCAGTCTGCGGGTTAAATTTAAAGTCAACCGGGCGGATCATTAACAAATGACTGGTTGTCTGCATAGGTTTTTAGGATTAGGGGTGATCATAAGTTATCCCTTAAGATAGGCAGGCTCATACAATGGAAGCCGCCCCTTGCTCTCGACAGCTCCGCGGAAGGCATCAGAATCAGTGTATCTTCGATCTGTTCGGGCTGTACCTTGCCATTTTCCAGGTCTTCCAGCAATTCTTTAACCTTTACAATACTGAAGCCATTGCTCCGGAAAGCTTCAATGGTTTTATCGTTACGGTCATAACCCAGCACGACACCTTCTCTTATGGCAAGCAGGTTGCAGGAATCTGTCCATTGCTCCCGGGCGTCGTATGGAAAAGAACCGTTGCCGCTGTAAATAAAACGGGTAGATTCTTCGCTGTTCAAATCGCTCCTGCTGATGTCATCAAGCAATTGTTCGATGCTGGCGAAACTCTTTGGCTGCTTGTAACCCCGGATAAATTGCAATATCTCCGTCTGGTTTTTCTGTTCAGGCTCAGTAAGGTAGCCGATAGGTTCGTCAGTGCTGGGGGGCTGTGTGCCAGAAATGGAACTTAGCAGCGTCCACACATTGCGTTTCACCTGAGTGAATACGGTATCGATATGCATGAAATCTCGCTTATTGGGAATCTTGACTACGGTAACTTTATCAACTACGTTATTTTCAAAAAGCAATTTAATTGCTTCATTGGCACCGTAAGGTGTAGTTCGTTCGCTGCAGCCGATTAATACATGTCTGGGGCTTACAGTCATCACATCTCCGCCTTCAAGTGTTGTACGGCGATCTTCATCTTCACCGGGCCGCAGAAAATGTTGTGCGGGATCTGGAATCTCCAGGATATTTTCGGCATAGTTGCTGAACATAGGGTGATTGAAGAAAATGTAACGCATTAGCAAAGTCTCCCTGCTGCGTGCTTTTTTGGCCGGTTTGTTCAGCAAGATATGCTGGTTGATTGTAATACCGATATCCCGGGTAAAAATCAGGTTTGGAATAGGCGCAAAGATCATGTGGTCATTTTCCAGACTTCCGGAAATGAATATCTTTGCGAGTTCTGCCGGGTTGGTTGCGACCATCTGCTGCTGCATGCGGTAAGTGCAACCTTCTATCGCGCACACTGCGGCGGCAAGTTTTTTGCGGATGGAATCGTCTTCCAGTATTTCTGACAGTAAGGTTTGTACTTCTATAACTTTATCAGAATGATGAAAATTTTTATGATCAGGCTTAAAAAAGCCCCGGTCACTGGTATCGGAGTCTATATGTTTTAACCTGCCTTTGATTTTTTCCGGATCGAGGAAATACATCAGCAACTTTACATAATAGTCATATTCTTCCCGGCGTATGGTGTCCAGGTGTACAATATCTTCGAATAGCCAATCCTGTGCCTTTGAAGGAACTACTTTGCCCAACCCATTATCGGGACTATGGATGAGTAGCCTGCGCAAGGTACCGATTTCCGTACCTACGCTGACCATATGTTGTTTGTACAATTGGGTCATAATAAGTTTGCAGTTAGGCAAAGCTATTCAAATATTTATTTTTTAGTTAAGTTTGCGTCTATGAATTTTATTGTTTCAGCAGCGGTCAGGGGCATAAAGCATCTCTATAATGAAGAGATAGACGGAAGCCTGATCAGTTTACAGGATACGAGAAAAGAGTTTGAAGGACAGGTCACTATCGTGATATTTCCCATTATAAAGGTATCGAAAAAATCACCGGAGCAAACAGCAAACGAGCTTGGTGCCTATTTGCTGGAGCATGTAGAAGAAGTGAGTGGTTTCAATGTTGTGAAAGGTTTTCTTAACCTGGTCATTGCAGACACTTATTGGCTGAAGCTTTTCAATACCCAACTTCTGCACCCTTCGTTTGGCGTATTTGAGGCCAACGGTAAAAAGGTGATGGTGGAATACTCCTCGCCGAATACCAACAAGCCCCTGCATTTAGGACACGTCAGGAACAACCTTCTTGGCTTTTCGGTAGCGGAACTATTAACTGCAACCGGGCATGAGGTGATAAAGGTAAACCTGGTGAATGATAGGGGGATACATATCTGTAAATCGATGTTGGCCTGGCAGAAATGGGGAAACGGAGAAACACCCGAAAACACTTTGATCAAGGGTGACCACCTGGTCGGTAAATACTATGTCGTATTTGACAGGGAATACAAGAAACAGATCGAGGAAATGAAACTGGAGGGACAGACAGAGGAGGAAGCGAAAAAGAATGCACCGCTGATCAGAGAGGCCCAGGAAATGCTGCAGGCATGGGAGGCAGGTGACCCAGGAGTGATGAACCTGTGGAAGACCATGAATGGCTGGGTATATGATGGTTTCGCAGTTACCTACAAAAACCTCGGTGTCAGTTTCGATAAATATTATTACGAAAGCAATACCTACCTGCTCGGAAAAGATACTGTGGAGGAAGGCCTGGAAAAAGGTGTATTCTTCAAAAAGCCTGACGGATCAGTATGGATAGATCTGACCAGTGACGGTCTGGATCAGAAGCTGGTGCTTCGTGCAGACGGTACCTCGGTATACATTACACAGGACCTGGGGACAGCGCAGATGAAGTATGACGACTTTGGTATGGATGAATCCATTTATGTGGTTGGAAATGAGCAGGACTATCATTTTAAGGTGTTGTTCCTGATCCTTGAAAAGCTGGGCAAAAGTTGGTCGAAGGGCCTTTACCATCTTTCTTATGGTATGGTGGATTTGCCCAGCGGAAAGATGAAGTCCCGTGAAGGTACGGTAGTCGATGCCGATGACCTTATCGCTGAGATGGTGGAAAACGCGAAACAAAAAACTGAGCTGCTTGGCAAGACCAATGATTTTGCAGAAGAAGATAAAGCACTTCTATACCAGCAAATTGGTATGGGGGCGCTCAAATACTTCCTGTTAAAAGTTGAACCGAAGAAACGTCTGTTGTTCGATCCTAAGGAGTCCATCGACTTTCAGGGTAATACAGGACCTTTTATCCAGTATACTTATGCCAGGATAAGGTCTCTGCTTACGAAATCCGGCTTTAACGGTTATGTGCCTGCAGAGGCGACGATCTTGCCGGAAGAACGCGATATGATCCTGCTGCTGCAGAAATATCCTCAGGAACTTTCAGAAGCGGCGCAGGCGCACAGCCCGGCTACACTGGCCAATTACCTTTATGAACTGGCCAAGTTATTCAATAAATTTTATCACGAAATACCAGCTATCATCAGGGAAGAGGATAGCGTACTGCAACAGCACCGTCTGAACCTGTGCGCATTAACTGCCGACGTATTGAAGCGTGGAATGAAGTTGCTGGGTATCGAGGTTCCGGAACGCATGTAGTTGATCAACGGTCCCGGAAATTAACTCAGATAATGGCATGTCAAATATAAAACTCATCATCGAAGAACGGGCGGTTAGCATCGGCAATTTTATGGTTGGCCGTTTATTGCCATTTCGTGAGAAAAGAATGGTCGGACCATTTATTTTCATCGATCATATGGGACCTGTGAGGCTTCTGGAGCGTCAGAGTTTTGATGTATTGCCACATCCGCACATAGGACTTTCTACACTTACCTTTTTATTTGATGGCAGCATTATGCATAGGGATACCCTGGGCAATGCTGTAGAAATAAGACCGGGTGCCGTAAACTGGATGACTGCAGGTAAAGGAATAGTTCATTCCGAAAGGATTCCTGAATACATGCACAACGCAGACCAAATGTTGCATGGCCTGCAAATTTGGGTCGCCTTGCCAAAAGAACTGGAACAGATGGAACCTGAGTTTTTTCATATTGAGGAAACTCAGTTGCCGACATGGACAAACGGAGATGTTAAATTTAAATTGGTTGCCGGGGAGGCACTGAATCATAAATCACCGGTACCGGTCTATAGTAAACTTTTCATGATAGAAATAAAGAGCAATAGCCGGCAGGTTTTAAACATCGGACAAGAACTTTACGGGGAGATTGGTTTATACATTTTAGCGGGCTCAATTGAAAGTGATGGACATATTTATCATCCTAAACAATTATTAGTAGCACGCGAGCCCCATCTTTGTGAGTTTGTGATGGCGGCAGACAGCATTATCTATCTCTTCGGAGGAGAACCATTTGCGGAGCAGCGGTTTATAGACTGGAATTTTGTAGCATCGGATAAAGAACTGATAATGGCGGCTAAGCAAAAATGGATCGATCAGACATTTGATAAAATAGAGGGTGAAACGGAATTTGTACCTTATCCGTCACTTCATAAAAACCTAGACAATGGCAACAATTAACGCGAGCATTAATACAGAGCTCTACAAAATAGAAATTAAATCGCTAACGGGCAATATCGTTATTGCTGACGAGCCTCTGGAAAAAGGAGGGCTGGATAAAGGTCTTTCTCCTAAAGAACTGCTGGCGTCATCGCTTGGTGCATGCACCTGTGCTACCTTACGTATGTATGCCAATCGCAAAGACTGGGATCTTGAAAAGGTAGATGCAGAAATTGAACTTGTTGAAGAACCGGAGCAAACCAGATTTATACGAAAGATACAATTAACGGGAAATCTTACCGGAGAACAACGTACCAGGTTGCTGACTGTTGCCAATGCTTGTCCAATTCATAAAATATTAACACATACGACTATTATTAATACAGAGTTGATTTAGTTTTTTGCTTAAGTGTTATTTACCGATACAAAAGCGACTGAAAATGTTTTCAAGCAGGTCATCTGTGGTTACCCGGCCGGTAATCTCACCGAGATAATGCAAGGCCTGCTTGATGTCCATGGCCAGGAAATCTGAGGTAATGGGATTTCTCAGACCTTCCAGTACTTTATCCAGTGCCGATCGTGTACGCTCCAGCGCTTCCAGATGCCTGATATTGGTCACCATAGTTGCATTGGGAGTGAACTCGTCTCCTACAGCAGTGGTATAAAGTAGCTGTTTCAGCGTATCAATGTGTTGCCGTTCCCTGGCCGATATGGCAATGAACCGGATTTCTTCCGGTAACTTCAGTTCGGCAACCCGGTCATTGTAGGACAGGTCGAGTTTATTGGCTACAGCAATGAATGGTACTTCAGGTCGGTAAAGTTTCTGAATATCCTCTCTAATCTCCTCTGCAGATAAATTAATGAGGTCAAACACATAAACGATCACAGCCGACTGGCTGATCTTCTGCATCGTCTTTTCCACGCCGACAGCTTCAATCGTATCCGTCGCTTCACGGATACCTGCAGTATCGATCAGGCGGAAATTAATGCCGTCTATGTTAAGCAGTTCCTCAATGGTATCACGGGTAGTCCCTGCAATTTCACTCACAATGGCCCTTTCCTCATTGAGCAGGGCATTGAGCAGCGTAGATTTGCCTGCATTCGGCCTCCCCGCGATCACCGTATTGATGCCGCTCTTGATTACGTTCCCCAATTCAAAAGAACGGATCAGCTTGTTCAATACCAGGCCGATCTTGCTGACGAGTCCCTCCAGCTCGCCCCGGTTGGCAAATTCCACATCCTCTTCTGCAAAATCAAGCTCAAGCTCAATCATAGATGCAAAGTGGATCAGCTGTTCACGCAACTCGTTCAATTCATTGCTAAAACCACCCCTTAGCTGGTTCATAGCTACCTGATGCGCTGCTGCAGAATCCGATGAAATGAGGTCTGCAACTGCTTCAGCCTGAGATAGATCTAATCCTCCATTCAGGAATGCCCTAAGTGTAAATTCTCCTGGTTTGGCAGCCGATGCACCTCTCCGGATCAGCAAGGTTATGATCTTCTGGATAATATAACTGGAGCCGTGGCAGGAAATCTCCACTACGTTTTCCTTGGTATAAGATTTAGGGGCGACAAAGAGTGTTACCAGTACCTCATCGATAATGATATCCCTATCCTTGATCAGTCCGAAATGGACGGTATGCGATGGCTGGCTGAGCAGATCCTTTCCGCTGAACACGCTGTTGGTAATGCTGATGGCGTCCTTTCCGGATAGCCTGATCACGCCAATGGCACCTGAACCCGGAGGTGTAGATAAGGCCACTATAGTCTCACTGGTCATCATACCTGCAAAACTAGCCAAACATTTCGTACCTTTTGCTGTTACTCTTGGAATTCAGCAGAGTTTTACCTTTTCATTATCGAACCTGAACAAATGACCAATATGCCGCTTACCGTGAGGAGGTCGATAGAACTTCTCGGTCTCTTTCTTGTCGTTGCCGTTCTGGTGATCGGGCATGACATCATCATGCCGGTTTTAATGGCTTTTTTTATCAGTCTTATGCTGCTGCCGGTATTCCGGTTCCTCAGAAAGCACAAATTTCCTGAAGCTGCAGCCATTATTATACCGATTTTACTGGTTGCCATATTTCTGGGGCTGATTATCTGGTTCTTTTCAGCTCAGGTCGCCTCCCTGGTCAATGATTTTCCGCAGATCAAGCACAATGTAAGTATCCATCTGAATGCCCTTAGCGACTGGTTCAGTAAGATCAGTCATATCTCTACCAAAGAACAGGTGAAGTTCATCAATGAGAAGAGCAATGACCTGTTGGGAATGGCAGGTCAGGCCGCCAGTGGTGCCGCAGTAACGCTGAGTTCGGTATTTGTCTTTGTAGGTCTTCTGCCTATTTATATTTATCTGATGCTTTTTTATAAGGATATCCTGCTCAGGTTCATCTTCATGTGGTTTAAGCCAGATCATCACCCAAGGGTAAAGGATGCGATCTATGAAACGGAGTCCATCATTAAGAACTATCTTGTGGGATTGCTGATCCAGGTTACCTATATGACGATTTTGCTGGGAGGCATCCTGATGGCTTTTGGTATTAAGCATGCGCTGCTTATAGGGGTAATCTTTGCGATCCTCAACCTTATCCCTTATGTAGGTGCGTTGATAGGTAATATCATTGGTGTCCTGCTCACGCTGACTTCATCTACAGAACTCGGTCCAGTCATTACCGTACTTCTGGTCATTGCCTTTGTACAGTTCCTGGATAACAACATATTAATGCCGAGGATTGTAGGCTCCAAGGTAAAGATCAATGCACTGTTTGCCATTCTTGGCGTAATCGTTGGCGGAAGTATCGCCGGCATATCAGGTATGTTTCTTTCTCTGCCGATGATCGCAGTGCTAAAGGTAATTTTTGACCGTACGGATACTTTCAAACAATGGGGCGTACTTCTTGGAGATGAACGTCCTACAGGTAGCCCGATGAAATTTCCTGTTTTCAGGAAGAAAGTACCGGTGGATACTAAGCCGGGAATAGAAAAGACAAAGGAAAAGGACTGATCCTTTTGTATTTTTCCTCCGAAATGTTCTTATCTTACGCATATGCGAAAGCTAAAACATTTTTTATTAAGTTATCTGCTGCTTCTTTTATATGCCCCGTCCTTTTCCCAGGTGATACGACTTTATGCTAATGGCGTACCTGGCGCCAAGCCGGTTAAAGACAAGGAAGAAGTCTGGTTTGATAAAGATGTGGATTCATTGGCCAGAATGGTGACACAACCCACTTTACAGGTTTTTCTTCCTGAAAAGGAAGCGGCGACCGGACAGGCGGTGATCATCTGTCCGGGGGGTGGTTATCACCTTTTGCTTACCAAACGCGAGGGAACTGATGTGGCGCGTGCCTTTAATCGTGCCGGAATTACGGCGTTCGTACTTAAATACCGGCTTCCATCTGACAGGATCATGAAAGAGCGGTCTGTCGGCCCTTTGCAGGATGTACAACAGGCAATATTACTTGTGCGGCAGAACGCTCGTAAATGGGGTATAAATCCGGAAAAAATAGGTGTGATGGGGTTCTCTGCAGGAGGTCATCTGGCAGCTACCGCGGCCACTCATTTTGAAAAAGCAGTCATCAGTAACCCTGACCATATTAGTCTCAGACCTGATTTTCTGATCCTTATGTATCCAGTGATCAGTTTTACAGACAGCATCGGGCATCAGGGATCTAGGAACAATCTTTTGGGTGTCCTTCCGCCAAACTCTGTGCAGGAAAAGGAACTCGTCCGTAATTTCTCTAACGAGTTTCATGTAACGGACAATACGCCGCCCGCATTCATAATTCATGCAGCAGACGATACCATAGTGCCTGTGGCCAATGCAGAAGTTTTTTATCAGGCATTAAAGCAACATAAAGTCCCAGCAGAACTACATATTTATTCAAAGGGAGAACATGGTTTTCTTAAATATCCTGCTTTTGAAGAATGGTTTGGCAGGTGCCTGTTTTGGCTGAAAGGAATCAATTTTAAATAAAACCAGATATGATCATAAAAAAAATAATTACGGCCACGGCTTTCCTGTTTCTTTTGTTATCAGGAAGGCCTTTGCTGGCACAGGAAGAGATAACCCCTGCTACTGCATTGAACCATTATCTCAGCAATAACGATTCAAGCTATAGCTGGACGATTAAGAAGACCTACCCTGTAGGTTCGGTTAGGGCATACGATTTCCTGTTGATCTCTCAGCAATGGCGGGAGCACAAATGGACACATCAACTTACTGTCCTTGTACCTGCCGAGGTAAAATCTGATGGTGCGTTGTTGTTTATTACTGGTGGAAGCATTAGTTCTGAAGGCATGCCCAACTGGACATCGAACGCTGATGGGCTCACTTCCAGCCTCTCTGCTATCGCTGAAGGTAACCATGCAGTGGTTGCCTTTTTAAAACAGACCCCGAACCAACCGCTTTATAACGGTCTTACCGAAGATGCGCTGATTTCTTATACCCTGCACAATTTCAAAAAGGACGGAGACTACAGCTGGCCGTTATTGTTTCCGATGGTTAAATCCGCAATCCGGGCGATGGATGCAGTCCAGGAATTTAGCAAGAAGGAGCTGAAGCAGGACATCAACAGGTTTGTTGTTTCAGGCGCATCTAAGCGTGGGTGGACTACCTGGCTTACGGGTGCCAGCGACAAGCGTGTGGCGGCTATTGCGCCGATGGTAATTGATATGCTGAACATCCCCGTAAGCATGAATTACCAGATAAAGGTATGGAAGGACTACAGTGTGCAGATTGAAGATTATGTGAAGCTTGGGCTTGTACAGGACATGAGCAAGGGGGCTATTAATGACCTGGCCACCATGATCGATCCTTATGCCTACCGCAAGGTGTTGACCATGCCTAAAATGTTGGTAATGGGCACTAACGATGAGTACTGGCCTATAGACAATGTAAAAAACTATTACGATAGCATACCTGGACAGAACCTGTTGCATTATGTGCCTAATGTGGGTCATAGTCTTGGTAATGGCGCGGAGGCCATGACTACATTGAGCGCATTTTTTGGCTTTACCCTGAAAAAGCAGCCTTATCCACTCTGTTCATGGAAAGTTATGGAGGGTAAAAAAGGGATTGAGGTGAACGTTCAGGCTACCGCGGATAAACTTGTTGATGTGATTGTCTGGCATGCCGATTCTCCGGACCAGGATTTCAGGAACGACAAATGGGAATTCAGGAGCCTGGGGATTAGCCACAAGTCAAAAATAAGTGTCGTACAGCCTTATCCGGTTTCTGGTTACCGGGCCTTTTATGTGGATCTTAAATACCTGGACGCAAACGGGAAGGAGTATACCGAAAGTACAAGGGTATTTATGACCGATAATGGCAACCTGATGTAAGATTTCTGGTTTTAGTCTTATTTCAGAAAAACGTTCATCAGCACCCCGATCATTGCAGAAGAAGCAAAACTGACCAGTGTGCCTACCAGGATATATTCCGTCTTCAGTTGGGTATTGGTCTCCTTTTCACTGAATCTGAGTATGGATTTGGCTGTCATGAGGAAACCTATCGCCGTATATTGCTGCATGATCACAAAAGTGAGGATCAGTACACGTTCGCAGATACCGATCCATTTTCCGGCGCTGGCAAGCCCGAGTTCCTGTTCTTCATACCGGGTATTTGTTTTCCAACCCTCGTCTTCAGCTTGGGGCCCGTAATTGCTGTCTTTAGTTGTCTTTTGTCTTTCAGCCGCAATCTGGTCTCGCCATTTCTGTGTGGCTTTGCCAATGATGATACCTAAAGGCCAGCTCACAAATACGTATCCTGCGGTAATGGCCCAGAACTTTTGGCTCCCGAATAAAAGGCTTCCCATATTGCAGAGATTTTCGAGGTTATGCTCCAGTGTAGCCCATAGTATCACGATCACCGCAAGGTGTGCCGTTTGGTCTGTGATGAAATAGCCGAAATTATCTTTGCTTGTTTTTGATTTCAGGTAATCAATGAGCAGATGACTAACGAAGATTACTACTGGGATCACCCAATTGTCGTACAAACCCGAAAACAGGTAAGCTATCAATGTGGTTAGTGTGACATGCAGGTATAGTTTAACTGATTTCCCCTGACGCGCTTCCCGGTCTCTTACCCAGCTTTTTGGTTGTAGTACAAAGTCGGTAAGCAGGTGAGCGACGATGAGCCTTAACAGTAAGTTTACTTCCATTTTTTACAGATTTATTGATTCTTTACCAGCGAGCCGATATACCTTACCGCGGGTTCCAGTTCCTTCCAGCCTGCCGATTTCAGCCTGCTGTTTACAGAAGGCTGTGATAAGGAAAGATGTGCCGCGATTTCCTGCTGCGTCTTTCCGTCCAGCGCCTGGAAGATCACTTCTGCCTGCGCCCTGGTCCAGCTGGCAATGTATTTATTGATGAAGATAAGTATAGTTTCGATCGCTTTGTCTTTTTTTTCATCTCCAGTATGTACGATCAGGAATTCACCTGTTTTCATCGTGTCAAAATGCCTTCCTGAAAGATGGAACGCTACCCCGTCCGAGCTTAGTACGTTTTTGCCTTCATAGGCTACTTCACCAATGCCGACCGATATTCTGGATCCTAACTGAACATCGTCTTTACCCACAGGGTAGCTCATGAACCAGCAAATAAGCTGTATGCTCCTGGGTACTGCCTGCTCGGGATCGTCCAGCAGCAACTGGAAACTGTCTCCCCTGAAGATTTCTGCATGCGAGCCGACCTTGAGCCAAGAATCGAACAATTTCTTTGCCTGCGCTGTCAGGCTTTGTCTCCCTGCAGGGGGCATGCCTGTAAAATTGATAATGTCTCCTGTAATGACTGCCTTATTGCTCATTGTTTTGCATTTAACTTTTACTAATATAGGCTAAAAGCTCTATAAATTCAAATTATAGATTAAATGTTCTATACTTTAATTTTATAGACTAAACGTTCTATATTTTATTTGCTGTTCTTCTTGTATATACAAGACGCAATTCGTTATATTTGAAATAAACCTAATGGCTTGACAACCAAATGCCAAATTAAACCCTGAATGATTATGGACAATCAGAAAAAAGAAGTTTCCCGCAGAAAATTTCTGCAATCGGCCGCTGTAGCTGCCATTACTCCGTCAATATTCATGCATTCCCTGGCCAAGGGACAGACAAAGGCAGGGAAGCTCCGGCATGCCTGTATAGGTGTAGGAGGGATGGGAGCCTATGACTTAAGCAATTTCAAAGCACACCCGAATGTAGAGATCGTAGCCATCTGTGATGTGGACAGTGATGCGCTGAAAAGAGCGGCAGAAGGCCTGCCTGGTGTCAGGACCTATTCCGACTGGCGCGAAATGCTGAAAAAGGAAGCGGCTGCCATCGATTCGGTCAATGTATCTGTACCCGATCATACGCATTTTTCAGCAGCTTACCGTGCGATCAGGGCAGGCAAGCATGTCTATTGTCAAAAACCACTTTGTCATGACGTCGCCGAAGTCAGGTCGCTGACCAGGGCAGCTGTAAAAGCAGGGGTCGTTACACAACTGGGTACACAGATTGCCTCCAGTTCCTGCGACCGTACGGGTGTACAACTCCTCAAGGACGGAGTGATCGGAAAAATAAAACATATCTATCTGTGTTCTAACCGTCCGGGGATAGAGTCCATCCGTCTGCAAGGCCCGCGTCCGGAAACACCAGCGGAACCACCTGCAAACCTGAACTGGGAGCTCTGGACAGGATCCGCACCTTTGCGGCCTTATGCGCCGACGATCTATCATCCGGCAACCTGGAGGGCATGGCAGGATTTTGGTACCGGCTGGTCGGGAGACATCGGTTGTCATATCTTCGATGCCGTATGGAAAGGGCTTGGACTCAAGTCACCATTGTCGGTAAAAGCAGAAGTGCAGCAATCCTGGAAAAACGATCCGAAGCGTTTCAGGGATAACTGGCCACAGGGCGACCATATCACCTGGGTTTTTCCGGGTAACAGCTATACCGCCTCCGACAAACTGACCCTGGAATGGTTCGACGGCGAGTTTTATCCGCCAAAGGAAGTAAGAAATCTATATACGGTGGGGGCATATCCGGCTGAATGTGCGATGCTCGTCGGCACTGAGGGTGCATTACTGATCCCGCATGGCGGAGAAAAACCCGTATTGCTGCCAGAAGAAAAATTCCGTGATAAGACAATCAGGAAATTTGAAGGCCGTAACCATTACCATCACTTTGTAGATGCCTGCCTGGGTGGAGAAAAAACGGAATCTCATTTTGCACAGACCGGCCCGATGACCGAGGCCATCCTGTTGGGCACTGTAGCGATCAGAGTGCCGGGACAACTGCTGGAGTGGGACGCTGCCCGTTTGAAGTTTCCCAACTATCCGAAAGCGGACCAGTATTTAAGGCGTAAATACAGAAAAGGTTGGGAAATAGAAGGGGAGTTCTAGTATATTTGGGGTGAAACCACGATCACACCTCTATATACAATGCTGAAAATTACTTTGCTGACCAGTTTGCTAATGGGTGCTTTCCTTTTTACCGGCGCACAGCAGCATGCGGTAAGTTATGACTATAACCGGGCACCACTGACTGCCGGCAGTAACGTACAATTGCCGCTGGGCAGCATCCGGGCCAAAGGCTGGTTGCTGAAACAACTGGAACTGCAACGTGACGGCGCAACCGGCCATGCTGAAGCGCTTTATCCTGAAGCAGATAACCTGGGGCCGGGTTCCGACTGGCTTGGCGGTAAGGGATCGGGCTGGGAGCGTGTGCCTTATTATGTGAAGGGCCTGATCGCCTTAGCCTATACCCTTGATGATGCCGTTCTTAAGGAACGTGCACTGAAATGGATCCGCTGGACACTAGACAACCAGCATGCCGATGGCTCCTTCGGGCCGGAAAAAATGAAGGACTGGTGGCCAAGGATGCCCATGATGTATGCAATACAAAGCTATTATGAGGCGACCGGAGACGAAAAAGTAATTCCTTTTTTTACCCGATACTTCAGATACCAACTGGAAAACCTCGACAAAATGCCACTTTACGAATGGAGCAAGTCAAGGACGGCAGACAATATAGAACTGGTTTTCTGGCTTTACAATAAGACCGGAGACCAGTTACTCCTTGCGCTGGCACAAAAGCTGGATCAGCAGGCCTATCCCTGGGCAAATATTTATACCGATAATGCCTTTTATTACCAGGGAGACGATTTTCATACCAAACACAGCGTAAGCGTAGGCCAGGCACTCAAATTTCCTGTAGTTTACGGGCAACTGAACCATAGCCCTTTGTACCAGCAGGCTACTGCAAAGGGGATCAATCACCTGATCAGAGACCATGGCCTGGCGGGTATCATCGCCTCCGGTACCGAGTTCCTTTCCGGCAAAAGTTCCTTCCAGGGGGTAGAGACCTGTACCGTCGTAGAGTGGATGCAAAGCCTGGAGACTGCCTCCAGGATCACGCAAGATGCTGCTACAGGCGACAGGCTGGAGAAGATCGCATTTAATGTCCTCCCCGCGCAATTCAGCAGGGATATCAGATCACACCTGTATTATACCCAACCCAATCAGTTGTTCTGCAAGCATGGTAACAGCGGCTTCGATGAAGACTACGATGGCGGTATCCTGCTCAGTCCTTATTCCGGTATGGGCTGCTGCCGGTATAACATGCACATGGGCTGGCCCTATTTTGTCAAGAACAGCTGGGCTGCTACACCAGATAAAGGACTGGCAGTCATCGCTTATGCACCAGTAGAGGTAAACGCTGTCGTTGCGGGCAGTGTTCCCGTGAAACTCAATGTAGAAACTAATTATCCGTTTGAAGAACAGATCAGAATCGGTGTCAACCCCGAGCAACCTGCTGCATTCCCTTTAAAACTCAGGATACCTGAATGGTGTGCCGCACCTGAAATTAAGGTTAACAGTGCAAGAATAGCAGGTGTTAAGAAAGGCAGTATTTTCGTACTCAGCAGAACTTGGAAGAAAGGTGACCAGATCATACTGAATTTTCCAATGAAGGTCATCTTTTCCCGCCAGCTGAACAATTCCGTCACGGTAGCTCGTGGCCCCCTTGTTTATAGCCTGAAAATAGATGCTGACTATTCCATACGGAAGGAACATCCGGTCAAAGGCTTTTTTGATTACGAAGTAAGACCAGCATCAGCCTGGAATTATGCATTGATTATTGACCGTGGGGAACCTGCACAATCTGTCAGCGTACAGCAGAAGCCGATGCCGGAGAACCCGTTTGAACAGGCTACAACACCTGTTACCCTGAAATTAAAGGCTAAAAGACTACCCTTCTGGAAAATATCCGATAATGAGATGCATGCAGAAGAAGTGCCGTCCGGTCCTGTAACTTCCGATCAGCCTGTGGAAGAGGTGACCCTGACACCTTATGGATCAGAAAATATCAGGATAAGTAATTTTCCGGTGATCGGGCCGCCAAAACCAGCATTGAAAACATTTCGTGAAGATTTCACCAACGGCACCCTGAACAACTGGGTCAATTACGGACAGTGGTTTATTAAGGATGGTGCCATCCATTCGGCCTCCAACAAAGGTTCCTGGGGTTATGGTATCCATGGTGTGAAAACTATTCCCACCAATGTCCATTTCGGCGATCTCAGTTATGAAGCAACTGTTAAGCTGTCTTCCGGCGGTAATGCCGGACTGATCTTCAGGGTGTCCGGACAAAACCTGGGAGCTGATGCCTACAACGGCTATTATGTAGGCATAGATGTAGAAAGCGGAAAAATCCAATTGGGTAAAGCGTCTGCAAGGAAATGGACCTTGCTTAAGGAATACAGCCGTGATCTCCGTAAAGAGCGGATCTATCACATCAGGATAGAGGCCAGGGGAGAAAGGATCAGTGTATATTTTGAGCATATGAACAAGCCCATCATTTCGGTAACGGATAACGAGTTCAGCTCAGGCACCATAGGCCTTAGATCTTACGATTGCCTGGCCACCATTGATAACCTGAATGTAAAGGCTTTGTGACAGGCAGGTAGGTACAGGATGCTGTTTTTCGGGCTTTGTACTATATTGGTCAGAACCAAATATAGACATACAAAATCCGTTTAACTTGAGAAAGAGTATCCATCTGCTTTTAGTAACCGGTTTCTTTGCCGCCTGTCATCCTGCAAAGACTGTTACCCAAAGTCCATCTGCTGAACATGCCTCAGTGCTGGAAGCTGCTTTTACCCATCCGCCCGATTCTATACAAACCAGTGTATATTGGTATTGGATGTCCGATAATATTTCTAAGGAAGGCGTCGTCAAAGACCTCCATGCAATGAAAAGTGTCGGTATTAACCGTGCTTTCATCGGCAATATCGGTTATGAGACCACTCCTTATGGCAAAGTGAAGATTCTATCCGAAGAATGGTGGGACATCCTCCACACTGCGCTCAAGACCGCTACCCAACTCAATATCGAGATCGGTATATTTAACAGCCCCGGCTGGAGCCAGTCGGGAGGTCCCTGGATCAAACCAGGTCAGGCTATGCGTTACTTCACTGGTACCGAACTCAATGTAAAGGGTCCGCAGCAACTGAATGTCCGTCTGGAAAAGCCAGCAGGCGATTTTCAGGACGTTCGGGTCATTGCTTATAGGACACCAGTTCATTCAGGCCCGGTCAAGAATATTAAGATCAATACGGATATCGCGTTGAAGAACCCCGGTAACATGGCCGATCAGGACAACAATACCAGCACTGCTTTTGAGGGTGCAAAGAACGCGGTTATTGACCTGGTGCTGCCTGTCTCCACTGAAATCCGGGGCATGATCGTTTATCCATTGCACAAACGTCTGACTGCCCATGCTGAACTCCAGGCTAAAACCGGCGGCAGTTACCAGACCATCAAACGTTTTGTGATCGACAGGAGTAATGACAACCTCAACGTTGGTTTTGATCCTTATGGCCCCGTGGCCATATCCTTTCCTGCAATTACTTCAGACCATTTCCGACTCCTGATCACTGATACGTCATCTGAATTCGGCATTGCGGAGCTACAGTTAAACACCGGCCCGGTAATGGAAAGCTATACCGAAAAGACACTGGCCAAAATGTTCCAGTCACCCCTGCCTTACTGGCATGAGTACCAATGGCCGGAACAGGCAGAGCTCAGTGACCAATCTCTTGCGATCGATGCTGCCACGGTGATTGACCTCAGTGCCAAAATGGACAGAAACGGCACCCTGAAATGGACTGTACCGGCCGGAGAATGGGTCATTATGCGTAGCGGAATGCTGCCTACAGGAGTTAAAAATGGCCCTGCCTCGCCAGAGGGCACCGGACTGGAAGTTGATAAAATGAGCAGAGCACATGTGGCCAGCCATTTCGATGCCTTCCTTGGCGAGATCATCAGACGCATACCTGCTGCAGACCGCAAGACCTGGAAGGTAACAGTCGAGGACAGTTACGAAACCGGCGGTCAGAACTGGACAGACGGCATGATCGGTAAATTCAAGGCTGCCTTTGGTTATGACCCGCTACCTTACCTGCCCGTAATGAAAGGGAAGGTAGTAGGAAGCCCGGACCAATCCGACCGGTTTCTTTGGGATCTGCGCCGTTTCATCGCAGACCGTGTAGCCTATGATTATGTCGGGGGACTGCGCGACATCAGTCATAAACATGGCTTACATACCTGGCTGGAAAATTATGGTCACTGGGGTTTCCCCGGAGAATTCCTGCAATACGGCGGACAGTCTGACGAGATCGGAGGCGAGTTCTGGAGCGAAGGCGAACTGGGCAATATCGAAAACCGGGCTGCATCTTCAGCAGCGCATATTTATGGAAAGAAAAAAGTGTCCGCAGAATCCTTTACCGCGGGCGGTAAGACCTATGCCCGGTATCCCTATGTCATGAAGCAGCGCGGTGACCGCTTCTTCACCGAAGGCATCAACAATACGCTGCTGCATGTGTATATCCAGCAGCCCAGCGACGACATTGTCCCAGGCATCAATGCCAATTTTGGCAACGAATTTAACCGGCACAATACCTGGTTTCCATATCTTGATCTTTTCACCGCCTACCTGAAAAGATCAAACTATCTGTTACAACAGGGACTTTATGCCGCAGATGTTGCTTATTTTATCGGAGAAGACGCTCCCAAGATGACAGGTGTCACCGATCCGGCCCTACCTAAGGGGTATTCCTTTGATTACATTAATGCCGAAGTGATCGAAAACCGCTTAAAGGTAGAGAACGGTAAAATGGTACTGCCCGATGGCATGAGCTACAGTTTGCTCGTACTGCCCAGACTAGAGACTATGCGGCCCGAACTCCTGCGTAAGATCAAAGCGTTGGTACAGGCCGGTGCCCACATTCTGGGGCCTGCACCGAAACGCTCGCCGAGTCTTAGCGGCTTCCCGGCAGCCGACGATGAAGTGCGTAAACTTGCTGTGGAAATCTGGGGCAAAGTGGACGGTGGTTCCATAAAGACCGATAGTTACGGGAAAGGTACGGTTATGTCCGGACTTGATATGCAGGCCGCATTAGATGCCTTAAAGATCAGGCCCGATTTTGAGGTTAAAGACGATGTACCTGTACTTTACATTCACCGCCAAACAGCAGATGAAGAAATCTATTTTATCAGCAACCAGAGCGAAACCATACAGCAGTTTGATGCCACCTTTAAGGTCATCGCCAGGCAACCCGAGCTTTGGGACGCCATTACCGGTAAAACCAGATTGCTGCCCGAATATACTTCAAACGGTGCCGGCACCCGTGTACCCTTAAAACTGGGGCCACTGGAAAGTGCTTTTATCGTATTCAGGAAGCCCGCCTCATCCATAGGGGCAGGCCATGTCAATTATCCCGGGGAAAAAACAATTTCAAGCATCAAGGGACCATGGCAGGTAACCTTCGATCATAGCAAGATGCGCGGACCTGCGGCACCGGTTACGTTTAACCAGCTTACCGACTGGTCGGTCAACGCAGATGAACGCATTAAGTACTATTCCGGAACAGCAGTTTACCACAATAGCTTTAAAGCGGCTAAACCAAAACCAGGTGAACGGGTTTTCCTTAATCTCGGCGAGGTCAGTGTTATGGCCAAAGTAAAGCTCAACGGAAAAGATGCCGGTGGGGCATGGACCTATCCTTGGAGGGTGGAGGTTACTGATCTTCTTCAGGAAGGTGACAATCAGGTAGAGATCTCGGTGGCGAACACCTGGGTCAACCGGCTCATCGGCGACAGTAAACTTCCCGTTTCGGAACGCAGGACCTGGTCTGGTGACAACCCTTACCGGCCCGACAGCAAACTGCAACCTTCAGGGCTGCGCGGCCCTGTAACGCTTAGCTCCGTTCAATATTAAATAAAAAAAAAATCTGTCATACAACATGAAAATCAACATAACTCTTCTTCTTTTTCTTTTTGGCTTCGGCAGCAGGGCGCAACAGTTGCCACTGGTGTTTAAAGAAAAACCTGCAGGAATGGAAACCGATACACGCACCCGAGTCTACCTCAGCCCAACCAGGGTTCTGTGGCAAAGCGACAAAACGGGAAAATACGTAAAAGACGCCAGGAACCTACTCAAGCCAGGCAATGGCCAGGGAGAGCTTGTCAACCGCGATATGGTTACACTTACCAGCGACGCACGGCATAAAGGCGCCATCCTGCTCGATTTTGGCAGGGAACTCCACGGCGGTCTGCAGATCGTCACCGGCATGATGAAAAAGAACGGGCCTGTTAAGATCCGCGTCCGCTTCGGTGAATCGGCAGCAGAGGCTATGGCCGATCTTGGAGGCAAGACCAATGCCACTAATGACCATGCTATCCGCGATCTTACCGTAGAAGTCCCCTGGTTAGGTGTGCTGGACATCGGCAATACCGGCTTCCGTTTTGTGCGCATCGACCTGTCAGAGGCAGATGCTGAGCTGTTGCTGAAAGAAGTCCGTGCGGCGTTTATCTTTCGTAATATCCCTTACCTGGGTTCCTTTAAGAGCAGCGACGAGCGCCTGAATAAAATCTGGGAAACCGGTGCCTATACCGTACATCTGAACATGCAGCAATACCTCTGGGACGGCATTAAGCGCGACCGTCTAGTATGGGTCGGCGACATGCATCCGGAGGTGACCACCATCAGTAATGTATTTGGCTATAACGATGTCGTGCCTAAAAGCCTTGACCTCGTTCGTGATATCACGCCGCCCACCCAATGGATGAATGGCATCAGCGCCTATTCTATGTGGTGGATCATCATTCACCGGGACCTTTATAAATTCAATGGCGATCTCAGCTACCTGCGAAAGCAAAAAGATTATCTCATACAATTGCTGGACGTTCTGAGTACCAAGGTGGACGATAAGAACAGCGAGACCCTCGACGGCAGGTTTCTTGACTGGCCTTCCAGCGAAAACAAACCGGCTATCCATGCAGGACTTCAAGCGCTGATGGTCATCGCCCTCGATGCCGGTTCCGAGATATGCGGTATCCTGAAGGACAATGCTTCGGCTACCAAATACAAAGCGGTAGCCGTAAGGATGCGCAAGTATATACCCGATATTAACGGTTCCAAACAAGCCGCAGCCCTGCTTTCCCTGTCGGGGATGATGCCTGCGGAGAAAGCCAATGAAGTGATCGCAGAAGGCGGGGCTAAAAACTTCTCGACCTTTTACGGCTATTATATGCTGGAAGCGATGGCCAAAGCAGGTAATTACCAGGGTGCCATAGACATTATCAAAACTTACTGGGGTGCGATGCTCGACCTGGGTGCAACTACTTTCTGGGAGGACTTCAATATGGAATGGATAAAAAATGCAGGCCGTATTGATGAACTCGTGCCTGAAGGCAAGATAGATATTCACGGTGCCTATGGCGCCTACTGTTATGTCGGGTTTCGCCATAGTCTCTCACATGGCTGGGCATCTGGACCAACATCCTGGCTGAGCGAGCATGTACTGGGCTTCAAAGTAATGGAACCTGGTTGTAAGACAGTGAGGATTGAGCCTCACCTCGGCGACCTTAAATTTGCAGAAGGCAGTTTTCCAACACCTTATGGCATCATTAAGGTGAAACATACCAGACTTGCAAACGGAAAGGTGCAGTCTGACATCATGGCTCCGAAAGCAATAAAGATCATCAGGGCCAACCTATGAAGCTACAGCTTGCAATTTTCCTCCTCTTGTGTTTTGGTATTGCTGGTAATACCGCAGCGCAAAATGACCAGTGGGTGGCCACTGACGCGCTCGGGCGCTTTGTAGGGCAGTATCGTGCACCGCGTAAAGACCGCTATGTAGGTGTCTTCTATTTTATCTGGCATGGTGCACATGGCTATGATCAGCATAGCGGCAATGCCCCTGACGGTGGTATCATGCCAAAAAAGCCTTCGGACACCCTGAGTCCTTATGACATCTCCAAGCTCCTGAAAGCCAATCCAGACAGTCCTCGGTATGGCCCGGTACATGCCTTCCATTACTGGGGAGAACCTTATTTTGGCTACTATCTGTCGGACGATGAATGGGTGATCCGCAAACATGCGCAAATGCTTTCAGATGCGGGGGTCGACGTCGTGATCCTCGATGTTACCAATGCCGCTACATATCTGCCCCAGGTAACCAAAATTGCCCAGACCTACCAGAAACTCCGTGCAAATGGCATTTCAACACCATCACTTGCTTTCATTACCAATGCTCACGCAGTATCGACCGTGAACCAGCTGTATGAGCACATTTATGCGAAGGGACGCTTTAAAGACCTTTGGTTTTACTGGAAAGGAAAGCCATTATTGCTCGCACCGGCCGAAGGTCAAAATGAGGAAGTAAAACAGTTCTTTACACTCCGGCAATCATGGGCCTGGAGTAAGGGACAGGAATGGTTTGGGAATGGAATGGACAAATGGACCTGGGTAGACCATACCCCGCAGTCATATGGGTGGCACGAGTCTCCGGATAAACCGGAGCAGATCAGCGTCAGCATCGCCGAACATCCGATGAGCAATATAGGACGGAGCTTTCACGACGGAAGGGAGCCGGTAAACCCACGTTCTGAAAAAGGATTTTACTTTAATGAGCAATGGGTGCAGGCCCTGGCCGTTGACCCGGAATTTATTTTCATCACCGGCTGGAACGAATGGGTGGCCATGCGTTTTGATGATGGCGCTTCCAGTCATTTCCTTGGGAAAAAGATCAAAAAAGGCGAAACCTATTTTGTAGACCTTTATAATGAAGAATACAGCCGCGATGCCGAACCGGTCAACGGCAGCTTTGGCGACAACTACTACTACCAGATGACCGCAGGTATCCGCAGGTTCAAGGGCAGTACATCGCCATTGGTTTATACCCAAAGCAATACCATCAACATCGACGGCACATTTGACGACTGGCAGTCGGTCAAGGCCATTTACACCGATGAACAAGGCGATACCTTTCACCGGAAACATCCCGGATGGGGGAGATACATGGAATATGTCAATGTCAGCGGCAGAAACGACATCGTTCAGGCCAAAATAGCTGTCGATCAGCAGTACATTTCCTTTTATGTAAAGACAGCGGCTCACTTAAGCTCCTGGAACAGTCCCGACTGGATGCGGCTCTACCTTAGCATCGGTACAGAAGACCGGCCCAACTGGGAAAGCTTCCACTTCCTGGTCAATGCAAAACCCAAAAGCCCCGGCAGTACTATTGTTCAGGCAAGTACCGGCGGCTGGAACTGGAAGACTATAGGCAGCGCCGGTTACTCAGCCAGAGGCAATGAACTCGAATTGCGTATTCCCCGCAAACTGCTTGGACTCACCGCTCCTGAATTTACCCTGGATTTCAAATGGGCAGATAACGTACCCCTTCGGGGCCAGGCCATGGATTTCATGGATAAGGGCGATTCAGCACCTAATTCTAGATTTAAGTATAGATTTTTATATAGTAAATCAAATAAATGAAAAACAGGTATTTGTGTATTATAATAGTAGTTATTTCAGGCATAGCCGCAAAAGGCCAGTCAGCTGGCGCAGACTTCGCAGCTACCGACGCCCTGGGCAGAGTACTCCCCGCCTATAAAGAAACCGGTCCGCAGCGTAAAGATAAGTTTATCGGGCTTTTTTACTGGACCTGGCATACCCGCCAGAGCGAAGGTCATGCCCCTTTTAATACCACAGAATACCTGTCCCGAAATCCTAAAGCTAAAGAAAACTACCAGGATCCTATCTGGCCCCGGACGAATAGTCCCTGGTTTTGGGCAGAACCCCTGTTTGGTTATTACATCAATACCGATGAATGGGTATTGCGCAAACATGCCGAAATGCTCGCCGATGCGGCAGTTGATGTCATCATCTTCGATTGTACCAATGGGAATATGACCTGGAAGGAATCTTACCTGAAGCTATGTGAAGTCTTTTCCAGAGCCAGGAAAGACGGGGTAAATACTCCGAAGATCGCTTTTATGCTCCCTTTCGGGCCTACACCGGGTGCGGCGGAGAGTATCGCCGAACTTTATAAGGACTTGTATAGCAAGGCACTGTATAAAGACCTTTGGTTTTACTGGAAAGGAAAACCGCTCATTATGGCTTACCCGGGCGCTGCACGCGACAACAAAGACATCAGCAATTTCTTCACCTTTCGGCCGGGACAGCCCGTTTATGACAAGGGGCCGCAGCAGGAAGACCACTGGGGCTGGCTGGAGATCTTTCCGCAGCATGGTTTCGTTAAGACTAAGAAGGGCTATGAACAGGCCGTAGTTGGGGTGGCTCAGAACTGGTCTAAGGAGCGGGGCCTCACTGCGATGAACGCGCCTGGTGCCTTTGGTCGCAGCTATACTTATCAGAAAGGTCACATCAGCGAACCTGGGGCCGTTAACTATGGTTATAATTTCCAGGAGCAGTGGGACAGGGCCCTCGAGATCGATCCTGAATTTATCTTCATTACCGGCTGGAACGAATGGATAGCCGGGAGGTACGAAACCTGGATGAAACAGTCCAATGCCTTTCCGGATGAATTTGACCAGGAGGGAAGCAGGGACATCGAGATCATGAAAGGAGGGCACGGCGACAATTATTATTACCAGATGATCGCAAATATCCGCAGGTTTAAAGGCATGGCAAAGCCTCAGGAAGTATCCGCACCCCGTACCATCCGCATAGACGGCAATTTCTCAGACTGGAACAAAGTCAGTCCTGAATTCAGCGCTTACAAAGGCAATACCCTGCACCGAGACAGTCGTGGCTGGGGCAACCTGCATTATACCAACAAGACCGGCCGCAACGACATTACTGGTGCCAGGGTGGCCAGGGATAATGACTACATTTACTTTTATATCGAGACCGCGGTAGCCATCAGCCCCCGTACAGGCCCCAACTGGATGCAACTGTTCATTGATGTGGATATGAACAGGAATACAGGCTGGGAGGGCTATGATTTCGTCGTCAACAGACACAGTCCTGGCAAAAAGGCATTTATAGAAAAAACCGACTATGCCTGGAACTGGAAGCTGGCCGGCGAGGTCGATTACGCAGTAAAGGGCAACCAACTGGAAATCCGCATACCCAAGGCGCTGCTTGGCCTCCTCCATCAGGATTTCAGTATTGGTTTCAAGGTTGCAGATAATCTGCAGCACGAAAACGATATCATGGATTTCTGGCTAAGCGGCGATGCGGCACCCGCCGGACGTGCCAACTTCAATTACAATACACTTCCTTAATTTTATTATTACATAGCTGCATGTCGCTTTAAAAATTCTATATTAGGCCCCCAGGGTCATCAGACCACCTAATAACCAAATTTCACACACCAATGAATTTTAAAGTACAAACTATTCGTAAAGCGAAGAACCTCAACAGGAAAATTTTCTTCGGATTGACTCTGGTAGCCGCTTTGGGCGCCTGTAAAAGCATGAAATCGGGCGACAGTTCTGCTCCTAAAAACCCGGAAGCCAAGCTGGGTTGGGAACTGGGCTCGCAAGCGTATACCTTCAGGCTGTTTACTTTTGCCCAGGCTGTTAAGAAGATTGACAGCTGTAACCTGCGTTACGTCGAAGCCTTTCCCGGTCAGAAGATCGGCGGGGGGATAGAAGGCACGATGGGCCCGGATATGGACCCGGCCAAGCGTAAGGCCGTTCTTGAGCTACTGAAAGCCAATAATGTAAAGGTTGTTGCCTTCGGGGTTACCGGTGCCGGCAATGAGGCCGACTGGATCAAGCTGTTCGAATTCTGCAAGGACATGGGCATCCATACGATCACATCTGAACCCAATGAAAAGGATATTCCCTTACTGTCCCGCCTGGCAGATAAATACCAGATCAATGTAGCCATTCATAACCACCCGAACCCATCACACTATTGGAACCCTGATATCGTGCTCAATGCCATCAAAGGCCAGAGCAAGCGCATCGGTGCTTGTGCAGATATCGGTCACTGGGTACGTTCAGGGTTAGATCCTGTTGAGTGCCTGAAGAAACTGGATGGCCACGTACTGCACTCCCACATGAAGGACCTGCATGAAAAAGGTAAGAACGGACACGACGTACACTGGGGAGAAGGCGTATCCGATATTCCCGGAGTTATCGCAGAACTGAAGCGACAAAACTTCAAAGGAGCGATCTCAGCAGAATATGAATACAACTGGGAGGCAAACAGCGCAGACGTAGCTGCAAGCGTGATCAACTTCCGTAAACTCGTCGCAGCAACAAAATAATACATGACCAGATTTTCATTCCTGAAACCAATAACAGTCTTTTCGCTGTTGTTGGTTTCGGCATATATGGCCAAGGGCCAGAATACAGCCAAACCCGACGAAAACAGGTTTACTAAAGTCGTCCTGCAACAGAAACTGGAAGAGCCAATGCAGTTTCAGATCCTGGATGGCGGAAAAGTGCTTTATGCCGAACGTAAGGGTAAACTGAAATTATATGATCCGGTGACCAACAAGATGCAGGTGATTGCCGAATTCGATGTAAGCCGGGAATATGTGAGCAAGAGTGGTGAGCATTCGGAAGGCGAGGACGGTCTGCAAGGCGTGATCCTGGACCCGAATTATGCGAAAAACCACTGGATATACATTTATTATTCACCTAAGGCTGAATCCGTAAACCGCCTGTCCAGGTTCGTCTGGAATGGCGGAAAACTGGATCTGGCCACCGAAAAGAAAGTACTGGACGTCGTTGTACAACGTGAGGAATGCTGCCACGTAGGCGGAGGCATGCTGTTTGACAAAGACGGCAATCTTTTTCTGAGCACCGGAGACAATACTTTTTCCAGATCTTCCGATGGATTTACCCCAATTGACGAACGTCCTGGAGAGGGTCCGCGCGATGCCCAGAAATCTTCTTCCAATACCAATGACCTAAGGGGGAAGATCCTGCGTATCCATCCTGAGCCCGATGGCAGCTATACCATTCCTAAGGGTAACCTCTTTCCTCCCGGAACACCCAAGACCCGTCCCGAAATTTATACCATGGGCAACAGGAACCCCTGGAGACTCAGTATAGACAGCAAGAACAACTGGCTGTTCTGGGGCGAAGTGGGTCCTGATGGCTCCAATTCCTCCGAGCTCCGCGGCCCAAGGTCTTATGACGAGTTCAACATCGCCAAGAAGGCAGGTAACTACGGCTGGCCTTATTTCAATGGTAAGGAAGCCTACCGCTATTATAACTTCGCGACTAAGGAATCCGGCGAATGGTGGAATCCTCAGAAGCCGGTGAACAATTCGCCAAATAATACCGGCCTGAATGTACTTCCGCCAACTACCGACCCCTTTATCTGGTATCCTTATGCCCTGAGCGAGGAGTTTCCTGAAATGGGCAGTGGTGGCCGCAGTGCAGTAGGTGGACCGATCTTTCATGCTGCCGACTTTAAGGCAGGTGCAAAGAGCCTTTTTCCTGCTTATTACGAAGGTAAATGGATCATTACTGACTGGGTGAGGGGCTGGCTGCTTGCCGTCACTTTTGATGAAGACGGTAAATATGTTTCTATGGAACGTTTCCTGCCCAACCTGGTGCTTCGCGGTCCGATCGATATGAAGTTTGGCCCCGATGGCAGCCTCTACATACTGGAATATGGCAATGGCTATTTCAAGGACCTTCCCGAAGCAGAGCTCATTAAGATAGAATACAATGGTGGTAACCGGAAGCCGGAAGTACAGGCATCGGCAAGCAAGACAGCGGGTGCACTACCTCTGAAAATACAGCTTTCATCTAAAGGTACCCGTGATGCGGACGGCGACGTGCTGACTTACAACTGGAAGATCACTAAAAACGGCAAGCTTGTGCAGACCAGGACCACTGCCAATCCGGAGATCATCCTCGCTACAGCGGGTACGTATAAGGCAACGTTGACCGTTACCGATCCCTCAGGTGCAAAAAACAGCAAATCGGTAGACATCACTGCGGGGAATGCAGTTCCTGTAGTGAATTTCAACTTTACCAAAGGCAACAGTACTTTCTTCTTTCCTGGCAATACCGTCAGCTATGCTGTGAGTGTATCGGATAAAGAAGACGGCAGTCTGGCCAGCAAACGTATTTCCCCGGCACAGGTATCGGTGTCTATCAATTACCTTTCAGAGGGATATGACCTTACCGTAGTGGCCCAGAACCAGAACCGTCAGGATGCCGGTGCAGAGTTTGCAGGTGCCAAGGCACTGATCAAAAAGAGCGACTGTAATGCCTGCCATACCGTAGACACCCGTTCACTTGGACCATCATTCACAGAAGTGGCGCTGAAATACAAAGGGGACAACGGTGCTCTGGACAGGCTGACCAAGAAAGTGATCAATGGTGGCGCAGGCGTGTGGGGTGATGCCATGATGCCGGCACATACTTCAATGTCGAACGCAGAGGTAAGTTCGATCGTGAAATATGTACTGAGCCTGAGTGAGAAAAAAGCTGCGCCTAAAAATCTCCCGGTTACTGGTAACTATACCACCAATGAGCAACCTGGACAGACCAATAAAGGTTCGTTCATCTTCCGCGCCGCTTATAAAGACCGTGGTGCACTTTCCGCCCCTGCCCAGACCGGAGAAAGTGTTGTCGTACTTCGCAATCCGACGGTACTGGTCAGTCATACCGACGGTTCCAGAGGTGTTGACTTTAACGGTGATAAAACCGTTGCAACGATAAAAGACAAGGGCGCTTATCTTCAACTGAAGAACATCGACCTCACTGGTCTGAAGGGTATCGATCTGAAAGGCACAGATAAGACCGGCACCGGCAGTTTTGAGATTAGGCTGGATCGTCCTGAGGGGAAGGTCATTGGCCAGTCCGCCGCTCCGGGAGTTGCCGGACAAACTGCTTCTGCAGCGCTGACACCAGCTGCCGGTAAACATGATGTCTATGTCGTGTTCAGTCAGACCGGAAGCAAAGTGACCTCACTCGAAGTCAAAAATAAGTAACACCAGCTTCGGCTGTAAGCAAGGGTGTCCCTCAAGGGCACCCTTTTTTATTTGGTAATCAGCTGCCTGTTTAATCCATTATTTTTTCAGCTTTGTCCATTTGGCAGCCATGTTTTTGTTCTATTTTTATCCCTGTTCCCAGGACGAAATAATACCAGATAAAACCATTTGTAATGACACTGAAACCGATCAACCGCTATAAGCTCATTTACTCTCTGATTCTCTGCACAATATGTCTTTCTGCAGCTGCCCGGCAACCGCCGCTGAAACTCTGGTATGACCGGCCCGCAAAAATCTGGGAAGAAACCCTTCCTCTGGGTAATGGTCGTTTGGGCATGACGCCGGACGGTGGCGTACAAAAAGAGAAGATTGTACTTAACGACATTACCCTGTGGTCGGGTTCACCGCAGGATGCCAATAATTATGAAGCACATAAAAGTCTGCCCGAGATCCGCAGGCTGATCCTTGAAGGCAAAAATGATGAGGCCCAGGATCTGGTCAACCAGCATTTTATCTGTAAAGGACCTGGTTCCGGTGGCGCGCAATGGGGTAAGTTCCAGACCCTCGGTGACCTGGACATCACCTACCTTTATCCAGGCAACCCTATAGTCACCGCTGCAACTGGTCTCCAGTCTTACCGCCGTGAACTTTCCCTGGATCATGCTTTGGCAACGACTACATTCAAATACAACGGTGTGAACTATTACCGTACTTATTTTACCAGTTTCGACGATGATGTCGTCATCATCCGCATCACTGCTGACCTTCCGGGTGCCGTCAGCTGTCAAATCAGTATGAGCCGTGCGGAACGCTATGCCACCCGCATGGAAGGTAAAGAACTCCAGTTTTACGGGCAACTGGATAATGGCACCGACGGCAGGGGAATGGAATACCTCGCCCGCGTACAGGCAAAAGCAACAGGTGGTACGGTAATTGCCGGCAGCAACAGCCTGCAGGTCAAAGGCGCAGACGAACTGCTCCTGATCGTTTCCGCGGGCACAAATTTCCGGGGGAAAGATTATAAGGCTGAAACGGCAAAGCTACTCTCCACGGCATTGAATAAACCATATATTCAGCAAAGGGAGCGTCACATCGCTCGTTTCAGCAGGTTGTTCAAACGCGTAAGCCTCGACCTTGGCCAGGGCAAGTCAGGCCATTTACCTACTGATCAGCGCCTGAATCTGTTCTATAAGAATGCCCAGGATGACCCGGCACTTCCGGCCCTGTTCTACCAGTTTGGCCGTTACCTCAGCATCAGCAGCACCAGGTTAGGACTGCTGCCCCCAAACCTGCAGGGGTTATGGGCAAAAGAGATCAATACCCCCTGGAATGGTGACTATCACCTGGATGTCAACGTACAGATGAACCACTGGCCGTTAGAGGTGAGCAATCTGTCGGAACTCAACCTCCCCCTCGCCGACCTGGTGAAGGGACTGGTAAAACCCGGTGAACGCACTGCCAAAGCCTATTACAATGCCAATGGCTGGATCGCTCATGTGATCACCAATGTATGGGGTTTTACCGAGCCGGGAGAGAGCGCATCCTGGGGCGTTGCCAATGCCGGTTCCGGCTGGCTGTGCAATAACCTCTGGGACCACTATGCCTTTACCCTGGACAAAAATTACCTGAACAACATTTATCCGGTATTGAAGGGTTCCGCCCAATTTTATAACGATGCACTGATCAAGGATCCGAAAACGGGCTGGTGGGTTACTTCACCTTCTGTTTCCCCCGAAAACTCCTTTTACCTGCCCAATGGCAGGACGGCTAATGTCTCCATGGGGCCCACCATCGACAACCAGATTGTACGTGACTTGTTCAACAACGTGATCACGGCCTCAAAAACACTGGGCATTGACCCGGAGTTCCGCAAGATACTGGAGGAAAAACTTAAACTGGTGCCGCCTCCTGGAGTCATCAGCCCGAGCGGGCGTATACAGGAGTGGCTGGAAGACTATAAAGAGACCGATCCGCAACACCGTCACATTTCCCATCTCTGGGGGCTTTATCCCGCTTCGCTGATTACCCCGACCGCTACTCCCGAACTGGCAGCCGCGGCGAGAAAGACGCTTGAGGTCAGGGGGGACGACGGCCCCAGCTGGACTATCGCTTATAAACTCCTTTTCTGGGCGCGTCTTCAGGATGGCAACCGCGCTTTCAAACTGCTTCGGGAGATCCTGAAACCTACCTCCCGTACCGATATCAATTACGGGGCGGGTGGCGGCGTGTACCCTAATATGCTGTCTGCCGGCCCGCCTTTCCAGATCGACGGCAACTTCGGCGCTGCCGCTGGTATTGCAGAAATGCTCCTGCAGAGTCACGATGGTTTCATTGACCTGCTGCCTGCCGTACCAGATTCCTGGAAAATACAGGGCAGCGTTAAAGGTTTGAAGGCCAGAGGGAATTATACCGTTAGCTTCAGCTGGAAGGCAGGTAAAGTAACCAGTTACACCATTACCGGGCCTCAGGCAGGTAAAGTAAAAGTGAAGATCAATGGCCAGTTGCTCGCCGTCGCCGTAAAAACAGGGCTGATACCGCAGCAGCGCTAATGTTGTCAAAAGGATTAACATATCATTGCAAAGACAAAATTGAAGAAATAATACAGGTCTGGATACAGACGTTATATCTTTGCCGTAAAGGTCCTGGTCTTCATGTTGCTGAAAGGATAGGAAGACCGGGCTTAACACACACGAAGAAAAATGAACGACGATGTCATACTCGTAGACGAACAAGACCAGCCCACCGGTACGATGGGTAAGATGCAGGCCCACATTGAAGGCCACCTGCACCGGGCCTTTTCTGTCTTTGTCTTTAACACTAAAGGTGAGCTGCTCCTTCAGCAGCGTGCATTCAGTAAATATCATTCAGGTGGCAAGTGGACCAATACGTGCTGCAGCCACCCGCAGCCCGGAGAAGCTACACTGGACGCTGCTCACCGGCGGCTCAAGCAGGAAATGGGTATGAGCTGCTCATTGCAATGTGTATTTAGTTTTCTTTACCATGCACCTTTGGAAAACCTGACAGAATACGAATATGACCATGTCTTCTTTGGTTACAGTGACGAAATGCCGATCCTGAACCCGGAGGAGGCCTCGGCTTACCGCTATGTCAGTCTTGAGCAACTGGGTAGTGAACTAAAGCAAGACCCTGATCACTATTCTGCCTGGCTGAATATCTGTTTTGACAAGATTTTGGAACATTACCATCGTTATCGGTAATGTAAATCAAACGTTTGCACGGTTTTTAATCTTGCCTGGGGTGGTGTGTGCAGGGTAATTTGAGTATCATTGCAAAAACCAAATTACACACGTATGAAGTCAGCCATTGCTACGGCCCTGTTGTATTGCTGTTTACACCTAGGTGCATCTGCCCAGAAAAATACCGGTTCCCACGCAGATATTATTCCCCTGCCGAAAAGTATCCGCGCTACCGGCAGCGACTATACCCTTAGTCCCAATACAAAAATTTATTATGAGGCTGGCCTGAGGCCTCAGGCAGAACTGCTTGCAGAAGTATTGTCCCCGGCAACCGGATTCGACCTGCAGGTACTTCCATACAAATCGGAACAGACTTCGGGTATTGTCCTGACATTAGATAAGACCTTCGCGCCGGACAAGGAAGGCTACCGCATGAGCGTAAGCAGCGCAGGTATCCGCATCAGTGCCGGTGCCAGCGCTGGCGTATTTTACGGTACCCAGACCTTGCTGCAACTGCTGCCTGTGGAAATCTACAGTAAAACCCGCCAGCGCAACGTGAACTGGAAGGTGAAAGGTGCCGACATTCAGGATACCCCCCAATATGCCTTTCGCGGTATGATGCTCGATGTAGCCCGCTATTTCTTCAGCAAGGAATATGTACTGCACTTCATCGACATGATGGCCATGTACAAACTGAACACCCTGCACCTGCATCTCACCGACGATGCTGGCTGGCGTCTGGAGATCAAAAAATACCCCAAACTGACCAGTATCGGTGCCTGGCGAGGAACTGGCGCGGAACGTACCGGTGGCTACTATACCCAGGAAGATATTAAGGAAATGGTGGCGTATGCTGCTAAGCACAACGTTGATATTATCCCTGAGATTGAATTACCTGCACATGCCCTGGCTTCTATTGCTGCTTACCCTTACCTATGCTGCACCGGTGAGCAATATGAGGTACAGACCCAGCACTCTATCAGTAAGGAAATCTACTGTGCCGGGAAGGAAAGTACTTTTGACTTCCTGGCCGATGTATTTAAGGAAACCTTTGCACTATTCCCGTCAAAATACATCCATATCGGAGGAGACGAAGCCAATTATGAGCGCTGGAAAGCCTGTCCGAGTTGCCAGAAGCGAAAGAACGAACTGGGCCTGAAGGAAGAAAAGCAATTGCAGGTCTATTTCAATCAGCGCGTACAGGAGATGGTCGGTAAATATGGCAAAACCATAGTTGGCTGGGATGAGATCATCGAAGATGGCCTGAAGCAAAAGGTCGCAGGGATGATCTGGAATGACCCGAAAAAGGCCCTTAAGGCAGTAGAAAATGGTCACTATGCGATCATGACCCTTACCAGTCATTCTTATTACGATGTAGCTGAAAGTGTTACTCCTGGCGAAATTAAGGCGGCTACCTGGCTGAAACCCATCTCCCTGGAAAAAGCATATACCCTGGACCCGATGCTGCCCGGACTGGACATTAAGTACCGTCCGCAGATTCTTGGGGCCAGTGCCGCTCTCTGGTCGGATCAATTTATCCACGGCACTGTATTGCAGGAGCTGGCGCCCATTAATGAAAACCGCTCTGAAAAATATTTCGATTACCTGACCCTGCCACGTATGGCATCACTGGCAGAAGTGACCTGGACACCAAAAGCGCAGCAAAGCTGGACCGGTTTTGAACAGCGTATGCGCAGGCATTACAACCGGTATGATCGTGCGGGTTATGGCTACCGTGTGCCCGAACCTGGAGTTTCAGATACGACGCGTCAAAATGGTAGTTATCGGATTACCCTCAGTAACCCGGTAGCAGGCTCGGAGATCCGTTACACGACAGATGGCAGCCGCCCGAACGTATATTCGGCATTGTATACCGGTCCGGTGAGTGTTGACAAACCAGAAAACTTCTCGGCCATTACCGTAGTGAACCGGAGCCAGTATTCATTGCCCTTATTGCTAAACAGGTAGGCAAAGATTGAAAGATCGTCAACAGGACCGAACCTGCCAGGCATCAGACAAGGATCAGTGAACGGGCTTTTGGCCTGGGTTAAGACCAGGTTTGAACTGGTGACGAAGTATCTGCGAAATGTGCAAATCTGCACCAGATTCGTATCTTTACCGGAATGGATAATGCCCGGCAATCTTTGCGGACAGTGAATGTGGTCCGTTATGTAACGCCCTTGCGGGAAGGCGGATCTATGCCCGCCATCGCAGAGGCAGATGACAACTTCCTTTATGTACTCAAGTTCCGGGGAGCGGGTCAGGGCGTCAAGGCCCTGATCGCCGAGCTGATCGGCGGGGAACTGGCAAGGCTACTCGGCTTAAAAGTACCGGAACTGGTCTTTGCCACCCTGGACGAAGCCTTTGGCCGTACCGAGCCCGATGAAGAAATACAGGACCTGCTGAAGGCCAGTGTGGGCCTCAATCTTGCTTTACATTATCTTTCGGGAGCGGTTACCTATGATCCGTTGGTGAACACAATAGATTCCTTGCTGGCTTCGAAGATCGTATGGCTGGATTGTCTGCTGACCAACATGGACCGTACGGCGCGCAATACCAATATGCTGTTCTGGCACCGGGAACTCTGGCTCATCGACCATGGGGCAGCACTGTATTTTCATCATTCGATGCAGAACTGGGAAGAGCAGGCGAAAAGGCCTTTTTTACTGGTAAAAGACCATGTGCTTTTGCCGCAGGCTTCGGAGCTGCAGGTGGTAGATGCGGAGTTTCGGACGAAACTGAAGCCGGAGGTAATCGATGGAATATTGGCCTTGCTGCCCGTTGACTGGTTGTCTCAGGACCTGCAGGAAGGCGAGACTGCTGAGGACCGGAGGCAGGTTTATGCACATTTCCTGAAGACCAGGGTAGCAAATGCTGAAGTTTTTGTCAAAGCGGCGGAGGAGGCGAGAAATGGACTTGTTTGAGTATGCGGTGATCCGGCTGGTGCCGAGGGTAGAACGGGAAGAGTTCATCAATGTTGGGGTTGTGCTGTATTGCCCGAAACAGAGATTTTTATGCTGTACCACGCAGTTGGATGAACAGCGCGCGCATGCGCTATGCCCGGAGCTGGACCTGGAGGTTGTAAAGGCAAACCTGATGGCTTTTGAAAAGATTTGTAAGGGTGGTGGGAACGGGGGCCCGATCGGGCAACTGGATATGGCTTCAAGGTTCCGTTGGCTCACGGCAACCAGGAGTACGGTGGTGCAGGGATCTAAGGTGCATCCTGGTTTTTGTGATGACGCTGGAGAGAAATTACACCAGCTTTACAGGGAACTGGTGCTTTTGCCCTGAGGAGATTCGCAAATCGGTAATAAATTGCGTTCTTTTACACTTTAAATTTAGGTCTGCGTACGATGGTCCGGAGGACCTGGGAAAGTAAATATAAACGAACAATGAACGAGGAGTTTTACCTGCATATATTCCATAAACAAAAAGAGATCGAAGCGGTCCCGTCCAACCAGGAGGTAGCGGAATGGGCGCTTTCGCTGATGAACCTACTTTACCCGGAAAGGGTGACTTCGCCTGATTATTCGATCAATGAGATCAAAAGAATGTTTGCGAGACAGAAGGCCGGTCTGGTAAACCTGCTGAATGCGACCAAGGCTTGTGAACACAGCGACAATGAGCGGATTGCAGAGGTGATCTTCGCACAGCTGCCGGAACTGTACCGGAAGATGAATACGGACATCAGTGCGATCATGTCTGGCGACCCGGCGGCGCAAAGCGAGTTTGAGATCATCAGGAGTTATCCCGGTTTTCTGGCAATTGCCTTTTACCGGATTGCGAACGAGATACTAAAGGCTAATGTGCCGATCATTCCGAGGATACTGACAGAGTATGCGCATTCGATTACGGGGATTGATATCCATCCGGCAGCGAATATCGGCGAGTACCTTTATATTGACCATGGTACGGGACTGGTGATCGGAGAAACGACGGTGATCGGTAACCATGTGAAATTATACCAGGGCGTTACGCTGGGTGCGCTGAGCGTAGAGAAGTATATGGCGAATATCAAGCGCCACCCGACGATAGAGGACCATGTGATCATTTATTCTGGGGCTACGATCCTTGGCGGGGAGACGGTCATCGGACATCATAGTATTATAGGGGGCAACGTATGGCTCACGAAGAGTGTCGCACCAGGCTCTACAGTCTATCACCAGCCGACGATCAAAGTGGAAACGAAGGATCTTCCTTAAACCTAAAAGACCATCACTAACAAGAAATTCAGTAAAATGGGAAACATCATAGATTTTGTAGGTAATACGCCCCTGGTGGAAATACAGAAATTGCACAGTAACCCGAAAGTAAGGCTGTTTGCCAAATTGGAAGGCAACAATCCAGGCGGCAGTGTAAAGGACCGTGCTGCGCTGAATATGATCCGTAGTGCAATGGAACGCGGCGAGGTGAAAAAGGGCACCAGGCTGATCGAAGCAACGAGTGGCAACACGGGTATCGCGCTGGCGATGATTGCCAGTATTTTTGACCTGGAGATCGAGCTGGTAATGCCTTCCAGTTCTACCCGGGAACGTACGCTGACGATGGAGGCTTATGGGGCAAAGGTGATCTTACTGGATTCAATAGAGGCTTGCCGTGACTATGCGGAGGAAAAGGGTGCGCAGACAGGATACTTCCTGCTGAATCAGTTTTCCAACCCTGACAATTACCTGGCGCATTACAAAACTACGGGGCCTGAGATCTGGCGGGACACAGCAGGGAAGATTACGCATTTTGTAAGTTCTATGGGGACTACAGGTAGTATTATGGGCAATTCGATGTTTCTGAAAGAACAGGACCCGGAGATACAGATCATTGGCTGCCAGCCTACTGAGGAATCATCTATACCTGGTATCCGCCGGTGGCCGGAAGCCTACCTGCCAAAAATATTCGATCCCAGACGGGTAGACCGTGTAATGGATGTTTCCCAGCAGGAGGCAACAGAGATGGCGAGGAAAATGGCGAAGGTTGAGGGCATCTTTGCGGGGATGAGTACGGGCGGCGCGCTTTCCTGCGCGCTCAGACTGGCAGAAGAGCTGGAATCGGGACTGATTGTATTTATTGCCTGCGACAGGGGAGACCGCTATCTGAGCAGTGACCTGTTTGGCTAAAATATCACCTGACGTACAGAGGATAATTCAATACATTGCTTCAGGTATACCGTAATGTGATAATGCGAGTGGATACGGTGTCAGCGATAACGATTGCGTAAATTTTTATGGCTGTAATGACTTGTTGTCAGGGATTATTCAGTAGACTTGCCATAACTGTATGAAAACTGAGATATGATCCTTTCTGACCAAATATTGGCACATATCGGACCCGGTAAAGTATTAAAACCATTGAACGACAATATGCAGCTGCCAGAAAAGGTGTTGCAGTTCGGTACTGGTGTACTGTTGCGCGGACTTACCGATTATTTTATTGACAAAGCCAACCGCCAGGGAATGTTTAATGGCCGCGTAGTGGTGCTGAAATCCACCTCAAAAGGCGGAACAAATGAATTCAGCGCCCAGGACAATTTGTATACGATATGCATTAGAGGGATTGAGGATGGGAAAAGGATAGAGGAAAACATCATTTCCTCTGCGATCAGCAGGGTACTTCAGGCCGACAGAGACTGGTTACAGGTACTGCAGGTCGGTGCTTCCCCTGCATTGAAACTGATCGTTTCGAATACTACGGAAGTAGGAATTCAACTGCTGAATGAGCGTATTGATCAGGATGTTCCTGTGTCTTTTCCCGCCAAACTGCTTGCCATATTGTATGAACGGTATCTGAAGCTCGGCAGTGCACAGGAAGCAGATATCGTGGTTGTCGCTACGGAACTGATCCCTGATAATGGAAGAAAACTGGGAGAGATCGTTTATCAGCTCGCTAACTTTAACGGATTGGAGCCGGGATTCAACAACTGGCTGGGGAGCCATGTCATATTCTGTAACTCGCTTGTAGACCGGATCGTTCCGGGAAGGCCTGAAGGTGCCGCGCTGACGCAACTGCAAAAGGAGTTGGGTTATACGGACGCGCTGCTCATCAAAACGGAACCCTACCGGCTTTGGGCAATAGAGGGCGGGAGGCGTGTGTCTGCACTGCTTGGATTGGAAAACGCGGATAGAGGGCTGATCGTTGAACCGGACATTGAGATTTACCGGGAATTAAAATTGCGGTTGTTAAACGGTACACATTCCCTGGCTTGTGCTCTGGCATTTCTTTCCGGTGTCAATACTGTTAACCGGGCTATGACCGACGGGCCCCTGAGCGCGTACATTGCCGGGGTGATGCAGGAGGAGATCATTCCCGCGATTCCTTATGAGATAGAACGGGAACGTGCCATGGCTTTTGCACAGACGGTGCAGGACCGTTTCGCTAATCCTTATATCGACCATTTCTGGCTGAGCATTTCGCTTCAATATACTATGAAATTGCGGATCAGAGTTGTACCCGTTCTATTAAATTATTACAAGTGTTTTGATAAAATACCGTATGCTATGGCCCTGGGCTTTGGAGCATACCTTCGCTTCATGCGTATCATAAGGAAGGAAGGCCAATGCTACTACGGAAGTGCGGGTGGTGAGGAATACCTGATCACGGATGAAAAGGCCGCCCGTTTCTTTGAATGGAATGGCTTAGAAGATGCGGAATATGTGTGGACAGTGCTGAGAGATCAGGAATTATGGGGGACCGACCTTACCTTACTGGATGGTTTTGCAGCAGCAGTAGCGGACCGCTATGTATTTATTTCTAAGGAAGGCGCGAGGGAAATGTTAAAGGAACTTTACCCCAAAGACAATCTGGGAGAGAAAGACGGCCATAATGCAGCGGAAGCTGAACATTTTTAACAAAAGACCATTAAACCAAATCCGATGAACGAAAAGAAAGTACCTGGCTACAGGTGGACGATATGCACCTTACTGTTTTTTGCGACTACAGTAAATTATCTGGACAGGCAGGTGCTCAGTTTGCTGAAACCGCATCTTGAAGAAATCTTCGGATGGAGCAACAGCGATTATGCAAATATCGCTTCTGTATTTCAGTTTACTTATGCCATATCGATGCTGTTTGCCGGCCGGATTATTGATAAGCTCGGTACCAAAAGCGGTTACGCCTGGGCGATCATCATCTGGTCCGTCGGTGCAATCGTACACGCCTATGCCATTCCGCTTGGAGAGAGCCTGTCTGCTGCGCTCGGGTTGCTGGGCATTGGTATCGGCTCAGTTTCAGTGGCAGGGTTTATGATAGCCCGTGCGGTACTTGGTTTTGGCGAGGCGGGCAATTTTCCTGCTGCAATCAAGGCGACTGCTGAGTATTTTCCTAAGAAGGAACGCTCGTTTGCCACAGGGTTTTTTAACGGGGGAACTAATATCGGGGCAGTACTGGCACCTTTGTCGGTACCATTCATTGCTACAAACTGGGGCTGGGAAGCTGCCTTTTTGTTTATCGGGGGCATAGGCTTTATCTGGCTTTTCTTCTGGTACCGCTATTATGACAGCCCGGAAAAGCAAAAGCGCCTGACGCAGGAAGAGCTGGCTTATATTCAGGATGGTGAGACTCAACATAAAAACATAATTAGTGAAGGCGTGGTCCATGAAGCGAAAGTTTCCTGGATACGTCTGTTGGCTTACCGGCAAACCTGGGCCTTTGCGGTAGGCAAATTTATGACAGACGGAGTTTGGTGGTTCTTCCTTTTCTGGCTTCCTGCTTACCTGAAAGACCAGTATGGTATGATGGATACGCAGATTATGGTGCCGCTGGCCATATTGTATAGTATGACGATGTTTGGCAGTATAGGCGGTGGCTGGTTTCCCATGTATTTCATCAAAAAGGGATACGAGGTTTATGATGGCAGGATGAAAGCCATGCTGATGATCGCGGTGGTACCGCTGGTTGTACTGTTTGCACAGCCACTGGGTCACCTGACTTTCTGGGCCCCGGTATTGCTGATCGGAGTGGGTGCGTCTGCACATCAAGCCTGGTCTGCCAACCTGTTTACTACAGTTTCGGATATGTTCCCGAAAAAGGCGGTAGGTTCTGTAGTGGGTATTGGCGGAATGATCGGCGGACTTGGTGGTGTGCTCATTACCAAGCTTGGCGGAGCACTGTTTGACAAGTATAAGGCCCTGGACCATATTGAAACGGGATATACGATCATGTTTACCATTTGCGCTGTGGCCTATCTGATAGCCTGGACCATCATGAAAACATTAGTTCCCAAATACAAACCAATTACCGACCTTTAGGATAATTAAAGTAATTAATACATTACAATTTCAAACACATAAAATGAATTTTAACGAACGTCTTCAGTCGATCTTTGTTGAAGCACAGGAGATACCTACTGAATGCAGGCTGGGCGCAGAAGTGCACCAGCGGGAGTATCTGAGTAACGGGGAGCTGCATCCCTGGAACGGCGAGGTGCATACGGTGCTTTCCCCGGTTTGTATCCGGACAGCCAATGGTCTGGAACGTAAGATAATCGGCACATACCCCCTTTGTGATGAAAAGGAGGCTATGGAAGCCTTGGATGCGGCAGTAAAGGCATATGATAACGGTCGCGGCGAATGGCCGACCATGAGTGTTGCCGACCGCATTACCTGCGTAGAGAAGTTTACCCATAAGATCATTGAAAAGAAAGGGGAAGTAGTAAAGTTACTGATGTGGGAGATCGGAAAATCCTATGCAGACTCTGTAAAGGAATTTGACCGTACCGTTGAATATATCTATGCTACAATTGATGCGCTGAAAGATCTCGACCGTAAGTCTTCCACATTTACTGTTGAGCAGGGCATTATAGCGCAGATCAGACGTTCACCACTGGGTGTGGTGTTGTGTATGGGACCTTTCAATTACCCGCTGAATGAAACTTTTACGACACTTATCCCCGCGCTGATAATGGGCAATACACTGTTGTTCAAACCGCCAAAGCATGGGACTTTATTACACTATCCTTTGCTGACTGCTTTCAGGGACTGTTTTCCCAAAGGCGTAGTGAACACGATATATGGCCGGGGCAATAAAATTATTCCAGGGCTTATGAAATCAGGTGATATCAATGTATTGACGTTGATCGGTTCGAGCAAGGTAGCCAACGAATTGAAAAAACTACATCCCAAGGTGAACAGACTAAGGGCAATACTTGGGCTGGACGCGAAGAATGCGGCGATTATTACGGAGAAGGCAGACCTGAAACTTTCTGTGCAGGAAACAGTACTGGGATCACTTTCTTTTAACGGACAACGCTGTACAGCATTGAAGATCGTTTTTGTACATCGCAGTGTGGCAGCTGAGTTCCTCAGCTTGCTTTCAGCAGAAGTGGCAAAGCTTAAGTTTGGTATGCCATGGGAGAATGGGGTTGCTTTGACGCCACTTCCTGAGCCGCACAAGCCAGCTTATCTGAAGGAGGTAATTGAGGATGCATTAGCGCAGGGTGCAAGAGTAGTAAATGAGCACGGTGGTGAATGCGTTGCTTCCTTTGTTTACCCGGCTGTTGTTTATCCTGTAAGTAAGGGTATGAAATTATATACTGAAGAGCAATTCGGGCCGGTAATCCCTGTTGTGCCTTTTGACGACCTGGAGGAAACAATTGAGTACCTGATCGAATCGACCCATGGGCAGCAGGTAAGCATTTTCAGTAATGACGAAGAAGAGGTAGCGGGGCTTATCGATCCGCTGGTGAACCAAGTAAGCAGGGTAAACATTAACTGTCAGTGCCAGCGCGGACCTGACGTATTTCCGTTTACCGGACGAAAGGATAGCGCAGAAGGAACGCTTTCAGTATTTGATGCGTTGAGGTCTTTTTCTATACGCTCCCTGGTAGCAGCCAAACTGAACGATAACAATAAGCACCTGATCAATGACATTGTGGACAGTAACAGTTCTAACTTTTTAAGTACGAAATACCTGTTCTAGCGGAATCTGTTTGCTGGTTTCCTGCTTTTTGCGGTATTGGTAACGAAGGATATGCCAGGCAAAAGAACCTGGTATGTGGTTCCGGCAGTGGGTTGCCCGAAGGCGATCATACCTTATATTTGAAGATCAGTACGGAGAAAAATCAGGTAAGTACGGGATATGCCTGCCGTATCGTTAATTTTTTAATCAATGAAGCAACAAACAAATGAGCACCGAAAGGATAAACTGCCGTTTTAAGTATAGTTGTCTGGCTATTGTATTTATAATTACAATGGCCGATAAATTGCAGGCGTCAACACCACAGACCGGAAAGGAGCGTATTCATATTCAATACGGAAGTGGTTCTGCTATTATTTTTGATAAGACAACCCGGACATATGCTGTGCTGACACCGGTAAAGGTGATCTCTGGCGCCTATGCGTCAGTTAAAATCAATGGCAGAGACCTCAGCAGTAAGGACTATCAAAATGTAAAGCTGAGCGTGGGCAATATTCGTGATGGTTTTGGCAGCGGAAAAAAATACGTGATCAGCATGAGCAAGACTGGACTGCCTGCTATGGAGCAGATATTTTATGTATATCCCGGACATGATTATTTCTTTACTGAGGTTTTGCTGAAAGGAAATGGCCTGAAGACGAATTATATGGCCCCGCTGGTTACCGATTTGGCGGAACTTAGGAAAGGTGATAACCGCATGCTTTTCGTTCCATTTGACAACGATACATTTATCCGTTATAGCGCAAAGGCAATGAATACGGGTATTAACGGAACGAGTGCAGAAGTAGGAGCAATCTATGAAAACGGGAGCCGTGAGGGCCTTGTCACTGGTTCTGTTGAGCATATGATCTGGAAAACGGGTGTATTTGCGGAAGGAAAGGGTGACCGGTTGACTGAACTGAAGGTTTGGGGAGGATATACTGACGAGAAAGTAACCAGGGACAAAATAGCTCATGGTTCGATATCTGGTAATGTGGTTAAATCGCCTAAGATATTTTTTGGCTACTTTGCTGATTGGCGGTTGGGCCTGGAATCCTACGGTAAGGCTAATCGCATACAGGAAAAGCCATATATATTTAACTGGACAAAGCCGGTGCCTTTTGGCTGGAACAGCTGGGGTGTGATCCAGGAGAAGGTGAGTTATGATAAAGCCATAAAAGTGGCCGATTATTTCGCGGATGAGTTGTCTGAGTTTAGAAATGGGAATACCGCTTACATTGATCTGGATTCTTTCTGGGACAATTTTACCGGAGGTATGCGCGGAGACTACGCCCGGCTGAAAGAATTTGCAGATTACTGCAAGAAAAGGGGGCTTGAACCGGGTGTCTACTGGGCACCTTTTACAGATTGGGGTTATCAGTCCAAGAATGAAAGGGAGGCGGAAGGAAGCAAGTATAATTTTTCCGAAATGTGGACGAAGGTAGATGGTGGTTTTCATGATTTCGATGGAGCAAGGGCGCTGGATCCTACTCATCCGGGTACACAAAAGCGTATCGACTACATTATAGAGAAACTGAAGTCCTGCGGGTTTAGGATGATCAAAATCGATTTTCTGGGACACGCCGCTGCTGAATCAGATGCTTTTTACGACAAGTCCGTGACTACGGGAATGCAGGCATACCGCATAGGTATGGAGCACCTCACAGATCGTTTGAATGGACAGATGCTTGTCTATGCTGCCATTTCGCCTGTACTTGCTACAGGCAGGTATGCACATATGAGACGTGTAGCCTGCGATGCCTGGAAGACGATAAAGGATACAGAATATACATTGAACAGCGTGAGTTATGGCTGGTGGCAGACTTATGTGTATAACTTTATCGATGCGGATCATGTGGTGTTTGGTTCGGAGCCTGAGGGAGCCAACAAGGCCCGGCTGGCTTCTGCACTAATTACCGGTACTTTAATATTGGGAGATGATTTTTCAGTTGAGGGGGAGTGGCGGAATTCGGCATTCAAATGGCTGAATAACAAAGATTTGCTGGATGTAGCGCGTTCGGGAAGGGCTTTCATGCCGGCGGAAGGTAATACAGATGACAAAGCCAGTCCTCTTTTCATCAGGAAAAATGATGGGTACCTTTATATAGCACTTTTCAATTATGGACAGGAAAGGAAACAGTTTGAGATACCCTTGCAAAGACTTGGACTTACCGGAAGGCAGTATACTGCAGAAGAACTGTTTGAGCACAGAGCGATAGCATTGAAAAAGACCCTTCGTTATACATTAAAGGGGGCTGATGCCGCAATATTAAGGATAAGGCTGGATAAATAATTAATATTAAAGTATATTAGGACGATACCAAATCTAAACCAATGATAAACAGAAGGACTGCCATCAGGCAGGTTATGATATTAGCTGGTGGTATGGCATTAGTGCCCTCGTTGGTAAAGGCCTCCGGAGGACCGTCTATTGCGCTCCGTAACCTTGTACTGAGCGGGGAGGAGGAAAGCCTGATGGCATCTGTCGCGGAAATCATTATTCCAAAAACACAAACTCCCGGAGCAAGGGACCTTAATCTACATCTTTTTGTCATGAAAATGGTAGATGACTGTTATGATGAAGGTTCACAACAACGCTTCCTGCGGGGATTGAAAGTGTTCAGTGGCATCGACGCTGCTTCGCTGAAAGAATTGGTTGTATCAGTGAATTTCGGAAAAGCTGTTGCAGATGAGGACGCAAAATATTTCTACCGGGTGATGAAGCAGCAGACCATCAACGGATATATGAACTCTAAATATGTGATGACCAACCTGATTGTATGGGAACTAGTCCCTGCACGGTATAATGGTTATTTTCCCGTTAAATCTTGATCGTGGCTATGGCGTACCTGAATATAAAAGGCATAAAGGAAAATACTTTTGATGTGATCGTGGTCGGTTCCGGGATTGCCGGGGGCTGGGCGGCAAAGGAATTTACGGAAAAGGGTTTAAGGACCCTGGTATTGGAGCGCGGCAGGGATGTAAAGCACATCCGGGATTATCCGACGACGAATATGTATCCTTACGAATTTGAACACAGAGGCGAACCTGCTTTAAGTATCCGCAGGGAAAACCCGATCGTAAGCCGCTGTTATGCGTTCAGGGAAGATGCCATGCATTTTTTTGTAAAGGATGGAGAACACCCTTATGTGCAGGTGAAGCCCTTTGATTGGATCCGGGGGTATCAGGTTGGAGGAAAATCACTGTTATGGGCAAGACAGACCCAGCGCTGGAGCGATTTTGACTTTGATGGTCCTGTCAGGGACGGATTCGCAATAGACTGGCCGATACGTTATAAGGACATAGCGCCCTGGTATAGTTATGTAGAGCGGTTTGCGGGGATCTCAGGTAACCGGGATGGCCTTGCGGAACTCCCCGATGGAGAATTCTTGCCGGCATACCCGCTTAACGCTGTTGAAGATCACTTTAAAAAGTCCTTACTTGGCAAGTATGGTAACCGGCATGTGATCAGTGCACGGGGTGCCCATATTTCCAAGGCCGGTAAGGTTCATTATGACCAGGGCAGAGCTCAATGCCAGAATAGGCGCCTTTGTCAACGCGGATGCCCGTTTGGTGGTTATTTTAGCAGCAATGCTTCAACGCTGCCCTGGGCCGAACGTACGGGAAAACTTACATTACGGCCGTTTTCTGTAGTAGAATCTGTGATTTATGATGATAAACTGAATAAGGCTACCGGTGTCAGGGTGGTGGATACCAACACAAAGACGGTAACCGAATACTTTGCGCGTGTGGTTTTTGTAAATGCAGCTGCGATCAACACCAACCTGATACTCTTGAACTCAGTATCTTCCCGTTTTCCGAACGGACTGGGAAATGACAGCGGGTTGCTGGGCAAATATGTTGCCTTTCACAATTACAGTGCCCGGATCAGCGCTGAGTTTGACGGACTGAAGCAGTTTACGACCGATGGCAGGAACCCGGTTGGGGGTGGATATATTCCGAGATTCCGTAATCTCCATAAGCAGGAAACAAACTTTCTGCGTGGTTATGCTGCCGGATTTTCAGCCTATCGCTCTTCTGAAACGGATACTTCAGGGATCGGTGAGGCGCTGAAGTCCGCATTGGTGACCCGGCGGCTGGGCCCGTGGAAAGTCGGATCGCATATGATGGGTGAGACAATACCTAAGGAAAGTAACTTTGTAGCACTTGACCGGGAAAAAAAGGATCAGTGGGGTATGCCCCTGCTAAAGATTTCTGTCGATTATGACGATAACGATGTGAAGATGAAGAGGGACTATATTGAACAGTTGTCAGAAATGTTTGTAACTGCTGGTTTTAAGAATATTCATGTTAATGCCGCTTCGCAGTCCCCCGGACTGGATATTCATGAAATGGGCGGTGTTCGTATGGGGAACGACCCGAAGACTTCTTTGCTAAATAAATGGAACCAACTGCACCACTGCAGGAACGTCTTTGTAACTGACGGGGCCTGCATGACCTCCACTTCCACACAAAATCCTTCTCTGACTTATATGGCTCTTACGGCAAGAGCAGCTGACTATGCCGTTGAAGCCATGAGGTCAGGTAACATTTAGGTATTGTTTTTTAACATCCGAATAATTTTTTCGACAGACAGGGTAAAAATTATGTGGTAAATGCATAATCTTTTAGTTAATAATTCTTAATTTTATTTCACTTAAAATTGGGGAAAATTTTAAATTAATTGATTATGAAAAGTTTAGGGGAAAAATTCAGGATTTTACGCCAGAAAAAAGGCGTGAATCAGAAGGCGATGGCGGATTTATTGCAGATATCCATACCAGCGTATTCGAAATTGGAAACGAGCATTACCGATCCTAATTTCAGCAGGATCAGTCAGATCGCCGAAGTACATGGATTGACATTGAGGGAGTTGCTGGACGTAGGTGAAGAAGGCGTAAACGAACAGACACAACTGATCGAGCAACTGAAGAAGAAAGTAGGTGAACTTGAGGCCAGTGTGATCCGTCTGCAAAGCAAGTTAATAGATCTTTACGATCAGGAAGACCGCAGAAAGAGCAGTAACTGACGACATCTTTCTTCCAGCCAGGAGTAATTTTGAACGGCCTGGCTGGAAGCATCTTCTCTTTGAAACAGTTTGGAACCCAGGCCAACTGCTGTTACGCCTGCCTTAAACCAGGTTCGGATGCTTTCTTCGTCGGGGCTTACGCCGCCCGTGGGCATGAATTTCAGGTCGGGGAAAAGGGGTTTAATCGCCTTCAGAAAAGAGGGTTTGAGTGTATCACCCGGAAAAAGTTTAATAAGCGTTGCTCCTGCCGCTTCCGCATTTGCAATTTCTGTAGGTGTCATGCAACCAGGTATCCAGAGTATCTGTTGTTTTGCGGTCAGCGCTGCCAGCTCAGATGAAAATACAGGGCTAACGAGAAAATCTGCACCTGCGTCTATGTAGGTCTTCGCCTGATCTGTCGTTTTAATGGTGCCAATTCCTAGACTCATATCGGGAAAATGGGTATCCCGGAGTGTAAGTAAGGCTTTGAAATTATGCAGGGCAGCGGTTCCCCGATTGGTAAATTCAAATACACGGAGCCCTCCGGCATAGCATGCCTTCAGTATTTCAGTGCAAATTCGAAGATCTTCGTTATAATAAACCGGTATAATAGGGTAGGCCTGGATTTTTTGCAGTATGTTTTCTGATTTATTCATCTGGATCCGTCTTGCGTATTTATTAAGTGGTTTTAAGAATTTGTTTTTTAATAGGTTCCATCTCCGAAATCGCCTTTTACAAAGAGTTTCCGGTAACCTGCCGAAGTGGCCCTGTTGATAATGTCCTGCCCATTGCTGAAGTGACGTAGCCCGTAGATGAACCCGGCCATGAAGGCATCACCGCTGCCAATTCGGTCTGCAACTTCATGAGTTTCATAGGTAGGTGAGTTGTAGTCTTGTCCCGGAGTGTGATAGGTGCCGTAGAACAGATTGTGCCGTTGATTGTCCATAAAACGGAAAGTATTGGCGATATGTCTGCATTGGGGGTAATTTTTGAAGATTTCGCTGGCGGAAGCTTGTGCCGCAATTTGATAATCTGTGATACTGGTGTTGCGGTTGAGGCTATGGTCTACACTTGTACCAAGCATTTTTGCGGCAGCCCAGATATTGCCCATGATCACATCGCAGTAACGGGCCAGCTGTGGTATGACGTCAACGGGTTCTTTACCATAATCCCATAACCTGTTGCGATAGTTAAGGTCTACAGAAATCTGCAGGCCAAGTTTTCTTGCAACTTGCAGGGCCTCCAGGCACACGGTTGCTGTTTGCTCGTTCAGTGCCGGCGTAAGGGCCGTGAAATGAAACCAGCTGTAGTTTTTCAAAATGTTTTCCCAGTCAATCGTTCCCGGTTGCAGTGTACTGAAGGAAGAGAACTTACGGTCGTAAACAACTTCACCGTTGCTCAGCCCGTTTGCCGAAAGCAGGAAATAGAGGCCGATCCTGCTGCCCAACACTAAGGTTTCTGAGGTGTCGGCTCCAATTCGATTCAGGATATCTAGCACACTTTTTGCCAGTTTATTGTCAGGAACGGCTGTCATGTAACTGACCGGCTCCTGCCAGTGTGCAAGGGTTGCGGATACATTTGCTTCCGAGCCTCCGGGATAGAGGGAAACGGCGTGGTCCCCGCCAATGAATTGTGCTTCTGCAGAACTAAAACGTAGCAGCAGTTCTCCAAAAACCAAGATGCGCCCTTGATCTGTCATTTGTGATAGTATAGATAAATATTGGTCACTACAATAATACGTTATCCGCGGCAATTTATCAGACCAGGCTGACGATATAAAAGCGCAAACGTTTTCGCTTTGAGTTTGTACTTAGGTTAGGTCAGGTGGAACTCCTGACAGAGATGCTGGTGTCCAGCATGACGGTTTCGTATTCAGGTTGGTCGGAGCCTTTCCATTCAATAAGTGAGATCAGTTGCCTGGCAGCCAGCCGGCCCATTTCGAATGCGGGTTGGTGTACCGTACTCAATGAAGGGTTGAGCGCATCTGCCAGGTCGGTATTGGTAAACCCGATCAGTGCAATATCACCGGGTATCCTGTAGCCCATTTTATTCAGCAGGACGAGGCAGCGCGTACTGATCTGGTCGCCCGCAGTGAACAGGGCATCAGGTTTCATAGGCAGAGACATATAATAGGTTATGGCTTCTTGCAGATCTGTGTCCAGTTTTCGGGCATCTGCGTAATCACAGGAACGGACAAGTTCCGGCCTGAATGCGATCTGATAATCTTCCAGGGCCTTTCTGTAGCCATTTAGTCGGTCCGTAGCGATACTCAGTGTGGTATTGGTATTGAGTTGTGCGATGTGACGATAACCCTTTTCGATCAGGTGGACGGTGGCATCATAAGCTCCCTTAAAGTTGTCTGCACCGACTTTATGCGAATGTATACGGTCGGTAAGCCGATCGAAAATAACTACCGGTAGTCCGGTTTCCTGTAGCGCGTTCAGATAACTGAAATCGGTGGTTTCACAGGCCGGGGAAATGAGAATCCCGTCTACACCGCTAGCGAACAACAGTTCCAGGCAAGCCCTTTCCTGAGCTTCTGATTCCTTGCTTTGCATAATGATGATCTGGTAGGCTTTCTCGCTGCTTGTCTGATCAATACCGTCCAGCATCTGTGCGGCAAAATGATTGTCGAGTGAACATACGACTACTCCGATAGACCTGCTCTTCCCTTCTTTGAGTCCTTTTGCCAGCCGGTTGGGCGAATAATGGTGCTCCCGGGCATAAGCCAGTACTTTTTGTTTGGTATCTGTGCTGATCTCGTAACTGTCATTCAGAGATTTGGATATGGTGGATATGGACAGGTTGAGGGCTCTGGCTATGTCTTTAAGGGTAACGCTGTTGTTCATACCTGCGAATATTTGGATTGTCTGTACTAATTTGCAATTTCTTGAGCTAATCTCTGAATTAAACCCGGAATTTATGAAATGACAAAAAGATGATAGCAAGTATGCAATTGCTTTCTACCTTTGCTTAACAGTGTTAAATTATTTATGACCTAGCTAGTATGCCATGGGAAGTAAGGAAAGAATTGCGAGATTAAAGGAAGAGACCCGGATGAACATCCTGGATGCCTCCCTGGAGATCGTGAAGGAAGAAGGATGGCAGTCGCTGAGTATGAGGAAGATCGCTGACCGAATTGAATATACTGCGCCGATCATCTATGAATATTTCCAAAATAAAGAAGGTATTTTACTTGAACTTACTCGCCAGGGTTATATAATTCTGGCCAGGGAGATCAGGGCAGCGCGGGGGCAACATGTTGAGCCAGCTGTCCAACTGGAGGCCATGTGGACGGCTTACTGGGATTTCGCCTTCAAATATAAGGAACTCTACCAGTTGATGTATGGAGTAGACATGAATTGTTGCGAATTGAAAAAGCGCATGCCTGAGGCAGACCTCGCAGATGAGCAGATTTATGATGTGATTGAACAGCTGATTACGGTAAAGAATCGTTCTGAAGATTTTGTTTGCAGGAAGTTCTATACGTTCTGGTCAATCATCCATGGATTGATCTCTATCAACCTGGTGAATAAGGGGCGTAACGAAGAAATGAATCAGCGCATCCTTAAGGACGCGATTAAAGGCATCATAAAATACATTAATGAATAAAGCACATCAGTGATTGGAAGAATAGTCGACGCTTATAAAAGTGCTTTTTTAGCCGTTTAACAATGTTAAACAAATTATAGCTGTAAAATACCTTTAAATTATATAGTTGAATTATGAAAGAACATTACAATTTTCAAAGACAGCACGCTTCGTTACTTAACGATGTTAAACAGTCTAATAGTGTTATTAAGATAACAACGCTGTTGGCACTGTCTATATTTCTTTTTAGCTGCTCCGGCAGGGATGCGACGATGCCACCACCGCCGGTACCTTCACTCCCGGTTGCAGCTGTAGTGAGCACCTCAGAAACGACCTATACGGAATATCCTGCAGCTATAGAGGGCACTGTGGACCTGGAAATACGTCCTCAGGTATCTGGTACGCTGGACCGGGTTTATGTGAATGAAGGTGCCCTGGTACAAAAAGGGCAGCCTTTGTTCAAGATCAATGAGCGCCCGTTCAGGGAGGCATTGAATAACGCCAGGGCAACATTGCAGTCAGCGCAGGCGGCATTGCTCAATGCCCAGCTGGAAGTAGATAAACTGACGCCGCTCGTGACCGGCAGGGTAGTGTCTGAATTCCAGTTAAAGAGTGCCAGGGCTGCGCATGCTGTAGCCATGGCAAATGTAGAAGCTGCGAAGGCAGGAGTCGGGACTGCATCCGTTAACCTGGACTATACACTGATCAAAGCGCCCGTAAGCGGTTATGTAGGACGTTTACCGAAAAAGCAGGGTAGCCTGGTGAATCCTGCCGATCCCTTGCCGCTGACCCGGTTATCGGATGCGCATGAGGTACATGTTTATTTTTCTCTTGGTGAAGACGATTTCATAGCCTTTAATTCCAGGTATCCGGGAAGGACGCTAGCAGAGAAATCTGCGGGTATACCTGGGGTTTCGCTGGTACTTGCCGATCAGTCGGAATATGGGTTTCAGGGAAAGATAGATATGGTAGACGGACAATTTGATAAACAAACAGGTTCAATTGCGATGCGGGCAACTTTTCCGAATGCACAGGGCCTGCTCAGATCAGGAAACACGGGTAAGATCCGTCTGGGGTTTACACATAAGGACGCCCTTGTGATCCCGCAATCGGCAACTGTGGAAATGCAGGACAAGGTATTTGTCTATGCTTTAACTGATAGCAACAAAGTAAAAAAACTGCCTGTCCAGATAGCGGGTAAGAGCGGTCAGAACTACCTGGTCCGTGAAGGATTAAAGCGTGGCGACCAGATCGTGCTGAGCGGACTGGACAGGCTGCAGGAGGGCCAGGTGATTAAACCTGAGAAAGCCACAGACAAAGTGGCAAAACTATAACTGAAAGAAAGATTAGCTATGTTCAAGATTTTTATACAACGGCCTGTACTGGCAACAGTGATTTCGATTTTGCTGGTTATCCTGGGAGTGCTGGGCCTGACTAAGCTGCCATTGCAGCAATTTCCCGATATTGCTCCCCCGTCTGTGCTGGTGACGGCAGTTTACCCCGGCGCGAATGCGGAGACTGTGCTGCGTGCTGTGGCGCCTTCTATTGAAGAGTCGATCAATGGGGTTGAAAATATGAGTTATATGAGCTCAACCGCCAGTAACGACGGTTCCCTGGCAATTACCGTGTACTTCAAACTGGGTACAGACCCTGACCAGGCTGCTGTGAACGTCCAGAACAGGGTTGCCCAGGCGACGAGCCAGCTTCCACCGGAAGTAGTGCAGCAGGGGATCATTACGGCCAAGCAGCAGAATAGCTTCATTATGGCTATCGGGATGTACACGGAGGACGAAAACAAATATGATCAGACCTTTGTGGCCAACTATGCGCAGATCAATATCGTTCCGGAAATCAAGCGTATTCCCGGAGTAGGTGCTGCAAGTATCTTTGGCGGCGTTAAAGATTATTCGATGCGGGTATGGCTGAACCCCGCACAAATGGCAGCCTATAAGGTGAATCCTTCGGAAGTGATGGCGGCCATACAAGATAAGAGCCTCGAGGCAGCCCCGGGAAGATTCGGAGAGAAGAGTAAGGAGGTATTTGAGTATGTGATTAAGTATAAAGGCAAGCTCAATAAGCCGGAAGAATACGAAAATATTGCCATACGGGCCAATGCCGATGGCACAATACTGAGGTTAAAGGATGTGGCCAGGATTGAATTTGGTGCTTACTCGTATTCCAGTCTTACCCGTCTCAATGGTAAGAAGGGTATTGTGATCGGTGTCATTCAATTGGCAGGCTCTAATTCAAACGAGATCCAGATCGCGATCAATAAACTGATGGAGAAATCGGCTAAGGATTTTCCTGCAGGCATCAGACACAATATTTTTTACAGTACGAAAAGTGCACTTGACCAATCCATAGACCAGGTGAAACATACACTGATCGAAGCTTTTATACTCGTATTTATTGTAGTGTTCCTCTTTTTGCAGGATTTTCGTTCGACACTGATCCCGGCAATAGCGGTTCCGGTGGCAATTCTAGGCACTTTCTTTTTTATGCAGCTGTTTGGTTTTTCTATCAATCTGCTGACCCTGTTTGCATTGGTGCTGGCGATCGGTATCGTAGTTGATGATGCAATCGTGGTGGTAGAAGCAGTGCATGCGAAGATAGAGCGCAGACATCTTTCGCCTAAGGTCGCGACTACGGAGGCGATGCACGAGATCACCGGTGCGATCATTTCGATTACATTGGTCATGTCGGCCGTGTTTCTGCCTGTAGGTTTCATGGAAGGATCTACTGGTGTCTTTTACAGGCAGTTCGCGTTTACAATGGCAATTGCGATCGTGATCTCGGCGGTGAATGCACTGACACTGAGCCCAGCCCTGGCTGCACTATTCCTGAAAGATCATAGCGGAAACGAAGCGCATATGGTTCATTCAGAGAAGAAAGGGTTCTCGGGCAGATTCTTTACCGGTTTCAACAACAGCTTTAATGCATTGACCAACCGGTATGTTGGAGGGCTGAAATTCCTGATCCGCCATAAATGGCTTAGCCTGGGTGGCCTTGCTGTGGTCACATTAGCCACCATCTGGATGGTGAAGACGACACCCGCAGGTTTCATTCCTACCGAAGATCAGGGTTTTATCGCTATTGCAGTGAATACACCTTCAGGTACATCGCTGGAGGGTACTTCCAAAGTTATGACCCAGGCAGAAACTGCTTTGAATCAATTGGAAGCTTCGAGGTTTGTAACGGCGTTATCCGGATTTAACCTGCTGACCAATTCGACCAGCCCTTCTTCGGCGGTATGTTTCGTATTGCTTAAACCTACCGAAGAACGCGGGAAGGTAAAGGATATCAATGCGATCATGGACCTGGTGCGTGCGAAACTTGGCGCGATTACAGGTGGCAGTTTCTTCGTGTTCAGTTTTCCTACCGTTCCTGGTTTCAGTAACGTGGAGGCACTGGATCTTGTACTGCAGGATAAAACCGGTAGCAAACTGGATAAGTTCAGCGGCATTGCCAATAATTTTATCGGTGAATTGATGAAAAGGCCGGAGATTGCAGTAGCATTTACCAGTTTTAAGGCCGACTATCCTCAGCTGGAACTTGAAGTAAATGATGAAAAAGCCGACCAACTGGGGGTAAGTGTTAAGGATATTCTACAAACCATGCAGGCTTATTTCGGAAGCGCTCAGGCCGCCGATTTTAACCGCTTCGGTAAATATTACCGTGTGATCGTGCAGGCTGATGTGGCCGACCGGGCCGAGCCATCGGCCATTGACCGGATCTTTGTGAAGAATAAATCGGGAGAAATGGTGCCGGTGAATACCCTGGTCAAGTTGAAAAGGATTTATGGTTCGGAAACCGTATCACGTTATAATCTCTTTAATTCCATACAGGTAAATGCCATTCCTAAACCAGGTTTCAGCTCCGGGGACGCGATCCAGGCGATTCGTGAGGTGGCTGCACAGCAGCTACCGTCAGGTTATGCGTATGAGTTCAGCGGACAAACACGGGAAGAGATTTCGTCCGGGGGGCAGTCTACAGTGATCTTTATATTGTGCCTGGTATTTGTTTATTTCCTGCTTGCGGCGCAATATGAAAGCTATATTTTGCCTTTAGCGGTCATCTTGTCAATTCCTGCCGGTATATTCGGTGTGTTTGCCGCGATTGGTCTTACCGGAATTGAGAATAATATTTATGTGCAGGTTGCACTGATCATGCTCATTGGCCTGCTGGCTAAGAACGCGATTTTGATTGTTGAATTTGCTGTGCAGCGGCGAAGGGCCGGGCAGCCCTTAGTGGCGGCGGCACTGGAAGCGGCCAAGTTAAGGCTGCGCCCGATCATCATGACCTCGCTGGCTTTTGTGGTGGGGCTGTTTCCAATGAGCATTGCGTCCGGACCTTCCGCCCAGGGTAACCACTCGATCAGCATTGGTGCAGCCGGGGGTATGGTGTCCGGCGTGGTGCTGGGTTTGCTGGTGATACCGGTATTATTTATCGTTTTCCAGTTCTTACAGGAAAAGATACGTCGTAAGCCTGCACAACTGTCTACAAATAAAAACTCTATTAAAGAATTCGCTCATGAAATTGTATAATTATTTAGCTGCAGGTATACTGCTGACCATAGTTGCGGCAGGCTGCAGTGTATCTAAAGATATTGAAAAGCCTGCTGGCGTGATTCCTTCCGCGTACAGGGGATCGGACAGCAGCGATACGGCGAGCATCGCAGCCATTCCGGTGAAAGAACTTTTCAAAGATCCAGAGCTGCTGTTGCTGATCGATTCGGCGTTAAGCAGGAATTTTGATTTATTACTTGCCGTTAAGAACATTGAGGCATCGTCATTGCTGCTGAAACAGGCTCGGCTGGGAAATGTTCCGGCGGTTAACCTGCAGGTGACGGCCAACTCCAATCGTCCTTCGGACAATAGCTTGAATGGATTAAGTGCCAGTCAGTTTTTAGGAACAAACCATATTGAGGATTTCAATGCTGGTCTGAATCTGAGTTGGGAAGCGGATATTTGGGGCAAGATACGTAGCCAGAAACAGGCTGCATTGGCAGAATATCTGAGGACAACAGAAGTGAAAAGGGCTGTACAGACCAGGCTGGTTGCCGATGTCGCACAAGGTTATTACCAGTTGCTGATGCTGGATGCGCAGCTTGAGGTGGCCAGGAAAAGTTATGTTTTGAATGATAGTACGTTGAATATGGTCAGGCTGCAGTTCGCTGCAGGTCAGGTAACCTCGCTTGCCGTGCAACAAGCTGCCGCCCAGCAGTTGCTTGCAGCACAATTGGTACCGCAGCTGGAACAGGCCATTCAGATCCGGGAAAATGCACTGCGTTTGTTGACCGGGCAATTACCCGGGCCGGTTGAACGGTCTATGAATCTGGCTCGTACTGATATTCCGGTGGCTGCAAGCCCGGGTCTTCCCGCTCAACTACTGAGCCGGAGGCCTGATATAAGAAGTGCAGAACTTGCATTGGATGTGGCCAATGCAAGGGTAGGAGTTGCTAAAGCAAACCTATACCCCTCATTGAATATTTCCGCCACGGGAGGACTGAACGCTTTCAAGGCAAGTAATTGGTTTAATGTTCCGGCTTCTCTGTTTGGCGTAGTTTCGGGAGGTCTGGTCCAGCCTGTTCTTCAACGTGGCGCATTACGGACTCAATATAAGCTGGCAGGTATAGAACGTGAAAAAACGGTATTACTTTTCCGGCAATCGGTGTTGGATGCAGTGGCCGAGGTATCGGATGAACTGGTGAAAATAGAAAAACTGGAATCGCAATATGATATTGTCTCTAAACGGGTGCATACACTTCAGGAGGCGGTAAGTAATGCCAATCTATTGTTTAGGAATGGAATGGCGACCTATCTGGAAGTGATTACAGCCCAGAATAATGCCCTCCAAAGCGAATTGGAACTGGCATCGGTAAAAACCGCCAGGCTGAATGCTATAGTGGAGCTTTACCGCTCGCTTGGCGGAGGGGTCTGATATTTCTGATCCGTTGTGTACAGGGCCTTTCCTCTGAAGGCCCTGTTTTTTTTTATAGCGGATATGCAGTGTCACTTTTTGTTTCTGAAAGGACAAAGAAACTTTGAACAGTACTTACATTAGGAAGTGTAGCGAGTTTGTTACGAAGGAATAAATGATAGGCATCCATGTCGCAGGTTGCAATGCGAAGAATGAAATCATAGGCACCGGTCATCTGAAAGCATTCCATAACTTCTGTGAATTTAGCAACCTGTTGTTCAAATGCGCCCAACGTTTCTGCGGTATGCTCTTTTAGGAAGACATGGGAAAAGGCAATGAGGCTACGGTCTACTTTTTTCCGGTCAAGTATAGCGACTATCTTTTTGATGTAGCCCTGTTCCTTCAGCCTTCGTATACGTTCATGTATGGTAGCTACGGATTTGTTCAGTTTGAAAGACAGCTGTTTATTCGTATAGGTGGCATCTTGTTGTAAGAGCCTTAAAATTTCTATATCGGTAGCATCAAGTCCCATAGTGTGTCTTTGAAAAAATAATAGTTAGCAGATTTTATTTCAGCCTAAGCTAATAAAAAATATACTATTTACGTATTATTCCGAATAATTTACGGAATTTATAATGATCTATTGTGTGTATTGTGTATCATATTGAGATTTGTCCTGAATTTTAATTGATCTGTTATGCAAACTGTTGTAGGGGAAGGTTTTTGTCTGAATGAAGGCCTGAAGAATAAATTCGGGCATCTGTCGCGTTTGGTTGGAAATACGCCGATGCTTGAGTTGCAATATACATATAAAGGAAAGCCGGGAAGGATCTTTGTAAAGTGCGAACATTATAATCTTACGGGAAGCGTAAAGGACAGGATGGCCTTAAATATCCTGCTGGAAGCATACAGGAACTGTGAGATTAAACCCGGTGATACGATCGTTGAAGCCACGAGCGGCAATACGGGTATTGCTTTTGCAGCCATTGGTAAAGCATTGGGACATGAGGTAAAGATCGTTATGCCGGATTGGCTGAGTAAAGAAAGAATGGACATCATCAAGAGCATGGGAGCTGAAGTTGTGTTGGTGAGCAAAGCTGAAGGCGGCTTTAAGGGTAGTATCGAGCGTTGCGAGGAAATGGCCCGGGAGGGCGGGGTTTTTCTTCCGAGGCAATTTGAAAACCAATATAACGAAGACGCCCATAGAAAAACCACAGGTATGGAAATTTGCGCACAATTGAATAAAATCGGATTGGTTCCAGATGCCTTTGTCGCCGGCGTGGGCACCGGGGGTACGGTAATGGGTGTTGGAAAGGGGTTGAGGGCGGTCAATGCTTCGGTACGTATACACCCGCTTGAACCGGCTGAGAGCCCGACCCTGAGCACTGGACATAAGGTTGGAAGCCATCGTATACAGGGGATATCTGACGAGTTTATTCCGGCAATTGTCAGGTTGGACGAATTGGATGACATTGTTCAGGCGCATGATGGTGATGCCATTATCATGGCTCAGAAGCTGGCAAAGGAGCTTGGTTTGGCGGTTGGCATATCTTCCGGTGCAAATGTGATCGGTGCGATTAAACTAAAAGAAGAGATGGGAGTCGAAGCTACAGTGGTTACATTACTATGCGACAGTAATAAAAAATACCTGAGCACTGACCTGGTGAAAGAAGAAACTGTCATAGAAGGGTATATTTCTACAGATACCTGTTTTACAGGCTATAAATCCATTGAACGATTATAATTGAATTATATATTTACATACTGATATACTTGAACATGAAAAAACTAATGTTATTAGCTGCTGGGGTACTGATAAGTTTTGCGGCAAGCAGCCAGATCCTTAAACCGGTAAAATGGGCTTATGCGTCTAAGAAGACCGGCAAAAATGAAGCGACAGTTTTTATAAAAGCTACCATTGACAACGGATGGCATATCTATTCTCAGAATATGGCTGAGGGAGGTCCTGTAAAGACCACATTTACGTTTGCACCTTCCAAATCTTTCACACTGAACGGAACAACGGCCGAACCTAAGCCGGTGACGAAGTTTGAAAAGACCTTCGATATGAATGTGAGTTATTTTGAGAAATCTGTGCTGTTTCAGCAAAAGATCAAATATACAGGTGCTAATCCTGTAGTGAAGGGAACAGTTGAATTCATGGTTTGTGATGACCAGCAGTGCCTTCCTCCTGAAACTGTGGAATTCTCAATTCCTGTTAAATAATAACCCAATTCAGAATGGTAAAGTGGCTTAATGCAAGTATGAAGATACTTGTTGCAGGGATATTTATTGTATTTGCTGTAGAAGGGGCTGCAGTTGCGCAGCACGTGGATACGATATCGGAAGACCTGGTCTTCACAGATATTAGCGGGGACAGTTCGTCCGTTGCTGACAGTGCTGGTTCGGGGAGTGTCTCTTCTGGGAGGGATAGTGTTGCCACAGCTTCTTCAGCAAATGACAGCGTCTCATCTGCGGGGAGAGCATCGAAAGGACCGGCAGCGGCGGTATTTTCGGCTGGGTCTGAGCGCGACAAAACACTCTGGGAGACTTTCATTGCCGGGTTGTTCGGGGGCTTTCTGGCCTTTCTGATGCCCTGTATCTTTCCGATGGTTCCCCTGACGATCAGTTACTTTACCAAACGGGCCGGCAGCCGGGGGAAAGGTATCGGTCAGGCGCTGATCTACGGGTTGTCCATCATTGTGATCTATGTTGCATTGGGACTGCTGATCACCGTTCTGTTCGGGTCAGCGGGGCTGAATGCCCTGAGTGCAAGCGGGCTGTTCAACATCCTTTTCTTTATCCTTCTGGTGGTCTTTGCGGTTTCGTTCTTCGGAGCTTTTGAGCTGACCCTTCCCAGTTCGTTCGTGAATAAGATCGACAGCAAGGCCGATAACAGCAAAGGGCTTGGCGGCATTTTCTTTATGGCCGCCTCTCTGGCCCTGGTCTCTTTTTCCTGCACCGGTCCGA
>NZ_JARJHU010000004.1 GCF_029269825.1 Pedobacter sp. JY14-1 | reverse complement strand
ATAAAGTCCCGTAGCTCAGTTTGGTTAGAGCACTACACTGATAATGTAGGGGTCAGCAGTTCAAATCTGCTCGGGACTACGATTGAATTCTATTGGGGGATTAGCTCAGCTGGCTAGAGCGCCTGCCTTGCACGCAGGAGGTCAACGGTTCGACTCCGTTATTCTCCACGAATGGTTATCTGCTTAGTGATAAGCCTGGGGATGAAAAGCTCCCGGATAACCGGAAAGTTCTTTGACATATTGGAAGAAGTTAAAAAAGAAGAGCAAACAACAATAGAGGACGTTGTTTGACTGTCAGGGGGTGTTTATCACCACCGGGCAAAAGGTCAGACGGCAGAATCAAAAAAAAGCATTCCATATGCGCAAAAGGGTATGGAAGAAGAAAGTAAATAAGAGCACACAGGGGATGCCTTGGCTCTCAGAGGCGATGAAGGACGTGATAAGCTGCGATAAGCTGCGGGGATTGGCAAATACGAATTGATCCGCGGATTTCCGAATGGGGAAACCTGGCTGGTTGAAGACCAGTCGTAATAATACGCAAACCTGCCGAACTGAAACATCTAAGTAAGCAGAGGAGAAGAAAATAACAATGATTTCCTGAGTAGTGGCGAGCGAAAGGGAAAGAGCCCAAACCCATCATGTTACGGCATGCTGGGGGTTGTAGGACTGCGTTGTGGTATAACAAAATGAAGTGGAACAGGATGGGAATCCTGGCGATACAGAGTGATAGCCTCGTACACGTAAGTAATGTTAACCTAGCAGTATCCTGAGTACCGCGAGGTCGGAGACGCCTTGTGGGAATTTGCCGGCACCATCCGGTAAGGCTAAATACTCCTGAGAGACCGATAGTGAACCAGTACCGTGAGGGAAAGGTGAAAAGAACCCCGAACAGGGGAGTGAAATAGAACCTGAAACTGTGTGCTTACAAGCGGTCGGAGCATCATAATGGTGTGACGGCGTGCCTTTTGCATAATGAGCCTACGAGTTACTCTTCTCTGGCGAGGTTAAGTGGTTCAGCCATGAAGCCGAAGCGAAAGCGAGTCTGAATAGGGCGTATAGTCAGGGGAGGTAGACGCGAAACCTTGTGATCTACCCATGGACAGGTTGAAGGTGCGGTAACACGTACTGGAGGACCGAACCGATAAACGTTGAAAAGTTTCCGGATGATCTGTGGGTAGGGGTGAAAGGCTAATCAAACTGGGAAATAGCTCGTACTCCCCGAAATGTTTTTAGGAACAGCGTCGGAATAGAGTTAAATAGAGGTAGAGCTACTGATTGGGTGCGGGGGAGTCAAATCCTACCAAATCCAGACAAACTCCGAATGCTATTTAATATGTCCGGCAGTGAGGCGCGGGGTGCTAAGGTCACGCGCCGAGAGGGAAAGAACCCAGACCATCAGCTAAGGTCCCCAAGTTACAGTTAAGTTGAACTAACGAGGTCCGATTGCACAGACAGCTAGGATGTTGGCTTGGAAGCAGCCATTCATTTAAAGAGTGCGTAACAGCTCACTAGTCGAGCGATCGGGCATGGATAATAAACGGGCATTAAATTGTACACCGAAGCTATGGGTAATATTAATATTACGGTAGGGGAGCATTCCAGCGGCGGCGAAGGTAAGACGTAAGTTTTGCTGGAGCTTCTGGAAAAGCAAATGTAGGCATAAGTAACGATAAGGCGGGCGAGAAACCCGCCCACCGAAAGGATAAGGTTTCCTGATCAACGCTAATCGGATCAGGGTTAGTCGGGGCCTAAGGATCACCCGAGAGGGGACTTCCGATGGACAACGGGTTAATATTCCCGTACTTTTTATAACTGCGATGTGGTGACGGAGTAGTGACACTGCCGCGATCTGACGGAATAGATCGTTGAAGGCTATAGGTATAGGACCCCCAGGCAAATCCGGGGGTTTTGCTGAAGGCCGATAGTACCTTGAACCTTCGGGGGATGGGATAGTGCAGGTAATCAGACTTCCAAGAAAACCCGCTAAGCTTCAGGTTATAAAAACCCGTACCGCAAACCGACACAGGTATCCGGGAAGAGGATTCTAAGGTGCTCGAGTGAATCATGGCTAAGGAACTCGGCAAAATGGCCCTGTAACTTCGGGAGAAGGGGCGCTGGCAGCAATGTCAGCCGCAGTGAAAAGGCCCAGGCGACTGTTTAACAAAAACACATGGCTTTGCAAAATCGAAAGATGAAGTATAAGGCCTGACACCTGCCCGGTGCTGGAAGGTTAAGAGGGGATGTTAGTCGCAAGGCGAAGCATTGAATCGAAGCCCCAGTAAACGGCGGCCGTAACTATAACGGTCCTAAGGTAGCGAAATTCCTTGTCGGGTAAGTTCCGACCTGCACGAATGGTGTAACGATCTGGGCGCTGTCTCAGCCATGAGCTCGGTGAAATTGTGGTCCCGGTGAAGACGCCGGGTACCCGCAACGGGACGGAAAGACCCCATGCACCTTCACTACAATTTAACATTGCCATTGGATACAGGATGTGTAGGATAGGTGGGAGACTATGAAGCGGCGTCGCCAGGCGTCGTGGAGTCAACGTTGAAATACCACCCTTTCTGTATTCGGTGTCTAACTTCGCTGAGCGAAGGACATTGTTTGATGGGTAGTTTGACTGGGGTGGTCGCCTCCAAAAAGGTAACGGAGGCTTTCAAAGGTAAGCTCAATACGCTTGGTAACCGTATGAGGAGTGCAATAGCATAAGCTTGCTTGACTGTGAGACAGACAAGTCGATCAGGGTCGAAAGACGGATATAGTGATCCGGTGGTTCTGCATGGAAGGGCCATCGCTCAAAGGATAAAAGGTACGCTGGGGATAACAGGCTGATCTCCCCCAAGAGCTCATATCGACGGGGAGGTTTGGCACCTCGATGTCGGCTCGTCACATCCTGGGGCTGGAGAAGGTCCCAAGGGTTCGGCTGTTCGCCGATTAAAGTGGCACGCGAGCTGGGTTCAGAACGTCGCGAGACAGTTCGGTCCCTATCTGTTGTGGGCGTTGGAATTTTGAGTGGGGCTGACCTTAGTACGAGAGGACCGGGTTGGACCAGCCTCTAGTGAATCTGTTGTTCCGCCAGGGGCATTGCAGAGTAGCTACGCTGGGAATAGATAAGCGCTGAAAGCATCTAAGTGCGAAACTAGCCACGAGATGAGAATTCCATATAGGATCGTAGCAGACTACTACGTTGATAGGTTACAGATGTAAAGATGGCGACATCAAAGTCGAGTAATACTAATTATCCGAAGCTTTCTAAAGCACAACAACCGTTGTTTGCTCTTCGAGCTTAACTTCTTTCAATAATATGTCATTGTTTGGATGATGTGT
>NZ_JARJHU010000003.1:872352-970001 GCF_029269825.1 Pedobacter sp. JY14-1 | reverse complement strand
GGAATCTTTTTGGCTTCGTCAAGAACTTTTTTTTCTTTTTTTTGTTGCCCCGTTACCGGATAAACAACCAAAAATCAAATCAAGCCACACTCAACCATCACCCTTCCAGCCTTTCAGTCAAACCCCTTCCTTCCGAAGCGGAGTGCAAAAGTAGAAATCTTTTTTACTCCTGCAAAACACCCAGCAAACATTTCTGACACCACAAACATAAACCCACTGATAAACAAGGAGAAAAAATCACGCGCTAACGCCGCAAATTCACGAGTGCCCTCCCCTTGAGGCGAACCACAGCAGAATCTGATATATTAAAATTAGTCCGCCCGATCTCCGTATCGTCTATTTCTACACTCCCCGCCCCGGGGATATTCAGATCAAGCTGTGCCAGTTTACTGGTCCTGTCCAGATACAATACGCCATAAGGATCGCCCTCTCCGCGAATACCAGCATGAAGTTTCCCTAACTTCGCCAGAAAAACATTGACCCGGGTATACCTGCCGATATTCAGCGACAGGGAATCACCGGACAGGCCGACCAGGTTCACATTACCGTACGCATACTGATCACTGAACCAAAAGGCCATCTTCTGACTGGCATCCGTAGTCAGCGAAGCCAAGCCATCCGTCTGCAGAATCAGGTCGTTGTCACCATAACCTTTGCTGTCGAGCTCAAGAGAATCCCTGAACGACACCGTCAGCCGCCCGCCTTCCCTTTTCACCAGGACTTTGTCACGCAGTCCCTTCTTGATCCAGAGCCCGTGTTGTCCTGTCCTTACCTGTACATTAAAACGTTCCGCATTCCTCAGGTACAGTTCAGTTACCCTGCCGGTATCCGCCCTGTCATAACCCGAAAAAGGCTTTTTATATTCTCCGGAACGATAAACGGACCTCAGCCCGAAATTAAAAGCGGTCAATGTGCCCAGAAAGACAACCATTGCGCATACGATTAAGATATTACTCCATTTCATCTCTGTTATTTTTATGGTCTGATTAAGATACCCGCTGGCCAGTCAGGCCCCGGGCTGTTGATAATGTTCGGCTTTAAACTGTTCATAGCTTTCACGCAATTCATCCATACTGATATTGAGCAGGTAAATATTACGGAAAAACTCGGGAAGCTCATTGGTCATAAACCGTTCCCGGCTATAAGCCATGACCCGTTCCCGGGCATCGGCAGTAATGAAAAAGCCGATCCCCCGCTTGTTGATGATCACTTCCTTATGCTGTAAAAACTCATAAGCCCGCACCACCGTGTTTGGATTTACCTGAAGTTCTGCCGCAAGTTCCCGGACAGAAGGGATCTTCTGATCGGCCGGCCATTTACCCAGCAGGATCCGCTCTCCTGCATAAGCAGCGATCTGAAGATAGATCGCCTCGTTGTCCCTGAATTCCATTTTACACTTCCTTTTCCTGTAACTTAAAATACGCGGCTATCCAGAGGATCATCACGATCACCGTCATCGAGCCATTCACCAATAGAGTCGGACCATCCTGCCCGATAGCATAGATCTGTCCGCTTTCGATCTCGCGGAACTGCAGCGTTCCGAAAGGTGAAACGGCCGACAGTTGTTCCGGGACCATTACATTCAGCATCATACTGTTCAAAACGACCATCACCAGGGCAAAAACTGCAAAGGCAAACGCCGTCTTGATGAAATGCAGCCGCTGAAAAGAGATCGCACCCAGAAAAACGATACTGTGCAGTATTCCGTAAACGACAAAAGTATTGGTGTAGGCCTTTTCACTGAAAACATTGAGCAACTGACCGTCCGCAACCGGATCCAGCCCCCGCAAAGTCAGCACACCAAAATCTACTGCATAAAAACACAGCAGGAAAACCACCTGAAATACGACAAAAGAATAAATCCAGGCAACCAGATAGCGTTCCATACCAGACACCGGCAGTGTGAGCACGCCTGCTGCCCTGCGCCGGTCTCCCATTTCAGAAAAGACCGTACTGGTAAAAAGTGTTCCCGACAACAGATAGAAGACCAGGAAAAACGCAAACTGAGTCTCCGTCGAAAACTTGTGGTCTTCCACATAGCTTATATATAACATCGATACCAGTAAAATACCACCGACGACAACCAGAGCCATCAGGTAGACCCGGTAATGTTCCAGTGTATGCTTGGCAAATAGCTTCAGGAAGCGTCCTGAATTGAAAAAACTGTTCATTTCTTATCTGTTTAAAATATCCGCGATGGTTTTAGCATTACTGGTCACCGCATTAAAAAATAATTCAAGATCTACCCTTCCCTCATCCTCTCCATGGTTTATACTTATCGTATTCATCCCGAAAGCGTCCGGTTCACTGTAAATAATCCCGGCCTGGGTGGCCCGAGTATGATTACTGAACCGGAACCGCTCTGCAATCCGGTCAAGGCCGGCGTCAACTACAATTTTACCATCATCAATCACGATCAACGCATCGATCATACTGTCAAGATCCCTGACCTGATGGGTAGATATCAAAATGCAGCGTTCGTCATTTAGCGCAGCCGCGATCAGCTTCCTGAACTGCACCTTGGACGGAATGTCCAGCCCGTTGGTCGGCTCGTCCATGATCAGCAAGGGCGTATTGGCCGCAAGCCCGAAGGAAATCAGCGCTTTCTTTTGCTGTCCGAGTGACATCCTGGTCAGCAGCTGATCCTGAGGGACACCGAATTCCCTCAGCAGGGTAAAAAACTGCTGCTTATCGAATGCAGGGTAAAAACGACAGGTACTGTTCATCAACTGCAACGCAGTTACAGGCGGCAGAAAAATATCTTCAGGGATGAAAAACAGCTGCTGCAGAAAAGCAGGCTGTCGCTTTGCCGCATCGAAGCCCATAACACTGCAGGCCCCGGAGTCCGGAAAGACCAGGCCAGCGATGCTTTTCAGCAAGGTCGATTTACCGGAGCCATTTTTTCCAAGCAGCCCATAAATATGGCCTCCATCAATGGTGAGATCCAGATTTTGAAATAAAGGCCGCTTACGCTGGTAACCGAACTTCAGGCTTCTGATTTTTATCATATCATGTAATTTTAAGTGTACTACATAACTAGTACACTACAAATGTATACATCCAATTCATAATTCCAAAAAAAATGATAAAAATAATAGCGGCCGGGCTGAACCAGATGGATGGTTTACGTATGACCTCACTAAGCACTAGTCCCGGAGATCCGACTGGTATTGGTCTGGTATTGGTCTGGTCTCCGACTGGTCATCATCTGGTCAGACCAGGATAAAACCGGTTTAAAGGCGGTTAAGCACCAACCGATGATCAGCTCCTGCTCCTTATCAACTGCATGGGTGGTAACCGGAAGTGCTACGGGCAGCAGCAGCCCGGACTATGTTAAAATATGTTAAGGGCTTGCCGGGGAAAGGGCCTTTCGTTAGCTTAGCCCACAGATTTAAATAATTGACGATATCGTATTATTCCCTTATCTTTGCAGAATGTTTAAAATTAAACACGCCTTACTCATCAGTTTTGCCGTTATCGCCCTGGCCGTAGCAGGTTGCAAAAGCCAGTTCGAAAAGATCAGGGCCAGCAATGACGTGGCAAAAAAATATCAGGAGGCACTCCGGTTGTACAATAAGAAAAACTATAGCAAGGCGCTGATCTTATTGGAAGACCTTTCTCAAAAATACAGGGGCCGTACGGAAGCAGAAGAGCTGAATTACTATTATGCCCTCACCCTTTATAAATTAAGGGACTATACCACGGCCAGGTACCAGTTCAAAAACTTTGCAGATACCTATCCTACCAGCAAGTATGCGGAAGAGTGCAGGTACATGAGTGCCTATTGCTACTATCTGGAATCGCCGCGTTACAGCCTCGACCAGGAAAATACCTATAAAGCCATCGATGCGCTCCAGCTGTTCATTAACTTCTATCCACAAAGCGAACGTGCCGCAGAAGCCACCAAATATATCGGTATCCTGCGGACGAAACTGGAAGACAAGGCTTATGCCAATGCCAAAATGTATTATGAGCTCGGAGGCGTCGGTGCCAACGCGACCAACTACCGCGCAGCTGTTATCGCACTCAAAAACGCCCAGGTTGACTTTCCGGACATTAAGTATGCAGAGGAAATGGACCTGCTGATCATTAAGTCGCAGAAGGCCTATGCAGAGAACAGCATTGAGGAAAGACAGGAAGACCGTTTTAATGAAGCCATATCCTATGCAGATGAATTTGCAGAAGCCCATCCGCAAAGCAAGTTTACAGAAGAGGCTAAGCAACTGAAACAGGAAAGTGAAGAAGCCATAGCGCGTGCAAAAAAATCTCTGGCCCTTAAAATGGCCGATTATGAAAAATATAAAGCTCAGATGGCAAAAGAGGCCAAAAGAGATAGCATTACCACAAACAAAATACCGTTGAAATAATGAGCAACAGCAAGACGATCCCGAATACCACAGTAACCAGAAATGTAAATGATCTGGACCAGAGGACAGAAAACATCTATGAGTCTTTGGTGATCATTGCCAAAAGGGCAAACCAGATTTCCAACAACATGAAGGAAGAGCTTCACGGCAAACTGGCCGAGTTTGCTTCATCCAATGACAACCTGGAAGAAGTATTCGAAAACAGAGAACAGATTGAGATCAGCAAGCATTACGAGCGACTGCCTAAGCCTTCGCTGGTAGCTATCGATGAATTCCTGAACGGAAAGGTTTACCACAGGAACCCGGCCAAAGAGCAGCAATAAATACTGGCATTGGCGTTAAATTGCAATTTTGCATTGACAGACCATGCTTAAAGACAAAAACATTCTTCTTGGCGTTTGCGGCAGCATTGCCGCTTACAAATCTGCCTTATTCGTTAGGTTGCTGGTAAAGGCTGGTGCAAACGTCAGGGTTATTCTCACAGCCAGTGCGGCAGATTTTATTACGCCGCTTACCCTGGCTACACTCTCCAAAAATCCAGTTTACACCCGGTATTTCGAAGAAGAAACAGGGGTATGGAGCAACCATGTTGAGCTGGGCCTCTGGGCCGATTATATGCTCATTGCTCCGCTCAGTGCCAATACACTGGCCAAGATGGCTTCCGGGCTTTGCGACAATTTACTTACTGCAACTTACCTTTCTTCCAGGTGCCCGGTACTTGTTGCCCCGGCCATGGACCTGGATATGTGGCAACACCAGAGTACACAGGAGAACATCCGGCAGCTGGAAGGTTTTGGCAACCTGGTTATTGCTCCCGAAAGCGGCGAGCTGGCCAGCGGACTGACAGGAACAGGACGTATGGCCGAACCGGAACAGATCCTGATGTTTCTGGAAAAAACGATCAGGGCCGGTCTTCCTTTGCTGGGTAAAAAGGCCCTGGTCACCGCAGGCCCTACCTATGAGGCAATTGACCCGGTCAGGTTCATCGGCAACCACTCCTCCGGAAAAATGGGTTTTGCCATTGCTGACGAACTGGCTGCGCTTGGCGCTGAGGTTACACTGGTAGCGGGCCCAACGCAGGAGAAAAGTACCAGACCGGTGCAGCGTATCGACGTCATGAGTGCGGCTGATATGCTGAGGGCCTGTGAAACCGCCTTTGAAGGCACCGACATTACCGTCATGAGTGCCGCGGTAGCGGATTATACCCCAGTGGAGGTAGCAGATCAGAAAATCAAAAAGGCAGATGGTGAACTGCACCTTATGTTGAAGAAAACAACCGATATCCTGGCGCAACTGGGCAGGACCAAGCAGGCAGGACAGCTGCTGATCGGCTTCGCACTGGAAACAGAGCACGAGGAAGCCAATGCACTGGGTAAGCTGGAACGGAAAAACCTGGATATGATCGTGCTCAACTCACTGAACGATAAAGGTGCGGGCTTCCGTTCCGATACCAACAAAATCACTATCTTTAACAAAGCTGCTGAAAAAAAGGAATTCAGTACAAAATCAAAAACAGAAGTTGCCCGGGACATTTGCCTGGAAATATTAAAACTGGTCTGAATATGAAACGCGGTCTGATCATCCTTATCCTGTTATTGTGCAGCCATGCAGGGCTGCTAGCCCAGGAACTCAACGCTAGAGTAACCGTACAGGCACCTCAGGTACCGAATATAGACCGCCGCAACATAGAGGTACTGCAAAAGATCATTACCGAGTTTCTGAACAATAACAAGTGGACCAGCGAAACCTATGCCCCGCAGGAACGCATTGACTGCAACCTGGTGATCACCATTACGGACTGGGACGGCAGCAGCAGTTACAAGGCAGAAGCACAGCTGCAATCGGGCCGGCCTGTCTATGGCAGCTCCTACAACAGCACTTTGCTGAATCTGAGCGATAAGGACTTTGATTTCCCTTATAGCGAGGGCCAGTCCATCGATTTTTCGGATGTCAACTTCATATCCAACCTGAGTTCGCTGCTCAGTTTCTACGCCTACACGATCATCGGACTGGATAAAGACAGCTTTAGCCGGATGGGCGGGACCAGCCTGTTTAAAAAGGCACAGCAAATCCTCAATAATGCGCAAAATGCAGGCTATAAAGGCTGGAGACCAATTGACGGACTCAGAAACCGCTACTGGCTGAATGAAAACCTGCTGAACAAGAATTTTGAAGACCTGAGAAGCTTCATTTATGACTACCACTACAATGGCCTTGACCGTCTGCAGGAAAACAGCGCAAGGGGCGTAAAGAAAATGCTGGCACTGCTGAACGGCCTGAAGCAGATGGACAAACAGAAGCTAGGTGCCATATTTCCGAACTACTATTTTGCCACTAAGGCAGACGAAGTCGTCAATGTATTCTCTATCCCCACCGGAGATCCTTCAGACCGTATCAAAGCGTACAATATGCTGGTGGAAATAGACCCGGCCAATATCAATAAATATGAGGCGCTGAACCAGGCACCATCTCCGGGCCAAGCCGGCAGCACCTCAGTTAAACCGGGCCAGCGCTAGCCTCAGCTCCTATCTGTTAAAATTTGTTAAAATAATTTTGTTAATACGAATACATTCGTACATTTGATTACGAAACAATTCGTATTGAAGAATGACAACAGAAAATCTGAAGCCTACTGAAAGTGAACTGGAAATCCTGCAGATCCTGTGGGAACGGGGAGACAGCACGGTCAGAGCAGTACACGAAATCCTGGAAAAGACAAAGGACTCCGGTTATACGACCACACTCAAGCTTATGCAGATCATGCATGAAAAAGGACTGGTTGACCGTGATACTTCCTCGAAGACACATGTTTATCGTGCGCTGGTAAACCAGGAAAGGACACAGCAGCAACTGGTCAGCAAGATGATCGACAATGTATTCAACGGATCTGCGGCGCGTTTGGTGATGCAGGCACTGGGCAACCATAAGGCCAGCAAGGATGAGATTGATTCGATAAAGAAATATCTGGACGAATTAAGCAACAAATAAACTATGGAACCAATTGTAAACCTACTGATCAAGGCCCTTGGCTGGAGCATCTTTCACTCACTCTGGCAGGGGGCGGTTATTTACGGACTGATGATGCTGGTTACCGGCCTCTTTCCGAAACTGAGTGCCAGGCTCAGGCACAATTTAGCCTACGGAGCGGTAATGGTCATGTTTGCCGGGTTTTGCCTTACTTTCTTTTCTCTCTTCAGGCTTCCGGTAGATGAGCCTCTGCAAACGGCAGCATTGGTACAGCTAAAAGACAGCACCGGCCATGAGGTGCAGCAGGGGCTGAGCTGGCTGATTGCAGGTTTGGGTAACCGTGCAGAAAATCTCTTCCCCTACCTGAGCCTGGCTTACCTCACGGGCATTGTGCTGCAACTGCTGCTGATCGGTTCGGGCTACCATAAACTCCGGAAACTGAAACAGGCCGGACATATTGCAGTTCCGCAGGCCTGGATGGATGCATTTGAACGTCTGACCGGCCATATGGGACTGCGCAGAAAAGTAGTATTCGCGCTGTCTGGCCAGGTGAATGTTCCGCTGGTCATCGGTTACCTGAAACCTATAGTGTTGTTCCCTGTCGCACTCGCCAGTCAGCTTGACATTGAACAGGTAGAGGCCATCCTGATCCATGAACTTTCGCACATCCGCAGAAACGACTACCTGCTCAACCTGGTCAAGGCCGGGATCGAAACACTGATGTTCTTTAACCCATTCATCTGGTTATGCGGAAAATACATCGGTATAGAACGTGAACATGCCTGTGATGACCTGGTACTCAAGTTTACCGGAAAGCCGATCGCCTACGCACATGCCTTGCTCAAACTTGAGCTGCTGAAAAACAAGACAGCACCTGCGCTTTCCCTGGCGGCCTCCGGCGGCACCCGCCACCTTTATCAACGTATAAAAAGAATAACAGATATGAAAACTACTTACATGAATGCAAAGCAACAAGTCTTTGCGGTAACGCTGACCGTAGCTACGGTACTTTCCCTGGCCTGGGTAAGTCCTGAAAAGAACAGGCCTGTTCAAACACAACCCGGGCATCCGGATCTTAAGGGGAAGACCGCTAGAAAGCCGGCAGTGAAGCTCATGAGCAAAACGGAGATCCGGAGCATGGCCACATCAACTGTTTCCGATGACGATACCGCTAAGAAGAAGAAAAAATTCAGGATCGTGACGGTAGATACCAATGGCATCAGAAAGGAATACGACTCCGTTAGGGAAATGCCGGACAGCCTGAGGGCAGAGGTGGTTAGTGAGACCTTTATGAACGGTGGTGACTTTAAACTGGACTTCAACCTCGATTCGACCCTGGCCAGGCAAATGGTCTTTATCAAATCCCCTGAGTTCAAGAAACAGATTGAAGATGTAAAGATGCAGGCCAGTGTCCTGGCCAGGCAACTGCAATCTAAAGATTTTAAGAAGGTGCAGGCCGATGCCAGGAAAATGAGCGAAGATATGGCCAGACATTTCAATTCCGAAGCCTTCAAAAAACAGCAGGAGGGTTTTAAGAAACAGGCCGAAAAAATGAAATTGAAAGCGGAAGAAATGAGGAAGAGGTTCGATTCCCCTGAATTCAAAAAGCAGCTGGAAGACATGCAAAAGCTACATGACTCGCAGGAATATAAACAGCTGAAGGAAAAGTTTGATAAAGACCTGGAACAACTGAAAAAGGAAAAAGGCATTAAGTCGGACCTGAAGACACTGAACTTTTCTCCCGACCGGCTGATCATCACAGACGGTCCGGAAACTGAGGAGACGAGGATATTTCAGGCCGATTAACGAGCTGTGACGAAGTTTTGCTACTTTAGCTTCGTCTATGCTACAGAAACTTTCCATCCGCAATTATGCACTGATCGATAATGTTGAACTCGAACCCGGAAAAGGGCTGAACATCATTACCGGAGAGACAGGGGCCGGCAAATCTATTATGCTCGGGGCCCTGTCACTCATTCTGGGCCAGCGTGCAGAAGCCAGGTACTTTTTCAGCCAGGAAAAAAAATGCATCATCGAAGGGCATTTCCTGCTAAAGGGGAATAACCTCAGGGAATTGTTTGAAGACAACGATGTAGATTTCTGGGAAGAGGGTATCCTACGCAGGGAAATTTCGGCAGACGGGAAATCCAGAGCCTTTATCAACGATACCCCGGTAACGCTTGCGGTGATGAAACAGGTCGGCGAACAGCTGATCGATATCCACTCTCAGCATGCGACGCTGGAGCTCAACGACCCTGCCTTCCAGCTGCAGATCGTCGATACACTGGCCGGTCACCTGTCCTTACTGGAAGACTACCGCAGCGGTTATAAGTCCTGGCAAAAGAAACAGCAGTTACTGAAAAGCCTGCAGGAAAAGGCGGCCGATGCGCGCAGCCGCCAAGATTATGAGCAGTTCCTCTATAATGAGCTGGAGACTGCGGCACTGAAGGCCGATGAGCAGGAACAACTGGAAGCCGAACTGCAGTTGCTGAACAATGCGGAGCGCATCAAAAGGAGCTTGCTTGGTGCCTGTGGCCTGCTGAGTGAGCAGGATGCCGCTGCGCTGAACACCATCAAGGAAGCCGTCTCCCAGTTACAGGATATCGAAAAATTCAGTGAAAACTACCAGACGCTCACCCAGCGGCTGCGCTCGGTTCAGATTGAACTGAAAGACATTGCTGGCGAGGCTGCTGCCCTGGAAGAAGACGTTAATTTTAATCCCGGCCGGGCCGCAGAGATCAGCGATCGCCTGGACCTTCTTTATACATTGCAACAGAAGCACAAGGTGAATTCGGTGAAGGAACTGCTGGATGTACAACAGCAACTCTCGGATAACCTGGGCAGGCTGATGGACAGCGACGAGGAGATTGGGCAGTTGCAACAGGAAATTGCCGCCATCCTCGGCAAACTGCAGGGACAGGCTTCTCAGCTTTCCGCCAGGCGCAGGGATGCCGTGAAACTCGCTGAAGGCCAGGTCGCCGAAATTCTGGCGAAGGTAGGAATGCCCAATGCCCGCATCAGCTTTGTACAGCGGGATGCTGCCGGGCTCAACAAAGACGGTGCTGACGAGATAAGCCTGCTTTTTACCGCCAATAGCGGCCAGGCCCCCGCACCGGTAGGCAAGGTAGCTTCGGGCGGGGAACTTTCCAGGCTGATGCTGGCCATTAAATCCGTGATGGCAAGGCATACCGCCCTGCCTACCCTCATCTTTGATGAGATCGATACCGGGATTTCCGGTGAAACTGCCCTGCAGGTTGGCCAGGTGATCGGCGAACTGGAAACCAATATGCAGGTCATCTGCATTACCCACCTGCCGCAGATCGCGGCTAAGGGAGATGCGCATTATTTTGTCTACAAAAAGGAAGAAGGAGAAAGAACGACTACCGGCATCAGGAGGCTCTCCCGTCCGGAACGCGTGAAGGCGATCGCGGAAATGCTGAGCGGCAGGGAACCAGGGGCTTCTGCCATAAAAAATGCAGAGGAGCTGCTCGGAATTGCTTAAATTGCTTACTTTCGGTGTTTGAAATAAGAAATTAACCATAAGCATTATGTATAATTTATTAAAAGGTAAGCGCGGCATTATTACCGGTGCGCTGGACCAGAATTCGATTGCCTGGAAAGTGGCTGAAAAGGCCCATGAGGAAGGCGCGACATTTGTATTGACCAATGCTCCTATCGCCATGCGTATGGGAGAGATCAACGCGTTGGCGGAGAAAACCGGTACACAGATCATCCCGGCCGACGCGACCAATGTAGACGAACTGACCAACCTGTTTACCCAATCTCAGGAAATCCTGGGCGGTAAGATCGACTTCGTACTGCATTCCATCGGCATGAGCGTGAATATCCGTAAGAAAATCCCTTATGCCGAGTCTAACTACGATTACTTCATGAAAGGCATAGATGTTTCTGCCATGTCTTTCCATAAAATGCTTTCTGTTGCCAGGAAACTGGATGCCATCAGCGAATGGGGAAGTGTGGTGGCCCTCACTTATATGGCAGCTCAGCGTACCTATCCCTTCTATACCGATATGGCAGACATCAAGGCGATGCTGGAATCCATTGCCCGGAGTTTTGGTTACCACTATGGGGTAGAGAAAAAAGTAAGGATCAATACGGTGTCGCAGTCTCCGACCAAGACCACGGCCGGTACGGGCATTAAAGGTTTCGGCGATTTCTTCGATTATGCGGATGCAATTGCACCTTTAGGCAATGCTGATGCAGAAGCCTGTGCAGATTATTGCATTACGTTGTTCTCCGATTTGACGCGCATGGTGACCATGCAGAACCTGTTCCACGATGGCGGCTATTCTTCTACGGGAGTCAGCGACCTGGTGATGCAGAAAATGGGACTGCAGGAATAAGCATACCTGATGACTATCTAAAATAACTGCCGGTTCGCCGGATTAAAGCTGTTCGTTACACGGGCAGCTTTTTTTATGCCCTCACACCTGTAAAAAAAATTGCATAAGCTTATGTTAAAAACTAATATTATTAGTAATTTTCGCTAATGAATTTAGACAATCAGCATGAAAATTATTTCAAGGGGCGGGGAGCGCAGTTTAACCCGCACAATCGCTTTACCAGGGACGATTACGTAAAGGAGCATGAAGAGGGCATTGACGACTGGGAAGAAGAAGACCATAAGACTACGTTTATCACCGGAAAGTCGAAGTCCATCGTCAACAAGGTAGAGAGCCCGGATGTAGGAATGGCCTATTCACTCAACCCCTACCAGGGGTGCGAGCATGGCTGCACCTATTGCTACGCGCGCAATGCCCATGAGTACTGGGGTTTCAGCGCAGGGCTGGATTTTGAACGTAAGATCATCGTCAAGACAGATGCCCCGGCATTGTTCAGGAAATTCCTGGAACGCAAATCATGGGATGTCTCGGTGATCTCCATCTCCGGTAACACGGACTGCTATCAGCCTGCGGAAAGAAAGTTCGGCATTACCCGGCAATTGCTGGAGATCGCACTGGAGTACCGGCAGCCGATCGGCATGATCACCAAGAATTCGCTTGTCCTTCGGGATAAGGATATCCTGTCTGAAATGGCCAGGCTGAACCTGTGCATGGTATATGTGTCGATCAACAGCCTCAACGAAAAACTAAGACAGAAAATGGAACCGCGCACCACTACAGCGAAGCAACGCCTGAAGGTGGTCGAGGAATTGAGCGGGGCCGGCATTCCGGTCGGCGTAATGGTTGCGCCCCTGGTACCTGGCCTCAGTGATCACGAAATCCCCAAAGTACTGAAAACCGTGGCTTCCTCTGGTGCTGTAGCGGCAGGCTATACCATCGTAAGGCTGAACGGCGCTATCGGCGGCATCTTTGAAGACTGGCTGCGCAAGAACTTTCCGGACCGGTTTGACAAGGTATGGCACATGATCCAGTCCTGTCATGGTGGTCATGTAAACGACAGCAGGTTTGGAGAAAGGATGCGTGGCGAAGGGAATATTGCCCGGATGATTAAGGACAATTTCAGGCTGCACTGCAGGCTGAACCATCTGAACGAGAAAAAAATAGAGCTGGACAGCAGCCTTTTTAAAGTGCCGCAGGCCCAGCTCCGGTTATTCTGAGGTTTGGAGTATAGACTTTCTGATTATTCCGGCAGGTTAGCCCAGGAAATTGTCGACTTCCCTGTAGGCCTGGATAACGCGCATTTCCCCTTCTTTTCCGCCTTTTGAATTGCCATGTTCCATGCCCATGACACCTTTATAGCCTTTGTCATAGATATGCTTGAAGAGGTTCTTGTAATTGATCTCTCCTGTTGTCGGCTCATTCCTTCCCGGGTTGTCCCCGATCTGGATATAGGCGATCTCATCCCAGCAGCGGTCTATATTGACCATCAGCTGCCCTTCGGTTTTCTGCATATGGTAAATATCGTAAAGTATCTTGCAGGAAGGGCTCTTTACCGCCTTGCATACGGCATAGGTCTCGTGGGTCTGCTGTAAAAACAACTCCGGCGTATCGCTCAGGGTTTCCAGTACCATAACCAGTCCGTGCGGCTCAAATATTTCTGCCCCGGCACGCATGGCATCCACAACATTGGCAAACTGGATACCATAAGGCAAATGACGCTCGTAAAAACCCGGAACGACGGTAAGCCATTTCGCATTGCAGCGTTTTGCCGCCTCCACTGAACGCTTGCAGGTTTCGACGAACTTATCTTTGAACTCCTTCTTTCCCGTAGTCAGGGAAACTTTCCAGTTGTCACCGCCGTCTACAACAAATACACCCATCCTCATACCTAGTTTAGACAGTAAGTTGCCAATCTTGTCCTGTTCCTCTACCGAGCGGCCCAGAAATCCGTTGTCCTCAATGGAACGGAATCCCTGATCGTACATAAACTGGATCTGGTCAAGGAAACTTTTTCCTGCGCTGTTCTGGAACATTCCCTGATGCGGGGCATAGTCCAGGTTAAAGGTTTTTCCTGCCAGGGCAGCGGCACCATTGCCGGTGACCGAGGCTCCTGCGCTCAGCGACTGGCCGGCAACCAGCGCTCCTGTAGCGACAACGCCATTTCTTAAAAAATCTTTTCTGTTCATTATCTGGTGTTTATTGGTTATCTGTTTGTTGGTTACCAAGCGTACTTTCCGCGGTCTACCGGGCAGGCACGTCTGCGATCAGCTGCCGGAAACCGGTAGTCATCGTATCTGCGACCTGTCCCTTTTCATTGTGATAAATCAGGTAAGCTTCCATTCCCTTGCGGGCATTGACAAAGGCCAGCGCCTGGTCCACATTCATGGCCATCAAAGCGTTATCGTATCCGTCGGCCGTGATGGCATCCTGCGCATACAGGGTAACACTGATCATCGTACTTTGCAGGGGATAACCTGTCTTCGGATCGATCAGGTGCGAGATCCTGGAGTTGCCCAGTTGCAGAAATTTCCGGTAATTGCCCGAGGTCGTTACCGCGCCGTTATTCAGGACGATGGTATGTTTCAGCAGCGGCCCGGCATCCGGACGGTCAGCAGGCCCCTCCACTCCTATCCTGAAAGCACTGCCATCGGGCTTTGGCCCCCTGATCTTTAGTTCCCCGCCAATTTCCACTACATAAGCCTTCAGTTTACGTTGGTCCAGGAATCCGGCGACTACGTCTACACTGTATCCCTGGGCAATTCCATTTAAATCCACTTGTATACAAGGCTTCTGCTTCTTCAGCATCCCCCCCTGCAGCTTCAGGTTATTCATACCCACGCAGCCGAGCAAAGACCTGATCTGTACACTGTCAGGAAAACTTCCGGCGGGCCTGACCCCGAAACCCCAGGCCTGCACTAGCGGTTTAACGGTAACATCAAATATTCCCCTGGTCTCTCTGTTGACTTCAAATGACTTCCTGATCACCTTTTCAAAATGCATGTCCAGCTTCAGGCCCTTTTCTGAAGCATTGAACCTGGAAATCAGGGAAACGGGCTTATACAGTGACATGGACGCATCGATCACACCAAGTATACTGTCTATCTGGGCTTTTGTGACCACATTGTCCGCAGCAAAATATTTAATGGTATAGTCCGTGCCTTGTGCATACCCATGGATCGTATATTGCCGCTGCTCCTCCCGTGTAAACGAGAAGAGCAGGGGCAGGCTCACCAGGAGCAACAATAGGTTTCTTAAGGCCATAGCCTTTCCGGTCAGATTACCTTGGTTTTTCCCGGCGTAGGTACCGGATACAATCCGTCTGCATCAGGCAGTATCTTCGGCTTGGCATCCCAGGCCAGCTGATCAGGGAAAAGGCTGTTGTTTGCGTTAAGCGCATCCTGCCATTTGATCGTCTTTCCCGAATAAGTAGCATAACGCCCCATAATCGCCGTCAGACAGCTCTTTGCACCACGTTCTGCATCCCAGAATTTATACTCTCCTTTCGCGATGGCAGCAAAAAGTTCGTCATGTTCTGTCTGGTAAGGGTTCGGGTTCACCTTTGAGCTGTAATTATAGATCAGCTTGCCTTTGCTGTCATACAGCCTGCCTTCATTGCCTGCAGACAGGAATACCCTGCCGCCGGTGCCCTGGAAACTCTCATCTACCCGGTTGTCAATTCCCTCAAAATGGCGGCACTGGCTGTGGATCACTGCCCCGTCCTCATAAGTCATTTCTATAGAATGGTTATCGTAGATCTCTCCATAGTCCTTTCCGGTTCTCCAGGCACGGCTGCCTGTTCCCTGTATAGAAACCGGATAAGCATTTTTAACCCAGTTGGCAATATCGATATTGTGTACGTGCTGCTCTACGATATGGTCGCCACACAGCCAGTTGAAATAATACCAGTTGCGCATCTGATATTCCATTTCGGTCTGTCCCGCTTCGCGCGGATGTACCCAGACACCACCGCTGTTCCAGTATACCTGGCCACCCGTAATGTTACCGATTGCGCCATCCTGGATGCGTTTGACCACGTCCCTGTAGTTATTCTGATACCTGCGCTGTAAACCTACGACGACATTCAGCTTCTTTTGCTGGGCAATCTTATGGCTTTCCAGGACCTTACGGATACCAGGAGAGTCGACCGCTACCGGCTTTTCCATAAACACATGTTTATTCTGACTGATCGCTTCTTCGAAATGACTTGGCCTGAAACCCGGAGGCGTGGCCAGCAGCACGACATCTGCAAGAGCAATGGCTTTTTTATAGGCGTCAAAGCCCACAAACCTGCGCTCCTGAGGTACGTCCATCTTGTCTTTAAACTTCTCAGAAAGTTCCTTATAGGCGCTTTCCAGACGATCACTGAAAGCATCGGCCATAGCCACCAGTTTCAGGTTCTGCTTAGTGCTCAGTGCCTGGAATGCGGCACCTGTTCCGCGGCCACCACATCCTACCAGCGCAATCTTAATCGTATCGTCAACAGAAGAGTGGGCTCCACCCGCAGCAAAGGCTACGCCATTGATCATGACCCCGCCGGCTACAAGCGCAGAAGTCTTCAGAAATTCCCTGCGCCCGTCGCGCAATTCTTCATGGTTCATATTTGGTTTATTTTGGTTTTGGTTGTGTGAATATATTGTATTTTCTTCTTCGGTTAATCTGAGGGCTAATAGTCTTTAATCGGGGCCTTATTGTAATATGCATCAATTTCTTCCTTCGAAGGAACTTTTACAGGCCTTACGAGGCGCATACCGACAAACGGAGCCTCTGGGAACCACCAATTGCTCTTCGGAATCTGCGGATCCAGTTGCTTCCAGCTTGGATCGGAAGCCAGGCGGGAAGCCGAACGTAAATCCTTAGCCTCATCATTATAAGCTCCTCCACGTACCGAATTCGGATAAAGCTTCTCCGGCTTCGCTACCGGATTTACGGCCAAATCACCTTTCACGGTTGCATAAAAGTCCGGAAGGTACTGGTCATACGTCCATTCTGCTACATTGCCATACATATCGTAAAGGCCCCAGGCATTAGGTTTCTTTTGCCCGGCTACATGAGTTTTACCATCGCTGTTGGCACTATACCAGGCATATTCTCCCAGTTTAGAAGCGTCATTACCAAAGAAGTATTCGGTACCCGCCCCCGCACGACTGGCATATTCCCACTCTGCCTCTGTAGGCAAACGATAGAAAATACCGGTCCTGGCATATAACCATTTACAATACTGGATCGCATTATACTGCGTCATGGCGAGCGCTGGCTGTCCCTCTTTACCCATACCGAAAGTCATGTCAAGATATGGCTTTGTAGGCCGGGTTACGGCATCGACATTTGCCGGAACAGGTGTGGTACTGTGCGCAGCTTCATAGTCTTTATATAAGAATGGCTCATAAATATCCCAGGTCACTTCATATGCCCCGATCCAGAACGGATCGACCTTTACCTTGTGCACCGGCTTTTCATCCGGGTTTCCCCTGGTGCTGCCCATCGTAAATTCACCTCCCGGCAAACCAACCATATCAAACGATAATTTAGTGCCTTCGAGTGTCTGCTTATAAGATTCCGGTTTCTGCTGTGCGGAACTGCTCATACCCAAAAATGCCAGCGGGGCGAGCAGTAGTAGTTTTACATTCATTAAAAAGATGTTAATACTTGGCCTAACCTATTAGGTAGCCCTAAAATAGCCGCTATTATTGACAAACCCAAATCATTTGTCCATAAAATGTGTAAATAAAACACTAAGTCAGGGGAAAATTCCCTGGACTGATTCAATAAAAAAGCCCCCGGCATTGGTGCCGGGGGCTCATTATATCCGATAAAGGCTGGTTATTCTACACTTCCCTCTTCCTTTTTCTTCTTCTTACCGTGGCTCTTGTTATCAACCACGATCTGGTCTTTCTCCTTATCGTAGTCAATTTCAAGTACGTCTCCGTCACTGATCTCACCTTTGAGTATTTCCTCAGCAATGGGGTCCTCCAGGTATTTCTGAATGGCACGCTTCAATGGCCTTGCCCCAAAATTAGCGTCAAAGCCCTTCTCGGCAATGAACTCCTTGGCGCCATTTGTCAGCTTCACTTCATAACCCAGGTTATGCACCCGGCCAAACAGCGATTTGAGCTCAATATCGATGATCTTAAAGATATCCTCCTTAGCCAGCGAGTTAAACACCACAACATCATCTACACGGTTCAGGAACTCCGGCGCAAAGGCACGCTTCAGGGCGTTTTCAATTACACCTCTTGAGTGGGTATCCACCTGGTTCATTTTTGCCGTGGTTGAAAAGCCTACTCCCTGACCGAAATCCTTAAGCTGGCGTGCACCGATATTGGATGTCATAATGATGATCGTATTCCTGAAATCTACCTTGCGGCCCAGGCTATCAGTCAGCTGGCCTTCGTCCAGTACCTGCAGAAGGATATTGAACACGTCCGGATGCGCTTTCTCGATCTCGTCAAGCAACACTACTGCATAAGGCTTGCGGCGTACTTTTTCAGTCAGCTGGCCACCCTCTTCATAACCTACGTATCCCGGAGGCGCTCCTACCAGTCTTGACACCGCAAATTTCTCCATATACTCGCTCATGTCGATCTGGATCAGTGAGTCATCACTGTCAAACATGAACCTCGCGAGTTCCTTCGCCAGCTCGGTTTTACCCACACCGGTAGGCCCAAGGAAAATAAACGAACCGATCGGCTTCTTCGGATCTTTTAACCCGGCCCTGGTACGTTGTATCGCTTTAGTGAGCTTCTTGATCGCATCATCCTGGCCGATGATCTTGTTATTGATCGTTTCATACATGTTCAGCAGCTTCGCACTGTCAGTTTGTCCTACACGCTGCAACGGAATGCCTGTCATCATGGAAACAACCTCGGCTACATTGTCTTCACTCACCGTATAACGCCTGCTCTTGGTCTCGTTTTCCCATTCCGCTTTGGCGCGGTCAAGTTCTTCCAGCAGGTTCTTCTCTGTATCCCTCAGCTTGGCAGCCTCCTCGTATTTCTGGCTTTTCACTACCTTATTCTTCTCGAGTTTGATCTCCTCGATCTTACTTTCGATATCGATAATGTTCTGTGGCACATGAATATTGGTCAGGTGTACCCTTGAACCCGCTTCGTCCAGCGCATCGATTGCCTTATCCGGCAGGAACCTGTCTGTAATATACCTTGCCGTCAGTGCAACGCAGGCATTGATCGCCTCATCGGTATACGTCACGCCGTGATGGTCCTCGTACTTCTCTTTAATACGGTTCAGGATCTCGATGGTCTCGTCAGGAGTAGCCGGTTCAATCATTACCTTCTGAAAGCGGCGGTCCAGTGCGCCGTCCTTTTCTATATACTGGCGGTATTCATCCAGCGTCGTTGCGCCGATGCATTGGATTTCTCCCCTGGCCAGGGCAGGCTTGAACATGTTGGAGGCATCCAGAGAACCCGAAGCGCCGCCGGCGCCCACAATGGTATGGATCTCGTCGATGAAGAGGATGACATCTGTAGATTTCTCCAGTTCGTTCATCACCGCCTTCATGCGCTCCTCAAACTGCCCGCGGTATTTAGTACCGGCCACAAGTGAAGCCAGGTCCAGTGTTACTACCCGTTTATTGAACAGGACCCTGGAAACCTGACGCTTTACAATGCGAAGGGCAAGCCCTTCAGCTACCGCTGATTTACCTACTCCAGGCTCACCGATCAGGATCGGGTTGTTCTTCTTACGGCGCGAAAGAATCTGCGAAACACGTTCAATCTCTTTTTCGCGGCCTACAATGGGATCCAGCCGGCCCTCCTCTGCAGCCTTGGTCAGGTCCCGGCCAAAGTTGTCCAGCACAGGTGTCTTCGATTTGATATCAGAAACCTTTTTAGGTCCGCTGAAACTCTCGTCTTCACGATAATCATCATCGCCACCTGTAGAGGCACTGTTCTGTACATCATCCCTGAATCCGTTCTTATTTACTTCTACCTCCTGTTTAAAAATCTCATAATTTACACTGAACTGCAATAAGATCTGCGAAGCAATGTTATCGTCGTCACGAAGGATAGAGAGCAGCAGGTGCTCCGTACCGATCAGATCGCTTTTAAATATCTTGGCTTCCAGATAGGTAATCTTCAATACTTTTTCTGCTTGCTTGGTCAGCGGAATATTACCAAGATTGGCCGTAACACTGGAAGTCCCCCTTACAGAGTCTTCAATGGAACGGCGTAATTTTACGGTATCAACCCCCAGCGACTTCAATATCTTGATTGCCATGCCATCCCCTTCACGGATCAGCCCCAGCAAAAGGTGCTCTGCGCCAATGTAATCATGTCCCAGCCTCAGGGCTTCTTCCCTGCTGAAGGAGATTACATCCTTAACTTGTGGTGAAAATTTAGCTTCCATATATAACCTTTCTAAAAACCCCCGATGCCCCTAAACTAAAGATTTTGCTGAATAAAAGCATCTGAGTATTTTTTTATTTTATCAACAATTACGCCATTGGACACGATATAGATGTTGCAACTGCTGTTATTTCATAAATTTTATCCCTTATTCCTGGTTATGGGCCGGACCACAGCCTTCCGAAGCAAGATAAAAAATGGGTTTGTCACACCAATATAATGATTTCCACACAGGAAAACACATGCCATTCTGTACAATTCGGTTCATGTTTTACTAGCAAATTGGCAGGTAACCCCATTTTTTTATCTTTGTTGCAATAAACTCATTTAAGAGCTCAACGCATGGACGAAAAGATCATATTTTCTATGGCTGGTGTAAGCAAGATCTACCCGCCGCAAAAACAAGTTTTAAAGAACATATACCTCTCCTTTTTTTATGGTGCCAAGATCGGTGTGATCGGCCTCAACGGTTCGGGAAAGTCCTCCCTGCTCAAAATTATTGCAGGATTAGATAAGTCTTTTCAGGGAGAAGTGGTTTTCTCGCCTGGATATACGGTGGGTTACCTGGCGCAGGAACCGGAACTTGATCCTGAAAAAACAGTCAGGGAAGTTGTCGAAGAGGGTGTAGCTGAAATTACGGCGATCCTGAAGGAATACGAAGCCATCAACGAGCAATTCGGTTTACCCGAAATATATGAGGACCCCGATGCGATGGATAAGCTGATGAGCAGGCAAGGCGAACTGCAGGATAAGATAGATGCTTCAAACGCCTGGGAACTCGACAATAAGCTGGAACGTGCCATGGATGCGCTGCGTTGCCCGGAGCCTGATGCCAGAATAGGTGTCTTGTCAGGAGGAGAACGCCGTCGCGTCGCATTATGCCGTCTGCTGCTCCAGGAGCCGGACGTATTGCTGCTTGATGAGCCCACCAACCACCTGGATGCAGAAAGCATAGACTGGCTGGAACAATTCCTGCAAAATTACAAAGGCACGGTAATCGCCGTAACCCATGACCGTTACTTCCTGGATAATGTGGCCGGATGGATACTGGAGCTTGACCGTGGAGAGGGTATCCCATGGAAGGGAAATTATTCCTCATGGCTTGATCAAAAGGCAAAACGACTGGCCCAGGAAGAAAAAACCGAGTCCAAACGTCAGAAAACCCTGGAACGCGAGCTTGAATGGGTAAGAATGGCCCCAAAGGCCCGCCATGCAAAATCGAAGGCACGTTTGTCCAATTATGACAAGCTCGCTTCTGAAGACGGCAGAGAGAGGGAAGAAAAACTGGAGCTCTTTATTCCGGCAGGCCCGCGTCTGGGCAACGTTGTCATCGAAGCCAGCGAAGTTACCAAAGCCTACGGCGACAGAATTCTGTTCGAGAACCTTAGTTTTTCACTACCACCCGCGGGCATTGTAGGCATTATAGGCCCTAACGGTGCAGGTAAAACTACTTTATTCCGGCTCATCACCGGACAGGAAACCCCTGATAACGGAACTTTCCGTGTTGGTGAAACCGTTGCCCTAGGTTATGTTGACCAGATGCACAATGACCTTGACCCGGATAAGACCGTTTACGAAAACATAACGGACGGGCTTGACAATATCCAGCTTGGCAATAAAGCTGTTAATGGCAGGGCCTATGTATCTAAGTTTAATTTCAACGGGGCGGACCAGCAGAAAAAAGTAGGTGTACTTTCCGGTGGAGAACGTAACCGTGTACACCTGGCGATCACGCTTAAGAAGGGAGCCAACGTACTGTTACTTGACGAACCTACCAACGATATCGATGTAAATACGCTCCGGGCACTGGAAGAAGCACTGGAAAATTTCGGCGGCTGTGCCGTGATCATCAGTCACGACCGCTGGTTCCTTGACCGGATTTGTACCCATATCCTGGCTTTCGAAGGAAATTCACAGGTTTACTTCTTCGAGGGCAACTACAGTGAATATGAGGAAAACCGCAAAAAGCGACTCGGTGATTCCACGCCGCACCGTATCCGGTACAAAAAATTAGTTTAGTTATAAAAATAGTAAGGCGCAGTAAACTGCGCCTTACTATTTTATTGATATTGCTTCAATACGCTTTCCAACAATGCCTTAGTCTTTCTTATGCCTTCTTCTTCGGAAAGACCGTCTCCCTCCCATTCAATTCCTACGATCCCCCTGAACTTCGCATCATGGATGATCTTAAACATCTTGGTATAGTCGATGTCCGCTTCCCCGCCCTGTTCATTGAACCGGAAAGTCTTGGCACTGATCCCCTTGGCGAAGGGCACCAGGTCGCTCACTCCCTGGTACATATCATATACCCGGTCCTGACTGATCCTGAAGTTACCAAAATCCGGCAAGGTCCCGCAATAAGGACTGTTCACTCCCTTCATTACATCCGAAAGCCATTTCCCGTCCGACGAATACCCGCCATGGTTCTCGACAATAATATTGATCTTGTTCTCCTTGCCGTATGCTGTCAACCTGCCAAGGCCGTCAATTGCAGCCTTCTTTACATCCTCTTCCGCACCCTGCCCGGCAGCATTGACCCTTATGGTCAGGCAACCCAGCGTCTTTGCGGCGTCTACCCACTTATAGTGGTTTTCTACAGCCTTTAATCTTGCCTTTTCGTCGGGATTGCCCAGGTCACCCTCTCCGTCCACCATGATCAGGTGGTTCTGTACACCTTCATTTTTTGTAATGTTCAGCAATTCCTTCAGGTAAGAAGCATCTTTCTCCTTTTTATTAAAGAACGGGCTCACATACTCCACGATATCAATCCCAAATTCCCTCTTTGCCCGGACCGGAAAATCCAGATTGGTCATTTTTCCCCCGAACAGCGCCTTATGAAAGGACCATTCGGCCAGTGAGATCCGGAAAAAATCCTTCTTCCAGGGTAAAGATGTTCCGGAGAAGGAAGCCATTGCATCCAGGGGAAGCACGGCCGCGGTTCCTGCGGCTGCGGCAAGCATCCCTATATTTTTAATGAAGTGTCTGCGGTTCTGCGTGTTCATTGATCTTGTTTCTAACGATTTGGTTTCTCCCCAAGATAGCATTTTTTTGACCTAAGCTACTAAACCCTGTATATAATCTTTCTGCCGGATCAGCTTGCGCAGCTTACCAAGTGCCTTACTTCTGACCGCCTGGCTCCACTGAGCGGTATATTCGTAAACAAGCCCGATATCTCCGTCGTTCATGCCGAATCCCTCATCCAGCCCGAAATAGCGTTTCAGTACATCTCTTTCAATATCTGTAAGCGTTTCAAGCAGTCTTCCAAGCAACCAGGTACGATATCCGTCATCCACATATCTTTTAATCGCTTCATCCTCCTGAACAACACCAAACAGGTCTGCCATTCTCTCCTTTTTATCATCTGCCCCCGGAATCGTATCATCCAGATATGCCGTCAGGTTGGTAAAACCAAAGATGTCAGCCACATGCTGTTCGGTAACTTCCCCGTACTCGGCCAGCTCTGCATAAGTGGGCTCCCGCTCCAGCTGCTGCAAAAGCTTGTCCTTTAACTTGACCAACCTGTAATATTCCCTGGATCTGCTGTAAGGGCGCTCGACGACGCTCGAAGATAAGTCCCTGTACCTGATCAGGGCAGACTTGATTACAGCGACTGCATAAGAAATGTATTTCACCCCACGTTCGGGCTGAAAATGACCCGCTGCCTTAAGCGAACCTATCGTTGCCTCGCTGACCAGATCGGATATACTGATACCCGTACGTTCATACTTTCTTGCAATGGAAAATACAAACCCCATATTAGACTGTACCAGAAGGTTTCTTGCTTCCAGATCTCCCTGCCTGATTTTCTCGGCGAGGCACCGCTCCTCTTCTGGTCCCAGCGGCGAAAACGCGGAAAGTTCTTTTACGTAAATCTTTTGGACCTTGTCCGAATGAACAACATCACTTCCACCTTTTTTTGTTTTCATAATTTTTCTTGAATAATAAATAAATTAATTAAATACTATTCAAAAATAATCCGTCGCTTATTTTCAAAAAAGATAGAAATCGATGTTTTTATATTGAATTTCTTAATTAAGGAAACCCAAGAGAAAGCAACGGTAACCGAAGCAATTATTTCTTACCGAAGAAATTACTGAAATACATCAGTTGGAAACCAATTGCATTCTTCCAGTAATCCCATGTATGACCACCCGGCCTGATCGTGAAATCATGAGGAATATTGTTATACAGCAAGCTGTCGTGCAACCTGAGGTTCACCTCATAAAAGAAATCGTCGCGGCCACAGTCAATGATCAGGCCCAGTTTTCCCGGCACCAGCAAATGTACCTGATTTATCACTGTATGCTGCTCCCAGCGTTCAGGATATTTATCTTTCGGGCCAAGCCTTTTGGCAATATCCCAGTTTAACGGAAAAGGCCTGATGTCTACGCCACCGCTCATGCTTCCCGCCGCACCATAAACGTCCTGATGCCTGAACGAAAGATAAAGCGCGCCATGGCCGCCCATACTCAGACCCGTTATGGCCCGGCCCTCCCGTGCTTTAACAGTACTGTATTTCTGATCGATGATACCAACAAGTTCCTTAGAGACATAGGTTTCATATTTCCATGCCGGGTCTTCCGGACTGTCGAAATACCAGCTGGTCACATTACCGTCGGGACAAACAATGATTAGTTTGAGATCGTCCGCATACTTCTTGATGCCCGGAACCTTGCTTACCCATCCGGAAAAATTGTCCCCCGCTCCATGCAACAGGTAGACCACCGGATATTTGTCCGAGGTATTATAGCCTTCAGGAAGAATCACCACCGCCTTAATATCCTTTTTCATCGAAGTACTGTGTGTCAGCAAGGTATCTACTTTTGCGGCCTGCAGGGACTGCCCCACCAGCATGGAGAGCAGCAGAAAAACGATATATTTATTCATCACCTTCAGTTTTTATTGATCTATATCCAGGCACAGGCGGCACCGACCAGAGCAGCGTCCTCCCACATTTTGCTTTGCCTGATCTCTACCGTTTTATCTGCAACCTTATCCTTCAGTTTATCGATAAAGTGCTCCCAGCAGCGGGCAATATTGCCACCGACCACTAATACCTGCGGTTGCTCGCCGGCAATGAATTCGTTCAGGAAAGCAGCCAGATTGGTCGAAAATTCCTCAAACAATACCTCCCGTACCGCTTCATCCGCCGTATTCAGTACTTCTTCGACATTCTTGGCCTGCCGGCTTGTGAGTTCCCGGTATCTCTTCAGGAACCAGCGCGTGGAAATATATTCTTCCGCTATACTGTCCAGAAATGGCATAAAGGCGAGGTTCATATCCTGAACTTCACCCTTGCAGTTGCTGGTAGAACCCAGCCCCGTACCTAATGTAATGCCTATGGCGCGGTCAAAGCCAGCAGCAGACCCAGATGCCAGCTCGCCTCTCAGGAAAGCTTCCGCATCGTTAACGAACACAATATGTTCTCCGGGAATCCTAAGTCGTCCGGAAAGCACTTCCCTTACGTTCAAACCGTAAAGGGCATCGTATTTCTGCTGGTTCTGCATCAATGAGATTCCCTCTTTATAGTCGAACGGGCCTGGCATCGCGATACCTATATATATGTTTTCCTCAGCTGACTCCGGGATAAGGGCCGACAATGCATCTACCCAGGACTGGATGATGGTTTCAGCATTATCCATTGAAGCGACACGTTCCCGTTTCAGCGTATGGTCAATTACCTGATAAGTATAGCAATCTACATGGGCTGCGGTAATATGAGAGCCGCCTATATCCACCCCGATATAGGGCAGCTTAGATGAACTGGTATTCATTATTGGTTTAAATTTGGTTCTAAAGCCTTTGGTTTCAATATTCCAAATAAAGGCATTTAAACCGTTTTAGCAAAATTTAATTTCATTTAACCACCGTTCTGTATAACTTCTGTCTCCTGTCAGAAGAATTTAGCATGAACTGTGCGGTTATTCCTTCCCGAAAAGGCGAGGCTTAGGCTGATCTCATGAGAACCCTGCTGGTAATTTGCGAGCGCATTCAGACTGTAATCGTAGGAGTAACCCACTTTAAAACGATCACTCACCAGCACCTGGGCAATTGCCGCGATCGCATTACGCTGATCGAGTCCCGTTTGTAAACCGGCTTTATTCCAGAGTTTTACACCCATACGGTAAGCCGTACCGATCCACACTGTTTTATGGATAAGCAGACTAGCATTAAGGTCAATATCTGTAGGGCCGTTAAAATCATCCTTTATCAGGAAAGTTGGTTTAATGTCCATGGCTGCTGACAGCCGGAACAAAGCTCCGCCTGACAGGTACACATGTCTTACCTGTTTTAGTATCTTATAGTTGTTATCGGTCGTGATCTGATCGCGGGCAGAGGAAAACATATCCAATATGGAAACGCCTATAAAATACCTGGGGTCAGCATAATATACCCCTATACGAAAATCAGGATAAATCTTATTTTCGGCCCCCCGGGGTATACTGATATCATTGGGTTCTACAGCCACCAACCTTGTACCATCTATTCCGTACTGGGTAACTCCGAAAGCGATGCCAAAGGTAAGCCGCCGCTGTTCTTCATCGTCGATCTGTAAACGGTAAGCATAGTTGCCATAAAATGAAGAGGTGCTTTGCGCACCAAGACGGTCACTGATCGCAATAAAACCAAGCCCAACCCGCTTTTCACTGACATCGGTCACCCCGTCAAATGAGGCAACCGCAGTCCTGGGTGCCCCGTTCACGCCTGCCCATTGCATCCTGTAGCTCAGGCATGCATTCCATTCTTCTCGGTAACCTGCGTAGGCCGGGTTAACGGCAAGCCCGTTGAATAAGTATTGACTGAACTGGACTGTTTGCTGCGCAAATGCATTAAAACCGTAAAAAAGCAATAGAAGAAGAAAACCCTGCTTCGTAAAATTCCCCATCAAACAAACGACATTTTAACAACTGTCCTGAATATACAGCTTAAATGCCCTCAGGCCGGTTGTTCAAATCGTTCATTTTCCCGAACCAGGGGTACAGGTTATTTAATTGTGGTCTTTTCCGGTCTCGGGCCGCGCTTGTAAATTACCAGGCCGTTCAGAAAATTACGCAGAATCTGGTCGCCGCATTTTTTAAAATTAGGATGGTCCTCCCGCCGGAAGATGTCACCAAGTTCACTGCGTGTCACCTTGAAGTTTACCAGGTCCATGATCCTGATGATATCATCGTTCGTCAGTTCAAGTGCTACGCGCAGCTTCTTAAGTACCTCATTATTGCTCATATTACTTCGCTATTTCTATTTTCACCTTTTTGTTTTTGATTTTCTGCCCCGTAAGGAGCCTGATCACCGCTTCACATTTTTCACGGGCAACGGCAACATAGGCACACCGGTCCATGATGGTAATCAGTCCTACTTCCGCAGGTGTTAACCCTCCCTTTTTCAAGAGCATTCCGGCAACATCCGTCTTACCAACTTTATCCTTCCGGCCTGCTCCGATGTAAAGTGTTTCCCAGGTACTCCGTACCGGGTCTTCAAAGGTACCGCTTAATTCTTCAGTAACTGCACCCTCCCCTAAAAAAGCACTATCCTCATCCTGCTCACTGAGCATATACACTGTACCCTCTGCCTTCATTCTTGCAGTACGTCCGTTGCGATGTGTAAACGCAGCTGCGGTAAGTGGCAGCTGATAATGCACAATAAGAGCTACCTCCGGAATGTCCAACCCGCGGGAGGCAAGGTCCGTAGTTACCAGTATATTTGCCGTCCCGTTCCTGAACTTCAGCAGGGCGCGCTCCCGCTCATCCTGCTCCATACCTCCATGATAAAGCTCAGCAGAAAAACCTTTTTGCACAAGTAAGCGGCTGATCATTCCTGCAGTCGCCCTTTCGTTGCAAAAGACGAGCGCAGCGGCTCCTCCCGTTTTGGCCATCAGGTCCAGCAGGGCAGCTTCCCGCCCAACCTCAGCAGCATCTACCCTTTTTAGCAGCAGCTTTGGAACTGCCGCTTTCCAGTCCAGAAAATTGACCAGCTCAGGATCACGAATGCCGGTAAAACCAGGTATTTCGTCCATGCCTGTAGCAGAAATAAGGATCCGCTGCCCAAGCGTCCGTAACTGCGCGATGATATAGTCCAGGTCGTCCTGAAAGCCGAGTTCGAGGCATTTGTCAAATTCATCCAGCACGAGTATTCGTATACCCGATTCGTCAAGGTTTCCGGCCTCGAGATGAAAGGCGATACGTCCCGGAGTACCAATCAGCACAACGGGAGGGTCTGAAAGGCTCTTCAATTCTGTGCTGACCGGATGACCGCCATAAAAACAACTCACCTTGAAACCGCTGCCAGCCTTGCGGAATACTTGTTCGGTTTGGAGGGCAAGCTCTCTTGAAGGCACCAGCACCAGGACCTGTATGTTTTTATAGCCCGGATCCAGCCGCTGCAGGACCGGCAGCAGGAAGGCTAGAGTCTTGCCGCTGCCCGTAGGGGAAAGTAACACCACATCCCTGCCAGTACCCACCGCCCGGCCGGTTTCCAGCTGCATATCATTAAGCATACCGATGCCCAGCTTTTCCAGTATCTGTTCCTTTTTCATAGGCACAAAGATAGTCCCGAAGAGACTTTCCCGTAAAAACAAAAGCTAAAGTGTTGACAACTAAACCATTGTTAGCAATTAAACAACCGAACGTTAACCTGTTTTTAATCTTTATCAGTTACTTTTAGTAAACCTGTATGCGGGTTGTTTACCAAACACCATTAACGTATGACTTGGAAAAAATTTAGCGGCGAGGTGATCCACTCGTCTATCCTTCAGGAAATCGAAAGCGCGATTATCCGGGAAACGGAAAAAGGCTACAAGCTCAAGGTCTGCATCGGCACAGACTCTCAGGTAAAAGGCACCGTAACCGATTTTGCTACAGTGATCGTTCTGCTCAGGGCACGCCACGGAGGCTTTATGTACATTCATCAGGAACGGAGCAGCAAACAAATGAGCATAAAGGAGCGAATGCTGGTAGAAGTACAAAAGTCTATTGAAACCGCCTACTCGGTTTGTGACCTTCTGGACATTTATGATGTAGACCTCGAAGTACACGCCGACATCAACACCAATCCAATGTTCAAATCAAACAAGGCGCTGAATGAAGCAATGGGCTACATCCTAAGCATGGGCTTTATCTTTAAAGCCAAACCCGAGGCCTTCGCCAGTTCTGCCTGCGCAGATAAAATGGTCCACTGACAGGCACTTCCCGGCTACCATTTGGTAGAAATAGCGACTGGCTTTTTGGCACCGGGCTTTGCCTCAGACTGAGTTTCACCCATGCGTTGTTTTAACTGATCAGCAATTTTCCGGCACTGCGCTGTAATAAAAGCCATATTGGCCGTCCAGGTAGGCTTACTCAGTGCATCGGGCATCCTTTCCAGCGGAGTACTCACGGCGGTAGGTACAAAATTGCCATACCGGTCCCGTTCATAAGGAGTAACCACAAACCCAGTCATCAGCAGCCGGTATTTTCCCTCACGTAACGCGACCGAAAAAGTATAGCTCGCCGCTGCAGACGGATGACCGATTGCCGAACTGCCTTTATGGATGATCATCCTCCCTTTGGCAGTAAATACAGAATCACCCTCCTCTGCTTCCGGTTTCAGCATTTTAGCATTGTTTTCCAGAAACTGACGCATATTGGCCGCAAGCGTCTTTTTTGAAAACCCCTTGACTTCTGCCACGTCCATAAAGGTATAAAGCCCCGTTTCATCAACCGGCAGGACCTTTTCCTGGGCCATGGCAACTGCCGTTACCGAACAAAAAGTTAAAGCCAGGAACAATCTCATCTTCATTAATCTGTTCATTTGGAAAATGATTAAGGGGGTTAGCAATCTGATAAAAAAGGCTGCCAGATCATCTCTGACAGCCCTAAATTTAAAAAATAAAGTCCAGTTTTTTTGAATAATAAGTTACATTCAGTTATCAGAAGGCATATACAAATGCCAGTGAGAACTGCGAAGCCTTCTTAGTAGGGTCTCCGTTTGTTTTCGAGAACATCTCTGCAGAAGCATTGTCGAAACGCACTTCAGGAATGAAGGTAAGCCCTCCTGCCTTTACGTTAGCAGACAAGGTAACAGCAGCAACTTTTTCGTCATCAGCCCCCTGAGCGCCTTTCCAATTAAAGTATTCTCCTCTCAGGCCCAGACCAAAAGATGGCGTGAAAGCATACTGTGGGTATAAAGCAGCGCCTATATATCCGCCGTTGTCATCGGTAACCGAGTAGTCAGCCGCATTCAGTCCCAGTTTGAACTTTTCAGAAATCTGGTAAGCTGTGGTCAGGTCAAATATGGTACCTGTTCCGGCTACGCCTACAGACTTTCCGGTCAGGAAGTTCAGGTAAGCAGTCCAGCCTTCTACAGGGCTCACGGTCAGCTGTCCGCCGAAATGCGAGACCCCGTTAAGGTCGGTGTACACATTCCAGTCGTTAAACACCCCCAGCATCAGGCTTACTTTGTCTGTAAAGGCATAAGAAGCCTTCAGACCCGCATTCTGGAAAGGACCGTTGGTGAACAGGTAAGAAGTCGAATAGTTGAAGTTACCGGTCGGAGCGATCACCTCATACCCGATAAACGTACCCATAAAACCTGCAGTCATGCTAAACTTATCGGTAAATGCATAGGAAGCATACAAGTTCTGGATGTGAAACGATTCACCGCCCTCTGGCAGGATCGATTGCCCCTGTCCCCGCGGACCAAAGGAAATCTCACCAACAAAGGAGGCCTTACCAGTAGTCTTTTTCAGCGCGAGGTCAATCATACCCAGTGAAACGGAGTTCTGGTCACTTGCGAAACTGGTTGGAATGTTCGCATGCTTGGAGAAGTCGTACTTGTAATAAGCGTCGGCCGAACCTGAGATTTGCAGTGGTGCTTCTGCTTCCTGAGCGAAAGATGCAGATACAGTTGACAGGAACGCGACGGTCAGTATTGATTTCAGTTTCATAAATTTAGGTTTGAGGTTGAAATTTAGTTTGGTTTTGGTTGGTTTGGTTTAGGTTGATTATCTGTAAGATTAAAAAGTGTTCTCAACTTCCTGACCGGCAACGATCAGTGTACCCTGAACATATTTCTCATTGTGCTGCGTAGCATCCAGACCTTCTTCTTCTTCCTCCTCAGATACACGGATCGGCTGCACCAGGTTAACAATCTTAAATACGATGAACGACATCACAAAGCTGAATACTACCGAGATCAGCATACCCTTCAACTGGGTAAAGAAGAACTCAGGATTGCCGTAAAGCAGCCCGTCGGCACCGGCAGGGTTAACAGTTTTTGTAGCCAGTACACCAGTAAGCAACATACCTACGATACCGCCAACACCGTGGCAAGGGAATACGTCCAGCGTATCGTCCAGGCTGGTCTTTTGTTTCCAGGCAACGACAAGGTTAGAAATCACCGCGGCAACGACACCAATGAAGATACTCGAAGGAATGCTCACAAAACCGGCTGCAGGCGTAACCGCCACAAGACCTACTACCGCACCGATACAGAATCCAAGTACAGAAGGCTTTTTACCGCGTGCCACATCAAAGAACATCCAGGAAAGACCTGCAGCGCCGGCAGCCATATTGGTAGTCAGGAACGCAGATACCGCCAGTGCGTTAGCGCCCAGTGCCGATCCGGCGTTGAAGCCAAACCATCCGAACCAAAGCAGGCCGGTACCGATCAGCACATAAGGAATGTTTGCAGGAGGAACCTCTTTGTGCTCCATGTGCGACTTCCTGCGTTTCAGTACCAATGCACCAGCAAGTGCTGCCATACCCGCCGAAATGTGTACAACAGTACCACCGGCAAAGTCAAGTACGCCCATTTTGAACAGCATACCATCAGCGCTCCAGGTCCAGTGTGCCAGCGGAGAATAAACGAGCAGCGAGAACAGGACGATAAAGAGGATGTATGAAGTGAAGCGGATACGCTCAGCTACCGCACCAACAACCAGCCCTGGCGTAATGATCGCAAACATCAGCTGAAACACTGCAAACAGCGACAGCGGAATGGTGCCCCAGGCCGGTCCGGAGTTTACACCCTGAAAGAAGAAAAAAGTTTTAGGGTTGCCGACAAATCCGCCGATGGTATCACCAAAAGCGAGGCTAAAGCCAACAACTACCCAGAGTACGGTAACTACCCCCGCAGCAACCACACTTTTGATCATGGTCGAGAGGATGTTTTTACGGTGTACCATACCACCATAGAAAAACGCCAGACCCGGAGTCATTAAAAATACGAGTGCAGAAGCAATCAGAATGAATGCGATGTCCGGTGCGCTGTATTTTCCATCATCAAAGTTTGGAAGCAGCGGAATAAAAAGAGCCATTACCGCAACAATCATCAGAATTGCGAAGGGGCCCCACTGTTTAAATAGAACTTTTGCCATAATTTGTGTGGTTTAATTAGTTTTTAAATTTGTTTTACTTAATTTTTTGATAAAACTATGGAATAAATTTCAACTTTCATCATTTTTTCAAAAACATTTTTAAAAAATATATGTTTTAAACCAATTTTTAGGTCAAAAAACATGAATTGCAGATAAAAACAAGACTTATTTTTTACAAAAAACACCAAAAACCTAAAAAATTACCATTTTTTCGATGAAAAAATAAAAATCACACAAACGCAGATGATTTCTATATTCGTCTTCCAGTCTATACGTTATATACTATATGAGATCATATCAGCTCGAATACCTGCAAAACATACCTGTATCCACTGCAGAAGCATGGGATTTCTTTTCTTCTCCCCTGAACCTGGCGAAGATCACCCCGGAAGACATGGCCTTCACCGTCACTTCAAAACCATCAATGGTTAGCAAAATGTATCCGGGTATGCTGATCACCTATAAGGTATCGCCGCTACTAGGAATAAAACTGGATTGGATGACAGAAATAACCCATGTAGCAGAAGGAAAGTATTTCGTGGACGAGCAGCGCTTCGGCCCGTATAAATTCTGGCACCATCAGCACCACTTCCGGGAAATTCAGGGGGGAACAGAAATGAAAGACATCGTTACCTACGGTTTACCATTAGGCCCGATCGGTACATTGGCCAACAATCTCCTCATAGCGGCTAAGCTCAGGAATGTATTTGAATACAGGAAAAGAAAGATTACCGAACTGTTCGGCACACTATAGACCAGGGCGGTAAGCCGAGCCCTGCACGATACCGCGGCGCTCGATCTCCTTGTCGATATAAGTCTGCACTGCCGATTTCGGAAGCCCCCACTTGGGGGCAATCAGCAGATCCCAGTCAGACACGCCAAACAGGCGCTGGATCACGATATCTGGCCTCAGCAAGGGAATGGCCCTGCAAAGCAGATCGGTATATTCCTCCAGGGTAAAGAGCTTAAACGGCTGACGCTTGTATTTTACACCCATAATCGAACCTTCCACGATATGGAGATGGTGAAATTTCACGAATTTGATCTGCGGAAAACGGTTGATCTCATGGATATACCCGAGCATCATCTCCTCGGTTTCATTAGGGAATCCGAAAATCGTATGTACACAAAGATCTAGCTTGCTGTTTTCCAGCAGCTTCACCGCGGCTACGAATTCACCGTGGCTGCAGCCCCTGTTGATCTGGTCCAGCGTTTCGTCGTAAATAGATTCCATACCCATTTCCAGATCTACATGAAAACGGTCGGTATAGCTTTCCAGCAAGGCGATCTTTTCAGCATCGATACAATCCGGGCGGGTACCCACCGCAAGCCCAACAATATCTTCTGTATTTACCGACAAAGCCTCGTCGTACATCATCTTCAGATAATGTGCCGGTGCGTAGGTATTGGTATTGGGCTGGAAATAGACAATGAACTTATCGGCTTTGTACAAATTACGTCCCCGCTCCATGTTCTCTGTCAGCTGCTCACGCAGCGTAGGCAGTTTGCGGGCAGTTTCAGGGGTAAAGGAGTCTACATTACAATACGTACAACCGCCATATCCCTTGCTGCCATCACGGTTGGGACAGGTAAAACCTCCGTCCACGATGGCCTTAAACACCCTTTGTCCCTTATATTTTTCCTTCAGGTGTGTCCCGTAGTTGTTATAGCCTTTAATACCCGTATCCAGTAATGTTCCCAATGCCTTATTCTTTTTTTGCAAAAATAGGGCTTTTCCTGCACAATCACTAAACGCCTTCTCATTGCAGGACTGGAAACTACTGCGGCTTTGTCTACTGTTTGGTCCAGATCCTGGTATTGAGATCCAGATCCTTAACGATATTGTACATAAAGCGGAGTATGTTCAGATCATGGTCAAGAATACCTGGTTTCAGCAAACTTGTGAAGACAGGCGGCTCAAAATAATTTCTGTCCAGCGGGAAAGCAATATACATCCTGGAATCTATGAAAGACAAGGAAACCGTATAGGCGCACAGTTCGTTCAACTTACAGATACGCTCCATCAATGCCGGTGTAAGGATATACCTGGCTTCCACCTGGTCTGTACTATGTGTGATAAACAGCTTACTGAATGCCTCATTTTCCAGTTCCACCACGTCATTGCTACCAAAAGAAAATACATGCTTAGAAAACCATCCGCCCAGCTTCGAGCCTATGTCCTGCGGGCGTACTACCGTAAAACCCCTGAAATCTTTATTAAAGTCAGCACAGAAAACGATTCCGCTCAAAATATCATGCCATTCCGTCCGCGTTCCGTTCTTGGTCCTTACCTCCGTCTTATATTCTGCATGTACCTCAGAAAAATAAAACCCGGTTTTCCCTGCCTTTCCCACTACCAGGTCTTCAGCATTGTAGCGGTCAGGCTCGGTAACGAACAACCGGGAACTGACAAACTCGTGCTCTGGTATCCCCTGATCCGGCTGCATGCTCAGGCTGCTGTCCATCCTGGTGAGTGCCGCACCGATTACCTTTTGCTTAAAACCGGATTTATATGCTCCTGACCTGCTTCCCGCCCTGCTCAGAAAAACTATACCCGGTATCAGGGCACATAAACCCAGCACCACGCCTATTTCGACACCTGCAAAACTATTCCCTGCTATAAAAACCAGTACCGCCAGAGCAATACAGGCAATGCCCTGTATGTTCATTCTGGCAATATACTTCCTGGTCAGTTCCAGTTCATTAAGCGCAGTACTAACTGAAGGATCCTGCACAAAAAACGCTTCCATTCAACAGTATCTGAAACTTAGCTGTTGAAAAGTTCTTTAGCACTGATGTTCGCCCGCTCCTGTTCAGAAGCCGCCAGCACGGGCATGGGCACGTAACCGAGCATACCGGCAAACATATTTCCGGGGAACTGCATCACTGCATTGTTATAACTCGTCACAGTGGCGTTGTAATTCCTGCGCGCAGCAGCAATCTGTTCTTCGCTTTCCGTCCAGGTCGACTGCAGGTTGAGAAAATTAGTATTTGCCTTCAGCTCCGGATAATTCTCCACACTGACCATCAGGCCCTTCACCGCCGCACCAATCTGCTGATCAAGCGCAAGCTTATCGCCTTCTGTTGCAACAGGTGATATTGCCCTGCCCCTTAGTTCCGTGATCTTTTCCAGCGTACCTGCCTCATGCCCGGTGTATTGTTTCACTACTTCTACAAGGTTTGGGATCAGATCAAAACGTTTCTTGACCATTACATCGATAGCCGAAAAGGCGTTGGTTACCTGGTTTTTCTTGTTTATGAGTGAGTTGTAAATTCCGATACCGAAGATCAGCACCAGGACAGCGATAATTCCTGCAATAAGCATAGTATGTCTTTTTATAAGGTTTTTATAAAGATAATAAATTCTACGGAGTTGGCACAGGAACAGTATTGTCATACCTGGTTGCAAAATTTTTCGTATAATAGCTGTAACCTAATCTTACAGCTATGAAAACATCACCCCTGATCGTAGAGCGCACTTACACGGTACCTGTCGAAAAGGTATGGGCTGCCATCACAGAAAAAGACCAGATGAGGAAATGGTACTTTGACCTTAAAGCGTTCAAACCTGAGAGCGGTTTCCAGTTTGAGTTTACCGGTGGTGACGAAAATGTGCAGTACCTGCACAGATGCGAAGTACTATCTGCCGATGCCCCTAATCGACTCAGCCATACCTGGACCTATCCTGAACATAATGACGGTTACTCTGTAGTAACCTGGGAACTGATGGGGGAAGGCCCGGGAACGACCACCGTCAGGCTAACCCATGAAGGACTGGAGAGCTTCCCGGATAATGACCCTAATTTTGCTGTGGAAAGCTTTACCGCGGGCTGGAATTTCATCCTGGGTGAGTCGCTGAGAAAGTTCCTGGAAGAAGAAGAATAAAACTTTTAAAATAAAGCGGACGGCTGTTTGCAAGCCGCCCACTACAAAAAAATCAATTAAAAGATCAATATGCCCTTAAATACATACTGACCAATTTGATTTGAGACCTCAGCCATAAAACAATTCATCTTTGCTTTGGTTTTTCTATCTTTAGGAATACTTTAGAAATTACTTTTCAGATTATTACCTGAGCGGATCAATGACGACAAAACCCTCTTTCTGGCAGCGTATTGGCATACAGGACTGGTTCCTTACCAACGAAGGCACATCATCATCGGGCAAACCAAAACAACTGAAACCGGACACGGTCTACAGATACATTGTTGACGGATTTAAAAAGTCACTGGAAGAACTCTCCTTTGCCCAAAGGGTCGTATTTTACCACGAGTTCATCATTTGCCTGAATGGTGACGATTACAGGGAATTTATGGACCACAAAAAAGGCATACTGGGCCTGATCGCACACGAAACAGTGAAGAATTTTTACACTATCCTGAACAGGGAGATCAAAAACGGCAAACAGGTGGAGCCGGCCAGCAACAAATGGGTATTCCGCTTCGTGTCGCACCCTGACTACAGGCCCGGTGATATCGGTTTTATCGGTAAGCTCCTGCCCGACAGTCACCAGAAGGAAGAAAACCTCAGGGTAACATTCATTCCGCGTCAGACGGGGATGGCCCAGACCTTTGACATCAACAATGATATCCTGAAAGACTTTATCTATTACAGTGACGGCTATTATGAGATCCCTTTTCAGGATGATCAGCTCGTACCACCACCGGCGCCACCGGAAGCTGCCCCGGTGCAAACAGAAACAACCGCGGGAGCAAAAAAAACAACCGCTGCACAGCAATCTGCTGTACTGGCCAGGTTTGAGACCACCATACCCGACAAGGCATATGCCGGTAAGAAACTGGAGTTTGTCATGAAATACGAACAGATCACCATATCCGGAGATGAAGAGGAGCGCAATGCGCCTGACATCTTCAGGATTCCTTCGGAATGGGTGAACACACCACACCTGAAGGTACGTTATGACCGGCAGGAAGACAAATTCTACCTGGCCTCATTTGGAGAGAAAACAATTTTAAACGAAGTGCTGATGGAGCGCAGCGATATTAATGGCCCGAAATGGGCGGAACTGCCCCTGAACTCGAGGATCATCCTGAACGGCATCATCGGAATGAACATATTTAAATCCTGAAGTATGTCACAGTTACTCTCCGCAGCGTTATTTATCTTATGTGTGCTGCTCCTGCTGGCACACTTTGCAGACATTAAAAATTCATCGCGTAAGAATGGATAAGCATTTCTTTGGCACCACAGATACCGGCAAGGTAAGGGACAATAACGAAGATGCCTTTATTGCCGAGAAGATTGCAGGCACAGCACTGATCATGGGCTGTGTGATCGACGGTGTAGGTGGCTATTCGGGAGGGGAGATCGCTTCTGCAATTGCCCGTAAATCAATTTTGCAGCACCTGAACCTGCCCAATGCCGATCTGCCTGCACTGATGCGTGAGGCGATCATCGCAGCTGACCAGCAGATCATGAATGAGAAACAGCTGGTAAAGGAACATGAAAAGATGGCCTGTGTGCTGACACTGGTGGTCGCGGACCCTGAACGTAACCTGTTCCATTATGCCCATGTAGGTGATACACGGCTGTACCTGTTGCGTGACCAGTCGCTGGTAAAGATCACCAAGGACCAGAGCTTTGTGGGCTTTATGGAAGACAGCGGGCGCTTGTCGGAAGAGCAGGCGATGAAGCACCCTAAGCGGAACGAGATCAATAAGGCGCTGGGTTTCGGAGCCAACATCAAAGGGCAAAGCGATTATATTGAAACGGGACAGTCGCCCTTTTTGCCGGGAGATGTACTGCTGATCTGCAGTGATGGCCTGTCGGATATGGTGAACAGGGAACAGATCACTTCGGTGATGACCATCAATGCTTCGCTGCAGGAAAAGGCATTGAAACTGACAGAGATGGCCAACGCCAATGGCGGGCTGGACAACATTACGGTAGTACTGATAGAAAATGACAGGAAATCGGCGCTGCATAAACCGGAAAAACCAAAGACAAGATTGACACGAAAGCCTGCGGCAAGCCAGGTCCCGGAAAAAGAAGCGGTGCAGCCCGCAATTACAGGAAACAATCATCCCGCGAATCATGACAAAGGCAAAAAGGGAACAATAACCCTGCTGGTTGTCATTTGCCTGGCCTTGCTCGGGGCAAATGCATACCTGCTCTGGCGGAACCGCAGCAATGAACGCAAGGCACTCAGCAGCCAGCGGCTGAGCCAGATCAAGCCGCCCCGCAATCCACAGGAGAAGAAACTGCAGGATACCCTGAACCGCATGACAGGAAAGATCCTGGTGCTGACAGATTCCTTGTTTCAGTCGCCCATACTGATCACTGAACCGCTGCGCTTCAGGGGCGATACGGTATACCTAATCGCGGAAAAAGGCATCACCCTAAAGCGGGATACCAGCTTTAACGAAGTGCCGATAGAGGTGTTGCCTTCCAACCAGCATCTGCAGCTGGAGAACCTGACCTTTGAGGATTTCCCTACAGCCATTGCCTCGCAGAACAATGCGGTCATATTGAAAAATGTGCGTTTTGTCAATTGCCCGAACGCGATGGAGATTGTCTACCATTTTCCGCAGGGCCGGTATGTGAGCGGCAAGCTGCCGAAGAGTACCTTTAAAACTGATTCATTACCTGTCACTGTAACCCCTTGATATGCGCTTTTTATTCCTGGTCATTTTCATCATTCTCGGAGGTTTCTTCATCACGCTGTACGGAAATCTGCAACCGGGTTTTGCGAATGTACAGGAGCGCCTGTCAAATGGTACAATAATGAACCTGAACGACAAAGAACCGGGCAAAAGAATCGTACAGTTACTGGAGAAAGGTTATTACTTTGAGGACAAAAGGGATATCGCCCTGATCGGTGAGATCGTTACGCGTGCAGCGGCATCACTTCCTGAACCACTGGACAATGTGGGTGAGTTGAACAAACGCCGTTTCTTTGTCAACGCGGACGAGGCCTTCATCAAAGGCGGAAAGAATTTTAAGAAAAGGGTGATGGATTCGAGGGCGCTGCTGGGTTATACCGGCGCAGACTCCCTGCGTTTCGAACAGGAAAGAAAACACCCTCCCCGCCTGCCGGCATTTACCGATCTGCACAGCGGCCCATACAGCCTGGGTGGATACATACTGGATTCGCTCGACCACCCCGTGGCTGGCGTGCTGGTGAAACTGCAGATGGTGTTGCCTCAGGACAGCAGCTTTGTGAGCGATGAGGAAGGCACCAGAAATATCGGCGTGACTGCTTATGCCCGTACAGATGCCTCGGGGCGTTTTGGTTTCCGGAACCTGCAGGAAGGTAAGGCTTATAATGTGTTGCCTTTGCAACCGGGCTTTCAGTTCGGCCGTTCGCAGGGAGTGCAGGCGCTGGATGAAGATGCTGTATTTACCTTTCACCAGAGTCCGCATACCATCCGCCTGTTCTCTGCCCGCGACTTTAAGATCCTGAAAAAGGAAAAATCGCTGATCGTACGTACGCCGGAAGACTTCAGGAAGTGGTACTGGATCGTTACAGGTGGTTTCCTGGGTGGTTTCCTGCTGCTGAACTTATTTTTACGCTACCGGTTCCGGGAATCGGACCGGCTTATCCTCCCGGTGGTGATGCTGATGACAGGACTTTCGGTCATTACCTTGCTCAGCCTCCAGGACCCGCTCCGCGACCGCTTCCTGGCAAAAGATACCCTGATCTTCTTCGGCATGGGGCTGCTGGGTATCGTGCTCATGCTCCTGGTCAATTTCCGTAAGCTGACGGTGGATTCGAGGTTTTACCGCATGTTGGTCCTTGGTCGCAACAGCGGTAAAGCCAATGGCTGGCAATGGGCACTTGCTGCACTGGCCCTGCTCTCGCTGACCGTCATGTTCGGACATGGTCCGGAAGGCAGTGGCGTGAAGGTCAATCTTTTCGGGGTGCAACCCAGCGAAATTGTAAAATATGCGATCATCCTTTTTCTGGCGGGTTTCTTTTCCGCAAACGAGCGTTTCATTTCCGAATACCTGAGCTGGCAGAAGCGTTGGTATTTCTTTTCCTTCGCTTTGGTGGCCATGTTGTTCGCCATATTGCTTTACCTGGCACTGGGCGACCTTGGCCCGGCAATGGTGGTCTGCTTTACCTTTATTATCCTGTTTTCCTTCTCTAGGGGCGATTTCATGATGATGGTCGTCGCTGTCCTGGCCTACGTGCTGACGGTATGGTTCCTGAACATCTGGATCGCGAGCCTGCTGACAGCTGTATTGCTGACCCTGATCATGGTATTTGTCCAGAAGCGCACGAGTGAGTCGGCAATCATGGTCACGATGGTCATGGCAGGTTTTCTCCTGATTGACCAGGTGCCTTACCTCGACAAACTGATCCCCGGTCCGGTGAACCGTCTGACCGAACGAAAGTCGATCTGGCAGGATCCCTGGAACAACGAGGTCTACGGTGGAGACCAGGTAGCTAACGGCATCTGGGCAATGGCCGGGGGCGGCCTGAACGGTCAGGGTGTGGGTGAGGGATTTGCTAAAAATATACCGGAAGCACATACCGATATGATCCTGCCTGCTATCGGTGAGGAATTTGGTTGGACAGGTATCGCTTCTGTATTTATTCTCTTTCTCATCTTTCTGAACCGGTCCATTGTGATCGGGAGGAAAACAGGTACACCTTTTTTATTTTATTTATGCGCGGGCATAGGAATCAGTCTGTTTACACAGTTTGTACTGATCGCCGGCGGATCTACCGGTGCCCTTCCCCTGTCGGGTGTAGCTCTGCCCTTTATCAGTTACGGAGGGTCGTCGCTCATTGCCAACATGCTGGCTGCGGGCATCCTGCTTTCGGTATCCCGGATCCGCGGCACACCGGTACAGATGGAGTTCATTACTGCACAGCAGGACAAGAACCTGGTGCCTGCACTGCTTTCCGCTACCGTGGCCGTAGGGCTGCTTTGCTTTACGGTATCGAGATACGCTACGGAAAACCGGAAATGGGTGGTACGGCCGGCCCTGGTAGCTGACCGTAGTGGCTTGCGCATGTTCAGCTATAACCCCAGGATTTCGATACTGATGAATAAGCTGGAGGCCGGTCAGCTTTACGACCGCAAAGGGCGCGTACTGGCAACCAGCAATCCTGCCTTTGTTCGCGGACAGGTAAAGACACTTCAGGCAGCAGGGATCCGGTATAACCTGGATTCGGCCATCCACAAACGCGTGGACAGGTATTATCCTTTTGAGGAACAGACTTTCTTCTGGACCGGCGATGTGAATACAGGCGTGTTCAATGGCAGCACGAACGGCTATTTTGCGGAATACGAACATGCAGCTGAGCTGCGGGGTTTCCACACACCGGCAATATCCTTTACTACCAGGGCAAGCCATTATCAGGAAGACCGTTTCCTGCCTAGGGGTATTAAAGAAATGACGGTAAGCAAGAGAGATTATTCGGCCCTCGCTCCACTCCTGCTGGCGGGAATCAACAGCGGGGAAGTGGCAGCATTCAAGAAACGTAACAGAGATGTCCAGCTCACCATTGATGCACGCCTGCAGGCAACCATTCAGCATGCACTGGCCGCAGATGACTCGCTGAAGAAAAGCCGGGTTTCGGTAGTCGTCATGGAAGACAATACGGGCGATGTCCTGGCTTCGGCGGTGTACCCCCTGCCGCCGGTGAAAGACTGGGAACTGCTGACCATGACCACTGCAGAACAGAACAGGCTGGCGGGCTGGTATACGACAGCGGACCTGGGTTTTACTACCGCTACGCAGCCGGGTTCTACGGCAAAGCTCGTTACGGCCATGGCAGCCTTCAATAAACTGGGCATGGCGGCCGCTGACCGTAAGTTTACGGTAAGTATGGGCGAAAGGATCCGGACAAAGGGAATTGAACCGGATGAAACCGGTGTCATTACACTGGAAAAGGCCGTGGTAAAATCAAACAACGTCTATTTTATTAAACTGGCAAATGAAGAACATCTGCAGGATAAGATGACGGAACTTTATCAGAAGACTGGTATGTTCCTGCATGGTGTCGGCGGTTATTACTACGAACCAGGCAAGGTTACACCGGAGCAACAGCAGAAATGGCATGCGCTCTGGGAACGGACAGAATTTAATACGAAGCCACGTTATGACCCGTCAAACATCAAACGGACGCGGGCCAAAGGCATCTCGGGCATGTCCTGGGGCCAGGGAGAACTGATCGCTACACCTGCAGCGGTGGCCAGGATGGCTTCCGGGATCGCCAACGGAGGCACGCTGATGACCAACCGCTTCGTCCTGAAAGTAAATGATTCGCTGACCTCCGTGAAAAATGGCATAAAACTGGCTGATCAACCGGGATACGCAGCGCTGATGACGGATTATATGCTGAAGCAAAGTGCGGGGAAAGTATGGACGCTGAAACTGACGGTGGCCGGGAAAACCGGTACGCCGGAGAGAATATGGAAACAGGAGCAGATCAATGATGGCTGGTATGTTTTCTTCGTCCCGAAAAAGACGGGCGGCGGACATATTGTGACCTGCATCCGGATCGAGTCGACCAGGGGATCGAGTAAGGCAGTACTGGCTGCAGGGCAGCACGTGATCCCCGCATTGCTGAAACTGGGTTATATCCGGGATTTTAAACAGGCAAAGAAAACGGACAGCCTGAAAACTAAAACGCAAATACAGTTTTGATATGTTTAGCTTTTTTAAGAAGAATACGCCGGAAAGGCCGCAGGATGTAAAAACGGTAAGGGAAGCCTTGCTCCTGTTTATCAGGCAGGAACTGCAGAAAATGGAAGGCGGCGAGGGCCGGCATATCCGTGGGCTGGAACTTTATATCGCCTGCCCCCCTGAGGAAAGGTTCCTGTATGACTCTGCGGTATTCTTTGAGGATGAGGAGCGTTTCAAGAATGAGGTACAGCGGATCGCAGATGATTTTGCAATTGACCTGCCATCCAAATGGTTACTGGAAATCCACTTTACAGAAGAACTCCCGGAAGGCAGTGCGAAGACGGAACGTATGGATGTTGCGCTTGTGGTAAAGGTTCCTGAGCATGTGGTGGTCCAACGCTCGGATGCGGCTTACATCAGGGTGATAAACGGAGAGGCGGAACAGGAGGTGTACAGGATCCATGCAGGCGAAGGACGGATCAATATCGGACGGGGTCGGGAGACCAGGGACAACGAGGGATTCGTACGCGAAAATACGATCGCTTTTCCAGACTCAAGCAGCAATGCCGGGAACAAATACATCAGCAGGCAGCATGCCCATATAGAATGGAATAAAAACGACTACGTATTTATGCTCTTTGCAGATGAAGGGGGTATCCCCCCAAGGAACAAGGTAAAGGTGAAACCGGCTGACGGACACAATACCGTAAAGCTGACCTTCACCGAGTTTGGGCATGTGCTGCAGGAAGGCGACCAGATTGTTCTTGGTGAGTCTGCAATATTGGAGTTTAGTTATCAGATGAGTTAATGGCAAAGGTATTTACCATAACCGAGGGCCTGGAGAATATGGGGGCGATACGCACAGGCGGACAGGGCTCTGTGTATAAGGGCAAACGCATGGCACCCGTAATGACGGCGGTGAAGCTGCTGCCGACACCGATCTATACGGAAAATAAAGACGACAGGAATTTCCGAGATTTCCAGAATGAGGTGGACAAGCTGAAAAAGGTGAATGAAAACCCCTCCCCTCACGTGGTAAAGATACTCAATTCAGGGTTAACTGAAAGCGGGTCATTGCCATTCATTGAGATGGAATATATTGAAGGCCCCGACCTGGAAGATTTGCTGCGGCCTCCGCATAATCCCGTATTTACGATCAGAGAAGTGATGAAGCTGGCGGAACAGCTGGCTGCGGCGCTTGCCCACTGCCACCGGGTAGGTGTAAAACACGGGGACATTAAGAGCAATAATGTAAAGTTCAATACGGAAACAGGCAATTATATGCTGCTGGATTTCGGATTGGCGGTCATGTCGGACGAACAGCGCCGCAGCAGCCTGCGCAATGCTGGTGCGGTGGAATTTATGGCTCCGGAACAATACGACGGGAAGATGCTCCTGGAAAGCGATGTATATAGTTATGGTGTGGTGTTGTATGAGGTGCTGACAGGCACGGTGCCTTTTCCGTTGATGAACAGAAATGAATCGTCAAGAAATATGGTCATGCTGGCACACCTGGAAAAGCAAGTCCCCGATCTGGGGGGACTGCGGAGTGTCCGCATACCGGAAGACTGGCCGGAAGACAAAAAAGCGCATGAACAGCAAATTCCCGAATGGTTGCTGGCGGTAATTGACCGGTGCCTGGAAAAACAGCCGGAACGGAGGTTTGCAGATGGGATGGAACTGCATGAGGCCGTATGCAGCGGCATTGAAGCCAGCAACAATACAGAACGTTATCTGGAGGTATTGAGCGGTTATAAGACTGAGAACGAACTTTTACTGGGAGAACTGAAAAAATACCGTTCACTTGAGAAGCTGAAGTGGGTATTCGGAATAATGGTCCTGATATTACTGGCCCTGAGTATCTTTGGCGTAAATGCCCTCCTGGGTGACTACAGGCAAGGCAATTCCGGAACCGGAAAAGACAGCACAGGTGTGCAAGCCACCTCCACTGGTATACCAGGCACTGAAAAGCCTGCTGCGGATACGGTTAAAAGGGCCGGGAGCGCGGTAAAAAGAGATAGTGTGAAGAAAAAGCCGGGGACTGTCAATCTGCAGAAAACAAAAGATGGAATAGTGAACGATGTACCTTATTTTTGATATTAACTAGCGACAGATATGAGTAAAGTATTTACCATAGCAGAAGGACTGGAAAACATGGGCGCCCTGCGTACGGGCGGTCAGGGTTCAGTATATAAAGGAAAAAGAATGGGTGCAATCTTTACTGCGGTAAAGATATTACCTACACCAATCCATACTGAAAATGCTGACGACAGAAATTTCAGGAACTTCAGGAATGAAGTGGAAAAACTAAAGAAGGTCAATGAAAATCCTTGTCCAAATGTGGTAAAAATCCTTAATTCGGGACTTACCGAAAGCGGGTCCTTTCCTTTTATCGAGATGGAATATATTGAGGGGCCCGACCTGGAAGAGTTACTGAAAGCACCTCATGATCCTGTATTTACCATACGGGAGACCATAAAGCTTGCGGAACAGCTGGCAAATGCCCTGGCGCATTGTCACAGCGTGGGCGTGAAGCACGGGGACATCAAAAGCAATAATGTGAAATTCAATACGGCTACCGGCAACTATATCCTGTTTGACTTCGGTCTGGCCGTGATGTCTGATGAACAACGCAGGAGCAGCATTCGCCATGCCGGGGCAGTGGAATTTATGGCTCCCGAACAGCACGACGGTGAAATGTTTTTCCAGACAGACATCTATAGTTACGGGGTGATCTTATATGAGCTGCTCGCCGGTACTGTACCTTTTCCGCAGACGGGGAAGGGCGAGACTTCCAGGAACACGGTAATGCTGGCACACATGGAAAAACCGCTGCCAGACCTGATGCAGTTGAGAAGAGTACATTTACCCGAATCCTGGACAGACACACAGAAACAACAGGAGATGAAAGTACCTGGCTGGCTGCTGGCGCTGATCAGCCGGTGCCTGGAGAAACAACCGGAGAAGCGTTATGCAAATGGAATGGCCCTGCAGGAAGCCATTCAAAGAAATAATATGGAGGCCGAAAAAAAGGTAGCGGTGCTGGAGCAGATCGTAACTGCAGACAGGGAGACAGGTGCCACGCTACCTGCAGAGCCGGAAGGCGGCATAGTGAAAGTGTCGAGACCAATCTTTTTTGTAATGATCCTGGCCCTGGTCGTTTTAAGCCTTTTTGCAGGTTACTCCATTTACAGGTCTGACATGGACAAACGACAGCTGACTGCTTACACAGATAGCTTGTCGGCTGCCGGCCAGGACACAACAGCAGAAACAATGCCTGAACCGGAGCCTGATACGGCAAATGCAATCAAACCGATCATTACGGATACGGCGGTATTGAAAGAAAATACAGAAGTGGATAGTCTTCAAAAAGAATATGAGCGTCAAACTGCGGCCGTCAGCACAGCAAAACCGGTTATTCCGCCGCCTCCGGCAACAACCAATACCGCGACGAAGGAAAAAAGCCGTGAAGTAGTACTGACGAGTGAAGGAAAAAGATACCTGGTGCCGAAAGGGATTCTTTACTTTTATGAGGCCCCCGACCCGTCGAAACCGCGAAAGGGTGTATTGGGGCTCTGGACGAGCAACGGTTTTTCAGTTGTGGACGAACAGAACAATTTCATCTATGTAACCCATACGAACAATGATGGTGAAGTCACCAAAGGTTGGATCAACAAAGCGGATCTGAAGGAGGTCCCGTGAAATATTTATAAGTTTTTTTTATATCCTAAAACTTTTTTTAACCAGCAGCGTTATAATGTTGGTTTGTTTGGTTTAGGTTGATCTGTGGTGGATCAACCATCTAATAACAGGGGTAGCCGCGAGGGTTTTACCCCTGTTTCTCTTTTTTCGCATTTTGTTTCGGTAATCCCGCTGAAGTTTTAATTTTACAGGATAACTTAAAAAACCTTTATAAACCTTAAAACTAATCGATATGAAAAAAGCGGTATATCTTTTGGTCCTGTCTGCCGTAGTTTACAGCTGCGGCAAGAAAGGTCCTTCGGCAACCTATGTTCCCCGGACGATCACAGTGACCGAAAAATTCAATGACAGCAATGACCAGGCCGACAGCGCTCTGAAAATTGTAAAGTATACGGCGGACGAAAAAGAAGAGGCTGCATCGAAAGACCTGATGGCCATCACTTTCCGGGACACGCTGGTAAATATTAAACTTCATGAATCCGACAGTGGGGCAGTTGGCAAATTCGGGTTCGCTGAATTTATAAATACCCAGAAAACCGCAATCCTGGCCCAGATCTCGGATAATTCCGGGCTGACTGCTCCTTTCTTTGTCATTGCGCTGAAGGATGGTAAGCTGGATGTAGTGAGTCTTTACAGGCCTTCTAACGGAAAGATGGACAGCGAGTTTACCAAGGGCCAGACACGGATAGGAAGAAATGGCTACCTGGTAAACAACGATTTCTTTGTCGCCAATGTAAATGCAAAGGTGTATATCCTGAAGCGCCAGAAGCCTGAAGAAAGGATCCAGGGTGAATTCCTGGGCAATTCACCTGACCGAACTACACTTGCATTTCTGACTTCCCAGACTTCATCGGTATACCAGACAAATTATGTTTCAGGAGAAGTTCTGGATCAGCCGCTTTCAAAAGAGGCCCTGGAGGATGCTTACCGATATGTACAAAAGAACTTCACCTGGCAACCCAATAAAAACGGCACTTATTTCTTTAAGCCTGGCAGTGCTGAAAATCCGGTAGATATCAGCTCCTTTAAATAATTATTTTCAGGACAACTCATATTCCTTGAAAGCCCGACCCTGACAGGGACCGGGCTTTTTTATGCCTTATCCTTGGTGAGGTAATAGATCGGGATACCCGCAAGCATGATCAGGACTCCCCAGCCACAGGTACTGGTTTTGTAGATGAGCAGGCCAATGCATAAGGCAGCAGCGAGCAGGATATAAAACATCGGCAGCAGCGGATAACCAAATGCTTTATAAGGACGTTCAGCATCGGGCATTTTCTTCCTCAGGATAAAGATGCCATATATGGTAAGGATATAAAAAATCATGACAATGATGACCACAAAATCAAGCAGGTCACCATATCTGCCCGTGAGGCAAAGCGCCGAGGCCCATACCCCCTGTATCCACAGCGCCCAGCCAGGCACATCCGAGGTATTGAGCATTGCAGCCTTCTTGAAGAACAGGCCGTCTTTAGCCATGGTATAATATACACGGGCACCTGCCATGATAAGACCGTTATTGCAGGCAAAAGTAGAGATCATGATCATGATGGCGATGATCATGGTACCATAAGGCCCGAAGATCTGCTGTGCCGCAACGACTGCAACTCTGTCTGACTTGGCAGTAGCAATGGCATCGAGCGGCAGCACGGCTACATACATGAGGTTGGCCAGAATATAGATGAGACTGACGATAAAGGTGCCCATAAACAGGCTTAGACCTACGTTGCGCTTAGGGTTTCTGATCTCGCCGGCAATGAACGTAACACCTGCCCAGGCGTCGCTGGAAAAGAGAGAACCCACCATCGCGGCACAGACACCGGAAAGCAACAGGCTACCACTGATGTCCGACCACTGAAGGGTATCCGGGCTGAACCTGCGGGTCTGCCAGGCATCGCCCCAGTTGGCATTCCAGATGTCTGCTTTTGCGGCAAGTGTAAAACCGAAGACAATAAGCCCGAACAGCGACAGGATTTTGATGATGGTAAGTATGGTTTGCAGGATCTTACTGTCTTTTACACCTTTACTGTTGAGGTAGGTGAGCAGCACGATGGTAACGATAGAAACGATCTGAGCAGCATTCAGCTGGAAACTGCCGGTCTGCCACAGGATGTGCTCATCGCCGAACGGTTTATAAAGATAAGCGGCAAACTTAGCGAAGGCAACGCCCACTGCTGCAATGGTGCCCGTCTGGATAACGGAGAATAAACTCCACCCGTAAAGAAAAGCGATCAGCTTGTTATAGGCTTCCTTCAGATATACATACTGGCCGCCTGCTTTAGGGAACATGGCACTGAGTTCACCGTAGCTGACCGCTGCTATAATGGTCAGGATTGCGGTAAGCACCCAGATGAGGATCAGCCAGCCCGCCGAACCCACATTCCGGGTAATATCGGCACTGACGATAAATATCCCTGAACCGATCATAGAGCCTACAACGAGCATGGTGCCGTCCAGCAGGCCAAGTTCTCTTTTGAATGATCCGTCTTCTTGTTGTTCTGTCATGTGAGTTGAGTTGATAAGTTAAGCATTAGACGCTAATATATTTAATCCTGAGTAAACACCACTATTGAGGCTTGCGGTTTGCAAAAATTATTTTAATTTGGTAATTACACTGACACCGTTATTTTTGCAGACCACCTGTTCTGTAAATGAACGGCCTTGCTGCCTTAACTTAAACAAGAATCAGAAACCAAGTATAAACAATATCCTGACAAGGAAACCTAAACGAGAAAATTAATATATGGAGTTTTTACAGAACAATTTGATCTACCTGATCCCGGCGATGGGTCTGGTGGGCATCCTGGTAATGGCCGTGAAGAGTGCATGGGTAAACAAACAGGACGCCGGAGACAAGAACATGCAGGAGCTGGCAGGCTATATTGCCGATGGAGCGATGGCTTTCCTGAAGGCGGAATGGCGGGTACTCAGCGTTTTTGTGCTGATCACCGCTGCCCTGCTGGCCTATTCAGGAACAGTCCATGAGGTAAACGGGGTACAGCTGCATTCAAGCTGGATCATCGCTGTAGCATTTGTGATCGGCGCGGTATTTTCTGCTACGGCAGGTTATATCGGTATGAAGGCGGCTACCAAGGCGAACGTAAGGACGACGCAGGCAGCAAGGACCAGCCTGAAACAGGCACTTAAGGTATCGTTTACTGGCGGTACCGTAATGGGACTGGGTGTGGCAGGCCTAGCCATACTTGGACTTGGAGGATTGTTCATTGTTTTTCTGAATATCTTTGGCGTGGTAAGCGCCAACAGCAATGAGATGAGAACAGCCATAGAGGTACTGACCGGCTTTTCGCTGGGTGCTGAATCTATTGCACTTTTTGCCCGTGTAGGCGGCGGTATCTATACCAAGGCTGCCGATGTCGGTGCTGACCTGGTAGGCAAGGTTGAGGCCGGTATTCCAGAAGATGACGTGCGCAACCCGGCTACAATTGCAGATAATGTCGGGGACAATGTGGGCGACGTTGCGGGGATGGGTGCAGATTTATTTGGTTCTTATGTGGCCACAATTCTCGCTACGATGGTACTTGGACAGGAAATCGTTGCCCAGGACCGTTTCGGGGGGATGTCTCCTATCCTCCTTCCTATGGTGATCTGCGGACTGGGGATTATCTTCTCTATCGTCGGTACCTGGTTTGTCAGGATCAAAGGCGAGGATTCCAATGTGCAGCATGCACTCAACCTGGGCAACTGGGGCTCCATTGTGATTACGGCAATTGCCGCTTACTTCGTAGTCATCTGCATGCTGCCCGAACAGCTTTCCCTGCGGGGGGTGAACTTTGAAAGCATCGATGTGTTCTATTCGATCATTGTCGGCCTGGTGGTAGGTACTTTGATGAGCATCATCACGGAGTATTACACAGCTATGGGCAAGGGTCCGGTAAACTCGATCATCCAGCAATCGGGCACAGGCCACGCAACAAACATTATCGGTGGCCTCTCGGTAGGCATGAAATCCACTGTAGCACCTATCCTTGTCCTTGCGGCCGGGATCATCTCCTCTTATGCTTTTGCCGGGCTGTACGGAGTAGCCATTGCAGCTGCAGGGATGATGGCAACTACAGCTATGCAGCTGGCGATCGATGCGTTCGGGCCAATCGCGGACAACGCGGGCGGCATTGCCGAAATGAGCCAGCTCCCCCCGGAAGTGCGTGAACGTACAGATAATCTGGATGCAGTGGGCAATACAACTGCGGCCACAGGTAAGGGATTTGCCATTGCTTCTGCTGCACTTACCTCACTCGCACTATTTGCTGCATTTGTAGGTGTGGCCGGAATTTCCGCCATTGACATTTATAAGGCTCCAGTATTGGCGGGCCTGTTCGTAGGGGCCATGATTCCCTTTATTTTCTCAGCCCTTTGTATAGCTGCGGTGGGTAAAGCCGCGATGGATATGGTACGTGAGGTACGCCGGCAGTTCCGGGAAATTCCGGGCATCATGGAATACCAGGCAAAACCTGAATATGAAAAATGTGTTGACATTTCCACAAAGGCCTCTATCCGGGAAATGCTTCTGCCCGGTGGTATTGCCATACTGGTACCGATCATTGTCGGTTTTGGCTTTAAGGGCGTATTTCCTGCCGTAAGCTCTGCGGAAATCCTTGGCGGTTTACTGGCCGGGGTGACGGTGTCGGGTGTACTGATGGGCATCTTTCAAAGCAATGCCGGAGGCGCCTGGGATAATGCGAAGAAATCGTTTGAGAAAGGGGTAGAGATCAATGGCGAAATGCACTACAAGAAATCGGAACCCCATAAGGCTTCCGTTACCGGTGATACGGTGGGTGATCCGTTCAAGGATACATCCGGTCCTTCAATGAATATCCTCATTAAACTGATGTCTATTGTTTCGCTGGTTATCGCACCTTATATTGCGGTGTCTGGGACCGATGGAGGGGTGGTGACCAGAATCGGAAATGAGATCAAGGTCCAGAGCAACCCGACGGAAAATTCAATACAAATGACCGTGAACCTGGAGACTATCCAGAAAATGCTCAACAAAAAGTCAGATTCATTACAAAATCTGGTAGACAAACTCAGGACCGATGCGGGGAACGCAAATTAATTCAGCATTTTTAGAAACAAAAGGGATTTTCAACAGGAATCCCTTTTTTATTTTTAGATATATTTAATTAGGTTTGACTCCTAGATATAAAATAAGCGACATTTACTGAAAAAACTGTAACTAAACTTTGAATTTATGAATTTTAGAAAGTCGATCGACTTGCTTAAAAAAGAAGCTGCCGAGAGTGGAGAGGGTACGCTGAAACGGACACTGGGGCCGGTCAATCTGGTGGCCCTGGGTATCGGCGCAATTATTGGCGCTGGTTTATTTTCGATCACCGGATCTGCTGCCGCAAACAATGCCGGCCCTGCAATTACAGTCTCTTTTGTAATTGCGGCAATTGGATGTGCCTTTGCCGGACTCTGCTATGCCGAATTTGCATCTATGATCCCTGTTGCGGGAAGTGCGTATACGTATTCCTATGCCACAATGGGTGAGTTCATTGCTTGGATCATCGGCTGGGACCTTGTATTGGAATATGCTGTCGGTGCTGCCACGGTCTCCATCAGCTGGAGCAGGTATCTGGTGAAGTTTCTCGACTATTATAATATTCATCTCCCCCCCCAGCTGACGATGTCTCCATTTGATACGGTAACGCTGATAGACGGCACCGTGGTTTCAGGTATGCTGAATCTCCCCGCTGTTTTCATCATTATTTTGATGTCTTTTGTACTGATCAGGGGAACGAGCGAATCCGCTTTTGTCAATGGCCTGATCGTAGCCGTTAAGGTGGTAATCGTCTTTATCTTTATCTTCCTCGGTTGGAAATACATCAATACCGATAACTATACTCCTTATTTTATTCCAGCTGACAAGGCTGGTCATGAAAGCATATTCACGCATGGCTGGGGCGGGGTAATACGTGCGGCAGGTATAGTGTTCTTTGCCTACATCGGCTTTGATGCCGTTTCAACAGCTGCGCAGGAGGCTAAAAATCCTAAAAAGGATATGCCAATCGGCATCCTGGTATCGCTGTTTATCTGCACTATATTGTATATTCTCTTTGCACATGTCATGACCGGTGTGGCTAACTATGACCTGTTCAAAGGCCAGGACGGGATCGCTCCTGTTGCAGTTGCCATAGACAATATGGGCACTAAAGATGCAGCCGGAGTAGTGACACCGGCCTATCCATGGCTCAACAAGGGAATTATCGTAGCCATTCTTGGTGGTTATGCATCAGTTATCCTGGTCATGTTGCTCGGACAATCGAGAGTATTCTTCTCCATGAGTAAGGATGGCTTGCTGCCAAAGGTATTTTCGGATGTACATTCCAAGTTCAGCACGCCCGCTAAAAGCAATTTACTTTTCATGGTATTTGTGAGTCTTTTTGCCGCATTCGTTCCTGCGAGGGTAGTTGGTGAGATGACCAGTATCGGTACACTGTTCGCTTTTATTCTGGTTTGCATCGGCGTAATTATTCTGAGGAAGCGCATGCCGGAGCTGGAGAGGTCATTTAAGGTACCAATGGTCCCGCTGATTCCTGTCTTGGGTATTCTTGTGTGCCTGGGCATGATGGTTTTTCTACCGCTGGATACCTGGGTGCGACTGCTGGTATGGATGATCATTGGCATTAATGTTTATCTTTTTTATGGCCTTAAGAACAGCTTACTTTCTGACAATCTGAAGACTACGCTTGTGAAAAGTACAAAAGTTGTATCCTGGGTCGGCCTGGCGCTTGCTGTTCTGCTTATCGTTGTTGCAATCATACACCATAGCGTAACCAATGGCGAGGATACGGGACTCTATTATTTCTCCCTGGCCTTTGCGGTAGCGCATATCCTGCTATATGCCTATAAGTCTGCAAGTTCCGGCAATGTTGAACCCAAGCGGATCGGCTGAACCGAACGACAGCTGAAATAATTACATGGTAACAAAGCCGTCCTTATGGGGCGGCTTTTTTTGCTGGATTTATCAGATATAAATTACCTTTGTTCAAAAACTAGCTTTTATGCGATTCAATTTCAGTCAGATCCTGTCCAGCACCATGGTGATCTTCGCGATCATAGATATCTTGGGATCGATCCCGGTTGTTATTGAACTGAGAAAAAAAGCCGGTGGCCATATCCAGTCTGAAAAAGCTACTCTGGTAGCGGCATCGCTGATGGTCATTTTCCTTTTTGCAGGTGAAAGTTTGCTTAAGATCATTGGACTGGATGTGGAATCCTTTGCGATTGCAGGTTCATTTGTGATCTTTTTTATTGCCATGGAAATGGTTTTAGGCCTGACCATCTTTAAGGAGGATGTTCATGAAACAGTTTCCATAGTACCGCTTGCTTTTCCGCTTATTGCCGGTGCCGGAACGATGACTACATTGTTGTCGCTGAAGACGGAATATGAAACACAGAATATCATTATCGGAATATTGCTCAATATGCTGTTTGTCTATTTTGTCCTTAAAAACACAAACCGTCTGGAGAAACTTCTGGGCAGGTCTGGCCTGAGTATACTGCGTAAGGCATTCGGGATTATTTTGCTGGCGATAGCCATTAAACTGTTCCGGAACAATACAGGCCTTTAGTCCAATACCACTTAGCAATAAAACCTCTCTCTACTTTAGTGGGGTTGAGCCTTATCGGATCAGACCTTAATGAGGCGTGCAACAAACATACTATCGGCCCTTTCCGCATATCCGGTAATTGTTTCCATTCTTTCCAGTTTAAGCGGCAGGTTCTCCTGCATCCAGGAAACTACATATTCATTCTCCTCCCTGAAAACAGAACAGGTAATATAAATCAGCGGTTTGCCTGGTTTCAGGTATTTCACGACATTGCCCGAAATGGCTTTCTGTAACCTGGAAAATGAATTGATTTTGACCGGATCAAAGTAATGTAGCATTTCGGGTGTACGCCTCCAGGTACCCGAGCCCGAGCAGGGGGCATCGAGAATAATCCCGTCGAATTCGTAATGATGAAGATCAGGATCATTATTGGCAACAAGGTCAAGTACCTTTTTCTGATATTTCCTGATCCCTGCTTCCCGGAAACGTTCATCCAGGTTTTCAAGACTACTTGACCGATAGTCGCTGACCAGTAACTGGACCTTAGGTTCAAGGTCATGCAGCAGCAAGGACTTTCCTCCCGATGCGGCACAGCAGTCCCACCAATACTCCCATTCCCGGGGCTCAAAAAATAAAGCCGTTTTCTGAGAGGAAAGATCTTGTACCTGGTATTTACCCGCACCCTGGATCAATTGCTCTAATTTAGTCCCGTTTGGTAAGGCAAGGGTCTGGTTTCCGATCTGTCTGCATTCTATATGATTTGCCTTCAGCCGGGCAATGATTTCGTCCATGGCGCTGAGTTTTACCCGGATAAAGAGATCAGGCTGAACGAAGCTGGCCAGATTCAGCTCATACCGCGTAATTCCTTCACTCAGTTCTGCCGAGAAGGCAAATACGTCATCCAGGTTAAAACTGCCAAACCGCTCCCGGATCAACTCGACTTTCCTTACCGTACTTTCGCCCTGGAAGGCTGTCAGATCGGACAGGAAATAGGAGGTGACCATACCAGGTTCAGCATTACAAAGAAAATCTGCTACCGCAAGCCGGATATCAACGTCGTGGTCAGCAAGTGCCCGGCCTAGGCGGAAATAGCTATAAATATGACGGGTAGCCCACCTTCTGTCAGATGAGCCCATTTCTCTATGCTGTTTAAAATAGGTAAACAGGAAACGGTGCAGGGGTACATTACCATTGTATTGTTCCAGGATTTGCCGGAAGGCCCTGATCTGGTGTGCTGCTTTCATCATATGAATCCGTTATTCTATTTTCTTTAGCGCAAACTTCTCATAGCGCAGCAGCATCAGGCTGGTATTGACATAGCCTGTCTGTTCATCTTTAACGAATGAAAAATGGTTATGCAAGCCTTTATAGTTATCCTTTGTAAGGTAAGCTGTAAATTCCCGGCCATGCCTTGCCAGAAGTGTCCCGAAGTAATATCCGATATCAAATCCCTTAAATGCATATTCACCCGGCTCAAAGTGAAATGCCGAACGGTATCTTTTGATAAATGTACTGACCGACGCATCGCTGTAATCAACTTTATAGGAAGAGCTGATTGTCGTATGCAATGCCTGTAGTTTATCTGTACTGTAGTTTTGCCTTATCCAGTCAGGGTGACCAAAAACATCGGGGTTTAATATGCCCGCAGATTTCATTTTTACCAGTTTATCCAGTGTCGGCACTACAAACTTCCGATCACTTGAACTGACAATAATTACATATTTCTTCCCCTTGATGAGTTTGGTCTCCATCGTAAATACGGAGCCATATTCCTGGAAAACAAACTTAGCTCCTTTACTTTTGAAATAATCTCTGACGGGCGCACCCATGACCTCATCTTCAGGGGATTTTGGATTGATCAGGACCACAACGGTTTGCGCCGGATCATAATGCCCTACGATAAAATCTCCTGCCTTCCGGGCATGCAGGTCTATGTTATTGACTATGGAAATGAGATTGGGATTGTTGAACTCACTCGGATGGCTTGCTGAAAGTGGATTTACAATAGTTAACTTGTGTGCAACGGCATAGTCCCGGATATACTTCAAGCCATCCGGAAATACTGGTCCTACGATCAGATCAGCTGTATTCAGACTCCCTTCCTTCAGCAATTTGTCAAGCTGGGTATTATTGTCCCTTGTATCGTAGACCTTAAGCTTGAAATTCAATCCTGTTGCAGCTGCAGAATCAATGCCCATTTTAAATCCCTGGTAAAAATCGACTGCCATTGCAGAACGCTCGACATCCGCCTTTGTAGCCGTTTTCTGATTGAATTCATTAAGTCTAAAAGGGGCCAGAAGTGCAATTTCTGCCTCACGAAACTTAGCCTCCGGTTTCTCAACCGGTTTTTCCGGCACCTTTTCGGGCTCCTTTTTCACCGGGCTTGTTACCTTTGGCGCACACGAATACAAAAAAAGGCTGACCAGTAAAGTCAGCCAGTATTTATTCCCACTCAATGGTTGCAGGTGGTTTTGAACTGATGTCATATACTACGCGGTTAATTCCTTTTACTTTATTGATGATTTCATTGGAAATCTTTGCGAGTACGTTATAGGGAAGATGGCACCAGTCTGCAGTCATACCGTCCACTGATTCTACCGCCCTCAGACAGACTACATTTTCATAGGTGCGCTCATCACCCATGACGCCGACAGATCTTACCGGAAGAAAGATTGCCCCTGCCTGCCATATCTTGTCATACAGGCCTGCTTCTTTAAGGTTATTGATATAAATAGCATCTGCCTCCTGAAGAATTGCGACTTTTTCTGCAGTTACCTCACCAAGGATCCGGATGGCCAGCCCCGGGCCGGGAAAAGGATGCCTGCCGATGATGAAATCCTCTAGTCCCAGAGAGGTCCCCACTCTTCGTACCTCATCCTTGAAAAGTGTATTTAGCGGCTCAACAACTTTGAGCTTCATAAAGTCAGGGAGCCCCCCTACATTATGGTGTGATTTTATCGTTGCTGATGGCCCCTTTACCGATACCGATTCAATGACATCAGGATAAATAGTGCCCTGTGCAAGCCATTTTACATCTTTTACTTCGTGCGCCTCATCGTCAAAAACTTCGATAAATACCCTGCCGATTGCCTTCCGCTTTTGCTCGGGATCACTTACACCTGCCAGTTGCCCAAGGAACCGGTCCTTTGCATCAACCCCCTTGATATTCAGCCCTAGGTGTTTATATTGTTCAAGAACAGCATCATACTCACCTTTGCGCAGCAATCCATTGTCTACAAAGATACAGTGCAGGTTTTTACCAATGGCCTTATGTAACAGTATGGCAGCAACGCTGGAGTCGACTCCTCCAGAAAGAGCAAGTACAACTTTATCATCACCCAGTTTCTCGCGTAATGAGGTAATTGTGGTATCTACAAAGGCATCGGGGGTCCATTCCTGCCTGCAACCGCAGATATCTACCAGGAAGTTTGCCAGTAATTGTTTGCCGTCAGTACTATGGGTGACCTCCGGATGGAATTGAATTGCATAAGTATCAGTCCCCCTGACCTGATAAGCAGCCACCTTCACCGAATCTGTACTGGCAATCAGCTCAAAATCCTCAGGGATACTGGTAATGGTATCGCCGTGAGACATCCAGACCTGGGACCCTGCGCCGATATTTTTAAATAACTTATTGTCTGGAGCGATAAAGCCAAGGTTGGCTCTGCCGTATTCCCTGATGGAAGAAGGCTGCACCTCCCCGCCCGAATGCTGGGCAATATATTGGGCTCCATAGCAAACACCTAACAATGGATACTTCTGATGAAACCTCGCGATATCGATCTGCGGAGCATCTTCCTGCCGCACGGAATAGGGACTGCCGGAAAAAATGATTCCCTTTACATCGGAAGAAATCTCTGGAATATTATTAAAGGGATGAATCTCGCAATAAACGTTTAATTCGCGTACCCTACGGGCAATTAACTGTGTATATTGGGAACCAAAATCGAGGATTATGATTTTTTCTAGCATGGCCAAAGTTAAGCATACTTCACCACATCTACTCCAAACTTTCTCAAAAAATCTACCCCTTCATCGCTGGGAAGGCCTTTGTAAGCCGCATAGGAGTGCTTAAAATATACTTTTACTATTCCTGAAGAGAGGATAAGCCTTGCACAGGCGATACAGGGAGAAAGCGTGGTATAAAGCGTAGAGCCCGCAATATTTGACCCGTTCTTCACTGCATAAAGTATTGCATTTTCCTCGGCATGTAAAGCCAGAGAACAACTTCCCCTGGAATCACGTGCGCAACCAGTTTCCGGCCATTCCTCATCGCAATTGTGCGTACCGGAAGGCGGACCGTTATAGCCAATGGAAATGATGCGCGTATCCTTTGCAAGCACTGCTCCCACCTGCGCACGTACACAATGCGAACGTCCGGCCAGATCTGCCGCAAGATTCATATAAATATCTGTGAAACCTGGTTTATTCATGTCTTAAGGGTGCTAAACATAAGTAAAAAAAAGCAGATGAAAAAAAGCAATAAAATCGCATATTAGCGCCAGATATATGCAAAGACTGAATGTTTGAAGCCATAGTACAAGGGATAGGTGCCGGCATCCTGTTTTCCTTCCTGACAGGGCCAGTTTTCTTCTCCATGATCAAAACGAGTATCGAACGCGGATTCAAAGCTGGGTTCTCTCTTGCAATAGGCGTTGTTTTCAGTGATATCATCTTCATTTCACTAACTATTTTCAGTTCCCAGTTCGTAGATTACAACGCTGCGTATAACCAGTATGTCGCTATCATCGGAGGCTTGTTTTTGTTGGGTATCGGCTTGTACTATCTCTTTAATAAAGTGAAGGTCAGCTACGACGTCTCAGAAACTATAAAGATCAAAAAAAGAGGCTATATACTGAAAGGCTTCCTGATGTGCCTCCTCTCGCCTTCAACATTGATGTTCTGGATCATGGTTGGCGGCATCATATCGGTACAGTTGCATTATGACATGGCAGAAAAAATAGTTTTCTTCGCCGTTGCTATGACCACTCAGCTTTCAGTAGATTGCATTAAAACGTATTATGCAGCCAAACTACGTTACCGCATTAAGGAAAAATCCATTCAGAACCTCAATAAGATAGCCGGAGCGGTAATTATCGTTTTTGCCATCAGGTTGTTCATACAGGTAATCATCAAACATTACATGTAAAAAAAGGGCTTTAATAAGCCCTCTGATTATTTCCTTCCTTCCAGTTTACAAAAGCCTTATTGACGACCTTGTTACCTCCGGGGGTCGGATAATCACCGGAGAAATACCAGTCTCCGCTATGGTTCGGACAGGCAACATGAAGATTGTCCAACGTTTGATAAATGACCTGCACTTCTGCCTCAATATTTTCAGGAGTAATGATCTTGGTGATCTGAGCAGAGATCTCCTCTTCAGTAAACGGTTTATAGATCTCCTTTACATGGTTAACGATCTCTTCCTTCGGCAATTTCAGGGACTCTTTACATTTTTGATAGACATCCTCGATCACTTGTTCCATACCCCTTTGCTTCAATAGCTGCACAGCTGCCTCAAAGGCAACAAACTGGCCCATTTTAGACATATCGATGCCGTAGCAGTCAGGATACCTGATCTGAGGTGCCGAAGATACTATGATAATTTTCTTAGGGTGCAGGCGATCAATAATTTTAATGATGCTTTGTTTTAGTGTTGTACCTCTCACGATGGAATCATCTATAGCCACCAGCGTATCTGTATGGTTCTTGATCACTCCGTAAGTAGTATCATATACGTGGGCAACCATATCCTGTCTGTCCGCGTCCTGGGTAATAAATGTCCTCAGCTTGACATCCTTGATGGCTAGTTTCTCAACCCTGGGCGTCATGGACAGCAACTCGTCCATTTGCTCATCGGTAAGCACATCCTTACGGTGAAGCAAAGTATCCTTCTGTACGCCTCTGATGTAAGCATGGAGTCCTTCTACCAAGCCGTAAAAAGAAACTTCCGCAGTATTGGGAATAAAAGAGAAAACAGTATTCTTAAGATCAGAGTGAACTGCATCAAGAATCTGCTTACACAGCAGCGCACCCAAATGCTTCCGTTCTCTGTAGATCTCTGCATCACTTCCTCTTGAAAAATAGATCCTTTCAAAGGAACAGGCCCGCTTCTCCTGAGGCTCACGGAAAATCTCCTGCGAAACGACCCCATTTTTCTTAACGATCAGTGCATGCCCCGGCTGGATCTCCTTTACATCCCTGAATGCAATATTGAAAGCTGTTTGTATTGCCGGACGTTCGGACGCCGCTACTACAATTTCATCATCACAATAATAGTAAGCTGGACGAATACCCGACGGATCTCTTAACACAAAGGCGTCACCATTGCCCACAATACCGGAGATCGCATATCCGCCATCCCAGTTTTTAGCAGAACGTCTTAATATCTTGGCAATATCAAGATTAGCAGAAATCTTCTGGGTGATCTCTACATTGGTCAACCCTTCTTTTTTATATTCATCAAACAAATCCTGGTTTTCGTCATCGAGGAAGTGACCGATCTTTTCCAGTACGGTTACGGTATCTGCCTGCTCTTTAGGATGCTGGCCCAGCTCATAAAGTTGCCTCAGCAGTTCATCTACATTGGTCATGTTAAAGTTCCCTGCAATAACCAGGTTCCTGGTCATCCAGTTGTTCTGGCGGAGGAAAGGATGGCAATTCTCAATACTGTTCTTACCATGAGTACCATAACGCAGGTGTCCCAAAAGTACTTCGCCAATAAAACTTACATTAGCCTTTAACCATTCCGTATCCTGCATCAGCTCAGGTCGTTCGTTCTGAATATCCACAAACTTGTTCTGAACATACCCGAAAATGTCTGCAACAGCATTTTGTGCCATAGACCTGTACCTGCTGATATAGCGGTGCCCGGGCTTCACATCAAGCTTGATAGTGGCAATACCCGCCCCGTCCTGGCCGCGGTTATGCTGTTTTTCCATCAAAAGATAGAGCTTATTAAGTCCGTAAAGTGCTGTTCCGTATTTTTCCTGGTAGTATGAGAGCGGTTTTAAAAGGCGGATAAAGGCAATACCGCACTCGTGTTTTATGGAGTCACTCATTAGGTGTTTAATTTGAGCCGCAAATTTACCTTTAATAATAATGAGAACCTAGAAAGAAATAGAATCTTATTTTCAGATTATAAACCTGACCCTAGCCCACAGACATCGGTTCAGAAGCCACATGCTCGCCAAAGAAAACAGAGGTATGGCGGTCAAAATTTTCCGTATCACCAGAAGTAAAAAACTTCCGTATACCCTCCTTCGCAATTATTTGTTCAATTTCCGGATGTCTGTTCAGATAATCACCAAGACTGTCCGCAACGATCTCCCCCTGTGCCATCAAACGGATGTTTTCAGGCAGTATTTTTCTGATTTTGGGGATCAGCAACGGATAATGTGTGCAGGCAAGGAGCAGGCAGTCGATCCGGTCATCGGCCTCCAGGATTCTGCCAATATATTTTTCAACGAAATAGTCTGCGCCGGGCCCAAGATGCTCATTGTTTTCCACCAGCGGCACCCACATAGGACAACTCTGTTGCAGGACGCGGATTTCGGGATAAAACTTAGAAATTTCCATCAGGTAAGATGCAGACTTAACTGTACCCCTTGTGCCCAGCACACCCACTGTCTTTGAATCTGTATAATTTCCGATGACCTCAGCAGTCGGGCGGATTACGCCTAAAACCCTGCGGCCGGGATACTTATAAGGCAGGACATTTTGCTGAATAGATCTCAACGCCTTTGCGGAGGCCGTATTACATGCCAGTATCACCAGGGGGCATCCCTGAGAAAAAAGCCACTCCACACATTCCAGTGTATACCTGTAAACCGTCTCAAAAGAATGGTCACCGTAAGGTGTACGGGCATTGTCTCCCAGATAAATATAATTGTACTCCGGAAGCTTCCCGATTATAGACTTAAATATCGTCAGTCCACCGTATCCAGAGTCGAAAATACCGATTGAGTGCCTGTTCTCCATAAAAAAAGCCCAACTAATTCGTTGGGCCTGCAATTTAAACTTTAAATTCCAATTATTTCTTAGGAGCCGCTTTAGGTGCCGCAGTTGCAGCCGGCGCAGTAGCACTGATACCCAGCTTAGCCTTTACTAACGGAGTAATGTCTTCTCCCCCATCAAAGTAGACCAGGGCAGGGTTTGCTGTATCGAATACATAAGCATATCCTTTCTCCTTAGATACTGCCTTGATCGCACCATCAGCTTTAACCTGGATCGGATTGAACAATTCTGCATTTTTCTGCTCCATTTCCTGCTGAGCTTTAGTTCTTGCATCTTCGATACGTTTCTGAAGATCCTGCAAGTCATTGCCCATGGTCTGAAGTTCTTTGGTCACCGCTTCCTTATTGGCCTCGCTCAATGTTTTTTCTTTGTCCTGTGCAGCCTTATATTTAGTCTGATACTCATTGATCATTTTATCAATGTCGGCAGTCTTAGTCTTCCTGAAGGTTTCCAGCGTCTCCTGAGCAGTTTTTACCTCAGGCATAGCCTGGATAATATCTGCAGAGTTCAAGTGTGCGATCTTCTGTTGAGCATTGGCAATATTTGCAGCACAAATCAAACCCGCAGCTACAAAAAAAGCGTTCATTAACTTTCTCATTTCTATTTTTCTTAATTGTTTTTAAATTATCCCTTTGTGTGTCCTATTTTACTATCGACCCCGGCTTGTAACCAAGCCTTGTAATTACATCATTACTGATATCATAAGATGTACTGGCGTAGATCATCATGGTAGCCTCACTGCTCTTGTCAAAGATAAAGTCCAGCAATTTTACCTTGGCCACTTCAGCAACAGCCTTGCTGACCTTATCCTGAATCGGGCTCAGCAGTTTGGTCCTGCTTTGAAACAACTCCCCGTCCGGTCCGAATATCCTCCGCTGAAAATCCTTCGCCTGCTTCTCCTTTTCGATAATCTCGTTTTCCCTTCGCTTGCGCATGTCCTCAGTCAGCAATACCTGATCTGCCTGATACGCCTTGTACATCTTGTCAATTTCCGTAAAATTATTGTCAACCTGCTTCTGCCACTGTTCGGACAATACATTCAGCTGGTTCAATGAAGACTTATACTCTGGTAAATGCTTGAGGATATATTCTGTATCTACATAAGCAAATTTCTGGGCAGACGCTACTGTTCCGGATAAGAGCAAAACGATAAATGCGATTATATATTTTTTCATCCTGATTTTCTCAAATTAATTAAATCCTCCAAGCTGCTGAGCGATACTAAAGTGGAACTGGCCTTTATTTGCATCCGGGATACCTGGGATCTTATCAAATCCATATCCATAATCAATGCCAAGCATTCCGAATATCGGTAAAAATATCTTTGCTCCCAAACCGACAGACCTTCTGATATTGAAAGGATTAAAGTCGTTAAATCGATTCCAGGTATTTCCACCTTCCGCAAAACCTACCAGAAAGGCAGTTGCCTGCTGGCTGGCAATAACCGGGTACCTTAACTCCATCACATATTTGGTGAATATCGGGCTGCCTGAATTCCTTGCAACATTCTCATTCGCACCGACAGGGATTACCGAATTATTTGCATAACCACGCATTGCGATCAATTCAGAACCCTGTAAGAAGTCAAATCCCTGCATACCGTCACCGCCGAGTTTAAAACGCTCAAACGGAGACTGCCCAACGGCCTGATTGTACGATCCAAGGAATCCGAACTGCGCCTGCGCCTTTACTACAAACTTACCCGCCAGTTTCTGGAACCATTGCGTCTCAAACTTCCATTTGTGATACTCCGTAAACTTATAACGTTGTTTATCTGATGCTGTTGCGTAGTTGATATTATTTAGTAACGAATATGGTGGTGTAGCCTGTATGGTAAACCTGAATATAGAACCTTCCGTTGGAAAAATCGGCGAGTTTCTGGAGTCACGTGTCAGTTCCTGTGTCAGGTTAAAGTTATAAGAGGTACCTGTACTGAAAAGATAGCCAGGATAATTGTTCAGTATATATTGCTGAATATTGATCGAATGGCTTAACTGAAAATAGTTATCCGGAAAATTAAGCCTTCTTCCAAGACTGACAGTCACACCGTTCAAACGGATCTTCTGAAAATTTGAGGCTGTTCTCGCAGCGCCGTTTGACTGCAGGGAAGTAAATGCACTGACGCCAAAGCTGATCGGCTTCTTCCCGCCCAGCCAGGGCTCAGAGAACGAAAAGCTGTAAGACTGATAATACTTACCATTGGTCTGACCCCTCAGGCTCAGTTTTTGGCCATCTCCTTTCGGAAGGGGTTTGTAAGCATCCAGATTAAACAGGTTCCGTAAAGAGAAGTTATTAAAAGTCAAACCTAAAGTACCAATGATATTACCGCCGCCAAAGCCGCCAGACAGCTCAACCTGATCAGAAGGCTTTTCTTCTACCGTATATTCGATATCTACAGTACCATCTGCCGGATTCGGTCTTGGTGTCGGTACAGTCTTAGACTCATCAAAATTACCCAGCTGTCCGATTTCACGCACCGTACGGATCAGCAGGTCTTTAGAGAACTTCTCGCCTGGTTTCGTACGCACTTCACGAAGCACTACCCTGTCATTGGTAATTGTATTGCCTTTTACGGTTATCCTGTTATTGGTATACTGAGGGCCCTCATAAATACGCATTTCAATATCAACGGTATCTCCCTGTATCCGGCTCTGTACAGGCTCTACGTTAAATGTCAGATAACCATCATTCAGGTAGACACTGGAAACATCGTCGCTGTTGGCACTGCCCCGTAGTTTCTTCTCCAGTTTCTCCTCACTGAATACCTCGCCTTTTTCAATGCCAAGTACCTTTTCCAGGTACTCAGTAGTATATTTTGCGTTTCCGGCCCAGGTTATGTTACCAAAGTAATATTTAGGTCCTTCGAACAAATCAATCTTTATACCTACAGATTTCTCATTATACTGGTAGACAGTGTCCTTCAGGATGGCTGCATCCATATAACCACGGTCCTTCATCTTAGCGATCAGTTTCTGCTTATCTTCCTCATATTTTTCTTTGCTAAACTTTCCCGAGCCAAATATTTTATAGAATGCCTGTTGCTTTGTCTTACTGAGAAATTTCCTCAGCTTTGAGGCAGAGAAATCCTGATTACCCGTAAAGTTGATCTCGTAGATTTTGACTTTACGGCCCTTATCTACATATACCTCCAGTACCATTCCATTATCAATCGTCGAATCCGGCCTCGTCTTAAAGTTCACCGAAGTAAAGAAAAACCCTTTCTGGAGCAGATATTTTTTGATCGTAGTGCTTGTAGAATTGTAGAGGTTATCATTAATGATCGATTTTCCGCTTTTCTCATTCAGCTTTTCGAGAATATCTGTCTTCTGCGACTTGCTGACCCCATGCAGATCAAAAGATGCAAGCCTCGGACGTTCCACTACACTGATGTCAAAGTAGACAGTATCCTCAACGATCTTCTCGATATCCAGTTGCACATCATCGAACAGCCCCTGTGCCCAAAGGTTTTTGATTGCATTTGCCGTGCCTTCCCCCGGCAAAACAATACGTTCACCTTTAATGAGTTTGGAAAGGGTAATGATCACATCTTTTTCAAGAAACTTAGAGCCACTCAGTGTGGTACCACCAATAATATATTCCTTGGGATTGAAATAATCTAAGTCCAGTCCGTTTACCTTGAGGGAAGGCTGCACCGGGTTTACCTGCGGCCTGCTAATCTGCGCCGTCGCCGGCAATCCCATCATCAACAGAAATATAAATTGGTATATTCTTTTCATTTAAATCTAAAAAATCGATGCTAAGTTAATTTAAACACATGTTAAAAAGTGTTAAAAGTAAAATTAGTTCAGTTGCTCACTAGTTTTACCGAAGCGTCTTTCCCGTTTCTGGAAGTCCACGATTGCCTCAAAAAGATCCTCTCTTCTGAAGTCCGGCCAGAGGGTATCCGTAAAATAGAATTCCGTGTAAGCCATTTGCCAAAGTAAAAAGTTACTGATCCTGTGCTCACCACTGGTCCTGATCATCAGTTCAGGTTCCGGCATATCGTGGGTCGTCAGCTGGGCGGAAAAGCTATGTTCATCAATATCCTCGATATTAAGCTTTCCTTCGGCAACCTGGGCCGCCAGTTTTTTTGCAGCGGTTACCAGTTCCCACTTTGCGCTGTAGCTCAAAGCGAGTGTCAGTGTACAACGGGTGTTGTCTGCCGTCTTTCTCATCGCCTCCCCCAGGTCATGGATGCACTGCTCGGGAAGGGATGAAATATCTCCAATTGCATTTAGTCGGACATTATTTTTAGTCAGGGTAGCCGTTTCCTGGTTAATGGTAGAGATCAACAGTTCCATCAGTGCATTCACTTCCTCGACAGGTCTGTTCCAGTTTTCCGTAGAAAAGGCATAAACCGTCAGGTATTTGACACCGATATCCGCACAGCCTTCTACAATGTCCTTCACGGACAAGACTCCGCTTTCATGCCCGAAATGTCTGATCTTTCCCTGGTTTTTGGCCCACCTGCCATTACCATCCATGATCACAGCGATGTGCTGGGGTAACCTCGTGATATCTAATTGTTCTCTAAATCCCATTAATTCCGCGCAAATATGCCTAAAATGTATAACATTTTTGGGACACAAAGGTATAAGATATGCCAATACCTACAAACATATAAGTATCTCTTTTTCTCAAATCGCCCCGCTGTAATTCAGGGCGGTATGGATTTCCGGAAGGATCGGAAAGCATCCGTCTTGTTGCTCTCAATTCAGGGGAGTCATTTTCAGGCCACTTAGATTCATTGGGGTACCGCCCCCTGACATCATCCAGGTAGTCTGAATAGGAAGTCCTGTACCCGGCCTGTGCAAACATGCCCCAGTTTTCCTTTAATCTTACCTTTACCCCGGCACCATACGGTACTGCAAATGTATAATTCTTGTAGGGCGCCCCTTGCCCTTCTGTCAGGTAGTGCCTCAACTTATAGTCTGTGCCATTATAGGTGGCAGAAGGGTTAAACAATGTTGCCCCGATACCGGTGAAGATATACGGGGAAAATATCCTGCGCCCGCCGCCGGCAAAATATTCAAAAAAGTTAAAGTCTACCTGTAGGCTTATTTCGTTCAAGGGTGTCCTGAAATTCAGATTCCTGTTCCTGAACTGTTCATTATCGGAATCTGCATCGTTGGCCCTGATCTTGCCATAAGTGTAGTGAAGCCCGAGCGCCCAGTAAGGATCAAAGTTCATTTTCACGTATGCGCCTGCAGAGATCCCGCTTAACTTAAACAGCCTGTCCTGGTTAAGGTCACCGATATAGCCCGCTCCGCCGGCACTTAATCCGAGTTCCATTGTCTGCGCCCGAAGCATACTCCCTGTCAGCACAAACAAAAAACTCAAGAAACCCCGTAAAATATACCGCATACTTAATAATTCCTGGAGTCAATGCCCCAAAGTAACTTCTTCCTTAACGTAGTTAAATAGCTTTCATTATTCAGCCGCACAAGGTTCACATAAAAAGCAGCTTTTTTCAGGATGATCTTTACAGATCTGTCAACGATCTCGGTCCTTGAATCACAGGACACCAGAAACTTCGCACTTCTGGCTTCGATCTCAAAGACAAGCGACACATCGTCAGGCACTACCAGGGGCCGCACGTTCAGGTTGTGGGCCGCAATAGGTGTGATTACCAGGTTCTGGGCACCCGGGTAAATGATCGGACCACCGCAACTCAGCGAATATGCAGTAGAGCCGGTGGGCGTCGCAATGATCAACCCGTCTGCCCAATAGGAATTGACAAACTCGTCGTTCATATAAGCATGGATAATCATCATTGCCGAGTTGTCGCGTTTATGAATGGTAATGTCGTTCAGTGCGAAATTCTCGTCCTCAAATAGCCCATGCTTTGATTCCAGGCTTAAAAGCGTCCTCTGATCAATTGTAAATTCTTTATAACGTAAGGCAGTGATCGCTTTGCGTATTTCCTCTTTGTTGATACTGGCAAGGAACCCCATACGGCCAAAATTAATCCCGATAACAGGTATTCCCGAGTCCCGGATCAGTGAAAGTGTATCCAGCAATGTACCGTCACCACCCAGACTTAACAGCACATCGACTCCGTTCAACAAATCCAGATTGCCCTCAAATGTACCGACCGATGTATTTAGCTTCACATTCCTTCCGCAGATAAAATCGAAATACTTGGAATAAACAACGGCCTCTGCACCAGATTCATACAGCACATCAAACACCTCCTGGACATAGGGCAGCACACTATCGTTAAATTCCCTTCCGTAAACAGCAATTTTCATGACATCAGCCGGCATCAGATACCTTATACATTTAAATAATTCATCAGTGAATTATACCTGTCTTCCGTTCCGTTATCGGAAATGGTACTATTGAAAGCTGCTTTTACCTCGTAGCTATACCGCTCGAAAGCAGCGACAATACCGGACAGATCAGTTTTGTTTATTTTCAGTGTGACCTCCAGCCTGGTCGAATCCGGAAATGACTGCACATAAGAAGACAATATCTGTGCGCCGTCTGCCTCTACGATCTGAGCCATATGCGCAAGAGAATTATTCCGGTTGCTGATCTCCAGTACCAATATACCGCCAGGTTCCTTTACCGCAAACAATTCCGATATGTATTCAGTAAGATTGTTCACCGAGATCAGACCGAGATAATTCCTGTTGACATCCAGTACCGGTACAACGGACAACCGAAGCTGGTTAAATAACCTGATCACATCATATATATGTGTATCTTCATATACAAAGGGATTCAGAATAGACAGGGACAAGCTCCCGACCGGCAGGTCACCATCCCTTACCTCAATCAGATCATCTTCCTTCATAAGTCCCAGAAATTTAGACGCGTTGACCACCGGCATATGGGACAACTTAAACTCCGTCATCCTTTCCAGGGACTTCCTTACCGAATCCGAAGTCTTCAGCGGCGGGATGGCATCAGATATCATTTGGGAAGCCAGCATTTACTTGAGCAGTATTCTGTTTAAAAATTTATCAAGGTAAACATTAAATTCATGAGGCCGTTCCATCATCGGCGCGTGACCGCAAAGATCAACCCAGTTCAGTTCAGAATTGGGCAACAGTTCGTGAAACTCTTCTGCAACATCCGGTGGTGTAATCTTATCCTGCCGGCCCCATATCAAAGACACCGGAATCGTGATCCTGGAAAGTTCCTTTGCCATATTGTGGCGGATCGCAGATTTCGCAAGCGCAAGTATCCTGATCACACGGGAGCGCTCATTTATTGTTTTAAAGACTTCGTCTACCAGTTCCTTCGTCGCGATAGCAGGGTCATAAAAGGTAAATGCTACCTTTTCACGCACATAGTCATAGCTCTCCCTTCTTGGGAAAGAGCCACCGAATGCGTTCTCATAAAGCCCTGAGCTTCCCGTAAGTACCAATGCCTTTACGTGTTCCTGGTGTGTAGTAGTGAACACGAGTCCGACATGTCCGCCCAGTGAATTTCCAATGAGTACAACCTGTCCTAACTTCTTATGCCTGATAAATCTGTATATATATTTTGAAAGACTCTTTACCCCAAGTGTGAGTATCGGCAATTCATAGATCGGCAAGATCGGAACGAGAATATGATAGCGGTCCTTAAACTCGTCGATCACCGGTTCCCAGTTGCTCAGTTCCCCCATTAAACCATGAAGTAATACCAGGGTTTCACCTTTTCCAGCTTCAATATACTTAAACCCGCTCTCGTCTATCACTTCGTATTTCATATATCAGATTATAACGTCTCGATGCTAAGTTAGCTGACTTAAATTAATTTAATGTAATTTGAAATCATTTTTATGCCAGAAGGGCCTTTACTACCTCAGCGATCAGCTTCCCTTCTGCTTTCCCCGCAAGTTCCTTATTGGCCAGTGCCATCACTTTTCCCATGTCCTTTACAGAACTTGCGCCTGAAGCAGTAATTAGTCCCGTTACGATTTTCTCCACGGCATCGCGGTCCAGCTGAGCAGGAAGATAGGTGCTGATCACCACGACTTCCTCTTCTTCGATGTGACTCAGGTCTTCCCTGCCCTGCGAGCGGTAGATATCAGCAGATTCTTTTCGCTGCTTGATTAATTTTTGAAGTATCTTCAGTTCCGTTTCTTCCGTAATGTCCTCAGACGGTCCCTTCTCAGTCCTGGCCAGCAATATCGCCGCCTTTATTGCCCTCAGCCCTCTGAGTTTTACCTGATCTCTGGCCAGCATGGCCGCTTTTATCTCCTGGTCTATCGTATTTGCAATCATATTATCTACTTTCTGTTAATGACCGTAGCCGTAGCCTGTGCAGTCGGCATGATCAGCATATCGTTAATATTTACATGGGCAGGCCGGCTCACCGCAAACCAGATCGCCTCCGCAATATCATTGGCAGCCAATGGTTCAAGCCCATCGTAAACCTTCCTGGCCCGCCCCTCATCCCCCTTAAACCTCACCATTGAAAATTCTGTCTCCACCATACCCGGGTTAACCGAGGTCACCCTTATCCCGTGTGGCAGCAAGTCAATCCGCATACCCTGGCTCAGTGCGTCAACCGCGTGCTTTGTCGCACAATATACATTACCGTTAGGATACACCTCCTGGCCTGCAATTGACCCGATGTTCACAATATGCCCGGTCTTTTCTGCCACCATCCATGGCGATACAAGCCTGGTAACATAAAGTAAGCCCTTGATATTGGTATCGATCATCGTGTCCCAATCCATAATGTTCCCTTTGTCAATCGGATCCAGACCCAGGCTCAGCCCGGCATTATTGATCAGTACATTTACCTTCTTCCACTGAGCAGGTAAAGTATCCAGCCTGTAGGCCAGCTCTTCCTGGTCCCGTACATCAACTTCCAGGCACTTTACGTTGACATGATGTGTTTCCCGTAACGCGGAAGAAATAACCTCCAGCAGCGCTGCACGCCTCGCAAGCAGCACAAGATCATAGCCCTGGGCGGCAAATAAATCAGCACAAGCTTTCCCTATGCCCGAAGTAGCGCCGGTAATCAATGCGATTTTTGACATTATCCAAACAGCTTTATTTAACAAAACTATGCTTTTTCAGCACATTTATTCAAAAAACAAACTAAAGGTGATCTGTCGTAACATCAGTTTGTCAATGGGTGAAGCATAACGGTTAGGCTCATGCCTCAATACATCCTTCAGCGAATAAGACAATTTCAGTTCAGGGGACATCTTGAAATATTCAAAATACAAGTCAAATCCAAAACCTGCCTCATAAGACAAATAACTTCGCTTATTGTTCACAAACTTCTCCATCGGATCAGTGATCAGCGCATTATTTGTTTTCTTTCTGGAAGAAATATCAACGGAATACTTTGCACCTCCAAGCATATAAGCCCTGAAGTTGTTTCTGCGGTCCGACTTCAATTTGACCCCCAGTGGAAATTCCACCAGCGTTGCCTGGACCTTCTTATCGGTATTATCCTCCGGTTCCTCATAGGTATACCTCAGGATACGATCGCTGAAGACAAGCGTAGGTGTAAATCTTACATCGGCGTTTTCGTTGATCCGTTTATTGGAAACAAAGCCAATACCAAACCCTGCAGAGGGTATGGCCGCAATCGACCTCATCCGGGAAGGTATCCTGTCCTGTCCATCTATATCTATGGTATAGGGCTCCGCCCAGTCCTTGTTTTTCAATACCTTATATTCAGAAGACAAATACTGGAAAGTGAACCCGAAATGCAAATCCGTTTCATCCACGCCACCACCCCAGTTTTGTGCACCTGCGCGTGAGCAGCAAAGCAAAAAAACAAGAATCAGTCCTGGTCTTATGTTCATTTGGTACCGGTATAAATTGCACTTATTCCAAACGTTAAACGTTTTTCTGTAGTATTTTTAAAGCCTGCCCTCTTCATTACTCCGAGAAAATCAGACCCGTCAGGAAAAGCAGCCACAGACTCAGGAAGATAAGTATAAGCCCTGCTGTCTCTGGAGAACCATTTGCCCAGGATCGGAGTTACATATTTAAAGTAAAAATGATAAGCCTGCTTTACCGGAAACCTTCTTGGCTTCGAGAATTCGAGTACCACCAGTTTGCCTCCCGGCTTCAGAACACGGTGCATATCCCTCAGTCCCTTTTCCAGATTTTCAAAATTTCTCACGCCAAAAGCCACGGTTATCGCGTCAAAGGTATTATCCGGAAAATGTAGTCCCTCTGAATCCCCTGCCTGCACAGAAAAAATCGGTTCCAGACGTCGTTCGGTGATCTTCTTCCTGGCGACCTCCAGCATTCCCTCCGAAATATCTACGCCGATCACCTTTTCAGGCTTCAGTATCCTTATCGCCTCAAAAGCAAAGTCACCTGTACCGGTGGCTACATCGAGGATCAGGGCAGGTTTCAATTGCTTCAGCTCACCGACCGCCTTCTTTCTCCAGATAATATCAATGCCCATTGACATAAAATGGTTCAGAAAATCATAGGTGCCGGAAATATTGTTGAACATCTCCGCAACCTGCTCCTTTTTAGAAGTGGTAGCAGATTGATAAGGTGTAATGTTTTCGTTCATGGATACCGCAAAGATAAGTATTGTTGAAAACTAATTTTCTACCTTTGTCAGATGATTATAAAATCAGCGGCCTTCGTCTGCAGCAATACCAAAGTTTCTGCGCTGCCCCCCCCCGTGATGCCCGAATACGCTTTTATTGGGAGATCAAATGTGGGTAAATCTTCATTGATCAACAAACTGGTCAACCAGCACGGACTTGCCAAAACCTCCCAGAAACCAGGCAAAACACAACTGATCAACCATTTCCTGGTTAATAACGAATGGTATATCGTTGATCTTCCTGGTTATGGTTATGCAAAGGTTTCCAAAAGCAGCCGTGAAAAATGGGAAAAATTTATCCGCAATTACATACAAAAAAGGGAAAGCCTGCAATGCATCATGGTGCTTATCGACAGCCGGCTTGAACCTCAGCAGATTGACCTGGACTTCTGTTACTGGCTGGGTGAGATACAGATCCCGTTTGTCCTCATTTTTACCAAATCAGACAAACAATCGGCTACCAAAACCAGTAAAAACGTTTCCCTGTTCAGGAAAGCGCTGCAGCAATGGTTTGAAGAAGTTCCGCCGGCCTTTGTAACGTCCGCTGAAAGTGGCCAGGGAAAGGATCAGGTCCTGGACTTCATCAGTCAGACCAACCATGATTTTGTCATGCCAGTCCTCCAAAAAACAACGCAACCGCAAGACCAATGAAGAAATACTTTTCACTCGTATTATTTGCGCATTCCGTTTTTGCCCTGCCTTTTGCCATGATCGGCTTTTTCCTTGGACTCGCTGACAATACGTCTCCTTTTAGCTGGAGTTTGTTTGTTCTGGTGATCCTATGCATGGTATTTGCGCGAAATTCCGCAATGGCTTTTAACCGCTATCTTGACCGCAAGATAGATGCAAAAAATCCGAGGACAAAAACACGTGACATTCCATCGGGCAGGGTCTCTGCCAGTGAAGCGCTCATTTTTGTGATCATCAACTGCCTGCTCTTCGTCACCACCACTTGGTTCATCAACCCCTTGTGCTTTTACCTTTCGCCAGTGGCATTGTTTATAGTACTGGTTTACAGTTATACCAAAAGGTTTACCGCCCTTTGCCATCTTGTGCTTGGACTTGGGCTTGGGCTCGCTCCGGTCGGTGCCTATATTGCCGTAACCGGAGCCTTTAGCATTGTGCCTGTATTGTATTCTTTTGCCGTACTCTTCTGGGTAAGTGGCTTCGACATCATCTATGCACTTCAGGACCAGGATTTTGACCGCCGGGAGAAACTACATTCCATTCCCGCAGCACTCGGGACCCGCAATGCACTAAGACTTTCCGAACTGCTCCATACCGGCGCGGCCCTATGTGTCATCGCTCCTGTATTCCTTACCCAGCTCAGCTACGCCTACTATGCGGGCGTCGTTTTCTTTTGCGCAATGCTTGTCTACCAGCACTTGCTGGTCAAACCTGAAGATATCAGCAGGGTAGACCGTGCCTTTGCTACCACCAATGGCTATGCCTCAGTAATTTTTGCGGCTTGCTTCCTCCTTGACACCTTTTTACGTACAAACTTCAACCTATAATATTTCAGATAATGATAGACCTGACCATACCTCCCAAAAAACGCAATTATATTCCACAGGAACTGGAAATCAAATGGGATAACATTAAGCCCATACTCGATGAGCTGTTATCAAGGGAAATCAATAGCGTACAAGCACTTGAAAACTGGCTGAAGGACAAAAGCGAACTTGAGGCAGCCCTCGAAGAAGACTTTGCCTGGAGGTATATCCGGATGAGTTGCGATACCGCGAATGAAAAACTGGTACAGGACTTTCAATATTTTGCTACAGAGATCGAACCTAAGGTCTCTCCAATCAACAATCAGCTGAACAAGAAGTTCAACGATAATCCCTATATAGACGCGCTTGACCAGGAAAAATACTTCGTCTATATCAGAGGCATCCGTAAGGCCATAGAGATCTACAGGGATGAGAACGTTGAACTGCTGACCAAACTACAGGTCGCGCAACAAAAATACCAGGCCACCACCGGCGCCATGAGTGTAATCATCAAAGATCAGGAATATACGCTGGAACAGGCGTCCAATTTCCTCAGGGACACCGACCGGGCAGTAAGGCAGAACGCCTGGGAAACCATACAGCAGCGCAGGCTGGTTGACAAAGATAACCTTAATCTTCTTTTTGATGAGCTCGTTGCCATGCGCCATCAGGTTGCCCTCAATGCAGGCTTCGAGAACTACCGGGATTATATGTTCCAGGCATTGGGCAGATTTGACTATACGCCACAAGACTGTTACCAGTTCCATGAGGCTATTGAAAAACATATTGTACCTCTGCTGAGCGAACAGGCCGAAAAAAGAGCCTCGGCACTAGGCATACCCAATCTCAGGCCCTGGGATATGGAAGTCAGCACCACCGGAAAACCGGCCCTCAAGCCTTTCAGAAACGGAGAAGAGCTGATTGACAAAAGTATTGCCTGTTTTAATCAGATCGACCCGAAACTTGGGCATATGTTATCTATCATGAAAGCCAATAAGCTTTTCGATGTAGAGAGCCGCAAAGGAAAGGCCCCGGGAGGTTATAACTATCCGTTAGCAGAAACCGGAGCTCCGTTTATCTTCATGAACTCTGCCAATTCGCTGCGTGACCTGACCACGATGGTCCATGAAGGGGGGCATGCCGTGCATACCTTTCTTACGGCCGGGCTTGAGCTGAATGACTTCAAGCACTGCCCGTCCGAAGTAGCCGAACTCGCTTCCATGAGTATGGAACTAATCTCCATGGGCAACTGGAATATCTATTTCGACAACGAGGATGACTTGCTGCGCGCAAAAAAGGAACAACTCACCGATGTCCTCAAGACCCTGCCGTGGGTAGCTGTTATCGATCAGTTCCAGCACTGGATATACACCAATCCGGAGCACAATGCGGCCGACAGGGAAGAAGCGTTCAAGCAAATCTACAGCAGGTTCGGTGCAGGCTTTACACACTGGGACGGGCTGGAACAGCAAATGGGCAACCTATGGCAAAAACAGCTGCATCTGTTCGAAGTACCCTTTTACTATATCGAATATGCCATTGCCCAGCTTGGTGCGATCGCCATATGGAAGAACTATAAAGAAAATCCGCAGGATGCGCTGAAACAATACCTTGCAGCCTTATCTTTGGGCTACAGCAAGCCAATAGGTGAGATCTATAAGACAGCGGGGATCAGGTTCGACTTCAGCCCTGCTTACGTGCAGGAGCTTGCAGCATTCATTAAAGAAGAACTGGCTAAATTAGGTTAAGATGTTCGAACAACTCTTCCGGAAAAAAGAGGTATCAAAAATACTTGCTGACGCAGAAAAAGGCGATTCCACACACGGTACCTCCTTACATAAGACTCTCGGCGTAAAGGACCTGACCGCATTCGGCATCGCTGCGATCATCGGCGCCGGAATTTTCAGCACCATTGGCAAAGCTAGTGCAGACGGCGGCCCGGCGGTCATCTTTCTGTTCATTTTCACTGCAGCTGCCTGTAGTTTCGCTGCCTTTGCCTATGCCGAATTCGCTTCGATGGTTCCTGTTTCCGGAAGTGCATACACGTATTCCTATGTAGCATTTGGAGAACTGGTAGCCTGGATCATCGGCTGGTCGCTGATTATGGAATATGCCATTGGCAATATCACCGTTGCCATATCCTGGTCTGATTACTTTACGGGGCTTTTATCTTCCATAAAGATACCGGCCCTGCAAATTGAGGGCATCCATCTCCCCGACTGGATGACCATGGATTACTTCACCGCTTACAAGGGACACCAGCACGCACAAGCACTCATGAACGCGGGCAGCAATTATGAAAACCTCGACAGTTCCATCCGGGAGGCCAGCAACGCCTGGCTTACCGCTCCAAACATAGGTGGCCTGCATATCGTTGCAGACCTTCCAGCCCTGGGCATTATTATCTTCATTACCTATCTGGTATACCGCGGTATGAAAGAATCCAGAAACGCAAGTAACGCTATGGTCATCATCAAGCTTGCTGTAATTCTGCTGGTACTTGCCGTCGGCGTTTTTTATGTCGACACCAGAAATTGGGATCCCTTCGCTCCAAACGGCATTTCCGGTGTACTTAAAGGTGTATCTGCAGTATTCTTTGCCTACATCGGGTTTGATGCCATCTCCACCACAGCCGAAGAATGCAAAAACCCGCAGCGGGACCTGCCCAGAGGGATGATGTGGGCCATCATTATCTGTACCATTCTTTATGTTGCGATAGCGCTTGTCCTTACCGGGATTGTCAGTTACAGATCCCTGGCGGTAGGAGACCCGCTGGCTTTCGTATTCGATCAGATCGACCTCAAGTTACTCAGCGGAATCATTGCTGTCAGCGCGGTTTTTGCCATGGCGAGTGTACTGCTGGTCTTTCAGATGGGACAGCCCAGGATATGGATGAGCATGAGCAGGGATGGCCTGCTGCCCAAATCCTTTTCGAGGATACATCCAAAATACAAAACCCCTTCGTTCGCTACGGTCGTTACCGGTTTCGTTGTCGCCATACCCGCCTTGTTTATGAACCTGACCATGGTTACCGATTTATGCTCTATAGGTACCTTGTTTGCTTTTGTGCTCGTTTGCGCGGGCGTACTGGTATTACAAAACAGACCAGGTATTCAACGTGGAAAATTCCGTATCCCTTATATCAATTCCAGGTTCTTTATCCCGGCTGCCTTCGTTGCCGGCATTGGGATCGCTTTTGGTCTCTATCGCTCAGAAAGCACCGCATTTCTCCTGAACCAGCCGAAAAACCACGATCCTGTTGCGTTGGTTACTTCGCTGAACAAGCAACAGCTCGTGGTATTGAAAAGAGAAATACAGGCAGAAAAAGCGAAGACGGGCAGCGTTGAACGCAACATCAACGCTATCGACTATCTGAACAGCCTCAGCCCTTCGGCCTACGGAGAATTTATCGCCAATTCCGCACTTCCTGCGGACAGCAAGTATGAAAGCGGCTGGGCGCTCTTCAAACATAAAATCCCCATGTGGATTTTTCTGCTCATCTGTATGGTGATTATGTATTACTGTATTACCCGAAACCTATCCCTGATCCCGGTCCTGGGACTCATCAGCTGCCTTTATATGATGTGCGAGCTCGGTATCTCCAACTGGATAGGGTTTGGTGTTTGGCTTGTTGTCGGGCTGATCCTGTACATTTGCTACGGATACCACCACAGCAAGCTCAACAGTCAGAATATGTAGAAAAAATTACACAATAAAAACCTTCTTTTGTGGAAATTAAAAAATATTTAAAATAAATTCTACAATTCGAGAATATATCTCTACATTAGTATTTATAACTCAATACAATATCCCGGAGAGGATATCTGTTGAATTGCCCTCCTAATTATCCCTACATTGTCTGGCAGGAAAACCAGACAGTAAAAGCTCCTCCCCGGAGCTTTTTTTTTATACGGTCAACTATGCTGGAAACCCCTACACCCTCCTATGTGCTGATCCTGTCCAGTTCAATATCATCAGGTGCCACAAAGATCAGCGGTACCTTTTCTACATTCACATAGCTTGAATCCAGACCAAAACTTCTTACCTCTGAAAGGCTCAGGCGTTTCAGGATAAAGTAATAATCCATAATCGTACGCTCATAGAAGCTCAGATTGGAAAACTTGGACAAATGTTTTTCAAGAAGTACAAATCTGAAATCTCCGGCAATTTTGTGCTTGTTCAGCGAAGTATACTGGCTTGTAATGTCAATTTCCCCGTTTTTCACCAGTTCTTCCACAACTTTCCGGTACAGCAGATTAACCCTTTGCTCCACGCGGAAACCCAGTTTGAAGTCGATACGTATCAGCTTACCCGGGATCAGGAACTCTACCTTATATTCCCTGGTAAACGGCTCGTCAACTACATCTACATGCACCAGCCAGTACACATCGGCACGCTTAGGTTCCTTTTGTATGATCGAGTAAATGATTTTCGATTCTATCTCTGTTTTAAAGTTGGCGCTGGTCAGGTAAACCAGCTGAGAGCAGTATTTAGGTACAGACTCATCGTTGCTCAATTCTCCGATGATCTGGTAATAGTCCTCAATCTCCACATACTTTACAAAGCGGTTCTTGATCTTACGGGATACATACCAACTCCACATCACCGTGAAAAGCGCCATACCGATCATCACCGTTACCCAGCCACCGTGCAGGAACTTGGCCATGTTACCTACCAGGAAGGTGACCTCGATAGCGCCATAGATCAGCAGGAAGACAACGATGACATACAAAGGCACTTTTTTACGCTTCATATAGGCCGCAATCAGTATGGTGGTAGCAAGAAAAGTCATATTGATGGCCAGGCCATATGCTCCTTCCATTCTGGATGAATTCTGAAAGATCAAAACGATAACCATACATCCCGCCCACAATATCCAGTTGATTGAAGGCACATAGATCTGTCCCTTCTGGTTACTCGGATAATTGATCCGAACTTTAGGCCAGAGATTCAGTCTTACAGCTTCAGAGATAAGGGTAAAAGATCCTGTAATCATCGCCTGGCTTGCAATAATCGCTGCACACGTGGCCAGACCGACCAGGAACAATAAATATTGGGACGGGATCATCTCAAAGAACGGGTTCAGGTGCGTATCGTAATTGCCGTGTTTCAATGTCCACACGCCCTGACCAAGATAGTTCAGGATCAGCATCAGCTTCACAAATACCCAGCTTACCCGGATGTTCTTCCGCCCGCAATGCCCCATGTCTGAATACAATGCCTCCGCACCAGTTGTACACAGGAACACACCACCTAAGATCAGCAGGGCGATAGGGCTTTTAGCCAGCAGCATCACCGCATAATAAGGATTGAAGGCCCTCAGGATACTCAGGTCCTGCATCACAAATAACAACCCCAGGAAACCAAGTGTAGTGAACCACAGGAACATTACCGGGCCGAAAAGCCGGCCTACCAGGTCTGTGCCAAATTGCTGGATCACGAATAAAACCGTAATGATCGTCAATACAATCGGGATCACCTGAACCTCCGGGAACTTCAGTTTCAACCCTTCGATGGCAGATGTGACGGTAATACTTGGCGTAATGATACCGTCCGCCAGCAATGCACAACCTCCGATCACTGCCGGGATGACCAGCCACTTTGCATTCTTCCGTACCAGGGAATACAGCGAAAAAATTCCGCCTTCTCCTCTGTTATCTGCCCGCAGCGTCACCACCACATATTTCAACGTCGTCTGCAGGGTAAGCGTCCATATGATACAGGAAAGAGCACCAAGTACAAAATTTACATCCAGCGGATGCCCCCCTGCCGCTGCCGAATTAAAGATCGCTTTAAGTGTGTAGAGTGGTGAGGTACCGATATCACCATAAACAATCCCTAAACTGACCAGCAGGCCACCAGCAGTGACCGCATTCAAATTCTTATGATCTGACACTTTGATTTAATTATGCGCGCAAAACTACAAATAAATATTCAGGTAGCCGCTCAACGTAATAACTTGTTAAATATTGTTAAAAATCTGATCATCGAACAAAATCATTAATTATTTTGTTTTTTTATTTATATTTTTGGCGAGTACCAAACATGAGCAAGACCCTCCAGACAACCCGGCTCCTTTATATCTTTTGCATTTTATGCTTGGGTGTTCTGGGCAGCAGTGAGGTTTATGCTCAGAAATCTGACAGTATCATCAACAGCATCCGCCTGAAAAGGATCAGTAAGACGCCGCAGATCAAGGCAAGTGTTCCTACCTACAGGCCCAACTATGGTATTGGTTCCAATCCCTACGCGGATGCTTCCGCAACCGGCATAACAAAATCCATTCCGCAGCCTGCATCAAAACTGCTCTCCGTACTTAAAGTGTATCCTAATCCGGTCGAAGACCAGATCAACCTGATCCTGCGCCTGGACCGCGAATCCCCGCTTTCGGTGAAGATCATGGATTTACTGGGCAATGAGATCGTTACGCTTTCCAATGAACGTACCCAGTCTGGGGAGCAGACCAAAAATTACAACATCCCCAACCGTCTCAATGCCGGTATTTACTTCCTGAAAATCACCGCAGGATCAGAAACGGTCGTCAAACGGATTTCTGTTCTCTAAACAGCCCCCCGGTTTTATTCCTTCTTCTAAGGATTTAAGCGCAGGAATGTCTATTTTAGCAGCATTCTCCAGTATAACACTATGAAGATAATTGCCGTAGGACGTAATTACGCAGCACATGCGAGGGAACTCAATAATCCAGTACCTGGCCAGCCCGTCATCTTTCTCAAACCTGATACCGCAGCATTAAAGGACAACCGCCCCTTCTATCTGCCGGACTTTTCAGCCGATATCCATTATGAACTGGAAGTTGTGCTCAAGATCAGCAGGGAAGGCAAGCATATCGCAGAAAAATTTGCCCATAATTATTATGAAGAGCTCGGCCTGGGCGTAGATTTTACCGCCCGTGACATCCAGGCAAAACATAAGGAACAGGGCCTGCCCTGGGAATTGGCCAAAGCCTTTGACAATTCCGCTGCCATCAGCCCGTTCCTACCTAAATCTGGTATCCCCGACATTTACGGCATCCATTTCGACCTGCAGATTAACGGAGAAACGAGACAGCAGGGCAACACTGCCAATTTGCTGTTCTCTTTCGAACATATCATTTCCTTTGTATCCCGGTACATTACCCTGAAAAAGGGCGACCTCATTTTTACCGGGACACCCGAAGGCGTGGGCCGTGTTCAGCAGGGCGACCACCTGGAAGCCAGCCTCAACGGGACGCAACTGCTCAGTTTCGACATCAAATAATCATCCATGAAACTTCCCTTACTGTTCATCCTGTTCGCAGGCGCATACCTGAAATTAAATGCTCAGCATATCTATAGCGGAAATAAGTACCCGCTTACTGACTTTAGGCGGCCCCTGGACATTACACCGCCAGCGCTGGCAGGATCCTTTGGGGAACTACGGGCGAACCACTTTCATTCTGGTATCGATTTCCGGACAAACCAGCGCCAGGGTTATCCTGTGTATGCAATAGCCGACGGGTATATTTCCAGGCTCCGCGTGCAGAACAGTGGTTTCGGGCTTGCGCTTTACATCAATCACCCCAACGGTTACACCTCGGTATACGGCCATCTGCAGCGCTTCAACCCAAAAATCGCCCGTGAGGTCAAAGCCCTTCAATATCAAAAGAAATCCTACGAAATCGACGAATTCCCAAACGCGCTGCTGATTCCTGTACATAAGGGCGAGATCATCGCTTATTCAGGAAATACCGGGAGCTCGGGCGGGCCACACCTGCATTTCGAGATCAGGGATACAAAAAACGAAGCCACCATTAACCCGCAGTTCTTTGGTATAGACATTCCGGATGATATCCCACCGGTGATCTACGCTATTTACAGCTACCGGCTCGGCCACAGGCCATTTAACGAATTTACCCCCAAGCAGCTGCACCAGGTAACCGGAAGTGCGGGCAATTACCGGTTGTCTGGTCCGGCCTTACAGCTCAGCGGTGAGACCGGGTTCGGTATTGTGACGACCGACAGGCACAACGGCGCTTCCGGACTCAATGGCGTATATTCCATAGAATTACAGCTGGATGGTACACCGGTCTGTATCTCAGCACTTGAACGTTTCCAGTTCGAAAACAGCAAGGCCATTAACGCTCACATTGATTACCCCGCATGGCTCAATACCAAACGTTCTATACAAAAAAGCTTTGTCGATCCGGGCAACCCTCTCGGCATTTACAGCAACCTGGTCAATAACGGGCGCATGCTGTTCAATGACGGAAAGTTACATGAGCTTAAATATATTGTTACTGATGCAAAAGGCAATAAAAGCAGCCTCAGTTTCCAGGTTCAGGCCGGTGCCGATGACGCTCCTCTTCCTGCAGCCGGCAGTTCCGGTCAGCCTGCCTTTTCGTATGCCACAGCCAATGAATACAACACCGAAGATATTAGGGTCATCATCCCAAAAGGCAGCCTTTATGACGACCTGAGCTTCGTTTACAAGAAATTACCCAATTCTGCTGCCGGGGCCTATTCCGGTATACACCAGGTACACAACAAGCTTACCCCGCTGCATAATGGGTTCCAGCTCTGGATCAGGGCAGACGCAGTGCCTGAAAAATACCGGGAAAAAGCACTGATCGTTAATACAAACAGGGTCTCGCAGGGCGGAGCCTATGAAGATGGTTACATCAAGACAAGCCCCCGGAACTTCGGCAGCTTCTTTATCGCATTAGATACCATCGCGCCCTCTGTAAGCCCGCTTAACATTTCGGAAGGTAAACGTATGGCCGGCCTCAGCAAAATGTCCTTCCGGATAAGCGATAACCTGTCTGGCATCAAGAGCTTTAACGGTTACATTGACGGACGTTGGGTACTAATGGAATTTGATACCAAGACTGCCGGCCTTTGGCATACCTTTGACGAAAATACAGGTCCGGGCAAACATAGGCTCGAGCTGGTGGTTACAGATATGAAGGACAACACCAGGAACTATTCCATTACTTTTTACAGATAAACATCATGAGCGAATTAAAAGAAGGCCAGAAGGCCCCCGATTTCACCTCAACAGACCAGCATGGTAACACGGTATCCCTCGGACAGTTTGCAGGGAAGACTGTCGTGCTTTATTTCTATCCTAAGGACGACACTCCGGGCTGTACAGCAGAAGCGTGCGACTACCGCGACAACTACCAGGGCCTCAGCGCCAAGGGTATCGTCGTGCTTGGCGTAAGCGTAGACGATGAAAAATCACACCATAAATTTGCCAGCAAATACAGTCTTCCGTTTACCCTGCTCGCAGATACCGACAAAAAGATTGTGGAAGCCTATGGTGTATGGGGAGAAAAAAATATGTACGGAAAGACTTATATGGGTACCAACCGCAGCACCTTTATTATCGACGAGAATGGCAACATTGCCCATATCATTAAAAAAGTAGACACTAAAAATGCTACGGCCCAGGTGCTTGACCTGCTGAAATAGATGACCTGCCATACAGGGCTTCAGAAAGCTTGCTGTAAAGTTCTGCCGCCCTGTACGGTTTGGATATGTATTCATTGATTCCGATTTCCAGGCAACGCTCCCGGTCACCTGTCACAGTATGCGCAGTCATTGCAATGATGGGTACCGCTGCTTTTTCCGAAGGCAAACCCCGGATCCTGCTGCTTGCCTCGTAACCATCCATCTCTGGCATCTGCAAGTCCATCAGTACGATATCTGCCCCCGCTTCTTCAAGCCTTTGCAGGGCAACCCTGCCATTTTCAGCTGCCAGAACTTCGAATCCACGCTTTTCCAGCAGTTTCTGAACCAGCATCAGGTTGATCTCATTGTCCTCCACGACCAGTACCCTGACCCCCTTCCCCCAGTCCTCATTGCGCTCCTCATACATCGTCGCTTCCACTGTTTGCATGACAGCGCCCCCTTTCTCTATTTCCAGTTGCTCAAGTGCCTTATTCAGTGCCTGCAGCAAACGGTCACCAGACTCAATGATCAGTTGCAGAGACTGTCTACGTTCTTTATTATATTCTGTCTCGATCAAATGCCGGGAAAAGCCAAGTATTGCGTTCATCGGCGTACGTACTTCGTGGCTCATGTTCAGCAGGAATTCGCGCCGGGCATTTTTATTCCGCTCTACAGTTGCCGTCATTTCATTAAATGCCATTGCGACCATTCCGATCTCATCTGAAGAAAATACTTGCACACGCTCAGACAGTAAACCGCTTCCTACCCTTGCTGAACCTTCAATAATTGCGTCCACGCCCTTTTTCAGATTCCGATTGATGGAAACCGATAACAGTACAGTTGCCGTTCCAATTGTCAGCGACAATGCCATGACTACCTTTAATATGAGTCCCTCCAGCCAGCGGGCCCCTTCGCCAAGTGTATAGGAAAAATTATCCTCTAATCCGGTCAGTTGTACGTTGATATAATCAACCTCCTTCAGCAACACCTGTATTTCGTCCTGATCCGCACCTTGTGCGACAAGATCGTGGAGGTTTTCGCCGATCACGATCAGTTTTTCCAGCGCGGGTTCTGCATTCGCCCATGCGGTAAAGGCCCTCTTCAGGTAACTTACGTCATGGAAACGCATCAACAGGTTGATCATTCCATCGACATCATCCGGATGGTTCCGGCCCTGGATAAAATGCTGCCTGGCTTTTCAAAATCAGGCATGGACTTCATCAGTTCCAGCCTGGCGGCTTTGTCCCCGTAGGGTACCTCCAGAAAACGCTTAAACTCCTCGTAGTCATTTTCATCTTGCGTTTGGGCATATCTCCGCAGGTTCATGACCGCATCCTTCTGCGCCTTGGACCAAAGGCCTTCTCCGCTTACATAAGACCGGACCGCAGACAATGTCGTTATTGCAAACCACAACGTACACAGTTCGATCGTCACAAGCAAAGCCGTAAACCCGATCGTAAAGTACAGTTTCCTGGAAATGGATATGTTATTCAGTCTTAAAAACGCCACACTTGCTCATTCAATACCCTTAAAATAGCACTTCAGTGAAGATTTCAGGTACTGATGAAAGTGTTCATTTCGTTCAATCTCCCGAAATTATGAACGGGACCTGAGTTTATGGCCATAAACCGCATAATACCAGATTACCAGGTAGCAGGGCACCATGATCCAGTAAGCCTGCTGTGCATTGACCACATCGGTCAGATAGCCATAAAGCAGGGGCAGCAGCGCACCGCCGGAAATACCCATGATCAGCAGTGAAGCCCCGGTCTTGGTAAAGCGGCCCAGACCATCAATGGCCAGTGGCCATATCGCCGGCCACATCAGTGAATTGGCCAGCCCGAGTAAGGAAATCATAAGTACCGAAGTATAACCACCTGAAAAGATGGCAGCCAGCGAAAATATAACGCCCAGTACCGCAGACCCCTTCAGCGCGGTTTGCTGACTGAAAAATCTTGGGATACAGATGATACCAACGATATAACCCACGATCATGCTGATCAGCGTATAGGTAGTAAAGAATTTAGCCTCAGATAAAGCAATACCCTTGGTCGCACCGTACGCAATAACCGTATCTCCGGCCATTACTTCAACACCTACATATAAGAACAGCGTAAATGCGCCTAGTAACAAATGCGGAAACTGCATAATGCTGGTCTTGTTGGTATTTGCCTGTGCAACTTCACCTTCTTCTTTCTCAGTATCTACCTCAGGCAGGCCGGAAAAATAGATCAATACGGCAAGTACCACTAGTACTGCTATTATGGCCACATAGGGCCAGATTACCTTATGGGCAAGGGCATCCAGCTCGGCAGCCTTTTCCACAGCGTTTGCGGTAGCTACCCGGGCAATAACACCATCAGCATCTTTCAGCGTGACCGCACCCAGCAATATAGGTGCTATCGCACCTGCGACCTTATTACATATACCCATGATACTGATCCGCCTGGCTGCGCTCTCTACGGGACCCAATATCGTAATGTACGGATTAGAAGCAGTTTGCAGCACCGCAAGGCCGGTACCCTGCACAAAAAGTCCCAGCAGGAACAGCATATAGGTACGACTCAGGGCCGCGGGGATAAACAGCAGTGCGCCTACCGCCATGATCACCAGGCCCACTGCCATGCCATTTTTAAATCCGGTCATCTTCAGTACCCATGCGGAAGGCAGCGCCATAACAAAATAGGCAATATAAAAAGCAAAAGCTACGAGATAAGACTCAAAATTGGTCAGCTCACAGGCAATCTTCAGATAAGGGATCAATACGGAGTTTAACCAGGTAACAAACCCGAAAATGAAGAATAAGGCGCCTATGATTGCAATTGGAGGTATTCCGGATGTTCTGCTTTGATTTGGCATGTGTGGTTCTAGTTTGGTCAGTTGTATTTTGTTTAGTTATCAGGTCATTATTGCCCTTCCCGGAAAGATGCCGGTCAGCAGATAAAAACCGCTTGCATTTCGTAAATATAAAGCAAGTCGGACTGTAAATGCCAAAAGATTGTATAAATCTTTTACGCAAACGCTTGTGTGGCAAGAAAAAGCCCCAGTACGACCAACGCTGCAACAAGCGTATTTAGAAAATTCACCAGATCATTACCAATATGGCCTTTGCGTTCCAGCAGATCACCCAGCAATGAGTCGGCAAAATTGCCCGCCATACCCGCCAGTGCTGTTAATAAGGCCTGGAGACTCCAGCCTGCGAAGATCAATGCTACGAGGGCAGACCCGGCCAGCCCGGCAAGCGTACCTTCAAGGCTAATGACGCCATCTGTTCCCCTGACACCAGGCCTGAGGTTCAGTATATGATAAAACCTTCGTCCGTAGACCATACCCAATTCTGAAGATAAGGTATCAGATAGTGCCGAGGCAAGGCTCGCCGCCATCATTAACAGGTACATCTCATCATGCACCCGATCTGTGATCATGGCGATTGCCATCAGCGCAGCTACTCCCCCGTTTGCCAGGACCTGACCTGCATTACGCCTGCCCGAATGCACCTCACCCGCTGCCACTTTCTTTGCCCGGCCGTGTGCAGTTGCCCAGACACTGACCAGGAAGAAGCCAAGCAACATCAGCAGTCCATTCCAGCCTGAGGCAAGATACACCAGTGCCCCTACTAATCCCGCGGCAAAGGCACCTCCGGTAGTCAGTTTTTGTTTCCTAACACAGACCACCATCAGGAATACCAGGCAGAGCGTCAATAAAATCATATCCATAAACCTGACTTTTCCAGGTAAAGCTAAGCTTTTCCGGCTTAATACCTTGCAATGCTTAGCCCCTTCGCTACGGCATTGGACCGGGTTTCATACGGGTTTGGTTCGGCTATTTCCGCCAGAATGCTGCAAAGCGCCTGTATGAAACACCGGTAATACCTTATTGTAAGTTCCTGGTAAGTACAACGGTGTTTCATGCATGAACATCTGTAGAATTATCGCCAAAAAATAGTAAGTTTGATAGTACCAAAAACACACACTAATCACTATTTCCCGCCAGGGACTATAACCAAAACCATGTTTAAGATCAACCTTTTACTCATCTACTCCTTCCTGCTGCTGCTGGGTTTTGCAGCACGCATGGGTTTTAACACCGAAACACACCAGGCGCTGAGCATTCAGGCCGATACACCACGCAATGCTTCCAGCTGGCCGGGAGCGCTGATACTGAACAATTTTGCCGGTTCCGACCTTACACCAAGTCCCGCATGTCTTGCTGTGGCAGCTACCGGCGAAGTATTTGTAGGTGTAGACCAGATCGGTTCACTGGGCAAAGACCCGGGGAAAGGCAGCATCATCAAGCTGATTGACAAAGACAACGACGGAAAGCCGGAAAGCCACACCGAGTTTGCCGCGGTAGACAATCCCAGAGGAATTATTGCTATGGGCGACAAAGTTTTTGTACTCCATACCGTTTTCGAGAAGGGAATTGCTACCGGCATGGACCTGGTCGTGTTTGAAGACAAAAACAATGACGGCGTAGCCGATGGCCCTTCCAAGCCCTTGATCGAACACATCAGCGCCCCGAAATTCCTGCAGAGCCGGGGCACCGACCATGCCACCAACGGAATCCGGATGGGCATAGATGGCTGGATCTATATTGCTGTCGGGGACTTCGGCTTTTATAATGCTGTGGACCGTAACGGCAAAAAACTAACCATGCATGGTGGCGGTATCGTACGGGTAAGGCCGGACGGAACTGAAATGGAAACCTATACACATGGTACACGTAATATTTATGACGTGGCCATCGACCCCTACATGAACATCTTTACCCGTGACAATACGAACGACGGAGGTGGCTGGAATATCCGCTTTAGTCACCATATCCAGTCAGGAGAGTATGGCTACCCGTTATTGTTCAAGCATTTTACAGAAGAGATTCTGCCTGGCCTGGTCGATGTAGGCGGAGGCTCAGGTACAGGCTGTCTTTTCATGGATGAGCCGACCTGGCCAGAGCAATATAATCATGTACCGATGATGGCAGATTGGGGAAACAGCTTTCTTTACCTTCACCGTGTAACACCTGACGGCGCGAGCTTTACGCAAAAGGACGAAAACTTTATCAAGCTGAACCAGATCACTGACCTGGATGTTGACGGCTCTGGCCGACTGTACCTTTCTGCCTGGGATGGTGCGGGTTATTCCGGCAGTCCGGATAAAGGCTTTATTGTCAGAGCCGTTCCAAAGGGCTGGCAATACACTGCATTTCCAGATCTGAAAAAGGCACCGGTAAAAAAACTCAGCGAACTGCTGAAATCGAATAGCTCCGTAGCCAGGCTGAATGCCCAGCAGGAATTGCTGAGCCGCAAACCGGCTGATGCTGCAAAGGCATCGTGGATTATTGCCGCCGACAGATCTCTCCCTCTGTATAACCGTGTAGCCGGTATCTTTACATATGCACAGGCCGCGGGGGCACAAGGCACCGTAAATCTGGTAAAACTGACAGCAGAACCTGAGGTAAGGGAATTTGCCCTGCGTGCACTTGCAGACCGGAAGGCCAATGCACCGAGTGTGCCCGTACAGCCATTCCTGGAGGGGCTTAAAGACAACTCACCTAGGATACAGGCTGCTGCCATTATCGGCCTGGGCCGTCTGGGTAAGGCCGAAGCAATTCCTGCACTGCTGGGGGTAAAGGTACCCAGCTCGTTTGCAGCCCCGGCCAAAGATACTGAAGGTCCTCATGCAACGCCGAACTCGGCGATCATTCCTGCTCACCTTGCCGTACAGGCACTTTTGGAGCTGAATGCGACCGATGCGTGTTTGAATGCAGTAGGTACTGAAAACGCTACACTGGCACTATGGGTACTGCGTTATGTGCATGACCAGAAAGCAGTTAGCAGCCTGATCACAGCCTATCAGAAGAGCAATGACCAGAATCTGAAGACTGCGATCATCAATACACTAGCAAGAACGTATAAGACGGAGGCTCCCTATACCGCAGAGACCTGGTGGTCTACCCGGCCAGACGGTCATGGCCCCTATTATGATGCCGTAGAATGGGCAGGCTCTGCCGCCATCAGACAGTTTATGCTGGCTGAGGCAGGAAAATCAGGCACTGCCGGCAAGACCTTCTTCATCGATCTTAATGAAAAATACCAGATGGAAATACCTGAATTCAGTGTTGAGGAAAAACCGGTAGCCAAAGTGGAAGATAAGATCGACCTGGAAAAGATCAGAAACAAAAAGGGGCAGATCGGCGAGTCTTCTATAGAAGATATCATGCTGGCTATGGCAAAGATTAAAGGCAATCCGGCCCTGGGCAAAGGTATTTTCACTAAGCAAGGCTGTGTTGCCTGTCATAGCCTGAGCAAGGGCGAACCGCTGAAAGGGCCTTTCATGGGGCAGATTGGATCAATCATGAGTCGCGAGCATATTGCGGAATCCATCCTGAAGCCAAACGCATCAATTTCACAAGGCTTTGCCACAGTAATGATTACGACAAAAGATGACAAGACTTATATGGGCTTTGTAACTGCCGAAACAGCGGGCAAGGTTACCCTTCGCGACATTGCAGGACAGGTGAGCAACATCAAAACCTCAGACATTGCCACACGGAAGGAGCTGGAAACGTCCATGATGCCTGAAGGACTTGCCAATTCGCTGTCTTACGAAGAGTTCGCATCATTGATCACATTCCTTTCTGAACAGAAAAAATAACCTTACGCTTATATATACCAAGGGCGGTCCATGTCAACGCTGACATGGACCGTCTGCTTTACTATGCATGCATAATACCCAATTTGCTACAAATTGATGAATTTATTTCCTGGCTTTCCCGGGTTGATCTGCGTTGAAGGTGATATAAACGTGGAAATCTCTGCTGGCACTATCTTGGCAATACTGGAATTGTCCGGGGAGGACTTTTTTAGATGGGGACCGTTGAGGGGAAGACGCGCAGGATCAGTGAGCAGTACATGCAGACAACGAAGGGAAAATCCTGCGCGGGGATTCCGGAAGCATGGAGCGGGTGTTTTTAGGGTTACATCCGCTCCTACCGCCCCGGAAATGGTAGATATATACCAAAAACAAGAGCGGCCTTGTATCCACAATCCGCTCCTGAGGGAAAAAATTAATAAACCTGATTATGGGGATTTTAACCTCATATGGTCGCTCCGGCTGATTGATCAGCACAAAACGTATGTTTATTTGTTATTAAAACGGTTAAGGAAACCCGAACAGGAAGATTCTTTTATTTTTTTAATTCGTCCAGCGTAAGGACATTCGATGCACCGGCTAGCATCCTGATGGCTTCCTGGTTATTATATTTAAATACCAGCTCTGACCAGCCCATAAAAAATGTCCATTTTGGCTGTCTGGATAGCTGGTCTGCCGTAGGATATTTCTGGCATTCGCCGATTGCAACCGGCTTGCCTTTAGCTACTTCAACCATAACATCGTATTTTTCCCTGCTGAAGCCACTCTTGTCGTCGTAAATGTCGAGGGCAGCGATATCCCAGTAGGCATGTCCCGGGTTATAAACGTTCACATCATGCTCCAGTGTGCCGAAGTCCTGCATGTCCCATATCCAGATCAGGTTACGGAGCCCTTTGCGCTTTGTAAAATAATCATGCGTCAGCTGGTAGAGTTTAAGCGTCCCTTCCGGGCCCGGACGCCCGCCCCACCAGAAGACTTTCTGGTTCATCTCATGCAATGGGCGGAACATTACTTCTACGCCTTTGTCCTGCAACTGCTTCAGGTAAACAGCGATTTCATCCATCATCATTTTCCAGCGCACATTAAGCCGGGTACCGCTTGTGAGCAATTCCTGCCATTGCTCGTCGCTGAGCTGGCTCAGCACGCCTTTTTTATCCCAGCCGCAGGGTTGCTCAAAGGCCGGGTTACAGGCATGCCACATGAGGTTGATCAAGGCACCTTTCTTCCATTGTCTTACTGCTTCATCGATCATAACCTGGCGGCTGGCAATATTCTCGCCCTGAAAAAGGAAGTCGCCGCTCCAAAGTGCCGGATACTTACCACTTACCCTAAACATTTCGTCTGTCCAGGCGGCAGGCTTTGTATTGGGTTCCCTGTTGTGTATGCCCATTATGGACTGTTTCCCTGAAATCCGGTAAAGCAGTTCCAGTGTGCGCCCGTTTCTTTGTGCTATGACGCAATTACATACCGTAACAAAAATAAGGATAAGGCCGATTTTCTTCATCTGTTCATCTAGGGTAGTAGCTTTTTCACAAATTAATATACTACCTTTGTACCAACTTTTGTTCATAAAGCTTAATTTTTCATTAAAGGGGCAGGTATTTCTGCCCCTTTTTGTTTTTACAGGCGATACGGCCTGCATTTTGTATGTCTGCGGGGCGGGAGATCGATTGCATATCCGGCTCCTTTTCTATAAGTTTGTGAGAATAAATAACCCCAATTAATGAAACATACAATAAATGAACTAGAAGATATCGCTACTCAGGTAAGAAGGGATATTGTCAGAATGGTACATGCCTGCCAGTCCGGTCATCCGGGTGGGTCACTGGGCTGCGCCGACTTTTTAACCGCACTTTATTTTGAAGTCATGAAGCACAATCCAAACTTCTCGATGGATGGTAAGGGCGAAGATTTGTTTTTTCTTTCCAACGGGCATATTTCTCCGGTTTTCTATAGTGTACTGGCCAGATCGGGCTATTTTGAGGTAAGTGAGCTGGCTACTTTCAGAAAGCTGAATTCAAGGCTGCAGGGGCACCCGACCACACATGAAGGGCTTCCTGGAGTAAGAATAGCTTCCGGTTCATTGGGACAAGGCATGTCGGTAGCCATTGGTGCCGCGCTTGCCAAAAAGCTGAATAAGGATAACTCCATAGTATATTCCCTGCACGGTGACGGGGAGCTGCAGGAAGGCCAGAACTGGGAAGCCGCCATGTTTGCGCCTTTCAACAAAGTGGACAACCTGATCGCTACTGTCGACTATAACGGCCAGCAGATCGACGGACCGACCGAAAAAGTACTTTCTCTGGATAGTCTTCAGGCCAAATTTGAGGCGTTCGGCTGGCAGGTGATCACATCGGACGGCAATGATATGGACAGCATCATCAAGGCACTGCTTCTGGCCAGGTCACTGACCGGCAAAGGCAAACCAATTATGAACCTGATGAGTACACAGATGGGCTATGGTGTGGATTTCATGATGGGATCTCACAAATGGCATGGCGTTGCCCCTAATGACGAGCAACTGGCCAATGCCTTGTCACAATTAAGCGCTACATTGCAGGATTACTAAAAACAGAAAAGCTGTGAAAAAATATACATATACAGAAAAGAAAGATACACGTTCCGGTTTCGGTGCGGGGCTACTGGAAGCCGGAAAGAAAAATCCAGAAGTGGTTGCGCTTTGTGCTGACCTGGTTGGCTCGCTGAAAATGGATGCCTTCATCAAGGAATTTCCGGAACGTTTCTTCCAGGTGGGTATTGCGGAAGCCAATATGATCGGCATTGCCGCAGGTCTGACCATTGGCGGAAAAATTCCTTTTACCGGAACTTTTGCCAATTTCTCGACAGGCAGGGTGTATGACCAGATCCGTCAGTCAGTGGCGTATTCGGACAAAAATGTCAAGATCTGTGCTTCCCATGCGGGCCTTACCCTTGGTGAGGACGGAGCTACCCACCAGATCCTGGAAGATATCGGCCTCATGAAAATGCTGCCGGGTATGACGGTGATCAACCCTTGTGACTACAACCAGACAAAGGCGGCGACCATGGCCATTGCGGAGCACCATGGCCCGGTATACCTGCGCTTCGGACGTCCCGTGATCCCGGTATTTACTGATCCTGACCAGAAATTTGAGATCGGCAAGGCCTGGATGGTAAATGAAGGTAAAGATGTGACCATCATTGCCACCGGACACATGGTATGGAAGGCAATAGAAGCAGGTGAAAAACTGGCCGATCTGGGAATCGATGCCGAGATCATCAATATCCATACGATTAAACCTCTGGATGAAGAGGCAGTCTTGAAATCGGTACGGAAAACCGGATGTGTAGTAACCTGTGAAGAACACAATAAGTTTGGCGGACTGGGCGAAAGCATAGCCAGGCTGCTCGTTACCGAACTGCCGACACCTCAGGAATTTGTTGCTGTGAACGACAGTTTCGGCGAAAGCGGCACCCCTGACCAGCTGATGACCAAATATGGTCTGGACAGTATCAATATTGTGGAGGCTGCACAAAAAGTGATGAAGAGGGCAGGCAAATAACAGCTTAAGCACAATACATGAAGCAGGTTGAAGACGCAGATATCCTGGAAAAATTCTCGGATAGCAAAACACGCAATGAGGCCTTCAATCTGCTTCTTAAGAAATATCAGCAAAAGATCTACTGGCATATCCGCAGGCTGGTCATTGACCATGACGATGCAGATGATCTGGTGCAGGAAACTTTTATTAAGGTATGGAACAACCTGGAAAAGTTCCGCAGCGATTCCCAGCTCTATACCTGGATTTACCGGATCGCTACCAATGAATCCATTACTTTCCTGAACAAACAAAAGCAGCGTAACAATACGCCCCTTGATGAGGTATCTGGAGAACTGGAACAAAGCCTGGTCGCGTCTTCTTATTTTAACGGTGACAAACTGCAGCTCAAACTACAGAAGGCCATCCTCAGTCTGCCCGAAAAACAGCGGCTGATTTTCAACATGAAGTATTTCGATGACCTTAAATACGAGGAGATTGCAGAGATCACAGGTACCAGTGTGGGCGCGTTGAAAGCCTCATTCCACATCGCCGTCAAAAAAATAGAAACTTTTATGCTAAATGAGGACATTACCTTTTAAACCTTTTGCCCTCCGATGCATCAATATATCTGAAATGGAAGAACATAGCGAACATAGTGAAAGGAGTGTGAGCGGAACTGGCTTTACTGTTCCTTCCGGTTATTTTGACGGACTGAGCCATGAGATCAATACCCGTATTTCAGTGGAACGGCTTAAGGTGCTGGTTCCTCAGGATTCCGGCTTTACGGTTCCTGATGCCTATTTTGATCACCTGGAGACAAGTATTACAAACAAAATCAGCCAGAAGCCTGTGTTCCGGCTGTGGCGGTCCGGCGTACTGAAATATGCTACTGCAGCCTGCTTTATCATTATAGCCGCAGCAGGCATTTTATTCTTCAGTACCGGCAACCGGGAAAAGATACCTGGAAACCCGCATGCAGATATAGCCGCAGAACAGATCCTGTTTGATATCGATGAAGATGTAATCATGGAACACATTGAGGCTAACTACAAAGAAGACAAGAAGACAAATACTGCCGATATGGAACTGGAAAATTACATTCTAAATAATTATTCACAGAATGACCTGGCCAGTATTTTATAAAAGACGCACTATGAAAAACCTAATCCTTTCTGCAATGTTGCTTTTTACAGTTACGGTCTCCGCAAAAGCACAAGGTGATCGCATCAACGAGATTGAAACTTATAAAATTGCATACCTGACCGAAAAGCTTGGTCTGAGCGCTGAAGAGGCTAAGATTTTCTGGCCTATTTATAATGACTATCAGAAAGAACAGGCAGCACTGCGCAAAGAACGTTTTCAGAAGATGATCAGTTTCCGGAAGATCAACGAAATCGAGGACCTTTCAGATGCACAGGTACAGGAACTCATTACTAACGATTTCAGCATCAGGCAGCGGGAGCTGAACCTCGAAAAGAAATATTACTATAAGCTCAGATCGAACCTGCCCATTAAGACGGTAGGTAAGTATTACCGTGCCCAGGAAGCATTCAAACGTGAGATCCTGTCCAGGTACCGCAACGGCAGACCGGGAAGAAATTAGTACCTTTGCGTTGTTATGCTTACACAACGCCAGCTGTTCCTCCGGCACAATGCCCAGACTACTTTAGCACCGCTTCTTCTTGAATTTGTCAAAGCTGAAGGCATGTACCTGTATGATCCTTCCGGGCGCAGATACATGGACCTGATCGCAGGCATAGGGGTCAGCAATGTTGGTCATTGCCACCAGAACGTGGTGACCGCGGTCAAGGCCCAGGCAGAAAGCTATATGCATATCATGGTTTACGGGGAATTTGTACAAAGCCCTCAGGTCAACTTTGCCAGGGCCCTGGCTGAAGTCCTTCCTCCACCCCTCGACTGCACCTATTTTGTCAATTCAGGAGCTGAAGCTGTTGAAGGAGCCATGAAACTTGCAAAACGTTATACCGGGCGGGCAGAACTACTTGCCTGTCATCATTCCTATCATGGCAGTACCCAGGGTGCGCTCAGCCTGATGGGCAACGAGGAATTTAAACAAGCCTACCGGCCCTTGCTGCCTCGGACCGGATTCATTCATTACGGCTCGTTCACTGATCTCGACCGTATTACCGAAAACACAGCAGCAGTATTTGTGGAGACCATACAGGGCGAAGCAGGTATCCGGGTGGCAGACGCTGCTTATTTCCGGGCCCTACGCGAAAAGTGCACAGAGACAGGAACCTTACTGGTACTGGATGAGATACAAACGGGTTTCGGGCGTACGGGTAAGCTGTTTGGGTTCGAGCATTTCGGTATAGTCCCTGACATTCTGTTACTGGCCAAGGGTATAGGAGGCGGAATGCCCATCGGGGCATTTATCAGCTCTGGTGAGCTCATGGCTTCCCTGGCCACTGCCCCCATTTTGGGTCATATTACCACTTTTGGCGGACATCCGGTAAGCTGTGCCGCTGGCCTTGCGACACTGCAAACCATCCTTTGTGAAGAGATGATAGCCGGTGTTGAAGCCAAAGGCCAGCTTTTCCGCGAGCTGCTCAGGCACCCGGCCATTAAGGAAGTACGTGGAAAGGGACTTATGATCGCTGTTGAATTTGAAAATTTTGATCAGAACAAAAGGATAATCGACGCTTGTATTGAAGATGGACTCATTACTGACTGGTTCCTGCATTGCGCCAATTCGATGCGCATTGCGCCTCCGCTGATCATTTCCGAAGAAGAGATCAGGCAGGCGTGTGCAATCATTTTAAAGAATTGTGATCGCATTTGAGGCGAAGACGTTGCGGAAAATCATCCGTCTGCCATGATACCGGGAAAAGCGCTCACTAGCTCATTTTCTGACGCTTGATCAAATAGGCCTGCAATACCGGATAAAAACCTTCAGCTATGTCTGCATCCACCATATCGATCTTATACTGGATGCACTTCAGTTGTATGGCATGACGGTATGCCCTCATCCGGTCCAGATAATTTTCCCGTATGCCCGAAACGTGGGCTTTTAGTTTCATCCCAGTCTCCATATCTACGAACTCATAAGGACGGTTATCAAAAGCAAAATCCACTTCACGTGCCTTATCCGTTACATTAAAGATCACTACTTCGTGCTTATTGAATTTCAGGTGCTGCAAGGCAGAAAACAATACTTCTGTCTGTTCTTCGCTGTACAGGGTGTTCAGAAGATCACTGAAGACGACCACCAGCGATCGTTTATGGATCAGCTCGGCCACCTGGTGCAATGCCTGCTCCAGGTTCGTCCTTAGCTCCATTTTCGGGCTGGAAAGCACGCGTTCCAGTTCACCGAATAAATATTTCTGGTGAGCTGTGGTCGATTTCGCCGGAGTATTCAGCAACAGTTCTTCTGTAAACAGACTGAGTCCGAACGCATCGCGCTGGCGTTTCAGCAGATAGATCAGCGAAGCGGCTGCTTCCACAGAAAAATTCAGTTTGTTATAAGCGCCGGGCGGAAAATACATAGAGGAGGAAATATCCATCACAAACTGGCACCGAAGATTGGTTTCCTCTTCATACCTTTTACTGAACAACTTATCTGTCCGGGCAAAAAGTTTCCAGTCGATGTTCTTTACGCTGTCTCCTGTATTGTAAAGCCGGTGTTCTGCAAATTCTACTGAAAATCCGTGAAACGGGCTTTTATGCAGCCCTGTGATAAAGCCCTCCACTACCTGCCGCGCC